>CBDCQF010000010.1:0-607405 GCA_965220545.1 Dehalococcoidia bacterium
TATTATTTATACGAATTAATATGGATAATATATTTTTTGAAATTAGTGAGAATTCCAAAATAGAGAATGAATGTAAAAACGAAAATATTGATGAAATCGTTGATGAAAATATAAATGATATGGATACTTTTGTGGCAAAACAATTGGATTATCAGGAAAATTATTTATTGGCGGATTTAAAAAAAATTGCCGAATTTTATGATATTTCTGTGAGAAAAATGCGGAAAGAAGAAATTATTCAAGAAATAGTTCTTTTCGAAATTAATCCAGAAAATTCAATGACTTATTTGCGTCGTCTTCAAGCTTGGCATTGGTTAACAGAGTTTAAAAAAGATCCAAAACTAAAACAATATGTTGTTTGGTAAAAGAATTAAATACAATAAATAATAGTAAAATATATATATGTCAGTTAACCGAGTAGAACAAATGAAAAAAATTCAGGCTGAGGCTCTTGAACTTTTCACTAGAAAGAACGCTGATTACGGTGACGCTTTTGCCAAATATGGAATGATTGGTGTTTTAATGCGTATAGAAGACAAAATTCAGCGTTCTCTGTCTATAACCAATAAAGGTGTAAATTTAGTGGATGATGAGGGATTGCGTGACACATTAATAGATTTACACAATTATGCGGCAATGGCACTTATGCTAAATGATGAAGATCAATAATTCATATAAAAATATTATAGTATAGGAATTTAGAATGGATAAAAATCAAAATCAAGAAAAAGCCCAAGAAAAAAATCAAGAAAAAGCCCAAGAAAAAGTGAAAAAAGAGGAATTGAAAACATCTAGTTTAGACGACCTTAACAATGTTTTTGGTCTCTAAACTATGTTTTCTTTTGACAGAAGTCCTACATATTCATTGACTACGTCCTCAGTAAAAATGGAGTTTTCTATTTTTGCTGATGAACCATAAATCGCTAATGCACCTGTTAATTTTTTATTTGGCTCTTTCTCTACTTTTGTGATACAACTCTGTAAATCAACAATAAAACGAGTAATAATACGTTCATTATGTGTTGATGTTATACAAAAATGGAATGCGGCTGGGTTAGTTAACACAGATAATTCCCAATCTAGGTTTTTCATTTCAGCAACAATTTTGTAAATATCTAATGTATTGGAAGAAAACGCCACAATATTCACATCTGGATTTCCAATAATTTGGATATTTTTATTTTTATTATTTCCAAAAATATTAACTATTCTACGAACTTGTTTTTGTATATCTTTTGCTATTGCTGCGTAATGTCTTGAACCAATATAAACCAGACTTCCCCATGTTGAAGCAATAAGGGCACCTGATTTAGAACCGAGTAATGTTGGTGTGGCATACATTCCACCTTCCCAATCCGTTTTCACAAAATGTTGATGTTTTTTAATGGAAGGGTGAGAGAAAAGAAGTACGGACGAACCCTTAAAACAATTGCCATATTTATGCGTATCGGCTGAAATGGATGTTATGCCAATGTTTTTAAAAGTTACTGGATTATCTTCTAAAAATGGCATTAAAAATCCACCCATACAACAGTCGACATGAAAAGGTTTGTCTTTGTAAGAACAATAATCTGCCATTTCTTTAATTGGATCTACAATACCATAAGCGTATGTTGGTGTTGATCCTACCACACAAATTGTGTTGCTATTTATAGCCCATTTAATTCTGCTGAATGATGTTTTTTTTATTAGCTTAATACCAAAATAATGACAAGCTTTATCAAACGCTGGGTGGACTGATGTAAAAGCCACAATATTCGGTGATTTAATTCCTTTTTCTTTGCGTGCCATTTCACGATAGGTATAACACGCAAGAAGAATACTTTCTGTTCCGCCTGTTGTCACGTTACCACACGTGTTTTTTGTGCCACTAAACATATGTGTCACCATTGAAACAATATCGATTTCCATTGCTCGGATTTCTGGAAAAATATCAGGGTGGAGTGGATTGGAAAGCGCATATCTTGAAAAAAGTCGCATCAGTTTCTCTCTATGAAGTTTATTATTGCTGTATATGATACCTGAAATTTGTTTATTGTCTTCCTTATTAGTTGCCATTCTAACTAGACGTTTAATAGCTTCATCCTCAGATATACCATTAATTGGTAATGCATTTAATCGATAATATTTTGGAATATGTAATGACTCTTGTAATGCGACATAGGTTGTGAATAACTTATCTCTCACAAATGGAATATTAATTAGGTATTTTTTCATTGAATACCAGGAAAAATAATGGCGATTATAATAAAGAATAATCATTGCTAATAATGTTGCGTCGCGCATAATATAAATATAATTAGTATATATATTTATATCATGGTGAAATCGCATTTAAATCCAGAAATTAATTATAAAGAACCTAATGAAGTTGAATCCAATGATGAAAATCATAGTGCAGATGTGTATGAATTGGAAATATTAGGTAAAAATGTGGAAGTTGTTCTTGGCACTGCGAAAATAATAGATGATATTACATATTATAATGTATATTTGGTATTAGATGATAATAGTATGAGACCTATTGCAGTTTATGAAGTATTAACAAAAAATTTAGATAATGTTTTAGATGAGGATGGAGATTTGGATTTGGATAAAATGAGTGGACCTCTTTTATTTGCTTCTATTGATTTAAGTGGGGCTTTAATGCCGTCACCTGAGGCTAATGACGACGCGCCAGCTAATGATGACGCGCCAGCTAATGAAGATGAAGCAAGTAGTAGCAGTAGTAGTAGCAGTGATTTAGAACCAGATGCAGAACCGGATGCAGAAGATGAAGAGCTAGATGCTTTGCCACCACTTCCACCAGCTTCTAAAAAGGAAGAAGCAAAGGAGAGAGAAGAAGTAGGTACTGGATTATGGATTCAGAAATTTATGCAAAATAAAAATTATAATATTATGGATAATGAAGGCGGTGGCGATTGTCTTTTCGCTGTAATTCGTGATGCTTTCGCACAAGTAGGAAAAACATATACAGTTGGTGATTTACGAAAAATGTTAAGTGATGCTGTTACAGAAGAAGTTTTTATGACCTATTATCAACTCTATACAGAAACATCGCTTTCTATTGCTGCTGATAGACAAAAACTTACTGAAATTGTAGCACAAAACAATGAATTGCGTAAAAAACTCGCTCTCGAAAAAAATTCAGCACAGCAAAAAGTAATAGTTCAACAAGCCAAAAAACTGAAAGAAGAATTTGAACGAATTAAAGCCGAACAACGCATATCAGTAAATATGTTAGAGGAATATAAATTTATGAAAGGTGTGTCAACCATTCAACAATTCCGCGCTGTTTTGAATACTTGTAAATTCTGGGGTGATACTTGGGCTATTTCTACGCTTGAACGCGCATTGAATACCAAGTTTATTTTATTTTCCGAGGAGAATTTTGATTCAGGCGACGTAGATAATGTACTTCAATGCGGCCAATTAAATGACGAAGAATTAGAAAAACGAGGTAGTTTCACACCTGATTATTATATTACAATGGATTATAATGGATGGCATTATAAACTTATTACTTATAAAGAGCACGGTATTTTTACTTATGAACAACTCCCTTTTGCCATTCGTGATTTAATTGTGGATAAATGCTTGGAAAAAATGTCAGGTCCATATGCATTAATACCCGAGTTTGTAAGTACACGTTTGGGAGATAAAGAAAAAGATGTAAGTGTTGTTTTAGAAGTAATGGATAGTGACCCAAATACCGTTTTTACATTTTATGGTAGATCCAATGCGAAACCACTTCCAGGAAAAGGCAGTGGAGAGAAAATTCCCAAAGAACGCCGTGGAGAATTTAAACACTTAGCCACTTTTGAAGACTGGCGGAAAAAATTATCTAATGATTGGGTAGCTCCAATTGATCTAGACTGTCATCAATGGAACTCTGTCGAGCACTATTATCAAGGAAGTAAATATAAACAATCCAATCCTGAAATATATTATCAGTTTACTTTGGATTCGCGCAGTGAATTGGGTAAATCGACCGAACGCGCCAAAAAATTCAAGGATGTTGAACCAGATTTAGAATTCGCTGGAAAACTAGGCAAAGAAATTTTATACCGTGGATTGGAAGCCAAATTTACACAACATCCACACCTAAGAGATGTACTTTTAGCTACAAAAGACGCTACATTACAATCCTATAAACCCCGCACTGAACCTACAAAAACTGTTGAGCTTATGCGATTGAGAAAAAATCTAATGTAATTGTAAGCGTATTTAATTTATTTTAAAGTATGGATCTTTTTATAGAAAAAATTCCATCCGCACTTATTACAGAAACAGCCCCAAAAATCACTGCAAAAAGTGAAAAATGTGTGAAAAAATTATTTAAAATGCTTATTGCAGCAAGTAAAAAGGCTAAGAAATTATCTGAACCAAAAATAGTTGTTATAGATAATAGCGAAATATTAGTAAAAAATGCAATAGAAAAATATCTGGGTGGGGATAATTATTATTTCCCAGAAAGAATGATTAACACTATTGAAATGATGGCGAAATATTCGAAAATTGTTGATATAAATTTGGAAATTGGGAAGAGAATTGTACGTTTATTTTTTGTTGTTAGAGAGAAAAGTTTTTCGAAATTTATGGAAGAACTTCCGAAATATCTCTCTCATTTGAAAACCTGGTTTTGTTTTTTAGATGAAATCGCGCCAGATGCTTGCGCTGAAACCCTTACTATTAAGATTTTTTTAACAGATGAAAAAAAAGAACTACCATCTATGAGAGGCGATATTATTGGTGTAGATAATGTGAATAGTGCGTTTAGTGATGTATGTAAAAAAGATGGTGAAATCATTATCTATCGCCAAGAAGAATGGTTTAAAATATTAATTCATGAGTGTCTCCATAATTATGGGCTGAATTTTTCCTTGATGGATCAAAGCAAAATGGCTAATGATTTATTTAAAGTGTTTCCATTAGGAATGAATATTAGTGATGCGTTATTAAGTGAAACCTATACAGAAACTTGGGCTGAAATACTAAATTTAGCATTTATAGCTATTGATTTATTGCGAGACAAATATTCAGTAGCGGATTGGAATACTTTTTCTCTCTACTTTCACTTTTTAATTCAGATAGAGTTGATTCATTCATTGGCTCAAACCCAGAAAATCTTATACCATTATGACTTATCCTATGAAGATTTATTAGAGAGAAAATCGGCTTGCAAATATAAACAAAATAGCCACGTTTTCGAATATTATATTTTAAAGAGTGTTTTGCTGAGTAATTATCCTGATTTTTTATGTTGGGCGGACGAAAACTTGAAGAATTTAATTGCTTTTCCCAATGGTGATGAGAAAACTCTAATGTCTTTTTGTGAAGAGCTGAAAAAGGGATTAGCTAATGGATTTATAGACAGCATTGTTTTGGTTTCTGATGTAGATAGAGAGAAAGGACTACGAATGAGTATTTGTGAACTGTAATCTAATAAAAATTGATTAATTAAAACTATATGATAAATAGCAACATAAGAGCCAATTCATAGATAGAATGGGTGTTAAAATGCTAAACAAGTACTTGAAGGAGTACTCAAAAGGAGGGATAAAAGAAATTCCGCTTTCCAATATGAGGCATAAGCGTATTGCCATCGATACAAGTATTTTCCTTTATCAATTTAAAGGTGATGACGCACTCCTCGAAAATATGTTGCGGATGTTGGAGACGTTTAGGAGAAATCATATTGTCCCCATTTATATATTTGATGGTACTCCTCCTGAAGAGAAAAATGAGGCACTCAACGCGCGTGATGAAACAAAAAAAGTAGCTAAGGGAAAATGCACTAAGTTAGAGGAACAAATAAATAGCGCTGAAAGTGAAGAGGAAAAATGTAGATTGGAAAAAATGCTTAAAAATGAGAAGAAAAAATGTATTCGCATTACGAATGCCGATATTCGTAATGTGAAAGAGTTGATTAAGGTGATGGGAGGCAATTATATGGAGGCAGTAGGTGAAGCTGATGAGCTTTGTGCCTATTTAGTTGCCAAGAATCACGTCTGGGCTTGTATGAGCGAAGATATGGATATGTTTGTTTATGGTTGCCAACGAGTTTTGCGAAATTTCAGTTTGGATAAAAGTACGTGTACACTTTATTCAATGCGTGATATATTGAACGATTTGAATATGACGCATTATGAATTTAAAAGTGTTTGTATGCTTTCTGGAACAGATTATAATCATTCGCGATTCACAATTTTTACCACAATGGGTTTGTTTTATAAGTATCTGAGAAAAAGGAGAGCAAATCAGTCATTTTATGATTGGCTAATTCATATAAAATCCATAGACCATAATGATAAGTCAAATTTAGTGAATTCTGCGAAACTGTTTTCGATTGGGAATTATACATTGAGCAACGTCCAGTTTATGAATTCGCGAATAATGAAAAAAGAAGTAGAAGAATTTATAAAGAAACACGATTTAAATAATCTATCTAGTGTATATACATAAATGTCATCACGAATTATTCAAAAATATATTAATGTGAATACCAAATTTAGACCATATGTTAAGGGAGAACAGGCTAAATCCACTGATTTTTTGGTGTCATTACCTAATCCTATTTCGTAATGTTTTATCAATGAAGTTGAAGACATTTAATGCTCCTGATAGTGAATACACAATTGATATTAATTTAAGCAGACAAATAGTACTTTCCAGGTTATTGATACAACAACGGGTTATACATCACTTATACTAATGTAACCATTACTCCAGGCAATTATAATACGGAACAAATCAGTTAAATATCTATTGTTAATAATGCGGCATTATCAGCACTCAGCAGGTCAGTTGCCGCAAAGTTAAAATTAGTTTATATTTCATCAGATGAAGGAAGGGCATTAAATAGATTTGCATTTTTACCTATTGATGAATTAGTTAATCCATTAACAAATTTTGAACTAAACTTTGATGTAAAACCAAATAATTATATTTACAATACATTTGGATGGAAATTAGGCTTTCAAAAATCATATTATAGTAGTAATACAACCAATATTATTATGAATTTAACACCTGCACCAATTAAGTCCATTAATTCCACCACCTTCTATTGAACCATAATGTTCCTGAATGTCCTAAAAATGTGGGAAATATTGAAGCGGATTGCAACTGATTTTAACATTGGAATCAAATGATATTGGTGGTATTGGTACTTTAAATACGATAACTGATGATTATTACTTAGCTGATACACCCATTAAAATGCCAAACACATCTAATTACTATTTATTAGCACTTAACGATTTTTTAAATCAGTCAGATTTGACATTTCACGAAGCTTGCTATCCTTCCAATAACATTATGGATAATATTTTTGCTCGTGTGAATACTAAATATGCTCTTGATAATAATACCGTTTATGAAGCTGATAATACAGAATGTTATAAACGTACTTATTCTGGACCTGTTACTCTCAGTAAATTACATATTAAATTATATGACGATAATAATAACATTGTTGATTTGAATAATGCAGATTACTCATTTTTATTAGAGTTGGAAGTCAAGGTATAAGTTAACGGATACTATAAGTTAACTTTTAGTTAACGGATACCATAAGTTAACTTTTAGTTAACGGATACCATAAGTTAACTTTTAGTTAACGGATACCATAAGTTAACGAATACTATAAGTTTTTCAATAAATATCATTAAAAAAAATTATAAAATGATATTTATTTTTTATTTTTTACTTTTTTATTGGGGTTTTATAATTTGGACGCTTACTGGCTGTTGGCAGCTGGGACTTCCTGACCGAGCTTGGCGAAGTGAGGGCTCATGTAGCGCTGGAGGTTGAAGTAGGTGAGCTCATCCTTGGAGCCGAGCTTGAGAAGGGAGGCAAGAGCGGCATCAGGAATGATCTTGCGACCGTTGGTCTTGTCCTGGAGGGCGTTAGCACGGATGTACTTGTTGATCTCACGAGTCACCTCAGTGCGAGCCATTTCGGTTCCCGAAGTCTTTCCGAGGAAAGTGGCGAGCTCATCACTGATGAGAGTGGGCTTGACAAAACCACTTGGGGCACGGTTTCCGACCTTGCGTCTGCGACGCTCAACGGTCTTCTGTGCAACGCGGAGCTCACGAGTCCATTTCTTTTCAAGAGAGCGGAAATCAGTGCGGAGCGACGAGAACTGAGAAGCGAGCTGGTTGAGCTTGCCAAGGGAACTCGGCGAACTCATCTTGGAGACCACTAGCAATTGGCTGGGTCTCAACGGGAGCAACAGTCTCAGTTACAGTTTCAGCAACAGGAGTTGCTGGTGTGGCTGGTGCAGCAGTCTTAGTTGCACGAGGCTTGCGGGCCTTCTTGGCAGTGGCGCCAGCGGCGGCAGTAGGAGTAGCGGTCTTCGCAGAAGTAGTCTGAGTGGGGAGCAGCTTTACGAGGCATATTATACACTACTATGGTAGGCATTCTTTAAATCAATTTACAGTATATATTATAATTATTTAGTGCGTTATAATTGGCTTTGTTTATGCTTTCATGCAACCGATTGATATAGCCAAGGCAACGCAGCGGCGGCATCCTGACTTTGTAGAGTTAAGGCGGCTAAAATATAATATGCACCTAAACTCTTATCATCATCTGTAATTCCATCGTACAACATATTTTCTATAACCATTACACAACTTTTACGTATTTCATAAATATTCATTACTGAGTCAATAGAAATATTCCTAAATGGGTTGCCATTGGGTGATATACGCTGTTTAGTCTCCTCACTTATTTGAGCGCGATGATTCCAGATATCATGAAGTTCACGACAAAATCGATATAACTTACCAGCATCTAACTCCATAAACCAAGTATGGTTTGTATAATTACCCAAGGTATCCATAAACTGAAAAGCATTTACAATTCTCAATTCTAATTCTTTCTCTCTACTCACTTTATCATTTTTCAATTTCACATCGATTTTTTGATTCATATTTTTACTTATTGAGACAAGTCGACGTAATATACCAAAAGTCTCCTCAGGAAACACCTTGCGATTGTAGGGATTTTCTGCCGCCTTTTTTCTGTCCAAAAAGTTGCCAAAGGGAGAGAATATCGAACCCATAAATAAATCCATCTTCGTCTTTAAAACTGTAAAATTGGGACATTGGAATACTTATTAATTCGTTCAGAGAGAAAAAGTCGCAATCATTCACACAGAGTTTTCTATTCAGGACAGCAGGACCACGCATTTTATTTAATTTTCGCTGCATCATTCCTCGTACCATTTTCTGGATTTTAACAGCGGCATCGGAGTAAAACAAATAATTATAAATCACTGTAATTAATGTTTTTTTAACTCCACTTCTTGGCAACTTATAATGCTTACATATTTGTTTTAATTGTGGTAATGTGTAGTTATTCTTAAAAAGTAGATAATATTCTGAAATACGCGGAATAAAAAAATCATCTTTTGTTACACGAGTTGTTCCACGCTCATACTTAGGAAGGTCTTTTAATAAGTAATTCGAAATAGTCATATTTACACCTATATAAAGGTAGGATATTGTTTTTGTATCCTTTTTGCAAAAAATTGATTTAAAGACAACACTCATCATATAAAGTAATATTATACACTTACAATGACTTCTAACGTTCACAATGGTGCTACTTTCTCTGCTGCTACTGATTTCAAGTACACAAAGCCAAAGGCAAACAAGTCCGGAGGCAAGAGTGTAGGAATTCAGAGCGCTGTCGATAATAAATCTCTTCATCTTTCTACTCCACTTATGATGACTTGGGGTGTTAGTGGTTATGAAAACCCTCAGACCGGTCGTGTTGAAAGCTACGAACTTTCCCTTCAATTTCCACGCGAACAGGACGCCAACTACAACGAGGATACCAGTGCATTTCTTCAATCGATGAAGGAGTACGAGGCACGAATCAAGGCAGATGCAGTTAAGAATTCTAAGGATTGGTTCGGTAAGGCGAAGATGAGCGATGCAGTTGTTGATGCTCTATTCACGCCAATGTTGAAGTATCCTAAGGATAAGGAGACGGGAGAGCCCGACCTAACGCGGACACCGACTCTTCGAATCAAGATTCCCTACTACGATGAGACTTTTAAGGTTGAGATTTACGATCTTGACCGCAATATGATTTTCCCAAACCCTGATCGACCTGATCTTACACCGGTTGAGCTCGTGCAGAAGACGCAGAATGTGGCACTTGTCATTCAGTCGGGTGGTATTTGGTTTGCCAATGGTAAGTTTGGTACTACTTGGCGACTCGTCCAGGCAGTGGTTCAGCCTAAGGCATCCATTCTTGGAAATCGTACTTGCCACGTAGTGCTTAATAGCTCTGCAAAGGCAACACTTCAAGCAGACCGTGATGCTGAGGAGGCAGACGCAGGAGTTAGTGGCGCTGATGAGACAGTTGCCAGCACAACAGTGGAGTCATCTGATGAAGAAGACGCTGAGGAACCAGAGCCAGAGCCTGAACCAGCTCCCGCACCAACTCCTAAGAAGAAGGTCGTGCGGAAGAAGAAGGTAGCTGCTTAAAAATAAAAAATAAAAATAAAAAAAATTATAGGTAGAGTGAATTAATTATAGAAAAAATATTTTTTTCTAGATGATAAATAGAGCGGTAATTATTATTGAATAATTTTAAATTTATATTAAATTCATTCAATAACTTAATTTTTTTTTCTTCTGGTGGCTCTACGAATTGTATAGATTTTTTCACGACTTCATACATAATTTCATTAATATCACATTGATATGTTAGACAATCATATAAAACATCCCGCAATGCCTTTATTTGTAATGTTTTATGGGCTTTGATAATTTCGCATAGTTTTTCGACAAAATTATGTCGAATAATGAGCGGTTTTTGCTTACTTACTGGCACTTGTTTTAAAGAAAAGACTAAACATTGTTCCACGAGCTCATTCGGAAACATACTTATATTTTTGGTTAAAAAAATGAAGCGAATATTTTTATTTTGATTATTCATATAAGTGTAAAATACTTCTAGCAAATCATTATTAATAGAGCAGAAGTTCGTACATAATATTATAAATGGTTTATTTTTCACACTTAACATAATTTGCTTGTAAATCTCTATCCATAAACTTTTCGCAATACAACCAAGGAATTCGAAATTTATTTCGATATGAATATCACTAATCCGGTAAGCATACTCGTCATTATCATAAGAAACAATAAATTTTTTATCATAGGCTAGAGAAGTTGGACTTTCTTTTTCTATGATGCGAAGAGCTTGAATATATTTTCCGGAATTTTCTGGACCATATAGCATAATGTTTTTAAAATTCGCTGTTAAACATTTGTTAATTGTTGGATTTGATGATATAGGTGTATTTTTTTAATATATCAACAAACTTAGACATATAATAAGTATTTCATACTTTGGCTTTAATTATTATTATTCATTTTTAAATTATAGGGGTGGTGAATAGCATTGGTCAAGAATAGTACCTCCACCTCCAATTAAATTTGTACCGTCAATAATACCTACGGGACAGTTATTTCCATCACCCTTATAAATTGTACCATTATTAGTCCATGTTCCATTATTAGTTAATGTACCACCACTATTATTTACATCATCACTATTAGTTATTGTATCATTATTAGTTATTGTACCAGAATTATTAGATTGTATAAAATTTAATTCTAGTGTACCACTATTAGTTATTGTACCAGAATTATTAGATTGTATAATACTTAATACTAGTTTATCACTATTAGTTATTGTACCATTATCATTTATAACATCTGCTACGATTAAATTGTCTTTATTACTATTATTAGTTACAGTACCAGTATTATAAAAATAAAAATTACCCCTAATTTCTAATAAACCATTATTATTTTCTATTGTACCAGTATTTGTTGAATCACGTTTATTTATTTTAAATTCTGCTGCATTTTGATTTGTAATAGTACCATTATTTGTCAATCCATTTATAATTAATGTACCATTATTAGTTATTGTACCATTATTAGTTATAGGAGCAACACCTACGTCTGCTGGACTACTACCATTTGTTATTGTACCACCACCATTATTATTTATTTCACCATTATTAGTTAATGGACCATAAATATCTATAAGTCCACTATTATTTATTGTACCATTATTAGTTATTGTACCATTATTAGTTATTGTACCACCATCATTATTTATTGTACCACTATTATCTATTTTACCATTATTAGTTAAACTCTTACCATTATTAATAAATAATATTTCACCTTCCCTTATGGTAAGAATATAATTACAAGGAATAGTTGTATTTTCTTCATTTAATTCCCAATTGTCTCCATTCTTTGTTGCTATATCGCTTAAAAGGATATTAGTTTTATAATTTTTAGATACTCGTATCAATACAGCTCTACGAACAAAGCGGTTCATAGTAAATGTAACAGAATTAACCACACCTTTCTTCCAAGCAGGTCTTTTTAACGCAGCAGAATTTTTAGCCGTTGGCATTTTCTTATATACAATTAAATAATATTAAAAATTACTCATTAATATTATTAGTATTCAGTATGAAAATAGTTAGCCCATTTTATGTTATATTTAATACAAACAATTGGATATATCACCCAGAAACATCTTCATTCTCTTACAGTGATGATATTGTATCTCTCAATACAGTATATTTCGAAGTTCCTTTGAAAGACGATCCAAAGTATAATAAAGGATTATCTAATCTTTTAAAAGGATTTATTGAAACTTTATTTAATCAGTTATCTAAAAAACACCAACTTAAAATATGTACTAATGTTTTTAAACTTTTAGAAAATAAAAATACACCTTACAAAATTCATTTTAAATCGGCAACGATGACACATCAAAATATGTATTTTGAATTTGAACCCGCTTAACTTATCCGTCTGTAATAAAGTATTCCAAATTCATTTGCATAATAAAAACCACTAATATCTGGAATGAAACGATGAGTGATATGAGAGTAGTGGCATATGGCATTGTATGAAGGCGTGCTAATAATCCTAACTGGAAAAGTAATAAAATAAAAGAAAGGAAATTAAATGTCTTATATTCATTTGTTACGTCACCTTTTCTGATGTTTTTGGAATACTTAACATTGATTGCAAGCGTCCAGGAAACTATTCCTAAAATTGCTATAATTGGCAAAAATGGTAAAAACATTGAGAAAGAAACATTGGCGGCTTTTGTTAATGGAACCAATTTCAGCATCATATAAAAGAAGAGTCCAGCAATTACACAACTGTACCCCTCAATGGATGACTGTGGCATAAACATAGTAACTAAGTATCCTGAAATAATTAAAGCATATGTTAAATAACTAAGATAGGTAACATTTGATATATTACCCATATTAGGCATCTTTGGCATTTTTGGCATTTTTGGCATACTAGGCATCTTTGGCATTCTAGATACAGCAGACATAGTTATAATAAAATGATAAAATAAAAAATTAAAATTATAAGTTTGCATAAATATAAATATCAAGGTAAACATTCAGAATCATTTTTTCTTATGTTGACTCACATATTCTAAGATGACAGAGGAATCACATTCTTCCACGTTTTCTGTGAACTTTTTCAACGATATAAATTCCGGTTTTTTATGGCTTGGTGTTTTATAGCGGAAGTTGCTGGAGCCAATGGTGCGGGCCGCCTCTATGTACGGCATTGCCATGATGGTGAGAGCGGACGATCTCACCACGCGAGTGATCCGAGGCGTATTGACTATGGTGAGAGCAATGATTACGTTTTCCATACCGATCTCGAATGCTGCGACCAGAGTCAAGGCGAGCAGCAAGGATGGCACGGCGACAATTCCATCAATGAACCTCTGTACAATGAGGTCGTACTTTCCGCCCAGGTACGCGCTGGAGACCCCGAGGAACAACCCCAAGGCCGTGGCCATCAGCATGGTCGTGAGGCCTACGTAGAGGGACACTCTTGTGCCAATAACGGTGCGGCTGAATACGTCCCGTCCCAAGTTGTCCATGCCGAACCAGTGCTGAGCGGTTGGGCCCTCCAACGCTATTTCCAACCTGGTCTCGAATGGGTCGTATGGAGCGATATAAGAGCCGGTGAAAGCGATCACGGTTGCAAATACCAGAATGGCCAAGCCGGCGGCGCCCAGAGGCTTTCTGCGGACAAAGCCCCAAAGGGCAATGACCGGCCTCAAGAGAGTCTGCTGCTGACCTTGCAGCGCTAGTCCGCCGGTTGCGCCTTCCGTACTCATAGCCCTCCTGAATTGAACGGTCGATTACGCATACCTGATCCGTGGGTCCAGCCAGGCGTAAGAGATGTCTACTATGAGATTGACGAGCAGCGAGATGAACACAAGATAGAGAACGTAAGTTTGCACTATGGGGAAGTCCCTCAATAGGACGGCCCGCACCAGCTGTTCGCCCATGCCGGGTAGGCTGAAGATAACCTCTATCACCACGGTGCCGCCCAGCAGGACCGCTACCTGGAATCCTATAACGGTAACCACGGGTATCAGGGCATTACGCATGGAGTGGCGCGTTATCACCAATCGTTCGGATAAACCCTTGGCCCTGGCGGTGCGGACGTAGTCTTCACGCAGCACCTCCAGCATCTGGGCCCTTGTCATTCGCAGCAGCGTTGCAGTTCCCAGCAATCCCAGGGCAGTTGCGGGGAAGAACAGCTGAGTCATTGAATCCCACGGCCTATCCCAGAGGTTGTAGAACCTGAGAGGAGGCAGCCAGCCGAACCCGACAGCAAGGATCAGCACTATCAGTATTCCGGCAAAGAAGCCCGGCATTGCACTAGCCAGGACAGCGGTGCCCCGCAGGATGTAATCGGGCCACCTATCCTGGTAGAGGGCGGCGAGTATGCCAATGGGGAGAGCGATAAGGACAACCAGGGTGAGGGAAGCCACAGCGAGCTGAAGAGTGACTGGGAGCTGGCGTTTGAGGTTGCGGGTAATTGGCCTGTCCGTATTCCAGGAGTTGCCAAGATCAAACCTTGCCACTCCCCATATCCAGTCGAGGTACTGGATGTGTATCGGCTTGTCCAATCCGGTCTCTCTTCTCAGCTCCTCCTTCATATCCTCGGTGACCACCACGTCGGGGTCTCCCCCGGTCAGAATCAACTCCGCCACGTCACCGGGCAAGACGCGCAAAGCGCCAAAGACGAATATGGAAACCCCCAAAATGGTGGGGATAAAGAGCAACACCCGTTTGATGATGTAGTTTCTCATGATCCGGTAGGTCCGCCTGTGGCGGTTTGATTATAACCCATCATTTCTAACACTGAACCACCTGCGAAGTTGATCGCAGGTGGTTCAGTGTTAACTCTAGCCCACTAGGCTATAGAGGGAATCTATCAGGGAACCTGGTGTAGACGTCGTACTGCTCAAGCACCTCTTGGCTGGCCTCGCCGCTGGGATGTATCCAGACGTTTTCAATGCTTGAATTCTGAACGTGCCTTGTCTTGGGCGTCCAACCGCGCCAAGCGCCGTTGAAGGGGTGGATGGGGGTTGCACGGCTGCTTGGCATTATGCCGGCATCCTCGTACAGGACATCCACTATCTCTCTGTAGAGACGGCCGCGCTCGGCCTGGTCGACGGTGGTGGCGGCCAGAGTGTGCAGCCTGAGGTACTCAGCGCTGTCGTAGCGGTTCCAGTTGGAGTTATTGTAGATCTCAAAGGGCAGGTAGAGCTGGTCGTCGTACTGCTGTGGGTCAAGCAGTCCGAAACCGCGGACGAAGAATACCATCTGTGTGGTGTCTTCTCCCATCTCACCCTGACCAACCTGGCTGACCCGTACGTTTGGCTTCAGATAAATATCGGCCATCTTGGGAATGGCGGCGTCAGCCTGGCGACGCGTGCTGCCACCGGAGGTCACAGCTAGGTCGAACTCCAGCATGTTGTCTGGGCCGTACCCTATGGATTCCATCAAGCGCTTGGCTTCCGCTATATCCGCTTCCTTGGTGTCCGGATTGAACCCGGGGAACTCTTCCCACTGCTCAGGTGTGTATATCCAGTCGAAGCCTGGCAGCTCACAGTGGGCGCAGCCGGGGTAGTAGTAGTAGGGCTTCATGTACATGCCCTGGTATCCGGCCTCTCCGCTCTCGTCCCTGTCGTACCAGAGCTGGATAGCCTTGCGGATGGTGCGCGCCGTTGGGTCGTCCAGCGGACCAAATGGAGCCCGCCTGAGGTTCACCATGATCCCGGCCTGTCCGTAGCCTACCGCTATGGGCATTACAATCTTGGCTCCATGGCTCTTCTTTATGGGAGTCAACTCGGCGCGGAATCCGTCGCAACAGGTGTTGGCAATCAGGTCGTTCTGTCCGGCCAACATGGCGGCTACCACTACTGAACGCTCGGTGGCATGGAATATCTCCACCCTGTCAAGGAATGGCCGTCCCTCTTTGAAGTATCTTTCATTCTTTTCGTAAACGGCCTCCACTTCCTCCACCAGATTTACGGCCTTGAACGGCCCTGTGCCTATTATCTCATCCTTCTCGGGGTCCAGCAGCCTCCACTCGCCCGTGTCGTCAATCGCCTTGTACTGCTTGGCGGGGCCGAACATCACGTACCCGCTGCTGACACAAGCGGCGAACCAGGAGGTGGGGCCCTTAAGACGGATAGTGACCTCGTTTGGCCCGGTAACCTCAACGCCGCCGTCGCTGGTGGGTTCCTTTATGGCCGTCTTCATGCAGCCGCCGCCCTGCGAGTAAGGGGCGTCATTGGGCCTGTCGACCATGCGGTGCACAAGGTAAGCTATCTCTTCCGCACCGTACGGGTCTCCGTTGTGGTCCACGATCCCTTCACGGATCTGGAACGTCCACTCCGTACCGTCATCGCTTACGTCCCAGGATTCGGCCAGGTCGCCTTCTATACTAACGCGGTCCACGATGCTCTCTCTGACCAGCGCCGACCAGACTATTGGGCCGATGCCATTGGCGGGCTGCAGGCCTCCACCAAGGTGGGTAAGCTCAAAGGACTGCGGCCGTATTCTGTCGGCAATCCTTGCCGTGCCGCCATAGACCGGTTCATCGGTCATCATCGGTTCCGGCGTAGGCGTAGCGGCGGTGACAGGCGCGGCAACCGTCGCCGTTGCGGTGGGCGTCGGTGTTGCCTCCTCCGTGGAGCCGCAGGCCAGCAGCGCTATCAAGCCCACTGCAATGACGGCAGTGATCCACAATCTACTAAGGGGAATGCGATAAGCGTCCATACAAACCTCCCACTGCATCGGAGTTTCACCTTGCGTTGCGATGAGCACAATAACGCCAAAGTTATCATGCAAGTTAATTAAACTAGTCCATCTTTGCAATCCGTACAGATACGTATATATTTTTGCGAAAAAGCGAAGTGGAAGCTGCATATTTTGACATTTCGCAAATGCGCATGTATCCTGCCCCCAGGCTTGAGTATCGTCCATTCAATGGAGGGGTGCCATGGACGGGAACGGTCGAGCTGCAGCGAGTTCGTACGGGGTAGTCATCCTCCTCAGAAGCACCATGATGCGGGAAGCGATTACCAGCTTTGTGGATGAGATGCCCGACTTCTCCGTACTGGGTGAGTCCGACAACCTAGACGAAGGTTACGATCTGGTCAAGCTGGTGCAGCCGGACCTTGTGGTGGTAGGGGCAAACCCGGACGACTTCAACCCGGCAACGCTGGCAAGGCGGTTTGCCAGAGACGCAGGACGTTTTTCCAAAATCGTGGTTCTGACCACCAGGGTGCGCCATGATCCCGCGCTGGTCAACGAATGCTTGCAAGCAGGTGTGCTTGGCTATCTCTCGCTGGATATTGAAAGAGCGGCCTTTGAATGCGCCATGCGGGCCGCCGCACAGGGAATAACCGTTCTGGGAGCGGAGGCAAGGGCAAGCGTCGATTTCAGCATGTCTCACATCTCGGGCGCTGCGGGGAACAACCGTAGCTTTGAATCTCTTTCTCCAAGAGAGCAGGAGGTGTTGCGCCTGATGCTTCTGGGGCTAACCAACACGGAAGTAGCTTCCCAGTTGCACGTCAGTTTGAGAACGGTCCAGCTTCACGTCACACACATCCTGGTAAAGATGAACGTCCGCTCCAGGACGGAGGCGATCATCGAAGCGTTGAAGGCGGGCGGGCCCAGCGACGCAGAGAGGGTTGGTTTGCCTTCCCAACATCCCCAGTAGAGATTGAACAGTTGGCAAACGCCTTGTCTACTTAAGGCTCTACAAACCACACCTTTCAAATCGAACGCTTGACTAGTTCCGCAAACGGATATATACACGGATATATACGGTGCGGATTCCGGAGGTGAACCTATGCCAAAGAAGACGATTTACGAAAAGAAGGGAAGCGTTGCCTATCTAACCGTCAACAACCCGACAAAGGCCAACGTGATGGACTCCCAGGTCATGGAGGAGATGGGGGAGGCCTACCGGGACTTCTGGCAGGACAGAGATATGAGGGTGATGATCCTAACCGGAATTGGCGACAGGCACTTCTCCGCCGGTCATCACATCCAGCCCCCACCCCCCGGCATGTCCTACGACGACGTGCGGCATCAGCAGGCTGAGAACTTCTTCTGGCCAAGAGCCGGTACGGTGAACGGGCGTGAGATTGTGGTCTTTGGAGGAGGAGTCGACTTTCCACGCGTGTGGAAGCCCGTGATAGCGGCGGTCAACGGATGGGCTGCCGGCGCCGGGCTTTACATGCTGCTCAACACCGTTGATATCCGCATAGCCTGTGAGGAGCACGCCCGCTTCTACTTTGCGCTGCTTTCCAATCGAGGCGGGATTGGCAGCGGGCCTTCCGCAACACACCTGATACGCCAGCTTAACTACGCTCACGCCATGAAGATGCTCCTGACCGATGAGCCGATAGACGCCAAGGAAGCGGAGAGAATTGGCCTCATATACGAGACCGTGCCCCACGACCAGCTGATGGCTCGCTGTGAAGAGCTTGCCGAGAGAATATGTCAGATGCCCCCGGTAGCGGTGCGAATGCTCAAGGAGTTCGCGGTGAAGAGCAGAGAGCTGCCTGAGCAAGCGGCCTGGGACATGCAGTACACCCTGAATTTCATGGTAGGCCAGTTGAGCAGGGACAGCGACGACGCCACGCCGGCTTTCTTGGAAAAGCGACAGCGGAAAGTCACGGGAGAGATGCGTTCCTAGGGGGAGTGCACTGAGGCATCAGGGTAGGCGCGCGCCTAAACGGGGTTCACCCCCATCTCAATCTTCCCCCATCAAGGAGGAAGAGGTTTTGCATGGTCGCCCTGCGCAGGAACGACGGTGTGTGGGTATAGCGGGCTGGGGCTTTAGATTGCTCCCACCTGTCTAAGCCCAACAAGCTCGTCCTTGCTGCGACCCAGCTCTCCGCAGAAGACGGCCCTGTTGTGCTGGCCAAGGAGAGGGGCGGGAAACCGAAGGCTCCAAGGAGAGTTGGGCAGTCTCACCACTTCTCCAGGGAATTTGACGCGGCCAATGACGGGGTGCTCCACCTCAGTGAAGTACTGCCGTTCCTCAAGCTGCGGGCAATCGGCCAAGTCCTGCGGCGTCTGTGCCGCCGCCGCCAGCCATTCGTTTGTCATCAACCTGTGGTAGTACTCCATCTTGGGCATTTCCCTTATCACCGGCAGTACTATCTCATCGATCTCCTGTATGCTGGTTGCTTCCGCCAGGGCATCGGCGATTTCCGGATGCCCCAGCAGGGCGGCGTACTCAGGCCATGGTTGAGGCCCAGCGCGAGAATAGAGCCTTTGCGGAGGGCTGATGGAGGCCCTAACGTACCCGTCCTTTGCCGGAACCATGCCCAGGAAGCCGGTGCCCTTCTCCTGGCCGGTATCGCTCTTGGGGGCGCGCCGCGTCACTGCCCCTGAAAAGGCGTACCGGGCCACGGGCTGGTAATGGTCGGCGGCCATGACCTCCGATAGAGACAGATCGACGTGCTGTCCCTCGCCCAGCGTCCTTCTGGCAAAGAGCGCAGCCGCGGTGGCGTACCCGGCTACTATGCCCCCCAGATAGAGGCTCTGCGGCTGGCCGTGCTTAAGCGGTTCCCTGTGGTATGCGCCGCTGGTGTACATCATGCCGCCCATGGCATAGTAGACAAGATCATTCCCCTTGTAACTCTTGTAAGGCCCCGTTTGGCCAAACGGTGTTATGGAGGTCATCACCAGCTTTGGATTGATCTCTTCCAGGCACGGGTAGCCCAGCTGCAAGCTGTCCAGAAACCCTGGGGCGTAGTCTTCCATCAAGACGTCCGCCGTCTTCACCAAGTCAAGGAAGAGCTTTCTTCCGGCGGCGGTTTCAACGTCCAGGGTTACTCCCCGTTTATTGCAATTGAGATAGAGGAAGAGCAGGCTCTTTTCCGGGTGAGGGTCGTCTCCGGCGAATGGGCCCATCTGCCTGGAAGGGTCACCATGAGGCGGTTCGACCTTGATCACGTCCGCTCCATAGTCGGCGAGGAGCTTGCTGGCAAAGGGTCCCGCTATGCCACGGGTCATGTCCACGACACGGAACTTTCCGAACACGCTGCCGCCCATCACTCCACCCCCAAGCGCTTTTGGTAGTCGGGGTCTATATAGGCAAGAGTGCCATCATCCAAGCTGGGAGCAGGGTTAGCGGCGCCAGGCCTGGGTCGAGCGGGAGCCGCCTGCGTTCGCGGCGACGGAGGCGCGACTGCAGGGGTCTGCTTAGCCAGCACCCCGGCTTCATATAGCTCGACTATCTCCTCCTGGGTGCGCTGCAGGACATCTTTCATGACGTACTCGTTGTCCTGTCCCAGCGTGGGGGCCGGTCCGCGGAACCGCGACGGCGTCTTGGAGACCTTCCAGGGCCTGCCGATAAGCATCCTGTCGCCGAGGCCGGACTCCGGCGAGTGGGTCAGCTTTTCGTAGAAGCCCCTGGCCCACATGTGCGAATCCGTCATGATTTCAGCCGTGTTGGGGATCACTGAGGCTATGACGCCGTTCCCTTGGAGCAAATGCATGAGCTCATAGAAGTCCCAGCCCTTTGTCCACTCGGCGATATGGCCGTCTATTTCATCCTGGTTGTGATGGCGCGACAGGGCATCCTCAAACTTGGGGTTGTCCGCCCATTCCGGGTCGCCCATGGACTTGAGCAGGGCGCGCCACTCCTCATCGTTCTCTACCGCTATGGCTATCCACTTGTCGTCACCGCTACAGGGGTAGACGCCGTGCGGGGCATACGACGGATGGCGGTTCCCCATCTGCTTCCCTATATTGCCGTTTACAATGAAATCAAGCAACTCCGCTCCCAAGGTTGAAACGCCAACCTGGTACATGGAAAAGTCAATGTGCTGCCCTTCCCCGCTCTCCTCCCGCCAGTGAAGCGCCGCCAGTATGGAGAAGACCGCCATCCAGGCTACGTGTATGTCTATCCAGGCGTTGCCAACCTGCCTGGGCCCTTGGTCCAGGTAACCCGTGAAGTGGCTGACTCCGGTAATCAGCTCCAGAAACGTTCCTATACCGGCATAGCGCTTCCAGGGGCCGGTCTGCCCAAATCCGGTGTTGGAAAGGAGGATGATGTCCGGCTTTACCTTGATCAGCTCGCTGTAGCCCACGCCCAGCCGGTCCAGGGTTCCGGCGCGGTTGTTCTCTACCAGAACGTCGCTCTTGGCGACGAGGTCTTTATAAAGCTGGACGCCGCCGGGGGCTTTCAGGTTGATGGTCATGCTCTTCTTGCTGTGTTGAAGGTACTGAAAGCCATCATCCCGCCGACCGGCCTCCTCCCTGGTGGGGGCCTCTATCTTGATCACCTCGGCGCCCATGTCGGCCAGAATGTGCATAGCCGTGGGCATTGCCACGGCCGTGGTGGAGTCCAGCACGCGTATTCCGCTGAGCATTCCGTCCATCTTCATAGGAATTATCCTTTAGGTGTCCGCCGGTATTCGGTCTAGTACCAGTCTCTATAGAAGGTCTCGTAAGGCACGTACGGGGGATTGCCCTTGTGCGGCACCGGCAACTGAACCGGGCCTCCCTCACGAGATGGCAGGTACACGGCGATGGTGCCCTGCATCTGGGTCTCTCCCACCTGGTTCTTGCCTTCAAGCTTCAGGCCAACCCCGTAGTATTCCGCCCTGCCCGGCTGTCCTCCAGGCTCGTTGTCGCCTTCCTGGGACTCCTTGAACTTCTTTACCACTTCAGCGGTGTAGAAGGTGGTGTCTCCATAGTAGACGGGCTTGCGCAGGGCGCACTGGTATCTCCTGATGAAACCGTCGTCTCCCATCCAGTCGCTGATGAGCCTGTGGGGCAGCTGAGACCTATGCTGGCCGCCGTCGAACGGTCCCGGCTGGCCTCTGTAAGCCGCCATGAGAGCATCCTGATGCTCGTCTCCGGGTCCGTGAGGCCAGCGGGTTACGGGATGGGCAAAGCCTTTGCCGTAACCGCCCATCCCTTGAATGTTGTGGTAATACACCGGTTCAAATGCCAGTTCGTCTCCCGATGTGCCGTACCTCCCCGTAGCGGCAGCGTTGACCACCCGTTGCACCGTCTGGTCAAGCAAGGTGAACGGGGGCACTACAAGCGGCCCAAGCGTATCCCCCACCTGCACGTCCTCCCAGTACAGGGTCTTGGAACCCCTGCGGGTGCTGGCCTCCATGAGCGACACGTATTCGTCCATCTGCTCCCGGTTGTAGTTGGAAGTGGAACGTTCGTACATGAGCTGCTCGCCCAAGCGCTCCACGTTCATAGTCCGCGATCCGCCCATGCTCTCGATGGGCACCAGGATCAGGGTGCCGTAGCACTTGCCCACCAGGTCGGCATGAGCGTTCCAGTACTTGATCTCTTCAATGAGGAACAGAAGCTGTCCGCGTGAACCCGTTTTTTCGAAGAACTCGCTGGTCTTCTTGGTGTTCTTGAAACGCGCGTCGCCAATTCTCAGCACGTCGAAGAACTCCCAGGCCAACCCCGAGAAGAAGTCTCCCACGGGATAGCCTTCAGGGCGCGTTGGCCCCTGGCCGCCGGGGCTGCGCACTAGGATGAGGGCCGTGTTCGGCGCAAGCATGGCGCCGTACCTGGTACGCCTTCCGTACTCGGGGTCCGTATAGAGCGGGTTGGTGTTCCCTATGCTGATGGCGTAGTTGCGGATTGTACGCTCATCCAGCCTTATTGCAGCCTCGTAGGGAGGTTCGCCGATGGGATACGGAGTCCCAGGCCCCGGCGGATGCCCCTCCTCTCGCTCCTTGCCCACCGACTCATAGCAGCGCTCTATGTACTCTGCTATGGCCTCTTCAAACGTCTGTGTAGCCATGATTCTCCTCCCCTTTGACCCTGAATTACACCGGCTAGAACCAGTCTCTATAGAACGTCTCGTAAGGCACGTAAGGCGGCTGTGCCAGGTGCGGAACCGGCAGTTGGACGTGGCCGGTCTTGCGGGAGGGCAGATAGACCACGGCAGTGCCCTGGGCCTGCAGCTCTCCCGTCTGGTTGACCCCTTCCATCCTTATCCCAACGGCATTGTACTCCACGTCTCCGGGCGCCGCACCCGGTGTGTTTTCCCCGGTCTGCCGCTCGGTGAACTTCTTGGCTATCCGGCCGCGATAAATGGTCACGTCGCCATAGTAGACGGGACGGCGGATGGCGGTCTGGTAACGCCTAACAAAACCGTCGTCTCCCATCCAGTTGGTGAGGAGCTGCTGCGGTATCTGGAAGCGCTGCACTCCGTGGTCGAAGGGGCCGGATTGACCTCTGTAGGCCGCGAGCAAGGCGTCTTCGTGCTCGGAATTGGGAGTCCAGGGCCACATGGAAACGGGATGGGTGCGAGCCCCGCCTCTATGGGAATGCAGACCGTGATATACCTGCTCGAACGCCAGCTCGTCGTCGAGTGCGCCGGCGTTGCGACCCGTCAATGAGCGGGCCAGGTTATTGGCTATCTGGTCCTGCAGAGTCCAGGGTGGCAACACCAGCGGGTTCAACTCCTGACCGACCTCCACGTCTTCCCAGTACAGGGTCTCCGCTCCGCGACGCTTGGGATTACCCATCATACCCATGTATTCCGCGATCTCGTCGGGATCATATCGCTGGGTGCCGCGGTCGTACATCATCTGTTCGCCCAGCCTGTCCACCGACATAGCCCTGGAGCTACCCATGCTCTCCGTGGGCACCATGATCAAAGTCCCGTAAGCCTTGGCGGGCAGGTCGCCGTGGGCGTTCCGGTAGAACAGCTCGCAGATAAGGAAGATAAGCCCACCTCGCGACCCCTGCTTCTGGAATACCTCTCGATCCGTCTTGGAAGACCGGATTGGTCCGGTACCCAAACGGATAACGTCGTAAAACTCCCACGCCGTCCCTGCCACAAAGTCGGCTACGGGGTATCCTTGCGGCCGCATCGGCCCCTGGCCGCCGCCGGCGCGCACCACGACCATGATGGGGCCGGGAGCAATCTGCGAACCGTAGCGAGTCCGCTTGCCGTACTCCGGATCGGTGAAAAGGGGATTGTCGTCGCCTATGCTAAGAGCGTAGTTGCGGATGGTCCTCGCGTCGAGACGCAGCGGCGATTCGTACGGCGGCCCGGACTGATCGTAGGGGGACGGCATCCCTGGCGGCAGTCCTTCCATACGCTCTTTGCCTATCTGCTCCTGGCATCGCTGCAGGTACTCGGCAATGGCCTCTTCAAACGTCTGTTGTGCAGTCATCAAACCCCTCCACCAATCTACACTACTTAGCGATAGGCTTCGAACCCTCTACCCAGAAGCGCCGACGCTATCTTCAGCTTCATAATCTCATCGGTGCCTTCATATATACGGCAGACCCTGGTATCGACAAGGTGCCTACCCGGCCTGTAGAGGAACGACCATCCCCGGCCGCCCAGGATCTGTACGCCCCTATCGGCGGCGTCCCAGGCGGCATTGGTGGCGTGAAACTTGGCTTCGGCTACCGCGGTGTCGGCAGCTTCAAACGATTCGTCGCCGCCTTCGGCCTCGAACTTGTCCACCAGTTGAGCGGCCTTTCTTACCATCAGCCTGGACGATTCCAAGTTTGTCTTCATTATCGCGATGTGCTCTTGAACCAACTGATGCCTGGCTATTGCCTTCCTGTGCTGCACCCTCTCCTTGGCAAAGCTCACCGACTCCGCCAAGCAGTCGGATATGGTGCCAACGCTGCCGGCGGCAACGCTGAGGCGACCGTTCAACAAGGAATACTTCGCTATGTTCCAACCATCGCCCATATTGCCGAGGAGGTTCTCCCTGGGGACTCGATAGTCGGTCAACTCGAACATGCCGGTGTTGGCGGTTGGCATGCCCATCTTTGCGGTCATGTCCTCTCGTTCAATACCCTCTTCCCGTGTATCGACGAGGAAAGCGCTTATCCATCCGTCCTCTCCCCTGGCGAACGTTACGATGACATCGGCGATGCCCGCGTTGGAGATGAGGTACTTGACCCCGTTCAGGAGATAGTGGTCGCCCTTGTCTTCCCAGCTCATCGTCATGGAGAGCGGATCGCTCCCCGCATCCGGCTCGGTAAGCGCAAACGCCAGGATGATCTCCCCTCTGGTCGATGGGACAAGGTACGCTTGCTTCTGCAGATCCGTGCCAAAGTGCTGCAGGGTCTTCTGCCCCAGAGAGGAATGGCCGGAGAAGAACGTCCGGACGCCGACGCCTTCCGCAGCGACTGTTTCCATGGCCTCCGCGTATAACAGGCTGCTCAAACCCCGGCCGCCGTACTGCTCCTTGACGGGCATGCCAAGAATATTCGACTCTCTGGCAAGGGGAATCAGTTGGTCGTTGTACTTGTGCTCAAGGTAGAATATGTCTTCCAGAGGGCGAAGATCATCGCAGAAGCGTCGGACGTCTTCTAAGGTTTCCTTGTCTTCCGTTTTCATAGGCTGCACACAAACCCGGAACTGGTTAATATTAGGCTGGCAATACTCATTATGCACGCAGAGAAAGAATATTCAATCGATGCTCCCCTTAAGGAGGTCTCGAAACTCACGTCCGACCCCAAGGGAGTAAGCGAATGCATCCCAGGAATCAGGAGCTTCGAGGAAGAAGACCCCACACATTTCGTTGCCAAAGTGGCGCACTCCTTCACATTCCTGAAGGGGACGGTCACGCTGAACTTTGAAGTGCTGAGCATGGATAATCACCTGACCAGAGTAAAGATCGACGGCAAGTCCATTGGCAGCGCTTTTGAGATTCTGACCGAAATAAGGCTAGAGGAGCACGCGGATCAGACAAAGCTGATGTGGAGCGCCGACATGAAGTCGAGCGGGCTGCTGGCAGCGATACCCGACACTGTATCGAAAGGCGCTGCCGTGCGCCTAGCGGACAGCATTTTTGGCTGCTTGGAGGAGCGAATCACGTCCGCTAAGTGCAGCTAGACTTGCTGATTGGCGGGATCATCCGGGAGGAACAGAATGACGGACAGCAGCAGACTCGATGGAAATGTGGCCATAGTCACCGGGGCGGCTCAGGGTATTGGGCGGGGTATTGCGCAGGTCCTAGCCGAAGCCGGAGCCGCCATAGTCATCGGCGACATCCAGGACTCTACGGCCACCGCCGACGAAGTCCGCTCCAGAGGCAGCAGAGCAAGCCACATCGTAATGGACACCAGCATACCGGAAGACGCCAACCGCCTGGTCGAGCTTTCCCTGCAAGAGTACGGTCGACTGGACATCCTGGTTAACAACGCGGGAATAGACGCGCCCAGTGGCAACGCCTGGGACCTGCCGTTAGAGGAGTGGCAGCGGGTGATAGACGTGAACTTGAGCGGCGTGTTCTACTGCTCACAAGCCGCTCTCAAACCCATGCTTGAAGCCGGCGAGGGGTGCATTGTGAACATAAGCTCGCAGGCCGCAAGGGTGGCCAGAGCCGGGGGTTCGCCGGCCTACAATGCGGCCAAAGCGGGGCTAATCGGGCTTACGGCTGCCTTCTCCGCCCACGTGGCGGACAAGGGCGTGCGTGTAAACGCAATCATGCCTGGGGAAGTCGAGTCGCGGGACTTTGGATGGTCGCCGGAAGAGCGTGAAGCAAGGATCAGGAGTTACCCCCTGGGACTCGGCGCACCACGTGACGTGGGTCAAGCCGTGTTGTACCTGGTCAGTCCCGCTTCAAGATGGGTGTCCGGGACTGCATTGCAGCTCACGGGCGGCTACCAGCGTGGAGCGCTGTGGCTCTGATTTAGAGCCACGGCCAGGGGACGGCCCGTCTCAGAGTGGGGATGGGGAACTCCCCTTCATCTATCAGCGTCCGCAACCTGTATCGAGTCGCGTCCACTTCGGTCTTGCTTAGCAGCTTGCTCAGGTCTTCGGCCAGCCCTCCCGGTGCATCGAAGCCGTCCCTGAGCGACTCCAACTCCTCCAGCAGCCAGTGCGGCAAACGCTGCCCGGCAAAGTCCCATATCACCGTTCTCAACTTGTGCTCAGCGTTGAAGGTAATGCCGTGGTCAATCAGCCATACGCCGCCGTCGTTGCCGAGCAGGGTGTGAGTCGCCTTTCTATCCGCATTGTTGGCAACGACGTCGAAGGCGCAGACGCGCAGCATATCCTCTACGAAACGTTCACGCAGGGTGAAGTAATGCTCTCTTAAATCGCATTCCACGTAGAGCTGCACCGAGCCTTCTCCAAATTCGCCGTAGCGGATCACGGTGGGTGGTACGTAGCCCCAACCTAACGCTTCGCTGAGCAGGTAAGAGGCGTACTCCCTGAGGTAGAGGGTGCCTCCGGGAAAGTCCCACAGAGGAATCTCGCCACGGCGGGGTTTATAAATCACCTTGAGTTCTTCGCCGCCCTGGGAAACCGTGGTGAGAAAGGTGTAGTTGGACCCGTCAGGGGTCAGCCTGCACTCGCCCATTTTCCCCCTGGCTAGCAGGTCGAAGAGTTGAGGACTAAATCGATCGCTCCTGCTGTTGACCGTCACAGGTGAACTCCGCTAAGTAGCCAGCACTCCGTGCCCGTTTTGCCTGGGGCAGAGGTGCTTTTCCGCGTCTAGGGGAGCCCCGCACAACTGGCAGCGCGGCCTGCCGGCGGCGCAGACTTCGAAGGCTTGGTCCGCCAGAGAGTCGATCTCCCCGTAGGTGGCCTCGAGATTTACCAGGGGATCGGAGTCTTCTTCCTGATCAACACCGTGCGCCGCCAGGAAGAACATGGCCGACGTCTGATCATATCCGATCGACATCTGTCCGGCCTGTAGCTCGATTATAGGCGGGTCCGGCACACCGAAGACGGCCTCCTGGTAGGAATCCTCGGAAGAGCTGCGGTCGGCTTCCTCCTGATATTCGTAGAGCAACCGTTTCAACTGCACTCCAAGGTTGAAAAGCTGCTCCTTTTCCATCCATATCATCACGGTCTGGCCGTTTCTGGCTTCAGCCGCCACCTGGAAGTACCTTGAACCGGGCTCTCCAATGGCCTTGGCGGTGAGTTTGGCTACGTGTCCTAGATTGTATCGTGCTTGGGGCATGTTCTCCGTACTCGGGACGTTTCCACGCTATTCTAGCAAAGCGGGGCGTAGTTGTACCGCTCATGGTGAGCCCCTAACCCCGTTCGTGGTGAGCCCTTCGGCTACGCTCAGGACAGGCCTGTCGAACCACGCCGGGGGGATGCGCCCTTCGACAAGCTCAGGGCGAACGGAGGAGGGCCTCCTGGATTCCCGTGTCAAGCAGGGGAAAGACGGTTGGCTGTGGCGGGTATTCGTTTCCAACGTTATGTCAAGTAGCAAGGCTAAAACGAACCAAATATTTTTTTGAGGTGAGAAACGAATCAGATTTCCTTCGGCGGGCTCAGGACAGGCTCTTCGGCAAGCTCAGGACAAGTTCCGGGGCAAAATTGAGTGTATGGAGGCGGGCGTTTTGGCTGCCAAGGGGGGCGCCACGCCGACGGCGTTGTACGTATTGCTCAGCGCTTTTCCGGGAGTCCATGGGTTAAGGGTAACGGGCACGGAGGGGTATGGGGAAGGGGGAGATGTCAGGGAGGGCTGCCCTGAATTTACCATCAGCTATTGGAACGGAGTAGGGTCAGATGCAAAGCTCAGTACTGCGTAGCCTAAGAAGATGGGCAATGATGCGAAGGCCCATACTGCAGTCTTTCTGAAAGGAGCCAAATAGTGTCGTGCGTCATCAAGGTCTCCGCCGTCCCTTACGCTACTAGTGTATCTGAAATGGGCAAGAGAGCGACGCAGGGAAAGAAGCCACATCAACGCCGACCAGGCGGTAAACACACCTGCATATATCACCATAAGGATGAGGACCACCACACGAACTTCAGGGTCTGTAATGGGTCCGAAGGCTGGGGATACGTAAGGGAGAACCTCCTTTACAGTAGCCTGTGTAAAAAGAGCCCAGAGTCCGATGGAGCTAGTGAGCCACAGCACGTGTACCAGCAAGGTATATACCAGCCAAAGCCTGGAGGGCCTGAAGGGGGTTCCAGCAATGCGCTCAGGGGTCTTGGTTAGGTGTATCCATGGATACAAGAAAAGTACGACCTGTCGTATGCACCATACGGCTGCAGAAGCCGGCAAAAAGGAAGGGCGCCGGCTTGAGAAGTCCCATAGGATTCGTGAGAAGGGTCTGAACGGAAGACCAACGATACTCAGTAAATAGACTACTAGGTGAGAGTAAAGAGCTACAAGTACAGAGATCGTTTCCACTGGACTTAGCATAAGCCTAAACTGCTCCGATTAAGATCGTACAATTGCAAGGTTCTCCGATGAGATCGGCCTTTGTCAGTCGTTGTCACCAATTGAATAAATCCTCCTACTAGCCTATCTAAGTGTTTTATTTTAATCACTGTCACCTCCCCCTCCGCAATTGCGGCATGGTATAGGTGTAGGTGTCGGCGCACAGGGGAAATAAGGGCACATTAGCCATAAACCACCTCATATCTCAGGAATATCTAATCTCCAGGATCGCCGCCACAGTTCCAACAGGGCCCGGGCGTTGGAGTTGGACCACAGTCTGATTGACCGGACGGGCCGCTATCTGGATCTGCGCCTCTGCATGGGTCATCAGGCCACGGCGTGGCTGTAGCCGTTGGAGTGGGAGCGGGCGTAGGTGTAGCCGTAGGCGGTGGCGGCACAGGAGTAGGCGTGTCCGGCGGAGGCGGAGGCGGTGGCGGTGGCGGTGGCGGCGGAGCCGGCGGAAGCTGTGTGCATTGAGGATAGGGACTACACGGATGCACCGGTGGACTTGGAACAGAAGTGGGATAAACCATCCTATTGACAGGAATGGTATAAACTTCGGCTCCGTAGTCTCTGTGATTAGGCCGAATTTCTATCCTTGCTATCGCTACAGATTGTATGACACCACCGGCGAAAAGGGCATCGAGAAAGCCTACTTCAAGTGTATTCAGCTTGGATCCGGGCGAGGCAAAATCGTATCCGGGTATCTCATAGGGTACCGGTGCAGGAAACAGATTCAAGACAAAGGTAGCTTTCCAGACCACCGTGTAACTCTCAATGGTGACATCATCAACACAGCCACTTCTAGCCGTCAGAGTGGCATCGAAAGTTCGTGTAGTGTTAAGTCGTCTTCCAGCAGAACCAACATCCAGTGTTGGGATGGGGTTGGCGCCACAGTCGATAAACTGGGGATTAGCCAAAATGTGGGTGAGGTCTTCCTCTGTGACGGGCCACCCTTTGTGAGAAGGAGGAATCAACGGGGGCAGGCCACCGAACTTGGCAACGAAATAGAAATAGCTATCCGCCATTTTTTCGTTGCTGCCAAAAAAACCATTAGGCGGACAAACAGAGGCCAGAGCGCCCCTGTTCTGGCAGCCGTATCTTTCGATATCCGCCCTGAACTTGGCGTCGGCAAGCGCCTTGTTCCGCGGATTCCACATCGCGTCCAACTCATCGTTTGTCGCTGTTCCGGCAGTTGCTCCGGCGAACATCTGCAGGTTGGCGTATCCCACATCGTGCTTCAGGCAGGAAGGCACAGGGCCTTGGATGGCCTCTTCAGCGAGCGGCATACGAAGAGTACACTTCCAATCCTCGGTACGAAGCCAGCCCCACCTGTCGGTGTCTGTTCGGAGGCTCTCAGCTGGCCGTGTGCGGGTCTCAGTCGTGACCCAGAATTCGTGCGGGGTAGAGAAGATCAAGCAGTTGAGCACGCGCAGCTTGTTGGCCAGGGTCAGACGCGCGCCGGTTACCCCGCTCGGCAGACATTTAAGACCGGACTCCAGAGTGAGGGACACCCCAGCAGGACAGTCTGTAGAAGACCCCTGGTTTCCAGATACGCCGCTGGCCTCGTAGCAGGGCTCTTCAAGCTGTCCGGGGGGGAAGTCTGTATGGTCGGCGGCCATGAGGAATGCGTGGAGCCTCATCTGGATGGGGTCGCCGACGGTGGCGGTGTACTGCTGTCCGCGCGGCGTGGCCAGCCATGCAGCGTACTCGGCGTTGAAGCTGGCGCTTGTGGATGTGCCATAGCTGCCAAGCTGGGTTGCGGTAAGGGTCTGGACGGTGGTGAACATACTAGTGGACTGAGTGCCGCATGTTCCGTCCATCTTGGCCTTGATATCGCCGGTATACTGCGACAGGATGTCGGTAAAGGATTCCAACTGTGGCGAGGTCGTAGCGTCGCCGGTCACGCCATCATCGGAGGAAGAGGGATTCATGCAGGTGAGCAGGGTTGTCTGGGCCGTGGTGTAATCAGTGTGCCCTTCAACCGCCGAAGCCAACGCGGAGGACAGGTCTCCAACGATTGCCCACTCGTCCCAGGTGACGTGGATTGGCTAAGATGTCACCGAGGACGCCGAAGTGTGGCTCACGACCACCTGGTACTTCTTGGCGCCTCTTGAGGTGGACGACACTGTCTTGGTGGCAGCGGCGGACGCTGTCCCCAGGTTGGTCCAGGCGGTCCCCGACCATTCCTGCCACTGGTAGGTAGCTCCCGAGGGTACGTCTCCTCCAGCGGTGAGCGTGACCGTTCTCTTGTCCGCCTGTCCCGACAGCGGAAACTCCGGCGAGGACGTAAGGCTGATGACGACGGGCTTCCACTCGACGACGACGGCAGATGAGGTGGCGGTAGTCGCCTCAGCGCCCGTGCCGTAGGTCACGGCGACACGGTAGGCCAGTACGCTGGCGGAGTCGGGGGAGGAGAGGTCCAGGGTGCTCGACGTGGACGCGCTTCCCTGGTCCGTCCATGCGCTTCCCGACCAGCGCTGCCACTGGTAGGAGGTTGCGGCCTGGGTAGACATCGACGGCGCCGTAAGCGTCACCTGCTGACCGAGGAACGGGTTGGCAGGTGACGCCGTGGGGGCCGGGTTGGTCCAACTGACGCTGAGCGAGTCCGAAGTGGCAGAATCTCCATTGCCGTAGCTCACAGTGACTCTGAAAGCCCAGGTTTCGGCGCGGTTGGCAAGAAACGATAAGGTGTTCCCCCTCGCCCCATGGAGGTGCCAGCCGCCGCCCAGACTCATCTCCCACTTGTAAGAAGGGCTGAACCCTGTGGGTGCGTTGGAGACGGACGCGGTGAGGGTAACAGATTGTCCGGCCGTAGGATTGGCCGGGCTGGCGCTGATGGAAACCTGGAGTGATTCGGGGGTCGATGATGGCGCCGAGGACTCGACATTGAAAGACATGACGAACAGGACAAACAGGACGAAAGCGACGGCAACGGCAAGCGGGCTGAGGCGGATGAGCTTGGCGGCAAGAGACGGTTTCAGTTCAGATGCTGGCAATAAGGTGTCCTCGCTACGGACGAAAGTCAGAGGATAATATCACGGTGTTTGAACTTATGTGTAACTTTAGTGTAATTTTAAGGGTCAATTTCTATGACATCTTGTAACTTTCGCTGAAACTGGCATAAGGAGCCCCCGCTCACTCCCTTCGACAAGCTCACCATGAGCGGGCAGGCGGGCATTGACCATGCCAGAGCAGATGATAGAATCGCAGGGTCAGGCCGGATTGAGCAGTCGATTCAAGCTATCCCCTACCCCGCTAAGTCCGGCGGAGACAATAACCAGCCTCACACAAGGCGCTAAGGAGCGGAGCAATGACAACGCAGACTTTTGAAGAAGCAGTTGCAGAGTTTCTTTCCAGGTCACGGGAGCAGATAGACCAAGAGTCCGATGAGAACCTGCCCCCCTGGATGCCCGCGCCTTATGACCAGTCCGGGCCTCCTTACGAGTACTCGCAAAGGTTCACCTCCGACTTCATCACCCGATACGCCCTGTCGATTGGGGACAACAACCCCATCTTCACCGACCCGGAGTACGGCAAGACCACCCGCTACGGCTGTCAGATAGCGCCGGGGCCGGCGATGGCCCTGGTGCGCTACCCGTCGGTGCACGGCGCGGTGCGTCCCGGCGGCTACCCGCTTGCCAACTTCATTTCCGGCGCGGCGTGGGAGTTCTTCGACGCCGTACGGGAAGGGACAAAGTTCCGCTCCTCCAAGGTAACAAAGGAGATATTCGAAAAGCCGGGATCCCGGGGCAACCTGGTCTTCTTCATCTCGGACAACCACTACTGGGACTTCCACGGCGATCTCCTGGGCAAGTGCTACGGCACACAGATCTATGTGCCCATGTCCAGCATGGGGAGCAGCCGCTCCATGCCGGTGGAACGGCTCGGTGAGCAGATGCTATACGAGCGGAAGACGTCCCAGTACAGCAACGAGCAGATAGAAGATGTGCTCACCGAGATCAAAAACGAGCCGCGGCGCGGCGCGGAGACGCGTTACTGGGAGGACGTGGAGGAAGGCGATACCGTCGGTCCGGTGACCCTGTCGCCGTGGACGCTGCTGGACCAGGTCTGCTATCACTCGCTGAGCTATGCAACGGTATCGGGGCCGCTTGCCGGGGGCGACGAGCTTTCCTTCGAGCCCATGTACAAGCGGGCGCGGAAAAACGAGGTCGGCCACGTGCATCCCATCACCCGCTGGCGCGGCCCTGGCAACGAGCACGAAGACGCCCTCACCGCCGTCTACCGCGGACAGCCGGGCCCGTTCGACTTCGGCGTGCAGCGCACCCAGATGTGCGAGCAACTGTTCAGCAACTGGATGGGCGACGACGGCTTCATCCGCCGGCTGGTAATTGCTCTGCGCAAGCCGGTCTACTATGGAGACGTGACCACCTACACGGGCGAGGTTGTAAAGAAGTTCAAGGACGTCCAGGAAGGCGAATCCGGGCAGGGCGCAGTCCCTGGGAAGACGGAGTATCACGCTATCGGCATCAAGTACCAGGGGCTCAATCAAGTCGGCGAGGCCCAGGTCATCGGCACGGGTACGGTCTATCTGCCGTCCAGAGAAGCGGGGCCTGTCCAGCTTCCCGTACCCCATGCGCAGCGACCCGCTTTCGTTCCCTACGAGACGTTCTACAGGGACTGGTACTAGGGCTGTCTTGGAGTCTAACGTCACTCCCGAGAAGTCGGGAGTCCACTCCTCCACCCCTGGATGCCCGTCGTCACGGGCATGACGGTGGGGGTGTACGGCAGCTTATGCAGAAGCGCACCATCAGGCTGACTACGGAGGCCTTCCTCCAACGGCCAGCCTTGGACACCGCCGTATCGCGGGCTTTGCTGCTGAACGTTGCTGATGGAAAAGAGCCTGAGACGCTGCGGCTCCACAGGCCTTCCGCAATCGTTGCGTTCGGACGGCAAGACAGCAGGTCGCCCGGCTATGAGGCCGCCGTTGAATCGGCCAGAGAGAACGGGTTCGAGGCGGTGCAGCGGCTGGTCGGCGGCAAGGCTGCCGTCTTCCACGAAGACACCCTTGCCTTTGCCTGGGCAATACCGGACGGGCAGCCCAAAGAAGGGGTTAAGGCTCGCTTTGAAGAGGCGTCCGGGATTGTGGAGGACGCGTTTCGAAGGCTGGGAGTGGAGGCGCGTGTAGGCGAAATTCCCGGCGAATACTGCCCGGGCGCTTACAGCGTCAACGCTCGCGGCGTGAAGAAGCTTATGGGGGTCGGGCAGCGCCTTGTTCCCAGCGCCGCCCACGTGGGAGGAGTGGTGGTCGTGAACGGAGCAAGCCGGGTCAGGGACGTGCTGCTGCCCGTGTACCGACACCTGGGGGTCGATTGGGACCCGGAGACTGCGGGCAGCATTGGAGATGAGGTTGGCGGCGTAACATACGGTGACGTGCAGCAAGCCATAATCGACGCCTTCTCCGCCAGATACGACATGGAAGAAGCCCCGCTTTCCGCCGAGACGGTGGAGCTTGCCAATAGGTTGGAGCCGGATCATGTCGTGCCATAGGGATGGCGCGTCCGGTCGCGCCTCTATTGCCCCCCATCCTAACCTTCCCCCACAAAGGGGGGAAGGGACTCTAGGGATGTCCGCCACACAGTGCTCCTGTATAATTCTGAGCAGAGTAATACCACTGCGAGGAAAGGCAACAGATGGCCAGTAGAGGGTACACCTTCGCTGCCAGTGTGGAACAGGACAAGGACGGACGCTGGAATGCGTGGCTCAATGAGATTCCTTGGTGCATCACCTTTGGCGATACAGAAGAGGAAGCTATGCGTGAACTACAAGATGCGGCATGCGCGGTTGTTGAGCACCTAAAAGCTACAGGACAGAAAATCCCTGAGCATGCCATTGACGATAGCCCGCAGCAAGTGTTAGTAGCAGTGTGACCGAGAGGAGTTAGCAATGGAAGCAGGCATACAAACACTATCCAGCCTTTTTGACACCCCTGTCTCATTCCGAATTCCTGTATTTCAAAGGCCCTACGCGTGGACAAAGGAAAGGCAGTGGCAACCACTTTGGAGTGATGCTAAACGGGTCGCGGGAAAACTCCTTGCTGCCAAGCAGGGAGAAAAGATCCCGCCACACTTCATGGGAGCCATAGTCCTCCAGTTGCAGAGCGCGAAGTCTGGTGAAGTGGTAAAACGTATCGTCGTTGATGGTCAGCAACGCCTCACTACTCTTCAACTATTGGTTAGGGCAGCCCAAGAATCGTTCCAAGCCCTAGACGACACCCAAAGAGCCAACCAGCTGTCTAAGCTTACTCTGAATGATGACCAGTACCAGGAAGGTGACTCTGACAGCGACACGAAAGTCCGCCAATCAAACGTAAATGACTTACATTCCTTCCAAGATGTGATCAGAGGATTAATCGACGCTGGTAAGCCTTTGCGTTCTATTGGCGAGGCTTATCAGTATTTCAAAGAGGAAATCACAGACTGGCTTAACGAAGAACCTGCCAACAGAAATGCAAGAGCCGAGGCACTGACAACCACCCTTACCGAGTATCTGCAACTGGCCACTGTTGATCTTGACGAAGGTGAGAAGCCTCACTTCATATTCTCTGTCCTCAATGCCAGAGCTGAAACGTTGAAAGAGTCGGACCATATCAAAAACACCGTAATGTACGAGGCTAACGTGGTCGATGACGCAGCCAAGGCCACAGAGCTCTGGGGACCGTTCGACAGGAATGAGTGGTGGCGTGGGAGCACTAGTGAAGGTCGGTACAGCCGTATCCACCTTGATCGCTTTCTGAATTACTGGGTGGTTATGCGAACTCATAAAGAAGTCAATGCAACCAGTGTGTCTACCGAATTCAATAGCCTCTTAGAATCCAATGGTCTGCCGATAGAACAAGTAGCCAGGGACATCAGAGAAGCTGGACAAGTCTACCAAGACTTGGAAGAAGCGAGGATTACAGGGATTGAAATCTTCCTGCGTCGCGTAAAGACCATGGAAATTGGTGTTGCTATGCCAATTCTAATGTGGCTTTATACAACAGATATCCCGGACGACGTACGTAAGCGGAGTATCCGGGCCCTCGAGAGTTACCTTGTGCGACGGATGCTTTGTGGTGTTTCATCCCAAGGTCTCAACAAACTTTTCGTGGAACTCCTAACTAGAACAGAAACAACCGATCCCGCAACAGCAGATCAAATGATTATAGAATTCTTGAGTGGTCAAACCGTCGACAACCGCGAATGGCCCAACGACTCAATGCTGCATGATAATCTCGTTGGAACGCCATTACGAGGTGCTGTCGCAAGGCAAATAATGGTGTTAGAAGCCATCGAGTCCCATCTCAGGAGCGACAAGACCGAAGAAATGAGTCAAGGTTCACTGACGAGAGAGCACATAATGCCCGAATCATGGCAGAGGAACTGGCCCTTGCCAGACGATGTGGACGGGGATGAAGCGACAAATACTCGCGATCAGGCAGTCAAGGAACTTGGTAACCTTACGCTTGTTACCGGAAAGCTAAATGCATCTCTGTCAAACGCCCCATGGAATCAGAAAAAGGGAACCTTAGGGAAACACACTACCTTGCGCCTCAATTGGGAACTACTGGATGGACAACCGGACGTATGGAACGAGGACACCATACGGAGACGCAGTAAACATCTAGCCAAAGTCGCTACAGAGATTTGGCCGTTCGCAAACAGCATTTAATCTTTGCCCATGCACATTTGTGGCTAGTGTTATAATGGGCTGCGCTGTTCATTTGCAGCCACGGAATTGCCTGTGAAACTACCTACCATCGAAAGGACATGAATGCCACAGTATCTTGAAGAGTTCCACCCCCCGGTCAGGCTCCTACTTGGGCCAGGGCCCAGCAACGTAAACCCTCGTGTACTTCAGGCCATGGCCGCGCCCCTGCTCGGTCACCTTGACCCCGACTTCCTGAAGGTCATGGACGACGTGCGGGACATGCTCCGCGTAGTCTTCCAAACCGACAACGGCATAACCCTGCCCGTTTCCGGTACGGGCTCCGCGGGTATGGAGGCCGCCGTAGTAAACGTCGTGGAGCCGGGCGACACGGTAGTGGTGGGGATCAACGGATATTTCGGTGAGCGGCTTTGCCAGATAGCAGAGCGCGCCGGCGCTACGGTGGCCCGCGTCGAGGCCGAGTGGGGCCAGCCTCTGGACCCCGACGCAATCAGCGCGGAGTTGAAGAACCACGCATCGGTAAAGGCCGTGGCCATGGTGCACGCCGAAACCTCCACGGGGGTGCGGAGTCCCGCCGAGGAGATTACCAGGGTTGCCCATGAGCACGACGCCCTGGTTATCATCGATACGGTGACATCGTTGGGCGGCTTGGAAGTGGCCCTGGACAGGTGGGATGGGGACGTGTCGTACAGCGGCACCCAGAAATGCCTGGGGTGTCCGCCGGGCCTGGCCCCCCTCACACTGGGAAAGCGCGCCGAAGAGGTACTGGCCAACCGCAAGACGCCGGTGCAAAGCTGGTACCTGGACATGTCGCTGCTCAAGTCCTACTGGTCCGACCGCGCCTATCACCACACGGCTCCCATCTCCATGATCTACGGGCTGCGGGAAGGTTTGCGCGTGGTGCTGGAGGAGGGCTTGGAGGCTCGCTTTGCCAGGCACGAGCGCAATGCCGCGGCGCTTCGCGCCGGGCTGGAAGCGCTGGGGATGAAGCTGTTCGCCGATGAGGACAGCCGGCTGCCCACGCTGACCACGGTATGGATTCCGGAGGGCATAGAAGACGCAAAGGTGCGCCGGTCGCTGCTGGTGGACTACAACATAGAGATAGGCGGCGGCCTTGGCCCTGTTGCCGGCAGAATCTGGCGCATCGGCCTGATGGGCGAGAACTCAAATGCGTCAAGCGTACTGTCCGTACTGTCCGCGCTGGAGCAGTTGCTGGACAAGGAAGGGTACGAGGTAGCGCGCGGCGAGGGCGTTGCCGCCGCCGAGCGGGCGCTGTCGGGTTAGGGTGCTAGTAGGCCGCGTCAGCATTCGCTAGCTTCCTCTAGATTGACTTACTTATGACACCATTCATCCTTTTTCGGAACTTCTGTCGTGACTTTGCATTGTTTGTGTCTCTCAATTCGTCCAAGTAGGATTTGAACTCAGACTTCAATGCTTCATGAAACTTTGTGCGGTTAATTATCATCCCAGCATCCTTGTCTTGTAACAGATCGCACACTGACCAAATCAGCCCTCCGTAACGAGTTCCTGCTTCGTGAAGTAGACTGTTTCGAAAGTTGTCGCAGAATCTACGGGCTAATTTCTCATTGAAATGTTTTGAAAATGATGGACGTCCCGTTAGAAATTTGACGAACATATTGTTGGTGCCTGTTGGCTTACCATCAATGAAAGCCTGCAGCGTTTCAATAACAATGCAATCAATGGCAAGGATCGTGAAGCCAAACCTGCGATCCTTTGCTGCCCGCTTCTGATCTAGTTTAATGAGCTCATCAACAGGATCGAGGTAACGGCCCCTAATCCTTGACTCAAGTATCTTTATAGCCTCACACCAGTCCGAACTATTTTCATTGTCTAGATCAAGATTTTTCCAGTCATCAATCGTGTGCCCGCTGGGTGCTATTTCCAATGTGAGCCTCCTTATAAAGGAACTGCATTCATCTGGGGGTAGTATATGGCAGGAATCAAAAGCCAACCCAATCACAAGAGTCCTTGTAGGGACGTAAGGCTTCTGCCAAACCTTCAAGCTCGAAAGTAGCAGTAAGAATTAGGTCTGTGATTATTCTTGCCGATAATTCGTCTGAATTCATAAGACGCCAGATGAATCTCTTTACATCGCCTTGATAGAAGGTTGCAACCTCAGTGCTTGACCTATACCAACGTACTATCATTATTCTTCCATCATCTAAACGCCAAGTAACTTCTGGTTCTTGTTCTTCTATCTCATTTTCCCAGTTGATTAAAACTTCTGGATGGTTTGGGTTGCGTGGGTCAACATTACAGCGAATTACAAGCCGATACCTTTCATTGGTGGACGAGAGACGAAGCGAAACCCCGTGCAACTCTGATAGAGGGTCTATGCCTCTATCATTAACATACCAGTCCCCAAGCGTTTCACTTACAGGCCACGTTGGTATAGGCGTAGGCGTAAAGGTCGGTGTAGGGGTAGGACTAGGAGTCGGAGTAAACGTTGGTGTTGGTGTATGAGTGGCCGTCGCAGTTGGCGTGAATGTAGCAGTAGGTAAGGGCGTCGGAGTGGGTGTTGGAGTTGGCGAGGGAGTAGGGGTAAATGTCGCCGTGGGCAAAGGTGTCGGCGTTAGCGTTGGCGTAGGTACAAGAGTCGGTGTAGGAGTCGCTATCGGAGTGCTCGTAGGACTTGGAGTGGAAGTAGGTGTAGGTTCGGGTTCGGTACAGGCTACTAGAAGAATCAACAAGGCAACAATCAGAAGCGTCTTCTGCATAAGGGAACCCCCTTGCGACTAAGGATTGGCTACTTGTCACAGTCTCCCAACCCAGACACTCAGGTCTTGCAAGGGGGCACGAATGCCAAGCCCTATCTCAATAACCTAAGTGCCGACTGTGATGGGTCGAGACTGTGACAAACGCTAGTCTACATGGGGAAGTGCTTTGGGTTCAATCCTTAATAGGCCAGGGGGTTGGGTAATAGGTTCCCGTCTGCACGGGAACGACGGAGGTGGGGCGGTACAGGCGATTTGTTATTTGATGGTGATGTCGCCGCTAGAGGTTCGGATTGTTAGTGAGCTGCTTCCGTCGCCGATGCTGCCGGTCAAACGATCATCGTGGGAGCGGCCGGTGATTGTGATTGGCACTACGCTATTGATTTCGCCGTCGCTGGTTTCGGCGTCCAGCCATACTCCCGGAGTATTCACCAGAGTTACCTCCACATCGCCGCTGGAAGTCCTCAGCCTGGCTTGAGACTCCGGCTCCAGACGTCCGGCGACTGTGATGTCGCCATTGGAAGTCGTAGCGCTCACGCTGCCATCTATATCGCCCAGGGTTATTCTGCCATTTTCGGATTCCAACTCTAGTTGGGCTTTTTTCGGGATCTCCACTTCTATATCGGCTCCGGCGTCGGCGCTGGAAGCGTTGGCTAACACAGACACCGTATCGCCAATCTGGCTGGTCTGGTACTCCACCTTTTCCGGGTCTCTTATGGTTGCGGTTACTCGAACTTCTCCCGCGTCGCCCGAGTAGCGCACCGTAATGTCGCCGTTCTCAGTCTCTACTACTAAACCGGGGAGAGCCGCTCACTTGGAACGCATTATCCTGTACTACAACCTCCGCTTCCGGTACTGAACAGCCAAGCATGACCAGTGGCAACGCCAGAACAAGCACGAATACGACTTTCACGTTTTATCGACCCTCCGATAAGGTTTGCCTCTACTTACTCCGCTAGCTGGGTGGCGGCTAGTGTACGTATGAACGCACCGACCGATTCCAGGCACTGACCAACTCCTAACGACGCGGTGGGGTGGGCGGGCGCGGTTACCTATCCGCCGGTGCGGCCTCCGTCCACCCTGAAGGTGGCTCCGCAGACCCACTCACTGGCGTCGGACGCGAGAAATATGGATACGCCGACGTGGTCTTCCGGCGCACCTAGTCGTCCAATTGCGATGCGCTGCGTAAGGCGCTTCACGTTCTCCTGGTCCTGGTACCTGTCTTCCTGAGGCCTCGTAACCGCCAGGGGCCATATCTCGTTGACGCGGACGCCCTTGGGACCCCACTCGGCGGCAAGGCTCTTGGTGAAGTTGGTGATGCCCGCCTTGCTGATACCGTACGGCGTGCGCCGGGGTGAAGGCTCGTAGCCGCTGACCGAACTGACGTTGATGATGCTGCCTTTGCCCTGCTCCAGCATGACAGACCCCACGGTCTTACACATGAAGAAGCACGACTTCACGTTGTTTCTAATGACCTCGTCCAGTACGTCCTCGGTCAACTCCTCCAACGGCTTTTCGTAGTACAGCCCATCGGCGGTGCGCATCCCGCCTGCTCCGTTGAACAGAATGTCTACGCGGCCAAACTTGTCCAGAACCCTGTCCACAAAGCCGCTGGCCTTGTCTTCATAGCCTATGTGGGCCGTATCGAACAGCGATTCACGACCAAGGTCTTCGATAGCGGCGCTGGTGGCCTCCGCCCTCTCCGGGACCTTGTCCACTACCGCCACGTGGGCTCCGGCTTGTGCGAAGCCCAAAGCGACCGCTTTGGAGATTCCATGACCGCCGCCGGTCACGATAGCCACTCTATCCGTCAGATCAAACATTGAAAGGTCTGCCATGTATTCCTCCTTTAGTACTCACACCGTAGTTGTGGTTTCAACTTACGGCTTACATGCCTCCATAGTTGCCGATACCGACTCCACTCCGGGGCGCGTCACGACGACCCGCGCCACTGCCGTATCCAATCCTTGCGACAGCTTACGGAAAGCCTCCGCGGCGCCCGACGGCTTGCCAAAGTAGCCCACGCGCAACGCCATATCCGGCGGTACGGCATCTACTATCCTGTCCTCAGGCTCTCCCTTGTTCCTCATCTCATCCAGTTCAGAGAGTATATCGGCGAACCCCATTCTATCGAAATGCGCCCGATATCCCAAACCGCGCGGCCTCTGAGTTCCGGGCTGTCCCAGCGCGTAACCAAGCATAGCGGCCACAAAGGCGCGCCTGGCCTGGTCTTCGTCCTCGTCTACGCACATCCTTATATATTCGACGATCTTGACGGAACCCGGTTCGCGGCCCGCTTTCGCCTCTCCCTCCGCGACCCTTTCCCTGCTCCAAGCAATCTGCTCAGGCGTGCACCAGTTCAGTGCGGCGCCATCGGCAAGCTGGCCGGCCAGCCGCAGCATCTGGGGTCCAAGAGCGCCGAGGTATACGGGGGTACGCGGCGGGGAGTCGAAGGCAAGCTGAACGCCTCTCAAGTTCACAGCCGTGCCTTCGTAGGTAGCCACCTCACCAGCCAGCAGTCCATTGAGGGTTGTCAGGTATTCCCTCATCAGCCGCACCGGCGGGACTTCCGATACACCAAAAGCGTTACGGGTCTCCTCCTGGTACAACCCTCCGACGCCTATTCCAAGCAGGAACTTTCCTCCCGTAATACGGCTCAGCGTTCCCGCACTCATCGCCAGCGCCACCGGCCCGCGCAGAGACACCGGCGACACGGAAATGCCGGTGGTCAGCCCGCCGTCCACGGCACCGGCGGTAGCCGCCCATCGCAGCTGGCAGAGGTGGAAGGAGTCCAGGCCGGGCCCCTCCGGCGTCCATATGCTGGAATAGCCCAAACGCGCCGCTGCTCTGGAAACCTGATCCTGGTCTTGGAGGGACAGACCCAAAGAGCCGTCTATACCAATTCCTATATCCACATTATCTCCTTGCAATAACCCGGTTCACTGCAACAGCTTGGGTCGCAGGTCTCTTCCCTCAAGGGCAGGATTGTCCGGGCCGTACCTGTGCGCTCGGAACACCCAGTTGGCGCGATCCATGCCGGAACCGGAAGAGAAGAACGGATTTATGTACTCCCAGACTATATCCTTATCCGGGCCGACTTCAAATAACCGCCCGTGCGCGCCTTCGCAGATGAGCGTGTTGCCGTTGGGCAGACGCTCCGCTCCACTGATGTGGTAACTATAAAACGAAACGGGTGGGGCGCCCTGGTACTCCCAGCCGATTTCGCCGGTGAACGGTTCGACCTCTAGCACCCTGGAATAGTCCATGCCCCTTCGGTGCGACCCGTTGTCGAACAGCAGCAGCCGTCCGTTGTCCAGTGGCGAGGCATTGTGCTGATGCGATATCTCGCCGGGGCCCCATCTCCATCTGATCTCTCCACTCTCCCTGGACACGATAGCTACGACGCTGGTCTTTCTGAAACTGATAAGGATATCGCCGTTGGGCATGGCCGCCAGCGAGTTTCCATGAGTCCACTCCTCGCGGTTTTCCAGCGGGCAGATGATATCCTGCGAAGGATCCAGATATTCCCAGGAAACCCACTCGAAGACCACGTCACCAGCGGGTGTGACCTCCCGTATCACGTCGCCGAACATAACCGCCGGGTCGTCGTCGTCCTTCTCGTATCCGCCTTGTATGCGAGAGATCAACTCCTCCGGCATGCGCTGCCAGAAAAGGAGCAACGTATTGCCGCTGGGCAGTCTCACGAAATCGTGGTGAAGGTACGGGTCGCGGTACTCCCAGACCACGTTGCTATCCCAATCGAGCTCGATGATCGCCGCCGTGCCGCCGCCGGCATGGCCGGGAAGGTCATCGGTTTCCGGCTGTCTAACGCGGCAGAGCAGGTTCCCATTGGGGAGCAAGTGTCCGTACTTGATGCTCTCCTCGTGCCACCAGCGATGACATATGCGTCCTTCCAGGTCTATCAAGTTGGCGTATTTGCCGGACTCGCCGGGTTGAGCGCCGCCTCCGGCATTGGCAAACAGGGTGTAGCCCGGATAGCACAGTTGCGGCGCGGAGAATATGAGACCGGTGGGATGATGTTCGGACCAGCCCATGCCTACTCCAAGGCGTAAGCCTGGTCCAAGAGGTCTATTACGTGGCTCACCGTAACCGGACTGCCTGCCTCTCTAAGTCCCGTCTCCATTTGAATTGCGCAACCGGGGTTGGCCGTGGCCATCACTTCCGAACCGGTGGCCAGCACGGACAAGACCTTGTTCCTCTGAAGCTGCCGCGACATCTCCGGCTGCAACGTGCTGTAGAGACCAGCGGCTCCGCAACAGCGGCTGGAAGCTTCCATCTCCACCAGTTGCAGACCGGGTATCGACTGGAGCAAGCGGCGAGGCGCCTCCGTTATCCGCTGGGCGTGGGCCAGATGGCACGCATCCTGGTACGTCACCCGCACGGCCAGCTTCCCCTTGGGGGGCTCCCAGGGCAAACCGACCAAGAATTCGGAGATGTCCTTGACCTTGGCGCTGATGGCTTGCGCTTTCTCCGCATATTCAGGGTCGTCGCGCAAAAGGTCGTCGTACTCCTTCATCGTGGAGCCACATCCTGCCGACGCCACCACCACGGCGTCCACGTCCTCAGCCAGGAAAACATCGATGTTGCGACGCGCCATGCTCTGTGCCTGCCGCCTGTCTCCGCCGTGCAGGTTCAAAGCGCCGCAGCAGACCTGGTCTGAGGGCACTGACACTTCGCAGCCGTTCCTCGCCAGCACGCGTACGGCGGCTTCCATGGTCGGGCCATGGGTCAGCGGCATAACGCAGCCGGAGAGCAGGACGACCCTGGCCCTGGTTTCAGTGCGGGTGGCGGCAACGTCTCCCGCCGGTTTGAATACGGAGGCAGGCAGGTTTGGCAGCTGCCTGTGGAACCTGCCGACTATCCAAGGCGCCCGGCGGAACAGCTGGGGCAGGCCGGTGCGCTGGTATAGCCGCAGCGCCGTGCCCAGAGCATACAAGCGCCCGGGGTACGACAGGAGATGGTGGAAGGCAAGATTCAAAGCGAATCTCCTCCAAAGCGGCACTCTCTTTTGATTGGATATCTCTTCCCGCGTCGCCTCCATCAGCCTGCCGAAGGGGACACCGGAAGGGCAGACCACTTCACAGGCGCGGCATTGCAAGCACAAGTCCATGTGCGACGTTACATGGCTGGTATAGGAGACGCGGTCTTCGCGCACCGCCTTCATCAGCGCAATACGCCCCCGCGGCGATTCGGTTTCAAGGCCGGTCTCCAAATAGGTAGGACAGGCATTGAGGCAGAGACCGCAATGTACGCACTTGTACAGGTCTTCGTCACGGGGTCCGGCAAAGACGGGGCTGGCTGGGGTCTGTTGGCGCACCACCTCAGATGCCTCCCACGTATCTGCCGGGGTTGAGAATACGGTTGGGGTCCATTCTGTCCTTCAATCGCCGCATCAGGTGCAGGGCCGGACCCGGGTCGCCCCACACGTCCAGCTCAGCCTTTGCCTGCAAAGGCGCATGCTCCACCAAGGCATAGCCATCGACGGATGAGGCTATGCTTCTAAGGCCGGATACTAAGTTCTTGATTTGATTGCAAGGAGCCCCGATTTTGCACTTCACAACGCCCCGCGCCGGTCCGGCAGCGATTTCCAGGGTGTGGCCGTTCCGCGCGCAATACTCGGATATCGTGCCGACTACGAACTTGGTCTTAGATGGAAGGTGCCCCAAGCTGAGCAGGGCCTCTTCTCCGGCACCGTCGTCCCACCCAAAATCCGTGACGGCGTCCCACAGGGCGCTTGCTTGATCTTGTAAGAGGGTATCGACGTTCTCCGCGCCCGCCTGCTCCAGCAGGGACTTCCCCTTCTCCAGTCGAACTTCCACAGACGGGACAGAGCCTTGGAAACGGGCGTAGACGCGGTTCCGTTCGTCGCTTGCCTTGATCAGCTCTACAGCCTCACTGGCATATTGAGAACGAGCGATCTCGTGGCAGGCGTCTACCGCCTTGCCCAAATCGCCGAACTCAGCGGCCAAGGTAACATCCTCTTTGGGAAATGGGAGCACCTTGAACGTGGCCTGCAAGATTATGCCCAGCGTCCCCAGCGCGCCTATGTGCAGTTTGGGCAAATCGAACCCGGTGACGTTCTTGACTACGTTTCCCCCACTCTTGGTAAGAGTCCCACCGGCGCTTGCAATCCTTACTCCCAGCACAAAGTCACGGGCGGAGCCGTAGGAAAGGCTGAGAGGCCCGGACAGGTTTGCGGCAAGTATGCCGCCTACGGTCCTCCTACCGGCCAGCGGCGGGTCCAGCGGCAGCCACTGGCCCTGTTCCGCGAGCCGTTCCTGTAGCAGTCCGAAGTTAGTCCCCGCGCCGACGCTTACCGTCAAATCGCCGGGATTATGGTCGATAAGGTGCGGCAGCATTTCGGTGCCAACTACAACGTCCAATCTTTCGGGCAAGTTCCCCAACCAGACGGCGTTTCCCGACCCTCTGGGCGATACGGCCCAACGTTTTTCGTTTGCCTCTTTGAGCAAGGCGGACAGCTCCTCCTCGGAAGCGGGGAAAACGGCGGCTTTGGGAGTGAGTCCTTCCACAGCGTGGCTGGATAGATCGGAGTCAGGAACAAGGGAAGTCCCGTTCATGACGTGGCCGAGCATTTCCCGCATTTGGGCAGAAGACGGCATCACACCCAGGCTCCGGCACCGGCTCTGCTCATCGCCGCCTGCTGTCCGGTATCCAGGCAGGACGCGCCGTCAGGGAACATCTTGCCGGGATTGAACAGGCCGTTGGGGGCAAAGGTCTCTTTCAGCTGAAGCATCGCATCCATATCGGCATCGCTGAACATCAGCGGCATGTACGCCTTCTTCTCCAGTCCGACGCCATGCTCACCGGTGAGGACTCCACCAGCGTCAATGCACACCTCCAGTATCTTGCCGCCGGCCTCGATGACTCGCTCGGTCTGGCCGGGCTGCCTTTCGTCGAAAACGATGCAGGGGTGCAGGTTGCCGTCTCCGGCGTGGAAGACATTAGCGACGGGCAAACCGTACTCCTCGCTGATCTCCCCTACCCTACGCAGCACGTTGGGAAGTTTTGATCTGGGCACCACGCCGTCTACAAGGTAATAGTTCGGCGCCAAGGTACCCAGCGCGCCCAGAGCGCCCTTCCTTCCCACCCAGAGTCGTTCCCGTTCCGCAGCCTCGCTTGCCTCCTTGACGTCGGTGGCCCCCGCATCGATGCAAATCTCCCGAACCATGGCGGCCGCTTCGTCCACCTCCACATCCAGTCCGTCCACCTCTATGAGCAGCACCGCACCGGCATCCTTGGGGTATCCAAAGTTGATTGCCGTTTCCACCGCCTTTATGGCCAGGCTGTCCATCATCTCCATTGCGGTGGGTATCAGCCCTCCGCCTATCACCGCGGATACTGCCTTGCTGGCCTGCTCGATATCATCAAACACGGCAAGCATCGTCTTTACCGACTGCGGAGCGGGCAGCAGACCCACCACCGCCTTTGTAACCACCCCCATCATCCCCTCCGACCCAACGAACGCTCCCACCAGATCGTACCCGGGGCGGCCCCTGTATGGGTCGCCCAGCCAGACCACGGACGCGTCCTCCAATACCACTTCGAGAGACAGCACGTGGTTTGTCGTCACTCCGTAGCGCAGGCAGTGAGGCCCTCCGGAGTTCTCGGCCACGTTTCCGCCTATGGTGCAAGCGCGCTGGCTGGAAGGGTCCGGAGCGAAATAGAGGCCGTGCCGGGAAGCGGCCACCGAAAGATCAAGATTCACAACGCCGGGCTCAACCACGGCTATCCTATTCATGGGGTCTATCTGCAGAATGGAACGCATCCTGGTCAGGGCCAGCTCTATGCCGCCCTCGGAGGCGATTGCGCCGCCGGACAGGCCGGTGCCCGCGCCTCTCGGTATAACCGGCAGGCCTTCCCTGCCCGCCAGCTCCACTACCCGCGACACCTCCTCGGTAGAAGCGGGAAACACCACGGCCGCGGGCAGTCCCCTATCCACGGAACCGTCGTACTCGAAGACCAGCAGGTCGTCGGGATGGTGAATCACCGACCGCTTGCCCACAATGTGTTCGAGCTGTTTCACCAAGCGTCGCTTGTCCATACTTGCGCCCTCTAAACGGCTTCGGACATGGTAACCCAAATCCTTCTATCTGGCACCAGTTTGCTTTGAGGGCAAATGTTGTCTTACCATCGGGTTATGGTTGGTGAAGAGCCCGACACCAGAGCAGACCGGCGAGAGCGGAAGCGCATTAGCAAGCGAAAGATGCGGGTTACCGGTAGAGGCGTGCGGTTGCTGCAAGAGATCACTCGCCGCAGGGCCGAGCGTTTGAAAACGGAACGTGAAGAAAAAGAGTAACGAGGAGGCACCAATGGCACTGACAAAGCAAGAACGAGTACGGGCGGTACTTGAAGGCGAAACGGTCGACCGGCCTCCCCTCAGCGTGTGGCGGCATTTCTACGACAAGGAGACGACCGTCCAAGGTCTTGTTGAGTCGATGCTTGGCTTCCAGCGGCAATACGATTGGGATTTCATGAAGGTGAACCCGCGCGCCCAGTATCACGTTGAAGACTGGGGCGCGACGTTCCGGTATCCCGCGGACCCTACCGAGGGCCCGACGGCGCTGGACGTGCCGGTTGGCTCAGTTGAACAGTGGGAGTATATCGAACCTCTGAAAGCAACCGCGGGCGTCCTCGATGAGCATCTAAAGGCCCTGAGCGATATCAAGAAAGGCCTGGCCGGTGAGGTACCGTTCATAATGACAGTGTTCAACCCGATATCCATCGCGGGACGGCTGGTGGAGTCGGAGGGTGTTCTTGTAGAGCAGATGCGGAGCCACCCGGACAAAGTCCACTCGGCGCTTGAGGTGGTCACCGAGACCTTCAGCAACTACGTCAGCGAGATATTGAACGCCGGCGCCGACGGTATCTTCTTCGCGACCACGTCATGGGCTACCACGGACCTCATAACCGGAGAAGAGTACGCGGAGTTTGGCCGTCCCTACGATCTACGCGTCCTCGATGCGGCCAAGGATGCCTGGTTCAATGTGCTTCACGTTTGCCGCAGTAACAATATGCTGCGCGACCTCATCGATTACCCCGTCCAAGCGTTCAACTGGGACACGGAGGACGCCACCAACCCCTCACTTGAAGAAGCCCGTACCCTTACAAGCAAAACCCTCATGGGGGGCGTCAGCCGCGAAACGCTGCTGAACGGCCAACCGGGGTCGGTGGCCGGTGAAGTCAAACAGGCGACGGCACAGACTGATGGCCGGGGGTTGATGATCAGCTCCACGTGCTCAATTTCGCCGCGCTGTCCAGGGACGAACTTGGAAGCGTTGCGTAAATCCGTGTAGGGCTTGCAAATGAGTGAATTGGGAAATCAGAAGCGCGGGGCTCGAGCGGCGATAGTCGGTAGTGCCGCCGGCATCGTTCCTGCTATCTCCCTGGCCTTCTACTGGTTTTCGTCACAGGAACCCCATGTCGCCGCTCAACGTTTGGGCTACGTAGCCTGGGCTTTACTATTCCTCTCGCCGTATGTGCTGGCGTTCGTGGCCTCTAGGGTGCGAGACCCTGGAGTACGCGGTGGACTGCTCCTGGGTATGGGCCTGCTGTCGTTAATAGGAACCTTCTCAACCTTCTCAATAATCGCTTTTGTTTTTCTGCCCGCTACATTCGTTATTTGGTTCGCCGCTGTCAGAAGTTTGACTGTCGCGAAACGCCCGCTGGGGACGGCGATACCTGCTACTGTTGCAGGGCTGCTGATCGCTGCGATTGTGGGGTTCGGCTTCTTTTCCCTGTTGTGGACTCAGCACCAGGACATGGAGGTTCGCTGTTGGGTTCTGACCCAGGGCCCGGACGGACACTCCAGGTGGGAGTCACGACCCAATGTCGGAGAGCAAGGGACAATTAGCGTTGGACCCCTAACGGGTGGCGAACGATCCATATGCATCAGCGGCATCATCCCTAACTCCGGGGCCGTGATGAGCATAGGCGCGGTTGCCATAGCTATTCTGGCAATGTTGATGATTTCACGGTGGTTAGGACACGTAGGGCTGCCCATCTACGGAGACTCACGGCGGCGCTAACAATTTTCGCTCTGGGTGGTTGCAGTAACGTAAATCGATATCAGATTGATTCCAAGACAAAGCCGTGAGGAACGAGACCGTAATCTTCCCGCTCATATGGTTCCCTTCGGCTGCGCTCAGGATAAACTCTATGCTCACCATGAGCGGGAACCTGGGCCGTCTTCCTTAAACGTCTATAGCAAGACCCTGGTTGGTACTACTTCACGGCCCGCAGAACCACTACCGGCCAGCTGAAGTTGATGCCGTCGCCTTCTGGCTCTATGCCAAAAGCGTCCACAACGGCTTCAGAAGCCGATAGGAAGTCCTTTCTCAAGGGTTCTATCTTTTCCTCCGGGGTCGCCGAGCGCTTCACCCAGTCGTTGAACTCCAGGTGAACTCTGACCATCTGGAGGTGGGTTACCTCCAGGCCGATTTCTTGCAGCATGACCCGCCACTCCGACGGCTTCCTATCCCAAACGTGGGTTGTATCGCGCCTCAGCTCAACATCGTTCATCCACTCCGAGATAGCGTCGTCTTCAGGGGCGGAAGTGTCGCTCAACAGGAATACCCCGCCGGGCTTGAGCACGCGCTCGATCTCCCGCAGCGCCAGGGGGAGGTCGTAGAAGTGGTGCGCCGCCTGCCGGCAGGTCACCATGTCCAGAGAAGCATCGGCAAAGGGCATGTGCTCCGCCTCGACAAAGGCAAGCTCCACGTTGGCCAGGCTTCGCTCGCCGGCCAACTGCCCGGCCTGTTGCAGCATTCCGGCCGCTATGTCGGTGGCGAGCACCCGTTCCACGTACGGAGCCACGGCAAACGCGGTGAAACCGGCCCCCGTGGCTATGTCCACGGCAACGCCGCGGCCGCCCAGCGACGCGTACTCCTGTATTATGTCCAGTCCCTCGCTGTGGGCGTGCACGCCAGTGCTTACGGCGTAATGCTCCGCTTGCCTGCCGAACTGCTCAGCGGCGCCCTGCGACGATCTGTTCTCTTCAGTCATAGTGCTCCCTATGCCAGTCAGCCAAGGCCACTGGCGGCATGTACGTCTCTACGGCGTGGGTGCAGGGCCTAGCACGCGGTAGCCGAGATTCTCCTCAGTCCGCTCGGCGGTGGGCAGCACCTCGACAACGACGTTGGACAGGCCGACGACATCACCGTTTTCGTCGAAGCTGTAGTTGTCGCCAATGGCGCCGCTCCAAGTGATCTCTTTGAGGCACTCCCGGAAGCCGTCAGCATCCTGGTCGTCCCCGGTCTCCTTCAGGCACTCAGCGGCGATGTAGACATCGTCGTAGGCGGAACCCTGGAACCAAGGCAGTGTCGCGACGGCGCCGTAGCGTTCCCGGAAGTTAGCCAGGAACTCTTTGCCGGCGGTGGTGGTCAAATCCGGGTTGGGGACAATGGCCTTCAGACCGGTGGCGGAGTCGCCTGCAATGTTGAGAGCCTCAGGCCCCGTGGGCACGACCTCCGAGTAGATAGGGCCGTTGTAGCCCAACTCGCGGGCCTGCTTCATGATGGTCCCCCCAGCGGCCTCTCCTTGGACTGCCATGAGGATCGCCTCAGGATTCGCATTGACCAGCTTCGTCACTTGACTGCGGAAGTCGATAACGTCTGAGGAGAACCCCTCTTCCGCAACCACGGAGCCACCCAGTTCCTGGAACCGCGCCACGGACGTGCTGCGAGCGCCCTCCGCGTAGTCGGTGGACTCGGTGATGGTGGCTATGTTGCGGATGCCGTCCGTCCATAGCGTGTTGCCGATGTCGATGCCCAGTTGGAGGTCGTTGATGGCGGTGCGGAAGATGTAGTCACCGGCGGAGGCGATGTCGGGACTTGTGGCCGACGCCGAGAGCATGACGACGCCCTCTTGCTCAGCCAGCGGCGCGGCGCCAAGCGTCGAGCCGCTGCAGGTGGCGCCCAGGATGATCTTGACGCCGTCCACGTCCGTCAGCTTGTTGTAGGCAATGATGGCGTCTTGGGCGGCGCACTTGGAGTCTTCAACGATGAGCTCCAGCATCCGACCGTCGATGCCGCCAGCCGCATTTATCTCCTCCACCGCAAGCAGTTTGGCTTGAAGCAACGGGTTGCCGTAGGACTCGGCGACCCCGGTGAGCGCGTCCATTGCGCCAATCACGTAGGGCTCGTCCGAGTCCCCGCCGGTACAGCCCAGCGGGAGCAGCAACAGACCCAACAGCACAAATGATTTCCAAAATATAGATCGCATAACCTTCCCCTCTTGGCCAGGTTGCTTAACATTACTACATTCAACTAGGCTGTTGCGATAGATGGATAGGAAAAGATTTGCCTTTGTCCGTCCTTGTTACAGTGCGGCGTTTTGCCTATTGGCATTGGTACATGGTAGGTCAAAGCAGTCAAGATTCATGACCTTGTTCCACGCGGCCACAAAGTCGCGTAGGAACTGCTCCTGCCCGTCGTCACACCCGTAGAGTTCCGCGAGCGCCCGCAGCTCGGAGTTGGATCCGAACACCAAGTCAACCCTGGTGCCGGTCCACTTGAGATCACCACTTTGGCGGTCGCGTCCCTCAAACTCGTCTTGGGAGGAGGAGGCAGCGTCCCACTCGGTGTTCATGTCCAGCAGGTTGACGAAGAAGTCGTTGGTCAGTGCCCCCGGCCGGTCGGTTAGGACTCCGTGCGCAGACTGCCCGGCGTTCGCGCCCAGAACGCGCAGGCCGCCAACCAGCGCAGTCATTTCCGGAGCGGTGAGCGTCAGCATGTACGCCCGCTCCACCAGCAGTTCTTCCGGCTTCCCCTCCTGCCCTGCCTGAACGTAGTTTCGGAAGCCGTCCGCCTTGGGTTCCAGCACCTGGAAGGACTCCGTGTCAGTCCACTCTTGCGTCGCATCCGTGCGGCCCGGCGCAAAGGGGACCCGCACGTCATGACCGGCGTTCCGCGCAGCCTGCTCGACTCCCGCGCATCCGGCCAGGACGATGAGGTCAGCGAGAGAGACTCTCTTCCCGCTACTCTGTGAGGCGTTGAACTCCGACTGAATACCTTCCAGCGTCCGCAGCACGCCGATTAACGTCGCCGGGTCGTTCACCTCCCAGTCCCTCTGCGGCGCGAGGCGGATGCGCGCCCCGTTCGCTCCCCCGCGCTTGTCGGTGCCGCGAAACGATGCCGCCGAGGCCCAGGCGGTAGAGACCAGTTGGGAAACGGACAGCCCGGAAGCGAGCACCTTCGCCTTGAGGTCGGCTATGTCCTGCTCTCCAATCAGCTCATGATCTACGTCAGGAACGGGGTCCTGCCACAACAGCGCCTCTTCCGGAACCAGCGGCCCGACGTAGCGGCTGCGAGGCCCCATATCGCGGTGGATAAGCTTGAACCACGCCCTGGCGAAAGCGTCTTCAAGTTCCGCCGGGTTCTCCAGGAAGCGCTTTGAAATCTCCGCGTAAGCCGGATCCGTTCGCAGGGAGATATCCGTGGTGAGCATCATGGGAGCGTGCTTCTTCGATGGGTCGTGCGCATCGGGCACGGTGGCTACCGAAGCTGCATTGGCGGGAGTGAACTGCGACTTCCCGGCGGGACTCTTCGTCAACTCCCATTCGAGGCCGTGCAGGTTCTCTAAGAAGTTGTAGTCCCACTTTACGGGGTTGGTGGTCCATGCGCCTTCCAGGCCGCTGGTGATGGCATCAGCGGCTATGCCGCTGCCATGGCTGTTCCTCCACCCGAGTCCCTGCTCGCTTAGGCCGGCTCCCTCCGGCTCCGGCCCAACGTTGCTCTCAGGAGCAGCGCCATGCGCCTTGCCGAAGGTGTGCCCGCCGGCGATGAGTGCAACCGTCTCCTCGTCATTCATAGCCATACGCTTGAAGGTCTGGCGGATGTAACTAGACGCAGCGACGGGGTCAGGGTTGCCGCCGGGGCCCTCCGGGTTGACGTAGATAAGGCCCATGTGGTCGGCCCCAAGGTGTCCCTGGAGATCCCCATTGTCGTTGTGGCGCTCGTCGCCGAGCCACGTTTCCTCGGAGCCCCAGTCCGTCTCGTCAGCCTCCCAGACGTCCCGACGTCCGAAGGCGAAACCGAATGTCTTGAAGCCCATCGACTCAAGAGCGCAGTTGCCCGCGAAGATGATGAGGTCGGCCCAGGAGAGATTCCGGCCGTACTTTTGCTTGACCGGCCAGAGCAGACGCCGCGCCTTATCCAGGTTCCCGTTGTCGGGCCAGCTGTTGAGAGGCGCAAAGCGCTGGTGGCCTGAGCCTCCGCCGCCGCGACCGTCGCTGATGCGGTATGTGCCCGCGGCATGCCATGTCATACGGATGAAGAGAGGCCCGTAGTGGCCGTAGTCCGCCGGCCACCAGTCCTGCGAGGTCGTCATCACCTCTTCGATGTCCTTCTTCAGGGCATCGACATCAATAGTCTTAACCGCCTCCGCATAGTCGAAATCCTTGTCCATGGGATCAGACAAGGGGGAATTCTGTCGGAGAGCCTTAAGGCTCAGCTGACCTGGCCACCAGTGCTGGTTGGTAGTCATTTCACCTCTCCTTTCGCCAATGTGTTGTCTATGGTGCAGCTTTACTAGGATTGTGGCAGACCTACAATACGGCAGCCTCAATCTTCAACCGTTGAGAGGCTTTTTGAACTCCTTGCAGCCACTCGCCGGTGGGTTTGCATGGTAGCAGGTTGACCGACCCCGGACAATCTCACAGACCTTCATGGCAGGGATGCAACAGCACCGAAAAGTGCGGTACCGGCGGGCTGTTGGTTTGGATGCAGGCGGATAGGTAGAGCGGGAGACATCCGCCTCCGTGCTCGTCATTGCTCTCTACCGCTGTTGATTCGATAGATGGTTACAATCAGTCTGCCGCCCATAACAAAGAACATGTAAACAAAGACCCATATTGCGTGCCACAAGTACCCCACGTTTAGCCTGTCCAACGCCTCTTCTCGAGTAAAGGCCAACTGTGAGAAATCAATCTCCCAGGAACGCAACAGGTTGTGATCGGGTAGTACACTCGGCAAGTCCGGCAATGAGTAAATCAACAGGATTGCAGCCAGTCCCACGGTTGTCGCGAGCATCGCCGCTACCGACACTGTCGAGAGCAAGTACAGTCGATCGCGTTCGCTGGGATTGAATGCAGGGTCGCGCAAGACCAACAATGCGGTGAAGACAGCACCCGTCACCGGCAATAGAACCGCCAGTTGGATGGATACCGAAATGTTAGTAATGACAACTATAACAGTGTGTACAAAGAACACCGGTGGGAGTATAGCCCAGGCAGCCCGCCGGAGCGGGGAATTCCTCCAGGCATCGCCTGCGTGTTGCCGTTTCCATAGCAACTGAAACATTAGTCCTGCCGTAGATGCGACCACCAGGTTGACGAGGAGGGCCAGCATGTAGGGCATTTGGGTGCCGGCAAAGTCTCCGATCCTATAGAAGTTGTAGTGGTCCATGCGTATGGGGGCGAACTGCAGCAAGGGCGTGGTCAAGAGAAAGAAAAGTGAGACCCAAAAGAACTCCCTGATGCCGGAGGCACGGTCCGGCAACAAGAATCCTTGCGCCAGCACGAGACCCGTTGCGAATGCGACGTACGCCGTAGGCATCCAATCGTTGTTCCAGCCGTACAACGACAACACATACCCACCAACTATGCATATCCCAAGCGGCAGGACCCTGAGAAACCAGAAGCGGATTGCTATCGCGAGGAATGACGAATCTCTCAACCGCTCTGAAATACCGAAGGCAGATTTCCGGTCTGGAACTACTTGGTGGTCAGCGGCCTCGCCGTCGCCGCTATCGGTGACATAGCGCATCGCCGTTTGGAAGTCGACTGCAAGTCCGGCCAGCAATATAAGACCGGCTAACTCTACCCGTGACAAATTGAGGGCTTTGCCGAATACCCTCAGCCGCTGCAGAGTGGGGCGGGTGGCTCCCGATTCCCATCGTGAGACCGTCGCGTGGCTGTAGCGCTCCGCGTAGTCACTATCCACCGACCCCATGCGTTCCAACAGGGCTTCCTGCGTCAGCCCTCTTCGTCCGTCACCCGCAGGAAAGGATTCGCGGTATGACCGCATCACGAAACCCACCTGGACCGCTCTAGAATTCTGCACATCACGTCCAGTCATCAATTAATTATGTACAAGTCATGTTTGCAGTGTCAAAAACATGCCCGTGTACAGACTTGGGTGCGGAACGCGATAGATAGTAGTTGTTGGCCGTCACAGCGGGAAGGAGAGTGATTGGCAAAGAGCCCGAACGGAGTGGACTCGTCGGAATCATCAGCATTTTGAAGGACTCATCCGGAAGCTTGGAAGAACACACATAGGAGGAATGACAGATGTCTTGTATGAAACTGCTCACTTTGAAATACCGCATAGGCACGATACTCCTGATTCTCGCAATCTCAATCATGTTTGTGCTGTTTGCGCAGTCTCCGTCGCCGGCGCAGGGCCAGGCTAACATCGATAGTCCGGCAACTATGGCTGAGTGCAATGAGGAGCTGGCCGCCGGACGTGCCGTGAGTTGCACAAGTAACTCTTTCTCGGTCAAGACCACCCTTGCCGACGGCGGATACCACATCAACTGGAGTGAATGGGCCGACCGGTACAGCAATGTCGACCGATACACCATCCAACGGCTCCGATTCCTGTACCGCTATAACTTCGAACGTGAGGACGACGGCAGCGCCGTTAACACAAGCGACTACACCATCCCCGACGTCAACAGCTGCTGGCCCTGGGCGGCGGAGAGAAACGACATGGGAGAAGCAACCAGGTGGGCTTGGGCGTGCACAGGCATCTCCAATGTCCGAGAAGACCCTTCAGGGGCGCCGACGTCTATAGAACTGTTGGAAAGCAACTGGACAGGCACCTCTTGGAGTGGCTCCCTGCTGGCGCCGGGACGCAAGCATGACGTCCCTGTGCAGGCGTTTAGAATCCCCGGAAGCAAGACCGAAGCACACGCGGACAACCCACAGAACGCGACGGACCGGCTGACCCAACAGCAGGTCAACGACGGCACCGATAATCTGCTTGCCAGCGAGGTTGAGATGCACCTCTATCTGATTGTCGTGCACTTTCAGGACGGAAGAAGGCAGTACCGCTACGACCTTATAAACGGCTGAACTACCGCTACGAGTGAGTAGGTATTGGCCGCCCTGCCCACCTCTGGTAAGGTTCCATGAGACGGTGGCTATGTACATAGCATGGAGCTTAGGCCAGGGAGGGAGCTATGAGGACTTTCACGACTCGACCGGTGATTATGGGTACGCGAGGAGTGGTAACCTCAGGACACTACCTCGCCACGGCTGCAGGCTTCCGTATCATGGACCAGGGCGGCAACGCCATCGACGCGGCGGCGGCCATGTGCTTCTGCCTGAACATAGTGGAGCCGGCCAGCTGCGGTATCGGCGGCGAAGTGCCCACGCTGATCTACTCGGCCCGTGAGGGCAAGACGTATGCCCTCAGCGGCATGGGATGGTCGCCAAAAGCGTTTACCATCGACTGGTGCCGTGACAACGGCATCGACCTAATCCCCGGAGACGGTTATCTGCCCGCTTGCGTGCCCGCTGTGGTAGACACGTGGGCTGTCGCTCTAGCTAGATGGGGCACCATGTCGTTTGCCCAGGTGCTCCAACCCGCGATTGAGCTGGCCGAGGATGGATTTGTCCTCTACCCCAACCTGCAGGCCAGGCTTGCCGAGTACGCCAATAGATTAGGTGAGCTTTACCCGACAACCGGTGAGATTTACTGGCCCTTTGGCAGTGCCCCTGAGCTGGGGAATGTAATCCGCAACCAGGACTGGGCCAACGTGCTGAAGACAATGGTTCGTGCCGAAAAGGAGGCCCAGCACAAGGGCCGGACGAGTGGCCTAGAGGCAGCGCGTGACGCCTTCTACAAGGGAGAGATTGCGGAACGCATCGCCAAGTTCATCAGTGAGAACCCGGTGGAAGACGACAGCGGCAAGTCTCATAGGGGACTGCTGTCCTACGAGGATATGGCTGAGTGGCAGGCGCAAGTAGAGGAGCCGGTAACCTACAGCTTCCGAGGGCTTGACGTACACAAATGCCCTCCCTGGACGCAGGGGCCGGTCTTCCTTCAGACGCTGGCTATATTGAACGGGTTCGATCTCAAGGGCATGGGCCACAACTCCGCTGACTATCTGCATACCTGGATAGAGTCGGCAAAGCTGGCATTCGCCGACCGGGAAGCCTACTACGGCGACCCGCTGTTTGACGAAGTGCCGATGGACAAGCTTCTTTCGGAGAGATACGCCGCGGCAAGACAAGAGCTTGTCGGCGCTCAGGCCTCCACGGAACTTATTGCCGGAGACGTTGGCCGGGGAACTCTCCCCTACGATCTGCTGGACGTAGCGCTTGACAACAGAAGAGCGCTTGGCCTGCCTGCGGTTGAAGCATCTCAGTCCGCACCGACCGATGGACACATAAACGACACAACGCACCTGGATGCGGTTGACCACGAAGGGAATATGGTGAGCGCCACGCCAAGCGGCGGGTGGCTGCGCTCGTCACCAGTGATCAAGGGGTTGGGGTTCCCTCTGGGCACCAGGGGGCAGATGTTCTATCTGAATCCGGAGCGGCCCAACGCACTGGCTCCACGCAAGCGGCCCAGGGCAACGCTGACCCCGTCCCTGGTAACCAAGGGAGGAGAACCGTTCATGGTGTTCGGCACGCCGGGCGGAGATGCCCAAGACCAGTGGACGCTGCAGTTCTTCATGAACTACGTGGAGTTTGGAATGAATCTACAAGAGGCGTTGGATGCACCCACCGTGCACTCCAACCACTTCCCGTCTTCTTTCTATCCCAGGGCGGCGTACCCGGCAAAGGTCATCGCCGAAGGCCGCATCCCTCCGGAGGTTATCGCAGAGCTGGAAAGTCGGGGCCACCAGATAGAGGTCGCGGGGGACTGGACCAACGGAAGGGTGATGGCGATCCGGTTTGACAAAGAACGGGGCACAATCTCAGGAGCCGCGTCGCCTAAAGGGAACACTGCTTACGCCTTTGGCTGGTAGTCCAGCCGCCGTCTCCCGTTAATCTAACGCGATTCAACAGCAGCCGACATCTCTCTCGCCCAGATCGGCGCTTCCCGATTGTCTGCTTGTCAATTCTCCCTCTGCATTGGATTCGACTACACCAATCCCTATGGTGCCCTACGCCAATCTAAACGTGAAGTTAGAACAGATCAAAGGTGTTTCCCAGAATCAGTGAATAAGGATACACTCGGGTGGCATAATCCACGGCAGTGTTGCCCAATTGGGGGAGGTAGACTAACAACTTGACTTCCGGCAGCGGTGACCAGTCCATCCGATTTGAGCCCAACGAGGCATGTCCCCCGTCGATCGCGTTGGTGGTCGGATTTCAGGGCGCCGCGCTCGTGCTCGCGCCGACGGCGCTGAACGTAGCGGTCGCGGTTCGCTCTTCCGGGCTCGATGATACCTATTTGGCCTGGAGCGTCTTCGCCGCACTGCTGATCAGCGCGGCGGTCACTGCGTTACAAGCGTTCCAGACCTGGCGGTTCGGCGCAGGCCACGTTGTACTAACCTCACCTGCGGCGCTGTTTATCGGGATCATGGTGGCAACGGTCTCCGCGGCCGGGCCATCGACGTTCATGAGCCTGCTGGTCGTCTGCTGTGTAGTCCAAGTCGCGCTCGCATGGTGGCTGCCAACTCTGCGTCGAATCTTCACGCCGGTCGTTACGGGGACGGTGACCATGCTGATCGCTGTCAGCGTGCTGCCCATCGCGTTCGACAGCGTTCAGGACCTGCCCAGCGGGGCGCCACCGGTCTCCGGCCCGTTGATCGCCGGAACTACGCTGCTGGTCTCGGTGATCATGGCGCTGCGCGCCAGCGGACGCTGGCGTCTGGCTGGGCCGTTCATCAGTATCCTGGCCGGAAGCGTAGTCGCAGTTGCATTCGGTGTAATCGACGCTGACCTAATCGTTAGCGCCGCATGGTTCGGCATCCCCGAACTGCCCGCGTTGAGCTTCGATCTCACGTTCGGCAAGGAGTTCTGGGCGCTTCTGCCGTCGTTCGCGATTCTCACCCTGGTGCTCGGCATCAAGACGATCAGCGACGGCATTGCGATCCAGCAGGGGTCCTGGCGAAGGCCGCGGGCGATCGATTTCCGCCAGATCCAGGGCATGGTGAGCGTCAACGGCATTGGCATGCTGCTCGCCGGCATCACGAGCACGCTGCCACCAATGTCCTATTCATCATTCAGCCTCTCGCTGATCAACCTCACCGGTGTCGCCGCCCGCCGAGTAGGCATCGGCGTGGCCATAGTCACGGTATTGCTGGCCTTCTTCTCGAAACTTGCCGCCCTGCTGCTGACGATTCCAGGACCAGTGCTAGGCGCTTACCTGATGCTGGCCATGGGAATGCTCTTCGTCAGCGGGTGGCAGACTATCCTGCGGGATGGCCTCGATTCCAGACGTGTGCTAGTGGTCGCGCTTGCCAGCGCGTTGGGCTTGGGCCTCCACAATCATCCCATCATGAGCGATCTCCTTGGTGATGAACTGGGCGGACTGCTCGGTAATGGAGTCACCATAGGCGCTGTGATTGCCATCGGCATGACGCTTCTGCTCGAAGCGTTCAACACGCGCCGCTCCCGCCTTGAGGTCACTCTGGAAATGGCCTCGCTGCCCGCGATAGATGAGTTTCTTGCCCGGCTGGCAAACAGACTGGCATGGAACGATAACTCCACTTTGCGGCTGCGCGCCGCCGGTGAAGAAACGCTAGCCAGCCTGCAAACGCAGGAGGAACGTGCTGATGGCTCAGAGCCTCCGCGCCTGATTGTCAACGCACGGCCCCAAGGGACGATGGTTGAGCTGGAGTTCTTCGCCACGACACGACAGGAGAACGTCGAGGACCAGCTGGCTTATCTGACCGACGAAGCCCCCATACCAACATTCGATGATCTTTCTCTCCGGCTGTTGCGACACCACGCCTCTGCCGTGCGCCACCAGAAGTTCCATGGCGTAGATATCGTCACGGTTCAGGTAGAGAGTGGCCCCTGATTCTATGGGGAATCAACCATCTCAAGCAGTGTGAGGACGGTCCGCCAGTTCCTCATGGTGCTCGCGGTTCTCAATTGCGCCGCAAGGTATTCGTTCGTCAGTTTGCTGCGGGCAACGCCGTTGGGGTAGTGCAGATGGACGTTGCGTCCTTGCACCGCAAACGCGTCCGGCGGGGAGCGCTGCGGGTCGAGACGGGATACCGCTTCGGCGCTGGGCGTTTCCCCGAGAAACGCCACATGGAGAAATCGAGGATCCCCGGAAGTGTCAAATGGGTTTGAGTCCACGACATGCCGAAGCTCCTCGCTCGAACGAATGACTACTGCATTCTCGAAGCCAAACCGCCTCCGAATGGCCAGCGTCACGATCTCGGGCACCCTTTCAGTCAAGTTCCGTGCTGCCTCAAACACAACGTTCCCGCTCTGAATTTAGGTCTTCACTGCCGCGCAGCCGGCCTCAGTGAATATATCCCTCAGATCTGCCATCGGTAGCCTGTTCTTGCCGCCGACGTTTATGCCTCTGAGAAGAGCGACGTACCGCTCTCACGGATCGTCACAGATGAGTCACTTCCTTGAACCATGCTCCCTCACTCCGTCGCCACAACTCCGACTTGCATTTCAACAGACCTAGGTAAGCTACCGTTTCACGGCCAACCCAAACCCCAACGTGAAGGTTCTTGATTTTGCCCAGTCATGGTGGGCCGAAGCATACCGTATCGGTATGGAGTTCTCGCGGGGACTGCCAAGCCGGCTGCCTCCGGTTACACTTCCCTGGGTCTAACCAGCCGCCGTTTAGTACCAGTCGCGATAGAAGGTCTCATAAGGCACGTACGGGGGATTGCCAGGATGGGGCACGGGCAACTCAACCGGCCCGGTTTCTCGCGAGGGCAGATATATGGCTGCGGTGCCCTGCATCTGAATCTCTCCCAGTTGATTGGAGCCTTGCAGCTTGATCCCCACAACGTTGTACTCAACCTTGCCGGGCTGGCCCCCAGACTCGGCGTCGCCCTCCTGCACCTCTTTGGACTTTCTCATCACTTCCCCCGTATATACGGTGGTGTCTCCGTAATACAGTGGCTTGCGTAGGGCGGTCTGATAGCGCCTAATGAACCCATCGTCGCCCATCCAGTCCGAAAGCATTCGGCTGGCCGCTTGCGTGCGCCTGACCCCCGCGTCAAAGGGCAACGGCTGACCGCGGAACGGGGCGGTTACGGCATCGGGGTGCTCATCACGGGGCCCCCACGGCCAGCGGGTAATGGGGTGCGTGCCCGCGCCTCCGGGTCTCTTCCGATTCTGATGGTACACGCCCTCAAATTGGAGGCCCTCATAGGTCAGGTCCTCACCCTCCTCGTACTGCCTGGGGCCTTGCGTGGCGGAGGAGGCCACGCCGCCTGAGATCTGGTCGAGGAGAGTGAACGGCGGATGGACCAGAGGCCCCAGTTTGTCTCCCACCTGAACGTCTTCCCAATAGAGTGTATCCGCGCCGCGCCGCTGAGGCCGGTTCATCGCCGCGAGCCATTCGTCTACCTGCTCACGGTTGTACTGGGACGCCCTGCGTTCGTACATCAGCTGCTCGCCCAAGCGCTCCACTGGCATGGCGCGACCGCCGCCCATAGATTCGATTGGTACCAGGATAAGCGTCCCGTAGCACATGGCTATCAAATCGGCGTGGGCATCCCAATAGCGGTTCTCCGCGATGAGGAAGAGCAAGCGTCCTCTTGAGCCCTGCTTTTCAAAGAACTCCGTGGTGGTCTTGGTGTTCTTGACGCGAGCGGTGCCCAGCCTGACGACATCGTAGTAGTCCCAGGCGACTCCGGAAAAGAAATCGCCTACCGGATAACCCTGGGGCCTATTTGGTCCCTGGCCGCCTGCGCCTCTTACCAGAATGAGGGCCGGGTTGGGGACTATCTGCGAGCCGTAGCGCGTCCTCTTGCCATACTCCGGGTCGATGAACAGGGGGTTGTCGTCACCGTGAGCCAGCGTGTAGTTGCGGATTGTCCGTGAATCGAATCTTATTGCCGCTTCATACGGCGATGACCAGGGGAACGGCGTCCCCGGGCCGGGAGGCCTATATTCGTCCCGCTCTTTTCCAAGCGCCTCCTTGCACCGTTCGATATACTCGGCAATCGCCTCTTCGAAAGTCTGGGTCAACATTCGTTCCTCCCCCTTTTCTCCGAGCGTACGCTATCCTCCAACTGAGCTAAAGCCGTGTGACGCACAGCATGGATGGACGATTCGCCGTCCGCTTTCCAGTCCTAGCGTTGGAGAAGCAACCGAGGCCGGTTCTAGTACCAGTCGCGGTAGAAGGTCTCGTAGGGGACCGCCGGCGGTCTGGCCACGTGCGGAATGGGCAGTTCCACCATGCCGCCTTCCCGTGAGGGCAGGTAAACCGTGGACGTGCCCTGGACAAAGACCTGGTCTTCGTGGTTGCGTCCCTCGTATTTGATGCCCACCGCGTAGTAAGTGCGCTCGCCGTCCACTGCGCCCTCGCCGGGTTCTCCCTTCTGCACTTCCTTGAACTTGGTTGTCACTTCACCGCTGTAAACGCCAAGGTCTCCGTAGTACATGGGCCGGCGTAGGGCCATCTGGAGTCGGCGAATGAAGCCATGGTCACCCATCCAGTTACTCATCAAGGCTTGAGGTATCTGGGACCTCTGGCCGCCCCAGTCAAAGGGGAGCGACTGGCCGCGGTACGCCGCCATGAGGGCATCGCCGTGTTCAGCCCCCGGGCTCCAGGGCCAGCGGGATACCGGATGCGTGTAAGTGACGCCTCCCCCACCCTCTTGCCTGATGTACTTCCGCATCCTATATCCTGCATCAAAGCCGTAGGCCCTCTGTGTCCCGTTGCGAATCAAGCCGGGACCGCCGTAGTCCTGGTCGGTCCAGGGAGGGAGTACAAATGGCGTCAACTTATCGCCCACGTTGACGTCCTCCCAGTACCGGATCTCTTTGCCCCTGGGCCGTCCCTCCTTCACCATGTCCATGATCTCTTCAACCTTCTCTTCGTTGTACTGGCCGGGTTGTCGCTCGTACAACATGCGCTCACCCAGGCGTTCCACGGACATTGCCCTGCCGGTGCCCATCTCTTCACGGGGCACCATGATCAGGGTGCCGTAGCATTTCCCAAGGAGGTCGCCGCGCATGTCCCAGTAAAAGAGGTCCGTGATGAAGAAGAAGAGATTGCCGTGAGCTCCAGGTTTTTCGATTATCTCCTTGCCTGTGGACGAGGCCTTGAACCCTGTCCCCACGCGCACCACGTCGAAGAACTCCCAGGCAGTTCCTGAGTGGAAGTTGGCGATGGGCCATCCCCCTACCCTTCGAGCGCCGTGCCACATGGCGTTTCTGGCGAGCAGCATCGACGTTCCCGGCGCGATGAGGCATCCATAGGGACCCTGCTTGGCGTACTCCGGATCGGTGTAGAGGGGATTGTTGTCCCCGATGCTGGCGGCGTAGGCCTTGACTACCTCTTCGGTCAAGAAAAACGGACTGGTGTACGGAGGCCCCGACGTGTCGTAAGGCTGGGTCGTGCCGGGGTACAGCAGCATGTCCAGAGGATAGCCCTCACCCATCACCTCTTCGTCTATCTGGGCTCTTGAAAGCTGCCTGAACTGATCTACCAAGCCCTCAAAGGTTTCACCTGTTGTAGTCATTGTTTCTCTCCCCTTTCCGCTTCACGATTGCCATGCTTATGACCAAGGGTTGCCAATGGGCAGCCCCACAAGAAAGCCACGTTCCGGAAGATAGACCACTGCGTTGCCATCTACCAGCGTATCTCCCAATTGATTGCGGCCCGATATCTTGACCTCGACGGCGTTGTACTCTTCCGTGCCGACGCTTTCCTTGAACTTCTTAGTTACCTGGCCATCAAGCCACATAGTATCCTCGTAGAAGAAATGGTTGGGCAGGTCAAGTGACATGCTCCTTAGAAATCCCAGGTCGCCCATCCAGTTGGTCAGCACCTGACTTGCCAGAGCAAAGCGCATCAGCCCCCTGGTCACCGGCAGCTTGAACCCCAGGCTTTTAACGGCAAGGATGTCTCCGTAGGCCTGCTCCACGTCGAAGTAAGGCCACAGAGTGCTGGGATTGGTGGTAATCCGGCCCGGTCTGGCTACCACATAGTCGTGGGCTGTGACGCCGATGAGAGCGGTGCTGGGCTTGGCTTCGGCGAGACGCCATGATGAGATCTCGTTATAGGAGACGGGTCCCTTGACCAGGGAAGGGAGCGCGTCTCCTTCATTTACTTCGCTCCAGTAGAGGGGTACTTGGCCTCGATGGGGCTGCATGGCGTCAAGATCATCTTCCAGCTTCTTGATCTCTTCGTCGGAGTAGACGTGGATGTCTCTGTCTTCTATGAGCGCTTCGCCAGGCTCGTAGGGCACCAGGGACACCGTACCGCTGGCGGTGGCAAGGGCGCCTCCATAGACGGAACTGTAGGTTGCGGTTGAGTCCACCTCGGCGGCGTCTCTGCCGCTCAGCTTACCGCCGTCCCGCACCGCGGTCACCTTCAGATCGCTAACCAGCGGCTGCCCCAAGCGGATCACATCGTTCCATTGCGCCGATGCCTTGGTACTGAACCTGCGCAGTCCATACGCTTTTTGCTCGTAGGCAGCCCCTGAGTCGGGAGTGCGTATGGAGAAGATGAAGCTGGGGGGCGCTATCAGGGTGTTGTATACGGTACCCACGCCCTTTGCCGCGTCGTTATAGAGCGGGTTAGTATCGCCCAAAGCGCTGCACAGGTTCTGGATGGATGACCAGACTGCGGACTTCACCCCTTGGGGCACGTCCGGCGCGCTTTGACCAATCATTGCCTGGGAATCGTTTACGAACTCGCTCAATCCGTTTGCCATCGGACTGCCTCCATTCAACTGAAACGGATACGGCCGCTTTTTGCCGGTAGGCCGCCCCTTTTCCGCAATCTATACGCCTTGCTCACTGGGTGTCAATTGCTTGATGTTTCCTCAGCAGCGCCGGTCGCGAGGTCTGCTGTACAGGTTCCGACCGTATAAGCGCTTAGCGAACCGCCCCGATACGCTACGTCGCATTCACCCTGTCGAACAACTCCACCACCGGCTGCGCCGGAGGCCGCGTCAGCAACGTGGCCCCTATGGACGACGCCATAGAGATGACGAAGGCGGGCGTTGCCGGCTGGATATCCCACATGCCGCCCGGTCCGCCGCTGAGGAACTGCCAAAGCGTCGCCGCCAAAGTCCCTATCACAACCGCAGTTCCCGCACCCCAAGCGTTGAATCTGCGCCAGTACAAGCCAAGCAGCATCACAGGCCCGAACGCGGCTCCCATCCCGCCCCAGGCAAAGCTCACCAGGTCGAATATGGAGTCCGGGAACCAGATCGAGAGTATCGCCGAGACAACGCCTATTACCAGCAACATCCCTCGCCCCATCCACACACGCGCGTTCGCCGCTAACCCCATAGCCACTCGCTTGAGCACGGGCACGTCCTCCGTCGCGATCGCCGATGCCAGGAGAAGCTGTGAGTCCGCCGTGCTCATTACCGCCGCGATGACCGCGGTGAGCAGCACCCCTAACACCACGGGGTGGAAGAATACCTCAGAGACCACAAAGTAAACCCGCTCCGAATCTGCAACCGCTCCCAGCATGCCAGCTTCAAACAGGGCGGGACGTGCAATGACGCCAACAACAAAGGCCAACAGGTACACGGTCACCAGCCACACTATGGCAATGTTGCGCCCCTGAGGGATCTTATCCTCGCGTTCAATCGCCATGAACCGCTGCAATATCCTGTGCGCCCCCAGCCCACCGATAGCCCATCCTGATGCCGATAGCACTAAGCTCAGCGTTATGGGTGATCCGTCTGTCAGAGTGAAGGGGTTGAAGAACCCTATGGCTTCAGGGCCCGCGTACGACAGCGGATCAGTCGTCACAATGAGCATAGTGATAACCAGCACCGCCAGGCTCACCAGCATTAACAGCGCCTGCGATACATCCGTCCTGGAGACCGCCATGAATCCACCTATCAACGTGTATGTCGCAACCGTAACTAGGGTCAAGATGACGCCTGCCGTGAGGTTGAGTCCGAATATCTCCTCCAGCAGCTTTGAGCCGCCGACAAGCCCGGAGCTCACGTAGAAAATAACAAACAGAATGGTGATCAGCCCGGATACCGACCGCAGCGTTCCCGTAGCATCGCCAAAGCGGCGCTCCATGAACTCCGGAATGGTCACTGCGTTGTCCGCCGCTATGGTAAATCGCCGCAGCCGCTTGGCCAGCAGCGTCCAGCTCAGCCAGACACCGATGGCTGCGCAGACCGGCACCCACAACTCGACGAGTCCTCCGGTGAAGGCCAGCGCCGGCAGCGCCAGCATTGTCCACGCGCTGGTAGTTGACGACCCGGTGCTCAGCGCCGCCGTGAAACTGCTAAGCCGCCGCCCGCCAAGCGCGTAGTCCGCCATGTTCCGCATCCGGCGAGCGCCCACCACCGCAATGGCAATCAGCATGCCAAAGTACGCGGCAAAGCCGAATATCACCCAAATGTTGGCCATACGCTATGCCTCACTATGCTGTCTGCTCCATGCCGCAGCGGAGCGGCCAGCTATTGCAGCACTACTTATCCACGCGGCAACTGATGATGTCTATGCCGTAATATTTGCGGTGGTGTACCGATGAGGCATAGTGGCGCAGGATGCGAACGGACAGTTGCTGTTCGTCTTCCAGCGCATGGCCATCCCCCAGATATGCTATGCGATTCTCGATATTCCCCTGGATGGCGTCGTCCGAAGCAACCACGATTTCAACCTCAGCCGAGCTGCTGTCAGGACGGATTGTGGCAACCAACCTGCGCTTCTGCTCGGCAGGGCCGTCGTTTTCTTCACTAAGCAGGCTCAAGATAACCTCTTCTCCTACCAGGCACAGCCGGTTTTTCCCTTCTTCCGTCCAAGAATGTCTGTCGGCGAACTGGCGGAGAAAATCGTCAAAGGCGTGTAGTGAGGATTCGGATAAATCAACCCTTAGCTTCTTAGCGCGAAAACCTGATAGTTCAGTGAATATGGTCATGCCTATGGCCGCCATACCGCCGACGACAATAGGATTGCTCACCAGGTGAATAGTTATCCCTTCAAATAGTCCGCTGATAGCCCCCGCAGACATGCCCAATACCATGGAAACGCCGGCAATGGCAGCCTTCTTATGGTCAACCTGGCCCGCAAATACCGTTTTCGCACCTTCTACAAAAAGCATACCGAAAATGATGACGTACACCGCGCTAACCACCGGGGTGGGAATGGCGACCAATATGGCAAGCAACTTGGAAAAGGAGGCGATTGCTATGGTCAACAGTCCCAGGTATATCCCGACGCTCTTGGCGGCGACCCCGGTAAAGCCAATGTAAACAACGGTGGTTGCCCACGGCGCAGCGACGGGTAAGGTCCCCAAGAGGCCGGAAAGAAAAGTGCCCACCCCATACACGTTCAAGCCACCCTGCACCGTGCGGAAGTCAATGGCCGATTGATTCCGGTATGAAGCACGGTAAATTACCGAAAGGTCTCCCACCGCTTTCATAAAAGCGGTGAGATTCACAAACACGAAAACCGGAAGCAGTGCCCAAAAATCCGCGCTAAAGTTCAGGTTCAGCCCTGGCCAGCTGAGATGGGGCAGACGCAGCCATGGAGTGTCAATTATGATATCAGTGTTGTAAAAGCCCAGTGGCACGGCCACAATCAGACCTACGGCTACGGTGATTGGCAAAATCCACATACGCCAGACCGGCGTGTCCTGTAGGGATATAAGGATCCCAGCCGCCAGAGCTGCCATTCCCGGCGCCAAGAAAACTACCGCAGATTGTCCTTCCGGCGGAATAACCGCTCTGCTGATGATGAAAGGCATGGCAGAGATCGCCACCAGCATAATCACTACTCCGCCCACCGTCTGTGTAAATATACGGCGAAGCGAGGCAAGGCGCAGGGTCAAAACGGACTGGACCAGGGTGGAAACCAACACCAAGCTGGCCAGCAAACCGGGTCCGCCGACATGAAGCGCCAAAGCGCAAACCGCTAAAAAAGGAACATTGAAGTTTGCAACAATGAGGCGGCCTGAACCCAAATACCGCAGCCTGAGGGATTGCAGGATCATACTGGCTCCGGTAACTGCCAGCACGGTAAATGTCACCCACGATAGATAGGTTTCCGACTCACCGGATGCCCGCACCACCAGTGCCGCCAGCATGACAAGACCAATGGTGTTGGGTATGAATATCTGTAAAGCCGAGGTTATCGCCAGTAGCGGCGGACACTTCTCATCCGGTTCGTAAAGGAGTTCAGGTCGCCCCTGGGATTTTCGGAACATTAAGCTAGTACCTATGGAATCGCAACGCTCTTTGAGACACTGCGACATTGCCAACCCAACAGTCGACAGCCATGATACGATATATCAATAATACATTTCTAGGAGAGAGTTAATCTTGCGAACCGAACGTGCGAGCAAACCGCGGGTGAATAGGACAGGACTGCAACGCCGACGAGTACCAATCGGCGTGAGTGCTTTGTTATTGATTCTGATTACGGCTTCCATTGCAGTCTTTGCAACTGCCTGTGGAGACGACCCTTCTCCAACACCAACACCCACGGCCACCGCAACTCCCGAGCCGATGCCGGAACCCGCTCCGATGGACGACGACGCACTAACACTGGCCTTCGTCACAACGGCCATAGAATACTACGGAGAGAATGGCCGGGACGCCACAGTCGCCCACTACAAGACCGATGCAAGCACCGAAAGCGGGCGGACGCTGATCCTACTAGACGAAGCCGAAAGTACGTTGCTGGTATACCGGAACATTCCCGCTCTGGAAGGCCAGTACGTTGGTCCGGGCTCGGCATTTGCCGGCCTCACGCAGCTAGTAGAAGCTGCCACCGAGGAAGGTTTCTGGATTACGACTCAGGGCGTCAACCCGGTCACCAAGCAAGAAGAGCCGCGGCGAGTGTTCATCATCCTTCACGAGGGCCTGGTGTTCTCTTCCAGCCATTCGGCCTTGGTGGAAGACGTCGCGAATTCCGTCAAGGAATACGTGGACAAGGCCATAGCCAAATACGACAACGACGGTCTCGACGCCGTCATCACTCACTACAACAGCCAGGACAGCCTGGACGGACAGTTTTATCTATTCCTCATCGGCGAGGACGACATCTACCTGGCCCATCCCATCTTCCCGCACCTCATTGCCACCGACATCAAGGACGTAGTCGGCTCGGACGGGCAGGAACTGGGTGAGGAGATAGCTCAAGCCACCGAGGACGGCATCTGGGTAGAGTACCTCTGGCCCCATCCGGTTTCCCGGAAGGAACAGCAAAAGGTCACTTGGGCCATCCGCCACGACGGGCTGATATTCGCCTCCGGCTACTACGCCGGTGAGCCCGAGACCGGCCCTCCGGCCTGGCGTGACGCCGACCCAAGGGAATACACGGTCCAGTACGTGACCCAGGCCATAGAACGTTATGAGAGCGAAGGCTTGGAGTCCATGCTCAACTACTACAACAGCGTCGCCAGCTTCGAGGGCGAGTGGTATCTCTTCGCCACTGACGAAAACGACATCTACCACGTCCATCCACTGATCTCCCGCTTGATAGGGACTGACATCAAGGACGTGGTCGGTTCCGACGGCTACCAACTGGGCGAGGAGCTGGCCAAGGCCACCGATGGCGGCGAAGGAGTCTGGGTTGAGTACCTGTGGCCTCATCCGGTGACACTGAAGGAAGTTCCCAAGGTGGGCTACGCCGTCCGCCATGACGGAATGCTCTTCGCCTCCGGCTACTACACCCGGATTGAAGACCCGGCGGGGTATACCAAGGCGTATGTGCAGGAGGCCATCGAGTACTACCAGGCCAACGGATTGGACGCCACCATCGCCCATTACAACAGCCAGGAGAGCGTTGACGGCCAGTGGAACCTGACTATGGCCGATGAGAACGACGTTGTGCGCGTCGCTGTCCTCGCTTCACATCTAATAGGCACCGACTTGAAAGACCTCGGCCGTGTCCGGAAGGTTGGCGAAGAGATGGCGGCAGCCACGGAGGAGGGCCTCTGGGTCAGCTTCGTCTTCCCCAATACCAGGTCTTCGGAGACGTTGTATGCTCACGTGTGGGCCATCCGCCACGACGGGCTGCTCTTCACGTCGCGCTACTACGACGACAAGCCTGACGTTTAAGGGACGCCTTAGGGTTTCGTATCAAGCAGGCCGAAGACGCCGGACTTCATGGCGGAGGAAAGTTGAGTCTGCCTGACTGGGCTCAGCCGGTGGTTATCTTGCCGCACGTAGGAAGTGGTACAATCCTACTCTATGGATGCTGATCTCGACGCTAAGTGTACGGTCATAAGGCCGGGCGAGCTTGAGGTGGAGGTCGCGTCGGGTGCAATGACGCGGCTAGCCGGCGTGTCGCAGGCGCTGGTGGGCGCCGAGGGCATTCATCTTGCGATTGCCACCATTCCGCCCGGTTGCGCTTCATCGCCTCACTACCACGTAAACTGCGAGTCCGCCATCTACGTACTGAAGGGTAATGGGCGGTTCCTCACCGGAAAGCGGCTGGAGGACAGCTTGCCGATATCAGCGGGCGACTTCATCTATGTGCCGCCGAATTCGGTACATCAGCCCGTCAACGACAGCCTGACTGAGCCGATGGAGCTGATTGTGGCGCGCAACGCGCCGGTGGAAATCGTCGTGGAGCACGATCCCTCCGCCGGGTAGCTCTCCCCTGCGCCTACCGTCCTTGAGCCTACGTCCATGTCTGGCCGTGCTTCAGCGCGACCGATCCCATGCTTGTACGGCGGTCCCGGCTAAGCGGACAACTCGCCCAAGGCCCGCCGGACTTCCTCATAATCGGGCTCGTTGGCCGGAGAGGGCGCAAGCCATCTGTAACGCACCACCCCGTCCTTGTCCACAATGAACACCGCCCGGTTCGCCGCAACGTAACCCTGCAATCCCGCCAGATTGGGCAAGGCTACGTCATATTGGTTCACTACCTCGCGGTTGAAGTCGCTCAATACAGGGAAGTTCAGATTATTGGCGTCGGCCCAGGCCTTTTGCGCAAAGGGAGGATCGACGCTTATCCCCAGGACTTGGGCGTTCAACGAATTGAACTCGCCTGCTTGGTCTCTAAACGCACACATCTCGGTGGTGCAGACCCCGGTGAACGCGCCCGGAAAGAAAGCCAAGACCACGTTCTTCCCTCTGAATTCCTCCAGACATCGCTCGTTGCGGTCCTGGTCATACAAGCTAAATCCAGGGGCTTCCTGTCCGATTTCAATCGCCATAATCTATCCTCCTAAAGTCAAAAGTGTAGGCGACGGCTACGCCGACCGATAATCCTGCCGCAGCCTGGAATATAACCGCGGTTATCCTACCACACCTCTCGGCGCGGACATGGAATGCCAGTCTCAATTTCAGAAGGCGCCACTTCTTTGCCCTCCTTGCTTGCGTCCAATAGATATAATGCGTTGCAAATGCTATATGCATCTAACATCAGCAAAATCTATTCAGAGAAGACTCTGTTCAGCAGCCTCAACCTGGCTGTGGCCGCCGGGGACCGCATTGCGCTCATAGGCCCAAACGGCTCCGGGAAGACCACGCTTCTGGACATTCTGGCGGGCGACACCTCACCGGACTCAGGGAGCACATCTAGGCGGCGCAACGTTTCTCTAGGCTATCTCAAGCAGGAGCCCGCGTTGTTTACGGGCAAACCTCTCCTCCAGGAGGTGCTGGACACGAGCCCCGACGTTGTCGATCTCATGGACGGGGTTGCCGCCACGCAGGAGGCTCTTTCGGCGGAATCTGACCCGGCGAAGCAGGCCGAGTTGATGCAACGCCTCGGGCGGCTTGAGACGGAGCTCGAGGCCGCCGGCGGGGGCGACAGGGACCACGAGGCCAAAGCCATCCTCTCCGGGCTTGGGTTCAAGGAAGGCGACTTCCTCCGGCCCATGGGCGAGTTCAGCGGCGGCTGGGTCATGCGGGCGGGGCTGGCACGGCTGCTGTTCAAGAACCCAGAACTCCTCCTTCTGGACGAGCCGACCAACCACCTTGACCTTGATGCAAACCTGTGGTTCGAAAAGTACCTGGCCTCCTTTCGGGGCGGGGTGATCATCACGTCTCACGACCGCGCCTTTCTCAACCAGGTCGCAACGAAGGTGCTTGCCATCGAACAGGACGAGGTGGTCCTGATGAGGGGCAACTACGACGAGTACCTCCTGGCACGGGAGCGTTCCCTGAAGATCAAGCAGGCGGCCGCGGCCAGGCAGCAGCGCGAGATGAAGAGGCAGATGCGATTCGTGGAGCGCTTTAGAGCCAAGGCGACGAAGGCCAGCCAGGTGCAGAGCCGGTTGAAGCAGCTCAGCAAGATGAAGACTGTCGAACTGCCAAGGATGACGAAGAAGATCCGCTATTCGTTCCCGGAGCCTCCCAGGAGTGGCTACGAGGTCATCTCCCTGGCCAACGTGAGCAAATCGTACGGGGAGAACACGGTCTATCGCGGCATGAACCTGGCGCTGTCGCGCGGCGACCGCGTTGCCCTAGTGGGACCAAACGGCGCCGGCAAGACCACGATGCTGAAGCTGCTGGCGGGCGTACTTTCACCCGACCAGGGGGAACGAAAGACCGGCCACAACGTGGTGTCGGCCTACTACGCACAGCACGTCATCGAACTCCTCAATCCCGCCAATACAATCATCGAGGAGCTGCAATACACGGCGCCGGGTGAGCCGGAACGGAACCTTCGCACCACCCTGGGCGGCTTTTTGTTCAGCGGAGACGACGTCCGCAAGCCGATATCCGTACTATCCGGCGGAGAGAAGGCGCGGGTGGCCCTGGCCAAGCTGCTCTTCCAGCCCAGCAACCTCCTCCTTCTGGACGAGCCGACGAACCACCTGGACATCGCTTCCAGGGAGGTGCTCGCTGACGCCCTTGAGGACTACCACGGCACGATTTGCCTGATAACCCACGACCGCACCCTCATACGGCAGGTTGCCAACACGATTATTGAGATTAACGCGGGACGGCCCACCGTCTTCCCCGGCGACTACGATGCGTACCTGTATCGGAAGCAGACCGAGTCCCGTGGCAGCACAGCCGACCCAGCCTCGAACGGCGCGACCGTGGCTTCGGGAGGGAACACCACTACCAGGAGACGGCCAGGGCGGTCCCGAAGCGCAGAGGAGGAACAACGCCGGTCGCTTGCCAGAGAAGCCCGCAAACTGGAGAAGCGAATAGAGGAGATAAACGCTTCGCTCTCCGGCTACGAGACTCGCATAGCGGAATTGGAGGCCATGTTCTCGCGACCCAGCCACTTCCAAGGCCCTACCCAGCTAACGTCGGCAGGAGAGCGATACCGCGTGCTCAAAGAGGAGGCGGGGGCCCTTTGGGAGGAGTGGGAAAGGTTGTCGTTGGAGGCGGAGAACATAGACGTCAAGCTGGCGGAACTAAAGGCCTCCTAGGCCAGCAGAGTAAGTGGGTTGTTATCCTGAGGATGCGCCGGAGTTGTCTACCTGACACTTCCTTGCTATGTTTCGTTATCATGAGCGAATCAGTTGCGCGTCCTCCCCAGCAACAAGGACTGAAGAGGAGCTGATGTCAGAGGCAGACCAGGTGAAGCAGGGCGCAGCCGCCCTGGCAGACCTCTTCGAATCGGATTATGAGCGCATCGCCCGTTACATTGCAGTACGTATCGGCAACACCGGACACGCGGAAGAACTGGCCGGAGACGTGTTCGTGAGAGCATTGGAGAGGATAGACACCTTCCAATGGCGTGATGTGCCAATGCAGGCCTGGTTGTTTCGTATTGCCCACAACTTGGTCGTCGACTACCTGCGAAAGAACTCGCGGCGCAAGTACACGTCCCTGGACGAAGCCCTGGATATCGCCTCTTCTGACAGCCCGGAAAACGAAACCCTGCTCAACATACAGCGAGAAGAGATTGTGGCAGCCATGGAGTCTCTAACCCCGGCTCAGCGTGAAGTAGTGACGTTGCGCTTCTTTGGAGAGCTTACTTCCAAAGAAGTGGCAAACGTGGTGAAGAGGAGTCACGGCGCGGTTAGAGAGCTTCAATCCAGCGCTATGAAGACATTGAGAAAGATTCTCAATGCCCAGCCCGCCTCCTGCATTGAGGTGGAAGGATAAGATGAACATAGAACGGGGCAACTTTGAACAGGTCTTGGACGCCTGCCTGGACCAGGTCCTGCGGGAAGGCGGCTCCCTGGAGCTTTGCCTACGGCAGTATCCGGAGCACGCCGCGGAACTGGAGCCGCTCCTCAAACTGGCCGTGGAGTCCAAGCAGCAACTCGACTTCAGGCCCAGCCCCCAAGCCAAAACAAAGGCTCGCATGGCGCTCCAACAAGCCATCCAGGACCGCGAGGCAAATCGTTACTCGTCCACTCTGATGGACTACCTGAAGAAGTTGTCTACCTCTCTGTCGGCTAGGCATCGCTGGGCGGTCAGCGCCGTCGCTGGAATGATCCTTCTGGCGTTCACGGGCACCGGACTGGTCTCAGTTTCCAGCAACAGCACACCCGACCAGCATCTCTACCCCGTAAAGCGCGCGATGGAACAGACGCAGATGTTCTTCACACGCGGCGATCAGAGCAGAGCAGACCTGTATGCCAAGTTTGCCGAACGGCGTCTGGTTGAACTGGAAGTTCTGGGGACAAAGGGAAATATGGAACACGTTCCAAGATTGACCCAGGACCTGGACTACAGCTTGAAGCAGGTACGGCTCTTTGCCATCCCCGGTGTGCGCGTCTTCTATCTGGACGATGGCACACACGTTCCAACCGAATTCAGGCCAATCTTCGTCCAGGGCAGTGAGATACGGCAGCCGCCGGTGAACTTCAGGCTGGATCCAATCGCACTGGAAAACCTAGAGCGCCTACGTGCCAAGCTGCAGTGGGACTTCAACTACCGTGCGTCCGTTCTGCACAAGGTCTTTCAGAACGCGCCTCCATCCGTCCAGGCGGAGGTGGTGAGATCTCTGCAAATCACGGAACGCGAGTACATGGGTCTAATCTACACCATCAACATGATCATAGAAGAGGGTTCCTAAGCGTCGTCATTGTGGGTTGAAGATGCCCCGGACTGCGCCACGTCGGGCATGCACCCGTCGAATCCGGGGCTTGGGGGACTAGTCCCCTACGATGAGGGCCATTCTGTGATGAATAGCCCTCATCCTTTGTTACGGCGCACCTAGCCGATGATGCCGGACACTTCCTTGAGCTGGGGCAGCGAGAGATTCCCGCCGCTGACCACCAGCACAACCCGCCTGTTCCGTATCTCTTCCTTGGCCTTAATGGCTCCGGCCAGCGCCGCTGCGCCCGCCCCTTCGGCCAGGGTGTGAGCGCGCTCGATCAGGTGCAGTATGGACTCCTTGATCTCCTCGTCGCTGACCAGCACAAAGTCGTCCAGCATGTCCCACAGGATTCTCTGTGTCAGCTCGTATCCTGAACCCGTGGCCAGACCTTCCGCGAAAGTGTTGTTCCCCGCTTGCGTAATCTCGCGTTTCTTCCAGGAGAGGTAGGCCCCCTGCGCCTGCTCCGACTGCACGGCTATCACCTTGACGCTGGGATTCACCGACTTGGCTGCAATGCAAGTTCCGGATGCGCCGCTTCCGCCTCCCAGGGGTACGAATATGTACTCCACGTCGGGGAGGTCTTCCAGTATCTCCAGGGCATATGTCCCCGCGCCTGCAACCAAGTCCGGCTCATTCGCCGAATGTATGTACCTGTAGCCGTACTCCTTTTGCAAATTCTCGGCGTGAACCTTGGCCTCATCGAACACGCTGCCGAAAAAGACCACGTCGGCTCCCAGCGATTGCACCGCCGCCACCTTGCTGGGATTGCTTCCTTCCGGCATCACAACGACGGCCTTGATCCCCAGCACCGACCCGGCATAGGCTATGGCCTGAGCGTGGTTCCCCGTAGACGCCGTTACCACGCCTCGCTGCCGGTCTTCATCACCTAGGTTGTGCATCGTGTTGATGCCTCCCCTAGCCTTGAACGCGCCCAGGGCATGGTGGTTCTCATGTTTGAGGTGGACCTCAGCGTTCAACATCTCGCTGAGCCTGGGATAGTAGTGCAACGGGGTACGCGGCAGGTAGCGCGACACCACCTGCCGCGCCCGAAATATATCCGCTAGTGTTGGGACTCTCATGAGCGCTGTAACCCTCCGTTAGCTCCGTATACTGTTCGTGGCTTCTAAACTATAGCAGAGATGCGGGCAAGCGGGACGATGGGCAAGCGAGTGTTGCTAACCGTATTCTCTCTCACACAACAAAAGGCACAGGTCTTGTATAAAGAGATACGATAAGGGTAGAGATACGTACTATCATTAGAGAATGTGGAAAGCATGCAGCCGGAGCGAAGCTATGAGCAATCCTGTTGAAAGCCGTGAACCCTGGTGGGCGCCGGGGACTAACGGCGGCTTCAACCAGCGATGCGTCTCCGCCCTCACTCATCCCGCAACCGTAATCGCGCTGGCAACCCTGCTGCTCAACGACGTGCTCTTCAAGGCCCTCTGGCCTGATGCATGGATTACCGGCAAGCTCAGCGACCTCGCCTGGGTGATCTTTGCGCTTCCCCTACTGGCATTCCTCCTCTCCCTCTGCACCCGCGGCAACCGCATCGCCGCGCGTACAGCCTTCCTCACCGCCTACGTTGGACTGCCTCTGCTCTACGCCGCCTTCAATACCTTTGAGCCGGTCCACTACTGGATTCTACGCGGACTCTCCATAGCGTCCGGTGGAAGCGCAGGGGCTCCGTTGGATGCTACGGACTCAATGGTCATACCTCTGGGATGGGGCATAGCGGTCTGGGTGTGGCAACGACCCGCTCTAAGTCCGCATGCCATGCGAATGAGATGGGGAATGCTGGTGGCGGGGGTGGCGGTGCTTGCCAGCATAGCATCGAGCCCGCCACCGGTAGATCTGGGCATCACCGGCGTAGGGGTCTCCGAGGACGGGATCCTTCACGCCAGTGCACGCTATTACGATCAATATCCCTTAAATTACTCTACACATCTAAGCAAGGACGGCGGTCTGACATGGACTAACAGCTTTACCTACCAGCGGGGCAGTGTCACATGGGGTGGCCAAACCGTTGAGACTCCCAGGGGCAGGTACACCATACAGGGAACGGACATCGCGCTGCTCGGCGGCGGGACGGTCTACTCGACGGCGTACCTGCGGAAGGCGGGCAACGTGTGGACGCAGGAGCAATCGACAACGCATTTGGGAGACAGGGAGGTAGCCACCGAGTTAAGAGCCATCGTCTACGACGAGCGGAGCGGCAACGTGGTCGTTGCACTGGGCCTCCAGGGCGTATTGGTCGGAACATCCGACGGGCAATGGATGCCGTACGCTGTCGGGCCATACACACCCACGGACTTCTCCTTCTTGCACAAGACGCGTCTGTTGTTGACCAATCCCAGCTTCTGGGCCGTTGCGCTTGTGCTCTCTCTATCAATAACCGGAGCGGGCCTGATTCTGTCGCAATACCAGCCGAAAGACTACTCCCTGTCCATAGCAAGCGTCGTCTTGGGTCTAGGAATGATCTTAGGTCTAGGGCTCCCATATTTGCTGGGATTCATATTCCTATCCGGTACGTATTCCTTCATTGTAGCAATCGTGGCAGGAGCATTTCTTCTCCTTGCTCCAATAGTGACAGGTGTTGTTATAGGAGCAAGGAGAAAGCCGAGCAGGTTCCAGAAGAGATTTTCGTTGGGAATAGTCATCATATCCTTTCTGGCGTCCGGCTACGTACTGGTCGCGTTCCCCGGCTCCTCCTCCACCGGGAGCATTATTGACCTTACAGGTCTGTATACATTGTTTGCTTACGTAGTGATAGCTCAGTTTGGAATCACATCTATAGCGGTCTCATGGCGACTGCTCCGGTACTGGCCTGTGGTGCTCCTATCCCTGTCAGGTATGATCTTCCTGATTGTTCTGGCTTTCATGTTGTGGCTGCACCTCGGCATCCCGCTGGTTCTGGCCAAACTCTCAGCCCTTGCCCTCACGGGGTTCGTGGGCTTCCGGCTGTCAGACTACGTAAAACGGAAGACCGCCAACCGCCAACCTTGACCGGAAAGTTCTAGCTGTGCTACGCTCAATTGCAGCAGCTAAGACGGAGACGAGTAAGCCAGTTTTCCGGCATAGCGAGTCCGGTACGGTGGAAGCGGACGCTAGGAGCCTGGCCGAAAATCCCTCCTGAGCCTCCCGCCGAAATCCTGTTCCACAATAGGACAGGAAAGTAGACCGGGACGGAGTTGTCTCCCGTTATGACAGACAGGGGTGTGACTGCACCTCAATAGAGTGCCCCGGTTTTGGGGAAGAAGAGTGGTACCACGGGTAAAAGGCTCGTCTCTTGTGAGACGGGCTGTTTTTATGTAGACCGGTAAGCAGGACATGATGAACAAAGTTGAACTTTACGATACGACTTTAAGAGACGGCGCTCAGATGGAGGGGATCTCCCTCTCCGTAGCGGACAAGATCAAGATTACGCGCAAGCTGGACGAGCTTGGCGTGGCCTACATAGAAGGCGGCTGGCCGGGCTCCAATCCCAAGGACGCGGAATATTTTCGTAGGGCCAAATTCCTCAATCTATCGAACTCCACCATAGTCGCTTTTGGAAGCACACGGCGAGCAGGCGGCTCCGCCGACCAGGACGCCAATCTGAAAACGCTCATTGAGGCGGAGACTCCGGTGATCACCCTGGTAGCCAAGAGCTGGGACATGCAGGTCACGCGAATCCTGGAAACAAGCCTGGAAGAGAACCTGGCCATGATTTCAGACTCCGTTGCCTTTCTCAAAGAACAGGGGCGGCGCGTGTTCCTGGACGCTGAGCACTTCTTCGACGGATACAAGGCGGACCCGGAGTACGCGTTACAGTGCATCAGCGCCGCCGCTTCCGCGGGCGCTGAGACCATAATCCTCTGCGACACCAACGGCGGAACGCTGCCTCACGAGGTGCAAGAAATCGTATCCAGGGTGAAGCAGCAGATCGACGTGCCGCTGGGCATTCACGCCCATAACGACTGCGAGGTGGCGGTGGCCAACAGCCTGGCGGCAGTGGCGGCGGGCGTCAGACAGGTACAGGGATGCATCAACGGATACGGGGAGCGCTGCGGCAACGCCAACATCCTATCGGTTGCGGCCAACCTGAAGCTGAAGTTAGGCATACCTGCCATCAGCGACAATCAGATGGAATCGCTGACGGAGGTACACAGGTACATAAGCGAGATAGTAAACATGCCCCCGGTGGGCAACCAGCCGTTTGTGGGCCATAGCGCTTTCAGCCACAAGGGCGGCCTGCACGGCTCGGCAGTGGCCAAGCTGGAGGACAGCTATCAGCACATCCGGCCTGAGCTGGTGGGCAACAGCACGCGAATGCTGGTTTCAGAGCTGGCCGGACGCGGCAACGTGGCCTACAAGATCAAAGAGCTTGGCATAGACGTGGACGTATCCCCGGGGAAAGCGGCTCAGCTGGTGGAAGAGATCAAGGAGCAGGAAAGCATGGGATATCAGTACGAAGGCGCGGAGGCCTCCTTCGAGCTGCTTGTGCGACGCACCGTGGACGGATACAGCCGCCCATTCCACCCCGTAGACTACCGGGTAATCATTGACCAGCGGCTTGCCCCGGAGATAACCGGCAGCGAAGAACCGCTTTCGGAAGCCACGGTTAAGATCAGAGTAGGCACGGAAGTCCGGCATACCGCGGATATTGGGAACGGCCCTGTGAACGCCCTGGACGGCGCTTTGCGCAAAGCCCTGCTCATAGACTACCCGGAATTGAACGCCATCCGCCTGGTGGACTACAAGGTCCGTGTGGTAGACCAGAGCGGCGGGACGGGCGCTGTAGTCAGGGTGCTGGTGGAATCCACCGACGGCACGCACACCTGGCAGACCGTAGGCGCATCACCCAACATAATCGAAGCAAGCTGGACTGCAATGACCGACAGCCTGGAATACTGGCTGCTCAAGTACGGGGAGTAGTATCAAGCGCCGTTCGATTTTGCAGTCCGCGGAACGTCGCTCATGGCATAGCGGAAATCGCAATGTGAAGCGCCTTGCATTATCGTCTGGGTCCTAGTCAGCTTGATTTCAGGGTTAAACCCCTGCGACATAGCGAAGTCACGTCCACAAGAAAGCAAGAACCCCAGCTCGGGAATGCCCAGCTCTTTGTACATTTCAGCGTACCGGCAGCGCGTTACGTTGAATGAGTAGATCTCTTCATCTGCCTTGATCGTCTCCGTCTCTATGGCAGCGTTTCTTGTCCACGGTTCCTTGGCCTTGGCAAAGGTCTTCAGGTCGTGCCCGCCGGAACGTTCAGCCAGAGCCCTGCCCTGCTCCTTGGCAATCTCCACGATGGTGCGGCCAATGATCTCTCTAGCCCTATCTTCACCAATCTCCCCGGCGAATGCCCTAAACACGGGGCCCAGGACGCCCGCTTCAATCCGGCGTCTGTCAAGAACGCTCATTTCATCTATATTGAAGGTCATATCGCTTCTCCGATAACCATAGCTGCAGACGCTAAAACTTGACTCAGCTGACAAAGCTATCTTATCAGATGAGGAATCAACCAAAGACGCCGCCGGCGACAAATCCGGCCAAAGTGGCTATGAACCACGAATTGCCAGTGTTGCGCCCCGCAAAGTAATGTGTTAGCATCTCGCAAGCTTTTTTCAGAGGCCTGAAGCAGCCGTTAAACCTATTTCAATGGCTATCGAAAAAAAGACCAACGAACGCTTAGCGGAACTACGCAAGCTTCGGGAACGAGGCCGCGAAGGCGGCGGCAAGAAGCGCATCGAGCAGCAGCACGCCAAGGGCAAGCTGACGGCTCGTGAGCGGGTTGACCTATTCCTTGACGAAGGTTCATTCAAAGAGATAGACCCGTTCGTGACCCAGTGGTCCACGGGCCCCGGAAAGGACGGCGACCTTCATCCCGGGGATGCCGTCGTCGCCGGCTACGGCACGGTGCACGGCCGTCTTGTCTACCTGTATTCCCAAGACTTCACCGTTTACGGCGGCTCACTGTCGGAAGCCGTTGCTGAAAAGATTTGCAAAGTCATGGACATGGCTATGAAGAACGGCGCTCCCGTGGTGGGTCTCATAGACTCGGGAGGAGCCCGCATTCAGGACGGCGTAATAAGCCTGGCAGGCTACGGCGACATCTTCCTCAGGAATACCCTGGCATCCGGCGTAGTGCCCCAGATTTCGGTCATTCTGGGACCTTGCGCGGGCGGCGCGGTCTACTCTCCCGCCATTACGGACTTCGTTTTCATGGCGGACGGCAACGGGCAGATGTACATCACCGGCCCGGATGTCATCAAGGCCGCGACAGGCGAGGTGGTAGACCACGAGTCCCTTGGCGGAGCCGACACACACGCCCGTCTCAGCGGCATGGCGCACTTCACGTTGCCCACGGAGCAAGAGACCCTGGACGAAGTGCGGCGTCTCCTCAGCTTCCTACCCCAAAACAATATGGAGGACCCGCCTTCCGTCATCTCCTTTGACGATGCGACGCGTACGGATGAGGTGCTGGGCGAGCTGGTACCCGACGACCCGATAAAAGCCTACGACATGCAAGAGGTCATCTTCAGAATTGTGGATGACGGCGATTTCATGGAAGTCCAGCGGCTCTTCGCGCCCAACATAATCGTAGGTTTCGCACGTATGGCCGGCTCTCCCGTCGGAATAGTGGCGCAGCAGCCGGGTTACCTGGCAGGCGTCCTGGATATAGACGCCTCCGATAAAGCATCGCGCTTCGTGCGCTTCTGCGATGCTTTCAACATTCCCATAGTCACGTTGGTGGACGTACCGGGATACTTGCCGGGCACCGACCAGGAACACCGGGGCATCATTCGCCATGGCGCAAAGCTCATCTACTCGTATGCGGAGGCCACCGTCCCCAAGGTGACGGTGATCACTCGCAAAGCATACGGCGGCGCATACATAGTCATGGGCAGCAAGCACCTGCGCGCCGACATCAACCTGGCATGGCCAACGGCGGAGATAGCCGTTATGGGGCCGGAAGGCGCGGTAAGCATAATAAACCGCGCGCAGATTGCCGAGGCTGACAATCCTGAGAAACTGAAGACGAAGCTTGCCAAAGAGTATCGCAAGCAGTTTGCCCACCCGTACATAGCCGCCGGGCGCGGTTACATAGATGACATCATCGATCCTGTGGAGACCCGCCCTCAAATCATAAGAGCCCTGGAAATGCTGAAGAACAAACGGGACAGCCTGCCGCCAAAGAAACACGGCAGCATTCCGCTATAGGTGCACCTATGATTGAAGACAAGAGGCCAGAGGACACCAGCGAAATCGCTTCTTTTTGGGCGGCTATCAGCAACATTGTCAATGCTGAGCCAGTAAGCCGGCAGCACTCTCTGATCAATCAGAAGATCAACCCTTGGAAGGCCGGGCTTGTCGAATCTTTCTCCCAGAGCCTGCTATGGCAGGGACTTGGCTGGGGTCGTATATAATCCACTCCTCTTCCGTTGCTCTAATTCATTTTCCTGATATAATCCGCGCTAGCTGAAAAAGCAGTCGGTTCAATACTTTCAAATGCGCTAGAAGGCGCTATTGCTTTGCGACTCCTGTCGCATGGATCTACAGACGGAAAGCCGTCAAGTACAACTCACTTATTGTGCAGTGTGCTTGTTTGCCCGAAAGGAGTTAGGTTTGACGAATAATCAGGTTTCTGAAAAGGCTAGGGAGCACTTTGGGGTCATAGTCCAGCAGCAGTTGGACCGGGTGGAACGACTCAAAACGGAAGACACCAGTACCGACTTCTCCGAAGTGAAACCCATCATCATAGGCGTCATAGGCGGGGACGGCATAGGACCCGCCATCACCGCCGAGGCGCAGCGCGTCCTGGAGTATCTTCTGCGCGGCGAGGTAGAAAGCGGCAAGGTCCAGTTCAAGGTGATTGAAGGGTTGACCATAGAAAACCGCGCCGAAAAGCTCCAGTCAATCCCCGACGACGTGCTGGCAGAGATCAAAACGTGCCACGTCACGTTGAAGGGCCCCACCCATACTCCTGAAAAGGGGGACGGCTGGCCCAACCTGGAAAGCGCCAACGTTGCCATGCGCCGCGAGCTTGATCTCTTTGCCAACGTGAGGCCGGTGCGCGTCCCGCAGGAAGACATAGACTGGACTTTCTTCCGGGAGAACACGGAGGACCTCTACGCCGTGGGCAGCCAGGGCATCAACGTCACCGACGACTTGGCCATAGACTTCCGCGTCATAACCACGCAGGGTTCGGAGCGGATAATAGAAGCCGCCTTTGCCCATGCCGCCAAGACGGGCAAGACCAACGTCACCGTAGTGACCAAGGCCAACGTGGTAAAGACCACCGACGGCAAGTTCCTGGAAGTAGCGGCCAGAGTCGCGGAGCGTTACCCCGGCATCGACTGGGAGGGTTGGTACATAGACATCATGACCGCCAAGCTCTTGGACAAAGCCCGTCGCTCCAACTTCCAAGTGTTCGCTCTGCCCAACCTGTACGGCGACATCCTCACTGACGAGGCCGCCGAAATCCAGGGCGGCGTGGGCACGGCAGGCAGCGCCAATATCGGCAGGAAGAACGCTATGTTCGAGGCCATTCACGGAAGCGCTCCCCGCATGGTGCGCGAGGGCCGCGCTCAGTACGCGGACCCCAGCTCAATCATCCGCGCCGGCGCCATGATGCTGGAGCACATAGGCTACGGAGACCTGGGCAGAAGGCTCAACATGGCCCTGGAAGTGTGCGGCCAGTACGAAAGAAAGGTAATAACCACGGGCAGAGACAGCGGAGCAACCGCCCAGGAGTACGGCGATTACATAATGGCCACCGTGGAGGACCCGGGCCTTGAAGCCAAGTGGCAAGGTTACGTAAACGCCGATTGAACGTGTCCATAGCAACCAAACAAGGAGTATAGACGGAATGCGTAAGAAGATAACCGTAATAGGAGCCGGGCAGGTTGGAGCGACCACGGCGCAGCGCCTCTTCGAGCGAGGCTATGCTGACATTGTGCTCGTAGATATCGTTGAGGGGATGCCTCAGGGCAAAGCCCTGGACATCCTGGAGTCGGGACCGGTCGTCGGCTCCGACGCCAATATTATTGGCAGCAACAGCTACGACGAAACCGCAGGCTCCGACATCGTTGTCATCACCTCAGGGGTGGCCCGCAAACCCGGCATGAGCCGCGACGACCTGCTGCTCACCAACATGAACATTGTGGGCGCAGTGACGCGGGAAGCCGCCAAACACTCCCCCGACTCCATCATCATAGTAGTGACCAATCCGCTGGACGCCATGGCGCAGCACTCATTCGAGGTAAGCGGCTTCTCCAGGGAGCGGGTCATAGGCCAGTCCGGCATCCTGGATACCGCCCGTTTCCGGACATTCCTATCACAGGAGCTGAACGTCTCCGTGAGGGACATACAGGCCTACGTATTGGGAGGGCACGGCGACACCATGGTGCCAATAGTCGGCTATACCACCGTGGGCGGCAGGCCAATCAGCGAGCTGGTGTCCAAGGAGAGGCTGGACGCCATTGTGCAGCGCACCCGCGATGGCGGTGGAGAGATCGTCGCCCTGCTCAAGACGGGCAGCGCCTACTATGCGCCGTCCGCCGGAGTAGTGGAAATGGTGGACTCCATTGTCCTGGACCAGCACCGCATCCTTCCCTGCGCCGCCTATCTACAGGGCGAATACGGGGTCAACGGCTACTTTGCGGGCGTACCGGTCAGGCTGGGCGCGTCCGGCTTGGAAGAGGTTGTAGAGATCAAGCTCTCCTCCGAAGAGCAGGCCATGCTGCAGAAGTCGGTTGACGCCGTGGAAGAACTGGTCGGCGTCATGCACAGCTCCACTAGCTAGAGGCCAAAATGTCAAGAAAGCCACAGAGCGCAGAGGAAAAGAGCCTCCTGGAGATGGCCCGTCGCAACATGCCCGCCGGTGAAATGGGCAACGGCTCAGGCGACTTTGAAACCGGCTTCATTGTGAAGGAAGGAAGAGGCTCCAAGCTCTACGACTTCAGCGGCAACGAGTACATCGATTACCTGCTGGGATCCGGCCCAATGGTGCTGGGACACGGTCATCCATCCGTGGTGCAGGCCGTTCGCGACTATCTGGAGCGGGGCAGCACTTACTTCATACCCAATGCTCCCGCAATTCACCTGGCCGAGGAGATATCGAACGCGGTGCCCTGCGCCGACCTGGTGCGCTTCACCACCAGCGGCACGGATGCGACCTTCCAGTGCATGCGCGCCGTCCGCGCCTATCGCAAGCGCGACAAGATACTCAAGTTCGAGGGCGGTTTCCACGGCACCAGCGATTACGCCTTGCAAAGCGTGACTCCCAAGAGACTCCTTGAATTCCCACAACCTGAAACGGGCTCCGCCGGCATACCAAGAGCCGTTTCGGAGACTGTGCTCATAGCGCCCTACAACGACCTGGAAACCACCTCTCGCATCATAGCCGAAAACCATGACGAGCTGGCGGGAGTGATCGTAGAGCCAATGCAGCGCATCCTCACCCCCATAGACGGCTTCCTGCAGGGACTCAGGGATATCACCAGCCAGTACGAGATTCCCCTGATATTCGATGAGGTGGTCACCGGCTTCCGTATGGCTTACGGAGGCGCGCAGGAGTTCTATAACGTGATACCGGACATGGCCGCTCTGGGGAAAATAGTGGGCGGCGGTTATCCCCTGGGAGCAGTGGCGGGGCGGAGTGAGATCATGCAGGCCTACGACGCCTCACTGGCCGAGGAGGACGGTTTCGTTCCGCAGATCGGCACCTTGAACGGCAACCCCATCGCTGCTACTGCGGGCTTGGCCACACTGGCCGAAATGCGTAAACCCGGCACGTATCAGCGTCTGCACGGCAGCGGCCACGCGCTCAAAACGGCGCTTCAAGAGATCATGGATCAAGCCGAAATACCGGTCAGCGTGGTTGGCGACGACACCGTCTTCGACGCGTACTTCACCAACCAGGAGATTACGACGTACCGTTCAACGTTGAACGCCGACGGCGCAATGTTGAAGCGGTTCAACGGTCTGCTTCTGGAGCGAGGCGTCCTCAAAGGCGGGCAGAAGTTCTACATGGCTCTGGCCCACACGGACGACGACATCCAGAAGACCATCAGCGCAATAGAAGAGGCTGCCAAAGAGCTGCAATCGTAGGACGCCCTACCCCATCCCGAGGCGCTGCCAGGCTATTAGCAGCGCGGCAATGCTCTTGCCGTCGTGCAGGTCACCGTTGTTCACCATTTCCACCGCCTGTTCCAGCGGTATGGTGACCCTTTCCACCTCTTCATCCTCATCGGGGTGAGCTTCTCCCTCACTCAGGTCAGTGGCCAAGAACGTATACATCTCTTCGTCCGTGAACCCGGGAGTAGTGAAGTAGGAGCCCAGAAAATCCAGTTTTCCGGCCTCCAACCCCGTCTCTTCGCCAAGCTCTCTACGGGCTGCTTCCGCGGGGTCTTCACCGCGCTCCATCCTGCCAGCGGGCACTTCCAGCAAAGAGTCGCCAATGGCTTTGCGGTACTGCCTGACTAGGTGTACGTTCCCTTTGTCGTCCACTGCCACAATGGCAACCGCCGGGCCGTGCTCAATGACCTCCCTGGTAGCCTCTATTCCACTGGACAGGGCAACCGTGTCCACTCGAAGGGACAGTATCTTCCCATCGAATATGCGCCTGCTGTTCACGGTAGGTTCCGGGTTATCGGCCATGCCTCTCCTAATGAGTGCCAGGGAGTACTTCCCAGGGATCGAGTCCCAGCTTCCGCACCAGATCCGCGTAGTAATAGGCGGGTGGATTGCCCCTGAGGAACCGCGCCGCCGGCGCGCCCATGCTGACCTCTACACTATCCCCGTGTTGGAGGTCGACGTCTATGAATCCATCGATTGCCAGCACACCGGTGGTTTGCGATAAGAAGCTCATCTTGATCCGGCTGGTCTGCGGCAACACCAGCGTCCACGACATATCGAGGTGAGGCGCAACGGGCGTCATCAGAATGTCCCTGGATTGTGGATGGAGTATCGGCCCGCCGGCTGACAACGCATATCCCGTACTTCCCGTTGCCGTAGCAACAATCACCGCATCCGCACGGTAGGTGGTCAACGGTTCGTCATCCACGGTGATTCCAATCATGGACAAGCGCGCCACCTCTCCCCTGCCCATCACTACCTCGTTCAAAGCTTGGTACGTTCGGGTGTCGCCTTCCATACCAGACCTGCGCACCGTGGCTTGTATCATGGCGCGCTCTTCTATCCATCCGCTGCCATCAAGGTACCTATCCAGCTTCTGCAACGCCTCTTCAACGCGAAGTTCGGTCAAAAAACCGAACCGGCCCATGTTTATGCCCAGAATGGCTACTTGCTTGGGAGCTGCTACATGAGCCGTTCTCAGGATGGTGCCATCGCCTCCTACCGTGATCAATAGATTGACTCCGGCATGCCAGTCGCCTTCCCTGACCGCTTCCAACTCCTCGACGGCAGACACCAGGGCATTGCTTCCCAGGCCAAGATGAGCGGCTATTTTACCGGCAAGCTCCTTGGCCTCCGCAATCTGCGAGTTGTAGACAATACCAGCCGTGTCTCGGGAAATCATAACCTTGTCCAAGATAGTGAAGCGGTCCCTAACAGTCTATCCGACTGGCAGAAGAGTGTGAACCGCGCTCTCCGTGATTTCAAGCAGCGGCCCGGGCAATATGCCAATGAGCAGAATTCCTATCGCAGTGACGGCCACGGCTACAAATACGGGAGACGAGTAGGTTATGCGCTCTTCCGATTCGGCAGGCGCCAGGTACATGGTCTTTATCACCCTGAGATAGTAGTAGGCCGATACCACGCTGTTGAGCACGCCCACAACCGCCAGCCAGATCAAATCGCTGCTTACTGCCGCGTTGAACAGGTACAACTTGCCCATGAATCCGGCCGTGGGCGGAATGCCGATCAGCGACACCATGGACAAGGCAAGCACACCCGACAGGATGGGAGCGCGCTTTGCCATTCCGGCAAGGTCGTCTATTTGATCGCTGCCAGTGCGGTGAGCGATAGCCATCACGGCAAAGAAAGCGGCCAGATTGGTGACGGCGTAGGCCGCCAGATAGAACAGCACGCCGCTCGGTCCCAACCCGTCTACGCCGCCGTCCGGCGTAGTTGCCGCTATGGCGGCTACTCCCACCAAGATATATCCCGCTTGGGCTATGGTGCTGTAGCCCAGCAACCGCTTCACGTTGCTCTGCAAAATTGCGACCAGGTTGCCAACCGTCATTGAAAGCACGGCGAGTACGGCAAAAAGGGCGCTCCAGTCCACGTCCACGCTGCCGAATGCCACGTAGAAGACGCGCAGGACAATGGCGAATCCCGCGGCCTTGCTGGCTACTGACAAGAAGGCGGCCACCGGCGTCGGAGAGCCTTCGTAAACGTCTGGCACCCACATTTGGAACGGCACCATGGATATCTTGAAGCCGAAGCCGACCACTATCAGCGTGATGCCCACGAGCATTACGTTGCTCCCGAAAGGCACGCTGCCGCTGCTGATGCTGCCCGCTATAACATCCAGATGAGTGCTGCCGGTAAACGCATAGACCAGAACCATGCCGTACAGCAGCAGCGCCGAGCTCACCGCGCCCAGCAGGAGGAACTTCAGACCAGCCTCGCTGGACCGCTCGTCCCTCATGAAGGCCGCCAGCGCCGCAATGGGCAAAGTCGCCAGCTCAAGGCTGACGTAGATGGAAACAAGCTCCTTGGTGGCAGCCACCAGCATCATGCCCACCGCGGACAGCAGCACGATGCCGTAGAACTCACCCTGCGACCGGTGGAACCTGTCCGCGAAGTCCCTGGAACCCAGCACCACGAGCGCCACGATGCTCAACACCAGGAACTTGAAGAAGAGGGCGAATTTGTCCACAACCACCGTATCGAAGAGGCCGGTCAGTGCGCCGCTGCTCTCAGCATTGACGTCGGTCCACAAGACCACGGCGAAGCCCACCGGTACCAGCAAACCCAGAACGGCGATATAGGGAAGTAATCGCTTGTCGCGCAGCAACAGGTCGAAAACGACTACCACGCCAGCTACGGCAGCGAGCGCAATTTCCGGAGCTATCAGATAGATGTCATGCGCTGTCATATCTTCTTATCCAAACCGCGAGGCCACCATTGGATTGAGAGTAGAGGAGAACACGTCCGTAATCAGGGCGGGGTAAATGCCCACTATAATAATCGAAGCCACCAGCAGCACTACGGGAATCGCTTCCACCAGGCTGGCGTCGCCAACTTCGGCGAAGCGAGGCTTCTCCGGTCCAAACATCACGCGCTGGATCATCCATAGGATGTACCCTGCGGTCAGAACAATGCTGGACACGGCTATCGCCGTGGGCCATGACCACACTTCGAACGCGCCCAGGAATACAAGCACTTCCGATACAAACCCGCTGAGACTGGGCAGACCCAGTGAGGCGAGCCCGGCCACTATCAATGCGGTAGCCAAGAACGGCATTCGTGACGCCAGTCCGCCCATGTCCGGGATGTAGCGGGTGTGAGCCTTTTCATATACCTGGCCCACCAGCAAGAACATGAGTCCCGTTATAGTTCCGTGGGTAAACATCTGCATGGCCGCGCCGTTCAGACCTACCGCGCTGATCTGACCCGACCCGCCCAGAGAAGCTATTCCCAGCAGCACCAGCCCCATGTGGCTGACGCTGCTGTATGCAATCAACCGTTTCAGGTCGCTCTGGCGCAGGGTCACCATTGCTCCGTACATGATACTGACCACCGCGAGCGTCACCAGGAGCCAAGAGTAGTCGCTGGTTATGCCGGGGAACATGGAAGTGTTGATGCGTATCAAGCCGTAGCCGCCCATTTTGATGAGGACGCCGGCAAGCATGACGCTACCCGCCGTGGGCGCGTCGGTGTGTGCGTCAGGAAGCCAGGTGTGCACGGGCCATACCGGCAGCTTTATGGCAAACGCTATGAAGAATAGGAAAAAGACCATCTGGGCAGGGATCAGCAGGTCTGTCAGGTTGCGATTGCCCAGTTCCGTCATATCAAAGGTGCCGGTGGAGAAGTAGAGCACCAGGATACCTATCAGCATGAGCGCCGACCCGGCGATGGTGAAGATGAGGAACTTCATGGCCGAGTACTCTTTGCGACCCGTGCCCCAAATGGAGATCAGGAAGTACATGGGCACCAGTTCCAGTTCCCAAAAGATGAAGAACAGAACAAAGTCCAGGGACATGAAGACGCCCAACACGGCTGTCTGCAACACCAGGAGCCAGAAGAAGTGCTCCTTTGCCCTGACTTCCACCTTCCATGATGCGAATACCGCGGACAGCCCCAGCAGTCCGGTTAAGAACACCAGCGGCGCGCTCAAGCCGTCCACGCCCAGGAAGTACTGGACGTTCAGAGACTCTATCCACATGGTCTTTTCAACCAGCTGGAGGGCGTCCGTTCCGTCCTGGTACACGATGTAAAAGACCACGGATGCCATAACCAGCTCAACGATGGTTACAGCGGTCGCAACCAGACGGACTCTCGGCCCATTGACGAACAAGAGGATGAGCAGCGCGCCTGCCAGTGGAAGAAAGAGCGTGGCGGTTAGCAACGGGCTCTCCTCATATCTTTATCTACCAAGTACAAGATAAGCTCCTAGAATAAGCAGCATTCCCAAAGAGACAACGACGCCATAGGCCTGAACCTGACCGTTCTGCAAGGGCGCCACGGCCCTTCCCGCATTGCGGCTGACAAGGCCTATGAATTCGACGATGCGGTCCACTACCTCCCTGTCGAACCAGTCAAGGAATCTGACTCCGCCTTGATAAAAGATGCGACGAACCAAGACTCCTTCGTACAGTTCATCCATGTAGTACTTTCTGAAGAGGAGTTCTCTAACCGGGTGGAACGCTCGCCCCACTCTCTCAGGCGATATGACTCCGCTCTGGTACATCAACGTGGCCAGGACTATCCCCAGCACCGCCACAACTGTTGAGACTCCGGCAATCACCAGGCTGAAGTCCTTGACGTGTCCTCCCAAGAACTCAACGAACCAGTGCGCCGGTATGTTCCCCAGGTCACTCAGGGGGTTGACGAAGTAGCCCGCCCCTATCGAAGCAATCGCCAGTATGCCGAGCGGAAGCACCATGACCCACGGCGATTCCGCCAGATGCACGCCGTGCCCGGCTTTCTCCGGGTCCTCCTTTTCGATACCTCCACGGAATTGGCCGTGGAAGGTCATGTAGATGACACGGAACATGTAGAAAGCCGTGAGGAAAACGGTAGCGAGAGCGAGCCAAAAGACCACCTGGCTAACGCCGCCTCCGCCGTGCCAGGCGTCCAGAAGGATCTCGTCCTTACTCCAGAAGCCGGCCAGGGGGAAGATACCCGCCAGGCTCAGTGCGCCTATCAAGAAGGTGAAATAAGTCCACTTCATGTGCTTGCGCAAACCGCCCATGTACCGCATATCGAATGTGCCGGTGGCGTGGTTGACACTGCCGGAACCAAGGAACAGGAGCGCTTTGAAGAAGGCGTGGGTGAACAGATGGAACATCGCCACCGCCGGAACGCCTATGCCCACGGCGGCTATCATGTAGCCAAGCTGGCTGACCGTGGAGTAGGCCAGCACCCGCTTGATGTCGTACATCACCAGCCCGATTGCGGCGGCAAACACCGCCGTGAATCCACCAATCAGCGCCACCACCGTGAGCGCCGTCTCGGATTCAGCGATAAGCCCGAAGAACCGCACCACGAGGAATACGCCCGCCGCAACCATAGTCGCGGCATGTATCAGGGCGCTGACCGGAGTGGGGCCCTCCATGGCATCGGGAAGCCAGGTATGCAGGGGAAACTGAGCCGATTTGCCCACCGCACCCGCGAATATGCCAAGCGACAGCCAGGTAGCCGCGAAAGCAGTCAGGCCGCCCGCGGAGCCAAGTATGTCGGGAATCTCAAATGGATTGAGCCCCTGAGACAGATAGAAGTCCTTCTGCACGAAGAGGTAGAGGATAGCCAGCAGAAAACCCACGTCTCCAATCCGGGTTATCAGGAACGCCTTCTTGGCCGCAGCCGCAGCAGCAGGCCGCTGATGCCAGAACCCGATCAGCAGGTAAGAGCTCAAACCGACTAGCTCCCAGAACACGTATATCTGGAGAATGCTTCTGGCCAGGACAATTCCCACCATGGAGGTGGTGAATATGGACATGTAGGCGTAGTAGCGGGAATACTCGTGCCTCTCCATGTAGCCAAGCGAATAGATTTGCACCATCAAGCTGACACCAGTGACCACTATCAGCATGATGGCGGTAAGCGGGTCCATGAGGATCCCTATCCGTATCTCCAGTTCGCCGATAGTGAGCCAGGTGTGTGAGTCCCAGCCGATTGCATCGTGGTTGCCTACCGTGCTCGCCAGGGCCCATATCGATAGCGCAAAGGCAAGCCCTATGGTGAGTATGGTGGCGTACCCGCTGAGACGCTGGTCCACGCTCCGTGACAAAGGACGAATGACAAGTACAATCAGGGCAAGCGATACAAGGGGTAGAAACAGTATGGCCCAGGCTATAGGTTCAGTTATCATAGGACCTTCACAGTTTCCTCAAGATTTCATCCGCAACGTGTTCCCTTCCCCGCGGCACCATCACCTTGAATGGGCTCTCTTCCGCCCAGTCCAGGATATCCCCTTCCGGGAGTATCCTGGCGGGAAGGCCCTCCCCTTCCAGGAGATTCTTCCACATCTCGGCAACAATCAAGTTTGGCGCTTTTAAGTAATCAACCCACACAATGTCACCGCTTTTCTCTCATCAAGTTGACCTCTGTTACGTACACAGTGCGCCTTGCCCTGTAGACGGCAATGATAATGGCAATTCCCAGAGACACTTCCGCCGCCGCCACCGCAACGATGAACATGGCGAATACCTGTCCCGTAAGTACAAGCTGCGCCACGGTGTCAGCCGTCGACGTAGGGTCAACACGCAGCGCGGCGGGTGTAACGTACCGCGCCGCAGCCACGGCGGCAAGGATGACGCCGTTGAACATCAGCTCTATAGCCATGAGCATGGTTATGGCGTTTCGCTTGGTCAGAACGCCATACAGCCCAATGCTGAACAGTACGGCCGACAGTATGAGAACATTCTCCAGCGTCAAGACTGCCGCTCCCGTACCAGGACTATGGCGCCGATTATCGCCGCCAGCAGAAGCAGTGAGACCGCCTCGAAGGCCAGCACCCACTCTTGGAGCAGCAGGCCAGCCAGCCATTCCGGCGTAGACGAGAGCACCTGTTCAACCTTTGTCAGGCTTTCGGCTGACAGTGTCTGTTCCAGCAGGTTCCACTGGGTATCCGCGATAACAAAAGTGAGAACTGCTAGAACAAGGCCGGACCCGATCAGAGCGGGCAGGCGAAGGTGAAGCTTGTTGGAAGGATTTCCCACCTCTATGTCCTGTGTGAGGAGGACACCGAAGATGATAAGCACCGCTATTGCGCCAATGTAAACGAGCACCTGCACTACGGCAAGGAATTCGGCGTTGAGCAATACGAACAGGCCCGCCACGGCGCCGAAGGTGACTACAAGCATCAGAGCAGCCCTGAACAGATTTTCGAATCTGAGCACAAGAATTGAAGCTGCCACACTAATTGCGGCAAGCAGCCAGAAAAGGAAGTCCTGGACTATCAATTGGCCTCTTCCTGTACGCCGTTTGACTGCGCGGGCCTCTGCGGCATGTGGTACGGCCAAGGCTCGCGCCCCGCGTTTTCCCAATCCAGAGCCGAATGTTTATGCGGGTCGTACCCATTCTTTTCAAGCTGAGGTCTGAACCACGTGCTGGGCTTCTTGTCCGCGCTTCGCAGCCTGTCCACCGTTATGACCAAGTCCTTGCGTCTGTATTGCCCTTCCTCAAAGCCGCTCCCCATGAACAGAGCGTCGTACGGACAAGCCTCGACGCACAGCCCGCAAAACATGCAACGCGCTATGTCTATGTCAAAGGCGTCTATGGCGTATGACTGGCCTTCGGTCATGTATTCCCCGCCGGGGTGGGTCACAATGCGTATGATCCCCAGGGGGCAGTACTTGGCACAGCTGGCGCAGCCGGTGCATCTCTCCTCATACCAGGTGAACTCCTCACCGCGAAATCGTGGATGCTGTGCAACACGCTGCTCCGGGTACTGGATGGTGAACGGCTTTCTGACAAAGTTCTTCATGGTCACCATCAAGCCCTTGAAGATTCCTACACCGTACATCTAAGACACCTCCACGGCGGCTGTTCCTTGTGCCACCGGCGTGGATTCTTTAGCATTCAACCCAACAAGTTTAGCCAGTACCGTTATTCCCAGCAGCGCCACCACCAGATTGATCCCACCCATGATCCACATATCGGCTGTGGTCAAGACTCTCCTGGTTACACCGTCGACCACAACCTCTTCTCCGAATACCAGTACTTCCACCGCTACCACAAAGATGTTCAGCAAGCTGAGGGGCAACAGGAACTTCCAGGCAAACGCCATGATCTGATCGACGCGCAGCCTGGGCAGCGTGGCCCTGAACCATACGAAGACGAAGGCAAAGAAGAACATCTTGATGAGGAACCAGAGGTGTGAAGGAAGCAGCGGCCCTTCCCACCCTTTGAGGAACAGCGTGGCCAGCAGCGCCGACGTAATCAGGACTGCGCCGAATTCGGCGGCTTGGAACATGCCGAACTTCATACCGCTGTACTCGGTGTGGTATCCCGCGATTATTTCGCCTTCGGCCTCTACCTGGTCGAACGGCGACCGGTTCATTTCAGCGGAGGTTCCGGCCAGGAATATGAAGAAGGCCAGGGGTTGCACTATCAAGAAGGGCACCTTCTGGGCCTCCACTATACCTACCAAAGACATGGTGCCTGCCATGAGGATGATTCCAACCACGGAAAGCACCACCGGTATCTCATAGCTAATGAGCTGCGCCACCGCTCGCATACCTCCAAACATGGCGTAACGGTTGCCGGTTGCCAGCGCAGCCATGAACATGGCCAGTGTGTTCACTCCGGTCACGGCAAACACATACAGAATGCCAATGTTCAGGTCCGCAACAAACGAGTTCTTCCCAAAAGGCAGCACGGCCAATACCAGTATGCCGGAGCCCATCATTATCATGGGAGCTAGGTTGAAGACCCAGCGGTCGGTGCCTTCCGGCATGGTGTCCTCTTTGGTCAGCAGCTTTATCCCGTCCGCAATGGGCTGCAGCACTCCAAAGGGTCCAACCCGATTGGGTCCAAGGCGGCCTTGGAACCGCCCCAGCAGGCGGCGCTCCACGTAGGTAAAAAATGCGGCAAAGACAAGGAAAACGTTGACTATGAGCAGGATTACGCTGAGTGCGGCCAAGGTGAAGGCAAGCCACTCCATGCCGGCGGGTAGTACGCCATCCTTGATGGCGGCAGCGCCTTCTGGAGTGCAATAAGCGGCGTTACCAGGGTTTGCTCCCCAAAAGCAATAGACGTTCCGGTATATGGAGTTGCCTGCCAGCAGCGAGTCCATCAGCGGTCAACCTCGCCCATGTTAATGTCGACGCTACCCAGGGTAACTATCATATCGGCCAGTTTCCAGCCCACCAGCATCTCCTTGATCGCGGACATGTTTATCAGAGAGGGCGAGCGTATCTTGCACCTGTAGGGAGATATGCCGCCGTCGCTGACCAGATAGAAGCCAAGCTCACCCTTGGGCGATTCCACCCTGCCGTACGAATCTCCGGCAGGAGGACGGTACAGATAGGGAACGTCCGCCTTTACCGGACCCGGTTCTATCTGCTCCAGGCACTGCTCCAGGATGCGAAGGCTCTGCCTCATCTCCTGCATCCTAATGTAGAACCTGTCGAAGTTGTCACCCTGTTCCCCTACCGGCACGTCAAAATCGAACCTATCGTAGAGTTCGTACGGATCCACTTTCCGCAGGTCCCATGAGAAGCCCGTAGAGCGAAGGACTGGCCCGGTTATGGACGCGTTCAAGGCCGTCTCCTTGGACAGCGTGTTGCCGCCCTTTGTTCTGGTCAGCAACACTTCGTTTCCCATCAAGAGCTGCTCATATTCATCTATGTAGTGGGGCATCTCCTCCAGGAATCTCTTGAACGCCGGCCAAAAGTCGGCGGGCGTGTCTTGGAAGACGCCTCCCACCCTCATATAGCTGACGGTGATCCTGGCTCCGCACAGCATCTCGAACATGTCCAGTATCTTCTCGCGTTCCCTGAAGCAGTACATCAGAGGAGTGGCAAATGCGCCCAGATCGTTCAGCAGGAACCCTGTAGCTACAAGGTGGCTGGCAATGCGCTGGAGCTCCGCCGCTATGGTCCGCAGATATTTGGCACGCTCCGGCACTTGCACTTCCGCCAGCTTTTCGCAGGCAATGACGTAAGCCTGGTTGTTGGTCATGGACGCCACGTAGTCCAGGCGGTCCGTCAGCGTGATGACTTGGGTATAGGTTCTTTCTTCAGCAAGCTTCTCCGATCCGCGATGGAGGTAGCCGAATACGGGCTCCAAGTCCACTATGACCTCTCCGTCAAAGGTGACGCGCAGTCGAAGCACCCCGTGAGTGCTTGGGTGCTGAGGGCCTATGTTTACTGTAATCGGCTCGCTTAAAGTCATATTCCGTGCTACCTAGGCGGCTCCATGTAATCCTTTCTCAACGGGTGGCCTTCATATCCTTCCCAAAGCATGATCCGTTTCAGGTTGGGGTGGCCTTCAAACGCCACACCCATCAGGTCCCAGATTTCGCGTTCTTGAAAGTCGGCCCCTTGCCATATGCTGGTAACCGAAGGCAACGACGGGGTTTCACGTCCGTACACTCTGGTCTTCAATACAGCGCTGAGCATATTGACGGTGGAAGTCATGTGGTAGACCACTTCAAAGTGGTCTACGTAGTCCACCGCCGAGATGGAGTTCAGAAAGTCGAACTCCAACCCAGGGGTCTTCGCCAAATGCTGGCATACATCCAATACGGATTCGGGCGAGAGCCAAACCTCGGTTTTGCCGGGCTCTTGCACAGCGGAAGGAAGTATCTCCCGGATGTGCTGCGCCAACTCTTCTCCCCGCAGGGCTGTAATCATCTGCTACCGACCTGCCGGTGTTCTGGTTAGACCGTATTTCTTGATCTTATCGTGAAGCTGCATAATGCCGTAGAGAAGGGCATCCGGGCGTGGAGGACAACCCGGCACGTAGACGTCCACGGGAACTATGTGGTTCACGCCGGGCACCACGCTATAGGACTGGTAGTAAGGCCCGCCGCTGGTGGCGCAGACCCCCATGGAGATGACCCACTTGGGTTCCGCCATCTGGTCGTAGATGCGCTTTATGGCCTCTCCCATCTTCCAGGTAACGGTGCCCGCCACAATCATCAGGTCGGCCTGGCGCGGCGTCGCACGAAATACCTCCATTCCGAATCTGGATATGTCGAAGCGGGACATTGCGCTCGCCATCATTTCAAAGGCGCAGCAGGCCAGCCCGAAGGCCAGCGGCCACACCGCAGAACGGCGTCCCCAATTCAGCAGCGCATCGACCGAGGTCACCACAACGTTTCGCCCGATGTCTTCCGGGATCTCCAGCAACGGCTCGTCATAGGGCGCCAGGGAGATGTCCTTCAGGTGTTGTATTCTGGCTCCCTCTTCTCTATCCAGTTCCCACGTTGTGGCGAAGAGAGGGATGGTTTTAGAGTTCTGCCCGTTATCCAATTCAGCTACTCCCATTCCAGGGCGCGTTTACGCCAAGCGTATACCAGCCCAACTACAAGTATCAGAACAAAGACCAACATCTCAAAGAGGGCAAACAATCCAAGCTGCTGGTACTGCACAGCCCACGGGTAAAGGAAGACCGTCTCTATGTCAAAGATGACAAAGAGAAGGGCGTACACGTAGTAGCGAAAGTTGAACTGCGACCAGCGGCGACCGCCTATAGGCTCCACGCCGCATTCGTATACCTGTCTCTTGACGGGATTCGGCTTTCTAGGGCGGATGCGGATAAAAGAGGCCAGCCAGGACAGGATCAGCATACTTGCCGGGATGATTATGGAGAGTACAACCAAGAGAGCCAGAACGCCGTACTGTTGAAAATAGTTATCAAGCATGCTTTTTCTCTACAGTGTCCCTGGTTAGAACCTGCTACACCATATCATGGGGAACATTTAGCTTTCAAGTGAAATTGGACACAATCTAAAGACGTGAATTGGAAGGTCTGTTGACATACCAAATACAGAGTGCCACACTACAACCGAGGGTTGTACAGCCCTTGGCTCTACTCCCGAATGAGATTCCCATGGCGCTCCTCGAAATAGAAGACCTGTACGTCCGTTTCGATACCAAGGGCGGGCCAATCAACGCGGTCAACGGCGTTGACCTCTCTGTGGAAGAGAACTCTATTGTTGCAGTAGTGGGAGAAAGCGGTTCCGGCAAGTCCGTCACGGCTCTGGCATCCGTCGGTCTTCTGCCCTTCCCAGGGCGGGTAACGGCGGGAAGCGTGAGAATGGGCGGCACCAACCTCCTGGAGCTGGACCAAGAGAGCATCCGCGCCGTTAGAGGGCCCCTCATAGGCATGGTGTTCCAAGATCCAAGAGCATCGCTGAATCCCAGCATACCCATCGGCGTTCAGGTGCAGGAGGTGCTGCTCACACACACGGGCATGACCAAGCGCGAAGCCCGCGAACGCTCCGAAGAGCTGCTGGTGGAAATGGGGCTGCCCGACGCATCGCACGTGCTTACGCAATACCCGTTCCAGCTGAGCGGCGGCATGTGCCAGCGAGTCATGCTGTCCATTGCTCTGGCCCTCAGGCCGAAGCTCCTCATTGCCGACGAGCCCACTTCCAACCTGGACTCCACGCTTCAAGCCGCTATACTCAGCCACCTCCGCTACCTCAGAGAGGAGTACGGCACAGCCATTCTCCTCATAACCCACGACATGGGAGTTGTTGCCCAGATGGCGGACTCCGTGGCGGTCATGTACGCTGGGACCATCGTGGAACGGGCCGGCACCATCGATCTCTTCAAGAGGCCCGCACATCCCTATACGGTCGGGCTGTTCCAAGCGCTGCCCAGGCTGGACGACGCGGAACGAGAGCTTGTCTCCATGCCGGGGAGGCCGCCTGAGCTGGACACCCCACCGGAGCACTGTTCCTTCCTGCCCAGGTGCCCTTATGCAACCAGCATCTGCCACAACAGCCCCAGGCCGGCGCTGCGCGTAATCGAGGACAATCACGCCGTGGCTTGCTTCAACGAAAGACGGTACGACTAGCCTCTGCCCTGCTCCGCGATGCCTGGGCCAGCTCGACAAACAGCGTTTCTATGGCCAGGTCGTCGCTGAGCCGGCCTCTCTTGATGGCTAAATCCGCCTCCATCAAATTAACGTACATTGCCACCATTTTCTCCTTGCTGTGACGTCGCGACTGCTCCAGGGTCCTCTTCACCGCGAAATCAGCCGTCAGTCCCAAACGCCGCCCCATTTCCGAACCCGGTACGCCCTGCCCAAGAAAGTCTTTGGCCAGCAACATCAGGCGCAGCTGACGCGCCAGCATGGCTATGATGTAGCCGGCGTCCGCTCCACTTTCTTGCATCTGCTTTATGAGGCGCAGGGCGTTGGACGTCCTTCCTCCCAACACCATGTCCACCGTTCTGAAGATGTTGGCTTCCCTTGAGTTAGCCACCAGAAGTTGGACCGTCTCAGGGTCAACGGTCTCGCCGTCTGCGTACAGAGCCAGCTTCTCCAACTCACCCTGCATAACCCACAGGTCTCCGCCTACCAGGTCTATCAGTTGCCGTGCGGCGTTGTTAGTGATTTTCAGCCCCATTTCCTCTACCCGACTTGCCAGCCACCGGCTCAGGGCATCCCCGGTTAGAATGCGAAACTCCTTTACCTCAGCCACGTCGCTCAGCTCCGAAAGCAACTGATTGCCCCTGCGCAGTCTTCCTTCCAAGAAGACCAGCAAGGTAGTGGGGGGCAGCTCGCTCAGCGACCCGGTCAGGCCCTTCCACTCTTCAAGGGGGTCGTTCCGTCTTCCGCCTGCCGCTCTGCTTCTCCGTGCCGGCCGCGCTTCTTCAAAGCGGCCCAGCAGTCCTTCGGCAATAACCAGGCGGCGCTCCGCCAAGAAGGGCACAACGTTGGCCACCTCTAACAGGTGGGGCAAATTCAGCTCCGGGCCTTCCAGAACCGTGGTATTGGCGTCTCTTATGTCAAGCTGCCCTATCTCTTCCCGCAGAGCATTCAAGAACGCCTTCTTGGAAAAGTCGTCTTCACCGTGAAGAACGTAGATCACGGAAGCCCTCTTTCTTGCGGCAGAGAGATTTTCGTTGACACGCTACATACCTTACAATACTCTTAATGGATACAACATGTTCATCAGATAGTGATTACTGGCTCCTCAATTAAGATTGCCCCTGTTGTTCTGTCTGTTTTTGCCCTGCTCTTTTAATTGCAAATGAACCCTACTGCAAGCGAACTCTTAGGAAAATATGAAGTTATAGAATGGTTGAGCACCTCCGGTATCGCTTCCATCCTTCGTGCGCGCGATACTGAAACCGGCTCCGTCGTCGTTCTCAAAATACTGCACGCCTACTTTACCAATGAGCAGGAAGCGATGCGCATCTTCCTGGACGAGATGGAGCAGGTGAGCTATCTTCAACATCCCAATATCGTGCCGGTGCACGGTATCGAGCATGTCGAAGAGGACACCGCCATTGTGATGGACTACGTGCCATGGCCTACCCTCAAAGCCCGGAAGACGCCGACGATGCCCGTAGGCGAGGTTATTCACATCCTGAAGCAGGTGGCTTCGGCGCTGGACTTCGCCCAGGCCAAGAAGATACTGCACCGGGACATCAGACCCAGCAATGTCTTCTACGACAGGCAATCCGGCCAGGTAATGGTATCCGACTTCGGCATTGTGCGGCTGGTGGAAAGCACCCACGCCCTGGTTAGAACTACCATAAACACACCGCTGCCCGGATACTCGGCACCCGAGCAGAATCAGGGCCTCCACTACAACCCGTACAGCGACGTCTATTCACTGGCGGTGCTTGCATACGAGCTTCTAACCGGCGCCCCTCCCTTTGATGCTCTGACGCCTCACTCCGTCCTCTCCAGGCAGCTCAGATACATACCGGAGTCTCCGTCTCGCGTAGTTGAAGGTATGCCACCCGCCGCCGACGAGGTCATTCTCAAAGCCCTGGAGCCCAAGCCCGAAAACCGCTTTGCCACTTCAACGGAGTTCGTGGAAAGCCTGGTGCAGGCGGTCGGACCTGAGCTGGCTCAGAGGCCGCCCGTGCAAAGCGAGGCGGAAGCGGGAGAAGAGGCGGCAGTCGGTCTGGAAAGCCACTTGGAACAGACCGCTGTCGTTGCTCCCGACGTGGACGTGGAGACCGCCGAGCGTATCTTCTGTCCGATCTGCGGCACGGGCAACTCCGCTTCTTCCAGGCGCTGTTCCAACTGCTGGGGCTCGCTAGTCGCCCAGCCGGTTGTCTCCGTAGAGGAAGAGGAGAGATTGCTGGAGCGTTACTGGGGGAAGTTGAAAAAGCGCAAGCGCATCACCTGGATAGCCGTTACAGCAGCCATAGCGCTGTTTGCGGGATGGTGGGCATTCAATCTGATAGAGACGCGCCCGCCCCTGCCGGACCCTGTCAGCTCGATCACCGCTGTGTCCGGCCCCGACGAGTGGGTAACCGCGCAGCGCGGCAACTTCCACACCGGCCAGGTCCCCGGCCCGGCCTTCACTCCCACCGGCGAAGAGGCGTGGCGATTCCAAACAGAGGGACAGATCCTGGGAGTGCCCGCCGTGGCGGACGGCCTGGTGTTCGTTGGAACCAACGACCGGCGCATTGTGGCCCTGGATGTGGAATCCGGCGACGTGGTTTGGGAATATGCTCTGAATATACAGCCCAACTCACCGCCGACCGTGGCCGGCGACTTGCTCTACTGGGGAATCCGCGACGGCAGGGTCATTGCCCTTAAATACAAGACCGGGGAAGAGGTCTGGACATACAAGACGGGCGCCGCCATCTACGGCGCACCCACAGTTGTAGACGGCGTTCTCTACGTAGGCTCATCCGACAATGGAATCTACGTGCTGGACGCATTAACGGGAGAAGAGAGGTGGAATAGGACAACCAGGAACTGGGTGGTGGCCTCGCCAAGCGTTGACCAGGGGGTCTTGGTTTTTGGAGGGCAGGACGGCGAGCTGTACATGTTCGACGCGAACAACGGCACACTCCGCCACCAGGTGGACCTTGGCAGCGGCGTGGACAACTCCACCACTATCGTTGACGGCATCACTTACGTGGCGACTCGCAGCGGCACCCTGGTGGCCTTCGATCACACGCAAAAGAGCATGGCGTTTCAGAAGGCGGTGTGGAGCTGGTGGTTCCAGCTTTGGATCTGGAACGTAGCGCCAATACCGGATCCCATTCCAGGGTTGCAGTGGGCCAGACGGCTGCGTGATACCGTTGTGGGCGATATGGCTACCGATGGCACTCGCCTATTTGTCAACACAACTGACGGCGTACTGCGCGCCTTCGACCTTAAGACGGCAGCTCTTGAGTGGGAGACGGAGGACCTGGGTACGCTTTACTCCTCTCCCATAGTAACCGGCGATACCGTGGTGCAAGCCTCGGTTGACGGCACTGTCTACGGCCTGAACGTCTCCAACGGTGAAGAGAAGTGGCGCATCTCCGTTGATGGAACGGTGATAACCTCGCCGGTGCTGGCGGGCAATACGCTCTTCGTTCCTACCATCGAAGGCCGGTTGATAGCCGTTCAGTAGCGTCTCCATGGAACTCGGCATCATCGGCCTGGCTAGGAGCGGCAAGTCCACCGTATTCAACACCCTCACCCGTGGACGCGTCTCCACAGCGTCGGGTGCGACGGCCAAGTCTAACGTCGGTACAGCCAAGGTGCCAGATGGGCGTCTCGGCGTACTTGCTGACATATTCAAGCCGAAACGCGTCATCAACGCCGAGGTCCAATATATCGACCTGCTCAACACCCCAGAAGGTCTGGGCAAGGACCGCGGTATAAGCGGCGAATACTTCAATGTCCTGCAACGCGTGGACGCGTTGGTCCACGTGGTGCGCGCCTTCGAGAATCCTGCCGTGCCCCATATTCAGGGAAACGTAGACCCTTTGCGTGACATCTCAACTCTGGACCTGGAGCTCACCTTTTCCGACGTGGCGATCTTGGAACGCCGCTTGGAGAGGCTGGATGCCGAACTGAAGGGCGCCAAAGCCCAGGAACGCGACCGCATCAATCGTGAAAGCGCACTGTTGGATAGCATCAAGGAGAGGCTGCTGGAAGAGACGCCGCTCAGAGAACAGGAGCTCACGGACGACGAGAAGAAGCAGATCAGCGCATTGCAACTTCTCACCGCCAAACCTCTGCTTGTGCTGCTAAACGTAGGTGAAGACCAGCTACCCGGCATCAGCCGGTTGGAAGCAGACCTTCAGCAAGAGGTCAACCGGCCAAACGTGTCCTGCGTCGCTCTCTGCGGACGCTTGGAAGAAGAGCTGTCCCAGATGGATGAAGAAGAGGAAGCCGAGTTCAGGAAATCCCTCAACGCGGGCGAGCCTGGCCATGACAAGGTTGTTCAAGGGTCGTACCGTCTGCTTGGCCTTGTCTCTTTCTTGACCGGCAACCCCAATGACGTCAGAGCGTGGCCCGTCCCCCGGAACACTCCGGCGGTACAGGCCGCCGGGCGTATTCATTCCGACATGGAGCGCGGCTTCATCAGGGCCGAAGTAGTCCCCTGCGACGACCTGGTGGAGTGCGGCTCGCTGGCGGAGGCCAGGCGCAGGGGCCTGCTGCGTGTGGAAGGCAAGGGCTACCCGGTCCAGGACGGTGACGTGATACACTTCCTCTTCAACGTTTAGACTCAGGCATGGAACCGGCGCCATGACAGTCAAGCAGACCCAAAGCTTTCAGATAAGCGATTCGTTCCAAGCGGATACCATCTCGCTCTATATCCACATCCCGTTCTGCGAGACAAAGTGCCCTTATTGCGACTTCAACACGTACGCAGGCATAGAGCCGCTGATCCCCGAATACGTGGATGCCCTGATCCAAGAGACGCGCTTTTGGGGGGACACTCTATCCCTGCACCGTTCGCCGGCCGTAAGCACCGTGTTCTTTGGCGGAGGCACACCGTCCTACATACTTCCGGGAGACATCGCCCGCATCCTGGACGAGGTTCGTTCCGCCTTTAGTCTTGCACCCGCCGCCGAAATCACTCTGGAAAGCAACCCCGGCGACATTGCCCCAGGCCGGGTCGAGGCCTGGCTAAAGGCGGGGATAAACCGTCTTTCCATCGGTGTGCAAAGCCTGGATGACGGGCTGCTCCAACTGTTGGGACGCCGCCACACTGCCCAAGAAGCCCTGGATGCTTATAGAGCGGCGCGCAACGGCGGAATTGCCAATATCAACCTGGACCTGATGTACGGCCTTCCCTACCAGACGCTGGACCAGTGGCGCGCCACGTTAGAGAAAACGCTGGAAGGTGAACCGGAGCACATCTCCATGTACAGCCTTACCCTGGAAGAGGGCACTCCCCTGGAAGCGTCGGTGCGACAGGGCAAGGTCCCCTACCCCGACCCTGACCTTGGCGCCGATATGTACCAGCTTGCCTGGAACCTGGGTGAGGACGCCGGCTACAATCACTACGAGATCTCCAACTGGGCTTTGCCTGGCCGCGAATGCCTGCACAACCTCACCTACTGGCGCAACCAGCCCTACCTTGGCATCGGGCCGGGGGCACACTCCTATCTCAACGGCTACAGGTTTTCCAACCTACGATCTCCCAGGCGGTACATACAACTGGCCGGAGCCCTGACCTCAGGCAAAGTCGATCCCGCCGCCTTAGAGGAGTACGGTCTGTTGGACATGGTGGAAACTATAGACGAACGTCTTGAGATGGCGGAGACCATGATGCTAGGGCTGCGCCTCAGCGAAGGCGTATCGCAAGGAGCATTCCTAAGCCGTTTTGGCGTCAGCCTCGTCGAAACGTACGGCCCCCAAATCGACGAACTGCTGGACCTGGAGCTGGTAGCCTGGCAAGAAGGCCGCCTGGTCCTCACTGCAAAGGGCAGGCTGCTTGGCAACGAGGTGTTCCAAAGGTTTCTGTTCCCCTAGTGCTTGCGGCGGCTGTGGCGTGCGGGGTCTGTCATGCTGAGGAGTCGGCTGGACGCCGCTTGCCCTAAAACAGCCTCCGCCGACGAAGCATATGCGCAGTCAAGGAACGACCGCCCGTTCTGCCGGCGATGGCTGTGGGTTCTTAGACTCCGCATTCGCTCCGCTCAGAACGACAGTATTAGAAGGTAGGCCCGCCCCTTGAATATGCTATTCTTCCTCCATCCCTAAACTGTTCAACCGTCGCTATGTTTGTTATTGGCACCGCAGGCCACGTCGATCACGGCAAATCCGTGCTGGTGGAGGCTCTCACCGGCATAGACCCCGACCGCCTTGAGGAGGAGAAGAGGCGGGGGATGACCATTGACCTTGGCTTCGCCTGGATGACCCTGCCCAGCGGCCGCGAAGTCAGCCTGGTCGACGTGCCGGGCCATGAACGGTTCATCAAGAACATGCTGGCCGGTGTGGGCGGCATAGACCTGGCGCTGCTGGTGATCGCCGCCGACGAATCGGTAATGCCCCAGACCCGCGAGCACCTTGCCATCCTGGACCTTCTCCAGGTCAGCCGGGGACTCGTCGCCATCACCAAGAAGGATCTTGTGGAGGACGACTGGCTGGAGCTCGTAGAGGCTGAAGCGGAAGAGCTTCTGAAAGGGACGGCGCTGGAAGGGGCCGGAATATTCCCCGTCTCCGCTTTTACCGGAGACGGTCTGCCGGAGCTAATTGCGGCTATAGACTCCCTCCTGGAGCAGACCCCGCCTCGGCGCGACATCGGACGTCCCCGTCTCCCCATAGACCGCTCCTTTGTCATATCCGGTTTCGGCACCGTCGTCACGGGTACCCTGACGGAGGGCACTCTCTCCGTAGGAGAGGAGGTCGAGCTCGTGCAGGCCGGAAAACGCTCCCGTATTCGCGGCCTTCAAAGCCACCGCAAGAGCGAGGAAACGGTGCAACCCGGCACCCGCACCGCAGCCAACCTGGCGGGCATATCGCAAGAGGAGGCGCAGCGCGGCGACGTGCTCACGGTTCCCGGCTGGCTGAAGACCGCGCGGACAATCGACGTGCAGCTAAGGTTGGTGGCAAGCCTGCTCCGTCCCCTCAAGCACAATACAACCGTCACCCTTCACACTGGCACCAGCGAGACCTTTTGCCGCGTGCTGCTCCTTGACCGCGACCGGCTTCATCCCGGCGATACCGGGTGGGCACAACTGCGCTTGGAACAGCCCGTGCCCGTGGTGAAGGGCGACTACTTCATAATCCGTTCCTCGGAGACCACCCTGGGAGGCGGCAACGTAGTGGGCGTTCAAGCTCGCCGCCATAGGCGCAAAGACGCCTCAACTATAGAGAGGCTGGAAATGCTGCAGGAGGGCAGCAGCGGAGAGGCGCTGCTGGCCGCGCTGGAAGCCCATGGCCCGCTGGATATCAACACCCTGGCACAGCAGGTCAACCTATCAATGGAAGAGACGCGGAATTGGGCCGCGTCTCTCACTGAGGAAGGGAACATCCTTTCCCTGGAACCCAAGCACGGCGGCAGGTCAATCTTGGTATCGCTATCTCTATGGTCTAGGACCAAGGGGAGAGTAGAGACGTTCCTTGCCGGATACCACGCGCAGCATCCCCTGCGCCGCGGGGCGCCGCGCGAGGAGGTGAGGAGCCGGTTGAGTTCAGCCTCCCAAACATCCCCGTTGCTGCTGGAAAAGCTGATCGAAGAAGGCGCGGTGGCGGAAGACGAATCGCTCCTCAAACTCCCCCAGCACCGGCCATCCATCAGTGATGCGCAACGGCGCGAGCTCGATGAATACGTAGCGCTCCTTGAATCTGAGCCCTTCTCTCCCCCCAACGCCAACCTTCCCCGTCCGGACCTGCTCAATATCCTGGTGGAAGAGGGAAAAGTGGTCAAAGTCAGTGACACCGTCGTCTTCACTTCCAACGCCTACCAGGATATGGTTGACAGAGTGATGAACCACCTTGAAAGCGAAGGCAAGATAACCATTGCCCAAGTACGCGACCTGTTCAACACCAGCCGCAAATACGCCCTTGCCCTCATGGAACACCTGGACCAGAGACGCATCACTCGCCGCACCGGCGACGAGCGAGTGCTGAGATAGCATGCCGCTGAACCTTGACCACGTCTCCGCCCAGGTGGAAGCGATGAGCCTCAGCCTCCAATCGCAGAGTGCGCAGCGCCTCAGACACATTGAACAGGCCGTCGATGCCCTGCGCTCCATCGGAGCTGACTCCCGCTATGCCTGTCCGGAGACGCCGGCCGTTTACCGCGCCATTGCCGTGGACGGTTCGCACATAGACGTGGACCGCCACATGCCGGTGCGCTGCGCCCTGATCAACATAAGCAAGGTTGTGCTTCAATACGGAGAGTCGGCCTACGCCAGGCTGGAGAGCTATCCCAAGCTGTATGCATCCCCAAAGGAGCTTTTCATCCGTGACCCCAACGGCACAGACCGGCGTCCGCTGGAAGGCGCGCTCATGGGCATGAGGCGCGCCGTTGAAGAGGTCACGGCTCTTGCCGAACTAGCGGAAGATGTCGGGGACGACACCCCCACCCTTGCCCTCATCGACGGCTCTTTGGGCCTATGGGACCCGGCGTTCTCCACCTACCCCGATTACGTTCACCAAAGCCTCCTGGCCGGGGGAATTCTCTCCGCGCTGGATAGAATGCGGGCCCTAGCCGCCAAACATCCCCTGGCCTTGGCCGCCTACGTCAGCCTCCCCAGAAGCACCACTGTGCTCAACACTCTGCCCCTGGGTCACCTGCCCCAAGACGAAGTGAGCCAGCTGACCGATAGGGACATCTTCCAGCATGTCCTGTCCGAAGGCGAGAGGTCGAATCTGTTCGAAAGTACGTCATTGATTGTTCGCGAACACTACGGCGGTCACGCGGTCTACTTCTACTATCTGAACACCGGCGACGAGATAGCTCGCGTGGAAGTCCCTGCTTGGGTGGCCCAAGATGATGCCATGCTGGGGATGTCGCATACCCTCATACTCGACCAGTGCCGCAAGGGGTTCGGCTATCCTATCGCCGTAATGGAAGCCCACGAGCAAGCGGTGGTAGGCGGCGCGGAAAGAGAAACGTTCCGCCAGATGGTGGAGGATGCCCTGGCGCAGCACCACCTGCCCGTCTACACTTCCCAGAAAGAGCTCTCAAAGAGGCTGAGGCTGCTCTGAGATGAAAGTGGACATACGAGCCGCCAGAGTTGACGACTATCAGGACATCTACGAGGTTCTGTCCTGTCCAAACGTGGTGCGCAACACCTTGCAGTTACCCTACGTGTCTCTGGACAGACGTAGACAGTACCTGGAGAACCTGGAACCGGGGCGTCACCTCCTTGTCGCTGAGGTTGAGGGCAGGGTGATAGGCGAATTAGGCCTCCAACAACAGCGAAACCGCAGAAGCCACACGGCAACGCTCGGCATGGCCGTACACGACGACTTCCAGGACAAAGGCGTCGGCACAAGACTCGTGCAGGCGGCCCTGGACATTGCCGACAACTGGCTCAACCTGAAACGAGTGGAACTGCAGGTGTATACGGACAACGTCAGGGCGGTACACCTCTATGAGAAGTTCGGCTTTGTCATAGAGGGAACCCACAAAGCCTTCGCATTTCGGGAAGGCGAGTACGTAGACGCTTACTCCATGGCAAGGGTGAAGCCTTGATGCAGCCATCCATGGAGCCCCAGCCAGCCGGACGGCGCATCGCTGAAGTTGTGGAATCTTTCAGCAACGGCTTCACTGCCCACTGCTACCGCCTCTATGAAGCGCCTCCGCTGGGCGCGCTGGTCCGTACCGGCGGGGAGCAGCCCGTGTTTGCCGTGGTGCGTGGCATAACCACCCTGCCCATGAACCCGGCAAGACGACCCGTGGCGCGCGCCATAGATGAAGAGCAGGAAGAAGAGGTGTACTCCAACAACCCTCAGCTCCCCCACCTGCTGCGCACCGACTTCCAGGCCACCATTGTGGGGCATGAATCCAATGGCGTACTGCGGAGGCGCCTCCCTCCCCATCCGCCGCGTATCCACGCCTTCATCTACAACTGCTCGTCGGAGGAGGTCTTATCCTTCTGCCAGGACCTGAACTTCTTCCCCTTGCTTCTCTCAGAGGGTGGGCCTCTCACCGATGAAGTGGTGTCCGCCTTCCTCAGACAAGCCTCCTCTCTGCACTCCGATTCGGAGGCCTTCCTGGCGTTGGCCGGCCAACAGCTGGCGCGTCTCTTTGCCCGCGATGCACGCCGCTTGGACGCGCTGTTAAGGAGTCTGCACCCATGAACGACAGGAACGGGGCATTCATGGGAACGGTCATCGGCGGGTCACTGAACAGGGGCATCGAGGTCAGATTAGACCCTTCGTTTCCCGTGGAAAGCGTCAAAGTGGGAGGATTCGTAGCCATCCAAGGGCAAGCGCAGCGGTTCTTCGGCATCGTCTCAGACGTTACGCTTGAAACGGCGGATGCATCCCTGCGCGGCATGCCACCGGAAGCGTGGGACAGCTTCACGGCATCCGTAATGTCCCATACCAACGCCTACGCCATTGTCACCGTACTGCCTCAGCTTGTCCTTGGCGGCAGTACCCTGGCCATGATCGAAGGGCCCCAACCGGCGCGCGCCATACCACCCCACTTTTCCAGGGCGCACCAGGCCTCCGAGGAGGATGTGCTCGCCGTGTTCGGCGCGGAAGACGAGCGGCACATCTGGGTCGGCAGTCCGCTGGACATGGAGGACACGCGCATCCACCTTGACCTGGAAGAGCTGGTCAAAAGGTCAAATGGCGTCTTCGGCAAGAGCGGCACCGGAAAATCTTTCCTCACCCGTATCCTTCTGGCGGGGACGCTGCAGAAGGATACGGCGGTAAACCTGATATTCGATATGCACAACGAATACGGCTGGCAGGGGACCAGAGAGGGCGGCCCTCCCGTAAAGGGCCTGAAGCAGCTCTTCCCTTCCAAGGTGGCCGTGTTTTCCCTGGACCCCAAGATGTCCCAGTGGCGCGGCCTCACGCCGGACGCGGAGGTCACCATAGGCTACAACGAGATTGAGCCGCAGGATATCGAAACTCTGGCCGAAACGCTCAACCTCACCCCGCAGGGAGTCGCGGCGGTGTACAGCCTGGTGCGCCGCTTCGGACAGGAGGCCTGGCTGGATGAGTTCCTCAAGCGGGAGTCGCGCGAGGAGTTGACCGCCCTGGCCGAAGAGACTTCGGAGGTGTTCCAGGTCCTGTTCACCCTCCACAGGCGCTTGCGTACCCTGGGTCGCATGGGCTTCCTGCTGCCCAAGTCGCCCGACGACGCGGTACGCCGTATCCTGGACTACCTTGACCGCGGTATGCACGTGGTGCTGGAGTTCGGGCGCTACGGCAACGACCTGCCCGCCTACGTTCTGGTCGCCAACCTGCTCACCCGCCGCATTCACGATAGGTACGTGCGGCGCACTGAGGAGGCAATGGGCGATAGGACCAGGGAACCCAAGCCGCTGGTGATTACGGTGGAGGAGGCGCACCGCTTCCTAACTCCGGGGGTGGCATCTCAGACCATCTTTGGCACAATCGCCAGGGAGATGAGGAAGTACAGGGTAACGCTGCTCATCGTAGACCAGCGCCCCAGCGGCATAGACGAGGAGGTGCTCAGCCAGCTTGGCACGCGGTTCACCTACCTGCTGGACAACGAGCGCGACGTGGATGGCGTCCTGTCCGGAGCGCCGGGTGCACGCGAACTTAGATCCGTCCTTTCCAGGCTGGACTCACAACAGCAAGCATTGCTGTTCGGTCACGCTTTGCCCATGCCGGTGGTGATACGAGCCAGGGAGTACGGCACGGAGGAATCCTACCGCGATTTCGGCTTCCGCGATGCCGCGGATCTCCGTCGCCAGGTGGAGGCGGATAGCCGGGATTTGTTCGGGTGAACTGTCTGCACTTGCCGTTTATCAGCACCTAGAAGTCGCTGCGGGTAGGCTATATACTGGAACTACCAATGAGCATGCTTGAGTACATGGAGCAGAACAACTTCGAGCAGCTGAGCGTCTACACAGACCCGGCGGTAGGCTTGAAGGCTCTGATATCCATCCACGACACCACCCTGGGTCCGGCGATGGGCGGAGTGCGCATCTGGCCCCATCCCACCGAGGAAGCGGCCATAGAGGACGTGCTGCGGCTGGGAAGGGCCATGACCTACAAATCGGCGGCGGCGGGCCTTCACTTCGGCGGGGGCAAAGGGCTGATCATCGCCGACCCCCGCAAGGACAAGACGGAGGCTCTGATGCGCTCCTACGGCAGGTTCGTGGAGGCGCTCGGCGGACGCTACATCACCACGGAAGACGTGGGCATGACACTGCTCGATCTGGAGTGGATTTCCCAGGAGACCTCGCACATTGTGGGCCTGCCCATCTCCATGGGCGGGAGCGGCGATACCTCCAAGATGACGGGCTTTGGCGTCTACCGGGGAATGAAGGCCTGTGCCAAGGAGGTCTGGAACTCCGATTCGCTGTCCGGCAGCACCATTGCCATCCAGGGCTTCGGCAACACGGCGCGCGCTCTGGCCGAACAGCTGATTGACAACGAGCAGGACGTGAAGCTGGTAGTCAGCGACATATACGAAGGGGCACTGGACAAAGCCAGGGAACTCGGCGCGGAGATCGTCGGGGTGGAGGAGATTTACGGCGTGGAGTGCGACATATTTGCCCCGTGCGCCCTGGGCGGCGTGCTCAACGGCAACACCATACCGCAAATCAAGGCGTCCGTAGTCTGCGGCTCCGCCAACAACCAGCTCTCGGAGGACGACGCCGCCGGTGCTCTACAGGAACGGGGCATCCTGTACGCCCCGGACTTCATAGTCAACGCGGGCGGTGTGATCAACGTTTCCTGCGAGGTGGGCATGGCCTACAGCGAAGAGGCGGCCATGGAGAAGACGGCGCGCATCTACCAAACGCTGGAGAGCATCATAGCGGCTTCAAAAAGCCGGGGGATCACCACTGCTCAAGCCGCCAATCAACTGGCGGAGGAACGCATCAATTCTGTACGTAATGTCAGGAAGGGTTACCTGGAATGAAATTTAAAACTCGTTACATTCTGCTTGCGACGCCTGTTATCATGTTACTGGCTTTGGCCTGTCAGTCTACGCCTACACCGTGGCCTACACCGCCGCCAAGGCCTACACCAACACCAACTACGGAGCCTCAATTGACTATAGACCCTCAAAAAGAATACACCGCTACGCTGCGCACTGAGAAAGGCGACATTGTCATAGCCCTCAGGGCGGACAAGACGCCGATTACCGTTGACAACTTTGTGAAGCTGGCAAGAGACGGGTACTACAACAACTCCACCTTCCACCGCGTGCTTCCCGGCTTCATGGCACAGGGAGGAGACCCCACCGGCACCGGCACCGGCAACCCCGGATACACCATTCAGGATGAGTTCACCGACCTCGCCCATGAACGTGGCGTTATCTCCATGGCCAACACCGGCCAGCCAAACTCAGGAGGCGCACAGTTCTTCATCACGTTTGTGCCAACGCCCCACCTGGACGGGAGGCATACGGTCTTCGGAGCGGTCACAGAGGGCATGGACGTGGTCGACTCTCTAACGCCGCGTGATCCCAATCAAGGCCCGGACTTTCCAGGCGATACGCTCATAGAGGTGCTGATAGCGGAGCAGTAGCGGCGCTGTAGCGCTACGCGAAGGCGGCGGAACGCGCTCTGCCGGGTTAGGCCTATCGGCTGCGTCTCAGTAGAGGTGGGAGTTAGCATGAGAAACGAAGGGGGGAGCAACGATTAGGTATCCCTACCGCTCCTTGCTAGTGGTTCTATTACTTTGCATCTTTATTCTAGGTTGTAGGGCAACGCCAACCATCGGCACTATTCCGACTCCAACTCCCACAGCCAAGCTGACACCTACCCCGACCCAACTAGTAGTTACAGTAGCCCCTGCCCCTACTCCAACACCTACATCAACGCCAACGCCTGTCCCTCCAACTCCTACTTCAACACCGTTACCAACGCCGACTATTCCTACCACGCCTACGCCATGGCCTACACCAACACCAACTAAGGAGCCTCAAATGACTACAGATCCTCAAGAACAGTACACGGCTACGCTGCGCACCGAGAAAGGCGACATCGTCATAGCCCTGAGGGCGGACAAGACGCCGATCACCGTTGACAACTTTGTGAAGCTGGCAAGAGACGGCTACTACAACAACTCCACCTTCCACCGCGTGCTTCCCGGCTTCATGGCACAGGGAGGAGACCCCACCGGCACCGGCGCCGGCGGGCCCGGATACACCATTCCGGACGAGTTCACCGACCTCGCCCATGAACGTGGCGTTATCTCCATGGCCAACACGGGCCAGCCCAACTCAGGGGGCGCTCAGTTCTTCATCACGTTTGTGCCAACGCCTCACCTGGACGGGAGGCACACTGTTTTCGGAGCGGTGATAGATGGCATGGACGTGGTCGACTCTCTAACGCCGCGCGACCCCACACAAAGCCCGGACTTCCCAGGCGATACGCTCATAGAAGTGCTGATAGCGGAGCAGTAGCAGCGCTACCGGTAATCGGTGTGCTCTAGCGTAGCATCGTCAATGCCGAAGTGGTGGGCCAGTTCGTGAATTACCGTGGACCTGATCTGCTCAACCATTTCTTGCCTCGTGGAGCACACGGCCTGTATAGGATTGCGGTAAATGGTTATGCGGTCCGGCAGCACCATGTTGTAGTGAGAACGTTCGGTGAGGGGGATGCCCTGGTAGAGGCCAAAGAGATCATACCGGCTCTTTAGGCCCATGTCCCTGATCTCTTCCGGGCTTGGCCAGTCTTCCACTACGATGTCAACGTTGTCCAGCCGTTCCTGGAACTGCTCGGGCAGTCCATCCAGCGCCCTCAGCACCAGCTTCTCGAACTCTCTGTACGATACGCGAATCATGATCACCCGGTGAGGCCGGCCTCTAGCCTCAACTCCTTGAGCTTGTCCACGTTGGCCCTGTCGGGGCCTTTGCCTTCCAGGCCGGGCACCTCCAGAAGGAACGGTACGTCCTTGAAGGCAGGGTGGCTCGCAATGGCAAGAAACGCCTGCTCTCCTATGAATCCCATGCCTATATTTTCGTGCCTGTCGACCCCTGAAGCGAACCCCGTTTTGGAGTCGTTCGCGTGCACGGCAACCAGCCTGTCCAACCCTATCTCCCTATCGAACTCTTCCATGGTCTGCGCCACGCCCTCAGCAGTCCTCAGGTCGTAGCCTGAAGCAAAGGCGTGCTGCGTATCCATACAGACCCTGAGTTGAGGACTGTCTACCGCCTCCAATATGCGGGAGATCTCATTGAACTTGGAACCTATGGTGTTGCCCATACCGGCGCTGTTCTCAATGGTCAGATATACGTCGCTGGGAGAGCTGGCCAGGACCTCCTTCAGACAGTCAACCGTCTGTTTGAAGATAGCGTCGTAACCGGCCCCTTTGTGGCTCCCGCCATGGAAGATGACTCCGCTTCCACCCATGGCGGAGGCGAGGCGCATGTAGTTGATCAGCGACTGCACCCCTTTGCGAATGTTCCCTTTGATATCCGTGCCCAGGTTGATGAGATAAATGGCGTGTAGGAAAACGGGCCTTATGTCACTGGCTTCCGCCTTCTGCCTGAAGACGGCCAGCTGCTCCTCAGGCGCCGGGTGAAAAGCCCAGCTCTGAGGAGACGAACCAAAGCACTGGATGGCCTCTGCGCCTATTTCAACAGCGCGATCGATGGCCTTGTCGAAGCCGCCGGCGGTTGATACGTGCGCTCCAATACGCATAGAAGATTCCTGACAAGTGTTAGCTGGCTGCGACTCAATTATTCAAGGCGCATTTTGAAATGTCAAAGAGGGGCTGCCCTACCATACCCCTAGACAAACGGGCAGGCGGCCTTGCTCGCTTGCCTGCTTGCCCGTGGGCGGGGAAGGAGAAGCAGGCTACTCCGGCGGAGCGCACTGTAGCCAGCGCCTAGCCTCAAACTCCTTCTTCAAATCATCCACTATGTGTGTGTACTGCAGGTTAGCCGCGAGAAGCAGAGTGTTGCCGGACAGTATGTTGTTCTCAACAAATACGTCCATCACTAGGACCATGCTTTCAAGGTAGTTTTGCATCTGTTCAGAATAGGTCTCCACTTCTTCATGTGGTGTGAGGTTGGAACTGTCCTGCACCAGACGCTCCCAGCGCTCTTTGAATCCACTGAACTCCTCTATGGCTAACTCCGGCTTGGACTGGTCTATCTGGTTCAAGAAGATATTCCAATCGCGGCTGATCAACCCTGCCTCGCCACCCAAGCGCGCCACGCCGCACAGGGCGGCGCCCTCGGTCTCTTCCACGGTCAGATTCTCCTGCAAGTCCTTGGTAAAGCCTTCCCAAAGGGCTTCGGAAGTAATCCCCAGGCTGTCCAGAAAGATATCCCCGTCTTCAGGCTCATCTTCTCTATGGCTCTCCATCAAATGGACCAAGGCCTGTGTAGACGTAGCTTGCACCATGTACTCCACAAGCTGCCAGCTTTCCGCATAGGCCAGCTCCAGCTCTCGAAGCTGCTCCGCCTCTTTCCAGAGGAACTCCTGCAACTCTTGCAAGTCCAATAAGTCGTCGCTCTGCAAAGCTCGACGCACCCGCCCCCTGGAATCCAGAAGGCGGAAACGAGCTTGGCCAGGATCCGTTTCCATCTGCACTCTGGACGCAATGTACTCCGCCGCGCCCTCACTGAGCCAGGTGGGCACGCCGGGCGTGGCGGGATGGGTCAGCTCATGAGCCACGTTGCGAAACAGCTCATGTCCATTTGCATTGACGTAAACCTTGGCGTCAGAAACCTCACCGTCTCTGAAAATATGCGAGCTCAATCCGGCGAGGAATACGGGATTGGTGAATTCGCCTTCCGCCACAAAGTCCTGAAACTGCTCGGGAAATACCACGTATATCTCGGGAAGCGGGGGCTCTTCAATCCTAAACTCTCTTCTAAGCATCTCCTTGGTGCGGAAATAGGTGTCCGCTACCTGCTGCAGAGTACCGAACTCTATCCAAGGCTCGTAGTGAAGGACGGCGCCATCCTCCAATGCTTCCCTGACGTAGGGTCTGCCATTGATTACTATAGCCCCCGAAAAGCTGGCCTCATCCGGAGTGGGGGTGACCTCTTCAACCGGCTCAGGTGTTGGCGTTGGCGTTGGTGTTGGTGTCGGGGTCGGCTCAGGGGAGCGAGGAAGACAGGCAGCAGCTACCAGCGCCAGCGATGCGACGGCGAAAGCGAAGGCCGGCCGGATCATCTCTCTATTGCGAAAACGGCTCATTTCTTCCTATTAACGTATCACGGAAGGAAATGACAGGTTGACAGGCCAACTCACAACACTCCCAAAGACTCCGGGGTCTGCTCTTCTATCCCCGGCATCACGTAGTAGCTGGGCGCCACGGTGGTGAACTCCAGGCCCGGTTCGTCCGGAGCCACCCCGGTGATGTTCAGCTTCATTTGCTCCAGGTACTCTATTTCGCCGTTCACCAGGCGGAAGGGCTGGTCGTGGCCGGGATAGATGATGTCCGCCTCCTCAACGACCCTGTCCAGGCTCCTGATGGCTTGCTCCTCGTTCCAGAATACCACTGGGTGCGTGCGCGACAGCGCCTGGCTTGCGAACAGCAGCACGTCGCTGGTGAGTATGCACTTGCCTTGGTCCGTCTCCACCAGAAGGCAGATGCTGCCCGGCGAATGACCGGGAGTATGCAGGACGCGCACGCCCGGCTCTATCTCGAACCCTTCCTCAACCTCTTGTATCCTTGGGTGGCGCTCTATCATGTCGCCTGTCCATTTCGGCGTCGACCAGTCGTTCCTATGCGGGTGCCTAGCGTACTTGCGTTCCCAGGAGTGCATGAGGAGCGGGGCGTGCTCGAACAGGTCGAAGTTCTGGTTGTGGTCCCAGTGGGCGTGACTCATCACCAGCACATCTATGTCCTCCGGCGACAGGCCGCGTTTGTCGAGCGCCTCTTGCAGGACGACGCGACGCCCCACGTGACCCACGTCTACCAGTGTGCGCTTCTGCCCCTCTATGAGGATGATGCTGCAAAAGCCGACGATTCCTTGCTGCGTGTTCATGCGATACCCGTGAAGCAATACATCGAGCTTTGGCATAGCGCTTCTCCCTGGAGTCCTGTATAACGTTCCATTGTCGGTTTGGCGGCGAATGTGGTCAACCGTCGGTCTATATGGTAGGCTCACCCGTATTCCATGCTGTGGTGAACACATGCCCGACCTAAGGCCTGACAACGTCAAGATACTAGCCGGTTCCCTCGGCCTGAGAATAGATGAGGAAGACCTCACGGAGGTTACGCACCGTCTCAATGTAATCGTGGCCGGGGTGGAGCGGTTTTCGCACCCGGGATTGGACTCCGTAGACCCCATACCCTTCCCGCGCCTCGAAGAGGCAGGCCATGGACAGTAACCGCCTCACCGAGTTGACCGCTTCTCAGCTTGCGGGCCTCATTGCCAACAAAGAGCTCTCCCCAGTCGAGGTGACCGAGGCTTACCTGGAGCGCATAGCCGACATCGATCCGAAGCTCAACGCTTTCATCACCGTGTGCGCCGAAGAGGTGATGCAGGCAGCCCAAGAAGCGGAACAGGCGGTGACCAACGGCAATTCGCTGGGGCCTTTGCACGGACTGCCCCTGGCGGTGAAGGACCAGTTTGAGACCAAGGGCATCCTGACCACCGCCGGGTCGCGCATCCTGGCTGATTACGTGCCCGACCACGACGCTACCGTCATAGCCAGGGCCGCAGACGCTGGCGCAATTCTCATCGGCAAGCTCAACATGACGCAGTTCGCCGCAGGCGGTGGTGACCCCTACCCCTTCGGCGAAGCGCGCAACCCCTGGAATCCGGAGCGCACTCCCGGCCTTTCCAGCAGCGGCTCCGGCATTGCCATTGCCGCTTCGCTTGCCGCAATAACTCTGGGCGAAGACACGGGAGGGTCTATTCGCATGCCCGCGTCGGTCAACGGCATCGTTGGGCTGCGCCCCACCTGGGGCCGCGTCAGCCGGTACGGCATGCTCCCCTTCTGCTGGTCCATGGACACCGGCGGGCCAATGACTCGCACCGTTGAAGACGCCGCGCTGGTGATGAACGCCATCGCGGGATACGACGACAACGACCCGCAGACGTCCAAACTGCCCGTCCCCGATTACACCGCATCGTTGACCGGCGACCTAAGCGGAGTCCGGATCGGCGTGCTCAAGGAGTTTGTGCAAGAAGGGGCTGCGCACCAGGACGTGCTCAGCGCCGTGACCGCCGCGGCAACCCGTCTCGAAGAGCTTGGCGCATCCGTAGAGGAAGTCTCGTTTCCCACCGTGACCGATATCAGCATCGTGGCGGCGTCTATTTCGGAAAGCGACGGCGCGTTTGTGCACAGAGACTGGCTGCGCAACCAACCGGGAGATTACGGCCAAAACACCCGCCGACGCCTCATCGCGGGCAGCCTGGTACCCGCCCAGATTGTGCACAAGGCTGCAAGGATACGCACCCTGTTCCGGGAAGAGTGGCAGAATATACTGGAGCGGTTCGATGCGGTGATCAGTCCTACTATGGGCAACCCGCCAGGCAAGATAGAGCACGTGTACGGAGTCGACTCTCGTGAAGAGGCGGAGCGCAGGTTCGGACACCGCAACAGCGCCACGTTCCCCGCCGCCTTTCTAGGCGTGCCGGCGTTGTCGGTGCCCTGCGGGTTCAGCTCGGACGGCATGCCTGTCGGCCTTCACATAATGACGGGCCACTTCCAGGACGGACTGGCATTGAAGATAGGCCACGCTTACCAGGAGAGCACAGAGTGGCACACCATGAGGCCGGACGTATAGCCATGACCCAGCTCTTCTTCGGCACAGGCAAGTACACCTACCGGATCATAGATCCGTTTGGAACGTTGCCGGACGGCATGACCTGGGGCAACGTAAGCCACGTGGCAGTGGACTCCAACGACAGGGTCTACGCCTTCCAGCGCAAGGACCCGCCCATAGTGATCTTCGACAGCGACGGTAATTACCTGGACAGCTGGGGCGACGGTCAGCTGATCGATGCTCACGGCATCTTCGTCACACCGCAGGACGATCTGTTCTTAGTGGACAGGGACATGTATGAGGTCCTGAAGTACACCCTGCAAGGAGAACCGCTGCTCCGCATTGGGGTCAGGGGAAAGTCGGCCCTGCAGGCGCCGTTCAACCATCCCGCCGACGTGGCCGTGTCGCCTAGCGGCGACATCTACGTAGCGGACGGCTACGGCAACTCACTGGTGCACAAGTTCTCCTCCACCGGTGAACACATCCTTTCATGGGGCGCGCCCGGCGGAGAGCCCAGCCAATTCACCACACCCCACGGCATCTGGGTCGACGGAGAGTCGAAGGTTTACGTGGCTGACCGGGAGAACAACTGCGTCCAGGTCTTTGATGCGGAAGGAAACTTCCTTGCCTGGTGGGGCAACTTCTATCATCCCATGGACATCTGGATGGACAACCAGGACATCTTCTACGTCACAGACCAAGTGCCCCGGTTTACGGTTCTGGACAGAGACGGCAACATACTGGCGAGGGGCCGCGCTCCAAACGCGGGCCACGGCATCTACGGCGATTCGCAAGGCAACCTGTACCTGGCGGCCAGCCTGCGCGGCATAGTCAAAATGGCAAGGTTGCAAAGCTAGGGGAGAATCATGACGCGACTACTGTTCGGCACCGGCGATTACGTATATGAAGTAGTCCAGCCCTTTGGGAAGCTGCCCGACGGGATGAACTGGGGAGTGATCAGCCGCGTCGCCGTCGATTCGCAGGGGCGCGTCTACGTGTCGCGGATGGGCGACCCTCCCATCCTGGTCTTCGACAGCGAGGGCAACTATCTGGCAGGCTGGGGCGGCGATTCCCTGGTGGACCCGCACGGCATGCTCTTCACCGCCAACGATGAGTTGATCGTCTGCGACAGGGACGCCCACCAAGTGCTGAAGCTCAACCTGGAAGGCGAGGTATTGCTCAGAATCGGCGACCGCTCACGGGCGCACTGGCAAGCGCCGTTCAACCACCCCGCCGACGTGGCCGTGTCAAGCAGCGGCGACATCTACGTGGCCGATGGCTACGGAAACTCGGCGGTGCACCGCTTTTCGGGGGAAGGAGAGCATCTCCTCTCCTGGGGCAACCCCGGCACAGGGCCGGGCGAGTTCAGCACGCCGCACGGCATATGGGTCGACGCCGAGTCCCGGGTCTACGTGGCCGACCGTGAGAACAGCCGCGTCCAGATCTTCGATGAAGACGGCAACTACCTCAAGGAGTGGGTAGACCTGTATCACGCAATGGACATCTGGATGGACGGCGACGGCGTGGCCTACGTCTCCGACCAGACGCCGCGGTTCAGCGTCCTCAGCCCGGAAGGAGTGCTCCTGTCTCGGGGCAAAGCCCCCGATGCCGGCCTCGGCCTCTACGGCGACGGGAAGGGAGACCTCTATCTGTCGGGCACCTTCCCCGGAGCCGCGCCCGTATCCAACGGCATCGTCAAGTTCATCCGGCAGTAATGTCCTAGAACCAGTCCCTGCGGAAAGTCTCAAACGGCACGTACGGCGGCTTGGCCGCATGCGGAATCGGCAACTCAACCAGGCCTCCCTCTCGCGACGGCAGATAGACCGTTGCCGTGCCCGGGGCCTGCTCCTCGCCCACTTGGTTCACGCCGCTTATGCGAATGCCAACGGCGTTGTACTCGTGCTCGCCGGGCACTCCGCCGTCCTCGCCCTTCTCAGTCACCTTGTACTTCTTGACCACTTCACCGGTGTAGGTGGTAACGTCCGAGTAGAAGACCGGCCTTCTCAAGCTGGCCTGCTGCCTGCGGATGAATCCGTCGTCGCCCATCCAGTTGGTGAGCAGCTGCTGAGGAAACTGGCAGCGCTGCAATCCGAAGTCGAAAGGCAGCGGCTGCGTGCGATACGGTGAAAGCACGGCGTCCTCATGCTCGTTGCCCGGCGTCCACGGCCAGTAGGTGTTGGGATGTATGCGGGCGCGGCCGGGCCAGCGCCGCATATTCCGATACGCCGGCTCAAAGCTGTAGACGTCTCCGTCCATCTCCTCGCCGGCGGAGGCCGCATAGGTGAGGAAGTGATAGGCAAGCTGGTCCTGCAGCGTCCATGGCGGCAGAATCACCGGGCCCAGCTTTTCCCCAACTTCAACGTCCTCCCAGTACAGCGTTTCGGCGCCACGGCGGAACTTGTTCTGCATCTTATCGATGATGTCCTCGATGTCATCGGCGCTGTAGCTGGAAGCGCCGCGTTCGTAAAGCATGCGCTCTCCGAGGCGCTTGGGGTCCATCGACCTGCCGCCGCCCATGGTTGCGGTGGGCACCTGTATCTGCGTCGAGTAGACCTTGCCCAGGAGGTCTCCATGGTAGTCCCAGTAGTTCAACTCAGTGATCAGAAAGAGGAGCGCGCCCTTTGACCCCTGCTTCTCCACAAGCTCGCTGGGCACCTTTGTGGTGCGGAACTTGGAGCCCACCCTGATCGCGTCAAAGAACTCGAAAGCGGTGCCTGAGTAGAAGTTGGCCACCGGATATCCCTCCGGCCTTCTTGCGCCGTGGCCGGTGGGGTAACGGATGGTGGAGACCACCACGCCCGGAGCAATCTGGCAACCGTAGCGGGTGCTTCTTCCGTATTCAGGGTCGGTGTAGAGGGGGTTGTCGTCGCCCAGGTTTCTGGCAAACGACTTGATCGACTCGGAGTCCAAGCGCAAAGCCGCTTCAAAGGGAGGCGGCCCCTGCTCGAAGGGAGCAGGCGGCCAGGGCGGGATGTGCTCCATGATCTCCTCGCCTATTTGCGCCCTGGACTTTTCTATGTACTCGGCAACAGCTTCTTCAAAAGACTGGCTAGAGGTTACAGTCATGTTCTTCCTCCCTATCCTTACCGCACGGACTGGATGGCGCGATTATATTTTGGCCTTTGAGCGGTGTCAAAAGTAAGCTCAGCCAGCAGGCTCCCCAAGCAGCTTCCACGACCCCGACCGTCCCATGTTGTAACGGCCGTCCACCTCTATGATCAGCGGCACCATCAAGTCCAACAGGTTGGCCCGGCTCAGGGGCCCGCAGTCCACGGCGCGAAAGCCCAGGTCTTCTATAAGTGAGGCCACTACCTCCTTTGCCTCGTGATCGTCGCCGCAGAAGAAGACGTCCCGCGCCATGCCGGTAGCGGGGTCGATGGGTTCTCCCAGCGTGCCGTGGAAGGTGGCCTTGAAGGCGGGAATCACCCTGGCACCAGGCCCGATAGCCGCGGCCGTACTCTGCGCGCCGGAGCCCTCCGGCGGCAGGTTGTCCATGGGATTGGTAATGTCGATGACAATTTTCTCCTTCAGCAGGTCGCGGAGGGGAGCTATAACGTCGCGGACTGTGCCATACGGCACGCCGATGACCACTGCTTCAGCGTCTTGGAGCGCATCCTTGTATCCGGCAATACCCGCGCCAATATCGTCGGCCGCGGCTCGGTTCGCGCCGGGGTTCCTTGAGCCAAAGGTCACCGTGTGTCCCGCCTTGACCCAGCCCCTGGCAAGGCCTGTGCCCATGCGTCCTGTGCCCAATATGGCAATGTTCATATCGCCTCCTATAATGTTCCGTGTTCCGCTTAGCATAGCGGAATTGCAGTCAATCGTTTAGTAGGGTATCCGGCAGCCTGTTGCGCCTGAACGTAGATCCGTTCAAGAGCTCGCTGGTATCTGGCAGGGGCACTATTTTGAAATTTGGTATATAATTTCTTGTCGAAATCCGTAATCTACCGCAAAGGGTGTATCTTGGCTCTGCTCGGCCTCCGTTTCGTGCCTGACCCCGTCCTGCGTGAAAAGGCAAAGAAGCTGCGTGGTATCGACAATCGAATCCAGCGTCTGATCGACGACATGCTGGAGACCATGCCGCATGAAAACGGCGTGGGACTTGCCGCCAACCAGGTCGGCGTGCTGCAGAAGGTGGCCGTGATCCAGACCCCGGAGATGGAGGAGGCTCTGGTCCTCATCAACCCGGAAGTGGTGGAACGAAATGGTGAGCGCGAGGTCGACGAGGGTTGTCTGAGCATACCGGGGTACCGTGGAGAGTTGATCCGCTCCGAAACGGTGAAGGTGCGCGCGCTGGACAGGAACGGCAAGCGCTACACCGTGAAAGCGGAGGGCCTGCTGGCCCAGGCGTTGGAACACGAGACCGACCATCTGAACGGCGTTCTCTACATAGACCACCTGGAAAGCCACGACAAACTGTACAAGCTGGAACCCAAGGATTACGAAGAGGAAGAGAGTGAAGAAGAGACGAAATCCGTAGGTTCCAGGGCAACCGCGAAATAAGCCTACTATTGCAATGAACCCACTGAGCACGCAGGTCAAATCGCTGATACGGCGAGTCATAGCCCGGATTCCGGCAGAGGAGCAGCCCCACGCCGTGGGCGGCTTTCTGCGCGATACGCTGCTGGGCAGGCCCACCAAGGACCTGGACATAACCGTGCGTGGAGACGCCATGGAGGTGGCCCGCCGCTTGGCCGGGGAGATGGGCGGGTCGTACGTAGCGTTGGACCAGCCGCACCAGATAGCTCGCGTGGTGCTGCAAAGCGAGGAAGAGTGGCGGATAGACCTGGCCTCTCTGCAGGGCGATAGAGAACAGGACCTGGCGAGGCGGGACTTCACCATCGACGCCATGAGCGCTCCCCTGTCTGGCCTCCTGGAAGAAGGGTGGACGGAGCGCTTACTCGACCCGTTCGATGGCAGGGGAGACATATCGAACGGTGTAATCCGCGCCATAGGAGAAGGCGTCTTCCAGGAAGACGCCATACGCCTGCTGCGGGCGGTGCGCCTGCGGGCCTCCCTGGAATTCGACATCGAGGGCGAGACGCTTCGCCTCATCCAGCGTGACGCGCCTCTGCTGGACAAGGTGTCGGCGGAGCGGGTTCGGGACGAGTTTCTGGCCATACTGGCATCCGGAGAGGCGGTGGAGCACGTACATCTCTTGGACAAGCTGGGACTGCTTTGCCGTATTCTTCCAGAGCTTGAAGAAGGCCGTGGAGTGACCCAGCCCAAGGAGCACTACTGGACCGTGCTGGAGCACAACATAGAATCGGTGCGGATGGCGGAAGGCCTGCTCACCCGGTCGCTGAAGCCTGCCTGGATACTGGAGGAAGTGCCCTGGGACAACAAACTGGAAGAGCATTTTGCCGAAACGGTCTCCGACGGGCACACCCGCGGCACGTTGCTCAAGCTCACCGCGCTGTTGCACGACGTGGCCAAGCCGGCGACCAAGATGGTGACGCCGGAGGGTAGGACGCGCTTCTTTGGACATGAGGAGCAGGGAGCGGAGACGGCAAGGAAGGCGCTGGCCCGTCTGAGGTTGAGCCGACGCGGCAGGGAGATGGTGGCGACGCAAATAGAGCACCACCTGAGGCCAAGCCAGATGAGCCAGAAAGGCGAGACGCCTACTCAGCGCGCCGTGTACCGGTTCTTTCGCAGCCTGGGGGACGTAGCAATCGATACCCTCTACCTCAGCATGGCGGACTACCTGGCGGCGCGGGGACCGCAGATTGAACGGGAAGAGTGGCAGAGCTATACGAAAGTAATACGCCATGCGCTGGAAACCGGCTTGCATCAAGAAGAAGAGGTCTCATCTCCCCGGCTGGTAGACGGACACGAGGTGATGAATGCACTGGGACTGAAACCGGGACCGATGCTGGGGAAAGTGCTCAACGTAGTCGAGGAGGCCCAGGCCACCGGAGAAATCGGCAGTAGAAAGGAGGCTCTTGCACTGGCAAGGGAGGTAGCCTCTGCTGGTAGAATAGAAGGCGATTATGCGTAGAGTAAGTATTTGGCGCATTCTTGTCATCCTTGTGGTCATTGGGATCTCCGCGTACTCGCTGACGTTCCAGAACATAGACATCGTTGCTATGGGGAACCGTTTCGAGCGCGGCAGCGACGCTATTCTGGGAATGCGCTTGGGACTGGACCTTCAGGGAGGCAGCCATCTGGTCTACCAGGCTAGAGGAACGCAAGAGCTTACCATCACCTTCGAAGAACCGGTCTCCGACCTGGAAGCCGTGACTGACGTCTTCAACGACACCGGCAAGACGGATGCCTCGGCGCGTCAAGGCAGCGAGGCCAACATTGTCATAGTGCGAGGGAACACTATAACTCCTGACATCGTGGACGACCAGGACATCCGCAACGCGTTGGGCGAACAGATAGCTCCGTTAGAGACGATGACCGTCCAGGAAATACAGGCCAATCCCACCACTGACCAGATGGAGGGAGTCCTTGACACCATCGCCCGCCGCATCAACCCGTTTGGCGTGACCGAGCCGGTGATCCAGCTCATGGACAACAACCGTGTCCTGGTGCAGCTGCCCGGGGTGGGCGACGTGGAGGAGGTGAAGAGACTGATAGGTCAGACGGCGCGCTTGGAGTTCAAGGAGCGCAACTGTCTGCAGGTCACTCCCTTCACACTGCCCAGCGGAGAAGTGACTTACCCCTGCGAGTTCCCCGACAACCACGTTGATCAGGAAACGGGTCTGACGGGAGAAGACCTGGCGCGGGCATACGCCGGTACGCACCAGACCAAGGGCACTCCCATTGTGAACGTACAATTCAACTCCCGTGGTACGAGTCTCTTCGCGGAGATGACAACACGGCTGGCGGGAACCGACAACCGCTTCGCGGTGTTCCTTGACGACGAGGAGATAGTGGCGCCGGTGGTAAACCAGCCCATTCTGGCGGGAGCCGCTTTCATAGAGGGGCCGACATTCACACCGGAACGGGTGCACACCATAGCCATCCAGCTTGAGTCTGGTAGGCTGCCCATTCCTATCGAGGTTGTGCAGCAGCAGGACGTCGACGCGGTTCTCGGGGCGGAATCCCTGCGAAAGAGCCTGATTGCGGGAATAGTGGGTCTATGCCTTGTGCTGCTGTTCATGGTGATGTACTACAGGATGGCCGGCTTGGTGGCTGCGGTGGCGCTGCTCATCTACACGGCGGCGGTGCTCAGCGTCTTCAAGATGGTGCCCGTAACGTTGACGCTGGCCGGCGTGGCCGCCTTCATTTTATCGATAGGAATGGCGGTAGACGCCAACATCTTGATATTTGAAAGGATGAAGGAGGAGCTGCGCCTGGGCAGGACTCTGACCTCGGCCATTGACATAGGATTCAGCCGGGCCTGGACTTCCATCAGGGACGGCAACGTCTCCACGCTGATCATCTGCGCCATCCTGTTCTGGTTCGGACAGCGTCTGGGAGCCAGCCTCATAGCCGGTTTTGCCCTCACGCTCGGCATTGGGGTGACGCTGAGCATGTTCAGCGCGTTGACGGTGAGCAAGACGCTGCTCAACCTGCTTAATTTCTCGCCGCTGGGCCGGCGCAGAGCGATATTCAGTCCTGAAAAACTGCCCCAGACAAGGACCGCGTCGATCGCTGCAACTGAAGAGGGGGGCGACAGCTAATGAACATAGTAGGCAAGCGGCGCTGGTTCTATTTGCTGTCGGCGATCATATTGGTCCCAAGCATCATCTCTCTGATCATCCCGCCGTCGCTGTTCCTGGGCATAGAGTTCACCGGCGGCTCAACGATTAGCGTAGCTTTCGAAGATGCCGTCGCGGAACAGGACGTGAGGGACGTGCTGGCCCGCCTGGACCATGCCGAGGCAATAGTACAACCGTCAGGCGGTGGAGAGTTCTTCATCCGGGTGTCGCGCCTGCGAGAGGGTAACGTGGAGCAGGGCATCACGTCGGAGCGGGAGATTATAGAGCAGGCGTTCCAGGAGCTGGCGCCGGTGAGTCGCTTGGACGTTTCCTCGGTTTCGGGCGTGGTGGCGGCGGATACCGTACGCAACGCCTTCATAGCCGTGGTGGTGGCGTCCATTGCCATTCTGCTCTACATCACGTGGGCATTCCGGCAAGTGCCCAATCCGTTCCGCTACGGCGTGGCGGCCATAATTGCGCTGGTCCACGACGTGCTGATTGTCCTTGGCATCTTCTCCATACTGGGCAAATTGATAAACCTGGAAGTGAACGCTATGTTCATCACGGGACTGCTGACTATCATTGGCTACAGCGTCAACGACACCATTGTGGTCTTCGACCGTATCAGGGAGAACGTGGCGCGATTGCCCGCGGAACGGCTGGAGAAAAACGTGAACACCAGCCTGCTGGAGACGCTGGGACGGTCGCTGAACACCAGCGTGACGCTGCTCATCACCGTGACGGCGTTGTTGCTGCTGGGCGGCGATACCATCCGCAATTTCCTGCTTGTGCTGCTGGTGGGCCTGATATCAGGCACCTACAGCTCCATAGCCATAGCCAGCCAGGTGCTGGTCTCCTGGGAAGCGGGCGAGATAGGCCGCACCATGCGACGCTTCAGTCCGTTCCCCGCCAGGTCTCGCGCCTAGACGGGATCAGAGCACCGTAACCGGATCAACGTCCACAACCCAACCATCCCGCAGAGCCGCCTTGTCCAAGACCTTGTCCAGGAGCAGGCGCGGCTCCTGCCCTCGCAGCAGTATGTGCCAGCGATAACGCCCCCTAACCCGCGAGTTGTAGGCCGGGGCCGGGCCCAGGACGTCTACTTCCGTCATTGCCCAGTCGAAACGCTCCTTGCGCAGGAGTCTTCCCAGCCGCTCCGCTTCCCGCTGGCTCTTGGCAGGGTCAAAGTGGGTGTAGATGAGCCTGAGCAGGCGGGAGTATGGAGGCATCCTCTGGTCTCTTCGGAAAACCGCTTCTTGATCATAGAAGGCAGCGTAGTCCTGCTCGGAAGCCAGCACCACGCCGTAGTGGTGGGGGCTGTAGGTCTGCACCAGTGCGGCGCCCTGCCCCGGCCCGCGTCCGGCGCGTCCCGCGACCTGGCAGAGCAGTTGGAATATCCTCTCTCCGGCTCGGAAGTCCGGCAGATGGAGCCCTATGTCGGCAAGGACTGCGCCTACCAGGGTAACGGATGGGATGTGCAGCCCCCTGGCCACCATCTGGGTGCCCACCAATACCTGGGCTTCACCGCGGGCAAAACGCTCCAGGATGGCCTCATGGCCGACCTCATCAGCGGCGTCCCTGTCCCACCGCAAGGAGGAGACTCCGGGGAGCAGCGCTTCCAGCTCTTTGACAACGGTCTGCGTGCCGAGCCCCAGATGGCGAATGCGGCTGAGCTGGCAGTTTGGACACCGCGCCACCGTTCTGGAACGACGGTTGCACTGATGGCAGACCAGCCTCTCCGGAGAAGTATGGTATGTGAGTGGCGTATCGCAGCTGCGACATCGCATTACGTGCCCGCAGTCGCGGCACTGCACAATGCCGGCTGCGCCGCGGCGGTTGAGGAAGAGGATAGCTTGATTGCCTTCGCCTATAACGCGGCGCAGGCCGTCCTGCAGAGCGCGGCTGAAGATGCTGCGGTTGCCGTCCCTCAGTTCCTGGCTCATATCGACAATCCTTACCCCGGCCATGGAGCTGCTCAGGCCAATGCGGTGCGGCATCTGCAAAAGGCGCAAGCGGCGTCCGGTGAGGGCGCGGTGATAGCTGACCACGTCCGGGGTTGCGCTGCCCAGGACCAGGACGGCGTTGGATGCCTGCGCCATGCGCATTGCCACGGTGCGTGCGTGATAGCGGGGCTCCATATCCTGCTGCTTGTAGGTCCATTCGTGCTCCTCATCGAGGACGACGAGGCCGAGAGGCCTCAACGGTGCAAACAGAGCGCTGCGCGAGCCTATCACGACATCGAATCGACCCTGGTGGACTCCCCACCACATGCGCCGGTGTTCGGCCTGTGAAAGGCGGCTGTGTATGACAGCGACGCGGCCCGGAAATCTGGCGCGGAACCTCTGCACCATCTGTGGAGTGAGCGATATTTCAGGCACCAGGAGTATGGCTTTCCTACCGCTTTCAAGACAGCGGGCCAGCGCCTGCAGATAGACCTCCGTCTTGCCGCTACCGGTGACGCCCTGGAGAAGAAACGCCTCATGCCGGGCCTCGGAGATGGCCGAGTTTATGCTTGCCAGCGCTTCCGCCTGGTGTGGACTGGGCATTAGGAACGGCTCCGGCGTCTGGGACGGCTCCGAGTTGGCGTCGGAGTCGGAACCCGTTACCCTGAAGCCGCGCCACTTCCAGGTACGGCGCACCGCTCCCTGGCTGACTAGCCTGTCCAGCGTACGGCTGCCTTCTGCACCCAAAGCGCGGCGCAAGGTGCTTTCCTGTACAAGACCAGTTCGGCCCTTGAACTGCTGGAGCAGATGCGTTGCAAACTCATCATCCAGCTCCTGCAAGGCTTCTTCCGCGGGCTTTTCAAGATAGGCCTTCGTGCGGTTTCGGAAGCCCGGAGGTAGCATGAGGCTAATGGCGGAGTACAGCGAAGCTATGTAGTAATCGGCGATCCATGCCGCGAGCTCCAGTTGCTCCCGGCTGAGGAGAGCTCCGGCGGGATCGGAGGCGTTGATGGGGCGGACGGGGTCTACGTCGGTGCTGCGGCTGAGCCTGAAGACGACGCCATCGGCCATGCGGGGGCCAAAGGGCGCCTGTACCATCTGGCCGGGAGACACAGACATTCCCTCCGGCACGGAGTACGTGAATGTGCGCACGTCCCTGATGGGAGCGTCCACGGCTACTTCAGCGTAGGGAAATTGAGGCATCGCTACCTCCGGTGAGTCTTCTACGATGATAACCGAGGCAGCGGGCTAGAGGTAAGAGAAAAAAGTCAGGGGCCTTCACTGTTTTGGAAAAGCCCCCGTAAGGCAGTAAGCCGGTGATGGTCTGAAAGCTAGCGGCGGCGCTCTTTGATGCGCGCCGCTCTTCCGGTGCGACCCCTCAGATAGTACAGCTTGGCCCTTCGTACGTCGCCGTGGCGCACCACCTGCACGCTCTCCAGCCTGGGCGAGTAGACGGGAAACGTCCGCTCCACTCCGATGCCGTGAGTGACGCGGCGCACGGTGAAGGAAACCCCTGGCCCCCTGCCCTGTCTGCGAATCACGACGCCCTCAAAGGTCTGAACGCGCTCGCGTTCTCCTTCTCGGATGCGCATGCCGACTCGCACGGTGTCGCCGGGGCGAAACTCCTGGACTTTGGGGTTCGGCTCTACGTGTACTACGGTATCGATGTTCATAGGAATCCGATGGCTAAAATGGCAACTGGTCTAGTTTAACGTGAAGACTGTGGTCTGTAAAGATGAGCGGTGGGACAGAGAGAAGTGCAAATTAGGATTGAGGCGACTCTTCGGCGCCACTGACGGCGCTGGCCTTTCGCCCTTCGGGGCAGCGCCTTGTCGGGCCGCACTGGCGAACGAGACATCGCGAGACGACGGAACGCGCTCGCTGCCAGAAACTGCGCACTGCTAGCGCTGGAAGACGAGCAGCTCGCTGGTCTCGTACTGAGGCCCCTCGCCGAGTGAGGGCAACGCTGCCTCGATCCTGGCGAAGCCCGCTTCGACGACTTCCTCGCTCATGTGCTCGAAGGCCGAGACGGGACGCAGCTTCAGCTTCACTAAGTCCTCGGCCAGGTTCGCCGAGCGGAGCCAGGTGACTTCATCGCGAGATAGGAGCGTCCACCCGGCGCCGGTGAAGTCACTTTTTACCTCTTCCTCGAACCGGAACCGCGCCTTGTCGACTCTCAGCCATTCGGGCACGACGCGGAACCACCAGGTATCAGGCATCCTGTCGGAGAAGTTCGCCTGCACGAAGAGCCTGCCGCCTGGCTTGACGACCCGGCGCAACTCCTGTACAGCGCCCTCGCGATTGACTACGTGGTGCCAGACGAAGAAAAGCAAGGCTGCGTCACACGAGGCATCTGGCAACGGGATGTGCTCGGCAGACCCGGACGTATACGTGACGGCGGGATGGCCAGCGTAGGCAATGGCTTGAGCCCGCATCTTGTCTGACGGTTCGACTCCATGGGCGGGGCCGCCGAAGGCGCTCGCCAAAGAGGGAGTCATGCGACCGGTACCAGAGCCCAGGTCGAGCCAGACCAGCGGCCGTGTCTCCGGCAGGTGGCGAGCGAACGCCTCCATCCAGGTTCTTAGTGCATCCGGCGACATCTGCCGTCCGGCGGCGTAGACGGTGTGCATGCGTGCATCGTAGTCGACCTTCTCCATACCGCCTCCAAGTTTGGCCCGGCCGATCCAGTGTATTATGCACGCGCCTCTGGGACAACAGGGAAGCGCTTGTAATATATTGGAACGCGGCGTGTCCGAGGGAGGAGTCAGATGAACATAGACGACGTGAAGATTCTCTACGAGTACAACTATTGGGCCAACGATCAAATCTTCCGTTCAGCGCAAAAAGTCACCGTACAACAGTTCGAGGCGACCGAGAGCTTTCCGCACGGTGGTCTACGCGGGACGTTGCGCCACATACTGAACGCTGAGACAGCGTGGCGGGCGCGCTTTGAAGGCAGCGCCATTAACCGCTTGGATGAGAAGCTATACACCACGCTTGAAAGCCTGGAGACCCGTAGACAGGAAGAAGAAAGAGCCATGCGAAGCTACCTGGCAACCCTAACCGACGAGGATCTGGCGCTGCACTACGGCCAATCCAAGTGGCCGGAGCAAGTCCGTGCGCTAAGGGGAGAGGAGTCTCTGCTCTGGTACTACTTGGTGCACGTCGTGAACCATGGCACTCAGCACCGCTCCGAAGCTGCCGCGCTCCTCACGGAGTACGGCCAGTCGCCAGGGGACCTTGATTTCGTGGTCTTTCTTGAGGCGACAGGCTAGCAAACATAGACCTGCCATCATGGGAATCGCTAGTGGAAGTGCCGAGTGTACAATGAAGCGTGGAGGATGGCATGACTACCAAAGAAGATCCTGTGCTGAAGGCTTTGCTGGAAGCGCCGCAAGATGACGAACCGCTTTCCAAAGACGAGGAGAAAGCCATCAACGAGGATAAGGAAGACTTAAGAAAGGGTCACGTTGTTTCATCTGGAGTGGTTAGAGAAGATATCTGCATATAACCCATAGAAGCCGCGCCTACGCCTAGCTATCCATCATTGTCAAGACAATTCTTGACAATGTGACACCTGCGCTCCACAATGGAAAGGTGTACACAAGGGAGGTTACATCAATGGTTGCCACACGCGAGAAGTTTTCCAGCCAGGCAGCGCCGGAGTTGCTTTCGGCCATGCGGGAGATCGCCCGCATTGAGGGCCGACACTTACAGGCGGTGCTGGAGGACGCCATGACCAGCTACATCGAAGCCCGAGGGCAGCAGAACGTCCGGCCTGAGGTGATGGCCCACTTCCATGCCAGCCTGGAGAGAAACCGTCGCCTGGGTGAACTGTTGGCCAAGTCGTGAATCGCGACTTTCCAACTACAGAAGAGGTCGTGAGCATACACGACGTGGCAATCCGCGAGTTCGGCGGCTCCATGGGCCTGCGGGACATGGGAGCTCTGGAGTCGGCTATTCTGCGCCCGCAGATGGGCTACTACGATGGCATCATAGAAGAGGCCTCCGCCATGTTGGAGAGCCTGGCCATGAACCATCCCTTCGTGGACGGCAACAAACGGACTGCCTTCTACGCCACCGACACATTCCTGCGCAAGAACGGTCACTTCATCGACTGCGACAACGACGACGCATACGCGTTCTTCATGCAGTTGTTCCAGACCAACTCGTTCCGCTTTGCCGAGCTGAAAGTGTGGCTAGAGGAGCACGTCAAGCCGCTGCCAGGGTCTTGAAAAGGGTCGCATCCCTTCACCCGAAGCCGCGCCTACGCCTAGCTATCCTTCCCAGCCAATCTCCCGCAAAAACTCCATATCCTCCTCGGAGAGGTCCGCCGTACCCAGTAGGTCCGGCCTTCGTTGCAGGGTGCGTTGCAGCGACTGACGGCGCCGCCACCTGTCGACGGCTTGGTGGTCGCCGGAGAGCAGCACGTCGGGAACCGTCCAGCCGCGGAACTCGGCGGGGCGGGTGTACTGCGGATGCTGCAGCAGGCCTGAGGCATGCGAATCGGCGGCCGCCGATTCGTCCGAGCCCAACACGCCGGGCAGCAGGCGAGCCACGGCATCGATGACCACCATTGCGGCAAGCTCGCCGCCGGTGAGCACAAAGTCGCCGATACTCAGCTCCTCGGTGGCGAGATGCTCGCTTATCCGTTCGTCGAAACCCTCGTAGTGACCGCAGATCAAGGCGAAACGCTCCTCCCCGACCAGGCGTTCCGCATCGGCCTGGCGGAAGACCCTGCCCTGCGGCGTGAGCAGTATCACCGGACATCGAGGAGGCGCGCCTAGAAGGGATTCGACGGCCTGAAACAGCGGCTCAGGCTTGAGCACCATGCCGGGGCCGCCGCCGTAGGCGTAGTCATCCACCGTGTGATGGCGGTCGCGGGCGTGGTCACGGAAGTTGTGCAGGTCTACGCTGAGCAGACCGCGCTCCACGGCGCGACCCAGAATGCTGCCCTGCAAAGGCCCCTGGAACATTTCGGGAAACAGCGTGAAAACGTCGACTCGCATGGCGGCTAGCTAGACAGCGCTTCACGCAGCGCATCCGGCACTGGGATCGGCCTTCCGCTCTCCAAGCTTACGGTGACAAAGGTCATCCTGCCCTCAGCGGCGGCTGTGCCGTCCTCCTTTTCTGCGACGTAGCTGAGGGTGACCGACGTATTCCCCACTCTCTCTACGCTTACGCCCATCTGCAGCAGCTCGTCATGGACGATGGGGACTTTGAAGTCGCAGCTAACGTGCACCCTGGGCAGGTCAAGGCCCATTTCGCGGAAGCGGGCGCTGGTAAACCCCAGGGAACGCATGAACTCGCTCTCCGCCACCTCAAAAAAGCGGAACATGGCCGTGTAGTGTATCCGCCGCGAGGCATCGGTATCGACCCAGCGAACGCGGACCTGCTGGCGAAATCGAGGTTGTTCATTCACGTCTGTCATCTGCACTCCTAAACAAGGTACCAGTCGAATCTGCCCAGGCCAACCCCTAAAGCAAGGAGGACCCCGTACCACCAGTGGAAGCTGGCCGATTGCCTGAGGCCGGTGAGCAGGGTGGGACGGTCGTTGCCGTATCGCAGGGTGCGCCAGGTCTGGTAAGCCCTCGGCAGTGCAAGGAACGGCAGGAGCAGCAGGCCCATGCCGCCAAAGACGGCAAGCGTTGTAGGCAAAGCGAATCCCACTGCCACTAATACCGTCCAGAGCAACCGGCCAAAAGGACGCCCCCAGAGGGTGACCGGGGTGCTCTTTCCGGCGCTCAGGTCCTCTTCCATATCCCGCAGGTCGTTGGCGACGAGGATCGCAGTAGTCGTGCTGCCCACGGCGGCGGCAAGCAACAACGACTCCACGGTCAAGGTCTGCGTGTGCACGTAGTAAGTGCCCATCACCATGATCAGTCCCATGAAAACGAAGACCATGGGCTGTCCAACGGCGTAAGCCCCCAAAGGCTTGGGGCCTCCGGCGTAGAGATAGGCCGCGGCCAGGCTTGCCAGGCATGCGACCAGGATGGGCCAGCCGGTAACCGCCACGATGTAGAGACCAACGATAGTAGCAATTGCAAAGGAGGTTAGCGCGCCCAGCTTCACCGCCCGCACCGAGAGCAGGCCCAGCGATATCACCTTGTACGGGGCCATCACCTTGCCGCCTTCCTCTACGCGCCCGTGGTCCGAATACTCATCGACTAGGTTTGCGCCCACCTGCACCAGGAGCGACGCCACAAGGATGAGGACGAACAAACTGACGCTCGCCTGCCCTTCGCTAAAGGCGAGCGCGGAGCCAACGAGGACGGGGACTACGGATGCGGGTAGTGTGAACGGACGCGACGCCCTGTACCAGGCATCCAGCTTGCCCCGCAGAGAAAGGGTTGACTCGGCTCTTTGCTCCACTGTTATAAACCTACCAGGGGTGATGACGAAATCTATCGAAGTCTGGAGCGCGCTTCTCCAAGAAGGCGTTGCTGCCTTCTCTGCATTCGTCCGTGGTGTAGTAGAGGGCGGTAGCTCCGTGGGCCAGGTTCTGTATGCCGTAGACGTGGTCGGTGTCCGCATTGAAGCCGTGCTTGAGAAATCTCAGCGCCATGGGACTCTTCTCCAGCAGCTCCCTGCTCCACTCCATAACGGTGGATTCAAGCTCCGACTGAGGCACCACTGCGTTGACCAGGCCCATGTTGAGCGCCTCCTGGGCCGGATAGCGGCGGCAGAGGTACCAGATCTCGCGCGCCTTCTTCTCTCCGACGATGCGCGCCAGGTAAATAGCGCCGAACCCGGCGTCGAAGCTGCCGAACTTGGGGCCTATCTGCCCGAAGACGGCCCTATCCGATGCGATGGTCAGGTCGCAAAGCACGTGGAGCACGTGCCCCCCGCCGATAGCGTAGCCGTCAACCATCGCGATGACCGGCTTGGGAATCTCGCGGATAAGCCGGTGCAGGTGGGTGACCTGCAGCCGAACGCCTCCGGCCTCGTCCTGGTAGCCGCCTTCTCCTCGGGTCTTCACGTCTCCGCCGGTGCAGAAATTGCCGTTTTCGCCGGTGAGAACCACAACGCCCACCTTGGTGTCGTTCCAGGCGTCCTGGAAGGCGTCCCGCATTTCGTCGATGGTCAGTGGGCGGAAAGCGTTGAGCACTCGCGGGCGATTTATGGATACCTTTGCCACGCCGCTTTCCTTTGTATAGATGATGTCCTGGTAGTCGTTCATAGGTTCCTCCAAAAGTGGGTTAGATAGCTCCTGCATCGCGCAACTGTGTGACCTTGTCCCCGGATATGCCCAGCAAACCGTCCAATATCTCGGAGGTATGCTCGCCCAGCCCCGGTGAAGGCCCGGCGGGGCCGCTGGCGGCCTGGCTGAAGTTGAACGGTGTATTGGCCACCTTCCAGGTCCCCTTGGAGCTGTGCGGAATCTCGGCGATCATGCCGCGGTGGCTGACCTGTGCGTCTTGAGCTACGTCGGCGATGCTGTTCACCGGGCCGCAGGGGATGTCCGCCTCCGTGAGCGCGGACATCCAGTGCGATGCGGGCTTTTGCAAGAACAGCGCCTCTAGCAGAGGAGCCAGAAGAGCATCGTAGCACTCCATGCGGTCGCGGTTGGTCTGGAACCGCGCATCCGCGGCGAGGTCCGGGCGGTCGATGGCCTTGCAGAAGCGATGCCATACGGCCGGATCGTCGCTGAGCAGGGCCACCACGAAGCTGTTATCGCTGGCCTGGAATATCTGGAACGGCGCGGCTACGGGGTGCCTTGCGCCAATTGGGCCGGGGACTGTTCCGGTGGAGAAATAGCGGGAGAGGGCGTTTTCCATCATCATCACCTGGCAGTCCAGCATAGATATGTCTATGTACTGTCCCTGTCCGGTGGCCTCGCGCTGGTACAGCCCGGCCAGTACGGAGAGAGCGGTGAACACCCCGGCAATGCTGTCTCCCAGCGATGCCCCGGGGCGGGTCAGCGGGCCATCCGGTTGGCCGGTGATGCTGATGAGTCCGCCCATGGCCTGCACCACTATGTCCAGGGCGGGACGCTGCGACTCCGGGCCGTCCTGCCCGAAACCTGAGATCGAGGCGTATATAAGGCCGGGATGCAGGCTCTTCACGCGTTCATACTCCAGTCCAAATCGGGCCATGGTGCCCGGCACAAAGTTCTCAACCAGCACGTCGCAGTGAGGGAGCATGGAGCGGACCAGTTCCTGTCCCTCTTCCGAAAACAGGTTAACCGTGATACTTTTCTTACCCCGGTTGATGCTTATGAAATACGCGGCTTCATCATCTCCCACCAACGGCCCCAAGTTCCGTGCCGGATCACCCTGTCCGGGACGCTCTATCTTGATTACGTCCGCGCCCAAGTCCGCCAGTATCATGGTGCAAAACGGTCCGGCCAGAAGCCTGGTCAGGTCAAGGACTCGTACGCCGCTCAATGGTCCGGTCATTCCAATCCTCCAATCCGGTTTAAACATATGAAAGTAGAACGCGTTTCCTGGCAAGGTTTCTCTATTCCCTTCCGCAGGCCATACGTTACCTCGCAGGGGGTATCCGCCACGCGGTATGGGCTTCTTCTGTTTCTCCACGGCGACGATGGTTCCACAGGTGTGGGAGAAGCCTCGCCGGTGGGGGCAGGCAGCCGTGAAGTGGTGGAGGCCATTGGGGCATGCCTTGGCGAAATAGCGCCCCGGCTCCTCGGAATCGAGCCGTCAGCCACGGAGAACCCTCCCCTGCCCGAGTGGAACGCGCCTCCCGTTCTGCGGTTCGGGATAGAGACGGCTCTCCTTGATCTGCGGGGCAAGGCGCTGATGCGCAACGCCAGCGATCTGTTGAACGGAGCCGCCAAATCCCTGCCGGTCAATGCTCTCATAGCAGCGGAAACGCCCGCAGAAGCCGCCAGCGAGGCCATGGATGCGGCAGACGCCGGGTTCGGAACTGTCAAGCTGAAGGTGGGGCTTGAATCCGCAAAGCAGGATGAAGCGCTTGTCTCAGCGGTGCGACAGGCGGTCGGCGCGGAGATCAAAGTTCGCATCGACGCCAACCGGAAGTGGGGCCTGCCAAAAGCTATCGACGGATTACACAGGCTTGAGCAGTACGACATCGAATACGTGGAGGACCCGCTCAAGGGAGACGACGCGGCCAACCTCGCCGAACTGCGCCGCTCCGTTGGGATCCCCGTGGCAATAGACGAAGCGCTGGGCGCAGCAGACGGAACGCAACGACTGGCGTTGGTTGATAGCGCCGACGTACTGGTGATCAAGGCGGGACGGCTGGGCGGACTGAAGGCGGCGCTTGAGCTGATGCGGCTGGCCGGGGATAGAGGCAAGGGGCTGGTGGTGACCTCCTCCCTGGAAAGCGGAGTTGGCCTGGCGGCCAGCGTCCACCTGGCAGCGACGCTGGCGGAACACCCCTTAGCCCACGGGCTGGCCACGGGGTCGCTGCTGGAAAGCGACCTGCTTTCGGCGGCGTCACTGCCCTGGAGGGGCAGCGTGATGACTCCAACCGGAATCGGCCTGGGCGTATCGGTGGACGGCAGCCTTCTGGAGAGGTACGGCATAGACTTAGCGGGCTCCATCACCGGCTAGCCGCCGGGGTGAGGACTTCTTGGAGGAATCCGGGCACCGCGCCTTCGAAGATTTCGGGCTGTTCCAAGTGGACGGCGTGTCCGGCCTCGGCAACCTTTTCCAAACGGCTGTTTGGTATTGCCCGCTGCATTTCGCGGGCAATGCCGCTGAACTTTTCGTCTTCTTCGCCAGCAAGGAGCAGCGCCGGCGCGGCGATCTCTCCAAGCCGGTCATGGAGCGGCGGTTGAGCGCCGGTACCCACTCCCCTGAGGCTGTTGGCCAGCCCGCGAGGGTTGTTGCGCAGGCGCTGCGACCTCAAACCGTCGCGGATAACTGCGGGCAAGCGTCTCTGGCTATGCCATAGCGGGAGCGACTCCCAGTACTCCACGAACCGCTGCACTCCCGCCTCCATGATCCAGTCGGCAAGCGCCTCGTCATCCACGATGCGCTGTTGCCGCTCCTCCTCCGAGGCGATACCCGGAGAGGCGCTTTCCAATACAAGCCCGGTAGTGCGTTCCGGCAGAGCGACGGCGGCGCTGAGCGCAATGCGCCCTCCCAGTGAGTAGCCCAGCCAGGCAACCCGTTCCAGGCCCAGCCGGTCGAGAATCTCGGCCAAGGCCTCTACGTGGCGTTCCGTGGTGTACAGTCGGGAGTCCTGCGGAGAGTCCGATGCGCCGTGTCCGGGCAGATCAACGGCGACCACTGTGAAGCCGGTCCTGGCGGCCCCAGAAAACGACCGCCACGTTTGAACGTCGCCGGTGAAACCGTGGAGAGCCACCAGGGCAGGCCCCCGACCAGTCACCTCTACGTTAAGCTCCGCCCCCTCAAGGGCGCTAAGGGCAAATCGAGCCAAGCTATCTTCCCCTCACCGCTTTGATTTCCGCGGACACCGCCTCCCACACCTCTCGATGCAGCGCCACGTTGCGTTCACGGTCGCCGGGCGCCTCTATGAGGGCAACGCCGTTGCCTGATAGGCTTTCCAGCACACTCCGGTCGAACGTTCCCCAGTCATCCGCCAGCGAATAGTCAAGGCCGTACATTTCAGCGGCGGCTCGGAAGGTCAGCCCGTGAGGCGTGCCGAAGTAAGGTTCGAAGACATCCCGGTAGTCGGCCTGGGGCAGGAAGGAGAATATGCCGCCGCCGTTGTTGTTCAGCACAATTATGGTGGCGTCCAGACCGTGCGCCCTGGCCGCCAGCAGACCGTTCATATCGTGATAGAGGGAGATGTCGCCCAGAACAAGCACAACCTTTTTCTGAGAAGCGGCGGCCACTCCCAAGGCGGACGAGACAACGCCGTCTATGCCGCTGGCGCCGCGATTGGCCATGAACTGGATTGAACGGTGGGTGGAACGAAAGAATGTGTCCATGTCGCGTATCGGCATGCTGTTGCCGGCAAAGAGAACGGTATCGTCGGGAAGCAGTTCGGCCAGGCGGCTGAACACCTTCCCCTCGAACATCTCGCCGCATTCATCCAGCGCCTCATCCAGGGCATCCCGTGAGGAGCCGGCAATGCGCCGCCACCGCCTACTCCACTCTCCGTCCGAACGCCCCACGTGCAACGCCGATGAAAGCGATTCGCAGAAAAGCTCCGGCGAGACGGGGAAAAGCTGGGATGTCAAACGGAAGGGATCGCGCCAGTCCTGGCTCTCGTCGACCAGTATGTGCCGCGCCTGCTTGTGCTTCTCCAGGAATTGCGTTAGCGGTTTGGACACTGGCAAAGCGCCCAGGCGGATCACCAGCTCCGGGTCCAGGGAGTCCGCCAGCTCATCATCGCGAATGAAGGCATCGTAGTTGTCTATGACCAGCGATCTGTCGTGAGGGCCGCAGCGCAGGCCGGACAGGGCATCCGCCAGCAGCGGATAGCCCAGCTTCCAGGCCAGCTCCGTGACAACCTCCGTAGGAATAGACCCGCTCTGCGGACCGCAGACTATGAGCCCGCGCTCTGTCCCGGCCAGACTGGCGGCCAGTTGTTGTATGCCTTCAAGCCGTGGCTTCCGTTCGTAGTCCGGGCTGAAGACAAACGGCTTGCCGTCTTCGCGGCCGCGCCAGGCCGCCATATCCTGCTTCGGAATCGAAGACGGGAAATCGGATGGGGTGAACACAGGCTCCAGAGGATCGCGGAACGGGAAATCGACGTGTACAGGCCCCGCCGGCGCCGACCCCGCGCTGAAGAAGGCACGGCAGGCCACGGACCTTGAATAGGACATCATCTCCGTGGTGGCTTCCGGCGGCGGCATGTTCACCGACCACTTAGCATGGCTTCCGTACATGCGGGTCTGGTCGATGGTCTGCAGTGCACCCCAGTCCACCATCTCAGGGGGTCTATCCGCGGTGAGCACGAGCAACGGCACGGAGCCGTAGCGTGCCTCGACCACCGCGGGAAAGAAGTTGGCGCTGGCCGTCCCCGAAGAGCAGACCACGGCTACCGGTTTACCTGTGGCGCGCGCCATCCCCAGGGCGAAGAAGGACGCCGAACGTTCGTCCAGGTGGACCCACGTCCTGATACCGGGCTGACGCGCGAACGCGATAGCCAGCGGCGAGGAGCGGGAGCCGGGACATATGCAGACATGCTCCAATCCGCAGCGGGCCAGCTCGTCGACGAATGCGCCGGCGAGAGCGTAGTTCCTGTTCTCGAAATCCACCTCAGCCCTCGCCTAGAGCCTTGAGCAGCGGCTGGAACTTCAGCTCGGTCTCTTCGAACTCACGCTGGACATCGGACCCTTCCACTATGCCGCTGCCGGCAAAAAGGGTGGCCTGGTCCCCCTGCAACAGCGCGGAGCGAATGGCCACGCTGAACTCGCCGTCGCCTTCATGGTCCAACCAGCCCAGGGGAGCGGCGTACCAGCCGCGGTCCCCCTCCAAACGTCGGATTAGCTCCAGGGCGGCCCCGGTGGGCGTGCCTCCAAGGGCGGGCGTAGGGTGCAGCAGCTTAACCACGTCAAGGATGCCACGGTCAGAGCCGAGACGCCCTTGGAAGGAGGTCCTCAGATGCTGTACGTTCTGTAGCTGCGCAATGTCAGGCTCCTGGTTCCAGTGCAACTCGCTGCAGGCGTTGCTCAGCGCTTCGGCCAGCATGCTGACCACGGCCTGGTGCTCGCGCCGCTCTTTGTCGCTGGCCAGCAGCTCCCGGCACAGCCGCTCGTCCTCTTCCGGGGTATCGCCTCGCGGAGCGGTCCCGGCGAGGCAGGAGAGGGCCAGAGCGCCCTTTTGCAAACACACCAGCTCCTCCGGGGTGGCGCCCAGGAACGTTGAGACTCCGTTGTCCACCGCGAACACGGTACACTGAGGATACGAATCTACGAGTCTGCCCAGGACCGTAAGTGGAGAGAAATCGCCGTCGCCCAGCAGGTTATGACGGCGAGCCAGCACAACCTTGCTTAATCCACCCTCTTCAATCAGGTCAAGGGCCTGCTCCAACCACTCCTTCCACCGGCCATAGCCGTCGGCGGAGTCGAGCAGGGTTCTGGGCTGTGGCTCCGCTTGGAACACAGCCGACGTCAAAGCGTCTACCATTGCCGTTGTCCGGTCGGTCTCAAGCCGTGTGTCGGTCTCAGGGGAAACCAGCAGATTGGCGGTCAGCCAGGCCTTGTCATTAGATAAGGTAAGAAGAAGCCTGGGCAGCACTAGGTTTGCATCTGGGAATCCCGTCCACAAAGAGCTCCTGTCAGCCAGGCGGTCAAAGCGGACGCCTCCGGTAAATACGGGACCGGTGCCCCGCCTTCCGGCGCCCTGGACAATTGCCGAGTCCAGCAAAGAGGCAAGGGATTGCTGCATGGATTCGATGGATCGTTCGCCGCCGCCCTGTACGACGGCTGCTGCGCCGCTTCCCACCATCCAGAAGCCGTCATTGGGTCTGGCCCAAAAGCTGCGCGTGCCCCATCTCTTGGCGTCGGCAAAAAAGGCCAGCGGCGCGGGAGGCGTTTGCAAGGGCCAGGCGACGCTGACCAGTACGGGACGTCCCAGCGATACGGCGCGCCGCTGTCCCTCGGCAAACCACGATGCCAGTTGCACCGGTTCCACTTCCGCGGTGGGAGGTCTCATCGACGGCCCCCTTCACCCGTTGTAGACAAAGCAGGCTCCGCTCCTATGCTCCTCAGTAGCGTGGAGCGCAATACGGGAGTTGCCTTGGTCAATGGGGCGGGCTGGCCGGTAAGGAGCCAGCGTATGATGACTTCGTACAATGCGCCGAACCAGATGTGTGCTATCAACTCGGTGTCCTGCGGCTCTATCTGGCCTTGGGCAACCGCATCGTCAAGCTCCTTCTTGATGAAGGCGGAGAACCGCTCCCGCATGGGAAGGAACTTCTTGTCGCTGGCCTTGCCGTGCCCCAGCACGTTGAGAAGGAGCACCTGCGCTATCTTGCGCTGCCGGGCAAAGGTCGATAGCAGCGATTCGATGCCGGCGGCCACCCTGTGCAGAGGCGTAGGCTCATGTCGGATGCCGTTCAACGTCTTGTCGATGAGCTTCTGGCTCATGCGGTCGACAAGAGCCACGGCCATCTGCTCTTTGCTGGGGAAGTGGAAGTAGAAGCTGCCCTTGGAAGTGCCGGACATCTCCACTATCTCCTGCACGCCTGCCCCCGTGTATCCGTGCTGGGCAAGCACGTCCAGAGCGGCTTCCAGGATGCGCTCCTGGGCATTTGCGGATTCTATGGTGGGCGTTCTGGCCATTCCATATACCGACCGGTTGGTCTAGTGATGCTGCCAGTATGTCAGGAAATAGCGGATTGTGTCAATAACCCAACCCCTCTTCCTCGACCACCATCACCCCCACACCGTCATTCTCGACCGGGGTCGGGATCCACCCCCCTCCCGTCGTTGCGAGCGCAGCGAAGCAACCTGGCGGCGGGGGCACTCCGCTCATGGTCTTTTCATTCTCCCTCTCCCTCGACCACCGTCATTCTTGTATCTTGGAAGGGAGGCGTGGCAGACCGGTTCATTCTGGGTTGTAGGAGACCGTCGCTCAGCAAGGTCGTCACGCCCTATTTCCAAAAGAGCCCGAACAGTTGCCTGGGCTAAGGAAGCCCGCATGTTGCAAGGAAGGGCAAGAAAGGGGAACTATGGAGACAGAAGCCTTATATGTAGGCATAGACGTATCCAAGGCGCATCTGGACGTAGCGGTATCTACAACAGGAGAGGTATGGCGAGCCTCCAACGACGAAGCAGGTATCAAGAGACTTGAACAGAACTTGGCCACCCGCGATCCTGACCTAGTGGTGATGGAGGCCACAGGCGGATATGAGATGCCCCTAGCGGCCGCCCTGGGCGCAGCAGGGATACCTATAGCTATACTCAACCCACGACAGGTACGAGACTTCGCCAAAGCTACAGGCAAACTAGCCAAGACCGACGTCTTAGACGCACAAGTGCTGGCACTCTTTGCCCAGAGAATCCAACCCACTCCACGTCCCCTAGCCGAGAACCAGGTACAGGAGATGGCCGCCTTGGTTGCGCGGCGACGGCAACTGGTGGAGATGCTAGTGGCAGAGAGGCAGCGGCTGGGGAGGGCCATGCCCACAGTTCGCACCAGCCTCAAACGGCATATCGCCTGGTTGGAACGCACCATCCACGATCTGGATGGAGACCTGCGACGCATGGTGCACAACAGTCCCTTGTGGCGGGCACATGAAGACCTGTTGCGCAGTGTACCAGGCGTGGGTCCCAATCTTACCGTGACACTCTTGGCAGAGCTGCCGGAGTTGGGCGCCCTGGAACGCAGGCAGATCGCCGCACTGGTGGGTGTAGCTCCCATGAATCGAGACAGTGGCGCCTTCCGAGGCAGACGCTCTGTCTGGGGTGGCAGAGCATCGGTGCGAGCTGCCCTTTACATGGCTACTCTGGTACCTACACGCTTCAACCCCGTCATCAAGGCCTTCTATCAACGTCTGCTCGTTGCCGGTAAACCCAAGAAGGTTGCACTCACCGCATGCATGCGCAAGTTGCTGATCATCCTCAATGCCATGATCAAACATCGCACACCCTGGCTACCAAATCACTCAGTTGCCTCTTGACAATCAAGACAGTTGCTGAGCGCAGCGAAGAATCCAAGGCCGCAACAAACCAGGTCTCTCTAACGCAAACTCCGCCCGCCTGCAGGGGGTGAGGGTGATTCTGGGATTCCCACATCCCCTTGAATCCCACCCTGGTTATACGTATACTTTGATGAAGTATATGTATACTTAGAAAGGGGCACCGATGAAGCAAAAGCTTACCATCACTGTTGACGCTGACCTCCTCCCGTTGGCCAAGCGGTACGCCCGCTCACGAGGGGTGTCATTGTCGTCGCTCGTTGAGCAGTCTCTGAGGGAGGTTGCGGGAGAGTACGCCCCGTCCTTCGCCTCTCGCTGGAGAGGAAAGTTCCAGGCGGCGGATCGAGAGGACGATCCTCGTTACGGTGCACTGGCCAGGAAGTACCTCGAATGATACTTCTGGACACTGACGTACTCATCGACCTCGCCCTCGACCGACGTCCCCACTCCGGCCCGGCCTCGGAACTGCTGGATCGGATCGAGCATGGCGCAGAGAATGCCTACATCGCATGGCACTCCCTGTCAAATCTCTACTACATCGTAGCTCCAGCGCGTGGCGGTGTGAGCACCCGTGACTTTATAGTCGAGTTGACCCGCTTTGTCGCGGTGGCCTCCACCGATACAGAGGCCATCCGTTACGCTGCCGAGCTTCCCATAGCCGACTTTGAGGATGCGATGCAGGTCGCCGCAGCCCGTGCCTGCGGCGCTCGACATATAGTGACTAGGAACATCAAGGACTACGAGCGCTCTCCAATCAGCGCAATCAGCCCCCGGGACGCCCTCGAAGGATTGTTTTGAAGAACCGGCTGTGGGAGCGACGTTAGGCCGTCAATCCCAACCACCGTCCACCGTCAGTCCCGACTCCGATCGGGAATCTGTTCTAGCCCCTAGTGCGGCGGCGGACAATCCTTCAGCATGTCCAGGGCATGGGGTATCGCGGGAAGAAGCACCTCCAGGCACTGCTCTACTCCCCTGGTGCTGCCGGGCAGATTGATGATCAGGGTATTACCCCTGGACCCGACCACCCCGCGGCTCAGCATGGCCATGGGAGTGTGCTGCAGCGTCTGCATCCGCATGGCCTCGGCCATCCCTGGCGCCTGCCGGTCGATGACGGCAAGCGTGGCCTCCGGAGTGACATCGCGTGATGTCAGCCCGGTGCCGCCGGTGGTGACAATCAGGTCCAAGCCATCTTCATCTGACCAGCGCCGCAGCCGGTCCTCGATGAGCGCCTGCTCATCTGGCACTACTTCGTAGCGGCGGAGCTGGAAACCGTGGGCCGATAGGACCTTCTCGATAAGGCGGCCGCTGGAATCGTCGCGTTTCCCCTGTGATCCCAGATCGCTTGCCGTGAGAACTCCCAGATTAGGCATAACACGGCCATGGTATCACAGAGGCAGTGCAAAACACTCCTATACGAACAGATGTTTTTGGTTATGTACACTTCTTTAAAAATTCTTAGGAATTATTACCAATTTCTTGATGCAGGACTTGACAATCTTCTGTCATAATGGTAAAAATCAGCGGAATCAGTAATTTTCAGATTATTGTAGGTCGGAGACGCCAAGCCTCTATTTTGTAGGGTTCTCATCTTATTTATGGTCAAAGCCACATACCATAGACCTGCTCTAGTGAAAGAAGTCTTGGGCCTCCTGGACTTGAAGCCGGGAGACCGGTGCGTGGACTCGACGATCGGCGACGGCGGACACGCTGAGGCGATTCTGAAAGCCACCGCCCCTGACGGAAGGCTTCTGGGCATCGACGCCGACCCGAACTCGCTGCAAAGAGCCGATGAAAGGCTAAGTCCATACTCTGAACGGGTCATTCTGCGCAACGATAACTTCGCCAACTTGGAAAACGTGGCCGAAGACAGCGGATTCACTCCGGTGATGGCGGTCTTGATGGACCTGGGCCTTGCTTCCTGGCATTACGAATCTGGCGGGCGCGGCTTCAGCTTCATGGAAAGCGTACCCCTGGACATGCGGCTCAACCCTGATCAACCCATATCGGCATCCGACATAGTCAACACCTATTCGGAAACCGAGCTGATCGACCTCATATCAACCTACGGCGAGGAGCCCAGGGCGCGGCGCATTGCACGGGCTATAGTGAACAACCGTCCCATCCGGCTTGCCTCAGACCTGGCAACCGCGGTGGAAAAAGCGGTGCCTCGGCGGGGCCGGCGCATTCATCCGGCTACTCGCACGTTCCAAGCAATCAGAATAGTAGTGAACAGAGAATTGGAAAATTTGGAATCAGCGCTGGGACAGGCGGTAAGGATTCTAGCCGAAGGCGGCAGGTTGGCCGTCATCGCCTACCACTCCCTGGAGGACCGCGTAGTTAAGTCCTTCATGCGGCGGGAGTCCAGCGACTGCATCTGCCCGCCGGCGCGAATGGAGTGCGCTTGCGGCCACGTGGCCACTATACGGCTGCTCAGTAGAAAAGTGCTCAAACCCACCAGGGAAGAGGTCTTAGAGAATCCTAGGATAAGGAGCGCCCGCCTCAGGGCCTGTATGGCCCTTGGAGTGGCAACGGAACAATAGCTGGTTGAGGGAGGCCGTCGAAAATTCGGCGCCTTCCACGTACCTGACAACCTCTCAAATCGTGTGAGGCCAATCCCTTATAGAAAAATAATACAACCGGTCAAACCCTCGTCACGACAACCACCTCCCTCAACCGGGGTAAGTTGACAGAGGGCGCCAATTAACGGCCCGGGAGGGCTGAGGAGAAAATGGATAGCGGCAACCTATATATGGCTATAGATGTGGGGACTACAAAGGTCTGCACACTGATCGCCCAGGTCTCACCTGATGGTGAGCTTGAAGTAGTAGGTACGGGAGTGGAGCCATCACGGGGCATGCGCAAAGGCCTGGTGGTGGACATAGAAGAGATGAAAGCAGCGGTTAAAGCCTCGGTAGAGCAGGCTTCTTCCGGTATGGAAAGAGACCTTCCCGGCGCATGCATAGGGGTCACCGGCGCACACATCTTCAGCGTCCACACCAGTGGGAAGCTGAACAACCTGAACGGAGACCCATCTAAGACCATCACCAGATCAGAGATGGAACTGGTGGTGAAGCAGTCCCATCCCGCGGTGGCCTCCGGACAGGAGCTGCTCCACGTGATTCCCCAGAACTACAAGGTCGACAACGTGGACGGGGTGAGGAACCCGGTGGGACTCAAAGGACACCAGCTCACGGTGGAGTCGCACGCAGTAGTTGGCGAGGCCGCCTCTTTGGAAAACGTGGTGAGTGCCGTTGAGGGCGCTGGACTCCAGGTCAACAGCATGGTGCTGGAACCGCTGGCCAGCGCGGAGGCCGTGCTCAGCGCGGAAGAGCAAGAGACCGGCGTTGTGCTGGTAGACATAGGCGGCGGCACCAGCGATATGGCCATCTTCATGGGCGGAGTCATGGCGCAGACGGCGGTAATCCCCGTAGGCGGGTTCCAGTTCACCAATGACCTTGTTGTTTCTCTGGGCATCCCCTACGAGGAGGCAGAGAAGGCGAAGGTAAACCACGGTCACGCAATACCGGACATGGCGGACCTTGATGAAACGATAGAGATTAAGGGGTACGACGGCGAGTGGCACCAGGTGCACGCTAGAGACCTCAGCCGCACCCTCAATGACCGTACCGATGAGCTCCTGCGCCTTGTCCTTATCAAGCTGCGAGAAAGCGGGCTCAGGGTAATGCCTCCGGCCGGGATCGTCTTCACAGGCGGCGGAGCCAACATTCCAGGTCTGGAAGTGATGGCGAAGGACATGATGTCCGGGCCTGTACGAATAGCACAGCCTAAAGACATTCTGGGGCTGCCTGACACTTTGAAGAGCCCAACTTACTCAACAAGCATCGGGATCCTTTTGTGGGGAATTCATCACCCCACAGAACAATTGGCGTATAGAAGGACTAACGGAAACGGTAGCTCTGGCAAGGGGCGGCGCTGGCTGCACTGGCTAGCGCGGTTCATCGGCGCCGGCAGGAACTAAATCTTAGGAGTGAGCAATGACTTTGAACCACAGTCCTGACAAGATAGGTCAAGCAATTGTAAAGGTTGTTGGCGTTGGTGGAGGCGGGTGCAACGCGGTGACGCGAATGTACCATGAGCGCATCGTTGGCGTGGAATATATCGCCATGAACACGGACGCCCAGCACCTCATACAGATAGACGTGCCGGTGAAGATACGCGTCGGCGACAAGCTGACCCGCGGCCTCGGCGTGGGAGGCAACCCCGAGATGGGGCGAGACTCCGCGGAAGAGAGCCGCGACGAGCTGTATGAAGCGGTACGAGGCTCTGACATGGTGTTCGTAGCCGGCGGCATGGGCGGAGGCACAGGCACGGGCGCCTGTCCCGTAGTGGCCGAGATAGCAAAGGAAAGCGGCGCTCTCACCATTGCGGTGGTGACCAAGCCGTTTGCCTTCGAAGGACACAAGCGCCGCAAGCAGGCAGAGGATGGCATAGCCCTGCTCCGCGATAGAGTGGACTCATTGATTGTCATCCCCAATGACCGTCTTCTGGAGATGTGCGAAGAAGACGTCACTGCGGACCAAGCTTTCAAGCTGGCCGACGAAGTGCTGAGACAGGGCGTTCAGTCCATTGCGGAGCTGGTAACCGTATCAGGCACTATCAACCTGGACTTCGCCGATGTGAAGTCGGTTATGAGCGGGGCCGGCCCCGCCTGGATGGCCATAGGCACCGGCCGCGGGCAGAACCGCGCCACCGACGCAGCTCGTGACGCCATCAACAGCCCGCTGCTGGACGTATCCATTGAAGGCGCAAAGGGCGTCCTGCTCAACGTAGCAGGCGGCGCCGATCTCACTCTGCATGAAGTACACGAAGCGGCCGCAGTCATAGAGCAGGTGGTAGACCCCAATGCCAACATCATCTTTGGCATGGTGCAAGACCTGAAACTGGACGATGAAGTGCGTGTCACCATCATTGCAACCGGCTTCCCTGGAGTGGAGTCCTTTATTCCGGAGGATGATCTGCTGCTCTCACAGCTCTCTTTGTCCTCCGTGAATCAAGAAGAGGACCTGGACGTACCGCCTTTCCTGCGCCGGCACCCGACTTTGCGAAGAAGGGGGCGGTAGGAATTCTAATCTAACTGGTAGATCTTCTCCGAGCGCCCGTACATTATCATTTTTTCTAGGGGATATCATCGGCGACTCGGAGACCGATCAAAGGTAGTCCCGGTTTCCCTCCCCCGGGACGGCCTTCCGATTATAGCCCGGTAGGTGCGATGCCTACCGGGCTTCCTTTTTGCTCCCGCAAAGTACCACAACATATTGTCGCAATCTTTATTCAATCCACTGAATAAAGGACACAATGCCCTTGACATCGGTATGCAAACGGGTGTATACCTATTTAGGTTTCAGCACTAGGGATTGTGGTTTGGTGTTAGCATTACCCCACAAGTTGTGTAAATTAAGGTAGTTCTTGGAAATGCAGTGTCCGTATTGCGGTTATAACGACTCTCACGTTATAGACACCCGTGACGCCGGGGACGGCATCCGCCGCCGCCGTGAGTGTCTTCAGTGCGGTCTGCGTTACACCACCTATGAGAGGGTACAGACCACGGCCTTGATGGTTCTGAAGCGCGATACTCGCAGAGAGGAGTACAACCACCAAAAGCTGCTCAACAGCATACGCGTCGCCTGCGCCAAGAGGCCGCTGCCCACGGGGGCCATCGAGCGAGTCGTGTCGGACGTTGAGGAGCAGCTCCAAGGCTTGGGGCGCGCCGATATTCCAAGCCCTGTCATCGGCGAGATGGTAATGGAACGCCTGAGAAAGCTGGACAGGGTGGCGTATATCCGCTTCGCCAGTGTCTACCGCGACTTCGAGGACCTGGAGACGTTCCGGGACGAGGTGGACGCCATGCTATCGTCTCGGGAACAAGGGGACCCGCCGGAGAACCAGGGCACGCTGTTTCCACTGGACGAGGGCAGGCGAAGGCCGCAGCGCCGGGGCAGGCCTCCCAAGCAGCAAAGCGCCGCCAGACAGGGCGAAAAACTGATCCAATAATGAGAAAAATCAACGTAGCCATGAGCAATAACAAACCGTTAATCTATGCCGCAATTGGCTGCGCCGTCAGCGGCGCGGAAGAGAAGCGCCGCACCTGCCACTACAGCGGGTAGCAACCCGCTCTCACTTCAGGCCTGGGACGCCTGTAATTATTCCGCCCTGCGCTTTGTCAAGCCGCTTTGAGGGCATCGATAGAAAGGATAAAAATGACCACCAACAGAATAGAGCCGCAACTCACGGAAAACGCCCACACCATCCTCAAGACACGCTACCTGTTGGGCGACGAGACTCCGCAGGACCTGTTCCTGCGAGTCGCCAGGGCCGTGGTGGAGCCGGAAGAGCCGGAGATCCGTGAGCGCTGGGCAGATACCTTCTACGAGTTGATGGCCAGCACCAAGTTCCTGCCCAACTCCCCTACCCTGTTCAACGCGGGCACGGGCCAGGGCACGCTTTCCGCCTGCTTTGTCCTTCCCGTAGAGGACACCATGGAGAGCATCATGGAGGCGGCGCGCGCTTCCGCCATGATTCAAAAGTACGGCGGCGGACTGGGCTACTCCTTCAGCAAGCTGCGGCCGCGCGGCAGCGGAATCAAGACCACGCAGGGCAAGGCCTGCGGCTCCATAGCCGTGCTCAAGATGCTCAGCTCTCTTTCGGACATGATCACCCAGGGTGGCAAGCGTCACGGCGCCAACATGGGCATCCTGGACGTATCGCACCCTGAGATCATGGATTTCATCCACATGAAAGATGACGATGCCACGGCGCAGAACTTCAACATCTCCGTGGCTATCAGCGACGCCTTCATGAAGGCGGTGCAGAACAACGAAGATTGGGATCTGGTAGTGCCGGAAGGCAGCGGGGACAACAAAGCCGGAGAGGTGGTTAGGACGCTGCCCGCCCGACAAATATGGCAGGAGATCATAGAATCGGCGTGGAAGACTGGAGACCCCGGCCTCTACTTCATAGACGAAGCCAACAGGTCTAATCCCACGCCTCACCTGGGGCGGTTGGAGAGCACCAACCCCTGCGGCGAGGTGCCGCTGCTGGCCAACGAGGCCTGTAACCTGGGCTCCATAGACCTGGGCAAATTCGTTGTCGAAGACGGCGACGGCCCCCGCTTCGATTTCGAATCGCTGAGGGATGTCTCGTCCATCGCCGCCCGTTTCCTGGATGACGTGGTCACGGTCAACTCCTTCCCCACGGTAGAGGTGAAAAAGGCCGTGGACACCACGCGCAAGACCGGCCTCGGCGTCATGGGCTGGCACGATGCTCTGATACAAATGGGCATCCCCTACGAATCTGAACAGGCGCTGGAGCTAGGCTCCAAGGTGATGGCCACCATCAACGATGCGGCACGCGAGGTGTCGCTGGAGCTTGCCAGGGAGCGCGGCCCCTACCCCGGCTGGAAACCGCAGTCGGAGGACGACCTGCCCATCCGCAACGCTACGCGCACCTGCATTGCTCCCACGGGCACCATCAGCGCCATAGCCGGAGCTTCCAGCGGAATAGAGCCCATCTTTGCCCTTGCCTTTGTCAAGAACGTACTGGACGGCAAGCACCTGCGAGAGGTCAACGACCAGTTCCTCCGCATTGCCCACGAGCGCGGCTTCTACTCGGAGGAGCTGATGGACGAAGTGGCGAAGACCGGCTCCTGCCAGCACATCGGCGCCGTCCCCGACGACGTGAAGGCTCTGTTCAAGGTGGCCAACGAGATAGAGGTCAAAGCTCACGTGAATATGCAGGCGGCGTTCCAAGCCCACACCGATCTTGCCGTGAGCAAGACCATCAACATGGCCAACTCCGCCACCGCCGATGACGTGGAAAGCGCCTACTGGTTGGCTTACAACAACCACTGCAAGGGCATCACCATTTACCGCGACGGCTCCAAGTCCATGCAGGTGCTTGAAGTGCAGCGTGACAAGCCTGAAAGCGAAGCCGTTATTCAGGCGGAAGCGACAGTGGCCAGGGTCAAACGGGAGCGCCCCCTTCAGATGCATGGAATCACTGAGCGCATGCGCACCGGCCACGGCAACACGTTCGTCACCATTAACCTGGACCAAGACGGCCAGCCCTTTGAGGTGTTCACCACCCTGGGCAAGGCGGGCAGCTGTGACTCGGCGCACCTAGAGGCAATCGCCAGGCTAGTATCGCTGGCTCTGCGCTCCGGCGTCCCCGCCGAAGAGATAGTGGACCAGCTGCAGGCCATCACCTGCCACCCGGTGTGGGACCAGGGAGTTATGGTGAGATCGGTGCCGGACGCCCTGGCCCAGGTATTACGCAAGCACGCCACGCCGGGAGCTCAAGAGACCGAGGAGAGCTACGGAGCCCAGCTGGGATTCCCCGTGAACAACGGCAACGGCCACGCCAACGGTCACGGCAAGGTGGAGGCCTATCAGCCGGTATCGGCGGTGGGCTTCAGCTGCCCCGAGTGCGGCGGGCCGGTGGCCTTCCAGGAAGGCTGCGTCATATGCCAGGCCTGCGCCTGGAACCAGTGCGGAGGATGACGAGCACTCCATAGATAGCTAGACAACAGTCGGCAAAGGGAGGGGAACATGCCGGCAGGAAACGGCAAGATACGCTGGTTGATAGACAACGGGCTGCCCCAGGTGGAGGCGGTTGAGCCTGATACTCTTCCGCTTTCCCGCTGCCGCCGCGACCTCGTCACAGAGGCCATCCATCAGGGGCGCTGGGTGATTACCGCCAACCGCGACATTCTGAAAGACCGTACCCTTCCCATCAATTGTCCGCCGATAGCCGTGGTGGATAGCCAGGACTGCTCGGAAGAGGGTTTGCTGCGCAATCTGCTCCACCTGGAGTTCCGCCTGCGCCAGCAGGGGCAGGAGCCCGGGCGTTACGGGGCTGGCCAGAGATTCTTCATAGACATGGACCGTTCCATCTACAGAGTCAATTCAGAAGGAGGATTAGAGGAGATAGAAACCTGGAAGGTGCCCAGCCTTAGCGTTAAGGCTGTCCCATTATGGGGTGCCCCGGCTTAGCTGCCGGGGCACAGGACAGGATGACCCCGGCATATTGTTGCCAATCATCTCTTATAGTTGCTGGGGCATCCCCTCACTTCCTAAGAGTCCCCCGCTAAAACGGGGGCCGGTCGGTTCGCCTTCCCCGGGTGGACCATCGATTCCTACATTCGGGGGTGTCCCTCCGCCATCAAGGGACGCTTCCCTTCACCGGCGGCCCGTTGCCTCCTGCGGGCCGCTACTCTTTTGGTCCGCATAGAGGCTTCCGAGAATGTCGATTTGGAATGCCCCAGCACCCTTCCCTAGCGCAAGAACTATACAACAGACCCCCAAACCTGTCCACGACGGAGCAGGCATCCGCTCACCCCTGCGCCGCAAAACCTCCTCCCCCTTGATGGGGGGGAAGATTGAAGCCTGACCCGCACTTGATGCGGGGATGGGGGTGAGTCAGACGGGCAAGGCGGACGGACATACCGGCAGGCCCAACCCGACACATGGCGGACTGGCAATCGGTCATCGCTGCCAATATAATCCTCATCAGCAAGTCAAATGGAGTAAGCCATGTCCAACCTGCCTGTGATCGCAGTCACCATGGGAGACCCCTGTGGAATAGGTCCGGAAGTCGTTGCCAGGGCGCTGTGCAGCGAGGAGGTCCGCTCCGCCTGCCTTCCCCTGGTAGTGGGCAACGTCTCGATCATGGAAGAGGGCCTGCGAGTTACCGGGGTATCGCTCCGGGTTGAAGAGGTGGAAGGCCCCGGCGGCATCGACGAGTCGCCGGATGTGGTTTCCGTGCTTGACATGCATAACCTCAACCCGGAAGACGTAGTCTGGGGACGGATATCTGCCGAGGCGGGCCGCGCCAGCATGGAGTGGGCGAAAACGGCGGCGGAGCTATGCTTGGGAGGTGAGGCGAAGGCCATGGCCACTGCGCCCATACACAAGGAAGCGGCCTCTCTGGCGGGCTACAAAGACGTCGGCCACATGGAGGTGCTGCAGTCCATGACCAAGTCGCCCCAGGTCGCCACCATGCTAATGTCGGGAACGTTGCGGGTGGTGCACCTGACTACGCACCGCTCCCTGCGCAGGGCGCCGGACTCCGTGACCAGGGAAAACGTCCTTGCCAAGATAATGCTCACCCACGACTCTTTCAAACAGTGGGGCTTCGAGCATCCCCGCATTGGCGTGGCGGCGCTTAATCCCCACGCCTCCGACGGCGGGCTGCTCGGAGATGAAGAGGCCACCGCCATAGAGCCCGCGGTAAACGAGGCCCGTGACAAGGGAGTGGACGCCATTGGACCAGTGCCCGCCGACACCATCTTCAACCAGGCCATAGACGGGAAGTACGACGCGGTGCTTGCCATGTACCACGACCAGGGGCACATTCCGGTCAAAGTCTACGGCTTTGAGGAAAGCGTGAGCATAAACCTGGGACTGCCGCTGCTCCGCACCTCCGTGGACCACGGCACGGCCTATGACATCGCGGGAAAGGGAGTGGCCCAGGCCACCAGCATGATCGAGGCTATCAAGCTGGCGGCATCGGTCGCTTCAGGAAAGGGGCTGCCGCGCTGAGGCGGCGCACTAGGCGTACTGCCTTCTGATTTGTCCTAATTGCTATAATAGAGCATCGCTGTTGTGGAGCAGTAATGGAGATATCGTTCATAGGTGGAGGCGTCATGGCGGAGGCCATCATCGCCGGCATATTGCGGCAGGACGTATCCCAGCCGCGGGAAATATGCGTCGGAGAGCCTCTGCAGGCACGCCGCGAGCACTTGGCTAAACAGCACGGAATAGCCGTGACCAGCGATAACGTAGAAGCGGCGAGCCACGGCGAACTGGTGGTTCTGTCGGTGAAACCGCAGAGCCTCAGCGAGGTGGCGCAACAGCTCACGGGCGCGCTGCGGGAAGACCAGACCGCAATCTCCATCATAGCCGGTTCTAAGTTGGAGACGCTGGTCGCAGGCCTGGCGCACCGGAATGTGATCCGGGTCATGCCAAACACGCCGTCCCGCATCGGTGAGGGCATGAGTCTCTGGCTGGCTTCTGCCTCGGTTGGGGAATCGCACAAAGAAGCGGCGCGCACCATTTTGCAAACGCTGGGTGAGGAGATGGAGGTCAGCGACGAGAAATACCTGGACATGGGCACGGCGCTGAGCGCCGGCGGGCCGGCCTACGTCTTTCTCTTTCTGGAGAGCCTGATAGACGCCGGCGTTTACATGGGAATGTCCCGCGACATGGCCAGCAAGATGGCATTACAGACCTTGCTGGGAAGTGCTAAGCTGGCCAAAGAGTCGGGTGAGCATCCGGCCAGGCTGCGTGATATGGTAACGTCTCCGGGTGGCACCACCGCAGAGGCGCTGAAAGTGTTGGAGGAGAAGGGGTTCAGGGATGCCGTGATCAACGCGGTGGTAGCCGCTTACGAGAAGGCGAAACGGCTAGGAGAGAACGGATAAGCATGGAGCAACTAATAGGCGCGATAGGCATGTTCCTGTACCTGGTCATTCTAGGCAGAGTAATACTGTCCTGGTTTCCCAACGTGTCGTACAACAACCCCATCGTTCAGTTTGTATATGCCGTCACTGAGCCTATACTGTCGCCCATACGGCGCATCTTGCCGAGCACGGGCATGTTCGATTTCGCGCCGATGGTGGCCATAATAGTCATCTTCGTCGTCCAGCAGATTCTCCTACAGCTCTTCGCATAAAGGGACGCCTCATCGGCCTCGGCCCTGGATGTACGCCTACGCATCAAGTGCAGGGCAAGCTCGCGGGCAGCGCCGTAGGGTTTTTATCGAATCGGCGTAATATACTTGGCAGCAGAGACTTACACAGGAGAAGGCAGTTATGGCTATAGCTTTGCGAACGGTCGGCGGACTATTGATGGTGTACGCGGCGCTGTACCTGGCGCAATTCCTCTTCAGCTCGCTCTACGACAACCCGCAACGGGTCTGGGACGTAATGAACTACGTCTCCGGGCTGGCTATACTCATCGCGTTGGCAGTGAACTTCAAGCACATGCGCTCGCATTCCGGAGACGGCAAACCGCTCAACCTCGCACGGCTCGGCGCGCACATCCTGTTCTACGCCAATGCGGTGTTGGTCATCTGGTTCTTCCGCAACTGGATCTACCTGCTGGCGCTGGACGAGGGCGAGTCGGCCAGCGTACCCGTGGACGTCATTTGGGATTTCGTCGCCGTAATGATCCCGCTGGTTCTCGCCACCACCGGACACAGGCTATGGCAGAGGGGTGAGTAGCACCTCTGCACTGGCATTACGCCTGCTTCCACGCAGTCGAATGCCTCTCCATTTCCTCTATATGGCTATGGCGAACCGATATACCCAGTATGCCACAATCCCATAGCACACCCACTCTCCAATAATGATAAAGACTGCGCTTGCCTTGAGCAAAGCCCCGAAGTCGCGGCCAGCATTTTCATAGAGAACTTCGAGGATATCTTTGGAAGTATCGGAGAGGACCTAGCACAACAAACATCATAGCAGCGGAATATGCGAGCCAACGCAAAGGTGCTAATTCATCAGAGAAATAGGCAGATACCCCGGCTGCGACAAAGTAAATTAACGATGTAGGGGTTCTTGCAGGCAGGTTTATCAATAAAACTCTCCTCTACGAGTGTACTGAGCTGCGAGCGCTATGTGGGAGAATCCTAATAATGGCGGGAGCGCGAGGGAGTCGAACCCACCCCCCGGCGCGCCAGCGCCGGGGCAACGGATTTGAAGTCCGCGAGAGCCACCGGGCCCCATCCGCTCCCAATGAAAACAGAGCCCTACACCAATGGTGAGGGCTCTGAATTATAACAGAGGCAGCAGAAAATTAGGCCAGGGCGTTTTCCAGCCTCTTCTTTAGAACAGCCTTGGGCACGGCGCCCACTACCTGGTCCACGGGGCTGCCGTCCTTGAATACCAGCAGAGTCGGTATGCTCCGGATGCCGAACTTCATTGCTATGTTGGGTTCAGAGTCAACGTCTATCTTGGTAAACGCTACCCGGCCGTCGTACTCCTCCGCCAGCTCGTCTACTATAGGCGCGACTATCTTGCAGGGCATGCACCAATCGGCCCAGAAGTCCACCAAAACCGGAATGGCCGACTTTTCCACCTGTTCTTCAAACGTCTGCTCTGTCACTGCTACTGCTTGGGACATGCTAACGAACCTCCCTTTAATGTGCTTCTTATAGCTTTAGTGTACGTCCAAGTGCTATTGCGGGTCAATTCACCGCTGGCGAATCGTCATAGGGTTTGTATTGCCGCTCCATATCCGCCATGCTACTATTCAACCCTGCGTTACAATACCGGTATGGACAGTCCTTACACAGACCAAACAACTTCCCAATACGGCATCGTTCCCTGGAATCTCAGGGACGTCTCCGGGGCCATCCTGCTAGTTGTAGTTGGAACCTTGATCCTTCTCATCATCGGAGGCTTGGTTGCGCTAGTCACCGGATCTTTGCCCGCGCTGGTGGTCATCCTGCTCTCGTTAGCGCTGGAGCTGATGTTGCTCTTCGGAGTTTGGAAGTTCGGCCTGCGCAGATACGGCAAGTCATGGAACGCCCTGGGGCTCATACCATCATTGAACAACGGCGCCCTGCTGGCGTTGCTGGTGTTCCTTGCCAGCCTGGCGTTGACCGCTGTATACGGTTACATTGTGTCGTTCTTCGGCCAGGATATCCTTGCTCCTGAACCTCTTCCCGGGGAGCTTACCGAAACGGTCTTACAGCGCTTGGCGGGCTTCTTCATCGTCGTACTGCTGGCGCCCTTTGCGGAAGAGGTCTTCTTCCGTGGATTCCTGCTCCCCGCTTTCGCCAACAGGTGGGGATTTCTAGCAGGAGCCATTATCACCTCCGGCCTGTTCGGCATAAGCCACGTCGCGCCTGGCGCCATAGTTCCAGCATTCATGTCCGGGATGCTGTTTGCCTGGCTGTATCATCGCACCGGCTCTCTTTGGAATACCACTATTGCGCACGGGGCACAGAATGCGCTGGCATTTGCCGTAACCACCCCGGTCTGAAGTCAACAATGGAATCAAGAAGCATCAGACATACCTTTCAAGGGCTTGCCGAAGCAGGCAGTACCGGCATCATCCCGTTTATTACCGTTGGATTTCCCGACGTGGATACCACGCTCGAGCTGGTGCCTGCCCTGGCCCAAGCCGACGCCGACGTAATAGAGCTGGGCGTCCCCTTCAGCGACCCCCTGGCCGATGGCGCCACCGTACAGAAAGCCAGCTTCCACGCCCTGGAGCAAGGCGTAACCATGAAGACATGCCTGGAGGTCTGTTCTCGACTGCGCAGTGAGGGTACGGAAGTTCCCCTGGTATTCATGGGCTACTACAACCAGTTCCTGGCCTTTGGACTGAAGAGGTTCGCCGCGGAGGCTCAGAGGTCCGGTTTGAACGGTGTAATAGTGCCGGACCTGCCGCCTGAAGAGGCGGGGCCGCTGGGGGAGGAATGCCGTTCCCATGGCATAGACCTCATACCGCTTCTGGCGCCAACCAGCAAAGACAGTGGTATCGCCTCCGCCTGCAGCCTTGCCGGTGGATTCATCTACTGCGTCAGCCTCGCCGGCGTCACGGGCAGCCGCGACCATGTATCTGAAGAGGCGGAGGGGCTCGTGAGGAGAGTACGCAGCCATACCGATTTGCCAATAGCCGTAGGCTTTGGCCTCTCGCAAGCAGAGCACGTACGAGCGGTGGGGAAGTTCGCCGATGCCGCCATAGTGGGCAGCGCGCTGGTCAACGTCATAGACGCCGCGCCGCCCGGGGAAGCGGTGAGGCGCGCCGCAGAGTTCATCTCAGGACTGAGCCAATCTAAACAACCTCTAACCGGAGGTGCGTCATGACCGTATGCAGAGGCATCCGCGGAGCGACAACGGCGGACGCCAACACCAAGGAGGCCATTCTGGAAGCCACCCAGGAGCTGCTGGAGCAGCTTGTAGCAGGCAATGACCTGGACAAGGACTCCATCGCCGCGGCCATATTCTCCACCACGCGCGACCTGAACGCGGAGTTTCCCGCGGTAGCAGCAAGGACAAGGTTGGGATGGCAGCAGGTAGCTCTCTTCAACACTCACGAAATGGCGGTGCCGGATGACGCGCCCAGTTGCATTCGCGTCCTTCTCTTAGTAAACACGGACAAAGAACCGGGGGAACTGGTCAACGTGTACCTGCGAGGCGCCGCTAACTTGCGAGCGCGGGGTACCGAGGATGCCTAGGTGTACCTCCCCTGCCAAAACCTCCGTATCCTACAACCGAGCGCCACATAGCTGAAATGGATCCTTTTTCCAGAGATTTTGCTAAGTACACGCCTTCCGACAACACCTATCTCACCGTAGGCGTTTTCGATGGCGTTCACCTTGGTCACAAGCGGCTTCTGAGCTACTTGGCGGCCGAAGCAGCTGCAAATGGCTGCACGCCAGGTGTGGTTACTTTCCTCAATCACCCGCGAGAGGTGTTGACGCCCGGCTTTTCCGTGGACTGGCTGGCCACGCCGGAGGAGCGCATCGATCTGCTTCACCAAGCAGGCATGGAGCTGGTGGTGCCCATACAATTCACGGTGGAAGCTTCCCGGGTAAAAGCCGCTGACTTTGTCAAACTGCTTCAACAGCATCTCGGCATGCGCGGCCTTGTGGTGGGCCCCGATTTCGCCATGGGGCACAATAGAGAGGGCACGCCGGAGTTCCTTGCCGCGCTGGGGCAGATGAACGGATTCACCCTCAAGGTGGCGCGTCTAGAGGAGAGCGACGGCGTACCCATAAGCAGCTCGCTGATACGTGGAGCGTTGTCCAAGGGAGACACTAGCGCTGCATCCCGCTTGCTGGGTAGAAACTACGCCGTCTCCGGCAATGTGGTCCATGGAGACGGTCGCGGCGGCAGCACGTTGGGATTCCCCACTGCCAACATAGCCGTGCCGTCCCAGAAAGCCCTGCCCAGCGACGGTATATACGCCGCCATGGCTCTTGTAGAGGGAAAGCGGTTTCAGGCCGCCGCCAGCATCGGAGTACGCCCCACGTTTGGGGGGTCCAATCGTACCGTGGAGGCGTATCTGCTAGACTTCAATGGAGACTTGTATGGAAAAACCGCCCACCTGGAGTTTGTGCAGCGTCTGAGAGACGAGGCCTACTTCTCCAGCACGGAGGAACTGCGATTGCAAATAGAAAGAGACGTAGAGCACACCAGACGGGTGCTTGCCGGGGTCTTCCATGAAACCAGACTCTAGGATTCTGGACAGCATACTTAATCGCGGCGTTGCCGAGGTCATCGTTGAGAATGAACTGAGGGATCTCCTGGAAAGGGGTGAGCCGCTCCGACTCAAGATGGGCTTTGACCCCAGCGCCCCGGACATACACCTTGGCCATACGGTGGGGTTGCGCAAGCTCCGGCAGTTCCAAGAGCTAGGCCATAAAGTAGTGCTCATCGTGGGCGACTGGACCGCTCGCATCGGGGATCCAAGCGGGCAGTCGGCCACAAGGAATATGCTCTCCCAGCAAGAGGTCGAAGCCAACGCTCAAACCTACATGGAGCAGTTCTTCAGAATCGTGGACAGAAGCAAGACGGAGGCGGTCTACCAGAGCGAATGGTTCGGCAAGTTTGACCTGGAGAAGGTGATACGGCTCACCAGCAAGTTCACCGTTGCCCAGTTCCTGGCCCGCGAAGATTTCAGCAAGCGGTTCCGCGAACAGCGGCCCATAGCCATCACCGAGCTGCTATATCCATTGCTCCAAGCCTACGACTCCGTGGCCATTCAGGCCGACGTAGAGTTCGGCGGCACCGACCAGAAGTTCAACCTCCTGGTGGGACGCGAACTCCAGGAAATGGAAGGTCAGCGCCCGCAGCAGATACTGACCGTGCCCATTCTCGTCGGCACGGAAGGCGTGCAGAAGATGAGCAAGAGCCTGGGCAACTACATAGGTGTGGCTGAGCAGCCCGGGGAGATGTTCGGCAAGGTGATGTCCATAGACGACACCATGATCATACCCTATTTCGAGCTGCTCACAGACCTGCCGGATGATGAGCTGGAAGAGATGCGCAAAGCGCTTGACGGCAACTCCGTCAATCCAATGGAACTGAAGAAGCGGTTAGGGTTGGAACTTGTGGGGCAGTTCCACAACGCGGAGGCTGCGGGCCTAGCCGTGGCTGCTTTCGAGCGTACTTTCCAGCGCGGTGAGGTGCCGGACGATATCAATAAGGTAGACCTGAGCAATCTGGCGCCGGACGAAACGCCTCGCCTCTCTACGGTTCTCGTGCAGGCCAAACTTGCCAGAAGCTCCAGCGACGGAGCCCGTCTCATCAAGCAGGGCTCCGTTCAGGTCAACGACGTTGCGGTCCCCGGCGACACTGCTTACCTTCCCCTGAAGGCGGGAGACATCATCCGTGTCGGCAGACGTCGCTTCGCCAAAGTATTGAGGTAGCGTTCAGCCGTTCTTGGCCCCAGCGGAACCAACAGAGTCTCCAAATCCTGCTCTAATGCGTAACGCTCCTGCCTGCGCACTGGGTCTCAAAGTGATACCATTTACAATAAATGCTTCAATGCTTCAGGAGGGAATCGATGACCGTTAACCTGCGCATTCCAGGGCCCACTCCCATCCCGGATGACATTCTTCAGGCCTCCGCCAAGCCCATGATCAACCACCGGGGCCCTGAGTTCAAAGAGCTAATAGAGGGCATCACCGCCAAGCTCCAAGACCTCTTCTCAACCAAGAACGACTTGTACGTTCTAACCGCTTCCGGCACCGGCGCCATGGAAGCCGCCGTGGTGAACGCGGTCTCTCCGGGCGACAAAGTTCTGGTCGTCACGGTAGGCATCTTCGGCAATAGATTTCTCCAGATTGCCCAGGCCTATGGAGCGGACGTTACCGTGCTTTCCGCCGAACATGGCAAGGCCATAGACCCCGACCAGGTGCGCCAAGCGCTCCAGGCTGATCCCTCCATAAAAACGGTGATTGTCACCCACAATGAAACGTCCACCGGCGTCACCAACGACCTGGGAAGCATTGCCGGAATAGTCAAAGGTGAGTTCGACAAGCTGCTAATTGTGGATGCAATCAGCAGCATCGGTTCCATTCCGTGCCCCGTAGACGAATGGAATATAGACCTGGTGGCCACCGGGTCGCAGAAAGGCTGGATGGCCCCTCCCGGCCTTGCCATGATCAGCGTCAGCGAGCGGGCCTGGAGCGCATGCGAAGAGGCCAAGAATCCGCGCTTCTATTTTGATCTCACAGCAGCCAAGAGGTACCTGCAGCGAGGCCAAACGCCATGGACTCCGGCGGTTGGCGTTATGTTCGGGCTGGAAACTGCGCTGGACAAGCTGATTGACGAAGGAATGGCCAACGTCCACGAACGCCACGCCAGCATCGGCAGGATGTGCCGTGAGGGCGTGAAGTCGCTTGGCCTGCGCCTCTTCGCCAACGAATCAGTGGCCTCCAATACGGTGACCGCGGTAGCCGTACCGGAGGGGGTGGAAGCCTCCAAGCTCATTGGCATCATGCGCACGGACTACGACGTTGTCCTTGCCGGAGGACAAGCGGAGTTGGAGGGAAAGATCTTTCGCATCGGCCACCTGGGATACTGCTCGGAAAGCGATATTCAGAATGTTCTGGACTCGCTGTCCTCCGCCCTTCCCCGGGTCGGTTTCAATCCGGCAAAGGCGGTAAGCAGGTGACGCTGAGGGTTATCGTCTCCGATCCCATCGCTAGGGAAGGCGTCGAACTCCTTTCCAAGCAGGCTGAGGTAGACGTTCGCGCCAACCTGGATAGGGAGGAGTTGAAGCGCATCCTGCCGGAATACGACGGTCTCATTGTGAGAAGCGAGACCAAGGTGACGGCGGACATCGTGGATGCCGGCGCCAAACTTCAAGTCATTGGCCGCGCCGGTGTTGGCGTGGACAACATAGACCTGGAAGCCGCCACTCAGAGAGGCATCGCCGTGGTCAACGCCCCCACGGGCAACACCATCGCCGCCGCCGAACACACCATAGCGCTGATGCTGGCCCTGGCTCGTCACGTTCCCCAAGCCGATGCCAGCATGAAGCATGGAGAGTGGAAGCGCAGCTCCTTCATTGGAACGGAGGTGCGCGGCAAGACGCTGGGCATCATCGGCCTGGGCAAGGTGGGTTCGGAGGTGGCCCGCCGCGCCGCCAGCTTCGACATGCATTTGCTCGGCTACGATCCGTATGTCTCGCCGGAGCACGCCAAGCGCCTTGGCCTGGACCTCACTTCATTGGAAAAGCTGTACGAGAACTCCGACTTCATCACCGTCCACGTCCCCATGACAGGAGTAACGAAAAGCCTGATCGGCGAATCTCAGATGGCATTGATGAAGCCCGATGTCAGGCTCATCAATGTTGCCAGAGGCGGAATCATAGATGAAGAAGCCCTTCTGGAAGCCCTGGACAAAGGCAGGATCGCCGGCGTGGCCCTGGACGTCTTCATCAAAGAGCCTCCTGGGGAGTCGCCGCTGGTCGGCCATCCCAGGGTAATCACCACCCCTCATCTGGGCGGCTCCACCACGGAGGCCCAGGCAGAAGTGGCTAAGGAAGTGGCGGAGGAGGTCCTTGCCGTCCTCAACGGCAGACCGGCCAAGTCCACCGTCAATATGCCATTTCTATCGCCGGAGGTGCAGGAGGTTGTAGCTCCCTACCTGGAGACCTCCACCGTCCTGGGGACGCTGGTCTCTCAGCTCGCCAAGGGCCAGTTCTCATCGTTGACCATCAAGTACGCCGGTGCACTGGCAAACTACAGCACCCCCACTCTCAGATCCGCGGCGCTGGTCGGCTTCCTGGGCCGGGTCTCCGAGGAACGAGTTAACCTGGTCAACGCCGGTGTGCTGGCCGCTCAACGGGGTCTCCGCATTGTGGAAGAAGCGGACACCGAGGCCGGGGCCTACCACGCCACTATCACCGTTGAGGTCAGTACCGACCAAGACAGCGTCTCGCTAATGGGGACGCGAATTCAGAACGAGACGCACATAGTCCAGGTCAACGATTACGTGTTGGACGTGGTGCCAAGCAGCGCCCATCTTCTCTTCATAGAGCATCAGGACAAACCGGGTATGATTGGGGCGCTGGGCACTCTAACCGGCAACCACGACATCAACATTGCGTTCATGGCGGTAGGACGCAAGGCGCCGCGAGGCAAGGCCATGATGGTGTTGGGCCTTGACGACCCCATGTCCGAAGAGGTTTTGAGACAGATCAGAGACATCCCCAACATAGATAGGGTTGAGGTTATAGTCCTCTAGGCATGTAGGAGTACCATGGTTCAAATAGACTCCGCCATGGCCAAGCTCCGGCTTTTCCTTGCTGAGCTGAAAAACAAGGAAAACCATCTGGACGCCCAGCTCAGGCAGTTCCGTCAGCAGATAAATCGCGCTCCTCAGCAAGCCATTTACTCGCGGCTTCCTCTGGAAGCCTCGCTCAACGTCATGAGCGAGGTGCAAGAGAGGTTGGACAGAACAGAGATGGAGCGAAAGCACCTGCTCATGATCAAGGAACGGGCTAACAGAGAGTTGGAGGCGCTGCAGTTGACACGCCAGGTAGAGGATGCCAAGGACGCGCTGGCAAAGCTCCAGTCATTGCGCTCCAAAGATGGGGAGACCATCTCCAAGATCCATGCCCTGGAGCAGTTCATCAACGACTACAGCCAGCGCGCGGCCAAAGCCATAACCGACCTGGCGCAACGGCGCGCCGCTGAGCAGGAGTCCGGCCCTTAGAGCCTCCCCTCCAATGGGTTGAATACCATCCCAGTCGGCAGCTTGGGGTGAAAATAGGTCGATTTCGACGGCAATTTCTGCCCCGTCCCGACCACTGCCCGGAAGAGGTCTAAGGGAAAAGCCTTGAGGAAAAATGCCATCTGCTGCTCCCCACTCACCACCTTCGACCAGGCCTCTTCAGGGTCGTGCACATATTTCAGATGGTCCTGCAGTTCGTCCCCCAGCTCATGCATCAGGACTTGGTGCAGAACCCACCCCTCGGAATCATGCAGCGCGTCCCCTCCCGGCAGGCTGCGCAGCTCGTTTCGCACCCGCTCGTTCTCCAGCTTGAGCAGATACGGGCCTTCACCGTCCGGCCCCAAGAGTCCCAGCGCCACTCCCTGAGTGTCCCTTACGGCATCTTCCAATTCACCCGCCGAGACCGGCTGTGACGGGAATGTCTGAATATCGAACACACTCAGCAGCAGATTGCGCACCGACGTCAACGTGGGAGCATCCATATTGCCCAGGGTGCGGTGGTAGGGCAGCACCAGCAGGCCGGCATCGTTGAACTCAATCAGGGTCATCATCACGTAGTCGAAAGCACTCTCCTCATCCCATGGTCCGGACTGTCCACGCGCCCAGTCCCTGTATCTAAGCGCCGTCTCATACCTGTGATGCCCGTCCGCGATGAATAGCGAAGCATCCTTCATAACGTCGTTCACCACTTCTGCCAGATGGTCTGAAGAGACTGTCCACATAGAGAAATGTTCGTCTCCATATTGGGCGTCGGCGTCGGGTTCTCTCCCAGCCAGATCCAACATAGCCTGCTTGATTCTGCCTTTGCTGTCGCTATAAAGCGACATGATAGGGCTGACGTTGGCCCGGCATGCCTGCATCAACTGGAACCTGTCCTCCTTGGGGGCGGTCTGCGTCTCTTCGTGTGGAAGCACCACCCGGCTTTCGTACTCCTCCAACTGAACGGCGGCGGTAAGGCCCCATCTTTCCAAGGACTCGCCCCTGTGCGAGAAGCTGTGCCTGAGCACATAGAAGCCAGGGGTCTCATCCCTTACCAGTACACCTTCCTTCTGCCAGGCCTGAAACCTTCCGGCGGCGTCTTGATAGCTGGCCGGGGCCTCGCCCTCCGGCAGCTCAAGATGTATGGCGTTGTGGGGTTCGCTGGTTCTCAGCGTCTCTTGGTCCTGGGGCGATATCACGTCGTACGGAGGGCAGATCAGCTTGCCAAGGTGGGATGCAGCCTCGGAAGAGTAGCGGACGCCGCGGAACGGTCTAACATTTGCCATCAATAACTTCCTACTTGTGTATATCCACAGTATACCAACTCATAGGCACAATCGACTTCACTTGATATACTCCTTTTAGCCCTTGAAAGGACTGCCAATGGCGGAATTTTCCACTGAGCAGCGCGTTCAGCAGCTTAGAGAAGAGATAGACGGTCACAACTACCGCTACCATGTTCTGGACGATCCCGTAGTCAGCGACGCACATTACGACGACCTGATGAAGCAGCTCCGGGAGTTGGAGGCGGAGCACCCCGAGCTTGTAACGCCCGACTCCCCTACTCAGCGTGTGGGCGCTTCACCCTTGGAAGGCTTCGACGAAGTGGAGCACCCCGCTCCCATGCTCAGCCTGGCTAACGCCTTCGATATGGACCAGCTCAGAGCCTGGCACAGGAGGGCCCAGGACCTGCTGGAAGGCGCCGGCTTCGATATGGTCTGCGAGCTCAAGATAGACGGCCTGGCAGTTGCTCTCACCTATGAGGACGGACGCTTGGTGCGAGGCGCAACACGCGGCGACGGTCTCCATGGAGAAGACGTCACCTCCAACCTCCGCACCATCAAATCCATCCCTCTCCTGGTCAGGGGAAACGGCATTCCAGGGCGCTTTGAGGTGAGGGGCGAAGTGTACTTTCCCAAGTCCGGGTTTCTGAAGCTAAACGAAGAGCGAGTTGCCCAGGGTGAAGCTCCCTACGCCAACCCCCGCAACACGGCGGCAGGCTCTTTGCGCCAGCTGGATCCCAGGATCACAGCTTCCCGGCCCCTTGACATCTTTGTTTACTCCCTTGGCTACGCTGAAGGCGGCGCAGTGCCGGACTCACACTGGGCAATCCTGGAATACCTCAAGGAACTGGGCTTCAAGACCAACCCGGCCAACGCCGTTTGCTCCACACTGGAAGACGTCGAAGCGTACTACGGGGACTGGCTGGAGAAGAAGGAGTCCCTTGACTACGGCGTAGACGGCGCCGTAGTCAAGATAGACCCGCTATCGTATCAACGGCACCTGGGTAACGTTGGCCGCGAGCCGCGCTGGGCCATTGCCTACAAGTTCCCCGCCACGCAGGAGATAACCCGCCTGCTCGACATTCGCATAAACGTGGGCCGCACGGGCAGCCTGAACCCATATGCCGTATTGGAGCCGGTGAACGTGGGCGGCGCTACCGTCAAAATGGCTACTCTGCACAATGAGGACGACATCCGCCGCAAAGACATACGCATCAACGACTGGGTGGTAGTGGAGCGCGCCGGCGAAGTCATACCCCAAGTGGTCAGCCCTATCGTCTCGCGCCGCAACGGGGAGGAGCGCGAGTTCGAAATGCCGTCGGAATGCCCGGTCTGCAACACTGAAACGGCGCGTCCCGACGGCGAGGCCATGACCTACTGCTTCAATACGGCCTGCCCCGCCCAATTTGCCAGGCTGTTCATGCACTTCGTCAGCCGCGGCGCCATGGATATAGAAGGCATGGGAGAGCGGCTTGCACTGGCCGTCATCGACGCCGACCTTGTAAATGACGTCGGCGACCTGTATTCCATAACCAGAGAACAACTGCTCTCCCTGGAAAGAATGGGCGAGAAAAGCGCCGACAACCTGATGAGAAGCATAGAGCTCAGCAAGAACCGTCCCCTGGCAAGCATCATCTATGCCCTGGGAATCCGTCACGTCGGCTATGAAACGGCCGATGCCTTGGTGCGCCACTTCGGCTCCATGGACAGCATCGCCCAAGCCTCCGAGGAGAACCTGACCTTGGTTCCGGGTATTGGGCCCAAGGTGGCCCAGAGCATCGCGGCACACTTCTCCCAGGAGAGCAACAAGGTTGTCATTCAGAAGCTGCACCAAGCCGGTGTGCATCTGGAAACCGACGCAACCGCACAGGACGTAAGCGGCCTTACTCTGACCGGGCTTCAGATGGTAGTCACCGGGCGGCTGGACTCCATGAGCCGCTCACAAGCGGAAGACCGAATCAAAGAGCTTGGAGGCTCGGTGGGAAGCAGCGTGAGCAAAAAGACCAGGTATCTGGTTGTTGGAGAAGACCCCGGCTCCAAGCTGGAACAAGCCCAAAAGCTGGGCACGCAAATCCTGGATGAAGCACAGTTCCTCAAGCTGCTGGAAGGAAGCCTGGTGGAAGAGGCCGTATCATAGCGCACTGAAATCCTGAATTATGTCCAAGAAACCGCAAGAAGAGTCCATAGACACCCTGGCCGCCACCGCGGGCAGCGGCGCACCCGCCGCCGATAGCATAGTGCCGCCCGTTTATCAGGCGTCCGTATTTCCCATCGAAAATCTGGAGGACACCGACGACCTATTCGAGGGAAGAAAGCCGGGGTACTTCTACAGCCGTGACGGCAACCCCACCACTGATGCCTTTGCCCAGGCGGTTGCGCTTCTGGAAGGCGCCGAGGCAGGCGCGGCCTGCTCCTCCGGCATGGGCGCCACCCTTGTCGCTCTGCTTGCCGCCGCCGAGCCGGGCACCCGATTGGTGGCAGCGCGGGACCTGTACGGCAAGGCCACAGCCCTTCTCCACACTGTTTTCTCCCCGCTTGGTATCGATGTCGAGTTCGTAGACACACAGGACGTGGAAGCCTGGGAACAGGCTTTGTCCCGTCCTGCCAGCGCAGTGTTCCTGGAAACGGAGACCAATCCGCTGCTCAGAGTGCCTGATCTGCCCCGTATCGCGGATGCAGCCGGACGGTGCGGCGCCACGGTAGTCGTGGATAACACCTTCGCCTCCCCGTACCACATACGCCCCCTGGATCTGGGAGCGGACCTGGTGGTGCACAGCGCCACCAAGTTCCTCAGCGGCCACGGCGACGTCACGGCGGGCGTTGTCGTCGGCGACAGCAAGAGAATCGCTTCTGTCAGGGGCAAGGTCTCGCTTACGGGGGTCAACCTGGCCCCCTTCGAGGCATGGCTGGCTCTGCGCGGCCTCAAAACGCTGGCGGTGCGGATGACCAAAAGCAGCGCCAGCGCTTCAGCTATAGCGAACTACCTGGCCGGTCATCCCAAGGTGCTCTCCGTCAACTACCCCGGCATGGAGACCCACCCCGATCATCCCGTCGCGGCAAGGGTCATGCGCAACGGATTCGGTTCAATGATCTCCTTTGAAGTGGCCGGAGGATTCCAGGGAGCATCCAGGTTGTTTAAGGGGTTCCAACGTATAAAGTACGCCCCCAGCCTGGGAGACGTAGCCACCACGGTAACCCATCCCGTGAAGACATCTCACCGCTCTATTTCCGCCATGGAACGAAGTGAACAGGGGATCACGGACGGACTTGTCCGTCTCTCCGTTGGCATCGAAGGCGTAGACGACATCATAGCCGACCTGGAGCGCGGCCTGTCAGCGATATGATTATAGTCCTAGGCCTGGGCAATCCGGGGCGCGCCTACGTAGGGAGCCGCCACAACATCGGCTACAAGTGCGTGGACATCCTCTCCAAGCAGTACGGCATACCGCTTGACCAGCGCCGCCGCCACGCCGCGCTCGGCGAAGGCGCTATGGAAGGAGAGTCCGTGGTGCTGGCGCGCTCTCGCACCTACATGAACCTCAGCGGAATAGCCGCCCGCTACCTGCTGGACAGGTATCGCCTACCGCCTTCCAACCTGCTTGCCATCTACGATGAACGAGACCTGCCGGTTGGACAAATCCGCATTAGACCGCGCGGCAGTTCCGCGGGCCACAACGGCGCCAACTCCATCATAGATAAACTGGAAAGTCTGGACTTCCCCAGGCTGCGCATTGGTATAGGGCAGCCCGTTCAGCAGGACCCGGTAGATTTCGTGCTTGGGCACTTCACCACGCAGGAATCTGAGGTTATAGACGAAACGCTCACCCGCGCTGCTGAGGCCGTGACTTGGATTGTCCGCTGCGGGATTGAAGCTGCTATGAACAAGTTCAACCAGCGTGTGCAGGGTGCAACCGGCCATACAGACTGCGATGAAGCGTAGCTTCTTGGCGGCCTTGGTGGCGCTTCTCAGTGTGGCTTGCTCACTGGGAGACAGCGAAAGCACCGCTGTCACAACGCCGTCTCCCGCGCCAAGCCCAACCGCAACGCCCGCCTCTCAGCCGGCGACGCCGGTTTCGGACACGCCCTCACCTACCCCACCTCCTGCTCCGTTCACTCCAACTCTTACTCCACTTGCTACGCCGACGCCCACTTCAACACCCGCCACAACACCGACAGCTACGGCAACCGCAACATCTACGGAAATCCACTATCCCACTCCGCCGGACCGCGATCTCTATGACCTAACCAGTCGCCTGGTCATCAAGTCACGGGAGCCCATACCGCGGGTGGTGAACGCCCAGCCCGTAGCCTACGCGGTCGGACGGCAAGATACCTTTAACGTTACCGACATTACGAACCGTAATGTCTACCCGCTACAGGCCACTCTGCACGTGGTCACCGACCACGCGTATTGGTATATCGCTGACGGAGTACAGTTCAACCTGGACGACCTGGAAGAGTCGGCAAGGGTCTTCGAGGAAGAGATTCGCCCCAGGGTGACCGCCGTATTCGGCACGGAACTTGTTCCCGGCGTGGACAACGACGTCCACCTGACCGTTCTGCACGCACCGCTGTCCGGCGCGGCCGGCTACTACTCATCGGTGGATGAGTATCCGTCCATCGTCCATCCCCACAGCAACCAGCGTGAGATGATCTATATGACCTCCTCTTTGCCCCTCAATAGCCGGAGCTACTTGGGAACTCTGGCTCACGAGTTCACTCATGCCATCCAGTTTCGCGCCGACGATTCGGATGAAAGCTGGGTCAATGAAGGATTGGCGGAAATAGGCGCTGAGGTGGCGGGCTATGTGCCCTCCTTCCGCACTGCGTTTCTTTCCAGGCCCTCCACCTCTTTGATCAACTGGCCGGACACTCCCGGTTCCAGCTTCTACAGCTACGGCGGGGCAAACCTCTTCTTTGAATACCTTGGGCAGCAGTACGGCATGGAAAGCCTGGGGATGCTCATGGAGCATCCCGACGACAGCATCCAGGGAGTGGAAGCTTATCTGCAATACGTGGACCCCGGCAGGAGTTTTGTGGACGTATTCGCTGATTGGACTGTAGCCAACTACCTGGACAGGGACGGCGGCGGGCCTTATAGCTACCCGGAATCGCAGGTGCGGGTAGCAGACGTACGGACCATAGCCGGACCGGCGCAGTTCCGAGACGAGGTGCCCCAATACGGATCTAGGTACTACGAGATACTCTCCCGCGGCGCGGCCACCCTGCGCTTTGAGGGGTACACGGAAACATCTCTTGTACCACGCCCTTCCGCCGGTGGAGACCGTTGCTGGTGGAGCAACCGTGGAGACTCCATCGACACCACTCTCACCGCGGAAGTCGCATTGCCTGATCAAGATTCCCTAGCCATGACCTACTCCCTCTGGTACAACATAGAAGAAGGGTGGGACTACGCCTACGTTGAGGTGTCTACCGATGGCGGTGAAACCTGGGACGTGCTGCAGGGCGACCACTCCTCTGCCGCGGACCCCGTGGGCAACGCCTTTGGCCCCGGCTATACCGGGAGCAGCAGACGCTGGCTTGAAGACAGCGTCGACCTGACCGCGTATCGTGGCATGGACGTGCTCCTCCGCTTTGAGTACGTCACGGATGACGCCATCCACGGCACGGGTCTCTGCTTGGACAACATCTCCATCACAGGAGCTTCCTTGGATGCCGCCGGAACGGATGGGAGCCCTTGGGAGGCAACCGGTTTCGTGCGGACTCCCTACACCGTCCCTCAGCAGTACCTACTCACCGTCATCGAGATCGGGCCTGAGCCGGTGGTGCGCCGCATCCCGCTCGATGAAGAAGCCTCCGCCACAGTAGAAATCAATGGTTCGGACGGCGGCTTCTCCAACACCGTAGTTGTCGTTTCTGCGGTACAGGAACAGACCCTGGAACCTGCCCCCTTCCGCATCGAAATAACCTTCCCGGACAGCGGCTGAGCACGCCTGCCCGGTTTACAGGCTGGGCGCAATCCCGTATAGTTCACCACGCCATTGATTCAAGTGAGGTTTTGCCCATGCGTTTCCAGATAGCCGTCTTGCCAGGTGACGGGATTGGCCCCGAAGTGACCACTGAAGCAGTGCGCGTGTTGGATGCCGTGGGCCGGAAGTTCAACCACACCTTCGACCTTAGCGAGGACTTGGTAGGCGGGGCTTCCATAGATAAGCACGGGGTGGCCCTCCGCGCTGAAACCGCCGAGACCTGCCGCCGCAGCCACGCCCTTCTCTTCGGAGCGGTGGGCGGGCCAAAATGGGACGACCCCCAGGCCAAGGTGCGCCCGGAAGACGGACTGCTTGGCATTCGCAAGGTCATGGGCCTATGGGCAAATCTGCGTCCCGTCAAGGTCTACCCGTTCCTGGAAGACTCCGGTCCGCTCAAGCCGGAAGTAGTTAGGGGCGTGGACATCCTGGTGTTGCGAGAGCTCACCGGAGGCCTTTACTTCGCCAAGCCCAAGAAGCAGTGGAACACCTCACGGGGCAGGCGCGGCGTCGACACCCTCAAGTACGAAGAGCGTGAAATAGAGCGCATACTTAGAGCCGCCTTCGAGCTTGCGCGGGGACGGCGTAAGAAGCTGACCTCCGTGGACAAGGCCAACGTCCTGGAGACATCCCGATTGTGGCGGCAGATAGCCATTGAGCTATCCCCGCAGTACCCGGACGTTGCCCTGGACCACATGCTGGTGGACAACTGCGCCATGCAGCTTGTCTTGAACCCCAACCGCTTCGATGTCATCGTTTCTGAAAACACCTTTGGCGACATCCTATCCGACGAAGCCGCCGTGCTCGCCGGATCCATGGGCATGCTTCCCTCGGCAAGCCTTGCCGGCGTACCGGACGCCACGGGACACCGCCGTGCCCGCGGCATGTACGAGCCGATTCACGGCAGCGCTCCCGACATTGCGGGGCAGAGCAAGGCGAACCCTCTCGCCGCAATCCTCAGCATGGCCCTCATGCTGCGTTACTCCCTGGGCCTGATCGACGAAGGAGAAGCCGTGGAGCAATCGGTGGAGGGAGTGCTGGAAAGCGGCCTCCGCACGCCCGACCTGGCCGAACCGGGGCAGCCTTCCGTAGGCACCACCGAAATGGGCAAAGCCGTGGCTGAAGCTGTACTGCAAAGTTGATGTACATGCAAGCAGGGCGCCCTGGTGAACCGGGGCGCCCTGCCTGGCTAGAGGGGTGCCTAAGTAATCGACCAGCCGGCTAGCTCATCTCCTCTTCTTCCATTCTTCCCATTCGTCCTTGCTCTTGAACCGTTTCACCGGCAGATCGTCAAACCTGTCTTTGAAGGAAGGGGCAAGCTCTACCGGGAACCTGCCGTAGCTCTTGAACCCATCAATCTTCAGCAAGTCGCCCATCCGCTTGCTTGAAGGGTCGCTCCCTTCTGAGAACCTGCCGTAAGACCGGAACCCAAACTTCTCCATGCCAGGCTTATAAAGCCCGCTCCGGAAATAGAATCGGCCGCGGTACGTGCCTGACGGCCAGGCCACTACCATGGAAAGGTCCCCGTCCTTTGTGACCACCCTTACAGCAGTGTCCTCCTTCAGGCCTGATATATTGATGGACTGCCCGCCAACAAGCACCTTGGTATCGTCTGTTGCCCTGAACGTCACCTCTTCATCGTCTCTGCGAACTATGGTTAGTGAATCATCCGTGGCTGACTGGACTGTACCAACCGTCATCCCTACCGTAACGGTATTTCCATCCCGGTCCAGCATCTCCGTTTCAGTCTGGACCAAGTTGCCGGGGAAACCCTTGCTCGACCCGAACAAGGAACCCGGTCTTGCATATTTGAGGTCGAATATCGGCTTTTTCGATTCTCCCAGCGTGACCTGAACATCGATCTCATCGCTGCCTCTGAGGAGAGCAACGGTGACCTCCGTCCCGGGCTCCAGGTCGCTTACGACATCCAGAACCTCATCTACCTCTTCTATCGTCGTATCACCTATGGTCTTGAACACGTCGCCGGCTTCCACACCGGCATCGTCCGCTGGGCCGCCGTCCTGTACCTGTACCACGACCACCCCTGCATCGACCGTCAGATCGTACCTGTCCGCTAAACCCTGATTTATCTGGGCAATCCGCACGCCCAGCCAGCCGCCGGCATGGGACTTCTCCTTGTCCGTGTCCTCCTGGCCCCAGGGAAGAGCCCCGGCGACGACTATGGGTAGGCTGGCTATAGTAGCGATAAGGACCGCGACTACTCCTATGATCACAACTCGTTTCATCTTGCTCTACTCCCGTCTGGCATTCCGTCCTGAATAACGAAAGTACCGTTGGATTTGTCAGGGCTGAAGCCGGGCATAGAGGCAGACGGCGACTAGTCGGGCGCTACTACAGAAGGAGGTAACTCTTGCGGAGATATACGAAAGGGAACGCTAGACGGCATCCACCTGGAGCCTGGAGATCTCGATGAAGTCGTTGGCTTCCCAGGACCAGGCAAACAGGGCCACCTCCACAACACGGTAAGCGTCAATGCCCACCACAAGCTGCTGAACAGGGTAAGCGGGCCCATCGCCCCACATTGACCTGGCAAACTGACGGTCAGTTTTAGAGAAATACGCTCGTCCGTTGGGATGAGAGTGGTAGATGACCACGGCGGGAGTGTCCGTGTCAAAGCTGCGGTCAAGTTCTATGGCATCCTTGGCGGTGAATTCGTAGGCAGTCTCAGCTCCGCGATCAGCTACCGCGGAGTGGATGCCCAGGGTCTTGGCGTTGACGCAGGTACGGATGGCGTCAGCCCGGTTACCGGCCGCCGAACCGGTGAGCCAGCCGCATGCCTCGTAGGGATAGGATTTCCTGGCCTCACTATATACGGCCTGGAGGAGCGTGTTAGGAATGGCGACTGGTGAGGGTGTTTCCGACATGAGGCAACCTCTGTAGTCCTAGCTGTCCACTTCTACTGTCCAGGCCTTGCTGTCCGTAACTTCTCCTATGACGGCTGCTCCCGCAACCCCGTGTCTTTCCAGTTGCTCTAGCAAAACGTCCAACCTGTCACGGGGAACCGATATAAGAAGCCCGCCCGACGTTTGGGCGTCGCACAGCACCACCTGTTCGGTATGCGACAAGCTTTCGTGCCAGCGGACGGAATCTCCCATCGAATCCAGGTTGCGCTGAGTCCCTCCGGGCGCTATGCCCTGCTCGGCTAACTCCCACAGTCCGGGAATCAGCGGCACCTTCGACCAGTATACGCGCGCCGACGTTCCGCTCCCCTGCATCATCGCATTCAGGTGTCCCAACAGCCCGAATCCGGTGACGTCCGTGGAGGCGTTCACTCCCACGTGGGCCATGGCGTTGGAAGCGCCTCTGTTCAACGTCTCCATCAAGGCTACCGCTCCCGCCAGCACACCGGCATCCACAGCCTGGTTCTTGCCCGCCGTAGTGATGATCCCCGTGCCTATGGGTTTGGTCAGCACCAGCACATCGCCCGGCTTGGCGCCGGAGTTGGTGATTTGATCTCCCGGCTTGATCAGCCCGGTGACCGCCAGCCCGTATTTCGGCTCCGCGTCGTCCACGGTATGCCCCCCCACTATCAGCACACCCGCCTCCGCCGCCTTTTCGTAGCCGCCCCTCAGAATGCTCACCAGTATCTCTCTGGGCAGTCCAACGGGGAATCCCACCAGGTTCAGCGCCAGCAGAGGCGTGCCTCCCATGGCGTAAACGTCGCTCAGCGCGTTGGCCACGGCAATAGCGCCGAAATGGTACGGGTCGTCGACAATGGGCGGGAAGAAATCGACCGTCTGAACAAGGGCAAGGTCGTCCCGTAGACGATAGACGGCGGCGTCATCGCCTGTCTGGGTACCCACCAAGAGGTCGGGATGGGATACGGTGGGAAGTTGGCTCAGGACCTGCCCCAGGTCCTCAGGACTGAACTTGGCGGCTCAACCTGCGCAGCTTGCCAAGCTGGTCAGCCTGACGGCTTCCTCTTGCATGGAGGCATCCTCCTCGGAATTGGAATGAGCGTAGGAAACGGCCTTTACATTGTAGGCTCACCGAGCCTAGCTGTACAAGGAGGAGTATCGCTCACCGGTATCGGGCAGGACAGTGACCACCACTTTGCCCCTGCCGAGCCGCTGCGCGATCTTCATGGCGGCAAAGACGTTGGCGCCGGAGGAAATTCCGACCAGCGCCCCAACCGTTCTCGCCAGCTCTTTCGTGGTGTCCAACGCGTCCTGGGTGCTGACGGTGATCACTTCGTCTATCAACTCTCGGTCCAGTATCTCAGGAACGAAGTCTGCGCCCAGTCCCACGATGCCGTGTTCTCCAAAACGCCCTTCACTGAGCAGAGGAGACGTGGCCGGCTCAACAGCAATCAACAGCACGGAATGGTCCTTCTCCTTCAGAGCTTGTCCCACGCCTGTGATAGTGCCTCCCGTGCCCACGCCCGCGACAAAGGCATCCACCACGCGACCTCCCAGCGCATCCAGTATCTCACGACCCGTCCCCAGGTAGTGGGCTCTTGGGTTTGAAGAACTGGCGAACTGGTCCAGCAGTACGTATCCCTTGTTTTGCTTGGCCATTCGCTGCGCCGCGCTTTTCGCGCCGGTCATCCCCATGTCGGAAGGGGTAAGGTGCAACGATGCTCCAAACCTGGCGATCAAGCGCCGTCTCTCTTGCGGCGCGTTCTCCGGCATCACAATGGCAGACCGGTAGCCCTTGGCCGCCGCCACCATGGCTAACGACACCCCCATGTTCCCTCCCGACACCTCCACTATGGTGGAGCCCGGCGTTAGCAGGCCTGCGTCTTCGGCTTCCTCTACCATGGCAAGAGCTACTCTGTCTTTGACGCTTCCACCCGGGTTCGCGTTTTCCAGCTTGGCGTAAAGCTCCGCCGAGCCTTCCCTTTCCATGGTATTTAGTCGCAACAGGGGGGTGTTGCCGATAAGCTGAAGCAGGCTTCCTTGCACTACAACCTCCGCTGGCCGATTGTGTCACGGCTGTCTAAGGGCGTCAAGAAACAATGTACTCAATGACAAGCAGTTGAAGATCTGCCCGTACCTTCTCCTGCGACTTTCTTTATGCGACAATAGATGCTCCATCATGCCTAACCGCCTAATCAACGAAACAAGCCCATACCTCCTCCAGCACGCCGACAACCCGGTCGACTGGTATCCCTGGGGTGAGGACGCCTTCGCTCGCGCCAAGGCGGAAGACAAGCCCGTTTTCCTTAGCGTCGGCTACTCCGCCTGCCACTGGTGCCACGTTATGGCCCACGAGTCCTTTGAAAATGAGGAGACCGCCCACCTGATGAACAACGGATTCATCAACATCAAGGTTGACCGTGAAGAACGCCCGGACGTGGATTCCATATACATGCAAGCTGTGCAGGCGCAAACCGGCCGCGGCGGCTGGCCCATGTCCGTGTTCCTCACCCCGGAAGGCAAACCCTTCTTCGGCGGCACCTATTTTCCGCCGGCGGATAGACACGGCATGCCCGGCTTTCCGCGGGTGCTGCATGCCATCATGGAAGCATACCGTGACCGGCGCAGCGACGTAGTGAACTCCGCCGATCAGCTGGTGGCGCATCTGAGCAGCGGCCTGATGACCTCCCAGGGACAGGAGCCGCTGACCTCCGAGGTGCTATCCCGCGCCTTTGACGGCCTTGATTCCGAAATGGATAAGGAGCATGGCGGCATAGGCGCAGCGCCTAAGTTTCCCCAACCCATGACCCTGGAGTTCCTGCTCCACTACTACGCCCGCAGCGGCCGCACCGAGGCGTTGGCTATGGTGGACATTACGCTGGAGAAGATGGCCCACGGCGGCATCTACGACCAGCTTGGCGGCGGTTTCCACCGCTATTCCGTCGACCCGTTCTGGCTGGTGCCTCACTTTGAGAAGATGCTGTACGACAATGCATTGCTGAGCAGGCTCTATCTCCATGCCTATCAAATCACAGGCAGCCCGCTGTACAGGCGCATTGTGGAGGAGACCCTGGACTACGTTCTCCGTGAGATGACCGGCCCGGAAGGCGGCTTCTATTCCAGCCAGGACGCTGACAGCGAGGGCGAAGAGGGCAAGTACTTCGTCTGGACACCCCAAGAGATCGAGGAGGTCCTGGGCAAGGAAGAATCCGTAATCTTTAACCGCTACTACGGGGTCACTTACCAGGGCAACTTCGACGGGAGAAACATTCTCCACGTCCGCGATTCCTCCGAAGCGGCCGCGTCCGAGCTGGGCATCGAAGAAGAGGAGCTAGCGGCGGTGTTGGACAACGCCCGCCCCAAGCTCATGGAACGGCGCATAGAACGCGTCCCTCCAGGCCGCGATGACAAAGTGCTCACCTCTTGGAACGGCATGATGCTGCGCAGCTTTGCCGAAGCAGCCGCCGTTCTGCATCGCGATGATTATTTGCAGACGGCGCTGGCGAATGCCGGGTTCCTACTAAGCGCTCTCCGTTCTCCGGAAGGCCGCGTCCTGCGCAGCTTCAAAGACGGTAAAGCAGTCCTCAAGGGATACTTGGACGATTACGCCAACCTTATAGACGGTTTGATTGCCCTGCACGAGGCCACCTTGGACCTGCGATGGCTTGACGAGGCGCGTTCCCTGGCGGATGACATGCTGGAACTGTTCTGGGAACCCAAAGAGGCCACCTTCTACGATACGGGCAGCGACCACGAGAAACTCATCATCCGTCCCAGCCACCTTTTCGACAATGCGGAGCCCAGCGGCCCCGCCGTAGCCAGCGACGTCCTTCTGCGGCTGGCCGTTCTCACCGGCAACACCGAATACCGGGATCGCGCCGTCACCATGCTGCGTTCTCTCCGCATGCTCATGTCGCGCGCCCCCATGGGCTTTGGACACTGGCTGTGTGCCCTGGACTTCTATCTGTCCACGCCAAAGGAGATAGCCGTGATCGGGCCGCCGCGAGACCCGGGCACTCGAGCGCTTCTAGACGAGGTGTTTGGCCGCTACATTCCCAATAAAGTGGTTACAGGCTGCCATCCCAATGGGGCCGACAGTTACGAAGGGTATCCCTTGCTGGAGGACAAGTACATGATCAACGGTCTGCCCTCCGCCTTCGTCTGCGAGAACTACGCATGCATGATGCCCGCCACGGACCCGGATACGCTGGCCGAACAGCTCTCCGCGCCGTGATGCGTCAGACCATTGTGCCCGCGGCAAGGATCATCACTCGCAGGCATTGAAACGTCTCCGGGAAGCTGTCAGAGGTATAGGCAACCGTCACGGCGTCGGGACGAACCGCACCGGGCACCCACTCCGCCACGTCGGCCATAGCTGAATTGGCGAATCGCAGCGTAAGCGTCACCGGCGACGAGTAGTCAACGGGAGCAATCTCGGCACGGCGTTCCACACCGCGTCGCGCCTTCTCCTTGATGAGCGCCTGGGCCATTGCGGGCGACAGTCCCTTTGCCGCGTACCTGGTAAGCGAAGATTTAACCTCCGCCGTCTCTATGCTGGGTATCAGTTCGCTGGCCTGCTCGCAACAGGACGTGTCGCCTGAGACCATAACAATGGGCACGCCGTGATGCGCGGCGATGCCCGCGTTGAGGCCAAGTTCTCCTTGGGGCTGGCCGTTGACCAGTATCTCCTGCACCACCCGACCCGAAATGGTGTGGTCCAGTATCCCCTGGGAACCCGCCCTGGCGTGATATCCCACGCACAATGCGGCGTCGAATGTGGCGTCCAGGCCGGCCATCATCGTCTGCGGCTTTGGCGAGCCGGTGATAAGCTGCACCCGCTGGTCCAGCAATTCCGGCAGCAGGTTGCGCTGTGTGCCGTGGCTATCGTTGACCAGCACCTCGTCCGCTCCCGCCTCAAAGGCGCCCTCTATAGCAGCATTGGCCTCCAGGGTCATCAAGCGCCTTCCTATTTCGTAATCCTTGCCTTCCCTGCCAGTGTGGTCGGCATGCACCACTCCGCTCACACCCTCCATATCGACTGAAATAAGCACCTTGACTGGCATATTCCCCTCCTTGGTATTGGTAAAAGCCGCGTCCCACTGCTATGCGGCGCTGCGGCAGCGGCCTGCGCGTCTACGTTGGACTTGGCAACGTAAATCTCTCCACCTTGATTTGCTTGACGCGATCCCGTGCCTGCCAAAGGTCATAGGCGGTCTGCAGGCCAAGCCAGGTCTCAGGCGTGGAACCGAACGCCTTGGATAGGCGAATCGACATCTCAACCGATACGCCCGCTCTTTCGTTCACTAACTCCGACAGCGACTGGCGAGTCACTCCCAGGCCTTCCGCCGCTCTGGTTACCGTTAAACCCAGCGGCTCAAGACATTCCCACTTCACAATCTCACCTGGATGGGGAGGGTTACGCATCGGCATCATCTCTCTCCGTTATCGCAGCTCTACAGGCGTCACGCGTTCCGTGGCGGCATCGTAGACGTATGTGACATTGTTTGCCCGCAGCGTCATCTTGATCTCTCTACCAGCCTCGGTATGTTCAGTCACCTCAAGCTCGGCGATTTTCACCTGTGCGGAGTTCAGTCCGTAGCGAAGCCTCATGTCCCGCAGGGCCTTGTAGAAGGCGCCCTGGTACTCCGAGGCCTGAATCTGCCCTGGCGCTTGACCACTGACGAACCATGCCGCAAGATCAGGCTCGTAGGTGCACTCGTCTATCGACCCAAGAGGCGCAACGTACCAGCCGTTGTCCGTTTTGTCTGTAACCGATGACGACGCCAACTCGTTACCAGCAGGCTGCGACCAAGCCAAGATGGCCGACGTAGACAATGCTCCCAGTATCATGGAAGCCGTCAGTATGGCCACGGTCCTCTTTATGGACATCTCGATACAGCCTCTACCCTATTTCCGACTCTCCGGCCCGCTCTGTTTATCACGTCCCATCATGTGTGAGAAGTGTCGTTCCAAAGTTGGATGACCGTGTGTTCCGTGCCCACGTCCAGCACGGAAAGACTGGTATTGTCCAAGAAAAAGTTGTTCCTATAGGAGAGGGGTAGGTCCAGAAGGTGCACCACCAGCACCAGGAGAGCGGCGCCATGTCCCACCACGACTATCGAATCATCGTTGAGGTGTTGCTCCTTTATATGCTCGGCGGCACGGGAAGTTCTGGCTAGAACCTCGTCCAAGCTCTCACCGCCGGGCGGCGTGTAAGTATCCGGCGACCTCTTCCAGTGAGCGAAACCTTCAGGGTCCGTGGCTTGCCACTCTTCATGTGTGACCCCTTCCCAACTTCCGTAGTTCCGCTCCCGCAATTCAAAGATCTCCCGCACTTCTATTCCCCGGCGTTCAGCGACAATCTCAGCGGTTTTGCGAGTACGTGACACGTCGCTTGAATAGACAGCGTCTATCCGCACGTCCGCCAGCCTGGATGCCAGGCGTCTCGCCTGCTCAATGCCCGTGGCATTGAGCGGCGCATCGGCGTGACCCTGGATCCTGTGCTGCTTGTTCCAGTCGGTCTCACCATGGCGCACCAGCATCCATAACGTCATTCGTTATCTCCTTAAGTAGAGTGACCAGAGGGACTTCCCCATGGCCGCAGAAAACATACTACCACGCCAGCGGGGTAAACCGGGGGTAAAGGCGTCTGGGGTATAGCGACGCCTCATTGACGAAGGGGCGTGAGAATGCCTCCCGGGAGAACGGGAGCGCACTCAATATGAGGTCTAGTGTCTATAGGTAAAGACAGTACGGGACTGCTCGTTGTGACCGGGGAGAGAGCACGATATAGAATTTTTCAATATCCTGTTATGAATGAATACAAAGGGTTGACATCATCAATAACGCTGTGTTACAAGAACTAACCAATCCGAGATAAGGTGGAACACGTCTAGCAAGCACCTTGCTCGGATTCATTTGTTTTATGGAGGGTGCATAATGAGCTTAGGTAGATATACCAAAAGGCTTCTTGGACTGACCGTTGGCATAGGCTTGCTAGCCATCCTTGCCTGCGGCCCTTCCGAAGAAGCCGACCCAACTGCAACGCCGACGGCAACCCCAATACCCGCAATGCCGACCTTTGACGTTGGGCAGCCGACGCCGACTCCACCGCCGCCCGCGCCTGGGGAGCCGACGCCGACACCTGCGCCTGCTGTGACTTCCGTACCTGCGCCTGCAAACACACCGACACCTGTACCGGCGCCTGGTGAGGAACCTCAATACGGCGGAGTAGTCAATCTGCCCCTAACGGGCAATGCTAATTATTGGGACCAGCTCCACGGCAGCACCGGATACGGATGGGGCACGCTTGCCAACACAGGCAATATATTCGGGCAGTTCATTCGCCCGAACCTTCAAGACCGCGTAACCATTGAGGGAGACCTTGCGGAGTCGTGGGAGATCACTGACGGTGGTAAGACCTGGGTTCTAACCATCCGAGACGGAGTTATAGACCACGACGGCAACCCCTTCACCGTGGAAGATGCTTACTACTCCGTGTACAGGCTCATAGAACAACCGAACGGGGTGGTGGCTCGCAGGTGGGGCTGCATGCGTGAATTCCTCAACCCCATAGAAGACGATAACATGATGGCGGTAGAGAACCCGGGGGCGGAGATAACAGGGCCCAGGGAACTCACTCTCCGACAGCCGGTGGCAAAGGGCGCTTTCGTCGCCTGCTTCCTCAGCGGATTCGGTGCAATTACGCCTGACACCTACGCCAAAGCGATAGATGCAGACACCACGACCGGATACCGCGACTTCGACTTCGAAAAGGGAGAGGTGGTCGGAACGGGTCCCTTCAAGATAGTCGAAGGGGATATGGGGAACGTCTGGCGCGCAGAGCGCCACGATGGTTATTTCCGCGATGGTCTTCCGTACCTGGACGGCTATAACATGTTCGCCATCCCCGACGGAACGACTCGCGTTGCCAACTTCAGGGTAGGCCGCATAGACGCCGCTGAGATCTTCACCGGCACAGCAAGCTTTGGCCTGCGAGCAGTCCATGATCTGCAGAACGCTATCGGGGAGGAAGCGGCTTTCCCAATCGTCGCGGCTCCCGGCTGGCGCGGCTTCGAGTTGAACGTGACCAGGCCTCCGTTCGGTCCACTTGACGACCCAACGGCGATAAAGGTTAGGCAGGCGATTCAGACCGTGATGAATCGCGGTGACATGAACACGCTATGCCACGACGGCATCGGTTTCTTCTCAACTCCGTACTTCATCGGGATCGATTGGGTCTACACGCAAGACGAGTGGTTCGACAACATGATCGGTCTGAACCCCGACCCCATGAAGAAGGAAGAGGACCTTGCCAAAGCCATAGCCTTGATGGAAGAGGCGGGTTACAGCGATTCAAACAGGCTCGAGAACGTTAGCCTGCTCACCGGGCGAGGCACAAATTGCCGCGCTGACTTAGTTATCAACACTCTTTCAAAGATCTACATAGACGTGGTAAACGATAACGTAACGGAAGGCCCGGCTAATCGTGAAAAGGCTATAGCCAAAGAGTTCGATCTGCGCTTGGAGAGCAAAGGCGCATCCTTCGTTGACCCTGACGCCTTCACAATCTCCATACACCCGGCCTTCGAGAAGGGCGGCTTCACCTTCGGCGGCTGGGAAAATTCCAGGTGGCTACAGCTCCAAGAGGAGCAGGTCCTACTGACTGATCCCGCAGAGCGGGCACCCATTCTACGGGAGATGGCCGACATCCTTTGGAACCAGGACGCCGCTTGGATTGGCATGGTGAGGCCGGGACTGTTGCAGGGCCACCGCGGCAACTGGCGCGGCTGGACGCCTGTGCGGTTCCACGCATCCAACTACTCCCTTGAGAACGTGTGGCTGGCAGACGAGGCAGAGAATCCCTATCCACCACTGCCCAGCATTTAAGCCTCATTGAAATATAGGACAGTGCTGGCGCGGCTGTTGCAGCCGCGCCAGCACTGTCCTAATAATCATTATGCGCAAGTACATACTAAGAAGGCTCCTGATGTTCATCCCGACATTGATCGGGGTGTCTCTGGTCATCTTTCTTTTGCTAAGGGTGCTTCCCGGCGACGTGGCAGTCGCGATACTGGCCGGGCCGACCGGTGATGCAATCTTTACCGAAGAGGACGTTGCCCGCTTGACCGATGAACTCGGTCTGGACAGGCCAATCTACATACAGTACTTGGACTGGATGTGGGGCCTGGTTCGCGGCGATCTGGGCAATTCCTTTGTGGTAAATACACCAATTTTTGATCAAATGAAGCGGCAGTTCCCCGTGACGCTGCAACTGGGCGTCTTAACGTTCGCCACCATTGTGATTTCGGCCATCCCGGTTGGGATCATTGCGGCGGTGAAGCAGGACGGCTGGGCCGACTACTTCCTGCGCGGCTTCGCCATCTTCGCTCTGGCCGTACCCAACTTCTTCTTTGGCCTATTGGTGGTGTTGTTCCTATCCAGGGGATTTGACTGGCTTCCCCCCTTAGGCTTCGATCATTTTTGGGAAACTCCCTTCAAGACCGTGCAGCAGCTGGTGCCTCCGGCCGTGGCCCTGGGACTGAGCAGCAGCGGCCTGCTCATGCGCCTCACCCGCACCCAGCTCCTGGAGGTCCTGAGGGAGGACTACATACGCACGGCAAGGGCCAAAGGGTTGGCGGAAAGGGTGGTCATTGTCAAACACGGCGTACGCAACGCTATGCTGCCCGTGGTTACCTACGCCGGTTTTCAATTCGGCATACTGTTCTCAGGCACCGTTGTCATAGAACTAATCTTCAACCTTCCCGGAATTGGGCGCGGACTGATAGAAGCCCTATTCCTGCGCGACCTGCCCACCATCCAGGCATACATCATGTACTTCGCCTTGGTGTCACTGGCAATCAACCTGGTAGTCGACCTGACCTATGCCTGGCTGGATCCAAGGATCAGATACGAATGAGGAATGTTGGGAAGCACCGGACACACGGAGGAGTTTAGATGAACGCCAGAGATGAACTCGTCCTAGCTCAGCCAACCCGGGAGATTTCACCGTGGGAGCGCCGTATAAGGGCGATCTCTACTTTCCTACGTCGCAAGCCGTTGGGAACCACCGGCCTTGCCATAGTATTATTTGCCTCAGTAGTTGCTGTGACCGCTCCGTACATTGCGCCGTACGATCCGTACGATATCAGCACCAGTAGGGTCTTGAAACCTCCGTCCATTGACAACTGGTTCGGCACCGACAGGCTGGGCAGAGACATCATGAGCCGCACCATGTTTGGCGCCGGGGTTTCCATCTACGTCGGAATAATCGCCATGACAGGCGCCAGTATAGTGGGGAGCTTCATCGCGGTGACCAGCGCCTTCTACAGCGGCAAGTTCGACCTCATTGTTCAAAGAGTGATCGATTCACTATCCGCCTTTCCCAGCTTGCTGCTTGCGCTGGCGCTCATGGCTGCCTTGGGCTCTTCCCTGAACAACGTGATCTTGGCCATAAGCATAGTCTTCCTGCCCAGGATAGTCCGTATTGTTCGTTCCGTGGCTCTCAGCGTGAAGGAGATGCCGTACGTTGAGGCTTCCAGGGCCATAGGAGGGTCCGACCTCAGAATCATGCTCCGGCACATACTTCCCAATACGTTTGCCTCCCTGGTTGTAGTGGCGACGTCTTTGGTGGGCAGCGCAATCATCATTGAAGCGTCTCTGAGCTTCCTTGGCCTCAGCGGCGCAGGGAACACCATCACCTGGGGAGCCATGCTCAACCAGGAGCAACTCCTTGACTTCTCGGGCGCTCCCTGGATAGGCCTGTTCCCAGGGTTTGCCCTCTCCTTCGTGGTCTTCGGGATTAACGTCTTCGGAGACGCCCTGCGCGACGTGCTTGACCCCAAGCTGCGCGGCAGGTAAACAGACGACAGATACAACAAAGAGCCTGGGCTGTTGCCCAGGCTCTTTTCATTTGGCACGTTTGGTTGTAAGGTCATGCTGCCTTTCAACCGCGTTCAATTTCAGACCCCGGGAGGTGTCGCGTGACTGAGAACCACTCCACGGTGCATCCAAGCTACCTTAACGCCCTTGAGTACCGACTGGCAGGCCCGTTTCGCGGAGGCCGCTCCGTTGCCGTGGCCGGCAACTCCAAGAATCCCCTGGTCTTCTACAACGGTTCCACCGCCGGCGGCGTCTGGAAGACCACCGACGCCGGGATGTATTGGGAAAACGTCTCGGACGGCTTCTTCAATACCGCCGCCGTTGGCGCAATTGCCGTGTCCGACTCCGACCCCAACGTGGTGTACGTGGGCACCGGCGAGGGCGTCTTCCGCGCCGACGCCACTCACGGAGACGGCGTCTACAAGACGACCGACGGCGGCAAGACGTGGCAAAACATGGGGCTTCGCTATACGCGTCACATCGCGCGCATCCGCATCCATCCCACCAACCCCGACATCGCCTATGTTGCCGCCATCGGCCACGAATGGGGTAGCAACCCGGAACGCGGCGTATATCGCACTATGGATGGGGGCAAGACCTGGGAACACGTCCTCTTCAAGAGCGACAAGGCAGGGGCTGTAGACCTCTCTATGGACCCCAGCAACCCCCGCATCATCTACGCGTCCATCTTCCAGGTGCTGCGCCAGCCTTGGACCATGACCTCCGGTGGGCCGGACAGCGGCCTATACAAGTCCACGGACGGCGGCGATACCTGGGTGGAGATAACCCAAAACCCCGGTATACCGCAGGGTCTAAAGGGCAAAATTGGCGTGGCCATATCGCCGCCCAGGCCGGAACGGGTCTGGGCCCTGATGGAGATAGAGAACTCCCAGGGAGGCCTGTTCCGCTCGGACGACAGCGGAGCCACCTGGCAGATGGTATCCAACAAGCCGCAGCTGTACAGGCGACCCTGGTACTACACTCACGTCTTCGCCGACACCCAGGACCCCGACACCTGCTATTGCCTGAACGTGCAGTTCTGGAAGTCCAACGACGGCGGCCGCAACTTCTTCGAGATGCGCCTGCCGCACGGCGACCACCATGACATCTGGCTTGACCCACGCAACAATCAGCGGCAGATCAGCGGCAGTGACGGAGGCGCATCGGTAAGCCTGGACGGAGGCGCTTCCTGGTCGACGCTCTACAACCAGCCCACCGCCAGCCTTTTCAAGATGGACGTGGACAACCAGCACCCCTACAACCTCTACGCCACGCAGATGGACAACACCGCAATCAAAGTCCCCAGTCGCGGCGACGAAGGCGCAATCTCCTGGAAAGACTGCGACGTGGTGGGCAACTCCGAAAGCGGTTACATTGCGGTGAAACCGAGCAATAACAACATCATCTTCTCTGGCGCCAACGGTTCGGCGCCGGGTGGAGGAGGCACGCAGCTCTGCTACCACATGGGCACCAGGCAAACGCGCATCGTCCACGTCTGGCCCCACGACCAATCCGGCTCGCCGGTCAAGGACATCATCAACCGCTTCTACTTCACCTACCCCACCGTCTTCTCCCCCCACGACCCCGATCTACTGTACTGCTGCAGCCAGTACGTCTATAAAAGTACGGATGACGGTGGAAGCTGGGAGCGCATCAGCCCGGACCTTACGCGAAACGACCAGTCCAAGATGCAGGTCATCTCCGGCGGCCTCAGCACCGATTCAGGCGGCACCGCCGACTATTCCGGCGTTATCTTTGCCTTTGCCGCATCTCCAACCGAGCCCGGCGTTCTCTGGACAGGCTCGGACGACGGCCTGGTCCATATAACCCACGACGAAGGGGGCTCTTGGGAGAACGTCACCCCGCCCGATCTGCCGGAGTGGACCCTGGTCTACACCATCGAGCCTTCTCGACACGATCCGGCGACAGCTTACCTGGCCGCTACTCGCTACAAGCTGCACGACCACGCGCCCTACGTGTTCAAGACCAACGACTATGGCAAGACCTGGCGCAAGATCACCAACGGAATCCCTGATGATTACTTCACCCGCGTCATACGCGAAGACCCGGCCAAGCAGGGCCTCCTCTACCTGGGCACCGAGCTTGGCATGTTCGTGTCCTTCGACGACGGCGAACAGTGGCAACCGATTCAAGCCAACCTGCCGGTGGTCCCCATCCACGATATGGCCGTGAAGAACAACGACCTGATAGCCGCCACGCATGGCCGCTCTTTCTGGATCCTGGACGACCTCACACCTCTTCAACAGATCTCGGAGGAGGTTACCCGCAATGACGTCCACCTGTTCAAGCCCAGAGCCACGTACCGCACCGCTCAACCCCTGGGCTTCGGACGTGGCGGAGGCATCCCCGGCAAGGACTACCAGCGCATCAACGGCGAGACGGTAACCTTCTATGAGAAGCGCAACGAAGCCGGTGAGGTTAAGCGGGTCTACCTCAACGCGGGACAGAACCCTCCCGACGGCGTCCCCATCAACTACTACCTGAAGGACGCCCCGCAGGAGGACGTTGCCATTGCCATATTGGATTCCGACGACAACGTGATCAACACCTTCAAGCGGAGTGCGAAGGCGGGCATGAACAGGCTGGTCTGGAACATGCGATACCCGGCCACCGCCGGCCCCGACGCCCGCGGCCGGCCGGCCGGCATATCGCCGCTGGTCCCGCCGGGAACATACCAAGTCCGGTTGACGGTGGACGACCGCAGCTTCACGGAGTCGTTCCAACTGCTCAAAGACCCACGCGTATCCGCGACGGAAGATGACCTGAAGGCGCAGTTTGACCTGCTGATACAGGTCCGTGACAAGCTGGTGGAGAACAACAACGGACTGCACCGTCTGCGCAGTGTGCGCGGCCAGCTCGACGAGTGGGTAGGCCGCGCCGGAGACCAGGCGTCGCGGGACGTTCTGTCCGGGGCGGCGCAGGCCATCAAGGAGAAGCTGTGGCCCATCGAAGGCCAGCTTGTATCCGTGCACGAACCGCACGCCCAGACCGTGCCTCCGGTGCGCCTTGACGCCAAGCTCATGGCACTGGCGCAGGTGACGGCCTCCGGCGACTTTGGGCCGACACAGGGACAGCTAGGCGTATACGATGAGCTTTCGGCACTGGTCGACGGTCATCTCGAAGAGCTTCAGCAGATCATCGACGAGGACGTTGCCGGCTTCGTGGAACAGCTCAACGAGCTGGGCGTGCCGGCGATTGCGCCATAGTACGCAGATAGGTAGGCAGCGACGCGAGCGCCGCTGCCTACCTATCTCTACGCCAAGCCATGATTTGATCGCGGTGCAGGCGGTAATGGCCGTACGTATCAATCCGCAAGCGCCGCCTGATGCGGGTCTCCGTAGCCCAGTGCTCTTCGGCCATTTCGGCGACCACTGACATCAGCCGGTGATGCGTCTCCATGAGCCGGCTCTGCACATCCTCCAGCGAAAGGCCCGCCTTCTTTTCCGATTGCCAGGCATTGAAACCGTCTATCCCGCCGTACTGCCTGTAGCGCGGCTGGGGTTGACCTCTCGCCATCAAGTCCATGGCCTTGATGGCCTCCTCCTCCCAAGTGGTGACGTGACCCAGCAAATCCTTAACCGACCATCCGCCGTCAAAGACGGGCTCCTCCATCTCCTTCTGAGAAAGCCTGTCCAGGGACTCGTGGAGTTCCCGCCACCCTCTTTCCAATCGCTGTAGGATCTGTCGTCTGTTCATAGGAACCTCAGAATCAGAGCTGCTATCACTATAACGGCAATGGACCCGGTCCAGAAAACGACCCGAGGAGTCACGTGCTTCCTCAGCCAGTAGCGCCGTGACCCTTTCCATTCCTGGTAGTAGTCGTAGCCATCTATGGTGAGCTTAGCATAGCCAGATTCCATTGATACGGCTCCGACCTCTTCCAGCAGGTCAAGGGCCTCAAGCTCAATGGCCGACATTCCGAAGTGGCGCGTAAGTACGTGGCCCTCTTCGGCATCGGCCAAGATGCGGAGCATTTCGTTGCGTAGCTCAGGCCTCATGAGGTAAGTAGCCCCTAACGTCTACATCTGAGGACGTGATAGATACCGACGACGAAGCATCTCTTCTATTGCCCGCCTTGCCCGTATGTCCGGGGGTAGGGCGGCGCGATGGGGTGGCTGCCCGGCCTGGATTCGAACCAGGGATTTCAGCTCCAAAGGCTGACGTGCTACCGCTACACTACCGGGCATCGCAACACCGACCATATAATGCTAAGCGTACCGACAGCTTTAGGCAAGCGCTTGCCATCTGCCTTATACTCTCCTCTAGTTATGAACACTAATCACCACGTCACCGTAATAGGCGGAGGCATCCTTGGACTGGCCACCGCATTGGAGCTATCGACAAGATATCCTAACTACTCCGTAGCCGTACTGGAAAAAGAGCAACGAGTCGCCTCACACCAGACCGGCCACAACAGCGGCGTCATCCATTCCGGCCTCTACTACAGGCCGGGGTCGTACAAGGCGGAGCTTTGCGTCGCGGGGAGCCGCGCCCTGCGCGACTACTGTGAAAACCGTGGCATCTCCTACAACCTCATCGGCAAAGTCGTCGTGGCCACCAATGAAGAGGAGCTGCCGCGCCTGCAGACCCTCTACGAAAGAGGTACCGCCAACGGCGTTGAGGGTCTGCAGATGATAGGTCCCGAACAGATCAAGGAGCTTGAACCGCACGCCTACGGCATCAAAGCCCTGCATTCGCCGAAGACCGGCATTGTCGACTTCAAGGAAGTCGCCGCCGCCTACGCCGAGGATGCGCAGCGGAACGGCGCCGAAATTGTGCTTGGCGCGAAGGTGAACGGTATCACCGTAGCCGGCGGCTCTATCAACCTGGAGACGAGCAAGGGAGAGTTCCAGACCAGCCACCTAATCAACTGCGCAGGCCTTCACGCTGATAAAATAGTAACGAAAATGGGGCTTCGTTCTGAGGTGCGCATCATCCCCTTTCGTGGAGAGTACTTCACCCTAAAGCCAGAGAAGCATCACCTTGTGAAGAGCCTCATCTACCCTGTGCCAAACCCCCAGTTCCCCTTCCTGGGCGTGCATTTTACCCGCATGATCCACGGCGGCGTGGAGGCCGGACCCAATGCCGTTCTGGCCTTCGCCAGAGAGGGTTATACCATGTCCAGCATCAACATCCCGGAGTTTCTGGGCACAGCCACCTATCCCGGATTCTGGATGATGTCCTGGAAATACTGGCGCACCGGCTTGGGCGAGTTCTATCGCTCCCTGAGCAAGACGGCCTTCACCAAGGCCCTGCAGCGTCTGCTGCCAGAAATTCAAAAGGAAGACCTTGTGCCAGCCGGCGCCGGCGTCAGGGCCCAGGCCGTGGACCGCAAAGGGGCGCTGCTGGATGATTTCAGCATTGTGGAGACCGGAAACGCCCTGCACGTACTGAACGCCCCATCACCAGCGGCGACGTCATCCCTGGCATTGGGTAAGTACATAGTCGATAGAGCCGTCAAATCGTTCGGCTTGAAGGCCAAGTAAAACGGAGCGCCGAAGGTGTACCCTGGCTATCTGCCGCGCAGCCTGGGATCAAGCACGTCCCGCATGGCATCGCCTAGTATGTTTACCCCAAATACGGCCAGCGTTAAAGCAAAGCCTGGGAAGATGGCGATGTGCGGAGCCACCGTGAAGTAACGCAATACCTGTCCGCTGAGCTGGGCTCCCCAGGTGATGGTGCCAACCGGCATTCCAACCCCCAAGAAGCTGAGCGATGCTTCTATCAGAATGGCGCTGCCCACCAGGCTGGTGGAGTACACCATGAGAGAGGCAAAGGTGTTGGGCAGTACGTGCCGCAGCATGATGCGGAAGTCGCTGGCCCCTATGGCCCGCGCAGCTTCTATATACGGTATCTCCTTGATGCTCAACGCCACCGAGCGTATGACCCTGGTCAACCTGGGTGTGAACACTATGGAGATGGCGATGATGATGTTGGTCAACGAGGCTGTGAACAGCGCGACCAGGGCCAGGGCCAGCACCAGGGACGGGAAAGCTATCAGCGCGTCTACAAAGCGCTGCACCACAAGGTCAAGCTTTCCGCCAAAATAAGCGCTGGCGACTCCTACTGAGGAGCCCACCACGGCCGCAATGAGCATTGAGGTCATCCCCACGAATATGGAAATCCTCGCTCCGAATATCACCCGGCTGAGAACGTCTCTACCAGCGAAGTCGGTACCAAAGAGATGATTTGCACTGGGCCCTTCCAGGAGCTTACTTGAATCGAAAGCCCTTGGATCTTGCGGAGCGAATACATCGGGGAACGCCGCCAAAATAGCAAATACTACTACCAATACAAGTCCCGTTGTTCCCAGTGGTTTAGAGCGGAGGAACCTGGTAAAGCCTCGCCACCTTCTACTCCACGGAGAAGGAGAGCGGGATGCTAGTACCCCTGTGCTTTCAATTGAGTTTTGCGTAGCCATAACCGACCTTCTCCAACAGGCTTATGCGTAACGGATGCGCGGATCAAGCCAGGCATACGTCAGATCTACAATCAAGTTCGCCACCAGGGCCACCAGCGCAAAGTACATGATGTAGATTTGAATTACCGGCAAGTCCCTAGTGTTCAAGGCATTGATTAATCCCCTGCCCAGCCCGGGAAGGTTGAACAGCGTTTCTATGACAATGGTGCCTGAGAAGAGGAAACCGATCTGAGTCCCTCCCACCGTCACTACAGGCAACAGTGCGTTCCTCACCGCGTGTTTCATGATGACTACACGTTCTGCCAGTCCTTTTGCCCTCGCCGTCCTCACATAGTCCTCACGCAACACCTCTAAGAGCTGGGTACGAGTGATCCTCAGCAGTAATCCGTTGCTGCTGAAACCAAGCGCGACGGCGGGCAACAGGAGCTGCTGGATGCTCGTTATAGGATCATCCCAAAGGCTAGTGAAGCCGACCGGAGGCAGCCACCCCACATAGACCGACAACCCCAGTATGACTAGCAAGCCTACGAAGAAACTGGGCATTGCCAGTCCCACTATGGCAAACGTTCTCAGGATAAAGTCCAGCCACCCATCCTGCCTTACGGCCGCAATGATGCCGATGGGTATAGCTATGGCTGCAACCACTATTGCGGTCAGAATGGCAAGCTGAAGAGTGATGGGGAACTGTCGCTTTAGCTCACCCCATACTGGACGGTTGGTGGCAAACGAATGGCCGAGGTCTCCTCTGGCGAAATCCCATATCCAATTCACAAATTGAATGTGGATTGGATCGTTTAGGCCAAGCCTTTCCCTAAGGTTATCCACGTCCTCCTGGGTATACTCGGCCTCTCCATTGGGACCGGCAAGTATCTGCACAGCAACGTCTCCTGGCAGAATGCGTAGAAGTATAAAGATGACCAGGGCAACGCCCAGCAGAGTAGGCACAAAGAGCAACACGCGTCTCAGAATGTACTTCTTCATAGCCTCCCTATTCTACTCTACTTGGGACGTAGAGTCACAGTTCTAAAACGAAGTCTGCGATCACTGAGATGATCGCAGACTTCGTTAACTATCCGGTAATTCTACGCTACTCAGCCAGCCAGACGTGCTCCAGCGTCATGTTGGAGGCGTGGATGATAGGAGCCACGTAGCCCCTCCAGTTGCCCCGCCAACCGTGCACCAGGGCCGGCCTGTTGTTGCCAACCAGAGCAGCGTCGGCGTAGAGGATCTTAGCCATTTCAAACAGCACAGGCCCTCTCTCAGACGTGTCGTTTAGCACCAACTGCTGGTCCATAAGTACCCGCCAATCCTCATTTACCCATGATGTCCAGTTCCTACCGCCCTCTTCGTCGGTGAAGAACACGCCTAAGTTGAAGGCATCAGGGTCAGCGAAGGAAGCTCCAATGCTCTCCACCGCTATCATCTGGAAATCGCCGGGTCTGGTGCGTGCCCGCAGACCGGAGGTGTTGCCCATATTTGTGGTTGTCACGTCAAGGTATAGATTCTGTCTCAGCCACTGGCCTTGTATCTCCGCTTCATTTTGACCACCGGACGTAGTCAGGGCTTCAACGGCAAGCATGTTGTCCGGGCCGTAGCCAGCCTCTCGCATGAGAGCTTGCGCCTGGGCAAGCTGATCAGCTCTCACTGCCGGATCCGGGTCGAACCCGGGCAATGCCTCATACCACTGGTCTGGTGTAGCAATCCAGTCCCAGTAGAAGAAGTAAGGCGTAGCCAGTGTACCAATGCCGTCGTAATTCAGCCGGCTCATCTCTTGGCGGTCAAAGCCCATCTGGATGGCGGTACGGATCTTGTCAGCAGTGGGATCGCCTATGGGGCCGAACGGCGCATTGGCTACGTTCAACTGTATGCCGCGCCAGCCCATGGCGTTGATCAGAGGAGCAACCAAGTCGTCGCCCACAGCCCTCTGCAGTTCCTCCGCATCCGACTTGCTCGGCTGGTTGTCAAAGACGCCCAGGGCATCGATTCTGCCTGCACGGAAGTTGGCTACCCGAACTGCCGCTTCGGGAATGAACGGTGATACGTAACCGTCAAGGTAAGGCAGTCCTTCACGGAAGAACTGGTCGTGTCGCTCGAGCTCCGTGATGTTCTCAATCTCATGGTTGACAACCTTGAAGGGGCCCGTGCCAATGGCCTCTCCCCTGCCAAAATCCATGTCCCTGTAGCCGTCCGGCGTTACCATGGGGTCGTCAATCTGGCTGATGTACGTATCAGGGATGAACGCGCTCCATGCGCCGGAGATACAGGAGATAAACGCTGCGCGAGGAGCATCCAGCCTTATCACCAGTGTTGAACTATCAATGACCTCAGCGCCGGGGTTGGCAACGGGATCACCGTTGTCGTCAAGTACATCTGCCACGTAGGCGCCGATGCATCCCTGACGGCGTGGGTTGATGCCGTTCGGTTTCTCTTCATAGCGTACTATCTGGTACCAAGCATCTTCGGCAGTGTAGGGATTGCCGTCGTGGTCCACCACTCCGGGCCGGATGTTGAAAGTGTACTCCGTACCGTCACCGCTTACACTCCACGTCTCGGCCAGGTCGCCTTCAACGGATACGCGGTCAACGGGGTTCACCCTTATCAGTCCGTTGTAGATGTTCCCAATCCATCCCAAGCCGTTCCAGCAGAAACCGGTCTGGCTATGGTTGGGGTCCAGCGGACCGCAGTTACCCGGCACCGTCACAGTGCCGCCGTACTGCGGCTCCTCGCCGGGCGCGGGCTCCGGTGTAGGCGTATTGGTTGGGGCAGGCGCCGCAGTCACTCCTGGCGCCGGTGTCACCCCTGGCGCTGGCGGCTCCGGTGTAGGCGTCGCTTCTGGCACCACAAGCGTAGGCACCGCCACAGACGTAGGCGTGTCTGCCGGCCGCTGCGTCGGCGTTGGGTCTTCCTCAGCCGAACCGCACGCCAGCACAAACAAAAGGCCTATGCCTACGGCAGCCCCCAAAAACTTACGAGGCGAGAGAACTATTCGCATAATGCGCACCCTCCTAAAAGGAACTCTAAAATTTAACTTGGCTTGGTCAATTGACCGTGAGCTTCTCACAAAATCACACAATCGCCACTTTGCGACGAAGTAACGATTGTGCTAAGTAATATACAATAAACAAGCAATTGTCCTGTGTCAATAAAAAATGCGCTAACCCGTTTGCTTTACTTTAAGTACGTTGGAATGTCCATATCGGATTCCTTCTATCAGGGCAAACGAGTGACATTCTGGTGCCGAAGCCCGGATTCGAACCGGGACGGGGTTGCCCCCAATGGTTTTTGAGACCATCGCGTCTACCGTTCCGCCACTTCGGCCTACCCACATTGTAGTGACCGCTCTCTTACCTCGCAATCTCCCCTCCGTTATGTGACACCTTCTGTTGACCCTGTTTTGCATGGGATGCTAAACTGACCGGACAAGAGAAGCCGCGCCCCATCCTTATCTACCGAGGGAGCGAAAGGAGACCGCAATTGGGCGAGATCACAGTTACCGAACTAGCTGCAACGAAGCTTAAGGAGATCATAGAAGAGGAAGGTGAAACCGGGTCAGCCTTGAGAATAGCCATCACGGCAGGTCCTCATGGCGGACCGGGGTACTCCCTTTCCTTAGACGGCCAGGCCGGCCAGAGTGATCTGCTCATGCATTCCAACGGCGTCCAGATTGTGGTTGACCAGGATAGTCTTCCGCTGTTGCAGGGTTCTGAAATAGATTACATGGACGGGCTGATGCGCAGCGGCTTCGTGATCAATAACCCGAATATAGAGTCCGGCGGGTGTGCCTGCGGCGGCACCTGCGGCTGTGGCGGCACCGGCGGCGGCTGCGGCGGCCACCACTAGCCACTATAGAGCTTGAGGAATAGAGAGAGGGGGTCGGAAATCCGGCCCCCTCTCTTCTTTGTTCTAAGGGGTATCACCCCTCTAGGTCTTCAATGTAGTGGTACGCGCTTAGTGCAGCCGTTATGCCATCTCCCACCGCGGTGCCCAATTGACGGTCGGAGTTGGCCCTCACGTCGCCGGCTCCGTAAACTCCCGGCACGTTGGTTTCCATGGCCATGTTGGAAATGATGTGGCCTCCAGCATCGATCTCTATGGGGCTTTCTCTGAGAAACTCGGTGTTGGGATGGAAGCCTATGAAGATGAACAAACCTGGCACGTCCAAGGTCGAGTTCTCACCCGAGAGCGTGTCCTTCAAGAACAGGGACTCCATCTGACCGTTGCCCTGGACCCTCTCTACAACCGTGTTCCATCTGAACTCTATCTTGGGATGCTTCATTGCTCTGTCTTGCAGGATCTTGCTGGCCCGGAGCTTGTCACGGCGGTGTAGAACGGTCACCCTCTCCGTCATCTGTGTCAGATACAGGCTTTCCTGCATCGCCGAATCGCCTCCGCCAACAACGGCAACCGGCATATCGCGGAAGAAGTTGCCGTCGCACGTGGCGCAGTAGGAAACGCCCTTGCCGGAGTACTCATCTTCGCCGGGCACTTCCAGCTTGTTGTGGTCTCCACCGGAAGAGATGATGATGGCCTTAGCGCTGTATTCGCCCTCGTCGCCTACCACGGTCTTCACCGCGCCATCCAGATTCTTCAGTCCAATCGCCGAATCGTAGAGAATCTCAGCGCCGTACTTGACGGCCTGCCGCTCGTACAGTTGAGACAGCTCCGGTCCGGTAATGCCGTCGGGGAATCCCGGGTAGTTCTCTATGACGTCGGTGAGCAGGATTTGTCCTCCCGGCGCAAGTCTTTCGACTATGGCTGTTTTGAGCATGGCGCGGGACGTGTATAGAGCCGCGCTCAGCCCCGTTGCCCCTCCACCTACTATGATTACGTCGTAGTCAGCTTTGTCAGCCAATTGATATCCCTCCCTCTGTCTCTGAATATACAGGCCTGCTATCTAATCATCCTGGGGCCTTTGTTGGCCTCTATTTCCTGAAGGCGTCGGACGCGCTCTTCAATTGGGGGATGCGTTGAGAAGAGGCGCGCCATTCCATCGCGGCTCAGGCTGCTCAACGGATTTACAATGAACAGGTGCGAAACGGGCTCAAGGCGCTCTTTTGGTATGTCCATGCTGCGCGCATTGCTGCCCCTCTCAAGCTTTGCCAACGCACTGGCCAGAGCCAGCGGTTTGCCGGACGTCGCCGCGCCGGTACGGTCGGCCTGGTACTCCCTGGTGCGGGATATGGCCAGGCGCACAAGAGTTGCCGCCAATGGCATGACTATGACCACAACCAGCAACCCTATCAATCCTATGGCGCTGCCGCCTCCGCCGCCGCGCCGGCCACTCATTCCTCCGAAGATGAGCGACCACTGCGCCATCCAGGCTATCATGGCGATGGCTCCGGCCACCGCGGCCACCATGGTCATAATCAGCGTATCCCGGTTGCCGACGTGCGCCAGCTCATGGGCTATCACGCCGCCGAGCTCGTCGCGGTTGAGAATGCGCATGATGCCCGTGGTCACCGCGATCGAGGCGTTCTTCTTGCTGCGGCCGGTGGCGAAGGCGTTGGGTGAGTCCGAATCCATGATGAACACCTTGGGCTTGGGAATCCCGGCGAAGTACACCTGCTCGTCCACCACGCTATGCAGCTCCGGCGCTTCGTCCTGAGAGACCAGCTTCGCGCGCGACATGGACAGCACCAGCTTGTCGCTGAACCAGAAGCCAAAGAAGTTCATCGCTAGGGCTATGAAGAAGAAGAGCATCACCATGGAGGGGTCGCCGCCGCCTATCAATGCTCCGGTGAGAAGCAACAGAAAGGTCAGAAAAATGAACAGCACTCCCGTCTTTATTAGGTTCATGATTCCGGGCACCCTCCTGTATAACGTACGCATCTATATTATACACAGCAAGACATTTCGAGGGGCAACCCTGATGCCTTAAATCCAACGCTCTACGGGCGTTTAAGGTTGGGCTTTTTAACCATCAGAGTGAACGGCACGGCGGGGATCATGAGCACCGCCATTGTTATGAACGCCGGCCTGTAGCTGTCCGTGATGTCAAATACAAGGCCTGCGAATACAGGCCCCACTATGCCAAATGCCGCCGTCAGGGTCATAGTCAGCCCCACCAGCGCTCCATACGATCTCCTGCCGAAGTAGTCGGCGAGGATGGCAAACCGCACCGGCACGGTGCCCCCGTGCGCCAGCGCATACAGCGGGACGAAGATTGCTATGTGCCACACTTCCGTTACCATGGCAAAGGCGAGCGCGCTCAGAGCGAACATCACGTAGGTAAAAGCCAGCACGTTGCGCTTATTCAGTGTGTCGGCAAGAAACCCCAGAAGCAAGCGACCCGTTATGTTGCCGATGGCCAAAGCAAAAACAGCATAACCTGCGGTTGTGGTAGATATACCAAAGCTCTCCAAGCCGGGTATAACCATGACAACGGTTGTGGACATCACCATGCCGGACAATCCCATTCCCACCACCAACTGCCATAGAGCCGGCGTCCTCAGCATCTGTCTCACGGTGAAGTTGACCTCGTCCGACTCAGGAGAATCGGATACGCCCTCTCTTTCCCGCGGCTCTTCCTTGCTTTGGGACGGATGGATGCCGTCCGGCAGATAGCCGTGTTGCTCAGGACGGTGGCGCATGATGAGCGCGACCGGTATTCCCACCAGGAGCGTGCCTATTCCGATCCAGTCGAGGACGGTGCGCCAGCCGTAGGCGTCGATTGCCCAAACAAGGACCGGCACGCCAGTGCCTCCCAATGAGCCTCCGGCGAAGGCGATGGTGAGCGCCCTGCTTCTCTTGCGGATGAACCAGTTACTGATCACGGGGGTAGTGGTTACCATGGTGGCCATGGCTATACCGAGCGCCAGCAATCCAAAGGAGAGGTAGAAGGTCAGCAGGGACGTTATGCGCGCCAGTGCAAAGAACCCAAGCGCCGTTATTACGGTACCCGCCAGCATCACGCCGCGCGCTCCGTATCGATCCACCAGGAACCCGACGAACGGCCCGGCAATTCCCGATTCGGTGCGCTGAAGCGACAGGGCGGTAGCAGTTGCAGCCCGGCTGAAGCCAAACTCGTTGGCTATGGGGTTGAAGAAAGCGGTGAACCCGAAGAAGAAGGTAGCCGATGTAAAGAACGCCTGCAACGCCGCTCCGGCCACTATATACCAGCCAAAGAAGAGCCTGCTCCTCTTCTTACCTGGGGCTGTTTCGGCGGATATCGGTTCCATCAAGCGGGTACTTCCAGCATCACTTAAATGATATCTCTACCGTCAATTGCAGATGGGCCAGCTGCCGCCTTTACCCTCCAATAGGCGGGTGATATATTGCAGGCCGACCCCTGTGCGAGAGGTGGCTTATGCAGTTTTCAAAACCTGAGTACGGCGTCATGGTCCTGGAAGACGTCATGGTACCCATGCGTGACGGCGTTGGGCTGGCAACCGACGTCTATTTCCCTACTGATGGCGACAAGCCATTGGAGGGCCCCCTGCCGGTAATCCTGGAGCGCACGCCATACAACAAGCGCGCCCCTGACAGAGTGGAAAAGAACTGCCGCTACTTTGCCAAGAGGGGCTACATCTTTGTCATGCAGGACTGCCGCGCCTGCTACCAGTCGGAAGGTGAATTCGGCTTTTTCTGGCAGGAAGGTCCGGACGGATACGACACCATGAAATGGCTGGTCGAGCAGCCATGGTGCAACGGCAAGATCGGCACGACAGGAACGTCCTACGCCGGTTGGACGCAGAACTCGCTGGCGGTGCTAGACCCGCCGGGGCTGACCTGCATGTGGGTCAACGAGGGCGCTTCCAACGGCTATACCAGCACGCTCCGGCAGGGAGGCGCTCTGGAGCTGCGCTTCCTAACCTGGCTATACTGGCACGCCGGCACCAACACCAACGCCCTGCTCAAGAGCGACCCCGCTGCGGCCAGGGCGCTGGACGGGTCCGATACGCGGGAGATCCTGAAACGGCTGCCCATCAAGAAGGGGCAGACGCCACTGGCGCACGCTCCGGCTTACGAACGGCTTGCCATCCAGCTTCTTACCCGCGGCGACTATGACGATTTGTGGAAGGACCCCAGCGTCAACTTTGAGCTTCACTGGGACCAGTTCGCCGACGTGCCGACGGTTTTTTCCAGCGCTTGGTACGACTCCTATACCCGCGCCAATTTGGAGAACTTTATCGGCCTGTCCCAGAAGAAGAGAGGCCCGTACCGTCTGCTCATGGGCCCTTGGACGCACGGGGACGGTACGATGGCTCTCACCCATTCCGGCGGCATCAACCTTGGGTGCGAGGCGCCTATCGACTACAACCAGGAGCGCCTGCGCTGGTTCGATCACTGGCTGAAAGGGTTGGACAACGGCGTTGAGGATGACCCCACCGTCCGCATCTTCGTCATGGGAGGCGGCGACGGCCGGATGAACCGGGAAGGCCGCCTCAATCACGGAGGTCACTGGCGAAACGAGCAGGAGTGGCCGCTTTCCCGCGCCGCCAGCGTAAACTACCATCTCCACAGCGACGGCTCTCTGCGGGTAGACGCCCCCGAAGAGCAGAGCGCTTCCACCACGTACCAGTTCGACCCCACTGACCCGGTACCTTCCGTGGGAGGCAACATATCGTCGCTGGCGACACTGCGCCCGGTCCCCGACTTCATAGCCGACTCATCGCTGTTGCCGCAGGGATCCCGCGTGGAGCAGATAGTGACGGCAGGCGGCTGGGACCAGCGGGAACGAGAGGGCCTCTACGGAGCCAAGCCTCCTTTCAACGCGCCGCTGGGCGCCCGGCAAGACGTGCTGGTATTTCAGACGGAGCGCCTGGAACGCGACATCGAGGTCACCGGGCCAATAGAGGTGAAGCTGTGGGTATCGTCCGATGCACCCGATACCGACTTCACGGCAAAGCTGATAGACGTCTATCCGCCAAATGAGGACTACCCGGACGGATTTGCCCTAAATATATCGGACAGCATCTTCAGGATGCGCTACCGAGACTCATGGGAGAGGCCGTCACCGATGAGCCCCGGCGAGGTCTACCCAGTGACGATAGTGCTGTACCCTACGTCGAACGTGTTTGCCAAGGGGCACTGCATAAGACTGGACGTGTCCAGCTCCAACTTCCCCCGCTTTGACGCGAACCCCAATACGGGAGAGCCTCTGGGGCGCAACACGCATACCCGCGTTGCGCTGAACACGGTCCACCACGACGCCGATCACCCGTCTCACGTTGTGCTCAGCGTTGTGGGATAGGGAAGCAGCAAGGAGAGGGACCTGTTTTCAACGTTATGTCAAGCTGCAAGGCTAAAAACGAACCAACAACGGTACCGGCTATCAAGAATCAGGAAGGACTATCATCGTCACTCATAAACGTCTGACTGAACATAGAATTTAGGACGCGATAGATGCGAAAGGTTGCCGCAATAAGCGATGTGACAATCACAACTACTATTAGAAGTGAAAGTGGAGCGCTCAAGCTGCCCAGGGCCAGCAGCTTAGAGACAAGCGGAATGCTCCAAATCCCAGGCACAACCAGGATGGGAAGCATGGCAGTATCGCGGAATGCCGCATATAGGTTGCCACGCGTCCATTTGTCGGCGACTCCCAGATAGCCTGGGAGCCTGAACTCCACCACGGCATCGGCAAGGTTTCGTAGGGCTTTCCAAATGGCAAGGCCCGGGGGAATGCAAAAGGCCAAAATTGCACTTCCAATGATCAGCCCAATCGTACCCTCGCTCAGGTGGGTAAGCGCAGATAGTTGAGCGGTGAAACCCAGAATACCAACGCCAAGCACCAGAAAGATTGCAATGATCCCCATGTCCAGCATGATGATCTTCGCGCTCCTTTGGATCTGCCTAGCCCTGGGGCCGCTGAACTGAAAGGCTCTACGGAGCGTGGTCAGCAGAATGGCCATGTATTCGACGTACCTCTTCAATAGCCGGGGCGACCGTCGCTCCAGGAAATTCGCCACGGTGTCCGTGGAACGGAACAGGAACGGATATACCAGCGCCGTTAAGGCCGTAGCCCCGGTGACAACCGGGAACATGAAGCTGCCAACAGCTCCGTAATCTGATCCCGTCTTGACCATTGCCAAAGAGAACTCGCCGGGCTGGGGCATGCCCAATCCCACGCTCAGCGAGACCCGCCCGCTCTCTCCCGAAAGAAATGTCCCCAATGTATCGGAGACTACTTTCCCTACCACAAAGACTGCCGACACCACCAGGATAGGGATGATGAAGTCGGCTGCCAAAGAGATGTCTATAAGCATCCCAATAGAGACGAAGAAAAGAGCGGAGAAAAGAGTCCGCACCGGGCGGATTATTCGCTCCATCTGCCCTGCGTGTTGAGAATCGCCCAGCACCGCGCCAATGAGAAACGCCCCGGCTGCCCCGGATAGACCCACCTGCTCCGCGGCAAAAGCCAGGCCAAAGCAGAGCGTAAGCCCGGTAATCAGCAGGGTCTCCTCAGAGCGGAAGCGGTCTACAAAGTTGACCAGTTTGTTGGCAAAGAACGCTCCAAGAACCAAAGCCAAGACGGCAAAGACCAAGAGTTTCAAGACCAGCAGGCCGATTCCTTGAAAGTCGGCCTGTCCCGTGCTAGCGACACCCGCCAGCACGGTGAGCAGAATAACCGCGGCAAAGTCCTCCACCACCAGGATTCCTATGATCAACCTTCCGCGCCTCTCCAGCAGTTGTCCGGAATCCCGCAACATGGTCATAAGAATTGCCGAGCTGCTGATGGACATAGCCGCTCCCAGGAACACGGCATCTACGTCGCTCCACCCTAACAGTTGAGCAACCTGGAAGCCGAGGGCGAACATAATGGCCATCTCTAGTGAGGCGATGAAGACAACCCTGGTGCCAACCTCGCGAATTCGCCGCCACCCGCACTCCAGACCAATGCCGAACAGGAGCAGCACTATTCCCAGGTCCGCCATGAGGCGGATGGTCTCCGCGTTTTCCACGGCCCTCAACACCGACGGGCCAATAAGAACACCGGCCCCAAGATAACCCAGGACAGGCGGTAGTTTGATTAGGCGCAACAATAGAGCGACCCCTCCACCCCCTGCGGTAATGACGGCTAAGTCACGCAACAGGTGAGGTCCCTCTCCCGTGGTGGCGGCTGATGTGCTTAAAATGAGGCTATCTATCATTTCATACAGTATAAATGAAGGCCGGGCAGGCCACTAACTTGAGGCAAGGTCAGACCCGTTGGGCCCTCATACCGCGTACAGCGGGTTGTCTCTTGTGATGAGACGTTTTTCTTCGGCGAGGCCGCGGCGGAGGTACTTGGGTAGGGTGAACATGCCGGAGTGGGCGACGCCGTCGTAGTAGCGGAGGTCGCGGGTTACCCGCTGGCGGATGCGTTGGTCTATCTCCTGGGCCGGTAGAGTTTCTACATTGTCTCCGGCGATGATGAAGCCCCAGAGAAGTCCAAACGAAGGTATGTGTGCTTGGCAGGCAGAAGTGGCGGGGAAGACCGAGCCAAGGGTGTGGTGGATAGCGGTGAACACCTCGGTATGGTTGAGCGGGCCGGAGGGCCCGGACTGGGTCACTAACAGTCCGCCTGGATTAAGGCGCTTTCTGGTCAGAGAGTAGAACTCCTGGGTGTAGAGGAGATAGGCCGGCCCTCCTTCCAGCGGATCGGGCACGTCTATGATGATGAAATCGTACTTGTCGTCGTTGTCTTCCAGGTAGCGGTATGCGTCGTCGTGGACTAGGGTGAGCCGAGGGTCGTCGAAGGCGCCCTGGTGATGGTTGGGCAGATGCTGCTTGCACAGCTCCACCACCTCTTGGTCAAGGTCCACCATAGTGACTCGCTCAACGGTGTTGTGGGCCAGCGCCTCGCGGAGGGTGGCGCCTTCGCCGCCGCCGGCAATGAACACTGACTTTGGTTCGGGTATGGAGATGAGGCCGGGGTGGACAAGGGTCTCGTGATAGACGAACTCGTCGGCTTCCGAAGACTGGGTGCGCCCATCCAGAATAAGGGTCCTTCCGAAAGGTACGGTCTCCAGGATCTCGACACGCTGATACTTGGTCCTCCCTGAGTAAGCTACCTTAGAGAGGTTGGACGCCAGGAAAAGGTCAGGGGTTATATACTCGTAATACCACTTGGAGGGTGGATCGGGTACGGTTGGCACTGTACTAGCCTGCGGCTACGAGTTCGGTGAGGACGCCGCGTTCCAATTCCGTAGTGGACGATTCAGCGGCGCGGAACTTATCTTTGAGGAAGAGGGCCGCTTTTTGCGGCTGGAACTTCTCACTGCAGGAGAAGATATCCACTGCGGCGTAGGAGTACTCCGGCCAGGTGTGGATTGTCAGATGAGACTCCGCAATAGCCACGACACCGGTGACGCCCACGGGGCTGAATTGGTGAAACGTCTCGTCGATTATGGTTGCTCCGACGACTTCCGCGGCTTGGATCATAGAGTCTCTTACGTAATTGAGGTCGTTCAATAGGTTGCTGTCACACTGCTTGAGCTCTTGTATCAGATGTATTCCTAGTGCATTCAATCTCACCCGCCCTCCGATTTGAAATCACAATCGGTAATTATACCTTGGTCGGTTGCGTGCGCAACCCTTGATCTATTCCTTAAACGCCAATTGCTTGTCCCAAAGCCTCCAAACCGGCGTGGCTCTGAAGCAGATCCACGAATGCATCCGCTTTGTCGGGATGGTGCACCGAGGCCCCGTCGAACAGAGTATCCATCTGCCTGGAGGCTTCCAACGTCCCCTGCTGCACCAGTATCACCGGCACCTCCTCCTCTCTGGCTTCGTGCTCGATGTACTGGATGGGCCGGTGGCCGCCGGTGAGAACGAGGCAGCGAGTGGGTGTTTGCAGGGCGGCCATCTGTATATCCGGGCGGTCGGCGCGAACCAGAACCGCCTTCGTGTGATTGATCCCAAAGTATTCCACCCCGTTATCAAGAACGATTCCCCCAATGAGGACATTGTCAAAGAGCTGGTCTTTCTTGTCCTGTCCCAGGAAGTACTCGCCGTTGAGGTGCTCAGCTATACGATCCACGGTGACGGCTTGGAGCCGCCTGTCCTCGGGAAGAAGAGCCAAGACGGGTATGTTCTGGGAACGGAGCCCTTCGGCCAGCCGGGTCTGGGCGTCCTGGGAGCGGTACTTGAAAATCCGGTTGACGACCACGCCTGCCAATCTGTCCCCGAAACCGCCGGCAGCTTCCACGATTCGCTCCACGGTAAGGTCAGGAGAGTAGCGCGCCACCAGGAGTACCCTGGCGTCCAAGGCATCGGCCAAGCTCTGCGCCAGGGCAGCAGCGCCTGTTCCCTCATCAAGGGCAGGGACTTCTACTATCGTGTCGTGGTCTGGGGTAGAGGCGTTGGAGATTGCCTGGGCGGCATCTTCGGGCAGGCTGCCGTCCGACACTGTCAAAGGCCAGCCGGAGGGCGGCGCGGCTCCTGTAAGGGAGGCAAGGAAAGCGGAGTCCCGGCCTGCGTCATCGGTGACGCGGAGCGGATTGAAGGCGTGAACGGCGCGGCCCTGCCCGGTGAGAAGACGGGCCAGTCCGGCGGAAAGGGCGGTCTTGCCCTCACCCTGTCTCAGTGAAGTAACGCATATCACTGCCATTTGCCCCTCCAGAGCCTTGCGAGTCCACAGCCCTACAGAAAAAGCCGCCCCTGAGCGGGGCGACGTTGCTTGTCCTGGAGCGGAAGACGGGATTCGAACCCGCGACCCTCTCCTTGGCAAGGAGATGCTCTACCACTGAGCCACTTCCGCTTGCTGTCGACCGTCATGCACCAGCGTGTCCAGTGCCGAGGGGCAGAGTCGAACTGCCGACACGTGGATTTTCAGTCCACTGCTCTACCACTGAGCTACCTCGGCGCAGGTTCATAGTATGATAGCGGCGAATACAGTGTCAAGGCAAAATGGCCTGCCCCGCCGCTTATGTCATGACCATAAGTGACGCTCTCAGGTGAGGTACTCTCCTTACAGGCAATCGGCTACGATTATTGACAGAATCAGTAGGACTAATTACGATATCTGATGCTAAATGGCTAATATCCTATAGCCCCTTACGATAAGTGAAACGAACGATGAAAAAATGGACGACTTAGACCGCAAGATCATAGAGCTCCTGCAAACAAACGGCAGGGCCTCCAATGCAGAAATTGCACGCCAGGTGGGGGTCAGCGAGGGGACCGTACGGAGACGCCTGCGTCATTTGATCCAGAACGAAATCATCCGCGTTGCCGCCATCCCAGACCCTGAGAAAATTGGGTACAACACCGTGGCCCTGGTCGGTATACAAGCCGACCCGGACAAGATAGATGAAGTGGCCAGCAATCTGGCGAAGCTGCCGGAGACTCAATACGTCTCTCTGACAACCGGCTCCTTTGACATCTTTGTCTGGGCGGCATTGCCAAGCTCGGAAGAACTGGGCAATTTCCTGCGCGGCAAGGTTGGCGCTACGCCCGGGATCCGACGCACCGAAACATTTGTCAATCTGGTCATACTAAAGAAGGGTTACGGGATAGTGGTCTAAAGGTTGACAAGGCCAGCCTTGGTGTTACACTAACCAGCGATATGGTCACAAGAAGCTGCACCTGTTCCTGTATGAAATAGGGGTAAGCGTTCCGGCGAACGCTTCAACCCCTCTCAGTTTTATTGGCCAAGCTGGGAGGGCTTTTTATTTGCCCCCTAATGATGAGATCGGAAACAGAGAGGTGATATGGCAACTCAAGCCGCACAAACAGTCATCATCCCCCCAGTAATAGAAGAGATAGACGAATACGAGCACGAAGTCCGTCGCTTCCGTGACGGAGGATGGGAACCCGATCAGTTCATGGCCTGGCGCCTGCTGAGAGGAGTCTACGGCCAGCGCCAGCCCGATGCGCAGATGTTCCGAGTCAAAATCCCCTACGGCGGCCTGAACGCGGACCAGATAGACGCTCTGGGAGTCATCGCCAGAGAGCATGCGCCCCTGGAGAAGGGCCACTTCACCACGCGAGAAAACATGCAGTTCCACCACATGAGCCTGGAGGGAGCAGCGCATTCAATGCGTATCCTGGCAGAGGTGGGGCTAACTACCCGTGAGGCATGCGGCAACACGGTGCGCAACGTAGTGGGATGCCCCATAGCGGGGGTCTGCCCGGATGAGCCGTTTGACATGACGCCGTACGCCGCCGCCTACGCCAGGTACTTTGTGCGGCATCCCGTCACCCAAAAGATGCCCAGAAAGATCAAGAGCGCCTTCTCCGGGTGCGAGAACGACTGCGCCATCACCGCCATTCACGACATCGGCTTTTTGCCCGCCAAGAAGAATGGCCAGTTCGGCCTGAAAATGGTTATGGGCGGCGGCCTTTCCATCATGCCTCGCATTGCCCCTACCCTCTACGAATTCCTGCCGTTCGACGAGTTCCTGAAGGTCTCAGAGGCGGCGCTCAGGGTCTTCGATAAGTCGGCGGAACTGCGCAAGAACCGGATGAAGGCCAGGGTCAAGTTCCTCATCGACCGCATTGGCATAGACGAATTCCGCAAGCTGGTAGAGGAAGAGTTGAAGGGAGAATGGGCCCAGAAGTCCTTTGACCCCACCCCCTTGATGGCCATCCCTGAAGAAGAGCTGGACGCGCCCAATCCCGCCGTCTTCAAGAATGGCGATGATCCACACGACAGCAACGACCCGGAATACCAAGAATGGCTCAGGACCAGCGTAACCCGGCAAAGGCAAGCGGGATACAACGCAGTTCTGGTCAAGATCCCCATAGGTGACGTATGGCATCACCAGTTTCCCATGCTGGCCGACATTACAAGGAAGTACGCCGGCAGCAGGGCGCGCGTTACCCAGAGCCAGAACCTGATGCTGCGCTGGGTGCCCGACTCGGCTCTGCGTAAGGTGTGGGAGGACTTGAGAGACGTAGGCTTTGGCGAGTCCGGGGTCGATGAAATCTCGGACGTAACGTCCTGCCCGGGCACCGACAGTTGCAAGCTGGGCATCACCTCTTCAATGGGCCTGGGCTGGGAGCTTCGCCGCACACTCCTGGAAGAGGTCGATACCACCGACCCCCTGGTCCGCGGCATGCACATCAAGATGAGCGGCTGCCCCAACTCCTGCGGCCAGCATCACATAGCCAACATAGGCTTCCACGGCGGCTCTATGAAAGGGCCTGGCGGACAGCAGGTGCCGTCCTACGAGATGTTTATTGGCGGCGGCTACGAAAACGGCGACTCCCGCATTGGTCAGAGACTGAAAGGAAAAGTCCCGGCCAAACGGGCGCCGGCCATGCTGAAAGAGGTCATCCAGTTCTACAAGGATACTCGCGTGGAGAATGAAGCGTTCAACACCTTTGTGGACCGCGTAGGCGTGGAGGCCTTTCAGGAGATAACGGCCAAACATTCACAGCTGGTCGAGCTCAATAGAGAGACCATAGACCTGTACATGGACTGGGAACGCACTACCCTTTACAAAGTAGAGCGCGGAGAGGGTGAATGCGCCGTCTAATCACGGGTTACGCGGGTTTGAATAAACCGTTCCTCAGTTCCGCTGATACCTGCACATGTTCCTGTATGTGCTCCTGTTGTTACCTGGAAGGGGGACGTACAAGGTTTGCCTGACGCCTGATTCAAAACGACAAACGAAGTCTGCCCCCTTTCGGAACAATCCAAAGGGGGTTTTTATTTTGCAGGAGAGGAGATCACTCAATTGGTAATACAAGCAGAAGCGGGAGTTGAAGAAGACCTTCAACTGGAAGCATTGACGCTGGAACACTCCAGCCCGCAGGAGATCCTGGAGTGGGGTTTCAGGCGCTACCATCCGGACATCACGCTGGCGTGCAGCTTTGGCGGCATCACCGGCATGGCATTGCTGGACATCGCGGTCAAGATAGAGCCGGAGGTTAACGTATTCTACCTGGACACCGGCTTCCTATTTCCCGAAACCCATTCACTGCTGGAGCAGACGAAACAGCGATACGGAATAGAACCCGCTGCCTTCAGGTCGCGGTGGTCACCGCGTGACCAGGCCCACGAGTTTGGCGAGGAGCTATGGAAGCACAACCCGGATATGTGCTGCGAGATCCGCAAGGTGGAACCCAATCTGCGCGCCCTGGATGGCAAGAGGGCCTGGATTGCCGGACTACGCCGCGACCAGGCTTCGACGAGAAGGAGCCTCAGGGTCGTGGAATGGGACGATAGGTTCGGGCTGGTCAAGCTGAACCCGCTGGCGGCATGGACGGAAACGCAAGTGGTGGAATACATCCGTGCAAACGACGTACCGTACAACCCCCTCTATGACAAGGGCTACCTGAGCATCGGCTGCATGCAGTGCACCAGGGCGGTCAAGCCGGGAGAAGACCCGAGAGCAGGACGGTGGGCGGGTTCTTCTAAAATCGAATGCGGACTCCACCTATCAACTCAGGAGATATCATGAACTACATAGAATCAGCACATCTGGACCGCGGCGCAACCATCTGGCTTACCGGCCTCTCCGGCGCGGGCAAGAGCACCATAGCCCAAGAGCTGTACGGCCACCTGAAGGGGCTGGGCAAACGGGTAGAGATCCTGGACGGTGACGTAATACGGACCAACCTCAGCAAGGGCTTGGGCTTCAGCAAGGAAGACCGTGACACCAATATCAGGAGAATAGGCTTTGTCAGCAAGCTCCTGACCAGAAACGGGGTGACGGTCATAGTGGCGGCCATCTCTCCCTACCGCGAGGTCCGCGACGAGGTCCGCAGCGAGATAGGAGAGTTCGTAGAGGTGTTTGTTGGCTGCCCGCTGGACGAGCTGGTCAAGCGAGACGTGAAAGGGCTTTACGCAAAGGCGATTGCCGGAGAAATTCCAAATTTCACAGGCGTCTCCGACCCCTACGAGGAACCCTTGGACCCGGAGGTCTTCCTTAACACAGAGAACGAGTCGGTGGAGGAGAGCAGCAGCAAAGTCCTCAGCAAACTACGGGAACTGGGATACCTTCCCGCGGAAGAGGTCTCATTTCAACTGGCCGGGTTGCCCGCAGACGACTAGCCCCTCTGCTTCCGTACTAGCGGCAGAAGAATGGAACTCCTGAACGGGCTAAGCCTGTGTTGCAAATTCGCTTGAACCGAAAGATTACCAGGAAGTAAGGAAGGAGAAACTTTGACTTCGACTACCGTAGCAGCGCCATCAATCGTCTCACCTCACGGCGGGACGTTAATCAATCGTAAAGTAGCTCCCGGCGAAGAAGCGGGCTTTTTGGAACGGGCGGAAAGCCTGGCTTCCGTTAGACTCGACCCGCTTCAAGCCTCCGACTTGGAGATGATTGCCATAGGAGCGTTCAGCCCGCTTCAGGGCTTCATGGTTCGCGCGGATTATGAAGAAGTGGTCTCTTCCATGCACCTGGCATCAGGAGAAGCCTGGTCCATGCCAGTCACTCTGTCCGTGGACAGGGAAACGGCAAAGGGCATTTCAGACGGCGCCGAGGTCGCGTTGAGGGATGAGGACGGCAGGCTCATAGGCTCGATGATAGTCGAGGAGAAGTATGCCTATGACAAGGAGAAAGAGGCCCGACTAGTGTACCGCACAACGGACGAGGCGCATCCCGGGGTGGCAAACCTGTACGCTCAAGGCCCGGTCCTCCTGGGAGGTACGGTACGGTACCTGCAGCCGCCCCGCCAGCTAGCGCCGTTTCACGAGTACAGGTTTGAACCGGAGGAAACGCGCCGGAGGTTCGTAGAGCTAGGTTGGAAGACGGTGGTGGGCTTTCAGACGAGGAACCCGGTGCACAGAGCCCACGAGTACCTGCAAAAGTGCGCCATGGAAATAGTCGACGGGCTTCTGCTTCATCCCCTGGTGGGCGCCACCAAGGACGACGACATACCGGCAGATGTGCGCATGCGGTGTTACGTGGCCATCCTGGAGAATTACTACCCCAAGAACCGCGTGCTCCTTTCCGTCAACCCCGCCTTCATGCGCTATGCAGGGCCAAGAGAAGCCATATTCCACGCCCTGGTGAGAAAAAACTACGGCTGCTCTCACTTCATAGTGGGCAGAGACCACGCCGGCGTTGGCAGCTACTACGGCACTTACGACGCCCAACACATATTCAGCGAGTTCAAACCCGGCGAACTGGGCATACAACCCTTCTTCTTTGAAAACTCCTTCTACTGTACAGAGTGCAGAGGGATGTGTACGTCCAAGACCTGTCCGCACGGCGACGAACCACACATCTTCTTAAGCGGGACGCAAGTCAGGGCTATGCTGAGTCGCGGGGAGCTTCCCCCAGAAGAGTTCACCCGGCCGGAAGTGGCCGCGATACTGGCGGAGGCTTATGGAGAGAGCTAACGGCGCTGGAGCTTTCTGCGCAGCTTCTCCCAGAGATTGGCGGGAGGCGGTTCGTCGATAGGCTGACCCCGCCATCGCTTCTCGTAGGAGCCGCCGGGATTGATGAAGAACAGCGAATAGCCCAGTATGAAGATAACCACGGCTCCCCAGCCAATCAAGGGCGCCAGAATGCCGGGCATACTGGAACTGAACAGCAACGCGGTGAGAAGCAAGGCCACGCTGGCGAACATTATTCTTCCCGGGGTGATACTCCAGCCCTTGCCGGCAAAGAAGCGGAGTATTGCCTTGAACAGCCCGCGACTGGCCCTTGGCCTCTTGGGCTCAACCGTTTCGTACTGCCCCTCTATTTGACTCAGTAAGTCCTCGATCTCGCGTCGATACTTCTCCGGCATACCCCATCCTCCCAACGAGTGGAACGCGCTTTTCAACGTCTCATCGAGAAAAACTTCCCTTGAATAGACACTTTGCCCGGCATTTTCCAGAGTTTCCAAGTATATCAAGAAATTCAATTCAAGGCTAACCTAGAAGCCGAATGCGGGTTATAATGTACTTAGGAAGGGCAAGGAGTTCATAGGAATATGTTCGATAATCTCCCCATATTCTACGCCTTCTCAGCCGGCATGGTGGCCACCATCAACCCTTGCGGATTCGCCATGCTGCCGGCTTACATTGCCTACCATCTCGGCCTTGGAGACGAATCGAAGAGTGTGCTGGCCCGTTCCACGTACGGAACCGCCATGGGCCTGGTGGCCACGCTGGGGTTCGTCACGCTGTTTGGCAGCGTGGGGTTGGTCATTTCGGCGGGCGGAAGGTTCATAATAGAGTTCTTCCCCTACTGGGGCCTGGGAGTAGGGATCATCCTGGTTCTTCTTGGACTATTCCTCCTCATTAGCAGAAAACATCTAAGCATCATAGCGGCCAGCCGGTTCCAAGGGCCAAGGACAATCAAGGGCGTGAAGGGATTCTACTTGTTCGGGATTGGCTACGGCCTGGCCTCTCTCAGCTGCACACTGCCCATATTTCTGGTGGTGGTTGGCAGCGCGCTCGGCCTGGGAGGGATAGTGCCCGGCCTGATCCAGTTCGTCAGCTACGGGCTGGGCATGGGCGCGATAATAATCGGAGTTACCCTGAGCGTTGTCTTCTTCAAGACCGCCGTGGCCAACGGGCTGCGAGTCATCATGCCTCACGTTGAAACCATAGGTGCCGCGGCGCTGGTGCTGACCGGTGGATACCTGGTGTACTACTGGACACTCGGCTCGGGGAAAGAGCTTCTGTTTACGTAGCCCGACCTGTCCTACTCGTCGCCGGTTACCAGATATTCCTTAGGCGCCTCCACGGGCCTTAGGGAACTCTTCACCAACCGTATCGCTTTGTCCGGATATACCGTGGAGAGCAGACCGCCTGCGTACATCATGTAGCCGGCGTCCACCAGAAGCTGCGGATGCTTGGGTCGCAGCGAAAACGGGTCGTTGCGGTCAAACAGGCACTCGGCCATTATGATTTCCGGATTGCGCCCAAAGGCAATAACCCCGCCGGTCCCTATCAGCGTGCCCACCCGGGTGAGGTCTTTGCCTCTTTGCACCATAACGGTTGTGCCAAAGTCGGTCCTGGCCGTTTCCAGCCGTCCAGCATGGCGCTCCGCGGCAATGAACGAGGCGGCGGCGGCCATCTTGGTATCCATCTCCCACTCATCCGAGATGTGGGGCAGGGTTGAGGTGTTGGCGGTGAGGTATTCCATGCGGAGGAGGGCTTCATTGCTCTCCAGCGCCATCCGAATGTTCCTGGGCATGATGCTGCGGCTCACGGCGTCTATCAAGGACCTGGCGCTGACGCGCAAGCCGAGGTCGCCTTCCACGGTCCGCTTGGCAAACGGCTCATCGAGGCCCATCATCCTGACCTCCGCCTCCACGGGCATGCCTCTGGCAGCGGTATGGATGTCCGTGGTGGCGCCGCCGACGTCTACGACCATTATGTCGCCGATGCCCGGCTCGGTCTCGGTGCCCGTGGCCAGGAGGTCCGTTATTCTGAGCACGGCCATCGGCGTGGGCATTACCAGGTTGCCGACGTAATCGATGGCTCGTTCCAGGCCCTTGGCCTCCACTATGTGCTTGACGAAGACCTCCCGAATCATCTCTCTGGCGGGATCAACGTTGAGGGTGTTCATCTCCGGCATCACGTTCTGGCAGAGGTAGGTCTGATGCCCGCCTTGACTCAATATCCGACCCACTTCATCTCTTGCGTCTACGTTGCCAGCAACGACCACGGGCGCTTTCACCTTGGAGGTTGCTATCTGCTGGGCATTTTGCAGGATGACCTCCCTATTGCCGCCGTCCACGCCACCGGCCAGGAGTATGATGTCCGGGTTTATCTCTTCCAACTGCCTGATCTTCCGCTGGTTCAATGCCCTGTCAAACACGTCGATCACCTTGGGCGCCTGCGCCAAGAGCCGCCCGGTTGGCGGCTTCCGAGGTCAGCCGGGCAATGAGGCCGACGGCGACCATGCGCAGACCGCCGGCAGCGCTGGATGAGGCTAGCTTGAGCGAGACGTTGTCCAGGTTTACCCGGGCCTTGAGCAGTTCCATCGCCCGGAGAAGGCCCTGGAGCACGTCCGTGTCCACCGTACTGGGCGCCTGCGCCCTACCGATGGGACGGTCCGTTTCGAGGTCTACAGCGGTGACCTTGGTATAGGTGCTACCAAAATCTATGAGGAGAGCCAGAGACATGCAGCGCCTTCCCCTGGCTTGTTAGGCCGGTCGCCACCTGAGGTCCGGCTGACGCGCAGCGCGGGCCTCATCCAAGCGAGATACCGGGGTTGTGTGCGGGGCGTCGTGGAGGAGGTCGGGGTCTTCCTCAGCCTCACGCGCTATGCTTAGCATTGCGTCTATGAAAGCGTCCAACGTCTCCTTGCTTTCGGATTCGGTGGGTTCAACCATCAGAGCCTCGTCCACAATGAGCGGGAAGTACATGGTGGGGGCGTGATAACCGTAGTCCAACAGCCTCTTGGCAATGTCCAAGCCTCGCACGCCGTTCCTCTTCTGGCGGGTTGCGGACAACACGACTTCATGCATGCAGAGACGGTCGTAGGAGAGGTCGTAAGCGGATCTCAGCTTGGCCAGTAGATAGTTGGCGTTGATGACAGCGTTTTCGCTGATCTGGCGAAGGCCGTCCGCGCCCAAGGAGCGGATGTATGTGTACGCCCTGACCAGTACGCCGAAGTTCCCATGGAAGGCGCCCAGCTTGCCTATGGTATGCGGGGCGGCTCCCAGAACGTACCGCTCACCCTGAGACGATTCTTCCCTCACGACAACCGGGGCCGGCAGGAACGGCTCAAGCTTGTCCCCCACCGATACGGGTCCTGCGCCGGGCCCGCCTCCGCCGTGGGGCGTGCTGAAGGTCTTGTGCAGATTGATGTGAACAACGTCGAATCCCAGGTCGCCCAGCTTGGTCTGGCCCAAGATAGCGTTCATATTTGCGCCGTCGCCGTAGACAAGGCCTCCGGCTTTGTGCACGGCGTCGCATATTTCCAGGATGTCCGTTTCAAACAGGCCCAGCGTGCTGGGCAAGGTGAGCATGATGCCGGCCAAGTTCTCACCAACCGACTCCTTCAAGGCGGCTATGTCCATGTTGCCGCGGTCGTCGGAGGGAATGGCCTTGACCTCGAATCCGCCCATAGCCGCCGAGGCGGGATTTGTGCCGTGCGCGCTATCCGGTATCAGCATGAGCTTTCGCTTATCATCGCCTCTGCTGTCGTGGTAGGCGCGTATCATCAGCACCCCGGCCAGCTCCCCCTGAGCCCCCGCCATGGAGGCCAGGCTGGTAGCTTTCGTCCCGGTTACATCGGCAAGGTACTCCTGCAGCCGGTACATGACCTTCAAAGACCCCTGAGAAAGCTCGGTAGCATTCATGGGATGCAGGTGGGCCATGCCGGGCAGAGACGCCACCATGTCGTTTATCTTGGGGTTGTACTTCATGGTGCAGCTGCCCAGCGGATAGAAATTGGTGTCTATGGAGTAGTTGAGCTGGCTGAGCCTGGTGAAGTACCGCACCACCTCAGGCTGCGAAACCTCCGGCAGCTCCAGGTCTTCCCTCAATAAGCCCGCATCCGGCAGTGGCTGCTCTTCAACGTCGAGCGGGGGCATGATTATGCCGCGGCGTCCCGCTACGCTGCGGTCCATCAGCATATCCGAATCTACGATTTCCCTTATGCTTTCGGTTGCCATTGTGTTAAGCGATCTCCGACAAGGCCTGGGCCAAGCCCTCTATCTCACTCTTCGAGTTGACTTCCGTGACACAGATGAGCAGGCCGTTGGGCACCTGGTCGCTGACGTCCAGCCCTCCGATGATTCCACGCTCCCAAAGAGCGGCGTTGACCTCGGAAGGCGGCCTGGGACACTGCACCACGAACTCCTGGAAGAACGCGCCCTCCAGGGGTAGCGAGTAGCCCGGTATCCGCTCTATTAGAGAGGCGGCGTAGTGCGCCTTGTGATAGCAGAGTCTGGCGACTTCGCTAAGGCCTTGCTTGCCCAGCGTGGCCGCATAGACCGTAGTCATGAGGGCAATCAGAGCAGTGGAAGTGCATATGTTGGAGGTGGCGCGCTCCCGGCGTATGTGCTGCTCTCTTGCTTGGAGAGTCAGTACGTAAGCCGTCCGTCCTTGCGTATCCACCGTCTTCCCCACAATCCGCCCCGGCATCTGGCGGACAAACTCAGTCCGGCAGGTGAACAATCCCACGTAAGGCCCGCCGAAGCTGACGGGAACCCCGAGGGGCTGGCCCTCCGCGGTAACTATATCCGCGCCGTAGCTGCCGGGCGGCTTGAACATGGCGGCGGCTATGGGATCCGTGGAGGCCACCGCCAGGGCGTCCGCGTCGTGGGCAGTCTTCACAATTCCCTCAACGTCCTCGATGTATCCAAAGAAATTGGGACTCTGTACAACGATGCACGCCGTATCCGGTTCCAACTCAAGTTCGTTCTGCTTCACGGGATATATGGCAACGCCCTGGGGACGGGTATACGTCCTCAACACGTCGACATAAGAAGGGGAGACGGTGTCCAGATAGGCCACCTTGTAGCGGCGCTTCAACCTGCAGGCCATCAGAGCACCCTCCGCCAGGCTGCTTGCGCCGTCGTACATGCCGGCGTTGGCCACGTCCATGTCCAACAGTTGGCTTACCATGGTCTGAAACTCGTAGGCGGCTTTCAGGGTGCCCTGGCTTACCTCCGGTTGATAGGGGGTGTACGCCGTGAGGAACTCTCCCCGACTGGCAATGGCCTGCACGGTTGCCGGTATGAAGTGACGGTAAGCACCCGCGCCCAAGAAGCATGGGCCCTGGAATGCATGACTGTTCTCACCGGCAAGGTCTTGCAGCTCTTGAGCAAGCTCCAATTCCGACAAAGCCGGAGGAATGTTCAGCGAAGAGTTTTGATAGCCTTCCGGTATGTCCTGGAACAGTTCACGAACAGAGGAAACGCCGATTGCCTTGAGCATCTCCTGGCGATCGGCGGCGGTATTGGGAATGTACGGGTGTTGAAGGGAGGCGTTCTCCATCCGGGCTACTACTCTAACTCCGAAAGGTAGCTTTCGTACTCTTCGGCACTGAGGAGGTTGTCCAGCTGGGTCTGGTCTATGCCGGTCATGCGGACCATCCAGCCGCCGGAGTACGGGTCCTCATTGACCAGCTCCGGCTTTTGCTCGAGCTCTGTGTTGGCTTCCACTATCTCTCCGGACAGCGGGCTGAACAGGTCCGATACGGCTTTCACGGACTCTATCTCTCCCAGTTTCTGGAACTGCTCCACGGTGGCGCCGGCATCGGGCAAGTCCACGTAGACAACGTCACCAAGCTGGTCTTGGGCGTACTGAGTGATGCCCACTAAAGCCTGGCCTTCGCCTTCAATCAGGACCCACTCGTGCTCCTTGGAATAGCGTCTATCAGTGGGGTTCATCAGGTCCTCCTACGGGAATAGAACGGAAGGTCAACAACCTTGGCCTCCACCACCCTGCCACGCACGTCTATGTCAAGCCTTGCGCCCGGAGAAGCCATATCGGCTTGAACATATCCCAAGCCAATATAGCTGTCAAGCGAAGGGGAATAGCCCCCGCTGGTCACTTCGCCAATCTCGGACCCCTCGCTGAGTATCGGATACCCGTGCCTGGGGACTCCCCTGCCAACCATGGTGATGCCAACCAGCTTTCGCTTCAGGCCTTCTTCCAGGCTGCGTTGCAAGGCCGCTGAATAGATGGCCTCCTTATCCATGTAGACGAATCTATCTAACCCGGCTTCCAACGGGTTCACCGCGGCGTCCATGTCCGAGCCATGCAACATCAGGCCCGCTTCCAGCCGCAATACGTCCCTAGAGCCCAAGCCGCAGGGAACGGCGCCCATCTCCATCAGCCGTTTCCACAAAGCGGCGCTTTGCGCGGCGTCCGGCATTATCTCGAAGCCGTCCTCTCCGGTATATCCGGTCCTGGCTACGTAAGCGGACATGCCATCGACATCCACACTGGTGATGCGAAACGGCCTCAGCGATTCCGACAAGCCCGGGGCAAGCTTATCCATGGTTTCGGGAGCCAGCGGACCTTGGAAGGCGATCATGCCGATCTCAAATGTGCGGTCATCCATCACGACGTTCCCAAACTTGGTGTCGCGCCACATCTGCAAGGCGCTCCACACGTCCGCTCTGTTGGCCGCGTTGCATATCAGCATGTACTCTTCGTCACCGAGCCGGTAGATGATGCCGTCGTCCAGGATGCCCCCGCTCTCGGTGCAAACCAGAGTGTAGCGGGCACGGTTATGCCGCAACACGGGCACATTCGCGGTGGTCAACCAGTTCAGGAGATTGACCGTATCCGCGCCCTGCAGCATGATGCGGCCCATGTGCGACACATCGAACAGACCGGAGCCGGAGCGGACGGCTCTTGCTTCGGCCAGAATGCCTTCGAACTGGATGGGCATCTCCCATCCGGCAAAATCAACCATCCTGCCGTTCAAAGAGACGTGCGTATCAAACAGTGCGGTGCGTTGAAGCGTCTCAGTCAATTGCGTTTCTCCATATGAAAATGGTACTTGGCCGCTCAATGCAGTGTCAACGCCGCTGGCCTACAAGTCCCGCAACTCTTATACTAGCGTTTATGAACAGACTGCCTTTATACCAAGTACACCAGCAGCTTGGCGCATCTTTCACAGAGCTGGCGGACTGGGAAGTACCCGTCGCTTACAAAGATGCAGCCAGCGAGTACAGGGTGGCCGCGGAAGGCGTAGCCCTCATCGACAGGTCATACTTGGGAAGGTTCTGCGTTCATGGAAAGGACTCCCTGGACCTGCTCAACAGGCTATCGTCCTACAAGGTGGACGAGCTGCCGGAGGGAACAGGAGCGGCCACGGTACTCCCCACCAACAAAGGCCGCGTCATAGACCTGCTGCATCTGTTCGCTACACAAGACGGCCTCCTCATGACGACAAGCCCGCACACCAGGCAGACCGTGGCGGAGTGGATAGATCTCTACACCTTCCTGGAAGAGGTATCGCTGGAAGACGTTACGGAGCGGACGGTCATGCTAACGCTGCACGGCCCCGAAGCCGAAGGGCTTCTGCAACGCCTCTTCAACATGCACCCGTCCCAGCTGGAGCTTTACGGCAGCAGCAAAGCGTCGCTGAACGGCACGGAGGTAACGCTGCTCAGAACAGACCCCCTCGATTCGCCGGGCTATGACATCGTGGTGGCCGCGGAAGACGCCGAACGTATATGGCAAGCGCTGGTAGACGGCGGAGCCACCCCGGTTGGCGAGGAAACGTACAACGCGCTGCGCATCCAGGCCGGAGTTCCCAGGTACGGCTGGGAGCTGAGCGAGGCCGTGAACCCCTGGGAGGTCAATCTTGACCGCTACATCCACTTTGCAAAGGGGTGCTATACCGGCCAGGAAGTGATCCTCCGCCTCTACAACTACAACAAAGTGCAGCGGAGGCTGGTTTCCCTGCGACTGCCGTCCGCTGACGTAGCCAACGGATCAAAGCTTCAGGCTGAGGAAAAAGACGCAGGGTGGGTATCGTCCATAGCAACCCATCCCCTGACCGGACAGGCTATTGGACTGGGCGTGGTGCGTTCCGCCTACATCAAGGAAGGCGCAGTTCTGCAAGTGGTCGATACGGCAGGCGTCATCGTAGGTGAAGCCACGGTGGAGGAGCTTCCCACGAAAGAACCGGCTGCCAGCCTGTGAGCACGGGCGCTTCGGTTATATCGCGCCATCGCTACGAAGCCTACATAGACCAGTGGAGCCGTGAGAAGCGACGACAAAATGCATTCCCCGCCAAGCTTGCGCCAAGGCTTGTGGCGTTGCACTACATATGGCGTGGTTTTGACCACGGCCACGAGTATTCGGAAGACGAGGTGAATCAGAAGATTGCGGAGCGTAACCTGTTCAGGCTTGACCATGTCCACTTACGCCGCTATTTGATCGACCACTTGATGCTGGACCGCAGTCGCGACGGCGCCGTATACAAAGTCTCGCGGGGATATTTGAGCCTGGCCCAGTGGGATTCGGAAATCCCGGGCGTCACCACAGGGGAGTGAAGCTGCTAAACGAACGGCAACTTCGCTCCGATACGCGCCGCTACAGCACTAGACCGCCGTCCACGGAAAAGGCCTGGCCCGTGATATAGCTTGCCTCTTCACCGGCAAGATAGGCCACCAGGCTGGCTACGTCCTGCGGAGAACCGAAGTGCCCCATGGCTATGCGGCTGGTGACCAGCTCCATCATCTCATCCGTCATCTTACTCGTCATTTCGGTCTCGATGAAACCGGGAGTAAGCGAATTGACCGTTATATTGCGCGAGGCAATCTCCCTTGCCAGGCTCTTTGTCAAACCCACCAATCCGGCCTTGGAAGCGGCGTAATTGGCCTGGCCAACGTTGCCCACCATGCCAACTATGGACGATATTATGATGATCCTGCCCCACCGTTTCCGCAGCATGGTCTTGGCAGCAGCCCGGCAGCAGAGGAAGGCCCCCTTCAGGTTGACCTCTACCACATCATCCCAGTCCGATTCCGACATGCGAATAAGAAGGCTGTCCTTGTTGATACCCGCGTTGTTGACCAGGATGTCCACGCCGCCCCAGTCGTCCTCCAGTCTGCTGAACATATCCTGTACCTGCGTCGAGTCGGTGACGTCGGCGGCTAACGGCATAGCCTCCGAACCGGCATTGCGTATCTCCTCGGCAACTTCCTCCGCTCGCGCCTTGTCCGAGTTGTAGTGCACACCGAGGCGCGCCCCCTGCGAGGCGAGCTTCAAGGCTATGCTGCGGCCAATGCCGCCGGATGCGCCTGTAACCAGGGCCACTTTCCCACGCAACGGGCGTTCCGGAGTCATTTTGGCGCCTTGTCCGAGATATCGAGTCCCGCCAGCTCGTTCCTCATCGCATCAACCAGTCCGGCCCCGACAATTCGCGCGGCAAGCTTGGCGGCCTCCGCCACGCTACCGGCGCTGGCGCGTCCGTGGCCGACGATCACCGTGCCGTCTATGCCGAACAGAGGGCCGCCGCCGCCCACGTCGGCGGGAGCGGTTATGGCGGCAAGCTCCCCTGAGATTCCTTCCAAGGCCTGGGACGGCAGCCAGTGACCCAATGCCTCAGGCAGATACCGGCGCAGCGCCATGCCCAGTCCCTCCGCATACTTCATCAACACGTTACCGACGAAACCGTCGCAGACCACCACGTCGGCCTTGTTCAAGAAGAGGTCCATGCCCTCCACGTTGCCCACAAAGTTGAGGCCGCTTTCCTTGAACAAAGGATAGGCCTCTTTGGTCTGTCGGTTCCCCTTTCCTTCCTCCGCGCCCACGCTCAAAAGGCCGACTCTCGGCGTCTGAACGCCCTGCATGGTGCGCGCAAAGGCGACTCCCAGCGCGCCAAACCCCAGGAGCTGGATGGGCCGGCAGTCCACGTTGCTGCCCAGGTCCATAAGCAGCGTTTCGGAAAGCTCGCCGAAAAGCGGTCCGCCTATCGCCGGGCGGTCTATGCCCTGCAGCAAGCCCAACAGCAGCGTGCCAGAAGCCATGGAGGCTCCCGTAGAGCCCATGGACACCACGGCCTGCGCTTCGCCTGCCTTGACCAGCTTTGTTGCCTCTACTATGGAGGCGTTGGGTTTCTCTCTAATCGCCCGTACCGGGTTGTCCGTCTCTTCTATAGTCCCCTGTGAAGGGACAACCGTGATATCCAGACCGTCTGCATCCAAGCCGGATAGCTCGGCTTCCACGGCGGCCTGGTCTCCAACAAGCAAAACGTGGCAGCCGTACTCCCTGGCAGCCAGCACGGCGCCGGCCACAGGTTCCTTGGGAGCAAAGTCTCCACCCATAGCATCGATGGCGACTCTGAACTTACCTGCTTCTGACATTCCCCGTCCTTTCAAGAACTCCTTATAAGTAGGGACGCCTCTCCCGTGATGACGTCCTCTCCGTCCACTTTGCGGCATCCAACAGCGCATTTTACCCTATCGCCGTCCTCACTGTTAGTGATGCCTGTCACCTCGCCAAAGGTAACCACCCTGTCGCCCGGATAGACCGGCGCTCGGAAGCGCACCTTCAACCGTCCGGAGTCCAGCCAGTCCTTGCCGAACTCCTTGGTCAGCATCTCTGAAATGAAGGCCAGCACCAGCATACCGTGAACCACAATGCGCCCAAAGGTGCTGTGGGAGGCGAACTCGGCGTCCAGGTGCACGGGGTTGTGATCGCCTGAGACATCGGCGTAACGGTTGATTTGGCCCTGGGTAACGGACCTGACCAGCTCCGGCAATGAAGCGCCCTGCTGCAATTGTCTACTCATCCTTCCCAAACACAATCAGTGTAGTACGGCCATCCAGCACCGGCGACGATTGATCGTCGGCAATGGTGAACTCGAACACTATGAATCGACCGCCCTTGCCCCTCTGGCTGGACTGGACGATCTTGGCGCTACAGGAGACGCTTTCCCCTACCCTGGCGGCACGGTGCGACTCCAACTCCTGCGATACGTGCACAGCGCCTTCGGGAAGGCCAAAGCCTGTGAGCAGAGTCCTGATTCCCAGAGCGGCCAGAGCCGTCGTTGGCGCGTAACCCTCGTTGTAGGCGGACGACTCCGCCCCCAAAATGGAGAGGTATTCGTCCAGCGTGGTACTGTCAAGGACGAAGCTTGTCGGCTGCAACTCGCGGCCTGCCGTAAATTCGCATTCGCTCATGTTCGCAATACACCGTCCACTTCAAACCGCACAGATTATAGGGATGAGTATGCTAACATGCAATTGCGAAATGCCTTCCCCAGCAACAGCCGGCCGCAGAGACCTCTTGGAACGTGCCTGGGTAGTCTTGGTGGACACCGCCAGAGCGGGCAAGACCATATCGTACGGCGAGCTTGCCCTGGCAGTAGGACTGCCCCACCTGCAACGCAGCATCCACCGAAGAGTTGTGGCCCCGCTCTGTTCAGGCGTTTGCCAGCCCAACGGTTATCCGGACATAGCCAGCCTTGTGGTGCGAAAGGACAGCGGTCGCCCCGGCGACGGCTGGTGGAGCGAAGCGGGCGGCATCAATATGGAGATGTGGCGAGACGAGCTGGCACGGGTACACGCCTTTCAGTGGCCTGATCATCTGCCTCTTTGATAAAGTGGAGGCATCATTCCAGCCAACACGGGAGGCGTCATGCCCGTACAGTTCATCAATCCAGCCACAATACACACCCCAACCGGCTATAGCCACGTGGCGAAAACCGGCAACTTGGTCTCCATAGCCGGTCAGCTCTCCATCGACAAGGACGGCAACGTGGTCGGTGAAGGAGACATTCAGGCGCAGACCAAACAGGCCCTGTCCAACCTGGAAGAGGCGGTCAAGGCAGCAGGAGGCGCAAAGGAAGACATAGCGTCCATTCGCGTCTACATGACAAACCGGGACGACCTGGAGGGGATGCGACAGGCCCGCGGCAATTTTTGGGAGGGCACACCTCCGGCGAGCACCTTGCTCTTCATCAGCGGGCTGGTAAGGCCGGAGTTTCTCATCGAGATAGAAGCGCTGGCCGTGGTGGGCGAATGAGCGGGCATTCGGGAAACCGATGACTGAACAGAAGTCGCCTCACGCTCTGCACGGGAAGGAAAAAGCCCAATACGTGGCAGGCATGTTTGCCCGCATTTCACGGCGATACGACCTGCTGAACACCGTGATGACCGGGGGAATGCATCACCGCTGGCGCAGGCTGACGGCGCGGCTGGCCGTGGAAGGACTGGAAGGAACCGCCCTCGACGTGGCCACGGGCACCGGAGATTTGGCTTTCGCCTTGTCAAGACGCAGCGAGGTGAGCTCCACCGTAGGCGTCGACTTTGTGCCGGAGATGGTGACGCTCGCCGCCCTCAAGTCGGACCGGCTGCGACTGTCTGGCAGCACCGCTTTTCTGCAGGGAGACGCCTTGGCCCTGCCCTTCCAAGACGACACCTTCATTTGCGCCACCTCCGGATTCAGCATGCGCAACGTGGTGGACGTGCCGCTGGCGGTAACGGAAATGGCCAGGGTGGTAAAGCCCGGCGGAAGAGTGGCGGTGCTGGAGATCACCCCGTTCGCGGGAAACGGCCTCTTCCCCAAGCTGTTCCGGTTCTACTTTCACAGGATAGTGCCGCTGATCGGAGGGCTGATAGGCGGAGACCGTGAAGCGTACACCTACCTGCCGCATTCGGTAGACATGTTCCCTGCCGCGGAGGCGTTTGCCGCGCTAATGGTGGAGGCCGGTTTGAAGAACGTGCGCTACTTGAGAGTCGGCATGGGTTCGGTGGCGCTCTACGTTGGAGAAAAGCCGCTCTGACGCATTTCAGAGCATTGGTTTATACTGGGGTCACCCTTAACGTAACACGGAGGCAAAGATGCCCATCATCCATTCGGGAGACATACCCTCGGACGAGCTTTCAGGCAACAAGCGGCAGACCATGGTCAACGGAGACTTGGGAGCAGATTCGCTAACCGTATTTCAGCTGGACGTACCGCCGGGAGGAGAGATACCTCTACACATTCACCCGGGTCACGAGGAGGCTATGATCGTTGTGGAGGGGACTCTCGAAGCCATAGTAGACGACCACGTGGAGCAGGTAGGCCCGGGCGACACCATACTGGCGCCCAGCGACTCCAAGCACTCCCTGGTCAACAAGAGCGACAAGCCTGCCAGATTCATTGCCATCTTCCCCACAACCGACGTGCAGCGTCACTTCCTGGACTCTTAGCGCAGTTGCCCGTCAAGTCAACCGATGATAGATTGGCCGTCCACGAAGCAGTGAACCTTTTCAAGGAGTAGATATGGAATATCGCCAGCTAGGAAATTCAGGTCTCAAGGTCTCCGTAGTGGGTTTGGGCTGCAACAACTTTGGTGGAAGAATCGACGCCGAGGCCACGGAGCGCGTCATCAACCAGTGCATAGAAGAAGACGTCATCCTCTTTGATACCGCCAACATGTACGGCGGCGGCCTTTCGGAAGAGTACATGGGCAAAGCCCTCAAGGGTAAGCGCCACCAGGTGCTGCTCGCCACCAAGGCAGGCATGAGCGTCGGAGACGGCCCCAACCAGAGCGGGACCTCACGCAAGCACCTCATGCAAGAGGTGGAGACCAGCCTGCGCAAGCTGCAGACCGACTACATAGACCTGTACCAGATTCACCGCTACGACCCGAACACTTCGGCGGAAGAGACCATGCGCACCCTGGACGACCTCGTGCGCCAGGGCAAGGTGCGTTACATAGGTTGCTCTAACTACACGGCCTGGCAGATGATGGAAGCCGCGGCGGTAACAAACGCTCTGAACCTGGAGCCTTTCGTCAGCTCACAGCCGGAATACAGCATGATAAAACGAGCGGTGGAGAAGGAGGAGGGGCCCACGGCGGCAAAGCTGGGAATGGGAATCCTCCCCTACTTCCCTCTGGCCAGCGGCTTCCTTACCGGCAAGTACAAGCGGAACCAGCAGGCGCCAGAAGGCACGCGCCTGGCGGGCAATCCACAGCGGGCAGAAGAAACACTCACCGACCGCAACTTCGATCTCCTGGAGACGCTGGAAGAGTTCGCCGCCGAGCGTGGGCGGACAATGGTGGAGCTAGCCATTGCCTGGCTTCTGGCAAATCCGGCGGTGAGCAGCGTAATCTCCGGCGCTACCAAGCCGGAACAGGTCACCGCCAATGCCAAAGCCGCCGACTGGCATCTAACGCCGGAAGAGAAAGCCCAACTCGACTCCACTTTGGAAGAGCACGGATTTTAAACAGGCTTTACTTGGAGGTGGAAGGTCTGGCGAATGGAATCCGGTCTAAGCCATCAGTACATTAACCTGGGGAACACTGGCAGCGTACACTACGTCAAGGTCGGCCAGGGTCCGCCCTTGGTGCTGCTCCACGGACTGGGAGTCTCCGTGGCTACCTGGCACAATAACTTCTCCGCGTTCGCGTCCAGGTACACGGTCTACGCACCGGACCTCCCCGGCCACGGCGATACGGCCAAGCCGGATATCCCCTACGGCCTCGACGTGGGCGTAGAATTCCTCCCAGAGTTCCTGGACGCCCTTGGCTTGGATGGAAAGGTCACGCTAATCGGCAACTCGGCTGGGGGAATGGTTGCAGCGGCGTCGGTACTGAAGCAACCTGAGAGGTTCAAGGCCATGGTCTTGATTTCGCCAGTGGGCCTTGGCCGCGAGCTGGGGCTGCCCATCCGCCTGGCATCTCTCCCCTTGATAGGGAAACCCCTCCACAAGCTGGACGGCAAGAGCAAGACGAGATTTGTGCAGCGCATATTCCATGACAAGAGTGCCCTACCCCTGGAGGCCTACCAGGAGCTGATAAGAGTCCGCTCCATCCCCGAAGCGCGCCGTACCGAGCTTGGCGTGATACGCCGCAACGTCACCTTCCGCGGCCTGCGGAAGTCGCTGGTCATCCTTGACCGTGACCTGCTGAACCTGCCGGTGCCCATCCTCCTGGTTTGGGGCAGACAGGACAAGATAATCCCGGTCAAACATGCGCACCACGCAGCCGGACGGTATCCCGCCATGGAGGTGCGTGTATTCCAAGATTGCGGTCACTGGCCGCACATGGAGCAGTCGGAGGCGTTCAATGAGGCCATCCTCGCTTTTCTAGAACGCGTCTACAGCCCTGAAAGGGAGTCCGTCCTAAGTGACTCCTGAACCGGAAAAAACGCGCCCGGTATGGATGCGATTGTCCTCTGTCGCGGGGCCTTGGGTGAGCGTCCTGATGCTGGCGCTCAGCGTCGCCATAATCATAGCGGCGTTTCTCCTCAGCGACCACATACCGGGCGTCGAATCTCTGGGGTATCCCGCCGTTTTCCTCATCTCTCTGTTCGGCAACGCCACGTTAATCGTTCCCGTGCCGGCCTTTGCGGTGGTCTGTACGGGGGGAACCATCCTCAACCCGCTTCTGGTGGGAATACTAGGCGGAACCGGCCAGGCGTTGGGAGAGATGACGGGCTACATCGCCGGTTATGGCGGGCAGGGCTTTTTCCAAAAGGGCCCGTACTATCAAAGGATCAATAGCTGGGTAGCAAGACGAGGCTGGGTAGCCATACTCTTCCTGGGGATGATACCAAACCCCATCTTCGACTTCGCGGGACTGGCGGCGGGCGCGCTGCGCATGCCTGCCTGGCAGTTCCTCGCCGCCGCCACGGTGGGAAAGACGATACGAGCGATCATCATAGCTTACGGTTGCGCTCTTGGAATAGACCTCCTGGGAATCCCAGATCCGGCTTCTTGAGAAAGGGTCACGCCGTTTTTGACAGGGTAAACGCGCCTTTGCTACACTTTGGCATAGTTATTATTTGACTTTGTCCCGCAGCCTGCGGGCGGTTTTGGCGAACGGCTTGCCGGAGACATCCCCCCCATCATTGCCCGGCGGAATCATCAAATCTTGTCGCTGGGAGAGAAGGGGTGGTAGAGGAGTAATCATTTGTCTATTTCCAAGCTATTCCCTCGCCTCATTGGAGCTATCCTATTGGGATTGGGGGGGTGGCCGCTTGGCCTCGCTGTCGGCGACACCGTTGACGTTGCCAGCGACGTTCCCCTGGGTCTCGTTGGCACGCTGATTGGAGTCGTCGTTGGCGCTGTTGCCACCCCCTACGTATCCAAAGCATTCATACAAAGCACGGTCAACGCATCCCGGAACATCTCCACGGCAAGGTTAGCCGCGGCGTCACTGGGACTCGTCGCCGGACTGGTCATTGCCATATTGATCTCCCTGCCCTTCGCACGAATACCCGGCTGGCCGGGCGTGTGGCTGCCCATTGTCCTCAACCTCTTATTCGCCACGGCAGGCGCGGCCATTGCGGTGAGCAGGGAGCGCGACCTCCTCGCGTTCTTCCCCCAAACCGCCAACTCTCAGGCCCATTCCGCGTCCTCCAATGGCAAGATAGTGCTGGACACCAGCGCCATCATAGATGGGCGCATCGCGGACATCTCCGAGAGCGGCTTCATCAACGGAGCGCTGGTGATACCCCGGTTTGTCCTCGACGAACTGCGGCACATTGCCGACTCCAGCGACTCCCTGCGTAGAAACAGAGGACGGCGTGGCTTGGAGATGCTCAACAAGCTGCGCAAGGAGTCCACCACGCCGGTGGAGGTGCTGGACGTCGACCACTGGAACGGTTTGGAGGTCGATGCAAAGCTGGTCATGCTTGCGGAAAGCTTGAACGCCCCCATTGTAACCACCGACTTCAATCTGAACCGCGTCGCCGAAATTCAGGGGGTGAGTGTTCTCAACGTCAACGAGTTGGCCAACGCCCTCAAATCGGTGGTGCTGCCGGGAGAGGAAATGGCCGTACACGTGATCCAGCAAGGCAAAGAGTCCGGGCAGGGAGTTGGCTTCCTGGACGACGGCACAATGGTAGTGGTGGAAGGAGGTAGAGGCTTCTTGGACAGCACCGTAGAGGTCTCCGTGACGCGAGTGCTGCAGACGGCGGCCGGCCGCCTCATCTTTGCCCAACCCAGAGCTCGCTAGGCATGCCGGGAGAAGAAAACAGCCCTGAGGCCAACAACGTCTTGCCGCGCCGGGCGGGCGCCGTGATTGTAGCCGCCGGGCAAAGCACGAGAATGGACGGCGTAGACAAGACCTTCATGGATATTCTAGGCCTGCCCTTGCTCGCCTACTCCCTGGCTGCATTCGAAGCCGCTCCGTCTATAGAAAGCGTTGTGCTGGTGCTCCGTCCCTCCTCTATCGAATCGGGCAAGGCGCTTGTTGAAGCGCACGGCTTCCACAAGGTGCGAAGCATCCAAGGCGGAGGCGAGCGGCGGCAGGATTCGGTGCGCAACGGCGTCGAGTGCCTGGGCGACCAGGAGTGGGCGGTAGTGCATGACGGCGCACGCCCCTGCATTGGGCCGGACCTCTTAGAGCAAGGCATAGACGAGGCAATTCGGTGGGGGTCCGCCGTAGCCGCCGTGCCGGTAACGGACACCATCAAAGTACGGGGCTGCGACGGTCAGGTGGAGACCACCCTTGACCGCAGTAAGTTATGGGCCGCTCAGACGCCCCAGATCTTCCCCCTGCAGAGACTGCGCGACGCGTTCAACCAGGTCACCGACACCGTAACCGACGAGGCGGCGCTCATGGAGCAGGCCGGGTATCCGGTGCATCTCTACTTCGGCTCCTACTCCAACATAAAGGTCACCACCAGGGAGGACGCGGCAATAGTCGAGGCCCTTTTGAAACAACGGCAGGACGTGGAAGTTTGAGGATCGGCATAGGCTATGACGCTCACCGCCTGGTTCCACAGCGCCCGCTCGTTCTGGGCGGAGTCGGGATTCCCAGCAGCATGGGGTTGGCCGGGCACAGCGACGGAGACGTACTGCTCCACGCCATCATAGACGCTCTGCTTGGCGCGGCAGCCCTTGGAGACATCGGCCAGCACTTCCCGTCGGATGACCCGCGCTACGAAGGCATAAGCAGCCTGGAGATGCTGTCCACGGCAAACGACATCCTCAAAGAGGACGGTTGGCGTGTCTTAAACGTGGATGCTACAATCGTGGCTCAAAGTCCCAAGCTGGCGCCTTACTTCCAGTCCATGAGGCAGTCCATTGCCGCCTCTTTGGGAGTGGAGCCAAATAGAGTAAGTGTGAAGGCCACTACCACGGACGGCCTGGGGTTTACCGGAGACAGCCAGGGCATCGCCTGCTACAGCGTGGCCACCATCGAGCGAGAATCATGAACCTGTACGATTCCCTTGCCGAACAGAAGAGAGAACTGACGCCCTCCGACGGGGCAATAAAGATGTACGTTTGCGGCGTCACGCCGTACGCATCCAGCCACATTGGGCATGCCATGAGAGCCGTCGTCTTCGATGTCTTGCGCCGCTACCTGGAGTACAGAGGACACCAGGTCAAGCACGTAGAGAACTTCACCGACATAGACGACAAGATGATAGCGGGCGCCGCCGAGATGGGCATATCCGTTCAGGAGCTGGCGGAGCGCAACATTGCGGCCTACCTTGAAGAGATGGACGCCCTCAACGTTCAGCGCGCACACGTCTACCCCAGGGCCACGGAGGAGATAGACGGAATCCAAGAGATGATCAGCGGCCTCATAGAGAAAGGCATGGCATACGAGTCAAACGGCGACGTCTATTACCGGGTCAGAATGAACAAGGAGTACGGCAAACTCAGCCACCGCAACGTGGACACCATGAGGGCCGGCGCCAGAATCGAAATCGGGGAGCTTAAGGAAGACCCCATGGACTTTGCGCTATGGAAAGCTGAGAAACCCGGCGAGCCGTCATGGCAGAGCCCTTGGGGTAAAGGGAGACCGGGCTGGCACATAGAGTGCAGCGCCATGTCGCTTGCCTATCTTGGAGAGACCATCGACATACACGGCGGAGGCCGGGACCTGGTCTTTCCCCACCACGAAAACGAGATAGCCCAAACCGAGTCCTACAACGATGGCAAGCCACTGGCGCGGTTCTGGGTTCACAACGGCATGGTAAGGATGGGCGAGGACAAGATGAGCAAATCTCTGGGGAACTTCATCACCATGAGCGAAGCCCTAGACCGTTTTTCCACGGATGCCTTGCGCCTCTTCTTCCTTAATTCCCACTACCGGAGCCCCCTAACCTACAGCGACGAGAACGTCCTAGCGCAAGAGCGCGCTGCGGAGCGTTTGCGCGCCGCCCTCCAACCCTCGTCCGAGAGTGGACAGCCGCTGGACGCATCCACCTACAAGCAGCGCTTTGAAGAAGCCATGGACGACGACCTCAACACTCCCAGGGCCATTGCGGTCCTATTCGACCTATGCAGAGAGATCAACCGGGGGCGCGACGAAGGCAAGAGCGTGGTTGAAGCGCAACAGCTCTTGCGCGGGCTTGGAGAACTCCTTGGTCTCACGCTTGCCGCCCCCGAAGCCAAGGACGACGTGGCGGCGCATCCGTTCATAGATATGCTGGTGGAGGTGCGCACCCAGCTAAGGGAGGCCAAGCAGTTTGCCCTGGCCGACTCGATAAGGGACGGACTGACCGCGCTGGGGGTGTCTCTGGAAGATTCGGCGGAAGGCACCCAGTGGCGGGTGCGCTAGCCCGACTCCTGATAAGCCGCGCTTTCTGCACACAGCACCATCGCAATCTTACCCCTGCCTGATAGAATGAGCACATGTCTCACGATGCAGTGAACTGTTTACGTCGCTCTCTTGGCAGCCAGTCGGTATTCACCGATCAACAGACCGTTGACTTCCACTCCGCCGATGCGTTGAACCCCTCGCGGGCTTACCACACGGAAGCTTCCGCATGGAGCGCGCCGCTGGCGGTGGTCTTCCCCCAATCCACGGATGAAGTGTCCGAAATAGTGCGGGTAGCAAACCGTTACGAAACGCCTCTAGTTCCCTACGGAGGCGGCACCGGAGTGATGGGCGGAGCCGTACCTCCGGAAGAGGCCATTGTCATAGACATGCAGCGCATGAACAAGGTGCGCAGTGTCTCGGAAGAGGACAGGATAGCCTGGGCTGAAGCCGGCGTGGTCCTGGAGGACCTGGACGCCGTGCTGGCAGATCACGGCCTCATGCTTGGACACGACCCCTACAGCAAGGCCATAGCGACCGTGGGAGGAGCCATCTCCACCGACGGCGTCGGTTATCTTGCCGCACGTTACGGGTCGATGGGGGCACAGGTGGCCGCTTTGGAAGTCGTACTGCCCACAGGCGACGTGATGACCACCAAGGCAGTGGCCAAACCGGCGTCGGGGCCGGACCTGAACACGCTCTTCATCGGGTCGGAAGGGACCCTGGGCATAATCACGGCGGCGGCTCTGCGCGTCTTCCCAATACCCGAAGACCGTCGCTTCGCCACGGTCTCATTCAAAACATTCGACGATGGGTTTCACGCCGTGGCGGAGATGTTCTCCATCGGCCTGCGCCCCGCTCTAACTGATCTCACCGAAGAGCCGGAAGACAGCGTCCTTTTGTACCTGGTCTTCGAAGGGTACAAAGAGGAGGTGGATGCTCAGGAGACGCGTGCGCTGCGCATCTGCAAGGAGCACGGAGGCAGTGACATCGGGCCGGATGAGACAATGGAGTACTGGAAATCACGACACCACAGCGGGGAGGCTTACAAGCGAGAGGTGCTTCCCCTATCACCCCGGGAACGGTGGTTGAGGTGGTGGGCCGACAGGGGTCACTGGGACTATCTGCACCTGGCCCTTCCCGTTTCCTCCGTTCTGGAGTTCCGCCGGAGAGTGGAAGCCATCAGCAGCCGAAACAACGTTGCGGTTAGGGAGTACTCCGTTTGGACCGACCCCGGACTGTTCTCATTCATCATGACCGGCGCGCGTGTGGAGGGCAACCAGCGGCAGGACAGTTTCGTGGAAACGGTGGACGAGGTGCTCCGATTGGCGCAAGAGATGGGCGGCTCCATGGAGTATTGCCACGGCGTCGGGCTGAAGCTCTCCCACCTTGTGCAGGAGGAATGGGGGAACAGGCTGGACACCGTAAGGCGCATCAAGCGCGCTCTTGATCCTCACAACCTGATGAATCCTGGTAAACTGGGGCTCTGAACCCTTTCTTGATAATGGGGGGTAAGCATAATGCATCAAACGTTGGAGCAGGGAACAGTAGTAGCCGTATGTCTCAGGCCGGAAAGCGGCGTGCCCAAGTATCCGCAGCCTGAGATAGCGATTGGAACCCACGGCGTGGAGGGCGACTTCCACTCAGGCCCCATAAACAAGCACAAGAAGTCCGGCGACCCTGAGCCGAATACGCGCCACCTTACAATAGTGGCCCAGGAAGCGCTGGAAGCGGTGAACGACCAGCTGCAGGTGGAGCTGGGCCCCGGTTCCATCGGGGAGAACGTACAGGTCAGCGGCCTCGGCGATCTGTCCAACCTGAAGGACGGCGATATCCTGGAACTGGGGGAGAAAGTCGTGGTACGAGTTACCAGCCAGAACGCCCCCTGCGCCACGCTCAACGTGCATCACAAGGAGATCATCAAAGCATTCCTGGGGCGAAGGGGCGTAACCGCCACGGTCGTAGAAACCGGCGCGCTGAGACCGGGAGACGCCGTCAAAGTGGTGAAGGGCTGAGCCCTCGCACCACTACCCTATCCTGAACCCGTACTCCCAGTTCAAGCGCTGCGTTTCCGTTGGGCAGCGCTACTTCCAAGTACCCCTGCCCGCCTATGAGAGCCGTCAGCTCGTTAGTGTCGCCGTAGGTGTTCGAGAAGCGACTTATCTTCCTCTTCCCAACCTCTACTTCAATTCCACCCGACATCTCCGCAAAATCCTGCATCACGATATTGGTCACTATGTTGCCGAACCTGTCCACTTGCAGTACGTAGCCGGTTAGTAAGCCGTCCTGCCATAGCGGTTTTGGCACTGCCAGCCTGACCATCTCCTCCACGCGCTCTCCCATATCGCCGGGTGCAGCGCCAAGCAGTAGATTGGCCGCCACGGGGGCAAAGATGTCGCGTCCGTGGAAGGTGTTGCTCACGGGATGCAGCCAGTACGCGGAATCGGTCAAAGCAAACGCTTCGACTCCCTGTGGAACGGCTGCCTGATAGGCCTGGAAGGGAGCGGCTCCGTCGTCCTCGCCGGGCAAAACCAGGCTTAGGATGCCGTTGTCAGGCGCTATGAAGAAGTGGTCACTGGCCTGCACCAGCAGAGGCTTGCGCTCGGTTCCAACACCGGGGTCTACTACCGATACGTGCACGGTACCGGAGGGGAAGAAGCGCCAGGCGGTGCTCAGGAGGAACGCCCCTTGCAGCAAGTCCTGGGGCGGCGCCTCGTGGGTTATGTCTACTATGCTGGCCCCAGGGCAGATGGTGGAGATCACCCCCTTCATGGCCCCGACGTAAGAATCGGACAGGCCAAAGTCGCTGAGCAGGGTGATTACCGGGCCGGGCATGGCTCCCTAGAACCGTTCCCAGGGCCTCCAGACGCCAACGAGCGACAGCACGACGAAAAGAACTCCAAGCACAATGGTGAAACGGAACAGGGTCTGCTCTACGCCGCGGCGGGTGCGAAACGTGCCCTCGGCTGCGCCAAACAGGCCGGTGCCGCCGCCCCTGACCTGTGCCAGCACAACTACTATGAGGACAATGGAGAGAATTATTGCTGCAATGCTTACATAAGTCTGCATTTGTTCTTGTTACCTCTTCATAACTCTATCAGGGACGCTTCAGGTGTCAAGCCGACCTCAAACGTCACCCTTCCTTCAAGCTCTCCAGCTTCTGCTGCAGAACCTGGTTGGCCAGCGCCGGGTTTGCCTGGCCCCTGGTTGCCTTCATCACCTGGCCCACCAGGAACTTGACCGCCGTCTCTTTGCCGCTCATGTAGTCCTGGACCGCCTTGGGATTGTCGTCGATGGCTTGGTCTGCCGCGGCCTGTATGGCGGAGGAATCGGAGATTTGTTCCAGGCCCCTCTCCTTCACGATATCCGCCGGGGATTTCTCGGGCGACTCGAATAAGGCGTCGAGCACCTCTGAGGCCATGTTGGTGCTCAGTTTACCCTCCTCCAGCATAGCCGCGACTTCAAAGAGGTGCCTGGCATCTATCCTATCGCCGCTCACCTCCTCGCCGATGCTGTTGAACAACCGCGTGACATCGCCCAATACAAGGTTGCACAAGACGTCGGCCCGCTTGCGCCTGCCCGTTCCACTCATATCGCTTGCATAGCTCATCACGGAGTCGAAATAGTTGCTGGCGGCGCTTGTGCCCAGGGTGAGCTGACCTGCCTTGTACTCGCTCAGCCCCAGCTCGTCGACGTAGCGACGAAGCCTGGCATCCGGCAGTTCGGGCATGTTTGCCCGTACCTCGTCAACCCACTGACGGCTGATCTTCAAAGGCGCCAGGTCAGGCTCTGGGAAGTAGCGGTAATCATGGGCGTGCTCCTTGGAGCGCTGCGACGCAGTCACCCCTCTGTCTTCCAGCCAGCCGCGCGTCTCCTGTTCAATCTGGCCACCCTCTTCCAAGACCACGGCCTGTCGTTCCCATTCATGCTGCAGGGCGCGGAACACGGAACGAAAGCTGTTCATGTTCTTCACCTCTACCTTGGCGCCAAACTCGGCGCTGCCCTGGGGGCGGATGCTGATGTTGGCGTCGCAGCGGAAGCTGCCCTCCTCCATATTGGCGGTGGACACGCCGAGGTAACGCAGGATGGTGCGCAGCTTTACCAGGTACTGCCGGGCCTCCTCCGGCGAGCGCAGATCCGGTTCGCCGACTATCTCCATGAGGGGCACTCCGGCGCGGTTCACGTCCAGCAGGCTGTAGGCCTCTCCCGTTTCGCCGGTGCGGTGGAACAGCTTGGCCACGTCTTCTTCCAGGTGGACGCGGTTGATGCGCACTTCCTTCTCGCCGCCGTCCACTGGGATGGACATCCACCCGCCGCTGGCTATCGGTTGGTCGTACTGGGAAATCTGGTATCCCTTCATCAAGTCGGGATATGGGTAGTTCTTTCTATCGAACTTGGTCTCCTCCGCGATGTCGCAGTTCAGCGCCAGGCCGGTCATCATGACGAACTCCACGGCGCGCTTGTTTATCACGGGGAGGACGCCGGGCATGCCCAGGCAAACTGGGCACACCTCAGAGTTGGGCTCAGCGCCCTGGTAACCGGCGCGGCAGGCGCAGAACATCTTGCTCTTGGTGAGGAGCTGAACGTGCACCTCTAGCCCAATTACGGCTTCGTATCTGGTCTCTATTGTGGCTGTAGTCATTGTTGTGGAGGGTTGGCCTCGTGAAGCATTGTATCATTTTGGTCTGAGTATACCGTGAAGCCATCGCCGTTATCCTCGAAGAGCGCCCCAGAGGTATACCGCATCACCTTACTCAGGATTACAACGTCGCCCACCGACCCAGTAACCCCCAGAAAGAAGGCCCACAGCGCTGCGGCGTGGACGATGCCGCCCACGGGCGCGAGAAGCAGAACAGGCGGCAGCAACGCCGTCAACAGCACCGGCGGTGCAAGCGCGGCTACTGTGAATTTCGACCTGCTCAGGTAGCAGCCGGGAGCGCCCACCCAGAAGACCGGGCCGAACCTGGTCCAGGGCTTGAATCCGAAGCGCGGACGCCCGCCGAACGCCAGGAAGGCGATGGCGTGGGCCAGTTCATGTAGCGTTACCCCAGCCACTGTCCCTATGACAAGCCCGGCAATGAAAGTCCCCTGCAATATGGTGAAGCTGTCCACGCCGGAAAACACCAGTTGGGACAGGACCATGAGCTGAAGAGAGACGTACGCCAGAATCACAAAGGCGACGAACAGGACAACCCAATCTCTACCGGACAACCTGCTGGGAGTCCATGCGTCTACCTCGACGTAACCCGGCGGCAGATTCCGCGTACTCACTCTTCGAACCTCTTATCCCCGGCCTCGTGTTCGGTCCAAGCTCCGGCCCCCACCAGCGGGACGAATCGACACGACCCGTGATTCTTCACGGAATAGCCGTCGTGCGATTTCGTGACGAGCAGAAGGTCCTGCTGGCTCCGTGATCCCACCGGTATAACCAGACGGCCGCCTTCGCTCAACTGCTCGAGCAGCGCCCTCGGCAGCCGGGGTGCCGCCGCTGCTACTACTATGGCGTGGAACGGGGAATCCTCGCTCCTCCCCAGGACATCGCCCGCCTGATGCACCGCGACGTTGTGATAGCCCAGAGACCGCAGGCGCTCCCTTGCGCTATCGGCAAGGCCCTTGAACCGTTCCGTGGTAATCACCTCTCTGGCGAGAAGAGAGAGCACCGCCGCCTGATATCCCGATCCGGTGCCGACCTCCAGAACTCTGTCGCCGGGCTGGATGTTGAGCAGTGAAACCATCATGGCCACAATCATCGGTTGAGATATCGTCTGCCCCTGGCCTATGGGCAGCGGGATGTCTTCATAGGCAAGGTGTCTGCTGGCCGGGGGCACAAATGCCTCTCTGGGCGCCCTTGCCATGGCGTCGACAACTCTGCGGTCGATGACCTCGCTGTAGATCAGCTCCAGGAGCCGTCTCTTTTCCTTTTCCAGGTCCACGAGTGAGTTTCTCCGCCATACCGGCTTTGCTTTAAGAAGTTTGGATAATCCACTGAGCCGCATCAGTGTGGTCATTTTATTACAGATTCTCAGACGGTTGGTGTGAAAGCACAGGGTGAGCGGAGCATGCTCCGGTGGCTTATCCAGGCAGGGGCTGGGGATTCCTCGGTCTGTCGTGCGCAACGCACTCACCGAGCATCGGCGGCCCAGACGGTCACGACCTGCCCGTTGTGCTTGTCAACGACGATCCGATCTCGTAGTGGCTCTTGCAGGTAGACTGTAACGACTTCTCCACAGAGAAAGCGACCTCTGAGCGTGGAGAAGGCGACCACCTTGACCTTTACCTCGTCGTCCGTCTCCCACAGCAAAACTTGCGGGGCCCCAAAGCAGGAAGAGACAAGGAGGTCAAGCTCCTGTGGAGAAACCAACGTTGCGTCAATCACACTTACTCCGCTGCGCCAAGCAGCCCCACCTAAGTGGTACCAGACCATAAAACAGGTCCCGAAGACTACCACCGCAGTTACCACAACCGCGGTAACTAGAGGTACTAGGCCGGACAGGAATCCTCTTGAGCTATTCATCTCCACCCGTCGATCAACGAATCTCATCTGTCGCACCCACACTACCCGCCCCCTCTCCCGTCATTCTCGTGCTTGACACGGGAATCCAGGCGGGGCGGGAGTGGCATGAGCGCGTACTACGGCGCTATCGGCGGCACCTCTATCTCGTGGAGCAGATTGATGAACTCCTCCAGGTCCTTGTCCTTGACCTGCTGCAAGCTCTGAAGATGAGGCTCTATGCGCCCTGTGATGTCCGTGAAGACATCGTATATCTGCTTGGGCGGCTTGAAGTCGGCGGCTGCAATCACGTTCATCAGCTCGGCGAGCTTGCGGTTCAGCTTCACCTGAATGTGGAGGCGGTCCCGCTCGCCCCCGTAGGTGGTCTGCACCAACTCGTTTTCTATGGCAGTGAGCTTCTCCTTTAGGCCATCAGCGGCTTCGGTCACGGTGTCAGCGCCGGGAGTACCCTCGGCGCGCTTGGCCCACTCTTGGGCCTGGTCCCGGATGCTGCGCAGGTCGAGGACGGCGTCGGTGACCTCCGAGAGCCTGTCGCGCACCTGCAGCGCGGCGGCAAGCTGTTCGTCGAAGTCCTGCTGGCTGGCGGCTACGCGAGGGTCTTTGAGCAGCTGGAAGCTCTGAGTTTGGGACTCGCCGTCCACGGTGAGGGTAACCGAGTACGTCCCAGGCGTGGCGAGGGGGCCGGTGGTCACGGGGTCCAGCGCCCTGTCGTCGGGAACCTTGCGGGCGTATGGATAACGCATGTCCCAGACAAAGGAGTTGCCGCCCGCGCTGGCGGGCAGTCGTGGGTCCTCCGGCTGGTATGGGGACGGTTCCGCAAGCTTCAAGCTGGAGAAGGTCTTGATCAGACCGCCCTTGGAGTCGTGGAAGGCCAGGGTCGCTTCACTCTCCGGAGCATCTTTCAGATAGTAGGTGAGGATGACGCCAAAAGGCGGGTTCTCACCGGCGTCAAGCAGTTTCTGAACAGTGTTCCCCATCTCGTCCTTGGTCTCGTAGTAGGCTATGGGAGCGCCCAGGGAGAGCATGTAGTTCTTTCCCGCCGAACCGCGCCTGGCTCCAAAGGGCGCCGCGGGACGGTAAGTATCACGGGGCTTGAAGAGATACGCTCTCTTGTCCGCTATCTCCTGGCTTATCTGGCGCAGGCGGGTAACGTCGTCCAGTATCCAGAATGAGCGGCCGTGAGTGGCGGCCACCAGGTCGTCTTCCTTCACGACAAGGTCGTAGACGGGGACGGCGGGCAGGTTCGACTGAAGGGGCTGCCAGGCCGCTCCAGAATCGAACGATACGTAGGCGCCGGTCTCTGTGCCCGCGTAGAGAAGACCGGGGTTGACCGGGTCTTCTCGCACGCAGCGCAGATAATCACCCTCGCGGATGCCGTCCGCTATGGACGTCCAGGTCGATCCGTAGTCCGCGGTCTTCAACAGCATCGGGCTGGGGTCGTCCATCTTGTACCGCGTGGCGGCCAGGTAGGCCACCGCGGGGTCGTGGGGAGAGGGTTCTATCATGCTGATCAGAGTCCACTCGCCAAGGTCTTTGGGCGTAACGTCCCGCCAGTTCTCGCCTCCGTCACGGGATATATGAACCAGTCCGTCGTCCGAGCCGGCCCAGAAGAGGCCCTTCTCCACCGGCGACTCCGCGAATGCGAAGATGGTGGCGTAGGTCTCAGCGCCGGAGGTGTCCCTGGTGATGGGGCCGCCGGACGGCTCCAGCGTGGAGGGATCATTGCGGGTGAGGTCTGGGCTTATGGCTTCCCAGCTATCGCCCTGGTTGGTGGAGCGGAACACCATGTTTCCGGTTACGTAGAGGACGTTGGAGTCATGTGGGGAAAACTTGATGGGGTACGTCCATTGGAAGCGGTACTTCATGTGCTTTGCGCCCCAGCCCGTGTTGAACTCCGGCCAAACCGTGACGATGCGCACCTGCCCTGTACTATGGTCGTAGCGGAGCAGGTTGCCGCCGCCGCCGGGAGAGCTGCCTATTGCGCCTGAGAAGACGATGTCCGGGTCGTCCGGGTGGACGGCGATGTAGCCGCTTTCGGAGCTGCCCGTCGTGTAGCAATCGCCCCAGGGGATGACGCCCTTGTGGGTGCGGGAGGGCACGCTTATCGCGGAGTTGTCCTGCTGGGTGCCGTAGACGCGGTAGGGGTACCGGTTGTCCGTGTCCACGTGGTAGAACTGCGCGGTGGGCTGATTGTATATGGTCGACCATGTGCCGCCGCCGTTGAAGGTGACCGTTGCCCCGCCGTCGTTGCCCTCAATCATGCGCTGGGGGTTCCGAGGGTCTATCCACAGGTCGTGATTGTCGCCGTGCGGCGTGTTCACCTGGCTGTAGGTGCGGCCGCCGTCGGTGGACTTCCAGACGGAGGAGTTGAGTATCCACACCGTTTCCGCATCTTGCGGGTCGGCGAAGATGTGCTGGTAGTACCAGGGACGGGCCTGGACATCCAGGCTGTCGCTGACCAGCTGCCAGGTATCACCGTTGTCGTCGGAGAGGAACACCCCCGGCGGGTCCGCCTCGATAGTGACCCAAACACGGCCGGCGCGGGCGGCGGAGGCGGTGATGCCTATGCGCCCCTTGATCCCCTGGGGAAGGCCCGGCCTGCCGCTGAGCTCCTGCCAGGTGTCCCCGCCGTCCGTGGAGCGGAAGATGCCGCTCTCCGGCCCGCCGCTGTTCAGGCTCCATGGCGTGCGATGCGCCTGCCACACAGCGGCAAAGAGTATGCGCGGGTTGGTCGGGTCGAAAGTGAGGTCTATTGCGCCCGTGTTTTCACTGCGGAACAGCACGCGCTCCCAGTTCTTGCCGCCGTCGGTGGAGCGGAAGACGCCGCGTTCCTCGTTGGAGCCGAAGGCGTGACCCAGCGCAGCTACGTAAACAAGGTCAGGGTTCTTGGGGTGGACGCGGACGCGGGCTATGTGGCGTGTGTCTTGCAGTCCCACGTTGGCCCAGGTAGCGCCTCCGTCCGTGGACTTGTAGACGCCATCGCCGTAGGAGACGTTGCCCCTGATGCAGGCTTCGCCCATACCGGCGTAGATGACGTTGGGGTCCGACTCCGCAACAGCGATTGCGCCGACGGCGGAGGTCTTGAAGAAGCCGTCCGAGACGTTTTCCCAGTACGTTCCGCCGTCGCTGGTCTTCCAGACGCCGCCAGTACAAGCGCCGAAGTAGAAGACCATGTCCTGCGTGGGATGTCCGGCTACGGCAACCACTCGTCCGCCGCGGGGCGGGCCGATGTTGCGCCACCTAAGAGAATTGATAACACTGGTGGAGATTTCTTTGTCAACAGGCACGGTTCACGCTCCTTCAGAGGGATGCCATCGGAATGTAAGCAACGGCCCAGCCGCCTCCTGGCCGATAGTGGCAATTTTAATGACATACGCGGCTATGTCAACGTATTACCAGCTTCCGGGGTAGAGTATCGGATGACCGCCCGCGTCAAGCTCAGGCCAGGTCTGAGAGGAGTACTCCGGGTAGGCCTGCCGGTAGATCTTGGTCACGGCTTTCAGCTCCGGAATTGGGTTGGGGTGGTCGTCTATGCGGATGTCCAGGTAGGGGTTGGCGTCTATGCGCTTCCAGTGGACTTGGATGGCGGCGGACTGCCTGCCCCTGTTGTCGCCGCCGGTGGCCTGAGCCGCCTCCAAACACATGATGAGTCGCTCTTCCAGGCGCAGGCCGCTGTTTTCCGTTTGCTCAAAGGTATCTCCCAGAGCCTGCACCACCGCGGGCCCGACCATGGTGTTGGCGCCGCAAGCGTAGTGCTTGCCGCTGCGGCTGCCGTGCCAGGGAGCCAGGGAAGGCGAGGAATAGGCGGCAGAGACGCCGGTCCTGTCAATCAGGCTGTACTGGCCCTGCCCTTTGCTGACCTTGATCAGCGCTTCCAGGGCAACAGGGGCGGGTAAGCCCAGCTGAAGCAAGGCTATGCCGCGGCGGCGCTGGGTCTCGTTGGAGCTGAAGCCGACCATGCCCACCTCGCCCATGCCGCGCAGCACGCGCGAGCCTACGGCGGGGTTCTTGGTGGCAACGGCTCCTCCAAACTGACCCGTTACGGGGTCGTAGCCAACTATGGTCATCGTCATGAGAGCCCTCCTTGATGACGGTGTCTAACGGAGGCATTATATCCGAACAGACCGCACACCACACCCTGCCCAGGACTGATATACGGACATACGGGTAGTTTTGCAAACCTCTTCCCCCTTTAATGGGGGAAGATTGAGATGGGGGTGAGACTGGCAAGCGGACAAGGCCGCCCTACGGCCAACCACTCAAGGGTATTTTTCCAGCCACCACTTGGCTATGTCCGTACGGCCTGCAAACCAGACGTCCGGCTTGGACGCGGCGTATTCCAGGAACCGCTGCAACGCCACGGCGCGGGCGGGGCGGCCCACCATGCGGCAGTGAAGACCTATCGACATCATCTTGGGATGGGTGGCCCCTTCCTCGTAGAGCCTGTCGAAGGCGCTGCGCATTATCTCGTAGAAGTCGCTGGGACGGGCGATGAGTCCCTGGAAGAACTGGTAATCGTTCACCTCCAGCGTGTAGGGGACGACCAGCCACTTCCTCTCATTGACGTTGGTGTAGAAAGGCAGGTCGTCGGCGTAGGAGTTGCAGTCGTAGAGGAAACCGCCCTCTTCAATCAACAGCTCGCGGGTGTTCAGGCTGGGGGTTGCACGTGTGTACCAGCCCAGAGGGCGCTGGCCGGTGGTCTTGATGAACGACTCCACCGCCTTGTGGATGAGCTCCCTTTCCGTATCGCGGTCCATCTGGTAGTACGTCTCCCACCTGTAGCCGTGCCCCACCAGATCGTGGCCGCGCTTGATGATTTCGGGGCCAACGTAGGGGTTGCGTTCCAACGCCAGCGCGCAGCCGAAGAAGGTGGCTCTGACGTTGTACTCTCGCAGAATGTCGAAGACGCGCCATACTCCGGCCCGGCTCCCGTATTCATGGGTAGACTCCATATAGAGGTCGCGCTGGCCGGGCTCGACCAGGGACGGCCCTTCTCCCTCGGGATCTCCGTCCAGCACGGAGTACTCGGAGCCCTCCTCGTAGTTGACCACCACCGAAACCGCGATGCGGGCCCCGTTGGGCCACTCGACTCTAGGCGGATTTGGGCCGTATCCAATGAAGTCGCGTTCCGTGACCATAGCTCCTCCTGTTTAATGGCGATGCGGACGCTTTCCCGCTAATGGTGAGCTTATAGTTTACCCTAAGCATAGCCGAAGGGAACCATTTGAGCGGTAAATGCACAAGCCCGTCTACGACCGGGGCGGATATTTGTCCAGCCACCAGCGAGCGATGTCTATCCTGCGGGCAAACCAGACGTCAGGCAGCGACGTGGCGTACTCCAGGAACCGCTTGAGGACGGCAGCCCGCGCCGGCTTCCCCACTATGCGGCAGTGCAGCCCTATGGACATCATCTTGGGGTGCGTTGCCCCCTCTTCGTAGAGGAAATCAAAGGTGTTGCGCATGGCGTCGTAGAAATCGTTGGGATTGGCCATGCCTCCGCGCCAGTACTTGACGTCGTTCACTTCCAGCGAATAGGGCACGACCAGCCACGGCTTGCCGTCGACGCTGGTGTAGAAGGGCAGATCGTCCGCATACGAGTTGCAGTCATACAGGAAGCCGCCCTCCTCCACGACCAGATCCCTGGTGTTGACGCTGGGACCGTAACGGGTATACCAGCCCAGGGGCCGTTGACCCGTTGTCTTGGTGATGGAGTCCACCGCTTTGCGGATGGCTTCGCGCTCCGCGTCACGGTCCATCTTGAAATACTCCTCCCACCGGTAGCCGTGCCCCATCACCTCGTGTCCACCTTCCACGATGGCGGGGCCCACATCAGGGTTGCGCTCCAGGGCTAGGGCGCACACGTAAAATGTGCTTTTGAGGTTGAGCTGGTCGAAAATGCGGAGAATGCGCCAGACACCGGCCCTGCTTCCATATTCATAGAAGGACTCGTTGGCCAGGTCGCGTTCTCCCGGAGTAACCGGCGACGGCACCTCCCCCATGCTTTCGCTCTGTGAGTCGCCGTCCAAAATCGAATATTCCGCGCCCTCTTCGTAGTTGACCACTACTGAAACCGCGATGCGGGCTCCGTTGGGCCACTCTACTTGGGGCGGGTTGGCTCCGTATCCAATGAAATCGCGTTCGGTGACCATAGATTCTCCCTGTAGCGGTTATTCTAAGGCGTTTGCTTCGCCCGGAGGGTTCTGGAGCATATTCTTGATGAACTCAATGTCAACGGAGTGTTCAAGGAGTATCCGAGTGTGCTCGTTCAGCGTGCCAACGATGGAGCGTATGGCCTCAGAGTGCTCGCCAAGCAGTCGAGAGTGTTCAACGAGCAGCCGGGAGTGCTCGTTCTGCGTGGCAATGATGGAGCGGAGAGCAACAGAGTGCTCACCTAGCAGCCGAGAGTGCTCATTCTGTGTATTCGAAATGCCGCGAAGCGCCTGTGTGATCTGCTCAAGCACGCCTCCGATTGCGCCAACGGTGCTCTCCAGCTCACCTACTCTGTCTTCCAGCGCCATGCCGTCTCCTCCGAGTCTCCAATACCAGTATCAATCATACAATACCCCGCCGTACAATGCCCTGTCCATGACGGTCTTCTTCCTTGCCGCGGACGCTCAAAAAGGCTCGCCATGAAGCGATCCTATGCTATGCCAAAGGCTTTGCTAAAGAACTCTTTGACGTCTTCGGCAACCGGTTTGCCCATGGCGTAAGTGGCGTGACCCACGCCCTTGTAGGTGTAGAATGTATGCTTGGCTCCGCATGTTTCCAGAACAGCGGCCAGAGCTACGGGGTTGCCTTCATAGAGCATGTTCTCGTCCTCGTCGCCGTGGAAGAACCCTACCTCAGGGAGGAGGGACGCCGCCGCGTCTCCTCTCTCCAATATCAGCACGCGGGTTCTGGTCACGGGATCGTTACCGGCAAGCGAGGCCACGGCCAAGTCATCGTCCGCTTCCCTGGGAATGCCCCAGGCCTCCAGCAGGTCTCCCTTGAACTTGTGCGCTCGGATGACGCTGTCGAAATTGAGCGTGGCCTGCTGCAATGCGGCGGCGCGGACCTTGCCGAGGAGAGGGCCGGTGACGGCGCTCCATAGTGCGGAGCCTCCCAGGCCGCCGCCAAGCATCCCCATGCGCTCTGAGTCAACGTTGGCATCCTCGATCAGCGACTTGAACAGTGCGGCGTAAGCAGCCGCCGCGTCGGGTCTGCCCCAAGCGCTGCCCCTGGCATGCGAACCGCCCACGGCGATCCCCGCGTCGACCAGTGTCCTGATGAAGATGCTGTTTCCCTGATCGTCCAGGGTATCGGAAGTGGAAATCGCGTACTCACCGTCGCGGACGTAGCCGCTGTTGCCGTGGCACTGGATAACGCAGGGCAAGGGCGAGCCAGACGTGGTGTAAGACGACGGGGTACGGAAGAAACACCACTCGCCGCCGGATTTGAAGAAGACGGTCTGCGCGCCGTCTTTCAGTTTGGGAAGGGAGTCTGTCATGTTGCCTCCTTTGATATGGACTACACGGGCGACATATTAGCAGATGATTGCTGAATTCTCAGAAGTCCGCCCGGCAGACGCTATTCCTACAAGGTCATAGCTGCTTCACAGGCCGGTAGAAGACCCCGCGTCTAGCATCGGCCCAATCGAGAATCTCGGAGGCTTCGGTCGTATCGATTTGGTCGTCGGGCAGTGCTTCTAACGCCCGTATCTGCTCCTGAACGTCTGACGACAACTCAGTAATGTCCTTCTTCATAAGCCTCCCTCGTGCCTCGTAGCCTTACTTCCGCCACCCTACGCCCGGTAGCGGAACCGGCCCTCCACCCTGTCGCGGTTGAGCCTGCGGTTCAGGTGCAGTCCTTCCAGTATGAACTCCGTGCCGGACGCCACCAGCTCCGGGGAACCGTCCGACTCCAACCGTTGCAACGCATCGCTGAGGCCGTCCAGCCTTCTCCTGGCCTTGGCGTACTCTTTGGACGGGATCTCGCTGCCCGTTTCCATGACCGCCCCCTCATCGAACACGATTATCAGCGGCTCCAGGTCTCTGACGTTGAAGTAACGGCTGAACACGTTGAGCACGGCTTTCTTGATGAGATCTTCTACGATTCTAGGCTCCCTTCCCTCCTCCACGGTCTCCAGCTCTATCTTGCCGCTGGAAGAGGGAAGGATGAAGCTGAGGTCGCTGATGCGGGGGGCGGACGACTTTTCGCCGTTCAGCAAGGCGCGCCGCGCCGAGTTGCTCATCGCCGTCTCGAAGTTGGCGATGGAGACGCGCACGCTGACCCCGGAACGCTGGTCGATGTCCGGGCTGCGTCTGGCCAGAGCGGTGACCTCCGCGATGATCTCCTTCATGTACTGCGGAACGGTGACCATCTCCTCTATCTCTCCAAGGTTTGCCCGCTCCTGCTCCACTATGTCCATCTCCTCCTCGATGGCTCGCGGGTAGTGGGTGCGGATGTGCGAGCCGTAGCGGTCTTTGAGAGGCGTAATGATGCGGCCGCGGTTGGTGTAGTCCTCCGGATTTGCGGTGGCAACGATGTAAATGTCCAGCGGCAGCCGGATGCGATAGCCCTTGATCTGTATGTCCCGCTCCTCCATGAGGTTGAACAGGCCGACCTGTATGCGCTCCGCCAGGTCCGGGAGCTCGTTTATGGAGAATATCCCCCGGTTGGTGCGGGGAATAAGCCCGTAGTGGATGGTAAGCTCGTCCGATAGATAGCGGCCCTCGGCCACGCGAATGGGGTCCGCCTCGCCGATGAGGTCGGCTATGGAGATATCCGGCGTGGCCAGCTTTTCTCCGTAGCGGTCGTCCCTCTGCAGCCACGCTATCTCGACTTCGTCTCCCATCTCGTGGCACTTGTCGCGGCAGGCGCGGCACACCGGGGCAAACGGGTTGTCGTTGATCTCGCATCCCGCTATGACCGGTATCTCGTCATCCAGCAGAGTGGTCAGGGATCGGATGATGCGCGACTTGGCCTGGCCGCGCTCTCCGAGCAGGACAATGTCCTGGCCGGCCAGGATGGCGTTCTGTATCTGGGGCACCACGGTGTCCTGGAATCCCACTATGCCGGGGAAAAGAGTCTCCTTGTCGCGCAGCTTCTTCACCAGGTTGCGCCTCAGCTCCTCCCTGATTGGCAAGACCTGGTATCCGCTCTTGCGGAGATCTCGGATCGTCCTTGGCTTCTTCTTAACCGTCATCAAGCTCTCTCAGGAATAGGAATCGCTTGGTTCACATCATACTACCGCCGCCGCCACTGGCGAAAGCGGGCCTTGGCTTGCAAAAACACACCCGTCATTCCCGCGCACCCAAACCCGCTCATGGTGAGCCTGTCGAACCATTTGAGCGAGGCAAGTAGCACCGCCCCTTCCGTCATTCTGAACGCAGTGAAGAATCCCAAGCCTTCCGTCATTGCAGATTACCTCCTGCACACCCAAGGTTGACAAAGGCACTCCCCCATGTAGACTAGAGTCGTCACAGAAGCCTAACGGGCAATCTACCCGTGCCTGTTACAGGATGGGACAACACGTCCCCCTTGTGGCGCAGCACGGGTAGTGCTTCTGTGACAAGAGCCTAATCCTAGCCTCAAGGGGGTTCCTGTTGCAGTCTCTTTTTGCGGCCTCAGACATCGCAGACAAGTACCTTGCGGGCAACGCCCTAGTCTGTAGTGACAACATCGATGTTCTCCGAGAACTCCCCAGCGAGTCCGTAGACCTCATCTACCTCGACCCTCCATTCAATTCCAACCAGAACTACGTTGCTGTCTTCGGAGATAGGGGCAGCGTTAGAGCCCAGCTAAGGGATATCTGGCGTTGGACATTAGAGACTCACAATGCCTTTGATCGACTGCCAATTGGACAGTTGCGCCAATCAATCACAGGGATAGTCCTCCAAAACGGTGTGAGGTCCGAAATGGCCGCTTACGCCGTGTTTTTGGGGCGGCGGCTATTCGAGATGCACCGAGTATTGAAACCCACAGGAAGCATCTATCTTCATTGCGATGATGTTGCCAGCCATATATGCCGCATCCTCCTGGACGCGACCTTTGGGAGGGAGAATTTCCTGAATGCCTTGACGTGGCGGCGCGCAACATCGCACAACGATGCTAAGCGATATGGACGGGTTCTCGATACGATCTTCTTCTATGCTAAGAGCAGGGAGCAGATGGTATGGCGTGGCGACAGGATAGCGGAACTCAAAACAGATAAGGAATTGCAAAAGGCATACCCGGCCAAGGACGAGCTTGGCCGCTATAGGTCACAAGACCTCACCGGTGCAGGGGCCAGCAATGGTCAATCGGGAAGGCCGTGGCGGGGCTATGATATTGGGCAGAGAGGACGACATTGGTCAGTTCCTAAGACCGGAGAATATGCATCCTATATAGAGGAGCATTTCATTCAGGGCTACCGAGACATCAAAGGAGTACATGAAAGGCTTGATGCTTTGGACAAGGCAGGTCTAATCCACCATTCAGATGGCTTCTGGCCAGGTTTGAAGAGATACGCCAGTGCCGATAAGGGGAACCCCCCTCAGAGCCTCATACTCAACCCCATAGGATTCACCAACTACAACAAAGGGCGAGGCGAGTATATCGGCTATCCGACACAGAAACCCTTGGCCCTTTTGGAACGCATTATCTTAGCTTCCAGCAATGAGGAAGACCTTGTGCTAGACCCTTTCTGTGGATGCGGCACAGCTGCGGATGCCGCCGCTAAGCTGGGGCGCAAGTACCTGGGGGTGGATATAAGCGCCATAGCCGTACGGGTCATGGAGCAACGGCTGCGCTCCAGAGGCGAGGCCGTCAAGCCGGCGGTCTATGGCTTGGATTGGAGTGAATACGACTGGGAGGAGTTTGAAAAGCGGGCGCTTCAAAGCCGCGACGACGCCGAGGACGGTACGCCTGGCTGGGCCTGGGCCGAGGACAAGGTCGCGGGCTTGCTCAACGCTGTGCCCAACTCAAAGAAAACGGGCGATGGCGGAGTAGATGCCCGATACTACGGAGCGGCGGAAGAGGTGATACCTATTCAGGTCAAGATGCACCAAAAGCCCATAGGCAGGCCGGACTTGGACAAGCTGTTGGGCGCTCAAACTGCTATGCGAAACAGGGGCATCAATGCGCCTATGTCCCTTATGGTTAGCCTCTACCCTCCCGCCTCCAATTTGCGTACCTTTGCCGCAGAACAGGGCAGGGTGGAATTGCATGGAGTGGACTATCCGGTAATGCAGGCATTGAGTGTTGAGGAAATGTTGCTCAAAGGGGAGCGGCCAAAGCTGCCGCCTGTCGATCCCCGCTCGCTGGTCGGGGACACACAGACCAGGATGGTTATGGGAGGGTAGCCCTCTCCGCTCATGTGGTTCGACAAGCTCACCATGAGCGGAGGAAGCAGACCCGCCCGCTCACCCTGTACGGGATTCAGGAGGGCATCTGCGCCGGATGTGAAATCCTGTTCCCGCTCAAGAACTTCACCGTTGACCATATCGTGCCCAAGGCCAGAGGTGGCACCGACCACATAGAGAACCCTTCAACTGCTCTGCGGCCACTGCAACAGCGTCAAAGGGGATCAAGAACAGGCATATCTCATGGCGCAGCTACGCAAGAGGGCTCTGTGATCTAATCTGGCCCTCGCTATTTGGGGGGGGCCGGATTGCCCAAGAATCTCTTCCTCTAGTTTATTCACTACCACCTTCATGAGCTCTTCGCCGTCAATCTTACAACCAGAATCATTGTCTGCTATAACAAAATCCGACCGCTGATAAGCATTCGAGAATTGACTAGCGAACCCAGGGCGGCGTTCAAATGCAAGGGACAAGCCTTTACTGGGAGGTCTATTCGGTTCTACGTAGTGCTTGCTTATGGTCGCAAGATAATGACAAAGCTTATATGGCCATTCATCACGCCAAGTGGCTTTAAGACAGTCATCCATTAGATGCCACGATTGTATTGCCCAGTCCTTGAGAATCTCCTTGATCCTCTGGTCAGGATGTCCATATATTTGCTGTAACTGCTTAACATACCACAGTACCTGTTCAGGAGTGGAAATCATGTCCATTTCATACGGTTCCGGGAATACTCGATCTATACCGACTAGTAGTTCTTCTTTGGTTTTCTTAGTCATTATCTCACTAAAACTGACTGGCAAAGACGTATATTCTACAGAGAGGCGCCGTGCTCTTCCCGCCCACCCCTGACATCTCCCCCTTCCCCACACCCCTCCGCGCCCGATACCCTTAACCCATGGACTCACCGAAAAGCACCCAACAGCCCCTATACCGTCGGCGTGGCGCGCTCCTTGGCCGCCAAAACGACCGCATCCATACCCTCAACTTTGCCCCGGAATCTGATTCGTTTCCCATATTTTCAACAAAATGGGGCGCTTTTAGCCTTGCAGTTCTTTACATAATGTTAAAACAATTCGCTTCTCAGGCACGACACAACTCCGCCGTTGCACACTTTCTCACGCCTAACATGTCGTTTTGCGACATACCAAAATCGACTTATGTCAAGTAGCCGACCATCACCCAGACCCTTGCCCGGGAGACGGGTGGAGCCGGGCGGCCTACGCGGGGCGGCGGCGAAGCGGCTGTCCGCTTCGATACGTAGCGACTCGCCAGAGCCACTCCGCCGGTCCGAAGAGGAAGCGACTCAGCCACGCCTGCGACCACCACACCTGCACCGCCCACACCGCCAACACGAATACCAATACGGCGCTCCGGTTCAGGTAGTCGGCATCGCCCAGCAGGGTTGTCAAGACAAGCACGCCCAGCACGGTCTGCGACAGGTAGTTGGTCAGCGCCATCCTCCCCACCGCGCGCAGACGCCCCTTGAGCCGGTTGTCGGCGCGGTTGTTCCAGATAATGATGAGGCTCATGTATCCCAGCGAGGAAGGAATGGTGCCTATCGTGTTGGGAATCTGTCCTATGAAGGCGACCTCGCGGGAGTAATCGTTCAGTGCGGTGACGATGACCCCGCCAGCGGCAAGCGGCAAACCGACGGCAAGCCCCACCATAGCGGTCAGCCGATACGTCCTCACAGGCAGTCCGCCGTTCATAAAGCCCATGCGATACAAGCCCGCTCCGATGAGAATCATCCCCAACGCCCGCAAGAAGAAGCCGGAGAGGACAGGAAGCCCAATCAGCTCTTCGTCTGAAACCTCGCCCACGGTCCAGAGGCCGGCAAGCGACACATCGGTCGTGTCGGCCATGTACTGCGCCAGCAACCCGGTAGCAACGGACAGCGCGAACACGGCGACGCCAAGGGAGATAAGCGCCCGGTTCGGCAGCTTTCGCAAGGCGATAAGGAATACGGACGATATCGCATAGGCCATCAGCACGTCGCCGTCCCACAAGAGGAAGTGGAAGATCCCGATCAACAGCAGCAGCCCGTTCCGCCACAGGTTCAGCAGGACCGCTCGCTTTCCCTTCCCGCTGGCGCGGTCTATAAACAGGATCATCCCCGCGCCGAACAGCAGGGAAAACAGCCCCATGAACTTCTGGTCGACGAAGATTTCGCCGAATATGCCCACTGCCCAATCCAGCCACGTCTCCGAGCCGCCTGCGCTGAGGTTGAAGTAAGGCGCATCGCCTAGTCTGAAGTTAACGGCGTTCATGAGCAATATGCCAAGCACGGCAACCCCGCGTATCAGGTCAAGGCTGGTTATGCGCGCGGACTCGCGAACGGGGCCGGAATCAGTGGTCTGGGCAGGTGTTGTCAATGGTCATAGCTCCTTGAGCCGGGCTGTAACGTGCCATAATGTACCATAGCCTAGTCTATGGAAATTGTGCGTCCCCCTGTGTGGATGAAGCAAAGGTACTTGACCACCAACGTGTTCTTCATTCTGGTGATCACGCTGCTCTTTTCGCTGAGCTGCGGAGATAGGCTTTCCGAAGTGGAGGGCCTGGTTACCGGCGTGGAGCGACGGTCCGCGGTGGAGGTGGAGCGGTTCACCATAGAGGACGAAGATGGCAGAGTGTTCACCTTCACCACGGAGGGATTCATAGGCTTCACGACATCGCACTTTAGAGAGCACATGATGCTGGCGGAACCGGTAAGGGTACGCTACCGGAAGGGTGACGACACCCTGATAGCGGCGTTTATAGAGGACGCCTAGATGATGCGTAGCAGCGCCTGCTCCAGCTCCTCGTAAGAAGCGAAGCCTTCCAACTTGGCGGAGACCCGCCCTTGAGCATCGATTACGAAGACCCACGGCTCGGTAGGCAGACCCCATTCTTCGAAGATGGGCGAGACCACTCCCTTAGTAAAGTCGTCCCGCATCTCATGGGGGTTGTCGAAGACCTCCACGTGGATGAAGTTGGCCCGCTCCCGGTAAGCCTCCTTCAACTCTTTGATCACATCCACCTGCGGGCCGCAGGTGGCGGAGGTGCAGAAGGCGGGAGTGGCAAAAGCAACGACGAGGGGCTTGCCGGATTGCAGAGCCTCAGCAATGGTCATCGAGTAAAGGGCAGGGTCAGGCTCAACGTCCGAGGTAAGCTCCTCCAAGGAGGCCACGCTGGCAGCGGTACGGTTCAGGCTGGCCGGAGCCTGGGAACCCAATGCGGGCGTGCTGCTCTCCTCAGCTACGCGCATAACCAGGCGCGCCAGTTCGCCTTCCGCGGCGCCGTCGTTAGGTGAGACCTCCGCCAGCCATAGGCCGTCCTGGTCGAACTCTATCTGCGCTGCGAACACCCCTCCCGGCCCGGCCGGCCACGAGATCCAGCCGGCCTCTACCTCTCCTTTTTGGACGATTCTCGCATCCTGTTCGCGAGCCAGAGACAGCGTAGCCGAGCTTGCCGTCACCGGCGCGTTGTTCGAATCGATAAGCGCGAAAACCACGCGGTTGCTGCCAACCGACAGGTCGGAGGAGGCGAGGACGGTACGGAGGGAGAGGTTCACCACGGTGGGGGCAGCGGTTGGCGTTGGCGTGGCTGTGGGAGAAGTGCACGCAGCGAGAATAAGAGCAGTCAGCAAAGCAAATCCGGATGAAAAGAGAAGCGAAAGAAAGCGCATGCTAGCTCTTGGCTCGATATATCTCCACTGAGGCGCCCTTGGAAGTAACTCCCGCTATGGGAGGCGATAGCTTTGTTACCCGCGTCCAGACTGCCTCTACCGGGAAGGAGGCAAGAACCCTCGTGGCAATCGTTTGCGCTATCGCCTCTAACAGGTTATACGTTTCATCCTGGACAACGGTTCTCACCGTCTGATACAAGTCGGTGTAGCTTATGGTGTCGCTTAGACGGTCGGACTCGCCGGGCTTGCTGAGATCAAGGTAGACGCTCAAGTCCACGAGGAACTGCTGGCCCAGGCTCCGTTCCTCCGGTCTCACCCCGTGAAAACCGTAGAAGGTAAGCCCCTCAAGCATGATGCGGTCTTGCCCTTTACGGTCGGCCATTGCAGTCGGAGTATACCACGCGATGCGCGCTATAATTGGCTGACACTGCATCAATGAGGTACCAAAGTGGCTAGAGAGCTTCGCGTTATTGGAATAGACGGCTTGCCGGAGATCACGCCTGGGATGGAGCTTGCATCCCTGATAGTGGAGGCGGCCAAGGGTCAGAAAACACCCCTAGAGCAGGACGACGTGCTGGTAATCACGCAAAAGGTGGTTTCCAAGGCGGAGGGTATGCTGGTCGATCTGGATACCATTGCACCGTCTCACCTTGCCCAACAGTGGGCCGATCAGTACGACAGAGACGCCCGGCTGATAGAGGTAGCCTTGATGGAGAGCCGCCGCGTCTCCCGCATGGACAGAGGCGTCCTCATTACGGAGACGGTTCACGGGTTCTACTGTGTGAACGGGGGCGTGGACGCCTCCAACGTACCGGGGGAAAGCATGGTGGCGTTGCTCCCCAAAGACCCCGACGCCTCGGCGGCGCGGATAGCGGGCGAGATCAAGGAGCTTACCGGCCTTGACGCGGCGGTGGTGATCACGGACTCCTGGGGCAGGCCCTGGCGGGACGGCATTATCAACGTAGCCATTGGGTCGGCGGGTATAGAGCCGCTGCAGGACTACAGAGGCTCGACCGATCCCTACGGATACGAGCTTCAGGTAACAGCGATCGCCGTGGTCGACGAGTTGGCGGCGGCGGCGGAACTGGTCATGGGGAAAGTGGACATGGTGCCGGCCGCGATAGTGCGGGGCTACGAGTACGCCGCTTCCACGAGCGGGGTCAAGGAGCTGATACGCCCTCCCGACCGCGATATCTTCAGATAGCTACTCGGCGTCCGCCAGGTGCCTGTCCAGAAAATCGGCTATTGCCGTATAGGTCTTTATGCGGTTGTGCTGCTTGACGATACCGTGCCCTTCATCCTCAAAGCGCAGGTACTCCACGGAGCCGTCCCTCTGCTGTATAGCCTCCACCATCTGCTCCGTCTCGCTTATGGGGACACGCGGGTCGTTGGCGCCGTGAATCACTATCAGCGGCGCCTTGATCCTGTCCACGTAGTGTATGGGCGAAATGCGCTTGAGCAGGTCGGCGTCCTTCTCCGGGTCGCCGTACTCCGCGGCGCGATGCACGCGCCTCCAAGGGCCCGTATTGGCCAGGAAGGTCTGGAAGTTGGCTATGCCGTACAGCTCGGCGGCGGCTCCCCATGAATCGGGATAGGCCGTGATCGCGGCCAGGGTCATGAAGCCGCCGTAGCTGCCGCCCATAACCGCTATGCGCTCAGGCCTGGAGTAGCCCGAGTCAACAAGCCACTTAGCGGCGTGGTCCAAATCGTTCACCGCATCCATCCGCTTCTCCACGTCGTCCAGGTGCTCGTAAGTCATGCCGTAGCCCGTACTGCCCCTGACGTTGGGCACAAGCACGCCGTATCCTCTGTAGGCCAGGTACTGCACCACGGGATTGTAGACCGGCCTGGACTGGCTCTCCGGCCCGCCGTGGACAAAGATCACAACGGGTAGGTTCCCATCCTTAGCGGCATGGGACGGCAGGTAGAAGAAAGCCGGTATGTCACGACCGTCGAAGGTTGGATAGTGGACAAGGGCCGGCTCGGTGAGCGACTCGGGGGCTATGCCAGCCCTAGGACTGTGCGTCAGACGGCGGGCTTGCGCCGTCTGCCCGTTCACCAACCAGACGTCCGAGTTGACGGTGGCGCCAACGGCTGTAACGGCGAGGTCTACCCCATTCGGCGACCACGTCATGTCCACAATCTGCCCCTTGGGTAGACCCGTGACCCGCTCGGAACGGCCGTCTTCCAAAGAAAGTATGGTGGCTTCCGAGTATCCGTCCGCATTGACGGAGAAAGCGATGCGCTCCGTCTTGGATGCGTAGGCCATGAGCTCCACGTCCCACTGTTCAGAGTGGAGGTGGGTGAGCTCTCTTGTATCCAGGTCAAGCCGGACCAAACTCTTCCACTCGCTGTCCTGGTCCGTCAATAGATAGACCGCTTTGCCATCGGAGGACCATACCGGTGAGGAGTACGTGCTGTGCCCCTCGCCCTTGGTTACAAGGCGGGGCCTTCCCCGCGCCGTATCCAGGGGCAAGACGTAAAGCTCGTTGTAGTGGTTGATCACGGTGCGGTTTATGAGCAGCGAACCGCCGTCCGGCGATACGGCGCCCGCCAAGTTGGTGCCGTCGTGCTGCAGGAGCATCTGGACTTCGCCCTCCGACAGACGATTCACGTAGATGTCGAAGAGAGCGGGGTGTCGGCGGTTGGAGGCATAGACGAACGACGTACCGTCCGGCGTCCATCCTCCCGGCGTATGAATCGCCTGGGGATTGGCAGTCAGCGCTTTGATGGACTCTCCGTTGCCGGAGAGCAGGTATAGCTGCTGGCGTTCGTCGCCTCCCGAGTCCATGCCAAAGACCGTCTCATCCGAGACTGGGGAGTTGAACAGGGTCATCACCCTTTCCGCGTAGACGGTGAGCTGGTCAGGCCAGCCTCCATCTATATCCATGGCCCAGAGCTGAGGGACGCCGGTGACATCCCAGAGAAAGACTACACGCTGGCCGTCGGCGGAGAAAACGGGAGCTGAAGCGCTGCGTACGGTTAGGAACCTTTCAAATTCGTAGGGCAACTGCGTCCTCCTTAGGAGTCTTTATGGCTAGAGTATATATCTACTCTGCAAGAGGCGCAGAGCCGTGCAACGGGAGAAAAAGAAGAGGGCCCGGAAGTCCGGGCCCTCTCTTACCTCAATCTGGAGTGGTCTCCAGATGGGTTAATGAGCTGCTGCATAAGGTACTACTCATCGGCATCACCTCCTTGTGTTTCAAACCACCCCACCAAAACTGACCCCAGTATAAGGAGATATGTTGGCCATGTCTAGTGGTTCTCTAGGTTCTTTTGCGGATCATATTGCGCCTTTCAGAGAGAGTTGCTATCCTATACCCTGCTCTCTGGTGGTTAGAGCGGGGTGGAACCACCCGTTCCCATCCCGAACACGGAAGTGAAACGCCCCAGCGCTGACGATACTCTGCTTGCAAGGGCACGGGAAAATAAGCCATCGCCAGAGGGCTTATTTTTTGCGCCTCATCTTTAGGCCGTTCACCGCCAGCGGCTCCACGTTCCAAGCGCCTTCCGCTTTCACGGAAAGCCCACATCTGGTACAGTTGGTGCGTCGTTGCTGGGGAATCTGGCCTATCAAGGCTAATTCCCTTTACAGCTAAGAAAGCGTCTGGCTATAATGTAAGCCTAGACAAGCAACTTTTTTTCGTTGAAAACGGTGTAAATTGTCCTTCTCTGTTGAACAAGCTTCCCAACCCAAGCAACCGGATATGGAGCAACTGCTAGAAGAATCTTCCTGGTTCAAAGAGTTGCGCCGCGGCGACTTGGTCACGGGAGAGGTGATGTACGTTAGCCAGGACGGCCTCCTGATTAACATCGGTCACAAATCTGAGGGATTCATCCCCGTCCGGGAGATGAAGACGCTATCTGAGGAAGAGTCCGGCAGCTTCAAGATCGGCGATGAGGTCTACGCCTACGTTCTGCGCCCCGATAGCGAGGAAGGCCAGGCAATCCTGTCCATGGATAGGGCCAGAGGCGAGAGAGGATGGAAGGTGCTGCAGGACCATCTGGACGCCGGTTCCACTATGAAGGGAACAATACGGGGATTCAACAAGGGCGGCGCCGTTGTGGACGTGGAGGGCGTACAGGGTTTCGTCCCTCTATCGCAGCTTGCCCCGATTGCCAGAGGAGCGGACGTAGATCAGGAAGAGGCGCTGGCAAAGCGTGTCGGCGAGACAATAATCCTGCAGCTATTGGAGTTGAACCGCCGACGCAACCGGGTTGTGCTATCTGAAAAACAAGCCTTGCAGCAGCAGCGCGACCAGGAGAAAGACCGGCTGCTTCAAGAGTTGCAGGAGGGCGAGGTAAGAACGGGCGTGGTCTCCGGGGTATCCGATTTCGGAGCTTTCGTGGACCTTGGAGGCGCCGATGGCCTGGTGCACATATCGGAGATGTCCTGGCAACAAGTCCAATCGCCCTCGGACATCGTATCAGTAGGTAGCGAGATAGAGGTCTACGTACTCAAGGTAGACCAGGAGACAAGGAAAATAGCCCTGAGCCTACGCAGGCTTTCGCCTGAGCCGTGGCAGGCCATGACCCAAAACTACGAGACAGGCCAGCTTGTGCAGGGAGTGGTCACAAGCTTGACGAACTTTGGCGCATTTGCTCGAATAGAAGGTAATATAGAGGGACTGATCCATATTTCGGAGCTTTCTGACCGAATGATACGACACCCAAGGGAGGTAATCAGCGAGGGTGACGAGGTTACCCTAAAGATAATCAAGATGGAGCCTGAACGGCGCAGACTGGGGCTCAGCTTGAAGCAGGTGGAAGAAGAGTGGGACGGAGTAGAGACCTGGTCTTCCGGTGAATAGAGTTATCCGTGCTCGTATCCCTGCTTATGGAGCTATCTAATGGCAAGTAGATTCGAAAAATTCTCAGAACGAGCGAGACGAGTCCTCTCGCTGGCCCAGGAAGAGGCCCAGCGATTCAATCATAACTACATCGGCACCGAGCACATCCTGCTCGGGCTGGTCAGGGAAACCGATGGAGTAGCGGCCCGCGTGCTTTCCAACCTTTCCGTTGAGCTTAGCAAGGTGCGTTCCGCCGTGGAGTTCATCATTGGCCGCGGAGAGCGTTCCGCTAGTGGAGAGATAGGTCTTACCCCCAGGGCCAAGAAGGTAATAGAGCTTGCAGTGGATGAGGCTCGCCGGCTTAACCATCACTACATTGGCACGGAACACCTGCTCATAGGTCTCATGCGTGAGGGAGAGGGTGTGGCAGCCGGGGTGTTGGAGAGCCTGGGAGTCAGCCTGGACAAAGTTCGCGCTGAGACCAGCCGGATATTGAGCCAGAGCGTAACGCAGGGCACACAATCGGGCAGCCGCACAAGCAGCCGCACGCCCACACTTGACCAGCTTGGCATAGACCTGACCAACATGGCGCGGCAAGGCAAGCTGGACCCCGTGGTGGGTCGCACCAAAGAGATCGAACGCGTGGTGCAGATCCTGAGCCGCCGCAGGAAAAACAACCCAGTCCTGATTGGAGAGCCCGGCGTGGGCAAGACGGCCATAGTGGAAGCCTTGGCGCAGCAGATAGTAGACGGAGAAGTCCCGCAGAGCCTGCACAGGCGCCGTGTAGTTACCCTGGACATGGGTGTGCTGGTCGCCGGCACCAAGTATCGCGGAGAGTTCGAGGAACGGCTCAAGAAGATTATAGAGGAGATAAAGAGCTCCGGAAACTGCGTCCTTTTCATAGATGAAATGCACACAATGGTGGGCGCCGGCGCCGCCGAAGGAGCCGTGGATGCGGCCAACATACTGAAGCCGTCGCTGTCCAGGGGAGAGCTGCAGTGCATCGGAGCTACCACCCTGGACGACTATCGTAAATACGTGGAACGCGACCCCGCGCTGGAGAGACGCTTCCAGCCGGTGAGCGTGGAGGAACCCACTGAAGAAGAAACGGTCGAGATCCTTAAAGGTGTGAAGGAGAGGTACGAGGAACACCACCACCTCACCATAACCGAGGACGCCCTGGAAGTCGCCGCTCACCTTTCCGCTCGGTATATTGCAGACCGCTTCCTGCCGGACAAGGCGATAGATCTCATAGACGAGGCCGCCTCCCGCGTTCGCATCAACTTCAGCACTCCGCCGCTCGGCATCAAGGAAATGACCATGATGCTGGAGAGCGTCCGTAAGGACAAGGACGAGGCCCTGGCCAGCCAGCAGTACGAATACGCCGCGGAGTTGCACCAGCGAGAGCAGACGCTTCGCACCAAGCTGGAGGAGAAGGAAAAGGGCTGGCAGGAAGAGACGCAGCAAGAAGGCAACGAGCCCGTGGTTACGGCAGAAGAGGTAGCGGAAGTTGCCAGCATGTGGACCGGCATACCTGTCACCAGGCTGGCAACGGAAGAGAGCCAGCGACTGCTCCAGATGGAAGAGGCGCTGCACAAGAAGGTGGTGGGACAGGACGAGGCCATCGTCTCGGTGGCAAAGGCGGTACGCAGGGCGCGCGCCGGTATGAAAGACCCGCGCCGGCCCATAGGAGCCTTCCTTTTCCTGGGCCCCACCGGTGTCGGTAAGACCTACCTGGTAAGAGCGCTGGCCGACTTCATGTTCGGCGGCGAAGACACCATGATCAGGCTGGATATGTCGGAGTTCATGGAGCGCCACAGCGTGGCGCGCCTGGTGGGCGCTCCCCCAGGATACGTGGGGTACGACGAAGGGGGCCAGTTGACCGAGGCCGTACGCCGAAAGTCCTACTCCGCCATCCTCCTGGACGAAATAGAGAAGGCGCACCCCGACGTGTTCAACATCCTGCTTCAGCTGTTCGACGACGGGCATCTGACCGATGCCAAGGGCCGGAAGGTGGACTTCCGCAACACCATAGTTGTCATGACCAGCAACATAGGCTCAGACCTGATCAGGCGCGACAGCCATATGGGATTCTCCCCCAAAGGCGCAACCGAGGAGCAGACCTCCAAGCAGGCTTACGACCGTATGAGGGACAAGGTCATGGATGAGGTCAAGAGGTTCTTCCGGCCTGAGTTCCTCAACCGGATTGACGCCTCGGTTGTATTCCACGCCTTGGAGAAGCAGCACATCATACAGATAGTGGACCTGATGCTCCGCGACGTTGCCAAGCAGCTTCTGGAGAAGGGTGTCTCCATGGAAGTCAGCCAGGAAACCAAGGAGCTTCTCGCAGAGACGGGCTTTGACCCCAACTTTGGGGCGCGCCCTCTGCGCCGCAAGATCCAGGACCTGATAGAGGATAGACTCTCCGAGGAGTACCTGGCCAGCAAATTTGGCCCCGGGGATACCGTTCGCATAGAAGTGGAGAACGACGAAATAGTCCTTCGTGTGGACGCTCCCGTGGCGCCCTCGGTAGAATAGTCCTCGGCAATTTCTCCTGTCATCCTGAGTCCGGCGGCAAGAATCCGCAGGGTTTAGCCTCCCCTATCAATGCCAAGCCGGTAATATATTCGCCTGTCCTAAGCTGCACACCTGCCGTTCACCTATTACGAGGAAGGCCGCACCCTGCTACAATGCGCCCACTGATAGGGGGGCGACTGCTGAACAGGAACAAGCCAAGAAAAGTCTTTGTGTGCGAGGAGTGCGGCGCTCAATCCGCCAAATGGGAAGGCCGCTGCTCGCAGTGCGGCGAATGGAACACCCTGACCGAGACCTTGCTGCAACAAAACAAGCGCCCCTCCTGGGCCGCCGGCGGCCCATCCCAGGTCGAAGAGCTGTCCAGCATTCCGCTAGACTTGGAGCAGCGTCTGCAAATGTCGTTCCAAGAGTTCAACCGCGTCCTGGGAGGCGGGCTTGTGCCTGGGGCGATGGTGCTCATGTCCGGCGAGCCGGGCGTGGGCAAATCAACGCTTCTTCTGCAGACCTCCGCAGCGCTGGCGGGGCAAGGCCACAAGGTCTTGTACGTTTCCGGAGAGGAGTCGTCCAATCAGGTGCGCATGCGTGCCCAGAGGCTCAACCTGCCCGGGAAGGGTGTCTACTTCCTGTCGGAAACCCAGTTGGAAAAGGTCATTGTAGAAATGGACGCACTGAGGCCGGCGCTGGTGGTGGTGGACTCTATCCAGACAATGACCACCGGAGAGATAGCTTCCGCGGCGGGAAGCGTGGCCCAGGTGAGGGAGTGCGCCCGGCTGATCACGGAATGGGCCAAGGAACACGCCGTACCGGTGCTGCTTGCCGGCCACGTCACCAAGGACGGCGCCGTAGCCGGGCCCCGCACCCTGGAACACATGGTGGACGTGGTGCTCAACCTTGAAGGCGATGCCATGGGAATATACCGTATTCTGAGGGCCGCCAAGAACAGGTTTGGCCCCACCAATGAAATCGGTGTTTTCCAAATGGGGCAACTCGGTCTGGAAGAGGTTACGGAGCCTTCTCTGCTTTTCCTCTCCAGCAGGCGCACGGACGTCCCCGGCTCCACCGTGACGGTGACCATGGAAGGAAGCAGGCCCCTGCTGGTGGAGGTGCAGGCGCTGACCAACCTCACCGTATTCCCACAGCCAAGGCGTACAACCAGCGGCGTGGATTTCCAGCGACTGCTCCTCATAGCCGCGGCCACCAGCAAGCGGTTGGGTATCCCGTTTGGCAACCAGGACATCATAGTGAACATACCGGGCGGACTGAGGGTGAAGGAGCCGGCCGTTGATCTGAGCGTGGCTCTGGCGCTGATATCCAGCTTCCGGAACGCGCCTTGCGACCCATGGACAGTCGCCATCGGCGAGATAGGCCTGGGTGGTGAGTTGAGGGGTGTGCCTCATCTGGCAAGACGGCTAGCCGAGGCAAAGCGGCTGGGCTTTCACCGCGCCATTGTGCCATGGGTACAATCCGGCGAGGCAAAGGACGGCGGCATTGAATTGATTGCCGCGGCAACCCTGGGTCAGGCGGTGCGCCGGACGTTGCCTAAAGTGCGCCAAGATGCGGAGGAGATGCGGGAACCTGAGACGGCTGACCTTGGCATGGAAGAGGATGTTGCCTTGTTCCAATAGACGGTGTTAGATGAGCATGGGACTACAGCATATCTATGAGGTGTGGCAATGAATGTATCTCTACTCTACTCAGACGGTTGTCCCAACTGGGAGCAGACGCTGGCGGAGGTGAGAGAGGTTCTTGCCGAGTATTACGTGGACGCGGACGTGGAACTGATAAAGGTCTCTTCACAGCAGCAGGCGGAAGAGATGGAGTTTTTGGGCTCGCCGACGGTGCGGGTCGAAGGCATGGACGTTGAGCCGGACATCCTTGAATCCGGTTTCAGCTTGGAATGCCGCGTCTACTGGATAGACGATGACCCATTTGACAGGCCGCCCAAAGAGTGGATAGCAGCGGCGGTAGAGGTGGCCTTGGAATAAGGGCGTCTGTCCTGCCCCGTTTTTCTTGACGGCGCTTGGCCTTGAAGATATACTTTATGTCTGAGAGTGCTCGGATTTGCAATGTTTGCTTATCAGCGACTCAAGTCAGGGATGGCTTGAGTCGTTGTTGGGTGAGGAGGGATGAAGCTACGTGCCCGAGTGGCGCAATGGTAGCGCAACCGATTTGTAATCGGTAGGTTGGTGGGTTCGAATCCCCTCTCGGGCTATAACCTGCGCAATTCCTTTGCGCCCCATACTCGTGGCATGTTACACTGAGGCGCTTTTGGAGGGGTGGGTGAGTGGCTAATACCACCAGACTGTAAATCTGGCGCCCGGAAGGGCTTCGCAGGTTCGAATCCTGCCCCCTCCACCATGAAGTAGTAAGAGTTATAATGGGCAAGGGCCCACATAGCTCAGTAGGCAGAGCACGTTCTTGGTAAGAACGAGGTCATCGGTTCGAATCCGATTGTGGGCTCCACCAGGAGGAAAGGTAAATGGCAAAGCAGAAGTTTCAGCGCACAAAGCCGCACGTAAACGTGGGAACCATTGGTCACGTAGACCACGGTAAGACCACGTTGACATCAGCTATCACGCAGGTGCTGGCTAAACACAACACCGGTACGGCATTCCGCGCCTTTGATTCCATAGACAACGCTCCGGAAGAGAAGGCGCGAGGCGTGACCATAGCGATAGCTCACATTGAGTACGAAACCGAGACCCGTCACTACGCTCACGTAGATTGTCCCGGCCACGCCGACTACATCAAGAACATGATCACAGGCGCGGCTCAAATGGACGGCGCCATCCTGGTAGTGAGCGCGCCGGACGGCCCAATGCCGCAGACCAGGGAGCACATCCTACTGGCCCGGCAGGTGGAGGTCCCGCGAATCGCCGTTGCCCTGAACAAGGTCGACATGATGGACGACGAGGAGCTCCTGGAGCTTGTCGAGTTGGAGGTCAGGGAGCTGCTCTCCCGCTACGATTTCCCCGGAGACGATATACCGATAGTCCGCGTTTCCGCTTTGAAAGCTCTGGAAGGAGACCCGGAAGCGGAGCAGGATATCCTGAAACTGATGCAGGCGGTCGACGACTATATTCCGGTGCCGGAGCGCCCGCGCGACCTGCCGTTCCTGATGCCCGTGGAAGACGTGTTTGGTATCAAGGGTAGAGGCACCGTGGTCACCGGCCGCGTGGAACGCGGTATAGTGAAACCCGGCGATGACATTGAGATTGTGGGACTTGTAGACACCCGCAAGACTGTGGTCACCGGCGTGGAGATGTTCCACAAGCTGCTGGATGAAGGCGAGCCCGGAGACGCCGTGGGGTGCCTTCTGCGCGGTGTTGACAGAGAAGACGTGGTACGAGGCCAGGTACTGGCGAAACCAGGCAGCGTAACGCCTCACACAACGGCGCTGGGCCAGGTCTACGTGCTGACCAAGGAAGAAGGCGGGCGTCATACCCCGTTCTTCAATGGCTACAAACCTCAGTTCTACATAAGGACCACGGACGTTACCGGTGAGATAGAGTTGCCCAGCGGCGTTGAGATGGTAATGCCGGGCGACAACATTGAAATGACCATCAAGCTGATCTCGCCCATAGTGCTGGAGAACGGACTGCGGTTCGCCATACGTGAGGGCGGCAGGACCGTGGGATCAGGAGTGGTCACCAGCATTGTAGAGTAAGGACATGGCCAAGAAGAGAACTGAAGCTAGGATAATCATCACGCTGGCCTGCTCCGACTGTCGTGAGCGGTCGTACACGACGGAAAAGAACCGTCGCAACGACCCCAACAGGATGGAGCTGAACAAGTTTTGCCCGCGCTGCAGAGGCTCGCGGGCCCATAGGGAAGTGAGATAGCATGGCAAGGCCCATCCTGAGGCGGCAGTCTCCCTCAGAGGCGTCGAGGGGCGGGCTTTTCCGCTTCTTCGGCGAGGTCATAAGTGAACTCAAGAAGGTCACCTGGCCCACACCCCAGGAGACGGTGCGGCTTACCATGCTGGTGATCGCCGTATCCATAGCAATAGGCACGGCTTTGGGCCTGATAGACATTGTATTCACCAGACTGCTGGATATAGTCCTGTCCTAGCCTTGAGAGAATCGGCATGACATCCAAGACCAAGCAAGCTCAGACCGATACAACGCAACCTCGTTGGTATTTTGTCCACACCTACTCAGGCCAAGAGGAGCGTGTCAGGAAAAACCTGGAGCAACGCATCACCACCATGGACGCCCATCACAAAATCGTCCAGGTGATTGTTCCCACTGAAGAAGTGGTGGAAATCAGGGAAGGCAGGCGCGTTCCAAAGCGAGTGCGGCTATATCCCGGCTACATCATGGTCCAGATGGACATGGACGACGAAAGCTGGCACATAGTACGCAACACACCGGGCGTTACCGGCTTTGTATCTTCGGAAGACGAACGAGATAAGAGGCCCAAGCCTGTGCCCCTGGAGCCTTGGGAGGTGGAGAACATTCTCCAACAGGTGGAATCGCAGACGCCCAAGGCCAGGGTGGGCTTTACCAAGGGGCAGAGCGTTAGAATTACGGACGGCCCCTTTGCCGACTTCATTGGAGTGGTGGACACCATAGACACCGACAAGGGAAAGCTCAACGTTCTGGTGTCGTTCTTTGGCAGGGAGACGCCGGTGGAGTTGGACTTCCTGCAAGTGGAAAAGCTCTAGAGTTGCAATAATGGCGAAGAAGATAAGAGCAATCATCAAGTTGCAGATACCGGCCGGGCAGGCAACACCCGCCTACCCCGTTGGTCCTGCCTTGGGCCAGCACGGCGTTAATATCATGGGTTTCGTGAAGGATTTCAACTCACGGACCGCCAACCAGACGGGCAGCATAGTCCCTGTTGAGCTAACCGTATTTGAAGATACATCCTTTACCTTCATAACCAAGACATCACCCGCCTCTGACTTGCTTCGCAAGGCGGCCGGCGTAGAGAAGGGCAGCATGCAGGCAGGCAGGGAGAAGGTCGCGGCGGTGCCACGCTCTGCCATACGTGAAATAGCCGAAACAAAGATGAACGACCTGAATGCGGGTTCTGTGGAAGCCGCTATGAAAATCATAGAGGGCTCAGCGCGCAGCATGGGCATAGAGGTTACCGAGTAATGGCCAAGCTAAAGAAGAGGTTGTCGGAAGCCACTACCAAGGTGGATAAAGATAGGCAGTATGAGCCGGAAGAGGCCATAAACCTGGTGAAAGAGACTGCCACAGCTAACTTCGACGAAACGGTGGAGATTCACCTCCGTACCAGCGCAGACCCCAGGCACGCAGATCAGCAGCTTCGCGGCGTGGCACTCTTGCCCAACGGTTTGGGCAGACCGGTAAGGGTGCTGGTATTTGCTCAGGGCGACGCCGCCAGAGCGGCAAGAGAGACGGGCGCTGACTACGTGGGTGACGACGACGTCATCCAACAGATAGACGGCGGCTGGGTGGAGTTCGATATTGCCATAGCCACCCCGGACATGATGGGCCGGATAGGCCGGCTGGGGCGAGTGCTGGGCCGCAGAGGGCTTATGCCCAATCCCAGAACGGGAACCGTGGTACAAGCGGAAGACATTGGCAGGGCCGTGGATGAAGCCAAGAAAGGCCGCGTGGAGGTCCGCATGGACAGGACGGCAATAATCCACGCCCCCATTGGCAAGGCTAGCTTTGAATCGGAGAAGCTCTACGAAAACCTGTCCAGCCTGATGGAAATGGTCACGCGCTCCCGGCCTGCCGCCGTCAAGGGGCAGTTCATCCGCAGCGCCTACATGACATCCAGCATGGGGCCGAGCATTCCGCTCGACCTTGCTTCTCTGACCGCGCTAAGGGTAGAATAGACTCCCAAAACTGAATAGCTAACGCCGTAGACAGCGGGCGCCACTAGGCTTAATCAAGACCCGCCGAGGCAGGAAAGCAAGCCGGTGAGTTGGCTTTACTTCCCCTGTCGTTTGCGGCAGGGGATTTTTGTTGAGGTAAACATGCCGACTCAGAAAAAGATAGACGAAGTTCAACTCCTGGCCGATAAGCTCTCGCAGGCTACCGTTGCCGTAGCCGCCGATTTTAGCTCCATGCCGGTCAAGAGCATGACTGGGCTGCGCAAGCATCTACGCGATGCCGACGTGGAGTTCAGGGTGGTCAAGAACACTTTGACCCTGAGGGCCGCGGATGAAGCGGGTAGGCCGGAGGTGAAGGAACTGCTGGATGGGCCCACGGGCCTGGCGCTGGGCTTTGCCGATCCCCTTGCTCCCATAAAGACAATCCACGACTACGTCCGCACCAACAGGCTGCCCATGGTGGTAAGGGCCGCTACCATGATGGACGGCCGCGTCTACAAGGACGCGCAGCTCACGCTGCTGACCACGTTGCCTCCAAGAGAGGTGCTGCTGGCCCAGTTGCTGGGGCAGATGGCATCGCTGCCCACCCGCCTGGTCAGAGCTATCAACCAGCCTCTGCAGGGACTGGCGAACGTGATGAACGGCCCGCTGGTTGGCCTGGCAAATGTCCTGCAGGCCAGGGTGGACCAGCAGGAAGGAAAGTAGAACACAGCTATCAAATTCAATAGCTCAAATTGCAGAAACCCAATTAACAAGGAGACGTCAGTGGGCAAAGAAGAGGTTATAGAAGCAATAAAGTCGTTGTCGGTTGTTGAGCTGTCAGAAGTGGTGAAAGCTCTGGAGGAGGAGTTCGGAGTAAGCGCTGCCGCCCCGGTAGCCGTCGCCGCTGCCCCCGTTGCCGCCGCGCCTTCCAGTGATGGCGCCGCCGCGGAGGAAGAGCAGACCGAGTTCAAGGTGATGCTCAAGGAAGCCGGAGCCAACAAGATCAACGTGATCAAGGCCGTGAGGGAAGTGACCACTCTGGGTCTGCGCGAGGCCAAAGAGCTGGTAGAGGGAGCGCCCATTGCAGTGAAAGAGGGCATTGGCAAAGAAGAAGCCGATGACATGCTCAAGAAACTACAGGAAGCGGGCGCCACTGTTGCCGTAGAGTAAACCCGCGATCAGGAGGCGTGCCGACTTTGAGCCGTAGCAAGGACAGAGCCCGCTACGAAGCTATGAAGCGGCTCAATCCGGATTACAAAGGTTTCCGGGGTTATTCGGTTGAGCCAAACCGTCCCGGGCAAACCCCCGTGGAAGCGGTGACCTGTACAGTGTGCCGCCGCAAGCGCAATGTGCCTGTGGGTATGGCCTTGGAGCAGGGCGAGGGATTTGTTTGCCAGAGTTGCCGTGAAGAAAGCGGTGCTTAGAGCCATCGAGGGGTATCATGACGGATCGAGATGAGCCGCAGTACAGGCTGCTGATCCGCGATATGCCCGCCAAGGAGAGGCCCCGCGAGAGGTTGAGGGACTACGGCGCGGCCTACTTGAGCAATGCTGAGTTGATTGCCATTCTGCTTCGCACCGGCACCTCGTCTGAGAACGTCATAGACCTATCCAACAGGCTGCTGGCCAAGTATGGCGGCTTGGAAGGCATATCCAAGGCCAGCTTCCAAGAGCTGGCCTCTATCCACGGTATGGGAGACGCCAAGACCGCTCAGCTCAAGTCCGCCCTTGAGCTAAGCAAGCGTTTACTGGCCGCCAGCGGTGAGGCCAGGCCTGAGGTCCATTCACCCGAGGCCGTCTTCAATTTGCTGGGAGCGGAAATGTCGCTTCTGGAGCAGGAGCAGTTCAGGGTCATTGCCCTCAATATCAAGAATCAGGTCATCAACGTTTCAACCGTGTACCAGGGCAACGTCAACTCAGCGGTGGTGCGCGCTTCAGAGGTGTTTCAAGACGCCGTCAGGTCCAACTGCCCCTCCGTCATACTGGTGCACAATCACCCATCGGGAGACCCTACCCCCAGCCCTGACGACGCAGCGGTGACCAAGCAGCTGGTGGCAGCCGGCGAACTCCTTGATATAACTGTGCTCGACCATGTAGTAATTGGACAGAGCTCCTATGGAAGCTATGTCAGCATGAAGAAACGCAGGCTTGGGTTTGGATAGCAGCCAAGGCTTGCAGTCCGCTCCGCCGCGGCTCAAAGCTCCCTGGTCTTACAAGTGGACGGCCTTCATCATCGTATCTCTGGGCACGTTGATATCCACCCTAGACGGGAGCATAGTCAACATAGCCTATCCGGTCCTTTCTGAAACGTTTGGCACTGACGCCTCCGTTGTGGCCTGGGTAGGCATAGCCTTCTTCCTCACCAGCACCAGTCTCCTCTTGACAATGGGTTGGGTTGGCGATTTTCTGGGCAGGGAACGCCTGTACACAGTCGGGCTTTTACTGTTCGCGGTTACGCTGGCGCTGGCCGCCCTGGCACAAGACATAGCCCAGCTCATCTTTCTGCGCGCCTTGCAGGGAATCGGCGCGGCGATGGTAGTCTCGGTTGGGTCCGCCATTTTAGTGGCGGCGTTCGATGCCAAGGAGCGCGGCCTTGCCTTTGGCCTGCTGGGCGCAACCGTCGGTCTGGGGCTGGCCGGTGGACCGCTGCTTGGCGGCGTGGTCATCGACCTTCTGGACTGGCGCGCCGTGTTCTACACACGACTTCCCCTAAGCGTGGTTGCGGTGCCTCTGAGCTGGCTGTTCCTGGCACGGCAGCCGAGGACGCCGGGCGCTTTGCACCTGGATAGCCAGGGGGCAGTGATCCTCCTGGCCCTGCTGAGCGGTTTTCTCCTGGCGGTGAATCAGGGGGGCAGATTGGGAATCACCTCTCCCCTGGTGCTGGCGGCCATTGTGCTGGCGGTGACGGCATTTCCACTCTTCATATGGTGGGAGTTACGAGCGAAGCGTCCTATTGTGGATGTGCGCGCTTTCCGCAACCCGGTGCTCTCCAAGGGCGTTGCTACGCTGCTGGCGCATTTCCAGGCGTGGAGCGCCGTGGCTTTTGTTCTACCCTTTGCAATGATAAACGGCCTGGGCTACAGCACGGCCAAGGCGGGACTTATGCTGGCCATATTCTCAGTGGTGCGGTCCCTGACCTCGCCGTTGACGGGCTGGCTGTCCGACCGCATAAGTCACGGGCTGCTGATGTCTTCGGGCTTGGTTGTAGTTTCAGTGGCGCTATTTCTGCTGTCGGAGCTGGGAGTAAGCGCAACCGTGTGGCAACTTGCCATGATTCTATCGCTGGCCAGCCTTGGCTCCGCCCTGTTCGATCCCACCAACGCCAGTTCCATCATGAGTACGGTGCCGGCGGAACGGCTGGGAATGGCGGGAGCCTTCGTCGCAACGGGCCGGCAGATAGGCCTCTCAGGCGGCGTAGCTCTGTCCGGCGCGATACTGGCCTCCCGCGAAGCCCATCACCTGAGCAGCGGCCTGCCACAGAACGAAGCTCTTGTGGCAGGGGCCGGAGACGCCCTTGTGGTGAGCGCGGTCATTGCCTTTATGGGCATAACGCCCTTTGCACTAGGCAAGCTTCGCTCTATGGTCAGGTCATAGTTACCGAATTACTGGGCCGCAATTGGGGAACAAGGGTCGTTTCGGTCTATGCTCATTGTGCACTCCACGGCGGAGACTCCACTGGGATGTATCTTGTCAAGTTACGCGTCTCTACTCAACGCCAACTTCGTGGTATATCTTGCGCAGGAATCCAACTATCACTCCTGTCTCTGATTCGGCCTCATCGCGCGTCATGGTCTTGGCCACTTCTTCAGCCAAAATTGGCTTCCACGCGTTCTTGCCTTTGACCTTACGACTGAGTAGCCTGCGGAGTCCCTCGACTCGCTTTCCAACAGGAATAGGTTCTTCGACCGTCACGTTGAATTGAGTCGATAGTACTTCCTCTAGAGCACGCTGGGGATAGTAGTCCTCCAGGTTCCCCTTCTCGAGGACTAAACAGCGTTCACGTGATATTAGCTGCCCTCCTATTGCCTGCTCGGCCTCATCCTGCGCATCCTTGTCGAGGATGAGGTACAAGGGCAGTCCGGAGTCTCGGCCGACTTCCGCCCAGAACTCAACCTTACGCCTACCTCTGGAAGACCCGTTGGCTCGCACAGCCTTAACTTGCCGCCTAGCCAATGACGCATCGACCTTATTGCTCAAGTGATCAAAGAACGTTTCATCTGACAGGCCTTCAACGAGCAAGATCGCGTTGCTGAATAAAATGTCGCTTGGCCTCATTCCGATATCAAGCAACAGGTTCTTGAGGCCTGTAATACCCCCTATAGGCGACACTTGCGTCCTGTCTTGTTCCTTCTTCACAATAAAGAAGTTTTCCAACGATGACTGTTCAACTAGGAACGGTGAGTGGGTGCAGATGAAGAGTTGCTTACTCTCATTCGCTTTCGCGGCGAGTAACTGTCCAATATGCTTAACTGAAGCCGGGTGTAGATGGGTTTCAGGCTCTTCAATAGCCATGATCTGGGGGCCTCGGTCTAGTTGATCCATGAGACGAAACATTGCCTGACTACCTTCGCCTGTCATGCCTATGGGTATAGACCGTGTGCCTTCTACCATCTGAATCGACGAGGCGACTGCATCTGGGCGTTGCTCATTCGGAGCTATTCTGCCATATTCCTGTACCAGCCTGGTCCACTGTTGACGTCGGGTGCCTCTGGATTGAGACAGATTCCAAAGATCAGCAACATGCTCAGATTCGAGAATAGTGGGCCGCTCCGAGAATCTGTTAGCCCAAGAGCGGGAACTTTCACTCGTGTATATGGCTTGAATGTTGGATTTTAAGAGATCTGCTAGCCGACCTAGTACTTCATTGGTCCAGGAAACTATGTCATCCGGAGATACTCCCAATAGTATCTCCGCAAGAAAAGTGTCTTGTGAAACTTCTCCATGTCTAACGATCTCAAAGTCAACGTTCTTGTTTATGAGGCTAATGTCGTGAGTAGTCCAATATATATCGTGAGCAGTAGCCACGATTCGCTTCGTCAGCGTGAGATGGGCTTCCTCGAATTGTTCGAGTTCTTCCCAGCTGCCTTCATCTAGACCGAGAAGAGAGTCAAATTCTTTAGGAGTCAAGGATATGCCAGCACTTATCTCTGGGGGCGGATCCACACTAATATCGTTTTGGGGGAAGAGGTGTTGATAGTTTTCCGGGTCACCCAAGTGGCGCTCTAAATCAGTACCGAATTCTGTAAAGAATAACGCAAGCGCATCAATGAGATTAGACTTGCCTGAACTGTTCTTACCTATGAACACCACAAGATTCGGTAGATTGTGGAGGTCTACGTCGACCAAGCTTGTAAAATTCCGTACTCTGAGACTTTTGATTCGCACTTTCCCTCTCCTGCACAATTCACCCCCACCCGCCACGCCCCGACAGCAACGCGTCAGCGGAGGCCACTTAAGCAATTGTAACCCATATCGTTCCCGGCGCGCTTGCTCTATTGCCTCATTCACTCCGTCCAGTGTCGTGGCTATGGCTTGCTGCTCCATGAGTGGTAGGAGAGAGAATCTGAGGTAAGAGGCATTCTGGTTCCGGTTGAGTGAACCAATCAGCCTCCTAGATTTAGGTCATCTGCAACAGTTCCACTTACCTATTGTATTAGGAGAGAACATAGGTGTCTGCGCCTGCGGCCAGCGCCTGGTAAGCCTGGGACAACAGATCGTCTGTCTCTTCCCAGCCTATACAGGGATCCGTAATGGAGACTCCGTACTCCAGTTTGGATGGATCGCTTTCGTCAAGCTTCTGACTGCCGGGGGATAGATTGCTTTCCAGCATCATGCCCACGATGCCCTTATTCCCCGATAGGCGCTGATGGAGAACATCACGGAAGGCAACGGACTCAAGCTCATAGACTTTGTTAGAGTTGGCGTGGGAGCAGTCCACGATCAGCCTGGCGGGCACACCGGCCTGTTCTAGCAAAGACGTGGCCCTGTCCACAGAGGCGGCATCGTAGTTTGTCCCGGTAGTGCCGCCGCGCAGAACTATGTGGCTGTTGGGATTTCCCTCCGTCATCACTATAGAGGCATAGCCTTCGCCGTCCACTCCGAGAAAAGCGTGATGGGCGCGGGCGGCGACCACTCCGTCGACGGCGAGTTGGATGCTGCCGCCGGTGCCGTTCTTGAAGCCCACGGGCATGCTCAAACCGCTTGCCATCTGGCGATGTGTCTGGCTCTCCGCAGTACGGGCGCCAATGGCGGCCCACGAAACCAGATCCGCTATGTACTGGGGTGTGATGGGGTCCACGAACTCCGTGGCGGAAAGCAGACCTATCTCGGCGATGTTCAGCAGGAACTCTCTCGCCATGTACAGCCCGTTTTCCAGGTCGAAGCTGCCGTTCAGGTGAGGGTCGTAGATGAGGCCCTTCCAGCCAACGGTAGTGCGGGGCTTTTCAAAATAGACGCGCATTATGACGAGCATACGGTCGCTGTACCTGTCCGCGACTTGTTTGAGTCGATGCGCATACTCCAGGCCAGCCTTTGTATCATGGATGGAGCAGGGGCCGGCGATGAGCAGTAGGCGATCGTCCTCTCCCGAAAGTATGGCGGCAATCTCCTCTCTTCCTTTCACAACCAGCTGCGCCACCGAGTCGGGAGTGGGAAGGCGGGTTAGGTACTCCGTTGGTGGAGGCAGCCTTTGTATGCTGGAGACGTTGATGTTTTGCAGTTGACTCATGATGATTCCTCAGTTTTTCTTATACAAGTAAAAAGCCCTCGCGAGGAGGGCTTTCCTGATTTGACTGTGCTGCGGATTAAACAGCTACCCTCCCCGCCGGGGCTTTATCAGTAAACCCAAAATAGTAGGAACGGTACGCTATTGACCTGCTCATGACGGGTCATATTATTGGGTTGTTTCACGAAACTGTCAAGGGTTAGCCTTGTATCTACACCCGCACGCAGACGCTACTTGATCCTGGTGACAGCCTTCAGCGGCCAGTATCTTATCCAAGCCTTGCCCACGATACGAGAGGCGTGTACAGGCCCAAACGAACGGCTGTCGCGGCTGTCTTGCCTGAAATCGCCAAGTACCAGGTACTCCCCGTTCCCCAGCAGCCACTGACCGGGTGACGGCGTGTCCGTAGGAGCGGGCTGGGCAAGATACGGCTCGTGGAGCGGGTGGTCATCGATGAGGACCACGCCTTCGCTGATCCTGACGTGCTCTCCCGGCAACCCAATTACCCGTTTCACGCAGTGAACCCTGGGCTGGCCGGGGTCCAACAGGACTATCACGTCCCCTCGCGATGGCGACGTAGAGCTAAAGGCCAGCCTGTCGACCAGTATCTTCTCGCCATGGGCCAGTCCCGGTTGCATACTGTCGCCTGCTACGGAGAAACGACAAAGAGTTGCCAGGGGAAGGCGCAATATGAACTTCAGGATGCGTGGCATGTATTCAATTCTAGGCGTCGCATCAAGGGTGAGCAACGTGGCGAGTCTTGATGCTGGACGTGTCTCTTGATAACCTAGCCCCGCTGAACATACAAATCTGGAGGGATGAATGTTCTCGTTTTTCGGTCTGTCTACAACGCTTCAAAAAATAGTTTCCACCAAAATAGCTTATGCTCACTGCGATATTCCCTGCGGAATATACGATCCCCATGCGGCCCAGATCGCCGCATTGACCACCGTGCGCATGAACCAGCTCATAGAGGCGCTGGAAACCCCCGGCGCAGACGCCTCCGCCCAGGAGCGCAACGCCTACGTACACGCCGTCAGCCGCTACACGACTGTCAAAGAAGAGCATGCCGAGCAATGCAAGAAGGAGCTGCGGATCCTCTGGGGCGACTATTTCCGTCCCGAACACGTCGAGGAGCACCCCGACCTTCATGAGAAGTTCTTCAACGCCATGAAGGCCGGCTCCAAAGTGCGTCAGAACCAGGACATGCAAGCGGCCCAGGACCTGCTATCCGCCACTCAGGACATAGCCGATATCTTCTGGAAGACCAAGGGCTCCACGCCGGTAAGGCAACCTTCCCGCCAGGGTGCGGCAGGCGGCGAGCTGGTCTACCCCAGCTAAGCCGGTAAGCGACTCGGCGGCGCAGAATCTGTGCGGGCTATTCTTGCCCGCTCAGCCACCGCGAAGCATCCTTGGCGTGATACGTCAGGATGACGTCCGCTCCGGCGCGCTTGATGGAGGTTAGGATCTCCAGCACGATCCGCTTCTCGTCCAACCATCCGGCTGCGGAAGCCGCTTTGACCATGGCGTACTCACCGCTGACGTTGTACGCCGCCAGCGGATGCTGGAACAGTCCCCTGGCCCTGTTCAGCACATCCAGGTAAGCCAGAGCGGGCTTCACCATAACCATGTCAGCCCCTTCACTGATGTCCTGCTCCAACTCTCGCAGCGCCATGCGGGCGTTTGCCGGGTCCATCTGGTAACCTCGCCTGTCTCCAAACTGCGGCGTGGAACCAGCCGCTTCCCGGAAGGGGCCGTAGAAGGCAGATGCGAACTTGGCTGCGTAGGCCAGGATTGGTATCTCCGAATGGCCGTTTTGGTCCAGTGCATCCCGGATGGCCTTGACCTGGCCGTCCATCATAGCGGAAGGCGCAACCATGTCCGCACCGGCGTCCGCGTGGGACAAAGCCGAGCGCGCCAGCAAATCCAGCGTCTTGTCGTTGTCCACCGTTCCATCGCGGTCTATGATGCCGCAGTGTCCGTGGTCCGTGTACTCGCAGAGGCAAACGTCCGTGAGCACAAAGAGCCTCGGCGCGGTCTGCTTGATCATCTTCACCGCTTCCTGCACAATTCCCTGCGGGTCGTATGCCTCCGTGCCCACATCATCCTTGAAAGCGGGTATCCCGAACAGCATCACGCCCGATATGCCCAGCTCCGCCACTTCCGTGACCTCAATGAGCAGCTGGTCCAAGGAAAGCTGGTAGCAACCCGGCATCGACTCTATGGGGGTCTTCACTTCACGGCCGTGGCAGACGAAAAGCGGGTATATAAAGTCCGACGGCGCCAGAGTTGTCTCCCTGACCATTTCACGAACGGTCTCGCTTCTTCGCAGCCTTCTTAGCCTGAGCTGTGGGAACGCAACCATACTTCTCCTTCCTCTACCCGGACTGGACCTGGCTTGAAAAGTGCTCTTTGAGGGCTTCAACCAACCCGGCTATAGTATACTCCCTGGCTTGGACGGCGACCTCCAGACCCAGTCCGGCGGCGGTTGCCGCGGTAACGGGTCCTATGCAGGCTATAGCAGGCTTCTGCAACAGTGAGATGTCTCCGTCCAGGATGGAAACCAAGCTCCGCACCGTGGAGGAGCTGGTGAAGGTAACGGCGTCTATCTCCCCTTGCTTCAACAGGGCAATCGCCTCTTGCTTGGACTCCTCGGAGGCAAGGGTCTTGTATGTGACGACGTGCTCCGCTTCCGCGCCGAGCTTTTGCAGTCCCTCCACCAAAGCATTGCGTCCTTCCGCGGCCCTGGGCAGCAAGACGCGGTCGCCCGGCTCTATGTGCTCTTGCAACGACTCGACCACTGACTCCGAAATATACTCCGAAGGCATGCGGTCGGCGTGGATGCCATGCCGGGCCAGCGACTCCGCAGTGGCCGGGCCAATGGCGGCGACCTTGACACCGGCGAAGGCCCGCGAGTCCAGGCCGATCTCTCTGAGGGCATCCCAGAAGGCGTCGACGCCGTTGACACTGGTGAAGACGACCCAGCTATAGCTCGCCAAGTTTTGCGCGGCGCGCTTCACTGGGGTGGCGTCATCGGGAGGGACAATCCTGATGCTGGGCAGCTCTATGACCTCCGCTCCTTCCCTGCTCAGCAGGACGGCGGTGGCGCTGATCTGTGTACGCGCCCTGGTGACCATTATCCGTTTCCCCGACAAAGGCCTGTTGTCGAACCAGCGGACCTCCGAGCGTAAAGCTACCGCCGAACCGAATACGGCCACTACGGGAGGCTCCAATCCGGCCTCCCTGCCAAGGTCCGGCACAGTGTCCAACGTCCCTTCCACAACACGCTGCCCGGGCCTGGTGCCCCACTGTATCAAGGCGGCGGGAGTATCTGCGGACATGCCGTTTTCCTTCAACGTCTTGCAGATGCTTCCCAGGCTTTCCCAGCCCATGAGCAGCACCAGGGTGCCGCCGCCCGCCGCCAACGCCTTCCAGTCTATGAGCGACTCCTCCTTGCCGGGGTCTTCGCTGCCGCTGACCACGGTAAAGGAGGATGCCACCTCTCTATGCGTAACGGGGATGCCGGCGTAAGCCGGTACCGCGATGGCGGAGGTTATCCCCGGCACAACTTCGAACGGTATGCCTGCTCTGGTCAGCGCCTGCGCCTCCTCGCCGCCGCGTCCGAAGACAAAGGGGTCTCCGCCCTTGAGCCGCACCACGGTTTGCCCCAGCCTGGCGCGGCGCACCATCTCTGCAGCGATTTCATCCTGAGCGCCCGACTCGCCGTGCGGCGATTTCCCTACGAAGATTACCTCCACCCCCTCAGATGCAAAGTTTAGGATGCGCTGATCAACCAGCCGGTCATAGAGCACGACGTCCGCACTGCGCAGGAGTTCCAGCCCGCGCAATGTCAGCAGACCGGGTCTCCTGGGCCCGCTCCCACCAGATATACGGTACCCGGCCGGGCAACGCTCATGTCATGCCCCCTGCGGATCTCACCGCTTCGATAGCCCCGGTCGAGACGAGTTCTTGATAGGCTTCGCGCGCCACGGCTTCGGGGTTATCAATGCTTCCCGACGCCGAGACTCTGAACAACTGCTTCCCCGAACTGTCGGCGGCAAGCATTGCTCTGAGGTTAAGGGTCTGGTCTTTGATATCGGCGTACGCTCCGAAAGGAGCGGTGCAGCCCGCGCCGAGGAGGGACAGTAGAGTCCGCTCCGCCCTCACGCTCATTGCAGTATCCGGGTCTTGCACAGGCTCCACCAGTTGCCTCATCTCTTCATCGTCAGACCTTATCTGGACGGCCAATGCTCCCTGGCCGGGAGCGGGCACGAACTGTTCCGGCTCGAACACCTGGACGGCCTCGTCCTCTCTTTGCAGCCTGCGCAGGCCGGCCATTGCCAGTACCGCACCGTCATAATCCTCGCCGGATGCCTTTTGCAGGCGGCTGGGGACGTTGCCCCGCATAGGCAGGACCTGAATGTCCGGGCGGACGGCAAGCAACTGGGCGGACCGTCGCGGGCTCCCGGTGCCTATGCGAGCGCCCCGTGGAAGCTCCGCCAGGGGAAGCCGCCATTTGTTCACCAACGCATCACGCGTGTCTTCACGGCGTATGACCGCTCCTATGCTTAGGCCATCGCTGATCTTGGATGGCAAGTCCTTCAAGCTGTGCACCGCCAGATCTATCTCTTGTCGCAGCAGAGCAGCCTCCAGCTCCTTAACGAACACGCCGACGCCTATCTGTGGCACGGGTGCACGGACATCCAGGTCGCCGCCGGTGGCGATGGTGCGGACTTCCAGGGGCGTGTTGGGAGCCGAAGTACGCAGCAACTCCAAGACCTCATCGGTCTGCTTCAAGGCCAGTTCACTGGCGCGTGAGCCTGCGATTACGGGACCAGATCTACTACTCAAGCTCCTGCTCCCTGCGAGGCATGGGGCTGCTCCTCCAGCATCCTCCGCAACCTCTCTCTTGCTTGCTCCACCTGCCCGCTCCGAAACATGGACAGAAGCTCATCATCCATGCACTCCTGCCACCGTTCGGGGTCAGGCCGCAGGCCCTTCCCCCGCACTTCGGTCCGCACTTCGGCGAGAACGTCCACCATGTCGGCCCATTGCAAACACAGGCAGAGGTCGGGGTCGGACATCATCTCCCTGAGACGCCGGGCCAGCGCCGGACTGAGGCCCGCGGTCGATATGGCGCACTGCACCTCGCCGTTCTGGCCTCTTCTGGCTATCGCGGGGGCTATGAAGCTGCACAGCTCCGGCCTATCCACCACGTTGAGCAGGATGCCGAGGCTGTGCGCCTCTTGGGCAACCCTTGTGTACTCTTCCTCGTTCAGGTTCTCCGACACAACCAGGAACGCCCCTTCCAGGTCGCCTTGACGGTACTCGCGGCGCTTCCACTCTATGAGGCCGCGTCCCGCCAGGTCTTGAAGCACGATGCTGACCTCGGGGTTGATCAGGGGTCACATACGCGCCGTGTTCCAACAGCCCCTGCACCTTGCGTTCGGCCTCGTGCTCTCCGCCGACCACTACGCAGGGGCGTCCGTTCAAGTCCAGGTAAACCGGATAGTATGCAGGCATGGCCTCATTTTACACCGCAAGTCCTGGCCTGCGTACCCCTCCGTCGTTCCCGCGTCGGCGGGAACCCACACGCAAGCCTCTTCCCCTTTGAGGGGGGAAGATAACCCTCTCGCCATTGCGAGCGCCCCTCACTGTCATTCTGAGCCGCAGGCGAAGAATCTTCTACCACAGTAAACCAAGGTTCCCTTGCCCGCTTGCCCTGTTTGCACTTGCCCGCCTTGCCCGCTTGCCCGCCTTGCCCGCATGTCCTATGTCCATCTGCCCCCCTGACATCTCCCCTTCCCCACACCCCTCAACGCCCGATACCCTTAACCCATGCACTCCCCAGAACAGCGCCCAACTCCCCCACCCGCTCATGGTGAGCTTGTCGAACCATATGAGCGGCATTCCCCTTGGCAACCAAAACGCCCGCCTCCATACCCTCAACTTTGCCCCGGAATCTGATTTGTTTCTCACCTCCGCCAAAATTTCGCCCGCATTTAGCCTTGTACTTGACATAACGTTGGAAACAAATCCCCTTCTCAGGCACGACGCAACTCCATCATTAACCGCAATCTCGTGCCTAACAACCCTTTTTACGACACACAAAAAACGACTTATGTCAAGTAATCAACCACCACCCAGTGTGCTCCATGTATAATCCCCCCTACCCAAACCCAGCGAGGACCTCATGATAAATCAAGACCGCTTGATAACTACATTCTGCGACCTTGTGCGGATAGACAGCCCGTCCGGAGAAGAGGAGGAGGTGGCCCAAGAACTCACGCGGCGTCTCAGCGGCTTCGGCTTCAGCATAGAACGAGACTCCTACGGCAATCTGATAGCCTCTGAGGAAGGCGACGAGCCACTGCTGATATCGGCGCACATGGACACCGTCGAGCCGGGACGCGGCATAAAGCCGCAGGTGCTGGACGACCGCATCGTCTCCGACGGCACCACCATCCTCGGCGGCGATTGCAAGGCCGGTGTCGCCTCCATACTGGAAGCGCTGGAGTCGCTTCACGAGGACGGCACGGAACGGGTCCCCGTACAGCTTGTCTTCACCCGCGAGGAGGAGCTTGGACTGGTCGGCGCTCGCAATCTTGACATATCGCTGGTCAAGGCCAAGCGCGGCGTCGTCTTCGACGGCAACGGCCCGCCCAGCAAGGTGACCAGCGCCAGCGCCACCAACGTCATCTTCACCGTGAACGTCACCGGCCGCTCCGCACACGCCGGCGTCGAGCCGGAGAAGGGACTCTCCGCCATCCGCATAGCCGCCGAAATCATCACCGAACTGCGCCAGGGCCGCCTCGACGAAGAGACCACCATCAACGTAGGCGTCATCTCCGGCGGTTCAGTGCGCAATGCCGTACCGGAAGATGCCTCGTTCATCGGCGAGTTCCGCAGCCGCAACATCGAGTCCCTGGAGATGGTGCGCCTTGAAATCAGCGACGTATTGGACCAGGCGCGGGCCAAGTATCCGGATGCCGTCATAGAAGAGACCATGAACGTAGCCTACGAGATGTACCGGCTGAGCATGGACAACCCCATGATCCGGAAAGTGTCGCGCATACTTGGAGGCATGGGCAAAGTGCCGGACATTGTCCCCTCCGGCGGCGGCACGGACGGCAACGTGTTCAACAAACATGGCATAGGCTGCGTTGTCGTCGGCATGTCCACCCAGGACATGCACACCCGTGAGAGAGTACGTGCCCATCGCTGACCTGACCGACACCGCTCGCTTCTGCCAAGCGTTGCTTCTGGACAAGGAGTAGGCGTGAATGACCTTGTCTATCTCATTCACTGGAACCAGGACGAAGCGGCGGAGCGGGCACAGCTCATAGAAGCCGCCGGTTACCGGGTAGACGCCTCACCCTTCACACCCGCCATCCTGCGCCAGTTGAGGGATGACCCGCCGGCCGCCGTAGTGATAGACCTGTCCCGCCTGCCCTCGCATGGCCGCGAGGTAGCAATGGCATTGCGGCAGTACAAAGCCACCCGCGCCGTGCCAATGGTTTTCGTTGGCGGCCAGCCCGACAAAGTAGAGCGAATCAAGGAGCTTCTTCCCGATGCGAAGTACGCTGCGTGGGAGGGCATAGGCGGCGCGATTCAAGAAGCCATCGACTCTCCCCCCACTGATCCGGTGCGGCCCCGGACCATCTTCGATGCTTACGCGGGTACTCCACTCTTCAAGAAGCTGGGCATCAAAGACGGTTCTCGTGTATCCCTTGTCGATGCTCCTCAACGGTTCGAAGACAATCTGGGCAACCTACCGGAAGGCGCACTGCTGCAAAGAAGCAAGAACTACCCCAGAGATCTGACCCTTTGGTTCGTCACTTCCCGCGAAAACATGCAAAAGCATATCGACTCCATGCGACGCTCCATTGGAAAAGACGGGCTCTGGGTCATCTGGCCCAAGAAGACCTCCGGCATGCAAACGGACCTCAGCCAGGTGAGCGTACGCAGGATCGGCATGGACGCCGGCCTGGTGGACTACAAAATAGCCTCTATAGATGAGACATGGTCCGGTCTGCGCTTCGCAGTGAAGAAACGCAGAGACCCGGTTAGCTCTAGCTAGCGTTGTCTGGGCAGGCGACGTCTGCTATCATCCCCGCTGAGCAAGCCATAAGCCGGAGGTGAAAGCGTGGCCACCACCCAGACCTTTGAAGAAGCGGTCCAGGAGTTCATAGAGCTATCCAGAGAACTGGTTGGCAAAGAGACCGAGGAAAGCATGCCTCCCGCGCCGCCAGCGCCTTTCGAGCAGGACGGCCCCCCCTACGAGAACCCTATTCGCTTCGACCAGCGCAACATCCAGAACTACATGCGCACCATCGGCGACGACAATCCTCTCTACAACGACCCCGACTATGCCAAGGGCACGCGCTACGGCTGTCTCATCGCGCCGGGACCCATACTGTCCCAGATAAGGGGAATCACCGCTCACGGCGTACAGTACGGCGGCGAGGGCAAGAAGCGCAAGGAAGGTTATCCCGTAGCCAACTACTTCTCCGGCGCCGCCTGGGAGTTCTTCGATACGGTCAAGGTTGGCTCCAAGTTTCGCTCATCCATGGTAACCAAGGACCTGTTCACCAAACAGGGTTCGCGGGGCAACCTCATCTTCTTCATATCGGAGCTGATGTACTGGGACTACCACGGCGACCTAGCCGGCAAGTGCTACGGAACGCTGATCATGGTCCCCATCGAGGCTATGGGAGCGTCCCGCTCCATGAACGTGGACAAGGTTGGCTCACAGCTCCTCTACGAACGGGGCACCCAGACCTATTCCGCGGAAGAACTGCAGGGAATAGTGGAAGACATCGAAAGGATGCGTCCCAGTCGCCGCGGCTCCGAGACGCTCTACTGGGAGGACGTGGAGGTCGGCGAGAAGCTCGGCCCGGTAGTCGTTCCTCCTTGGACGCTCCAGGACCTTGAGGCTCCCAACATGGTCGGCTCCTGCGTGCTCCACATCGCCAAGGGAGACCCCGGCGACGAACTGGCCTTTGAGCCCGTATACAACCGGTTCAAGATACGCGGTGAAGGCCACCACGTGACCCATCCCGCCACCCGCTGGCCATGGTCGGCCTCCGCCGAACACTCCGATCCGCTGATGGCGGCTTTCCGCGCTCTGCCCGGCCCCTTCGACGGCGGCGTGCAGAGAACGCAGATACCGCACCGCCTCCTCAGCGACTGGATGGGGGACGAAGGCTTTGTGCGACGGCAGCAGACGGCTATCAGGAAGCCCGTATTCTACAGCGACACCACTTATTACACGGGCGAGGTGATCAAGAAGTTCAAAGAGGTACAGGAAGGCGAGGAAGGCCCCGGCGCCGTTCCCGGCAAACATGAGTACCACGCCGTTGGCATCCGGCTAGAGGGCAAGAACCAGGTTGGCGAGGTCTCCACACCGGGTACCGCCTGCATCTATCTGCCCTCGCGTGAGGACGGGCCGGTGCAACTCCCCATACCCCACAAAGCCCGCCCCGACTTTGTTCCCTACGACGTCTTCTACCGCGACTGGTTCTAATCTGCTCAGACGGCGAACTCTAGACGGCATCAAGGGCGCCCGGAGCGGCATCGGTGTGGCCTGTGTTGCCGGAGGTTTTGATCTGCAGCGGCAGCCCGGCGGCCATAAAGTACACGTCGTCAGCTTCTGCTGCCACGAGCTGGTTCACACGCCCAAGCTTGTCGGAATAGATGCGGCCAAGCTCTGTTGAGGGTACGACGCCGAGCCCCACTTCGTTGCTGACGACAATCCAGGAGGCGTCACCGTTGTGGTACAGATCCAGCAGCTTCCGGGCTTCCAATAGGATGTCGCTCCGCGCCCACGCTGTCTCTGAGCCTCTCAACAGCAGATTGCTGACCCACATCGTAAGGCAGTCTAGCAGTACCGTGTCGTAGCGATTGAGCAATGGCGTCAGCGCGGTGACAAGGTCGATGGGTTCTTCTAGGGTATGCCAATCCGGCGGGCGAGCCTCTTGATGGGCCTTGATGCGTGCCTTCATCTCTGGGTCTCCGGCCTCCGCAGTGGCTACGAAAAGTACACGCTCACCGCTGGCCGCCAGTCGTTGACCATAGCTGCTCTTTCCAGATCGAACCCCTCCCAGAATCAAGGTCAGTCGCTTGCTCATGTTGTGCTCCTAAATGCCGTTGTGGTCAGGTGACCGGTATCGTTCCAAAGTTTGAGAACGCGTCCGTTGAGTTGATTGTCAATGATGGACAAACTGCCACAGTCAACCTGAAACCCCCAGAAATAGTCATCTGTCAAGCCGAGTAAACATATGAGAAGAGCCCGAAGCGATCCCCCGTGGGCCACAATCAGAAGATCCTCGGAGTCGTCATGCCGTTTCACTATGTTTTCATAGAACCGCCGGACACGGTCAAGCACTTGGATCGAGTCCTCGCCGCCCGGAGCGGCAAACGCGTTGTGGCCGGATCCCATACGTTGAGCAAGAACCGTTGGATAACGGGCCTCTATCTCTTTGAGAGTCAGGCCTTCCCAATCGCCGTAGGAGAACTCACGCAGGTCTGAGTCGGTCCGGATGGAGGCTTGGTGGCCTTTGACTATCATCCCTGCGCTTTCTGTGGCGCGGGAAAGGTCGCTGGCGTACACAGCCGAGAAGTTGCATCCGGCGAGCCTCTTCGCCAGTATCGTCATTTGCCGCCTGCCATGGTCGTTGAGGGGCACATCCGTATGGCCCTGTATCCTCCCACTCCGGTTCCAGCTGGTCTCGCCGTGTCTCACCAAGTACCACGCGCTCAATTCTTATCTCCCGTCTACCACAGCGGCGCCTGGTACAACTCGGGAATCAAGCGGACCAAGGCAACACCCAACAGCAGCACCGTCACTTCCGCCACCTCATTCACGGTGCCGTAGGTATCGCCCGTCATGCCGCCCAGCATCCCTGAAATCCACTTGCCTAAGACCAAGGATATGCCGATAGCCAGAGTCATAAGCACTAACCCAGCGGCTCCGAGGAGCAGTCCTCCCGCTGCCGCACCGGTAGCGAGGCCGAACACGACCTGCCAACGGCTAGCTCCCTCCTGAAAAGCCGTACCGATCCCACCCTCCCTAACGTAAGTGAAGGCGTGCATGGTAAACAGCATCCCAAGCCGCGACAGGCATGGGAACATGATCAGCAAGCCTGCGCGCCCCTCGTCGGAAGTGCTTGTCAAGAGAGACCACTTCAACAACAGCAAACTGGTACCGCCAGCCACGGCGAACGCGCCTACGTGGCTGTCCCGCAGGATCCTTAGCCGCTCCGACCGGTTATAGCCGCCGAATAGCCCGTCGCAGGCGTCCATGAACCCTTCGGTGTGTATCGCCCGCGTTAGCGCCAGCAACGCCACGACAAGAATCGCGCCGACTGCCGGCGATGGCAGGGCCTGTCTAGCCGCGAAATCGAGTGCCGCTAGCACAGTCCCCAGTGCCAGACCCACTAGGGGAAAGTAGGTTCGCGCCGGCCCCATGCGAGTCACGTCACGCGGCGCAAAGGGGATGATGGTCAGGAACCCTATGGCTAGCCGTAAGCTCCTCAACCCTCCCGTCCTTCGGTATCCCTCAATTCCCTGTTGGAGACACCGGCCTCAGCGAATGTCGCCATTCCGGTCAGGCACGCTGCAGCGGCTTCTACGATGCTCATAGCCAGCACTGCTCCGGTACCCTCACCCAACCTCATACCCAGGTCCAACAGAGGCTGCAACCCCATGTGAGACAGCGCTATTCGATGCCCCGGTTCGGGCGAGAGGTGGGCGGCAACCACATAGTCCCTGACGTTCGGACACATACTGTGTGCGATGAGAGCAGCTGCACCGGAAATGAAGCCATCGAGCACCACAACCCTACGGGCAAGCGCGCCTCCAAGCACCACACCCGCCAGCACACCGATCTCGAATCCGCCAACCTTCGCGAGCACATCCAATCCGTCGCCGGGATCAGGGCGATTGACCTCCATAGCGCTCTCGACTACGGCTATCTTATGCGCCAACTCCTGGTCGTTTCGTCCTGTTCCTCGCCCCGTAGTTTCACCCGGCGGTCTGCGAGTCAGGGCTGCAACTACGGCGCTAGACGCAGTGGAGTTGCCGATGCCCATATCACCGGTGCCAATGATGTCGGCTCCGTTTTCGGCAGCCTCCAGTGCTATGCGGACTCCCGCGCTCACGCATGCCTCGGCCTGCTCGCGAGTCATGGCCGGACCTTGGGTGATGTCGGCTGTTCCCTTTCCAACGCCGACTACTCTCAGGTTGGGGTAGTCGGGCAACGGCGTGGCCACGCCGGCATCGACAGCGACCAGATTGACGCCGGCCTTTCGTGCCATGACGCTGATCGCCGCGCCACCTGAGAGGATGTTTCGCAGCATCTGCGCGGTAACCTCTGGGGGATAACCTGTGACCCCTTGCGAGACTACTCCGTGGTCGGCGGCGGCAACAACTATTGTCTTCCCGCGCAGCCTTGGGCGTTCAGTCCCCAATATCCCCGCCAGCTGAACGGACAGGTCTTCCAGCCGGCCCAGGCTGCCCGGCGGTTTGGTCAGGCGGTTCTGTCGGAGCTCGGCTGCCCGCTTGGCTTGGAGGTCAGCCGGGCTGATGCGTGCTACTGCATCATAGAGTTTCATCGAAAAAACACCTCCGGCGGCTCTCCGCTGGAGGTGTTGGTTTTAGCTCTGCCCAGGACTTCTGCCCGGCGACTGAGGGACCCTCTCTATTGCGGAGAGCAGTCACCTCCCGTTCAGGCAGGTCTCCTGACTCGCGGGTGGATTCCTTCCCAATCGGACTTCCGACATGGGCTAAGGCTCCAAATCCCGCTTACAGTGGCGCTACCGTGGTGGACTTTCACCGCCTTCCCTATTCTCCCCTGGGGGGCACCTAAACGGGCAGTGATTGTATGTTAGTGCTGGATGGTATGGTGTCTGCAGAGGACTGTCAAGCCGACCCACTCCCATTAGTTGGAGGGAATGGATGTGAGGGGCAGCCACTCCTGTCGACGAAGCATCTGCGCTGGGCCGGGGCGTCCTCTATCTTCGTTAAAACACAATCAGCGAATGCAGGTCGTAGTCCATGAGCTCATCGCGTCCCTTTAAGAAAGCCAGCTCAATGAGCACGGCCATCCCGACCACCGAGCCTCCGCCCTGCTCCACCAGTTTCGCCGTGGCCTGCATGGTGCCCCCAGTGGCCAGAACGTCGTCCACTATCAAGACCCGCGTCCCTTCCTTCAAAGCATCCTGGTGCATCTCCAGAGTCTCCGCGCCGTATTCCAGGGCGTAATCGACTCTATACGTGTGCCAGGGCAGCTTGCCCGCCTTACGTACCGGGACAAGACCCACACCCAAATCCATGGCTATGGGAGCTCCCAAGAAATAGCCCCTCGCCTCTATTGCCACCACAACGTCTATGCCCGCGCCATTGAAGGGTGTGCTGAGTGCCTTCACCGCTGTTTCCAGGGCATCAGGGTTGCCCAGCAGCGGAGTGATGTCCTTGAATTGGATCCCTTTTTCGGGGAAATCCGGCACGTTGCGGATGAAATCCTCCAGCCGCAGGTCGTCCTTCAATTTCATCACCTCTTCCTTGAATTGCTGCTACAACGCCGCTGGAACGCGCCAGTGGGAGACAGTGTCATGCTGAGCAGCACAGGTGTTGGTCGGGGTGAGTGGACTTGAACCACCGGCCTCTACGTCCCGAACGTAGCGCTCTGCCAAACTGAGCTACACCCCGCAATAACCTGTTGATTATATCGCATTACCCAATGGCAGTTAAACGGCTGGCTCAAGTAGTGTAAGCCGGAACTACTCTACCGCTCCGATATACCTGCCGCAGGGTAGACCGTAACAGACTGAGCAACAACAATAAGCCAATGAATATGGATGCGGTGATTGCGAGAATGGCAGGCGCGCTCCACTGATCGGCCAGATAGCCGTTGATCAGGTTGGCGAATGCCATTGTGCCACCGGCGTGCATTGCGTAGATGCTGGAGACACGTCCCCGCACATGGTCCTCCACGGTGCTCTGCACTAAGGTATTGGTAATAGCCATGAAGGTAGCCTGAGAGGCCCCCATCCCAGCCGCAGCCAAGAACGCCATAGGCAGAGTGGAGGAGGCGGCCAGGGCCAAAGGAGTCAACCCACTGGCCAGTCCCGTGGCTAGCAGAAACCAGCCAGTCCACCGGCTGTTCGTCAGGCTGGCTAGTATCAGAACTCCGATGAGAGCGCCGCCGCCTGTGGCCATGATGAGCACGCTGAATACTGATCCCCCGGCCCCCAGTTCCCTCTGAGAGAACACCGGCAGCATCGACTCAAAGGACATGGTCAACGAACAGTGCAGGGCCACCAGAAGAATGATCAGTCCTATTGTGGCGTGGCGATACGCGTACACAAGCCCCTCTGCCAGATTGCGTACCATACCCTGTTCAGAGCGTACCTCACCCCTAGAAACGGTGTGTACCCGCAAGACAAAGAAGATTCCAGCGGCGTAGAAGAAGACACTGAGCAGGAATGCGCCTCCCACGCCAACCGTAGCCAGCAGCGGAGCGGCCAAACCGGGCCCTCCAACGCGTGAGCCGTGCATGGCAATTCCGGAAAGAGCTACCGCGTTGAGCAAATCCCTGCGCGGCACTAAATTGGGGACCAAGGCCTGCATGCTAGGCATGATCGTAGCCCTGACGCAGCCGCTAACGAAGGCGAACGCTACCACCTGCCAGATCTGCACGGCATCGAAGGCAATCAAAATCGCGAGCAGCAGCGCCTGCACTAAATTGACGGCATAACCGATGGCAAGCATCTTTCGACGGTCAAAGCGGTCTGCCAGCAGACCGCCCAAGGGCGCGGCAACGATGAGTGGACCCATCGCGGCAAAGGTGACTATCCCGACCATCAAAGATGAGGAGCCAGACAAATTGAACGCCAGCCAGCCCCTGGCAACTATCATTGCCCAGACGCCCATCCCGGCAAAGGTGCTGCCCGTCCATAAGTAGCGGTAGTCCCTATGATGTAAGGCAGCAAACGTTGGTAGCCGGGAAAGGAACCTAACTTGCGGAGTCTGGATCACCGGTTCTCCAGGTGTCGCTAAGCTGGGCTTAGCTTACCAGAATACCGGAGCTTTATCTGCACACCGTATAAATGCCATTTAGCATTTGACATGCGCCCGTATCCCGTATAAGGTTAGTTTGTTCCAAGAATTAAACGGGGGGTATTACTGTTATGAGGTACAGTAAAGGCTAACTCTCAAAGCCACAAGGAATAATTCTTTCTCGTCTTTCAAGGTTTCGTTCGTTTCATCGTTCGTTTCAATTATCTGCCCGCGCTCGTAGGTTTCCTCATTGCTTCCCTAGGTCATTATTGCTTTTGTCCTATAGACACGAAATAGAGAGGATTGCACATACCAATGTTTGAGTTTCCAGAGAACTGGGTAATACGCGGAGACGTCCAACGTTTCATTGACACCAATACAGAGTGGGTCATTGTCAACTGGAATGCCTTCTTTCGCGCCATCAACGAAGCGGTACTGACCATTCTGGTGCCCATAGAGAATTTCTTGCTGTGGATACCTTGGTGGCTGGTTCTGATAGCCGTGACGGCCGCCGCTTGGAAGGTGCTAGGCCGCCGTTTAGGCATAGTAACGTTCGTCTTGCTGCTGGTAGTCGACTTCCTAGGCATGCACGACCTAGCTATGCAGACTTTGGCTATAGTAGTGACATCAACCCTGATAGCGTTGGGATTTGGGATGCCGCTGGGCATCCTGGGCGCTAAGAATGACCGCTTTGATAGCGCTATGCGTCCCATATTGGACAGTATGCAGACAATGCCCAGCTTTGTTTACTTGATTCCGGCTTTGATGCTGTTCGGACTGGGCAAGACACCCGCCGTAATGGCCACCGTTATCTACGCCATCCCCCCTCTGATCAGGCTCACTAACCTTGGCATAAGACAGGTGGACCCTGAAGTGGTGGAGGCCGCTAAAGCTTTCGGCTCCACCTCGCGCCAGATACTGGTCAAGGTGCAGCTTCCCATGGCATTGCCTACCATCATGGCCGGCGTCAACCAGACCATTATGATGGCTCTGGCCATGGTAGTCATAGCTTCGATGATCGGAGCAAAAGGCATAGGCATAGAAGTGCTGAACGGCATTGCCAGGTTGGAACCCGGCCGCGGCCTCATTGGAGGAATCGGCATAGTTATCATGGCTATTATCATCGACCGTATTACACAAGGGCTCGCCAGGGGGAGAAGGGCCAAGTCCACATAGCCCCCCTAGATTCAACAGATTCACGAAAAGGAGATGTTTATGAAAATACTGCCTGAAATGAAAGCCAAGTTTCTTTTGATAGCCGTCGTACTGGTGGCGCTTCCTCTCTTCGTTGCATGTGCATCCGAAGATCCGACTCCGACACCCACCACGGAAGCCATGATGGAAGCGACGCCAACGCCCATGGAAGCCATGATGGATGGAGAGAAGCCTACCATTTTACTGGCCGACAACCAGTACGAGTCGCTATGGATAAATAACGCCGTGTTCAAATTCATTGCAGAAGAAGGGTACGGTTATCCGGTAGAGAGCGTAGAAACGACAACTCCCATTGCCCAGGTAGCCCTGGCCAACGGCGATGTTGACATTTGGATAGAGCTCTGGATAGCCAACATAATCGACTGGTACAACGAAGAGACCGCCAACGGCAACATTGAGGATCTCAATGATCCACCCATCTTTGAAGGCGGGCCTCAGTTCTTCACAATTCCCAAGTGGGTAGCAGAAGAGCACAACATAAGCACTATAGAAGACATGAAGCGCCCCGAAGTCGTTGCCCTGTTCCCTGATCCTGAAGACTCAAGCAAGGGCGTCTTTGTCAACTGCCCCATAGGCTGGCAGTGCGCTGAGATCAACCGCGCCAAGCTGCAAGCCTACGGGCTGTCAGACCTGTACACTATACAGTCGGGAGGCACCGGCGCAGCCCTAGACGCCGCTCTTGCCGGAGCACAGCTCAGAGAAGAACCCGTCTTCGGCTACTACTGGGCTCCTACGGCCCTCATGGGCAAGTACGAGTGGTCCATAGTAGAAGAGCCAGCATACACAGCAGCATGCTGGGAAGAGGTCATCAAGGGCAGAGACGACGCTTCCTATACGCCTACTGAAGCATGCGCCTATGAAGACAACCCCATAGGCAAAGGCATCAACGGCGGCCTCAGAGAAAAGGCCCCGGATATAGTTGAATTGCTGGACAAGATGGATATGGGCGTGGACGTCATCAACAAAGTAGCTGCCTGGGCAAGTGACAATGACATTCAAGGCGACTGGGAGAAAGCCGCCATCCACTTCTTCGAAACCTACGAAGACAGATGGACCAACTGGATGCCATCAGAAAACGCTGATAGGGTCAAAGAAGCACTGGCAGAAAAAATGGGCTAGTAAGTCAGGTCTAGTCACCAAAGTAAAAGGCGGGCTGTTTAGCCCGCCTTTTACTTTAGAAGACATATCTCCGGACACCCCGGATGGGGGAAGTGAACTCCCTACCCCGAATCAAATGCGGGGTAGGCTTCTCGGGAGTACGGTTGGTGTGTTGCTCTTACGACTGCTCCGCCTCGCTGGCGGCTCCGGCGGTCTGCGGTTCCTCTTCTTCAGCCCCGTTCTCCGTTACCACTGACCCTATGCTGGTCAGCACCGCGGCGCGATGCACCTCCCCCAGCAACCGCCCCTTCTCGTCTACCACCGGTATGGGGTGCTCGTATTCCGCCGCTAGATTCACCAGGTCCTCGACCAGGGTATCAGACGTGACACTGGGCATATCCATACCATCCAGACCTTCAAACGCAGTGACGCCTCCTTTGAGAGCGTTGTTTGCCGCATCCAGGTCTATCAAGCCCCGGAACTCGCGGTTGCGTCCCAAGACAAAGGCGTGGTTCACATCGTTGGAGCGCATCGAATGCAACGCAACACGCGGTCCTTGCCACTCGTAGACAACGCTCTCAGGCTCCTGCATTATGCTGCTAGCGCTCAGCACTTTGGCCGGTGATATATCCTTGACGAACTCGGTCACGTAGCTGTCCGCGGGTATGGTTACTATCTCTTCCGGCGTGCCTATCTGGATTATCTCGCCGTCGCGCATTATGGCAATACGGTCGCCCAGCTTCAGCGCTTCGTTGAGGTCATGGGTAATGAATACAATCGTCTTTTGCACCTGAGTCTGAAGGGTAATCATCTCGTCCTGCATTTCGCGACGGATCAAGGGATCAAGCCCGCTGAACGGTTCGTCCATGAGCAGGATCTCCGGCTCCAATACCAGGGCGCGTGCAATCCCCACGCGTTGCTGCATCCCTCCGCTGAGTTCGTCGGGGTAGGCCTGATCCCATCCTGTCAAGCCAACCGTTTCCAGCGTGGTATGGGCTCTCTTGTACCGTTCCTCTTTACCAATGCCCTGGACTTCCAGCCCGTAGGCCACGTTGTCAAGGACCTTCCTGTGGGGAAGCAGGCCGTAATGCTGGAATATCATCCCGATCTGCTTGCGGCGCAACCGGATAAGCTGCTCATCGTTGTATTGAGTTATGTCTTCACCGTCTATTGCTATTGAACCAACCGTAGGCTCAATCAGGCGAAGGAGGCACCGCACCAGCGTGGATTTTCCCGAACCGGAAAGCCCCATCACTACAAAGACCTCTCCGATGCCAACGTCAAAAGAGACATCCCGGATGCCGATGACATGCCCCGTTTTCTCCTGGATCTCTCTCCTAGACGCCTCTTTTATCCATTCTTCGTGTACAAGAGAGTCCGCATTCGGGCCAAATATTTTCCACACGCCGCTAACGGATATTCTTGCTTCTGCGGAGTCACCATTCATTGTGAAGCTCCTCCTAGAACTATTATGCTTGGGGATTTGATCAGGGGACGGTACCGTCCAATAAACGAAGCGTCAGCTGACATATGCTCACGAGATGAAGTTCCACCTTATTAACATACGGGTTGGGTGTCAAGGTTGCCGGCTTACTACCGCTGGCGCGGCTCTGCCGGCGCCCTTAGCTTGGCTTCCTCCCTAGTGCTATACTCAACTAATGCTCAAACCGGTGACCATAGCTGTTCCCGCCACCACCGCCAACCTAGGGCCCGGCTTTGACTGCCTGGGAATGGCGCTGGATATATGGAACTACGTACAGTTTCATCCTGGCCGCCCGCCTGGAGTAGAAGTGGTCGGTGAAGGAGAGGGAAGGCTGCCTCCAAGTCAGGGCAACATGGTGTTCCGGTCGGCGCAGCGGTACTTCCAGGAGACCGGTGTGCCCCTGCCTCAGTTCTCCATTACGTGCCACAACAAGATTCCACTGGCCCGGGGCCTCGGCAGCAGCTCAGCGGCAATAGCCGGCGGTATCCTCGGGGCTTGTCTAATGAGCGGGGCAACTCCTGAGCCGGAGGTGATTTGGAAGCTGGCTGTGGCCACGGAAGGGCACCCGGACAACGTCACCCCGGCCCTCTTCGGCGGGTGTCAAATAGCGGTAACCGACGGCAATAGCCTGGTGCGAGCGCCCGTGCCGTTGCCGGAAGGGATCAAGGCCGTACTGTTCATACCTGACCAACCCATGGGGACGAGGAAAGCCAGAACCGTTGTCCCTCAAAGGGTCAGCCTGAAGGATGCCGTATTCAACTCTGGTCGCGTGGGGCTGCTCGTGAATGCCCTGGCAACGGGCCGGCTGGACGACTTGAGAGTCGCCACGCAGGACCGCCTCCACCAGCCGGCGCGCCAATCCATCTTCCCCGCCATGAAGCCCCTCTTCCAGAGCGCACTGGACGGCGGCGCATTGGGCGTGTTCCTCTCCGGAGCAGGCTCAACCGTGCTTGCGCTCACCAAAGGCAACGAAGTTACCGTTGCCAGGGAGATGGAAGACGGCGCAAACAAGGCCGGAGTCAAGGGCACTATAAAGATCACCCAGCCCTCCTTGCAGGGAGCGCATGCCACCGTAGACGGCACGGTAGGCGCCACTTAGACATGGGAACAGCGCAACACGTCCCCTTTCTATGCGTAGTCATCCCTGCTTACAACGAGGAAAAGCGCATACCCTCAACCTTGGAAAGGGTCGCTGCCTACTTGCAAACCCAGGAGTACTCCTGGGAAATCCTTGTCGTCGACGACGGCAGCAGTGATAGCACCGCCAGCCTCGTCTCCGACTTCGCAGCCAGCCATCCCGGCGTCTCGCTGCTGTCCATTCCCCACGCCGGTAAGGGCTGGGCGGTGCGGTCCGGCATGCTCCACACCCGTGCCGAGCACCGGTTCATCTGCGACGCAGACCTCTCCATGCCCATAGAGCAACTGGAACGTTTCCTGCCGCCCCGTCTCAGCGACTACCAGGTGGCTTTGGGTTCACGGGAAGCCGCCGGAGCGCGCCGCTTCAACGAACCGCGCCGCCGCCACGTCATGGGCAGGGTATACAACACCCTGACAAGGCTGTTTGCCGTGCCCGGGGTCAGCGATACGCAATGCGGGTTCAAGTGCTTCACAGGCCAGGCGGCGGATAAGCTCTTCGCAATGCAGCACACTCCGGGGTTTGCTTTCGACGTTGAGATACTATTCCTGGCTCGCCGCCTGGGGCTGCGCCTTGTAGAAGTACCCATAGATTGGCATTACTCCTCAGAAAGCAAGGTGCGTCCCCTGCGTGACGGGCTGAGCATGATGTTGGATATCCTCAAGATTCGCTGGGCCTCCCTTAGAGGAAGGTACCGCACACCGGCTCCTGAATGAAGACTATAATTGTCATTCCAACCTACAACGAGGCTGAAAACCTCCCCGTTCTGTTCGATGCCTTGTTTGCGCTTCAGCTGCCCGATCTGGAGATCCTAGTGGTGGACGACAACTCTCCGGACGGTACCGCAGACCTGGCGCATAAACTCGGGCAGGAGCGAAAGGGTGGAGTGCACGTGCTGCGTCGCGCCAAGAAAGAGGGCTTGGGCCCCGCCTACGTGGCCGGGTTTGAAGAGGCGCTGCGTTTGGGAGCGGAGGCTATTGTGCAAATGGACGCCGATATGTCGCACCCGCCGGAAGTGCTGCCTGACCTGCTGGACGCCCTTGAAAGCTACCAGGTAGTGGTCGCGTCGCGATACATGCCCGGGGGAGGAGCATCGGAAGATTGGGGAGTATTGCGTCGTCTGATCAGCCTCGGCGGGGACATCTACGTGCGTTTGGTAACCGGGCTGAAGATAAAGGACGCCAAGTCCGGCTTCAAGGCCTATCGCAGAGAGAGTCTGCAGGCCCTGCCCCTGAGGTCCATACGGAGCCGCGGTTACATCTTCCAGGCAGAGGTGCTTTTCCTGTGTCAACGGCTTGGTCTTTCCATGGGGGAGGTCCCGTACACCTTTGAGCAAAGAGCCGCCGGTTACTCCAAGCTGAGCCTGGGCATAATGGTGGAAGGTTTGTGGCGCGCTATCCAGATGCGTTTGAGCCGCGTCAAGACGGGGTAGGCCGCATAACGCTCCCGATCTACTTGACATAAGTCGTTTTTTGTATGTCGTAAAACGACATGCTAGGCGTGAGAAAGTGTGGAACGGCGGAGTTGTGTCGTGCCTGAGAAGGGTATTTGTTTCAAACGTTATGTCAAGCTGCAAGGCTAAACGCGAACCAAATTTCTGGAAATATGAGAAACAATTCAGTTTTCGGGCAAAGTTGAGGATGGGGAGACGGTTGCCATGGGGCGCGCCACGCCGACGGCGTAGGAGCTGTTGGGCGCTTCCAGGCCAGCGTGGATGGTTAAGGGTTTGGTATGTGGCCATGTAGATAGGATAGTGGACGTATGGGGGTGTGGGAAAGAAGGAGATGGCAGGGAGATGGGGGGCAAACGGGCAGGCGGGCATAAGGAGTTTGCGGTTGGGGGGTCTGGTTTGCTGCGGCAGAAGATTCTTCGCTTCGCTCAGAATTGTGAATGACAGTTAGAGGCGACTCTCTCGTCATACCCGCCCTATTGCCCTTGGACATCGCTTGTTACATTATGAGAGAGGTGAAGACTTGGCGGAGTTGGTGATTAGGGCCTATCAGGAAACTGATGAGGACGCGGTAGTAGAACTATGGCGAGAGTGCGGTCTGGTGGTGCCCTGGAACGACCCCAAGAAGGACATTCGCCGTAAGCTAGCCATCCAGCGGGATATGTTCCTAGTCGGCCTAGTCGGCTCCGATCTGGTAGCGACCGTGATGGCCGGATACGAAGGGCATCGCGGCTGGATCAACTACCTCGCGGTGGCCATCGACTATCAAGGGAGAGGATTCGGACGCCGCATGATGGATGAAGCGGAAGCAGGGTTGAGAAAGATGGGTTGTCCGAAGATCAACCTACAAGTCCGAAAGTCTAACTCTGACGTGGTTGAGTTCTACCAAGCTCTTGGGTATTCGGTGGACGACGTAGTCAGCATGGGCAAGCGCCTTGAGGCAGACATCTAAATACATTGCTACCGCACGGAGACCAACGCGCTTGCCTTCGCCAGTGTACGTCGGCCCAGCCCCAGCAGGTCCACGGCTCTAGTCCGGGTCTCTTCGTCGAGCTCCGTGTGCAGATGAAGCTCTCCGCCCTGCTTTGAGGCCACAGGTATGCCGCCTCGATAAACGATCCTGTTGCCGTTCACGGCGGGAACCTTGGCCCCGGGTGTCAGTATACCTGCCATGTTCAGCGGGTCGCTGGCGGAGACGGCCACCAACCGTTCGTCCGGTTCCGACTTGCGCATGTTGCGCAGAGTCTCGATTGCCTCCAGCAGAGCGAACTGCTCTCCAATGAACCCGGCAACGAACCTGCCGCCGCGTATTTCGCCCCTTGCCTCAGAACGGCGGTAGATTTGGAGAAGCGTACGCCAGGACGGAGCCATGGGCTCGCGGGCAAGCAGATCGGGGAACACCACCCCATATCGATGCAGCAGTTGAATGGCGCGCTCCTCCACAGCGTTGTCCGCAACGTAACGGGTCTGGAGCATCGACCAGCGGCTGGCGGGCAGGCGGCCCACCCTGGAGCGTCTCTTGAACCTGGAAGAGCGCTGGACCCGCTTTGCTGCGCCGCTGACAAGGCCTCGCAGGGCGTTGAAGCCGTCGGCTGTGACCAAGCCGGACGCCACAAGCTGCCAGAGGGCGTTCTCAACCTCTGAGGGCATCCGCTTTGTACCGGCTATGATGTCAGGAAGGAATGAAGCTCCATAGCTGGACAGGAAATCCCTTACCTCGGCGGCGGCACCCCTAAGCAGATAGCCGTCCGGGGGCATTTCGTGCAGCAGCCAGGGCAGCGATTCTCTGAGGCCCAGGGACACGGTCCCGCTCCGGGAAAGCGGCGTTCGCGCCAGCGGAACCTGGCCGTCGGCGGGACGGCGGCTGAACCTGCCCCAGACGACCTCACCGGCTAGGCATACATTGTCCAGCGTGGAGGGGAGATAGTTTTCCATCCGAGAGGGCAGTATGTCCGATTCCCAGGATGATACGGAAGCTTCGAAGCCCTGCAGCTGTTCGATGACTCCCAGCAAGCCCTCCTCACCGCGCGCCCTCCATGAAGCCGAGGCGTGCTGCCACCGGAAGAGGAACCTCATGAACTCCGCAGACGACACAGGCTCTATTTCACGCCTCAACCGGGTGATGGTGTCCTTGTGAATCCTGGCCAGGATTCGGCGGTCGCAGAACTCCTCATCTTCCAGGCCGGGAGTAAAAAAACCCCGCAATACGCCTCCCGTGGCTTCCAGGTGGGCCAGCGCTATGTCCACTGCGCCCTTCCTCATTCCCAGCGCCTCAGCCATAGCGGCGGGCGTGAAGGGGCCGGAGCACTCCACCCGGTTTCTGACCAGGATCAGCTCCGCTTCATCCTGGCCTGGAGGCTCCGTTTCTGCCAACGCTCCGTTGGGTGGCGGTTCAAACCTGGCCTCAGGGAACGCCGCTGATACCAGGGGGACGTTTTCCCGGGCAACCCAGGCCATACGGCCGTTACCGTAATGCGCTTTCATGGCACGGCCTTGCCCGACCAACTCGTTGAACCAGTCCATCCAGCGGTCTTCCTCAACGAGGTTTGCTCCGCGCCCTATATCCTGTTCAGGCAGTATCCCCAGAGTGAGAAGAGCGTCATGCAGCTCATCTGCGTCCCGCACCACAGGCCAGGCATCTTGAGAGCCGTTTTCTATGGCGGAGGCATCCAACGCCCCCAGGTCTCGCGAATCTTCCGGCAAAGCACGGCGCAGCACCACCGCCCTGGAACGGCGTTCTTCCAGCGGCACGTCGTCCAGGAACGCATAGGGCATAGCGTTCAATATCTGGTGGCTGAACACGGACGGCTGCACGGTGTCCCTGGCAAACACCTCGATTGACCCTTTTTCTATACCTTCCAGTACACTGCGCATCCCTTCCAAGTCCATCGCCTCGTTGAGGGCGTCCCGCATCGTCTCGAACACCAGCGGATGGTCTGGAATTTCGATGTCGCCGGGCATGGCGTTGTCCTGGCAGGCAACCTGCTCGGGGAACACCGCAGCCAGCAGATCCTCCGAGCGCATCCTCTGGAAAGGAGGCGGCACCTTCTTTCCACCGACAAAGCGCAGTATGGCAAGGGCACGGGTAGCGTCCCAACGCCACCTGATGCCGAAAAGCGGCACTTGGAGTATGGCCTGCTCCAGCACTTTCCGCGCCTTCTTGGACGATATGTACTTAAAAACGTTGTCTATGGGGAAGGTCATGGAAGGCCCCAGTGAGAGGTTTATCCCGTCCTCGGTGGCCGACGCCTGAAGCTCGAAGTCGAAAGTGCGGCATATCTCCTTCCTCAACGACATGCCCCATGCCTTGTTGACGTGAGACCCGAACGGAGAGTGTATTACCAGCTGCATACCCCCCGCTTCGTCGAAAAAGCGTTCGGCCACAATACGCTTCTTGGTGGGCACGCTCCCCAGGACTCTCATGCCTTCCACAATGTACGCCGACGCCTGTTCTGACACTTCCCTGGAGAAGCCCTGGCTCACAAGCCACTGAACGGCCTTGCCGTCCTGGGAACGCTGATACAGCTCTTCGCGCAGTTCGGAAACTTCGTCCGAGAGTTCGCTGGTCCTGCCCGGCGCCTCACCGATCCAGAAGGGTATGGAAGGGGCCGCTCCCTGGGCATCCTCCACTCTAAGCCGGCCACTCTCCACACGCAGAATTCGCCACGGCGTATTGCCCAGCAGGAAAACGTCTCCCCTCATGCTCTCAATGGCAAAATCTTCGTTGACCGTGCCCACAAACGTGTTGTCCGGCTCCGCTATAACGTCGTAGTCCGCGTTCTCCGGTATGGCTCCACCGCTGGTCAGGGCCGCCAGGCGAGCGCCGCGGCGTCCCTTCAGCTTGCGGTTCACCGCATCACGATGGAGATAAGCGTTGCGCCTGCCTTCCCTGGGCGCCACTCCGTAGGAGAGCATCTCAACCACCTGGTTGAACCTCTCCCGTGGCAGCTCCTGGTATGGATAGGAGCGGCGGCACAGGTTGTAGAGCGCATCCTCGTCCCAGTCCTGGGAAGCGCACTCGGCAACTATCTGCTGGGCCAGCACGTCCAATGGCCAGGGAGGAACGACTAATCTATCCAGATTACCCCTGTTGAAGCCACGCACCAGGGCCATGCACTCCAGCAGTTCGTCACGGGTCAGCGGGAACAAACGTCCCTTGGGCAAGCCGGTCAAAGAGTGCCCGGACCTGCCCACCCTTTGCAGCAAGAGACCAATGGAGCGCGGAGAACCTATCTGGCAGACGAGGTCTACGGAGCCGATGTCGATGCCCAGCTCCAGCGACGCCGTGGCCACGCAGACCTTGACTTCACCTTCTTTAAGCCTCTTCTCCGCGTCGTGGCGCGTTTTCTGGGAGAGGCTCCCGTGATGCGCCGCCACGGCCTCCTCTCCCAATCTTTCCGAAAGCAGGTGCGCCACGCGCTCCACCAAGCGGCGCGTGTTCACGAAGACCAGAGTGGTGGTGTGGCTCTCGATCTCGGCGGCAATCTTGTCCAGTACCCTGCCCCACAGCTCGTGCGAGGCGATGGGGCCCAGCTCGTCGTCGGTAAGCTCTATGGCCAAGTCCATCTCTCTGGCGTGGCCCGTATCCACAATCAGACAGCCTGGCTTGCCCTCGACATCTATGTCTCCGGCACCTACCAGGAATCCGGCCATCTCCTCTATGGGCCGCTGCGTGGCGGACAGACCGATTCTGGTCACCGGACCGCCTGCCAGATTGCAAAGCCGCTCCACGGAGAGGCTGAGGTGAGAGCCGCGCTTGTCGTCGGCCACCGCGTGAAGTTCGTCCAAGATGAGGGTCTTCACCTGTCGCAGAGACTGACGGCCGCTCTTGGAGGTGAGTAGGATGTACAAAGACTCAGGCGTGGTGATCAATATGTGCGGAGGCTGCTTTGCCATGGCCTGTCGCTGGCTGGGAGGTGTGTCCCCGGTGCGCACAGCCACACGTATCTCCGGCAGAGGGGTACCATTGCGCTCCGCCATATCCGCTATCTCCTGGAGAGGGACGGAAAGATTTCTGTGAATATCGTTGGAAAGCGCCTTCAAGGGGGATACGTATACCACCTGGGTGCTCTCCGGCAGACCGCCGTCCAGGCCAGCCTTCACCAGGCTGTCCAGGCAGGTGAGGAAGGCAGCCAGCGTCTTCCCGGAGCCGGTGGGCGCCGCTATCAGGGTGTGCTTGCCCTCGGCAATGGCCGGCCAGCCCTTGGCCTGCGCCTCAGTAGGGCTATCGAACCGCTGGTTGAACCAGTCCCGTATAAGTGGATGGAATCCTTGAAGGCTCACGCCCCAACCCTCATAGCTCATAGGTTCTTGGAAAGAGGATTATATCCCTCTCGTCCGGAATTGTCGCCCGTCCGATGTCATGCCAGTTTTAAGGAATTTTTCCATACCATATTGTGTACCGGAAAGAATGGCCTTATCATATTCAGGTGGTTCTGACGAGGTAAGGAGCTAGGATGAACGCTATCCCGTTTTTCGGGTCACAGATTACTGACGATTACACCAAGACGGCAATCCGGTTGCAGGAAGCCACCCATGAGCAATGGTCGGTGGACTGGCAGAACCTAACGCTTGTCTGCCGGCACGGTATTTCGCTCAGCCCTCCAGCTTGTGCCAGGAAATCGGCAGCCAGCTTGAGGGAGTACGCGACCGCCCGGCATGCCAAGGTAAAGCGTTAAAGCCGCGGCACTGTTCCATTACTAGCCCCTGACGAGTCTCAAAGACTCAGCAGCCACCTCAGTTTGCTAGTCTGCCACTTCTCTCAGAGGCCGCAATCTCCCAGGCTTACCGGGCCCTTTCCTGATCGTGGAACCAGGGCCGGTTTCAGGCAATAGAACTCCCGCTATGACCATGGTGATTGGCAGCAGCGCAAGCAACGATAGGCTGGGTATATAGGTCCCCAGCAAGTCCGTACTAGTGCCCACCAAGACCGGTCCGGCAAGGCTGAACAGGTTGCCCACGGCAAGTCCGGCGGCAAGCACCATAGCGATCTCCTGAGCCGATTTCTGGGGAAGCTCCGTTGCCACGGTGAAGACCGTGGAGATGAACACCCATTGAGATATCCCTAGCGCTACCACGGACACGTATATCAGGAGCTGGTTGTTGACCAAGAACGTGCCAAACCCGGAGACGATGAATAGAATCCCCGCCCCTATCAGAAACGGACGCCTCAACCCCAATTTGGCGGAAGCCAGGCCCGCCACGGGACTTACCACCAAACCGACGAAGGCGGGGATGGCTACGATGGAACTCGCCTTTTCCAAAGAAAAGCCGAATACTTCGTTGTAATAGGTGGGTAGCCAGGAGCTGAAGCTCAAATAGGCCAGGAACGGGCCCACAAACGCCAGGGACACCAGGATAGTGGTCCTTTCCCTGAGAATGCCGAGCAACTTCGGGATTGAGGGAGAGCTGACCGATATCCTGTCTTCCGCCGGTTCTTTTCCAAAGACCACCCAAGCTATAGCCCCCAGCAGGGCCACGGCGCCGAAAGTAAACAGCGTTATATCCCAACTGAAGAGGTCTGCGATAGGCACGGCTATGACCAGCGATATAGCCATGCCGCCCGTCTGTCCCATCCAGTTGATCCCGTTGACCACGGGCAGTTCCCGTCGGTCGAACCATTGCGAAGCCACTGCGCCGACCAAGGGGATTACCACTCCGGCGCCGAAAGCGAAGACCACACGCCAGGCAACGTGTCCGGCAAAGTTGGGCATGAACGGCGCCAGCGTGCCCACCGACATGAGAAATGCGCCGAAAGCAAATGTCCTATGTATACCGAAGCGCGCCGCCAGAAAGCCCGACGGTACGTTGCCCACGGCCAGCATCAAGGCCATAACCACAAATAGAATGCTGACTGTGCTCCTGTCCAGACTGTATTCCTCCATTATCAGGGGTAACAACGGGGCAGGCGCCAGTACGTTGATGCCTATGCTCAACTGGGCCACTACAAGCAGGCCTTCTATGACCCAGCGGTGTCTGCTTCTGGAGGGTTGCTGCATCTCTATCCCACAAAAAACGCGGCTCGCATGAGCCGCACCGGTCGCTGCAGGGCAAATCAATCCAACTTACGCAGGAAATTATAGCGCAGCGTTAGAACGTCGTCGATAGAGGCTTAGCCGTGGCGACTCCAAGCATAGATGTTATGGTACGGTTACCGGCGCATATCCGTCGCCGGTGAGCCCTTAGATGGAGGATTGAAGAAATGACACGTATGCAAACGCTGGCCGCCAGGCTCAATGAAATGTGCAATGAACTACCGTTTCATACGGGGTGGCACTTGAAAGACGTATCCTCCGGCGAAACGTGCCACTTGAACGGCGACGTAGTGATCCCGTCCGCCAGCACCCGCAAGATCGCTATCCTGATTGCCGTCCTCAAAGCCGTCAACCAGGGCAAACTCAGATTGGACCAGCCCTTTGTGGTGCAGTCCAAATACCAGAACAACGATTCAGGTTGCTTTCAGCACTTGACGCCGGGGTTTGCCATAACCCTTCAGGACGCCCTGGTAATGATGATCATAGTCAGCGACAACACGTGTACAGGCGCAGTCTCGGACATAGTCGGCCTGGACAACGTCAACGCTCTCTGCCAGTCAATAGGAATGAAGGGCACCAATCACCTGGTCGGCCTGCCGCCTCTGGGCCTGGGCCGCAATCACTCGCTGGACCAGGTAAACACCACTACTCCAAATGACGTTGGCCTGCTGCTTGACCTAATCCTACAAGGTTCTACAGACCCCGCGGCAGCGGACAAGCTGGGCTGTACCACAGAGCTATGCCAACTGGCCATAGACATTCTCAGCTGGCAGAAACTGCGCAACAAGCTGCCCGCTCTGCTGCCGCTGGGCACAAAGGTAGCGCACAAAACGGGCACCGGCTACGAATCGCGAACCATAAATGATGCCGGGATTATCTATCAAGGCAACGAGCCGTTGTTTATACTCTCCACTTACATGGAGAACGTCCCCGTGGAACTGCCGGATGGACAAGCGGGGCATGCCTCTGCTTCGGGACTCATCGCACGCATATCCAGAGAGTGCTACGACGCCCTGAAGCGCTAGGCACGGGTTCGCTCACTCTGTCTGACCTGTACCGTTTGTCCTGACGGAATTGGGTTCAAATTGTTGCTCGTTGCGCAAGACTGATATAATCAAGCTACTTGCAATGGCACTGATTTAAGGAAGAGTAATTGGCCGATTCAACTGAGGAACAGGTCGCAAGCGGAGCTTCGGGAAGCAGCGTGTCAACCCGGATTCAAGACGAGGAGAGCCAATCCGCGGCAACCCAACGCAGAGGGGCCACGCTGTACGCCACGCCTTCCCCCTTTCCAGAGGGTTGGTATTTCATCGCAACCCGTAAGGCCGTAGAGAAGGCCAAGCTCATCCAGAAGACGTGGATGGGCGAGAACGTCCTTATATGGTGCGACAATAAAGGAAATATCTGCGTCTCCGAGTCCTACTGCCCGCATCTGGGCGCCGACATGGGGCCTGAAGGCGGCGGATGCATACGCGACGGCCGGCTGCTCTGCCCCTTCCATGGCTACGAATTCGATGCAACGGGCCAGTGCGTAGCCACTCCCTTTGCCCCTGCACCCAAGACCGCAAAGCTGCGCGTCTACGAGACACAGGAAATCAACGGCCTCATCTTCGCCTGGTGGGGAATTGGAGGACGAGCGCCGCATTGGGGCCTGCCCACAGAGACGCTGGAGCTAGAAGGATGGGGCAACTCACAGATCACCACCCTTCGCTTTGCCGGCCATCCCCAGGAGACAACGGAGAACGTAGTAGACCTAGCACACTTGCGCTACGTCCACGGTTACGACAACGTGACCTCCGGCCTGGAACTGGCTGTAGACGGCCCCTACCTGGAGGCTCAGTTCGACTTTAAGAGAGTTCGAAAGGTCCTCAAAGCGGCGAACCTCACCTTTCAATGCTCGGCTAGGGCCCACATATTCGGGCTGGGCTATTCATTCGTGGAAGTCCGCGAGGAGTCGATAGGCATGGACTTACGCCTATGGGTGCTGGCGACGCCGGTTGAAGGCAAACTCATAGACCTCACGCTGGTTTCTCAGGTGAAGGAGATACGCAAGCCAAAGCGGATGTTCGCAGGTCTGGGATTCCTCCCTGCGGGGATGCGAGCGCCCATAATGAACAGGTTCATCGCGTCCCAGCAGCGGGACGACGTCCTGCAGGACGTGGTCATCTGGAGCCGCAAGCAGTACAAGTCTCGCCCGCGCCTCTGCCGCTCCGACGGCAAGATCATGCCCTTCCGGGCCTACTGCGCCCAGTTCTACGCGGACCCTAACGAATAGGGCTGCGCAGTTCTTAGGGAAACCTCTAAAGCCGACGTTCCTTTTGTATAACTCCGGGTCGAGCCGTCATAAGAGCGACACATTGTCATTCTTGTATCTTGGAAGGGAGGCGTGGCAGACCGGTTCATTCTGGGTTGTAGGAGACCGTCGCTCAGCAAGGTCGTCACGCCCTATTTCCAAAAGAGCCCGAACAGTTGCCTGGGCTAAGGAAGCCCGCATGTTGCAAGGAAGGGCAAGAAAGGGGAACTATGGAGACAGAAGCCTTATATGTAGGCATAGACGTATCCAAGGCGCATCTGGACGTAGCGGTATCTACAACAGGAGAGGTATGGCGAGCCTCCAACGACGAAGCAGGTATCAAGAGACTTGAACAGAACTTGGCCACCCGCGATCCTGACCTAGTGGTGATGGAGGCCACAGGCGGATATGAGATGCCCCTAGCGGCCGCCCTGGGCGCAGCAGGGATACCTATAGCTATACTCAACCCACGACAGGTACGAGACTTCGCCAAAGCTACAGGCAAACTAGCCAAGACCGACGTCTTAGACGCACAAGTGCTGGCACTCTTTGCCCAGAGAATCCAACCCACTCCACGTCCCCTAGCCGAGAACCAGGTACAGGAGATGGCCGCCTTGGTTGCGCGGCGACGGCAACTGGTGGAGATGCTAGTGGCAGAGAGGCAGCGGCTGGGGAGGGCCATGCCCACAGTTCGCACCAGCCTCAAACGGCATATCGCCTGGTTGGAACGCACCATCCACGATCTGGATGGAGACCTGCGACGCATGGTGCACAACAGTCCCTTGTGGCGGGCACATGAAGACCTGTTGCGCAGTGTACCAGGCGTGGGTCCCAATCTTACCGTGACACTCTTGGCAGAGCTGCCGGAGTTGGGCGCCCTGGAACGCAGGCAGATCGCCGCACTGGTGGGTGTAGCTCCCATGAATCGAGACAGTGGCGCCTTCCGAGGCAGACGCTCTGTCTGGGGTGGCAGAGCATCGGTGCGAGCTGCCCTTTACATGGCTACTCTGGTAGCTACACGCTTCAACCCCGTCATCAAGGCCTTCTATCAACGTCTGCTCGTTGCCGGTAAACCCAAGAAGGTTGCACTCACCGCATGCATGCGCAAGTTGCTGATCATCCTCAATGCCATGATCAAACATCGCACACCCTGGCTACCAAATCACTCAGTTGCCTCTTGACAATCAAGACAGTTGCTGAACGCAGCGTAGTGAAGTGAAGAATCCAAAGTCATTGCCCAGCAAGCCACTGTGCTTTGGACGGAACGCCTTGGATTCTTCGCTGCGCTCAGAATGACATAGTACGAGGATTATTTTATGCCGGGCCGCAAGCAGTCTGGGTGTTCAGCCCTTAACCTTCCTGAATCGCCAGCCGTACATGAGGCTCCCGTAATGGTTGAACCACCGCCTTGCTTCGGGGTCGTCGAAGTGGTAGTCCGCGCCGAGTTGTCTTGCGGCGGCAAGCCCCGTGACAAGGCAGGTCTCCTGACTGTTCACTAGCGTGTGTGCGCCGCAGTGCCACGTCCGCCTCCTGCCCTGAATGAAGCGGAACAAAGGGACAAGCAGCACAACGTGGAGCACGTCATGCACTATGTGCTGGAGCGACCGCTCTTTGATGATCTTTCGTTCATCGATGGGGGTGATAGGGTTGTAGGTCACCAGACAGGGTTTGTCGGACCGCATGGCCCACGGCTGCTGGTTGTGCATAATGTACGTGATTTCGTAGTTGTCCGGCTTTTCGCCGTACTGTTCAATATAGTTGGTCCGCGTTGTCAGGGGCTTGACCTCGTTGTCGGGAAGGACTGAGGCGTCGGAGTGGACTACGGCGCGGCCATGGATCTCGCTTTCATAACGTATCCTGGAGAGAATATACCGCTCAAGAAACGTGGGATTGTCCAGAATGCTGAGCGTATGGTTCGCATTGCAGGCAAAGATAACCTCGTCAAAGGTCTCCTGAACGCCGTCATCGTCCTCTACCACTACGCAGGATGACTGCCGGTACACCTTTCGGACGGGACGGGTAAGGTAAATCTTGTCCCGGAAGTTGGCCGTCAAGTGGTCATAGATGTTCCGCGTTCCCTGGTCCCACGTCTGCATAGGCGTGGCAGTTTCGATATTGAAGAACTCAAGGTACCTGGCGAATAGCGCCGCGGGCATGTCGAATATCTTGGTTGCCAGCACAAAGTTGATGAACATGGGCTTCAGAATCTTGTACTTGAAGTCCCCGGAGAATCTGCCCAGTTTCAGGACCATCCCCATGCTGACGTAGTTGAACGGGTTGAGGGCGTTCAGAAATTTCGACCGGGAACGGGTCAGCCAGCCAAACCGGTGCAACCACCTCAAGAGCCGTTGGAACCTGGCAATCTCGTGATGCAGTTGCTCCTTGATATCGGAATCGAAGTCGTGGGCGTAGATACCGTCGCCGTACTTCACGCTGTAGCTGAACTTGGTATCCAGCAGTTCTATGCCGAACCGTTCCATCAACAGCAGGAAGTGCTGATATACGGACGGAATCAAGGCGGTGACGGAAATATCAAAGGGAACCGAGCTGCCGTCTTCCTGCGGCATGTCGGCTGTATAGGCATTGCCGCCAACCTGTTCCTCGGCTTCGAACACACGGAAGTCAAAGCGGTCCGGGTGATGGTGCAACGCCCATGCCGCCCCCAGGCCGGACACACCGCCACCAACGATAGCTATGCGCCGAGGCATCGTCCTACTTCCGCCGGTTTCCATGATCGCCTATTGTACTACGTCATCTTTGCGTTCTACCGGCCCCGGCGCTAGGCGCGGTTCGTTGACAGCGCATCCATAGGTCGCATATCATTGGCACCAGATTAACTTTTTGCGTAAAGAGGGTGAGAGTTTGGTCCAAGTGAGCATTTCCGAAGGGGAGAGTTTCGACAGCCTGCTGAGGCGTTTCACCAAGAAGGTGCAGCAAGACGGCATCCTTTCCGAAGCCCGTCGCAGAGAGCACTTCGAACCTCCCAGCATAAAGCGTAAGAAGAAGGCAGCCGCCAAACGCCGCAAGAGCTCCAGGCGCTAGCCGTCATTCTCCCTCAGTACCGAGCCCTTTCAACATGTCACTCCAGGAACGCCTTTCAGAAGACCTGAAGGACGCCATGCGTCAGAAGGACGAAACCCGCCGTTCCACCATTCGCTTCATCCGTGCTGCTGTCCAAAACCAGGAAATAGACAAGCGAGAAGCCCTGACCGACGATGAGATCATAGGCGTCCTCAGTCGTTTGGTGCGCCAGCATCAAGAAAGCATCGCTGAATTCAAGAAAGCAGACCGGCATGACCTGGTAGGTAAGGAAGAAGCCGAACTGCGCATCATCCGTGAGTATATGCCGGAGCAGATCTCGGAAGAAGATCTGGCTCAGCTGGCTAGGGAGGCCATCTCTCAAACAGGAGCATCCGGCCCCGGCGACATGGGTAAGGTAATGGGTATCCTCATGCCGCAAGTACGCGGGCGCGCCGACGGCTCCCAGGTCAGCAGCGTAGTCAGGCAACTCCTCTCAGCCTGACGCGACCTCCATGTGGGCGAACTGCCTACAGCTTGTCGATTACAAGCTCCTTCATTGCCTTCAGAAGCTGGGGGCGGTCCAGGTCGGGGACGTTGAGGTTGTACTGCATAACGCCCAAACCGGCCAGACGGCGTATCCGTTCTATGCATTCATCGGGAGTGCCCGTCATGCCGCGGTACCGTTCGTTGAGGTAGTCCCGCACGCCGTACTCCTCGGCCAGACGGTCGTACTCCTGTAGCTGCTCCATAGACGGCCTGCCGTGGGTCGTCAGATCGTAGGCCAGTGATAGCTTCTTGATCCCCTCTTTATAGCGGTCTGGTATGAATTTGCCCTCCAGGGTATAGCGGCCCAGGTAATTGGCCTCGCGGGTTGCGCCACCCTGCCGCTCCAAAGGCGCGCTGTCCGCATCCGTGTAGACGTTGAAGGCAACGTTCCACCAGATATCCAGGTCATTCAGAGTGCGTCCCGATGCCGCCGCACCCTCCTCCACCGCCTGCAGCGCGCCCTGCACCACATCGGGCGAAGTGCCCGATCCGATGATAACTCCGTCGGCTATTTCACTGGCGAGGCGCAGTCCCCTCACGGCAATGGCCGCAATGTAGATGGGGATACTCCGCTTGGCCCAGGGCAGCCGGGAAACGCCTCCCTGGTACTCGGTGCGGCCTTCCGTTAGAAGGTCGCGCACGGCGATGACGTACTCCCTCAGAGACGCCACCGACGAGGCCTTGTTGCCCGCGTTGTATACGCCGCTGTTCCCCGTGCCGATGCCTATGCTGACCCTGCCTGGGGCAATTTCATCCAGGGCAGCAGCGGCGCTGGCGGTCACCACGGGGTGGCGAGTCACGGGATTGGTGACCCAGGGGCCAAGCTGAACGTTGGTGGTGTTGAGCGCGGCCACAGTGCAGGCGACCCAGGGGTCGCGGTAGAGCGCCGGTGAATCGGCGATGCCCATGCGATGATAGCCAAGGCTTTCTACGGCGCGGGCCCATTCGATAACGTCCTCATAGGAACCTGGGCGTGAGCTGGTGGAGAACTTGACGTCCATTACGCCCATGCTATGTGGCTGAATTGAGGAGTGTCAATTGTAGCCGTCTATCCTCCCTGATATGATTGCTCATTATGGGGAGGGACAAGCGGCCCTCTCCATCTTCTTGGATTGGGCTACTATTCAGGGAGGGAGGCGCTAGTGAACAACATATGGGTTGTCGGTTCGGCGGCTGTGATTGCCTCGGTCGCGGCCAACCTGATAATACGGGCGATTGCAGTACCGGCGTTGGACATCTCCAGCGAGTTCGAGCCCATGCAGATGCCTCGCATCGCGTTCTTCACTGTAATAGGCACGGGCGCCGGAGTGGTGGCGTTTCACTTCATCAGACAACGGGCCAGCCGGCCAGCGAGGACGTTCCTCATCGTCGCCGTTGCGGCGCTTGCCGGGTCCTACCTGCCCAACCTGTTTCTCCTCTTCGCCGGGACGCAAGAAGCGTTCCCCGGCCTAACGGATTCGGCGGTTGCGGTTCTGATGCTCATGCATTTGGCCGCGGCGGTAATCACTGTGGGGATTCTGCTGTGGTGGAACTCCGCAGCAACGGATGATTGATAGGGATACGGAACGTAGAACAACAATGCACCAAGTGGAGGTCTGTACATGCCAAGAATGACCGGCGGTGAAGCTGTAGTCAGGGCGCTGGCGGCGGAAGGGGTTGAGGTGGTGTTCGGGCTGCCCGGGGTGCAGATAATGCACATCTACGACGCCTTCTACAACAACCCGGATATTCGGGTTATCTCCTGCCGTCACGAGCAGACCACTGCCTACATGGCCGACGGCTACGCCCGTTCAACAGGCAAAGTGGGCGTGGCGCTGGTGGTGCCCGGCCCCGGAGCTTACAACGCCGCAGCAGGCATGTCGGATGCTTACGCTACGTCGTCGCCGGTGCTGCTGATATCGGGGCAGATAGAGAGCAACGAGATAGGCAAAGACTTCGGGCAGCTCCATGAGATCACTGACCAGCTGGAGTTCATGAAGCCGGTGGTGAAGTGGAACGACTTGGTTACAAGAGCGGAGGCGATACCGGAGACCATCCACGAAGCGATGCGACAGATGAAGACCGGCAGGCCTCGGCCGGTTGAGGTGGAGATACCTCCCGATACCCTGGGAACGGTGGCGGACATAGACCTGATTGAGCCGGAGGAGTGCGCCAGACCGGCCCCCGACCCTGCTGCCATAGAAGCTGCCGCCAAGCTGATAGCCTCTGCGGAGAGGCCGCTGATCTGGGCCGGTGGCGGCGTGAACCTGTCCGACGCCGGCGCGGAGTTGACCCGCCTGGCCGAGTTGCTGCAAGCGCCGGTGATCAACACGTCCGAGGGCAAGGGCGCCATTCCTGAGACCCACCCGCTCTCCATGGGAACGACGGCTTACAGCTGGGGGCCGGGGGCGGAGATGTTCCCACAGGCCGACGTAGTCCTGTCCGTCGGCAGCAGACTGGGCAGCTACAGGCCGGAGCCGGGAACGACGCCGCGAAGCGACCAGAAGCTGATCAACCTGAACATAGACGAGACCGAGTTTGGAAAGACGATGCCCGTTGAAGTCAGCATCGCCGCCGACGCGAAGATAGGGCTGAGCCTGCTTATCGCTGCGCTGCAAGGGCGCTCCATCCACAACGAGTGGAACAAGGAAAAGCTATCGGAGATCAAGGCAAGGACGTTGGATAAGGTCAGAGAAGCAGGGCCCCGGCAGGTGTCCCTGGTGGAAGACATCAGGAAAGCGGTGCCGGAGGACGGCTTCCTCATAGGCGGCATCACCAACATAGGGGCATGGAGCTACCTGGCATACCCCGCTCTCAAGGAACGCACCTTCATCACGTCGTCGTACATGGGGAACCTGGGGTTCGGCTTTCCCACCGCTTTAGGTGTGAAAGTAGGTAACCCGGACAAAGCGGTGGTCGCACTGACGGGGGACGGCGGCTTCGCCTATGCCATGGCCGACCTGGCCACGGCGGTGCAGTATGGAATCAACGTGGTAACCGTGATCTTCAACAACGGCGGGTACGGCGCATCATACCGTGACCAGCACCGGCGGTTCGGAGGGCGGCTGGTGGGCACCGAGTTGCACAACCCGGACTTTGTAAAGCTGGCGGAGAGCTTTGGCGCCAGGGGCATTAAGGTGGAACATCTGGAGGATACGGGCCCCGCCATCGAAGATGCCCTCGCCGACGAGAGGCCGGTGGTCATAGAGGCGCCGCTGCCCCCTGAACTCGACCCGCCATACTATTTGGCGCCGCCCAGGCAATAAACACACTATGAGCGAAGAGGTCAAAACTCCTGTAAACCCAAGAGATGAGCTAAGACTTAAGCTACCCGAGCCTGATGTGTCGGGAGACCAGCCCTGGGGTGACGATGTTCTAGGCCGGGCGGACATTGCTGGGAGACTAACCAACCTTATTCGAAATCAGTCAGCGCCTTATGTCATCAGCATCCACGGCTATTGGGGAACAGGCAAGACCTTTTTGCTGAAACGTTGGCAGAAGGACCTGGAAAACCAGCAATTCAGGGCTATCTACTTCAACGCTTGGGAAGACGACTTTTGCGATGATCCCCTCGTTGCGATACTTGGGCAGTTATCCGAATACTTCAAAGAAAGCAATCTTAAATCATTAGCCGCTAAAGTTGGCGAAGTTGCAGCACCATTGATCTGGCAAAACGTTCGAGGAGTTTTGGAGAAGCACACCGGTATTACCCTTGTACTCGATCAAAGCAAGGAGACTCGTCAGAATCCACTAGAGAGCTATCTTTCTCAAAGGGCAACGAAGGATAAGCTAAAGGGGTACTTAACAGAGATGTCCGCCAAGGTACGTGATGAAACCGGACACCCCATGGTCTTCATCATTGACGAGCTAGACAGGTGCCGTCCTACCTTTGCCATTGAGCTTTTGGAGAGGGTAAAGCATATATTTGATGTCCCCAATCTGGTATTCGTCTTTGGGATTAACCGAGATGAGCTTTGCACATCGCTCGAGTCACTCTACGGGAACATTGATGCGACAGTGTATCTAAGACGCTTCTTCGATATGGAGTTTATACTGCCAGAAGTGGATTCAGTAACCTTTGGTAGTCATCTTATGCGGAAATATGGGTTGGGGGAGTTCTTTGTTGCACTAAGCAGAGATGCCAATAGCAAACTACACGCCGAGGAATTCGATGTGTTGATCAGTTACTTCCCAGCGCTTTGGGGACATTTGGGTCTGTCACTTCGAGATATCGACCACTGCGTAAGGTCAATCGCTCTGGTTGGTAGGAACCTGGAACTGCGCTATTACATGTACCCTTGGCTGCTCGGTTTGCTTATAACCCTCAAGCTCACAAATTCAAGTCTGTATAGGCGGTTTAAGCAGGGCGATTGCCTTGGAAGTGAAGTCATCAATCACATCTACGAAGCAGCCGATTTTCAGACACTAGATCGTGGATCGATACACACGGTGAATGTAATCGAAGCATTCCTGTATCGAATAGAGGCCGGGTTCGATGGTTGGACAAACAATACACCAACTGCTTTGAGCCAGCTACAACTCCTTAAAAATGGACAGGAGTTGACTCATCCACAGTTTCTGTCAAAAAGAACCATAGAAGCGGGTGCCCAAAGAGCAAGCCGTCTAATTGATATAGCTCAATCTTGGAGAAGCTTTGATTTGGACTTCAAAGTTGTTAACTACCTGGCAGCTCTGATTGACCTTCACCAGGAACTGGTGAGGCGTTAGGGTTATGCAAGAGACACTCAAAGGTGGCACCAAAAGGACACCACAACCTCCCACGGAATAAACCATGGTTAGACCGTTCCCCAGACGGGCTGGAAGCTACCTGCGCCGGCGAACGTATGCCAGCGAAACAAACGCAACCAACACAACGATGCTCGCTAACCCGGCAACAATAGGAACTATCGGCAGTCCACCCCCTGGGACAGACCGGGCTGTTAGCTGACGCTCCTCAGTTGCTATAAAGTCCAGTTCCCACACCAGTTCTTCGCCTTCAATGCGGTCCGCGTTGTGCTCGGCGAGTTCTCCAGGGAGCTTGATGCGTACTCGGAACCACGCATCATCAAAAAGCATAGCCATTCCTTCAAAGTCCATCGCTTCAATGGACTCTTCTGAACTGGGTATCAGCATGGAGAACTGCCATCCGCCATCCTCATCCTTACTGATGGAGATCTCGTCAGATAGACCGGTTTCAAGATCGCTCGATTCATCTAACCCACCCAGAGCATCCTCCACCTCTACCATATCGGAGAAATCGGTAATCGGAACGGTAACTACCACACCTGTATAGCCATCCTCACTGTAGTCTTGAACTTCAGCGCCTGGCGGAAGGTCTCCCAATTCCTCAAAAAAGTTAAGGTCTTCGCCTCCCAACTCCATCAAGGCATCATTTACGGTAATCTGATAGCTAACGGTTCCCGACCCATCATCGTTAACTGTGAACGCCAACTCAATACGAAAGCATGCCGTCGTAACCAAAGCAATAATCGAAAGTATCAAAGCCAACCGAATAGTTTTCATCTAAATCTGCCTCTCCCTGGAGCTAACCATCCAAACTACTAAAGATAACAAGTATAGTCCGCACATTACTTTAACCAGTATTTCCCATACAGGCAATTTCAGGCTCAGAGGATGCATGCTTCAACCGTGAGCATCAAAGTGGTACCATCGAATAGTTGGAACCCAAGCAAGCAGATGAGCGTAGTGGTGGCACTGTAAAGGACAACCACACACCCAAGAGATAAACCATGGTTAGATTGTTCCCCAAGCGGGCTGGAATAAGAGTCGTAGAGGTACGCGGCGTCATAGGCGCCAGCCTGCAAGCCTCCGTGTACCACGAGCTGCTGGACAGGCTGGAACGCGATCCCAAAGCGGGAGCCGTGGTGCTCGACATCGACTCTCCAGGAGGAGCGGTTGGCGCATCGGAGGACCTGTATCTGAAGACAAAGCGCCTCTCTAAGAAGAAGCCTGTAGTGGCTTTCATCAGGGGCAGCGGCACCTCCGGAGCCTACCTGCTGGCCTGCGCCGCCACCAGGATAATCGCGCTGCCCAGCGCCATAGTGGGTTCCATCGGCGTGATCTCCATGCGCCCCGAGGCTTCCGGACTGCTGGACAGGCTGGGAGTAGGCTTTTCGGTTAGCAAGAGCGGGCCGCTGAAGGACATGGGCGCGTTCTACAGGCCTCCCACCGATGATGAACGAGCCAAATTGCAGTCGCTGATCGACGAGCTGTTCGAGGCGTTTCTGAAAGAGGTGGCGGAGTCGCGGAAGATGGACCTGGACGAGGCGCGCACCTACGCCACAGGCGAGGTGTTCACGGCGAGGCGCGCCGCGGAGACCAAGCTCATAGATGAGACGGGCGACTTCGAAAAGGCGCTGGACACGGCGGCAGAGCTTGGCAATGTGCGACGCCGCGTAAAATATCTGAGGCCGCCCAGGACGCTCAGGCAGAGGATGCTGGGGCAGTTTGCCACGTGGTCGCTGGAGGCCGCTTTGGAAGGGACGGAGGCGGCAAACGCGCCCAAGCTGTGGTATCTGTGAAGCATAACACCCATAAGCAGTGCCATGAACACGTAGCAACTGCAATACTGCATTTCGAAACTCCGGTTGCAAGCCCAGAAGCAATTTGTACTTTTTGCCCCCATTAGTTTAAATTTGCCGCCTATTTGTAACCGGAGTTAGGAATTGATGCAGCGTTTGGCCAGCCGCTTCCAGTGGCCAACCAATAAGCAGGGCGACCAATGATATGGAGCAGAGCCCGCAGGGGTTGCCGCTTCTTGATATAATCCCGTGGCTCATAATGCGCACAGTACAGGGGATAGCAACAGACGCCAAAAGGCTTGGGATTGAACTATCGCCCGGGCAGTTGGACAAATTTAAGGCCTATGCCAAGGAGCTGCTGGATTGGAACCGGCGCATCAACTTGACCGCTATCACGGAGCCCTCCCAAGTGGAGAGGCTCCATTTTCTAGACTCGTTGACCGTGTCGCTGGCCTTGCCGGCGCAGGTCAAGTCTGGCGGGAGCCTGTGCGACGTGGGCAGCGGCGCCGGTTTCCCCGGCGTTCCTCTGAAAATAGCCTTCCCAGGCATAAAGCTCACGGTTGTGGACTCGTCGGCCAAGCGCGCCGGTTTCCTGGAGAGACTGGTATCCGTCCTGGGTCTGGCGGACGTTGAGGTGATCAACGGCAGAGCGGAGGACGTGGGGCAGCGCTCCGAATTCCGGGAGAGGTTCGACGCTGTCGTGTCGCGGGCGGTGGCTGAGACGAGGGTACTTCTGGAGTACACCCTGCCCTTATGCCGGGTAGGCGGCTTGGTCATCATGCAGAAGAAGGGGAATGTGCAAGAAGAGGTGGAACGTGCGTCGGGAGCCCTCCGTGAACTGGGGGGCGGAGGACTCAAGATGGCAGAGGTGTCGGAAGAGGTCTTGGAAGGGCAGCGAAAACTTGCCGTAGTAAAGAAAACATCAACGACGCCATCCAGGTATCCCAGGCGTACGGGGATTCCCACCAAGAGGCCTTTGTGAGATACGGAGAGCCAACATAGCATCTAAGCAACAGTCCAAGTTCTCCCTGAAGCGAAGGTTTTTCTCAGCGCCAACGCTGATATCCTTTATCCTGGCTTTTGTCATCATCTATTTTCTGGTTTCACGCTTCTCGATCAACTTAGATGCGACCTGGGAAACCATCCGAAGCAGCAACCCGCTGCTCTATCTAGCGGCGATGCTGGTGCACTACACCACGTTCCTGTTCAGAGGAGCGCGCTGGCGGGTGCTGCTGAAAAACGCGGGAGTGTCGCAGACGGCGGAGCTTCCTTCCGTACTCGCTTCGGCAAGGCTGGTGCTGGTGGGATGGTTCACCAGCTCGGTGACGTGGTTTCGCATGGGCGACGCCTATCGCGCCTATGCCTACACGGAGGAAAGCGGCGCGCCGCTGGCCCGCACCGGCGGCACCGTACTGGCGGAGCGGGTGATGGACGTGATGCTGGTCTTTGCACTGCTGCTGGCAGGCTTCCTCCTGGTTACCCTCGATTCCGAAAACAGGCCCTCTCAGCTGTTGATAGTGATTGGCTTAGCGCTGGTGGCCCTTTCCTTGCTGGGACTGCTAGCCATGCAGATATTCTGGAAACAGGCAGCGGCCATACTGCCCAAACGCCTCCGCAGGTCCTATGTCAGCTTCTACCTTGGGACCATGCGCAGCTTCAGGACACTACCCCAGGTGGGTCTGTTTGGACTGCTGGGCTGGCTGTCAGAGGTGGGGCGGCTTTACCTGGTGGTCAGTGCAACGGGACTGGAGGTGGGCATTGGCCTCATTCTGTTCGTCACCATTGCCAATGCGCTGCTTTCCGCGGTCCCCATCACGCCGGGCGGCCTTGGCATAGTGGAGTCCGGAATCGCCGGTCTGCTGACGCTGGCGGTAGCGGAGGAGAGCGCGGTATCCATTGCCCTGCTGGACAGGTCAATAAGCTACCTTAGCGTAATCATCTTTGGCGCCGTGGCCCTGGCGTACCATCAGCACCTGGTAGTCCAAAGATCCAGAAAACAGGCGCAGGCAAGCGAACGGCATTCCACCGTGAACGGGCATAGCGACAGCCATTGACTACCGCTTTTCTTTGTGCAATCCTTCCAGCGGAAAAGGGATGGGGCTTCCGGTTGCTCCAGTGAGAAAAAGGATCTATGGGTAAGAGACTCTTTGTAGGCAACATGTCCTTCTCCATGACGGAGGAGGACTTGGAGTCGCTGTTTGGAGAGTACGGAGAGGTCGTTTCAGCGGCGGTGATCAGAGACAGGGAGAGCAACCGGCACCAGGGCTTCGGCTTCGTGGAGTTCACCTCTGACGAGTCGGCCGGTGAAGCAATGAGCAAGCTGAACGGGCAGGAAGTCATGGGTCGTACCCTGCGCGTCGATGAGGCCAGGGAGCGGACGACCCGTAGGCCAAGAGCCGACGGCTTCAACGACAGGCGCTGGTAAGCCAATGAGTCCGTCTATATTAATTACAGATTACAACTTAACCAAGGGAGCGCTTCTATGACCTGGGCCGAAGATATGGTGCAATGTCTCAAGGAGAGCAAGATATCTCTGATTGCGTTTGTACCGGACATCTCCATTGCCCAGGTAACGCAGCTCATGCAAGCCGACCCCTACTTCCACGTTGTCTCGGCTACAAGGGAGGAGGAGGCCATAGGCATAGCGGCGGGCGCTTACGCGGTGGGGCGTAATGCGGCTGTCTTCATGCAGTCCAGCGGCTTCGGCAACTCTATAAACGCCATCAACAGCCTGTGCATCCCCTGCCGCATTCCAATCCCGCTATTCATCAACCTGCGCGGCGAGTTGAACGAGTTCAACATTGCGCAGGTGCCCATGGGCCGCTCTACAAGGCCGATCCTGGACACTCTGGGCATCATCCAATACACGCTGGACGACCCGGTGAAGATGCCCGCAGTGGTCACCGGCGCTCTAAAGCTGTGCTACTCAAGCAGAGAGCCGCTGGCCTTGTGCATGACTCCTCTGCTTCACGGAGGCAAACTTGCATAGACTAGAGGCAACAAAGCTCATCCTAAGCCATCTCAATGACGAACCCGTGGTGGCCAACCTTGGCCCCACAACCGATGAACTGTGGCATGCCGGCCACCGGGACCGCAACTTCTACACCTACGGCTCGATGGGGTTGTGCTCATCCAATGCACTGGGAATGGCCCTTTCCATACCGGACAAGGTCATCTCGCTGGACGGCGACGGTTCGCTGCTGATGAATATGGGCGCTATTGCCACCATTGGCCAGGAGCAGCCGAAGAACCTGGTAATTGTGGTCTGGGACAACGAAGAGTGGGGCCAGACCGGCCACCAGACCAGCCATACGGGACGCGGCACAGACCTGGAACAGGTGGCCAAGGCTTGCAGCATTCCCCACACCGCTACCGTGGAAACGCTGGAGGACCTGGACCAGGTCTTTCGGCAAGCCCTGAACGAGGACGGTCCCTGGTTCATAGTGGCCAAGATAGAGGAGGAGGAGTACCTTCCCCTGGCCCCCAACGAGCCGGAGATGACCCTCTACCGGTTCAGGAGCACGTTTGTAGAGCCCGAGTCGCCGTCCCACTGATAGAAGATAAGCCTCTCATCATCCTGCGAAACCGCAGCTAGCCACTTCCGTTCATCCCTCTGCTGGGCGTCCGTAATCTTTCCGCCCTTGGATGACCTGTGCATTCCGAAGCAGGATTACTACCTCTTGACATACGTGTATTAGCATGCTATTATAATTATATTACATTGCTATCAGTAATTCACTTATAGAGGAGAACGCCATGACAAGCGAGAGATTTACAGGAAACGTCGATTCATTGGTTGAGGAGATCGAGCAGGCCGTACGCGAAGCGCTCGGCGAGGGAGCGCAGGCGGAGAACATCGACGATGTGGTTAACCGTGTCAGCGAGTCGGTGAGGAAAGCAGCCAGCGGAGACAAGGCTCACGATTTGGGCTCGGTTGAGAGAGACGTCCGTAAGGCGGTCCGGGACGCTGTGGGAGATGGGGAGGACCCTGAAACCCTGGCAAACTGGATAATCAAATCCGTGAGCACCTCGTACAACCGGGGATCCAAGGTGGCCGGGTCAGTTGGACGAAGCCTGAAGGATACAGTGCAGGATACGATAAAGGCCATGCGTGGGACAGGCAGGGATGGCGTGGTAATGGTTAGGGTCAACCAGGAGAGCATGGAACGCATCGACGAGCTTATAGAAACCGGCCTGGTAAGCAGCCGGTCGGAGGGGGCTGCCTACCTCATTGGGGAAGGGATCAAGGCGCACCAAGGCCTCTTCGACGGGATATCCTCGAAGATAGAGGCCATCAGGAAAGCCAGGGAGGAGCTGCAAAATCTCCTCAACGAGGAGGGCGCACCCCGCTCTTAGCCCGTCAGAAACGAATCAGGGACGCCAATCCATGAAGAACCAATATTTTGGCGACAAATACGACTACATCAAGTATGGCCTACTTCGCCAATTGAGTTGCCACGGTAGGATCAGCACCTCCATCTGTTGGATGCTGACAAAGAACGACGATAGGAGAGATGGACGTCGCATCAACTATCTACAGGACCCTGCAAAGTGGCGGCACTTCGATCCCCTCGTGTTTGATTGCCTTCGCACGTCCGTGTTGGATCGGAAGGAGCGGAACGTAAAGGTAATAGAGGAAAGCGGCCTTTTGTCCAATACGACATTCTATTCCCATTTGTTGACTGACGCTTCCGACGAACGCGACATGTACTTCGATGGCTTTCTCGAATTTGCACACGGGAGTGACTTGGTTTTCTTTGACCCCGATAATGGCCTTGAAATCAAGTCAGTCAAATATGGCCGGAAAGGTTCTTCCCGATATCTTTTCCTACGAGAGGTCTCTCAGACATTCAAAGCGGGCCACTCGCTATTGATCTATCAATACCTGCCTCGCAAGCCACGAGATCCATTCATAAGAGACCTGAAAAGCAAATTGCTCCATGAAACTGGCTCGCGACAAGTGTACGTGTTTAGAGACTCACAGGTAGCTTTTCTTCTTGTACCACAAACCAATCAAGTAGCACAGTTTGCCAAGATCGTTAATGGAATTCAGCCGCGCGGTCTGACCCAGGACTCGGCCCAGGCTAGGACCGCGCTCATCGACTCGCGGCCTCCCCGGTCGTCGCGCTGGGGGCTGCCTGAGGCGCTCTTTCCGTTGACGACCAGCGACGCCTCCCTGGCGGGGAAGAACACACTGTAGACACCGTGACTGCGGCCGTTGACGCCGGGAGGAACGTGCATGGGGAACGGATCCAAGACGTTGGACCAGGACATGAGTATGTCGACCCCGTCGCCTTTCACGGTCTCGGTGGCTGTGCCTCGCACGTCGCCGCCGCGCTCGAAAGCAGCCTTGACGATGGGCAGGCTGGTATCAGCGAAGGCGGGATAGAGCATCGACTCTATCTCCTCCTGGAGCCAGCGCGCCACATCCTCGTTGTCGGCGTAGACGGTTATGGGGGTATCGGTGACTTCGGTCAGAAGGAACAGGGCGTGCCCTACCCCTGCCGGCGAGTAGAAGACGCGCCAGTGGCTGGCACGGGTGGTAAACTCGCCGCCCTCCTGCTGGGCAAGCCGAATAAAGGAGTTCTCGCCGGTTACTCTTACTTCGTTGGAGTCAATTTGCACCATTTGTTTACCCTCGCTTTAGAGATGTACAAGAGTGAAGACAGAGCTAATCAAGCCCATACCCATCAATCAATGCTTCCAAGCCTGACCTGCCTAGACCAGTTTGCTTCACGCTAAGGATGGCGCCTAAAACCCTCTGATTAAGCGGCTGTGTCTTATCGGGGATAACGGTTGAACGCGGCATAGCTTCACCAGGAAAATGCTTTGAGAAAAACACTCCGTGCCTTCGTCTGCCTCCGCGCATCCACCCATCCCTTTCCAATAGCCTCATTAGCTGCCTCCCGGTTACTTGCAAGCATTAACTCCCTACATGCAGCATGCCCCAACGCGCCCGTTGTGCTTCAGGAGCATCAGTAGGTGCCTCTTCCTCCGGTATTGGCAGTACTCTTACTCCCTGCGTTCTCAGGTACTCGCTCGTGTAGCCTAACCGAGCCATTTCATTCAGTTGAAGATCAACAGCATCCGTCAACTCGGATTGAAGCTCTTCTAAAGTCTGTGCCTGCGTTGAAGTTCCAAGCTCAAGACAGGTGCCTATCCACATACCGTCTTCCTGCTCGAACTCTACCGTTAAAACACTCATTTCAACGGGTCGGCCATCCAACCTTAGTATAGCGACCAGCGTATCCCTCATTACTTAGCTCCAAAAGAGAGTGACCAGCAACACAATGCTAACAAAAATCAACAAGAAAACAAGAATAAGGATGTACGAACAGTGCTACGGCGCCCTCGCCTATCCCCGGCTTGCGCCGCCGACGTCGCGGCGGTGGAGAAGATAGAAGGCCAGCGCCCCGGACACCAGGGTATAGGCCACCATCACCAGCAGGGTATGGAGATCGCCGGCGTAGTCGGGCGACTCCCCTCCGCCTCCTCCTATGCTAATCCCGCCTCCCGTGTTGACGAAGGCTTCCATGCTGTAGACCGGTAGGAACTCCGCTATGTTTTGGAACCAGTCGAAGAAGGCGCCGAATATGCCGACTACGGTCTGCTCCAGGAAGTAGTACCCTACTCCAACTCCAATGCCAGCCGCGGACGAGCGTACCGCCACCGTCACCAGGGAGACCATCGCCACGTAGGGGAGCACGGAGAGCAGTGACCTGCCGAAGAGCTCGGTGACTTCGTCCCAAGGGGTGTTGCTCTCCAATCCCTCTGCGCCAGAGAGCAGTCCGTCGATTATCTGGCCGGCGAGCGTGCCCAGGACACCAATTAACAGCAGTGCCGCAGCAAAGGCAAGCCAGGCTACGCCCAGCTTGGACGCCAGCACGTGCCACCGTCTCACGCCCCTGACCAGCAGGAAGCGCAAGGTCCCCCAGCCGTGCTCCGTGCCTATGAGAGAGGCGGTCAGGATGGCCACCAGTATGAGGCCGATGCTCTGACCGATGGACATGGTAAATATGGCGCTCCCTGGGGGAGTGATGAGGTCGTAGATGCTTGCCATGTTCTCCCGGCGGCGCTCGTCCCAATCCTGGCAATCATCCACAAGCATTGACTCCTCCACCTCACCGACCTGACTGAAGTCCGCTCGTCCCTCCACCACGTCATAGCAATCGAACTCTAACAGAGCGCCGTCTTGCCCCTCGAAGGCCAAGGTATCGCTCCGGGTTCTGGCCTCGTTATAGGCGAGGATGGTGGCCCAGATGGACAGCTGCGTAATGAGCACCAGGACGGCTAGGAGGATGTAGGGCATCCAGCGGCGGCGGAGCTTGAACCACTCCCAGCGGAATACTTTGGCCAGGTCCAGAATCAAGCCTTATCCTCCGCGTCATCGCCCGTGACCTCCAGGAAGTACTGCTCCAGGGAAAGCTTGGCCGATGACATCTCGCGCACGTGGATGCCGTCCTGGGCCAGCGCAGCCGACAAATCCGAGGAGCGTTCGCTTGGCGCCGCGACTATGAGCGCTCCGTCCTCCGTCCGCACCTCGTCCACCCACTCCAACGCCGATAGTATTCCAGTGGCCTTGGCGTCGTCAGTGGTGGCGAGGCGGACTGCGTCCTGCCCTTTCAGCAGTTCCTGTACCCTTCCCTGCGCGATGATAGATCCCTTGGAGAGTATGGCCACACTGTCGCAGACCTGCTCCACCTCGTGGAGCAGGTGACTGGAGAGGAGCACGGTGTGACGGCTGCTGCCCAGCTCTCGTATCATGGTGCGGACCTCGGCCATGCCCGCCGGGTCCAGACCGTTGGTCGGCTCGTCCAGGAACAGCAACTCGGGGTCGCCCATCAGGGCATAGGCGATGCCCAACCGCTGCTTCATGCCCATGGAGTAGGTGCTGAACTTGCTGTTGGCCCGCGCCGAGAGTCCCGCCTTTTCCAGCAGCCCGTCTATCTCGGCCCTGGACCCCCTGCCGGCGATGCCCTGGAAGTAACGCAGGTTGTTGCGCCCGCTGAGGTAGGGGTAGAAGCTGGGCTCCTCCACTATGGCGCCAATGCGCCGCAGGAGGTGGGGATTGACCCCGTCCGCAGGCTCACCGAAGAGGCGGATGCTGCCGGACGTGGGCCTTGACAGGCCGAGCAGCATGCTCATGGTGGTCGTCTTGCCGGAGCCGTTGGGGCCCAAAAGTCCGAAGACGCCCCCACGGGGTATGCGTAGAGAGAGGTTTTCCACGGCCTTGATAGCGCCGTAGTGCTTGGTCAGGTCGCTGGTTTCAATTACCCAGCCGGAATCGGTATTGATGGTGTTTTCCTACTATAAATGGGATTTTTCGAGCGAGCCTGCCGGCAACTTTATACATTAGTCACCATTCCCCATCCTGTCAAATTAGAAAAGGGTGGACGAACGGCGTTACCGCATCTCCCGCGAGCGTGTTATTATCCCAGCCTGCAAGTCATTTTTGAAAGGCGTCTGGTTTTGCCATGTCTAACCTGGTAAGGCTCATAGTGATAGCCGGCTTGCTCATCGTCGCCGTTGCCTGTGATAGCGGCGCAACGGAGGAGCCGGAAGTCTCCACGCCCATGAAGATTGGGCTGATGCTCAACTTTAGCAGCACTTCGCAGACCGTTGTCGATAGAAAGCGCGCCTTTGACCTCGCCATACGGCATATCAACATGGCCGGAGGCGTGCTTGGCATGCCGGTGGAAAGCTTTGAAGCGGACTCCACGCGCGACCCGCAGATGGGGGTTGAGGCGGCGCGGCGGCTGGTGGAGACGGATGGCGTCCACGCTATAGTGGGGCCCACCGCCAGTGCAATATCATTGCCTGTCGCAGAGACGGTCACCGGGCCTGCCGGCGTGCCGACCATCAGTCCCTCCGCCACCTCTCCCCAACTGACCGTGGCAGCCGACGACGGGTACTTCTTTCGCACCGCCCTTTCCGACACCGCCCAGGGGCCGGTGCTGGCCCGCGTGACCGGGGAGCGAGGCTTCGACAACGTGGGCTTGCTCTACATAGACGACCCGTACGGTCAGGGGCTGGCCCGCAGCTTCGAGGAGTCGTGGGACGGGGCGTTGCGCTCTGTTGCAGTCGACCCCAATCAGACGGCCCACCTTGCGGAGCTGCGAGAAAGTGCCAACGCTGGCGCACAAGCGCTGGTGGTCATCACCTTTGAGCAGCAGGCGTTATCCATTGTCCGGGAAGCGCTGGATGCGGGCATCTACAGCCAGTTCACCTTTGGAGACGCCGCCAAGAGGCCTGGCCTAGTCACAGAGATAGGCGGCGAGCGGCTGGGCGATATGTACGGCACCGCGGGGGCCCCTGCCCCGGACAACGACGCCACCGCTGCGTGGGAGGCATCCTTTGAGGCCGAATACGGCGCTCCGCCCCAGTCCACCTATGTCAAGGAGACCTACGACGCAACCATCGCTCTGGCCCTGGCCGCTCAGGCGGCAGGCAGCCTCAACGGCGACGCCATCCGCGACCACCTGCGAACCATCGGCAGCCCACCCGGAGATGTAGTCACGGGAACTCCCCAGGGAGTCGTCGATGGCCTTCGCCTGCTCGCCGACGGCCGTCAAATAGACTACGAGGGCGTTGCCAACTCCCTTGACTGGGACGAGAACGGCGACCTGCTACGCGGCTACATAGGAATCTGGAGATACACTCGGGACGAACGCATAGAAGAGTTGGAAACCATACTCTTTCAGTACTAGCAGCAGACGGCCAAGCGGTCAGACACCTCATTTCGTCATTGCGAGCCCCGATATAATCGGGGCGTGGCAATCTAGTGGTGGGGCTGAGGCTTTTTCCCCACGGCCAGTGCGACGGCTATCTGACGGCCTGCGCCTCGGCTCCGGCAGGGTCCACGGCAGCTTCCGGCTTGCGCAGGGCGGGGAAGAGGACGATCGTGGCGATCATAGTTGCCAAACCCAGGATGCCCATCCACGCGGTGGCCCAGACCGGGCCTATGATTTCGGCGGCAGTGCCCAGAAGAATCATGCCAAGCGGGCCCATACCGAAGATGATCATCCTTATGCTGAGAACTCGCCCCCGTATTGAGTCGGGGACTACTATCTGGACCTGGGTGAAGTTGCTGGTCATGAAAACCTGGAAGAAGAAGCCCAGCAGCAACACTACGATCAGCGACAGGAAGTAAACGGGTGACAGCGCAAACAGCAGCACCAGTGTAGGCAGACCCAAAGAACCTGCTATGGTCAGCACCTTGACCTGGTTGTGGCTGCGCATGGCTGCCACGATTACCGAGCCAAACAGGGCGCCTACACCCTGCATGGCGGCAAGCCAGCCCAAACCGTCCGCTCCCACGTCCAAGACGTCCCTGGCGAATACGGGCAGTATGCTCATGAAGGGGAACCCGAACATAGTAGCGCCAAAGCCCAGCATCATAAGGCCCAGCACCAGTTTGCTTTGCCTTACATAGCTAATTCCCTCGGCTATGCTCTGCCACATGGACAAGCCGGCGTTATGGCTGCCCCAGGTAGCCTTGGTATTCAACGGTATCAGCAGCCCAATGGCGAGCAGCAGCACTAGAGAAGAGCTGAGGAACGTGGTGCCCATGCCGAACGTATTTATAAGCTGGCCCGCCATGGCAGGTCCCAACAACTGGCCTGCGCTGAACACCGTGGTGAACAGCGCCACGGCACTGGCTATGTCCCTGCGTTCCACCATTACAGGTACAGCGGAGGTGCGAGCGGGGAAGCCGATTGAAAAGGAGATGCCGTTGAGGAAGGAGATAACGAATATCTGCCAGACTAGGATAACGTCGAAGATGACCAGGACGGCAAAGAACAGCAATACCGTCATGTTGAATAGCTCGGCGTAAAGGATCACCCTCTTACGGTCAAAGCGGTCGGCCACGAAGCCGCCTATTAGCGCGGTGAATAGCTGGGGCAGCATGCTAGCCGCTTGACTGGCCGTGACCAGGAAAGCAGAGTTCGTCATCTCAAGGACCAGCCAGCCCCGCGCTATAGTCATGAGGAAGAAGGAGGTAATGGAGATGCTGGAGGTTCCCCAGAGATACAGGAATTGAGGATAGCGAAGCGCCCTCAACGGCCCATTGCTGAGAAACCCCAGGGCAGCTATGGTGACTGGCGAAGGCGGGGGCGCAGTATCGGCGGAGGCATTTGCGGTAGTGCTATCGTCCAAGTACACTTCCTGGAAAGGGTGGATTACGTATTATACACCCAGACCTGGCACTTGAGGGTTACCCGCAGTAGGACTACAATCTGCCCGCTAGCTTCTCCAGGAGGCGTATATATGACAACCCGGACATTAGACCTTGCTAAACAGATAGGGCGAGTGCCGTCCATGACGGTCGCGCTGGACGCGGAGGGCGAAAAGCGGTTCCAGGGATTGATGGAAGACCTTGTCATGGTGGACGTGCACCAGCATCCCATGGTGTTCACGGAGAACATAGACGAACTGCTGGAGTACTTCCGCAACGGCAACTACGAATGGGGGTACCAGGCCGCTAAGCATGGAGGCTGGGCTGCCGTGGGCACCTCCAACGGATTCCGCGGCGCCATCAAACCCACCCACGCATCCTCAATGGACTTTGAGCCGGTGCTGGACGAGATAGGCCTCATGCTAGCCGACATAAGCCTGAACAGCGACATTGTGGTGGAGGTTAGCAACGCAGACGAGATACTGTCTGCTCACGCACAGGGCAAGGTGGGATTCCTGCCTACGGTGGAGCACCTGGCCATAGGCAACCAGATACACCGGGTAGACGTGCTGTACGGCATGGGCGTACGCCTGGCTGGACTCACCTACTCGCACAAGTCTTACATCGGCGACGGCTCATACGAACGCACCGACACCGGCCTCAGCGATTTCGGGATAGCGGTGGTAAAGCGCATGAACCAGCTGGGCATGTGTATAGACCTGTCCCATGCCGGCCACCAGACGGCGTTGGAGGCCATCGAGCACTCGGAAGCGCCGCCCATCTTCAGCCACAACGCCGCTTACACGCTGAGACAGACCAAGCGTGCCGTAAAGGACGATGCGCTCCTGGCCTGCGTAAAGAGCGGGGGCATAGTCTGCATCACGTCGGTGCCCAACTCCCTGAGCGACGATCCTAAGCAGAACATCAACGTGGTGCTTGACCACTACGATTACATGGTGAACCTGGTCGGCATAGACCACGTGGGGATAGGCACGGACACCATAGTGGGCGACCATGTAACCTATTCCACCAGGTCCATAGGCAGCAACGTGCCCAACGCTCCTTACATGGACGGGCTGGAGTCGCCAGCGGACGGGAAGAACATCATCCGAGGGCTGATATCGCGGGGCTACTCCGATGACGAAGTGAGGAAGATAGCGGGCGGTAACGCTTTGGACTATCTGAGGCGGGTGCTGAGGTAGACTATTATGGACCACAAATGTGGTCTATAATAGTCTAGTACAAAATCGCCTGGAGGAGTCATGGCCGTCCAACAGTCCAAACCCCACCGCGTCTGGACGGTAGCCGAGGCAAAGGCCCGGCTATCCGAAATCCTGCGTCTAGCCGAAACGGAGGGGCCGCAGCGCATCGGTACCCGGCGTCCATTCGTAGTGGTGCCCGAGCGCGTATGGCAGAATCGTGAGCCTGAGTCCATGCCTCTGGGCAAGTGGCTTGTGACCAATACGCCGCGAGGCACGAACCTAGAGGTCCCAAGCCGACGCGCAAGTGGCCGCAAGATCCCCTTCATTGACGAAGAAGACGGCTCATGAGCGGCTATCTCCTGGACACCAATGTAATATCGGAGCTGACGAAGGATAATCCAAACCCGGCCGTGATAGACCTCTTGAGCACTCAAGACGACCTATGGCTGTCTGCTATCGTCGTTGAAGAGCTCGAACTGGGCGTGCGCCTCCTTCCGCAAGGTGGACGCCGCGATGGATTGAGGCAGTGGCTCTCGCTAATCATAGCTGACTTTGAGGGGCGCATATCCCCTGTTGGAATCCGGGAGGCCGAATGGGCCGCCGCATTCCAGGCGCGGGTGCGTCGGAGTGGTGGAGAGCTAGAACTCGGAGACGCGCTTATAGCAGGAACTGCAATGGCCAACGACATGGCTATAATCACCCGCAACGTGCGGGATTTCGACGGACTGGATGTCGACATAGTCAACCCCTGGGAGACGGCATGACCACCCACAAAGAATGCGGTCTCTGAGGGGCAGCGAACAGACTCACACCATGCCTCCAAGCATTGACATAGTCATACCCGTATTGAATGAGGAGCGAACGCTGGCTCAGACGGTAGGCACGTTGCGTGAGTACCTGCCCGGCGCCATCTCCAACCCGTGGCGGATCGTGGTGGCCGACAACGGATCTGAAGACGGGACCCCTGAGATAGCGCGCCAGCTTTCTCAGGAGCACTCCGACGTGGCATGGACGCGGCTGGAGCAGCGAGGCCGTGGCAGAGCGTTGCGCCAGGCCTGGCTGGAAAGCGACGCCGACCTGGTGAGCTACATGGACGTAGATCTATCCACCGATTTGAGCGCGGTGGCGCCCATGGTTAAAGCCCTGGAAGAGGGCTACGACCTGGCAGTCGGCTCCCGGCTGGCGAAAGGCGCCAGGGTATACCGGAGGGCACTGAAGCGGGAGGTAATCTCGCGCAGCTACAACCTGCTCATAAAGTCTATGTTCTTTTCACGCTTCAGCGACGCCCAATGCGGCTTCAAAGGCCTGACCCGCAAGGCGGCGCAGGCGCTGGTGCCGCACGTGAAGGACACGGGCTGGTTCTTCGATACGGAGCTGTTACTGCTTGCGGAGAAACGCGGGTTCCGCATCAAGGACATCCCGGTGACCTGGACGGATGACCCCGATACGCGGGTGAAGGTGGTGAGCACGGCATGGGGCGATATCAAAGGGTTGATGCGCCTGCGGTTCGGGGGAATTCCCAAAGTGGAGCGGCCCAATGGAGCTTAGGCACCGCTCTAGCTCTCTGCTTTGTGGAAGCTCACCTCCAGGACAACCTCCGTTTCCGGTGTGACCCTAGCCCAGTGAGCGATGCGCCAGCCCACGACCCAGGCCACGCGATCATTGGCCATTAACAGAGGCGTGCCGTTGCGCCGGAACCTTGGAACGTGAGCGTCTATCATGAACTCTTTGAGGCTCTTTTCACCGGGAAGCCCCAGGGGCTGAAAACGGTCGCCGGGGAGGCGGCCTCGCACCTTCAACTCATCTCCCAGGGCGTCCAGGCTTAGATAAGCGCAATGAGCGTTGTCGTGTTTCAGATCAGGCGGTCGGTTGCGGCCTTCCAGCACCCCTGTAGTCACGCACCAGCCGCCCACACGGGTCTCACCGGGAACTCTGAGCGTCGTTTCATCCAGAGAGCGGTTCGAAAGAGGCGCTTCCTTACCGGTAACGGAAATCTCCTCATAGCTGGTGCCAAACCTGATGCCGCCGTGCAGTGAAAAGGATCGTCCGGCGCCTTTTCCGGCCAACTCCTTCATCGCCTTTATCTGCGCCATGCTCAGACCGGAAGCCTCGCCCGCCGTCTGGGCGTAGGCCCTGTGCAGCACGTGAGCCTGCAGCGAGGGGTGTAAGGCCTTGAAGGCGTGCCTATCCAGTCTGACGCCGTCCTGCTTCACAACGGCCAGGGACGACCAGACGGATGCCACCTGCTGTTCGAGATAGGCCACGTCCTGTACCACGGTGTGAGCCAGTCTGAGCAGCGATTTCTTAACTGAAGGGTTGAACTGTTCCAACTGCGGCATCAGTTTGCGCCGGATGCGGTTGCGGGTGAAGCGCTCCTCCAAGTTGGAAGAGTCTAGCCGAGGGGTCAGGCCGCGCTCCAAGCAGTACGCCTCCGTCTCCCGGCGGCTGACGTTGAGCAGAGGACGCACCAGGGTAGACGAGCCATGCTCAGTGCGCCAGCTCGATAGAGGAAGCATGCCCCTGAGACCGCGGATGCCGGTGCCGCGCAGCAGGTGCAACAACACCGTCTCGGCCTGGTCATCAGAGGTATGCCCCAGGGCCAAGGCGGATGACCCGGTTTCAATGGCAACGCGGGTCAAAAAGTCGTAGCGCGCAATGCGAGCGGCTTGCTCCCAGGAGAGACGCTTGCGGGCGCGCATACCGGCCACGTCTACCTTCTCCAATGCAAGGGGCACGCCGAACTGAGAGCAGATGCCCTCGACGAATGCAGCGTCGGCGTCGCTTTCCGCACCGCGCAGCCCGTGGTTCAGATGAGCGGCCCGCAGCTCGAACCCGTGTTTGCCCGCCAAACGGTGAAGCGCCAGGAACAGGGCCAGGGAGTCTGCTCCTCCAGAAATAGCCGCCAGAATAGCGGTTGTGGGCTTCAGTAAAGAGGCGTCGTTCAGCGACTCCTCCACCTTTTCTTGTAGAGGACCGGTCTTCACCCTACCTCACGTCAACCCTTCAACAGTAGCAACGCGGGTCACCCTCACCTGCTCTATTCTGACTCCACGCATCTCCGTGATCTCCAGGATGAAGCCCTTGTGCAGCAACCGTTCGCTCTCACGGGGAATGTGGCCCAGCCGGCTCAAGATGAAACCGGCCACTGTCTCGTAGTCGCCTTCCGGGATATCGATTCCCATGCGGTCGTTGGCCTCGTCGATGTCCATACCGCCCTCAACCTGATAGGTGTTGGCGTCGATGGCTTGGAACTCCTCTTCCGGGGCCGCGCCTTCTTCTCCAACGCGCCCCACAATTTCCTCGACAAGCTGTTTGAGCGTGACCAGTCCGGCCACGCCGCCGAATTCGTCGGCGATCATGATCATCTGGTAGGAGGACTCTCGCAGCTCAGGAAAGACGCTTCCCACCATCTTGGTCTCTGGGACAAAGTAGGCGTCTCTGACCATTTGGGTAACATCGTAGTCCAGCGGTATTTTATCCATGGACATAGCGCGGACCACGTCTTTCACTGACACGGTGCCTATCACGTTATCCAGGTTGCCTTCAAAGACGGGAAAACGTGTGTGAGAGTGCCGGCTGTAGACATCCAGGAAATGCTGAAGAGTGGCCCCCTTCTCCAAAGCTATGATCTCGGGGCGGGGCGTCATCACCTCACGCAGTTGCCGCTCACCAAAGAAGCGGAACACCTGCTCCAGCATATCCGCCTGCGGCGCTTCCACTTCACCGGCCTCACGACCTACCACAATCAGGGCGCGTATCTCTTCACCTGCGAACATACTGGCCCCGGATACACCGAACAGCCTGGCAACCAGCCGGGCCAGCCGCTCCAGGACCCAGACGGCGGGGAAGAGCAGATTTTCCACCCACTGCAGGGGGCGTACCGCCGTGAGAGCGAATCGCTCCGAGTTCCGGGCGGCGACGGTCTTGGGTATGGTCTCCGAGAAGATGAGCAGCAGCACGGTAATGATTACCGTGGACACAATTACGCTCTCGCTGGGGCCAAGCCTGGTAGCTATGAGTGAGGTCCCCAGGGCGGCGGCGGCGGTATTGGTCAGGTTGTTCCCGGTGAGCACGGTTGGCAGTAGCTTTTCCGGCCGGCCTGCTAGGCGGGCAACACTCTCTGCCCCGCGCACCCTGTTCTTGATCATCACCGCCAGCTTGCCGCGTTGTATGGAGAGGAAAGCCGCCTCCGAGCCGGAGAAGAAAGCGGAAAGCAGCAGCATCACCAGCATAAGGGCTAGCCAGATAATCTCTATTGTGTCCATACCACTCCTTGAAAAGCAAAAGACCCCCTAGAGCTTGCTAAGGAGTCTCTTTAGTTAGGCTCAGCTATTCTATTTGCAAAACGGGGGTCCATGCCTCCTGACATTGAGGAATATAGCATTGGAGGAGGTGTGTGTCAAAAATCCCCTCTTCCACCTTCTAGGATGGGGCGTTGTTGTATGGATACGGAAGGGTTATTCCAAACCGATCGCGGAGCAGCTGCATATCCCGCCGGTCGATTTCGCTGGGTTCGTACCCGGCGCTCCCGGGTTGAGTGGTGGCGCGCATGGCCTGTTCTTCAGGCGTCAAACATCGTATCGGGCTGCCGTTGATCAACCCGGCGCCTAAGAATCCGGCCGCTGAGAAGACCCATTCACCGCCGCCCCTGATCTCCTGAACCGCACTGCCATCGTTTTGGAAACGTACGGGATGGAAGTCTATTCGGCGGTCCAAAGTATCACGAACTACAAATCCCTGGGGCAGCTCATCCGTCATCAAAGAGAAACCCAAGGCATAAGTTGTCCGTATAGCTATCTCGATGTCATCTGCTTTAATGATCACATCCAAATCGTCGTGTGGGCGCGTCTGTTCTCCCAACAGAGCATCAATCCCCCAACCTCCATATACCCACACGTCAACGCCAGCCGATTCGAGCGCGTCTATTACTTCCACCACATCTGAAGCTTGCATCATGCTGAAATTGTAGTGGCTAGTCGCGCCCAGCCACAATAGCGAAGCCTACGGCCCCCAGTCAGTGGACTGGCTGGGGGTTGGATGCATCGGCAGGTACAGCGAGCGGACGCGGACGGCGTTGTTGCGGCCAAGCTCCGCCAGGCGACGCAGAAACGCCGCCATGCGGTCTTGCCCCCAGGTCAGGTACCGCCACCAGACCTCTTCGCCGCCCGTGTCGCTGCCGTTGATGGCGAAGTTAGATCGCTCTATAGCCGCGTAGGCCCCGGCGCCGCTCGCCACCACCTCTTCCAGGCTGGCGGGCAGCGTTGAAGACACCGCGTCCAGGACGTGATAGGCGTTGTAGTAGAGATTCACCGTCTCTCCTCCGGTGGGCGCTGCCTGGATGAGCAGTGTCAGTGCATCCGCCCAGACGCTGAACCGCACGTAGCTGGGCGGATACAGTCCCGAAGGGTATTCCACGGCCTGCACCGAGAGCAGGCCGCTCAGGGAGGACAGGCTGAGCTCGCGGCTGCCTGCGCGGGCAGTGAGCACGGCCTTCAACTCGTGTGGTGAAGCCGTGCTCACCTCGTTCAGGGCGCGCTGAATGTGGCGGTCAAGCTCATCGTCGGTCCAGCGGTAGTTATCCGAGTCCTCGTCGTGCAGGTCACGACGCACCCTGATCCGCATTGTCGGCAGGTCCATGCGATACCTCCTATGCCTAGTCTCTCACTCCGGTCAGCTTGGCCAGCTTCAGCGTGTTGAACAGGGCTATGGATACGTACCACTTGACCCGTGTGCGCGTGGCGTCCTTGGTCTCCAGGCTGCCCACGCTCTCCACCTGCAGGCCGCCGGGCGCGGTCAGGCCCACCACCCCTCCCTCGCCGAGCTGCACGGCGTAGATGGTGGAGCAGTCCGTGCTGGTGCCGACGGTCTGCGCCTCAGAGATGTAGTCGTTGATGCCTATGGGCACGCCGTCGTAGAACTGCACCATCATGCCAAACTCGTTGCGGTCGGTCTCAAGGAGGCCTCCACCCGTGGCCCGCGACAGCGCTCCCAGCTTGCGTCGGGAGCGCCGGCTCATCAACAGCAGGTGCGGCTTGCCGCCCTTCACCGTATCGATGAGCTGGTCCAGCTTGTCCAGCGATAGAGTCGCGCCGTTGGCGCCCATGGATACCGTCTGGCCGGAGTCGGTGAGCCGGTCAATGCCGTCGAACGACTTGACGTCCACTTCAACGTCGCCATTGATGAAGGTGTCCTCGAACTTGTCGCGCACCGCCTTGGCCTTGAGCTCTATGACCGCGGCCTCCAGGTCCTGGATGTTGGAGCGGGTGGCCTTGAGGTAGTTGTCCACGTCGGCGTCTCCGCCCAGGATGGCCAGCGCGGTGGTGACCTGAGTGAAGGTGGGCGTGGACTCCGTCCAGGTGTCGCCGACGTCAAAGAAGGCGGCGGTGGGCGCGGTGTTCTCGCGGTTGTAGGTGAGGCCGTTGCCCGTTATTTCTATGAAGGGAAGCTCCTGGAGAACGGGGCTCTCCTTGATCACCGACTCTATGACCCCGGCAAGAAGTAGGTCGTTGGATAGTTTGGCCGATTCGGTAAGTGTTAGTGCCATCTGCTCTGCTCCTTGGTTGGAATTTGTAAGGAGCAGAATAGAACGAAAGTTCTGTTATAGGGAAGGGGGAAATGTCAGGGGAGATGTTTGGTGTCTAATCTCCGCCCAACTTCCCTTACGCTAATGTTTGTTGAGCGTGGCAGGAGTGGTCATGGTCGAGGTGCTTGTATCAGGTTCAGAGAGGCTATACCGTCGAAGTCGCCGTCATCCGATGCGAGCGGACAGGAAAGACGTATTGCGGTGGCCGCAATCCAGGCGTCTGCGGTGTTTAGCTTGTTGCCTGCTCTCCGTCTTGCGAACCGCAGATTGGCTGAAATATCAACCGTTTCCTGATCTGGCCAGATCACCTCGTATTGTTCTAGATGGAGCGAGAGTTCGTTTTTTCGACGTGTTCCCCATCCGGCGCTGTACGCTCCGTACCACATCTCCTCAACTGTCTGAAAAGAGATAAGTGTGCGCTGCCCAATCATGTGGGGTAGGTAGAAGCCGCCACGTATATCCCCATTAAACAGAAGTGAAACGACGCTGGTGTCTAATAGAATCACTCCGGCCATCCCCTCTGCACATCACGCCCTTCACGGATGCCACGAATGAAATCATCAACGTCGAAGCGTTCACTGGTCGTTACTACCCTCTCAGGATCGAAGATTTTGGGATTTGGGTCATTCAAGAATGTCTCTAGATTAAACGGAGCATTCCACGAGCGGGCAGCATTGAGATGTTGCACCTCGACTGTTGTCCAGTTGTCATTGTCGTTGAATCGTCCTCTCCCTCTTACTTCCACATGCTGCGTGGCAAGTCGGAGCATGTCGTCGTGGAACTTCTCTGCAAACCTCAGTTGGATGTATTCCCCTGAGTAGTCATGCAGTTGTGCAGTACCTCTATCCCAATTGACTTCATACAGCCAACCACGGAGCACAGCCTCGGCTACGTCGCTTGTCGTGCGGGCAATAGTAGGACTACGCTGGATTCTCACCTTGTGAGGGTTGTCGCTGTTTCCGAACCAAAGTTGTACACCGTCCGAAAGCTTCGACGCTGTCGAATACAGCGTGTCCTCAACTTCTTTTGGTAGAGTGGAGTCTTGCATTCCACTCCAGTCCTGTAAGGCTACTATTGCCTGATTGCCAAAGTCCTCCAAATAGGATCGGCCATGTGGAGGTGCTTCAACTACTAGGTCAGCGACAAAGGAGCCTAGGCGCATGTCTACAAGGCGCAATATACTCTGTTCCCGTATCCATTTGGGAGGCTGACCAGGACCCTGTTTACGGTCTCCTAGGTGCTGCACCATGAGCCGAACGGCGCGCTGGATGCCTTCAAGAGCGGTAAGAATCTCAGGCACTAAGCCGCCTGGCCTTGAATCATTTTGATCGGATAGAGCGAATGTCAGTCGTTGCTCCGCCATGACCTCCTCCTGGCGCTAGTGCGCTGCCATGGTGTTGTAGAAAATCCAGTATAACATCCATTCATGGTGGCACGTTCACATCCGTACCTCTGCGCAGGAACCAGCCAAGCCCCCACCCTAGCCACTCCCCTTTTCCAAAACGCTCTTCGGCCAGAAGTAGTCGCGCTTGGGCACTCCGGGAGAGCCGCCCCAGACACCCTGCTTCTCCGTGTCCACGGAGTATGTATAGGCGTTGTCCAAGACCTCCTCCTGCGTTGCCCACGCCCTGCGCGCATGGACAAAGTGCTGCGGCATCAGCTGTTCGTCGTCCTCTTCCAACTCAATCACGCGTAGACTTGGATCGTACCGGCTCACGTTGCGCCTCCTAGCTTGTTCTCACCCTATTATCATATCCATCTGGTAAGCGAGTGCAACTTCTGGTATGTTCTGGCAGAGAAAAATCCATCCAGGGAGGACACAATATGGAGAACCGCGTCCAGGTAGCGCAAGTCGATGATCTGGAACCTGGAAGCATGATGATGGTGGAGGTGGACGGCAAGCCGGTATTGCTGGCCAACGTGGACGGCGAGTTCTACGCCGTCAGCGACCTCTGTACCCATGAAGAGTACAATCTTTCCGAAGGCTCTCTGGAAGGCTGCGAGGTTGAGTGCCCCGGCCATAGCGCTTTCTTCGATCTGAAGACGGGTGACGTCATCGACGGTCCGGCCATGGACCCCTTAGAAACGTACTCGGTTCAGATAGAGGATGGAGCCGTTTTTATAGAATCGGTATAAACTAGCTTAAATTGAAACACGGAGGGTGAATAAATGACCTTGGTAGGAAGCAGCGGAATACTGGAAGTCGGAAAGGACGCTTACGGCGTTGTCCATCCGGACGGAGCCACCAACGGAGGATTCATCGTCGGGGATGAGGGCGTCATTATAGTCGAGGCGCTGGAGACGAGGAAGCTTACCGAAATGGTGAAGGCGGAAGTGCGGAAGGTTACGGACAAGCCAATACGCAGCCTTATCTGTACCCACTTTCACGGCGACCACTCCTTTGGCAACGAGTATTATCTGCCCGCCCACATCATCGGACACGAGCTGTGCCGCCGCGAGATCATAGATAGATGGGACTTCTCCGTGGACAGGTTCGCCAGCCGCTACGACGACACGGACCCCGCGCAAGCCGCCGAGATCCGCAACGCTCGCATCACTCCTCCCGACGTGGTGTTCCACAACGAAAAAATGACCCTTTACCTGGGCAACAAGCGCATCGAACTCTACTACTTTGGCAAGGCCCACACCTCCGGCGACATCCTGACCTATCTTCCGGACGACAAGGTCCTCTATTCAGGAGACGTGGTCACTGAGACCGGGGCCCCGCCTTATGCTGAGGACGGCTTTCCTGCCAGCTGGGTCAACGTCATTGAGAACATCGAAGAGCTGGACATACAAACCATAGTCCCCGGACACGGCGTTGTGGGCGACAAGAACATGGCCATCACGGAGCGCGAGTACCTTGCTCTTCTCAGGGATGAGACCCGCAAGCAGTACGACGCCGGAGTAGACGTGGCCAAAGCCATCTCCGATATCACGGTGCCCGGCTTCCAGTCATGGTCGGAAGGGGCCATGTTCGATATGGCGGTGGACCGCCTGTACAAGGAGTTCGCGGGAACAATCTAGCCTACCCTTCGCCGACAGTGGCTATGAGGTACGCCTCCAGCAGTCCATCTATGTCCCCGTCCAGGACGGCATTGGGATCGGTCGATTCGTAGCCGGTACGGTGGTCCTTGACCATCTTGTACGGGTGCAAAACGTAGCTCCGTATCTGGCTGCCCCACTCGGCTGAGACGCGTTCCCCCTTCAGCTTTGCCTGCTCCTCGGCGCGCTTCTTGACCTCGATTTCCATGAGGCGCGCTCGGAGCACCTTCATCGCCGTCTCGCGGTTCTGCGTCAGGGAGCGTTCGTTCTGGCAGGTGACCACGATGTTCGTTGGCAGGTGGGTGATGCGCACCGCCGTGGCGTTTCTCTGCACGTTCTGCCCGCCGTGGCCCCCGGCGCCGAATGTGTCGATTCGCAGGTCGTCCGCGTTGATTTCAACTTCGATGTCACCTTCCGCTTCAGGCAACACCTCCACGAGGGCAAAGGACGTGTGCCGGGAGTGAGAAGCATCGAATGGCGAAATGCGCACCAGCCGGTGCACGCCGTGCTCGGTCTTCAGGTAGCCGTAGGCCAAACGACCCTGCACCTCTACCAGGGCGCTCTTGATACCCGCTTCCTCGCCAGGCGAGGAGTCCAGGATGCGTCCCTTGAATCCTTTGCGCTCAGCCCAGCGCAGGTACATGCGCAGCAGCATCTGTGCCCAGTCCTGCGATTCGGTGCCTCCGGCGCCGGCGTGTAAGGCAAGGATGGCTGTGCGATTATCGTATTCGCCTGAGAAAACAACGTCCAGCTCAAGGCTACGCAACTCCGATTCAAGGGAGCTCGCCTCTTCCTCAAGGGCTGTTTCAAGAGAAGAATCATCCTCCTCCTGGGCTATCTGCACAAGCTCAAGGAGGGACTGGGCGCGCGACTGAAAGCTCTGCCAGCTTTCCACGGTGTCCCGCAACTCGGCGAGGCGGCGCATGTCCTGCTGCGCCTGCTGAGGATTGTTCCAAAAGTCGGGGGCAAGGCTGCGCTTTTCCAGGACGGCCATGGCAGCCTGTTTCGCTTCTACGTCAAAGACGCACCATTAAGTGGGATACTCTTTCCAGCAACTGCTCTGTTCTGCTTCTGATGTCTTGCATTTCAACCTTCCACGACCCGTTTTGCGGGTCTATGATTCAATTAGTTCCGTACGGCTCTGGGCCGGGCCTGCAACAGCTTCTTGCTGCGGTATCTTGCCCGCCGCGGCCTGATGAGCAAGTCGAGTCGGCTCAGGCATGCGGTAGCCCTTGCTGCTGGCAAGAACGTAGCGCATAGCGGTGTCCAGGTCAACCTTGTGGCCTACTGAGACGTACAACGGGCTGACCTTGTCCCTGGTGCGCAGCGCAGCCCCGACCACCTCATCTTTGTCTTTCAGATATGACCAGGAGCCTCGTTCATCCCCCAGAGGGGCGTGCTTACCTCTGAGTATAGATTTGGCGCAGCCTATTGTCGGCAGGTCGGCCAGCACTCCAACGTGGCAGGCGATCCCGAAGCGCCTGGGATGGGCCAATCCCTGGCCGTCTATGAGCGCAAGGTCGGGAGTGATGGTCAGCTTCTCCAAGGCTCCCAGCAACACCGGCGACTCTCGAAAGGAGAGGTAGCCCGGTACGTAGGGAAACGGAGGCGCCCCCTCTGAGCATTTGACCTCGACGATTTTAAGGTCCGGGATGCTCATGACCACTGCGGCTCCCCTGGTAACGCCGTCGCTGTCCGGCGGAGAAAGGTCCATGCCCGCAATGAACCGCGGCCTTTCGGGAACGGCGCTGACCCGCGATACCCGTGAAGCCAAGTCGGACTGGATAGTGGCCGCTTCCTGAAGAGAGACGTCCCAGGGATGAAGTTGGAGGATGTTCAAGGTGATTGCTCTAGACCGGACGCAGCCATGATAGCAGTTGAGCGACAGATGGTTCAATGGTATGCTGGCTTGCGGTCGGGGCGTGGCGCAGCCTGGTAGCGCACCTGCATGGGGTGCAGGGGGTCGGTGGTTCGAATCCACTCGCCCCGACCATTTTATAGTTCAGTACACTCTGTTTAGCCCGCTTATCCCAATTGTAGACGCGTTTCTTTATGCAGCCATTTGGGGAAAGAATGTCACGCGAACAATACAAAGACGCCAACCGGTCATACTGGGACGAACTGGTGGCAATACACGCATCCTCTGAGTTCTACAACCTGCAGGCTTTCAAGGCAGGCGTCTCCACGCTGCATTCTATAGAAACAACGGAGATTGAGGATGTTCAGGGCAAGCACCTTCTACACCTGCAGTGCCACTTCGGGCTGGATACGCTTTCTTGGGCCAGGCTCGGCGCCAAAGTGGTCGGCGTGGACTTTTCGGAGAAAGCGATAGAGCTTGCCGGTTCGCTGGCCCGGGAGACGGATATCCCAGCCCAATTCATATGCAGCGACGTCTACGAGTTGCCCACTAAGCTGAATCGTCGATTCGATATCGTGTTCACCTCCTACGGCGTGCTTACCTGGCTGCCTGACCTCAGCTCCTGGGCAAAGGTGCTGGCCCGGTTCGTTAAGCCAAGGGGCTTCGTCTACATTGTGGATGACCACCCCTACGCCAGTATGCTTGACGAGGCACAGGACGGGACGGTCTTGCCCGGCTACTCCTACTTCCAGAGCCCTGAGCCGATGTGGCTTTCTCCCGGAGGGTCCTATGCCGATAGAACAGCGCCGGTGGTTAATGAACACTACGAGTGGCATCACACCTTGGCGGAGCTTGCAGGAGCACTGGTGGATGCCGGCCTTGTTATTGAATCCCTCCGCGAGTACCCCGTGTGCTCCTGGCAGAGGTTCAGCGCCATGTCCAAGGATGGGGACGGCTGGTGGAGAATCGCCGGCGATCCGTTCCCCTTGACCTTTTCACTCAAGGCACGGCTCGGAACGGGTTAAGGCTGGCTGCTGCCCTCCGTGGCCTGGGCCGGCTTGGGTGTTCTGAATACAATGAAGATAAACGGGATGGTCACCGCCAGTATTGCCATCATGACGTAGAAGGCCGGCACGTAGCTGTCGAAAGTGTCAAACGTCCAGCCGAGGAATATGGGCCCGGCCAGTCCTATGGTTACTATCACTCCGTCCACTACGCCCCAGATGGTTGCGAACGCCCCTATGCCGAAGATGGTCCCGGCAATGATGGGGCGTGAGGGGACTAACATACCGTGGAACAAGCCAAGGGTAACGGCGAAGACCAGGGCCTGCCAGTAAACGGTTACGTTGGCCAGGATGAGCAGCGCGACGAACTGCCCAAACAGGATCACGGCAAGGACGCGCCTCCAGTCGAACTTGTCCATGAGCACTCCGGCGGATATCCTGCCTATGGCGCTCACGCCGAAGGCAACCGCTACGGTGGAAGTGGCCTGTTCACTGCTGAACCCTATTCCCTCAAAGTAGGCTATCTGATGCACCTGTAGACCGCCCATGCTGGCTTGCTGTGCCCCCAGAACCCCTGCGAGCGCCCAGAATGCTCTGCTGCGCAAGGCCTGTTTCACCGTGAACTCAGAGGGTTGAGGGGAAGAAACCGCAGTCCGTACGGGCGCGGCCGACCGCTTGTCGGTGGTCTCCGGCAGCGCGTCGCCGTCGGGCAGGTAGCCGTAGTCCTGTGGCCGGGCACGGGCGACAAAGGACAGCGGGATGCCGACAACAAGGACGCCGAGTCCCAGCCAGAAGACGGTGGAGCGCCAGCCCATTGCACCTTCCAAGAAGGGTATCAGTAATATTGCCGGGCCTCCCAGCGCGCCGCCCATCATCGCCAGGCTGGTGGCTCGGCCTCGCTTTCTGCGGAACCAGCGCGCCACCACGACCGCCCAGGAGACGCCGTGCGATGCGCCGCTGATGCCTATGGAGGCAAAGATGAACGCAACGTAGAACAGCCAGATGTTGGAGGCATAGCTGATGAGCACCATCCCTATCCCAGTGATGACCACGCCGGCCAGGATGACTTTCCTTGGCCCCACCCTGTCTATCAGATAGCCGACAACGGGAGATATGAGTCCCGACTCCACCTGGCGCAGGGAAAAAGCGCCCGATAGGACGGTGCGCGATACGTTGAAATCGTGGAGGATAGGCAGGAAGAAGACGGGGAATCCCTGCCAGAAGGAGATGGAGAAGTAGGAGTTGAGAAGGATACTGGCCCCGACGATGTACCAGCCGTAGAAAATGCGGGGACGCTGCCTGGTCTGTCCGAAACCGTTATCTGGGCCCGCTGACGGGGTTGTCTGGATGCGTCTTTCTCCCTAGAACAGTTTAATTGGGCGGCAAGGTCGCCATGGAGCTACATCTGCTCCGGCGCGGACATTCCCATGATGGAGAGGCAGCGGGCTAACACGATGCGGCAGGCCTCGACGAGCTTGAGCCTGGCCAGTGTGATGGGCAGGTCCTCCGGCGCTTCCGAGACAACGCGGCACTGCTGGTAGAACCAGTGGAACGCCGTGGCCAGTTCCGTGGCGTAGCGCGGAAGGTGGTGCGGCTCTAAGGTTTCGGCCATGTGCTGCACCAGCTCGGGCAGAACCACCATCTTCTTGATCAACGCCGTCTCCGCTTCGTGGCTCAGCAGGCTGACGTCGCCTGAGGCATAGTCCAAGTCCCGCTCTTTAGCCAGCGCCATGATGCCAGCGATGCGGGCGTGGGCATACTGCACGTAGTAGACCGGGTTGTCCGCGGACTCCTTCTTCGCCAGCTCCAGGTCGAAGTCCATCTGGCTTTCGGGTGTGCGTGAGAGAAAGAAGAAGCGGCAGGCGTCGGAGCCAACCTCCTCCAGCAGCTCGCGCAGGGTGACTATCTCGCCAGAGCGCTTGGAGGCGCGCACCGTCTCGTCGCCCCGCTTCAGCGTGACAAGCTGGCTGACTATGATGGTCAGCCGCGCCGGGTCGATGCCGAGAGCGGAAACAGCCGACTTCATGCGCGAGATGTGGCCCTGATGGTCGGCGCCCCAGATATTTATCACGCGATCAAAGCCGCGTTTGATGAACTTGTTCTTGTGATATGCAATGTCCAGTGCAAAGTAGGTGGGCTCGCCGGTGGAGCGGATGAGGACGTTGTCCTTATCCTCGCCCAGACTGGTGGAGGTGAACCAGGTGGCGCCCTCGCGGTCTGCCAGGTACCCGTTGCTTTCCATGTCTTTCAGAGTGGCGGCAGGTTCTCCCTTCTGCCGAAGCTCGCCATTTTCGCTGAACCAGACGTCAAAGGTGACCTGGACGTCCTCCAGGTCCTTGCGTATGATGGCCACCATCTTCTCTAAGCCAACCGCGCCTATCTCGTTGATGGCCTCGTCGGCAGGCAAGTCCAGGAAACGCTCCCTGTGTTCGGCGGCCACTGCCCCGGCGAGGTCGTTCATGTACTCGCCCATGTAGCCGCTTTCGGGCATTTCGGCGTCCCTGCCCATCTGCTGTAGGTAGCGCACCAGGAGCGAGCGGTAGAAGGTGTCCATCTGCGTACCGGCGTCGTTGATGTAGTACTCCGTGGAAACGTCGTAGCCGGCGGCCGCCAAAATGCCGGCCAGGCCGCTGCCGAGCACGGCGGTTCGGGCGTGGCCCACGTGCAGCGGTCCCGTTGGGTTGACGCTGGCGAACTCCACCTGGACCCGCTCCCTGGTCTGGCGTTGCAGGTTGCCGTAGGTCTCACCGGCCTGCAGTATCTCCTCCACCTGCTGCTGCAGCCAGCTCTGCTTCACCACGAAGTTGATGAAGCCGGGAGCGGCGGCGCGCACCTCTTGTATGGAGTCGTCGGCGGGGGTGAGAGGGACCAGGCGCTCGGCGATGGCCATGGGGCTCATGCGTGCGGCGCGAGCCAAGCGCAACGGCAGGCTGATGGCGAAGTCTCCGTGCTCCGGGTTCTGGGGTCGCTCCACCTCTATCTCTGGAGTGGGCCCGGCGGGCAGAGCGCCGCTCTGCTGCGCGGCCTCCACCGCCTGTGCGGCAAGCTGGGCTATGCGGTCTTTGAGCAACATTATGCTCTAAATGATACCACGACGGACAACGACCCCTACCCCGCTTCCCCACCTCCAGCAAACGTCGATTGTGCCAGGGACTCCCTCAAATCGGGGTGTTTGGAAAGGGTGGGATCGCGGTCAAGCAGGGCCCCCGCTTCCTCTCGAGCCAGCGACAGCAGGTCGGTGTCACCAAGGCGGGCCATGCGCAGGTCCGGCATGCCGCTCTGCCGCGTGCCGAAGTAGTCGCCCGGGCCCCGCAGCCTTAGGTCTTTCTCAGCCAGCTCGAAGCCGTCGCTCATCTCTTCCATGGCGGCAAGACGCTCCTTTGCATCTTCAGACGGCGACTCGGCGACAAGGACGCAGTAGCTGGCGTGCTCGCCGCGGCCCACGCGACCGCGGAACTGGTGCAACTGGGCAAGCCCGAACCTGTCCGCGCCCTCTATAACCATGACGGTGGCATTGGACACGTCTATGCCCACCTCCACCACAGGCGTGGAGACGAGAATATCCAGGCTGCCATGGCGAAAGGCGTCCATCACCTCTTTCTTCTCGCCGGTGGACATGCGGCCGTGAAGCAGACCAACTCGCAGGTCGGGGAAGACCTCTTTATCAAGCAGGTCGCGCTCCTTCACCGCGGCACGAGCGTTTATCGCCTCCGATTCATCGATCAGCGGGTAGATGAAGAAGACCTGCCTGCCCGCAGCAATCTCCTTTCGCACAAAATCGTAGACTGAACTGCGGCGCTCCGGGCCGACGGCCTTGGTTCTTATGGGCTGTCTGCCCGGCGGCAGCTCGTCGATGGTGGAGAGGTCAAGGTCGCCATACAGGGTGAGGGCAAGGGAGCGTGGAATGGGCGTGGCCGACATCACAAGCATGTGTGGCCTCTGCCCGCGCTCCCTCAGAGCGGCGCGCTGCATCACTCCGAAGCGGTGCTGCTCATCCACTACGGCAAGCGCCAGGTTTGGGATTTCTACGCTCTCCTGGATGACGGCGTGCGTTCCAATCACGATGTCCAATGCGCCTGCGCCAAGCATCTGATGAATCTCACGCTTGGCTTTGGCCGGTGTGCTGCCCAGGAGCAAACCGATAGTGATGGGTTTGGAATTCGGCTCCAACCGCACCGAAAGCAGATGCCCGCTGATTGTGGGCATAGCCAGCCCCTCTAGTAGGCGGCCCACCGTGAGGAAGTGCTGCTCGGCGAGGACCTCGGTAGGGGCCATGATTGCGCCCTGGAAGCCGCAGGTAGCGGCGGTTAGCAGGGCAGCCAGGGCGATCACGGTCTTGCCGCTGCCCACCTCTCCCTGGAGGAGACGGCTCATGGGGCGTTTGTCACTCGCGATATCGGTCATCACCTCTTTCAGTACGCGCTTCTGGGCGCCGGTAAGCGTGAAGGGCAGCGAGCCCAGGAATACGTCCATGACTCCATGAGGCGGAGATAGGGGCACCGCTGTTTCCACCAAATCCGATTTCCTGCGAACGGAGAGGACGCCAAGCTGCATCATGAACAGCTCCTCGAAGGCGATACGGCGGCGCGCCGCTTCGTAAGAGCTAGGGGTATCAGGATAGTGGGCTTGCCACAAGGCGCGTCCCAGCGGAAGAAAGCCGTTGCGTTTCAGGATGTCGACGGGGAGGCCGTCCTTTACTGAAGAGGCGGCCCGGCCCAAGGCCTCTCGCACTATCTTGCGCATGGACTGCTGCGTGATGCCTTCGCTCAGAGGGTATACGGGGAAGAGGCGTCCATGCTCGGTTAGCTTCTCCAGGCTGTCACCTGCATTTACCCGCTCCAGATGCGGCGCGTTCATGCTACGACGTCCGTTAAACGTGGTCACCCTTCCGCTCAGTACGTATCGAGCATCACTCTTCAGGTTCTTTGCCATGTACGGCTGATTGAACCAGACGACACGGATGGTACCCGTTTCATCTACGAAGTCGGCTTCCACAAGTTTGAGGGGATGTCTTGGGTTCGGGGGTGAAGGCGATGTCCACAGACTAGCCACTACCGAGTGCTCTTCATTGATTTGAAGTTCGGCTACCTTCACCACGCGGTTGTGCCGTCTGGGAAACAGATACAGGAGGTCGCCGACCGTCTTCAAGCCAAGCCGATTCAGCGGGGCAGATACGCGGGACGTAACGCTGCGCAGCACGGATGCCGGAAAATCCACGGACAGCGACTTGTCGACGGGCTCAGGCTTTTTTGGCGCGGGCTTGGCGGCGGGCGTTCCCTCCGCAGAGGCTTCAACGCCCAAAGCCGAAAGAGCGGTGAGCACCCAGCGGGAACGCTCCTTTTCAGTCATGGCTCCGTAGGAGACCGGGAGCAGGTTGCCAGCGCGGAGAGGCTTGGCCTCTTTCTCTCCGTTGCCAGAGGCTTGCCACTGTTCAAGGAACCCATCCAAGCCGCCGTAAACGGACTTGTTGTCGTAGCCGCGCTGCTGTTCCAGCTTCAGCGCCCCTATGAAGGCCTTAAGCCGGGCACCGTTGCCTGATTTCTGGCTTCTAGTATTAGAAGGCGTGGCAGCCTCCTTACCGGGTTGTTGTCTCTTTAGGGCGATTCGGGGGTATTCTCGGACTGAATCACAATGCCAATGACGCCGGGCCCTGCATGCGTGCCAACTACGGGCCCAATCCGGCCCTGAAACACCTGGCCGTCAGCAACAAGAGGCCTGAGCCGCTCAGCCAGCGCCTCGGCCTCTTCATCGGTGCTGCTGTGCATCACCGCCGCCTGCTTGAGCGGCGCCCTCTCTTCCGCCAGGGTGACCATGTACTGGATGCCGTATGCCCGGCTGCGCACGGAGGTGGCGGACTGAACGATGCCGTCCAGTACGGTGATGATGGGCCTCACCTTGAGCAGGGTGCCGATGAATCCCCGTACCATGCCGATGCGACCGCCCTTGCGGAGATACTCCAGGGTGTCCAGCAGGCCGAAAAGCTGCACCTGCTCTACGGCGCTATTGGCCTCATCTAGGACGGCTTCATAAGAAGCTCCCTGTTGAACGGCTTTGGCCGCGGCCATCGCCACCAACCCGGTCCCGAGGGCAGCCTGCCTGGCATCGATGATCTCGATGCTGGAGCCTTCCATCTGCTCCTTGGCCTGCCTGGCGGAGTTCAACGTGCCACTGAGCTTATCCGAGATGTGGATGGAAACTATCTGGTCTCCGGCCTCCGCAAGAGGGCCGTAGACCTCCATGAACTTGCCCGGCGAGGGCTGAGAAGTGGTCGGCAGTTGCCGCGCGTCCCTAAGCCTTTGGAAGAACTCGTCATGGAGTATGTCAACCCCGTCCAGAAAGGTCTCCTCTCCAAAATGAACGTTGAGCGGGACCACGGTAATGCCCAGCTGTTCGGCTACTTCAGGCGGCAGGTCGGCTGTGCTGTCGGTGACTATTTTAATGGCCATAATGAGCTACACTTCCCTATTCAATAGAAACCAAGTAATTGTAGTGGGGCTGTCCGCCGTAGACCAGATCAACCTCAACGCCCGGACACCATTCCCGCACCTTCTCCGCCGTTTGCTCGGCTTGGCTCTCTTGGGTGGCATCGCCCCAGTATAGGGTGATGAGGTTACCCGGTGAAGGCTCGGCGCAGCGGCACATCTCTCGCAGAGCCTCTTCTATATCATCAGAAGCAGCGACGAGCTGTCCGTCCAGAAGGGCTATGACTTCACCCTGGCGCACGCTTCTGCCGTTTATCGTGGTGGAGCGCACCGCCCTGGTCAACTCTCCGGAATGCAGTGCCGACATGGCGTTCTGCATGCTGGCCAGATTGGACTCTGCGCTGGCTTCCGGGTCGAAGGCCAGCAAGGCGGATACGCCCTGGGGAACAGACGTAGTTGGCAGAACGTGGACGGGCTTCTCCGATAGAGAGGCGGCTTGCCGTGCGGCGGGTACTATGTTGGAGTTGTTGGGAAGGAGTATGACCTCCGCCGCGGCGCAATGCGCCGCGCTATCCGACAGCTCCTTTGCGCTGGGATTCATGGTCTGTCCGCCCCGTACTACATCTACAGCGCCCAGATCGATGAATATCTGCTCTATGCCGCTACCCGAAGCCACGACCACTACACCCAGAGGCGCCGCTTCCTGCTGTACGGCTCGGTGGCCCTCCAGGAAGCCACGGTGCTGCCGGTCCATGTCCTCCATTTTCAGCTGGGATACGCTGCCCAGCGTCCTGACGTAGTCAACTATGGCTTCTGGTTCCTCGGTGTGAAAGTGGACTTTGACCACGTCTTCCATTCCCACTACCACCGTGGAGCGCGCGTTCTCCTCCAGGTAGCTCCTGATTTCCGCAACGTCCACGGCGAAGTCTGAAAGAAGGAACTGGGTGCAGTACCCGAACTCCTCTTGCTCAGTGGCGTCCATGTAGGCCGCGCTGGGGGCCGCCTGACCAACGTCTATGTCAAGAATCTTGGGCTCTTCCCCATTCAGATAGCAGATCATCCCGTCTATGATGGCGACTATGCCCAGACCGCCGGCATCTACGACACCCGCTTCTTTGAGCTTTTGAAGCAGGTCCGGCGTCTCCAGCAATGCCTGGCATGCAGCTTCATAGGCGTAGCTCAACACCTGTGCGGGGTTATCTTCGCCGGAGGCCGTCCTTTGTCCCGCCTCCTCGGCGGCTTTTCTGATCACGGTGAGCATGGTGCCTTCCACCGGGTTGCCCACGGCCTTGTAAGAGGCCCGCGACGCCTGGTCAAAGGCGCGGGCAACGTCCTCTCCCGAGAAGGACTCTCTGTCCTTGAACCCCTCGGCAAGGCCGCGGAAGAACTGCGACATGATGACGCCGCTGTTGCCGCGAGCGCCCATGAGCGTCTGGTAAGCCACGGCCTGGGCCACCTTGTCTCCCGTTGCATCCTTCAGTTCGTCAAGGGCGGGTTGAGCCGATTTCAGCGTGAGGTACATGTTGGTCCCGGTATCGCCGTCGGGAACGGGAAAAACGTTCAAAGAGTTGGCAATGGAGGCGTTCAGTTCGAGAGACGCCGTAGCGGCAACCAACATGCCTCGGAAATCGTCGCCGGTAAGGCTGGAGAAGGTGCTTTGCGCTCTGTTGGTCATTGAGGCATCCGCTTGAACTGTACTCAAACCTGTGCTACTTTAGGCGGAGTATATATCCAGCTCTGCGCTGGCGTCAAAGAGATTAAGTCATGGCTAAGTGCAATGTTTGCGGAAAAACGGGCCAGTTCGGCCACAATGTAAGCCATTCTAAAAGGGCCACCAACACCAGGTGGCTCCCGAATGTCCACAAGACCAAGCTGCTGATAGACGGCCGGATGCAGCGCGTACGGCTATGCACCCGCTGTCTGCGCACCCATCACCGGAAAATAGCCTTCGCTAGCTAGCTGAAGGAGACCCCTTCCAGCTTAGCCCTCAACCGCTCCAATGCCTGCTGCACCGGTTCGCGCTTGTTGAAGACTGCGGAGCCTGCCACCAGCACGGTGGCGCCGGCTTGAGCTACCGAAGCGATGGTGTCCTGGTTCACGCCCCCGTCCACCTCCAACTCGGCTTTGGCGCCTAAGGCGTCAAGGCGTTGCCGCATGTGGCGCAGTTTGTCCACTGAGCTGGGAATGAAGGCCTGGCCGGGGAAGCCCGGGTTGACCGACATAACAAGGACTTGGTCAAGGTCGGGCAGCACCTCTTCGATATCCGATATCGGGGTTGCCGGGTTGATGGCCACGCCCGCTTTGGCACCCGCCTCTTTGATCTGATGCACCACTCTGTGCAGATGTGTACAAGCTTCGGCGTGGACGGTGAGTATATCTCCCCCGGCCCTGGCGAACTCTTCCACCTGTTGCTCCGGCTCGACGATCATAAGGTGCACGTCCAAGGGCAGCGTAGTACGAGCGCGCAAAGCCTGCACCATGGCGGATCCGAAGGTGATGCTGGGCACAAATCGCCCATCCATGACGTCCACGTGGATGTAGTCTGCACCCGCTTTTTCAGCTTCGCATACGGCATCCCCCAAGCTGGCGAAGTCCGCAGAGAGTATGGACGGGGCTAGTTTGAAGTTGCTCATCAGCAGCTTCAGCCTTCCAGAAGAGAGCGGGCCCTTTCCAGTGCCGCCCGTACCTGGTTGGGCGCAGTACCGCCATGCACGTCCCGAGCCTGAATGGACCTTTCGGCGGTGACCTGGTAGACATCCTCTTCAAACACTTCCGAGAAACGGTGGTACTCCTCCAGGCTGAGCTCTCTGAACTGCTTTTCTTGCTCTGAAGCGTAGCCGGAGACCTGCATCATAATTCCGTGAGCCTCGCGGAATGGGACACCCTTGGCCACCAGGTAGTCGGCAAGGTCTGTGGCCAGGACCTGGCTGTCTTCGGAGGCATGTCTCATGCGCTCCGTGTTGAACTCAGCGGTGGACAGCATGCCGGACATGACTTCAAGCGTGGCTTGGAGCTTGTCCTCAGAGTCGAAGAAGCCCTGCTTGTCCTCTTGCAAGTCGCGGTTGTAGGTCATGGGCAGGCCCTTGATCACGGTTAGCAGCGCTATGAGGTTGCCGTAGACACTCCCCGTTTTGCCGCGGGCAAGCTCAGCAAAGTCAGGGTTGCGCTTCTGCGGCATCATGCTGCTGCCGGTGACGTACTCGTCGCCCAGGCGGATAAAGTCGAACTCCTGCGAGGACCAGTAGACAATCTCTTCCGCCAGCCGCGATAGGTGCGCCATGCAGAGCGCGGCGTTCGACAGGTACTCGACCAGGTAATCGCGGTCGGAGACAACGTCCATGGAGTTCTCGCTTATGCGAGCGAAGCCCAGTTCTCTGGCAAGGAACTCTCGATCGTAGTCGTAGGGCACCCCGGCCAGAGCGCCGCTGCCCAGGGGCATCACGTCAGTGCGTTGAAGGCATTCCTGGAACCTCTCCGCATCGCGCTGCAGCATGTGGAAGTAGGCCAGCAAATGGTGGGACAGCAGCACGGGCTGGGCCCGTTGTACGTGGGTGTAGCCCGGCAACGCCGTCTCCATATTGGCCTCGGCCACGTCCAGGATGACCTGCTGGAAGTCACGAATGAGGCCCACCGTCTCCTGGATGGCCTGCTTAGCGTAGAGGCGCATATCCACCGCTACTTGGTCGTTGCGGGAACGGGCCGTATGCAGCCTGCCCGCTGCATCGCCTATATTCTCGTAGAGCCGCGATTCAATGTTCATGTGGATGTCTTCAAGCTGAGGCTGCCAGGGAAATGCGCCTTCCTCTATCTCCTTCTGAATTCCGGCAAGGCCGCTGACAATGGCCTCCACGTCCTCTTTGGAGATGATGTTCTGCTTGGCGAGCATGCGGGCATGCGCCATGGAAGCGGCTATATCCTGCTTGTACAGCCGTCTATCGTAGTGCAGGGAGACGGTGTAGTCCGACGAAATCTTTGGTCTGGGAGTCTTGCTTTCCGTCATAGCTGGAGCGATTCGACTTTGATCAACCGCTGGCTCACGGGGTCCACCTGGTAGCCTAGCGCCTCGAGAGCGGTGACGCCGAGCACGAGGGCGTCATCCGGCTCACCGAAGATAACGGAGGTCCCGATTATCGAGTCTTCATATGCCATCCGTACGATACCTATTGGCCTTCTGATGACTCCACCAAAGCCACGAAACTCCCGTTCACTTACAGGCTCAATATCAAGCTCTCTCAGGATTAAGGAAGGGACCATGGTGAGCAGAACGCCGGTGTCCGCCAGGAACTCTATGCTGCGGTGCTTCCCAGGCTCGGATACATTGGCAACGTCTATTTCTACGTGTGTGAAGCCCATCAACCGGCGTCTCCCCGCGCCCGCAGGGCGCTGCTGCGCAGGCGATGGGCGTTGACCCTGATAAATCCCGTGGAATCCGGGGCCTCAAAGCCGCCGATCCTATCCATACTCACCAGGTCCTCGTTGTACAGCGTAACGGGTGAGCGCCGCTCTTTGGTAATGACGTTGCCCTTGTAAAGCCCCAGGGTCACCGTACCGGTAACGTATTCCTGGCTCTTGTCCATTACCAACCGCAACAGCTCCATCTCCGGAGAGAACCAGAACCCGTAATACACCAGCTCAGAAAAGCGTGGGATCAGTGAATCACGGAGATGCATCACCTCTCTGTCCAGCGTGATGCCTTCCAGGTCACGGTGCGCTTTGTGCAGGATTGTGCCGCCCGGGGTTTCGTAAACGCCGCGGGACTTGACGCCTACAAAACGGTTCTCCACCATGTCCTCGCGTCCGATGCCATTGACGCCGCCCAGGTGATTGAGGTAGGCGAATAGCGCCAGCGGCTCCGATTGCGTTGTGCCGTCGCTGAGGTTGCGCACCTCCACGGGGTTCCCTTCGCGGAACTCTATCTCAAGCTCCGTCTCTTTGTTGGGAGCGCGTTTGGGCGAGCGCGTCATCTGGAACATGGAGTTCCTAGGGCGGCGCGCCGGGTCTTCCAGCTCGCCGGCCTCATAGCTGATATGCATCAGGTTGGCGTCGCTGCTCCACGGTTTGCGCTTGGTCGCCGATACGGGGATGTCGTTGAGCCGGGCGTAGCGCAGCATGTCTGATCTGCCGGTGAACTTGCCTAGAAAGACAGGGTCGCGCCAGGGAACGTATATCTCCAGCTCTGGAGCCAGCGCGTGGAAGGTGAACTCGAAGCGCACCTGGTCGTTTCCTTTGCCTGTGGCGCCATGCGAAAGGGTGGTGGCCTTCTCTCTGAGCGCCGCCTGCACCTGGCCTTTGGCCGTGACGGGACGCGCCAGCGACGTGCCGAGGAGATAGCGCCCCTCATAGATGGCATTGGCCCTGATGGCGGGATAGATGAAATCGGTAACGAACTCGTGCCGCAGGTCTTCCACGTAGGTGGCGGAAGCGCCAACCTGCCGGGCCTTGCCCACGACCTCCTCCATGTCCTCGTCCTGGCCCAGATTGGCGGTGTAGGTGACCACGTCGTGTCCCTGGCTGATTAGCCAGTGCAGAATGACGGAGGTGTCCAGACCGCCGCTGTAGGCAAGGACTATCTTCTTCCGGTCGTCTGTCATGCCAACACCTTTTGCAAGGCATCCTCCAACTTCTGGATGCCCTGGTCTATCTCTTCCCTGCTCACCGTCAGCGGCGGCATGAAGCGTATAGTGGTGGGTCGCACCGCGTTGAGCAAAAGCCCCTCTTCGTTGCAGGCGGCGACTACCTTGGCCGAGAGTTCATCATTAAAGACGAGGCCAAGCAGTAGACCCATGCCCCGCACCTCTGTGATGCTGGAATGGCGCGATTTTAGATCAACAAGGCGCTCTTTCAGATACTCTCCGGCCGCTGCGGCCTGGGACGGCACATCGTTGTCCACTATGTACTTGGAGGAGGCGTATGCCGCGGCGCAAGTGAGGACGTTGCCGCCGAAGGTGGAGCCGTGGTCGCCGGGTTCCAGCACTGCGGCTTCCTCCTTGGCGAGGAACGCGCCAATGGGCACGCCGCCGCCCAGTCCCTTGGCCAGGGTCATCACGTCAGGTTCCACGCCAAACGTTTGGTAGCCGAACACAGTACCCAGGCGACCCAACCCCGTCTGTATCTCGTCGAAGATGAGGAGAAGCCCGTTCTGGTCGCACCAATCGCGGACTGCCTTGAGATAGCCTTCTTCCGGCACGTTGACCCCGCCCTCTCCCTGCAGAGGCTCCAGCATGACGGCGCAAGTAGCACCGCTTGTGGCGTTCTTGATCGCCTCCAGATCGTTGTACTCAACATTGACGAAGCCGTCGGCCAGCGGCCTCCAAGCTTCTTGATAGTGTGGCTGACCCGTGGCGGCTATCATTCCCAAAGTGCGTCCATGGAACGAATTTAGAGCGGTGATAATCTCGTGTGCGCCGTTGCGGTGCAGCTTGCCATATTTACGCGCCAGCTTCGCCGCACCTTCATTGGCCTCAGCGCCGCTGTTGGAGAAGAAAACCCTATCCAGGCAGCTGTTGTCTATGAGGACCTGGGCAAGCTGAAGCTGAGGCACCGTGTAGTAGGCGTTGGAGGTCTGCATTAGGGTGGCGGCCTGTTCCTGGATAGCCTTCACCACTGCGGGGTGGCAATGCCCTATGTTGTTCACCGCCCAGCCGGCGGTGAAGTCCAGGTACTCCTTCCCCGTTTCGTCCCATACCTTTGTCCCCTCGCCTCTGACTATAGTCACCGGCTGACGACGCACCACTTGCATGTAATATTCGCTCTCTATCTGTTGCCACGTGCTCACGATGTCTGCTCCTCTTGTAATAGGTCTGACAATTGGCTTACCGCCTCTTCCAGCGTAATGATACCCGTCCTCAAGTCTTGCAAGGCCTGCTGGATGGCCTCCAGCTGCCTGGTCGTTTCCTCAGAGAGGGTGGGAGGAGTGCCTCCGCTGGGCGGACTTGGGCCTGAGACGGCCTGGCCTCCAAACAAGGCTTCCAGCGCCTCATCCAACGAGGGCTCCATGACCACCCTGTTGGCTGAAGCCAGTATAACGCGCTTCAGCTCAGGCAAGGGCAACCCTTCCGCTCTGAGATATACGGGTTCTACGTAAAGGATGGAATCGGCCACCGGAATGACCAGCAGGTTCCCTCTGATCACCACCGAACCGGACTGGTTCCATAGCGTGAACTGCTGCGATATATCGGTATCGTTGTCTATGCGCGCTTCTATCTGTACAGGGCCGTCTATTTGCACCCCTCTGGGGAATGTGTAGGCTACCAGCTTCCCATACTCAGGCCCGTCCATGCGCGCGGCCAGCCAGGCCACCATGTTGGGTTTGTCCGCCGGGGTGAATGGAAGGATGAGGACGAACTCCACGTCTTCCTCGCCGGGCAGCTTCATAATCACGTAGTAAGGTTCAACCGCCTGTTGATTGCCAAAGAAGACCTCCAGTGGAACGCTCCACTGGTCCTCTTTGTTGAAGAAGACCGTTGGATCCGTCATGTGATACTGGAGGTAAGTCTCCGCCTGGACCGAAAACAGGTCTTCAGGATACCTCAGATGTTCCCTGAGGAACGGCGACATTTCATCCATGGACGTGAAGAGAGCAGGGAATATCTTGGCATAGGTCTGAATTAGAGGGTCTTGCGGATCAGCTATGTAGAACTGCAGCTTGCCGTTGTAAGCGTCTACTACCACCTTCACGCTGTTTCTGATGTAGTTGAAACTATCATCGAACGGTCTTGAATATGGATATTTGTCCGTCATAGTATAGGCGTCTTGCATCCAAACCAGCCTTCCCTGGTCCACTATCAGGTAAGGGTCTTTGTCCAGTTGCAAGAAGGGCGCCACGTGGCTGATCCGCTCCTGAATGTGCCGGCTGTAAAGAACTTTGCTCTCGGGCAGGATTTCACCGCTGATTAGTATATTGATATCCCCAAACTGCCAGGCATACGCAATTCGTCTGAGCAATGAGCTAAGGTGGACACCGCCCGAACCCTGGTATTGAACGTAGACGGGCACGTCCTCCTCGGTTGGGTGGTCGAATTCAGGGGTGTTGCTGTTGACTATGACGTAGTTGGTGGTGTTCTCGCCGTAGTAGACCTCCGGCCTCGTGATTTCAATGTCGCCGGTGGGAGGCACGTCCTGCACGAAGAAGATGGGCCTGCCCTCATCGGTGAACTCGGTGACCGGGCTGGCGGCAGCGCCGTAGCCATGGGTGAACTGGAGCCGCTGGTTGACCCATCTCTGGGCCTCTTCAGGCAGAAACTCCGGGTAGAGCTCGCGAGCCCCGATGAGCACCTGGCGATATTCATCATTTATGTGATACCTATCCACGTCCACGTCTTGGAAGTTGTAGTAGAGCCTCAGGTGCTGGATCTGGTTGTAAGTGTCAACCAGGGGGCGCGGGTCCCATAGGCGCACGTTGTTCACAGTCTCCTGGTTGGCCAGTATGTCAGCTGAAGTAAGCTGGGCCGTCGCTTCGTGCGAGCGCTCCTCTACCCGGTCCAGCCCAAAGGCGGCGCGGGTGAACTCGATGTTGCGGGCAATGAAGCTGCGTTCCCTCTGCAGTTCGTTGGGTTCAACGGTGAAACGCTGGATGAACGAAGGGTAAAGGCTGCCCAGGCCAACCGCCGCCACGAGCCAGAGTACCACGCCTCCGATGATGAGACGGTTGCCCCTTGCGCCTCTCAGTGAAGGATGCAGGGTGGCCAGCAGCAAGACGCCGCTGGCCGCGGCAATAGCCGCCATTACCAGCAATACCGGCAGGCGCGCGTTGATATCTGTGTAGGTTGCGCCAAAGACCGCGCCGTCTGCCGACAGCAGCACCTGATATCTGTCCAGGATGTGCATGACGGCCAGATTGAAGAAGACCAGCGACCCCAGGACGGCCAGGTGCCCTCTCTGCCAGGGCGTCAGCTGAAAGGGCATGCCTCTCAGCGCAAAGTAAGCCACGTATATGCCGGCGGTTGCCAGCAGCAGGACTATGAACGCTCCAAGGAGCCAGCTCTGCGCCAGGTTCAGAATAGGGAGTGAGAACACGTAGAAGGAGACATCGTTTTGGAAAACCGGGTCTGAAACCCCAAAGGAGGTGCTGTTGATTAGCCTCAGCGCCAGTTCCCACTGGCCGCTGAGGCTGGAGCCAAACGCAAGTGAGACGAGCACCGCGCCAAGTACTATGGCCAGGAAGGTCAACCTGTTCAGCCAGTAAATGGTCTCGGCGGGAAGGGGAAGGACCGATTCGCCGCGAGCGTGACGCAGGGCCAGCACAACGGTTACCGTGATCATTATGCCAAAGACCAGGGCGCCCGCAATAAAGAGCCAGGCGCGAGTCCACAATATGGTCCTGAACACGTCCAGGTAGCCCAGCGAGTTGAACCAGAGCCAGTCGGTATAGACGCCTCGCAGGGTGTTGAACAACACCAGCAGGAAGACGACGCCTAAGAGGATCAGCCCCCACTTGATAAACGAGCCCGTATTGGGAGGAAAAGCAAGAGTAGGCTCCCACTCTAAGGAAGAGCCGTTGTCGCCGTTCTGTCTCAAATCACCTCACCTCTTGGGATTGCTTAAGCTGTTAACCGCGTACCTACATTATCATTGTTTACGGCTTTAAGCAGCGACTGGGGAGTCCTGCCGTCTATTATATGGGCTGCCGTAACTCGCTGCAGGGCTTTGACGCAGGCTTCCAGCTTTGGAATCATGCCGCCATCCGCTGTGCCTGATGTGAGCAGCCCCTGCACTTCCTTGGGCGTAAGCCGGGATATGAGCCTTCGCGATGAGTCCAGAACGCCCTCCACGTCCGTAAGGAAGATGAGCCGCTGCGCCGCCAGCGCCCAGGCCAGGTGGCCGGCTGCGGTGTCGCCGTTGATGTTGAGTAGAGAGCCGTCTTCACCCGTGCCGTTGGCTGCGGCCACCGCCACGGGTGCAATAAGCGGAATGTATCCTGCCTTCAGGACGTCCATCACCGGCTGCGGGTCCACTTCGGTAACTTCACCTACAAATCCAAGCTCCGGGTTGCTGATCCGCGCCTGCAGCATGCCGCCGTCTGCGCCGGATAGCCCCACTACCTTGCCGTCGAGAGCGGAGATAGCGGCGACAAGCTGCTTGTTTATCAGACCGGCGAGCACCGCTACCACCACCTCCAGGCTGGGAGCATCGGTGACGCGCAGGCCTCGTACGAAACGCGGCAGCAGCGACTGCCTCTTCATCCAATCGGAAATGACCGGGCCGCCCCCATGGACTACCACCGGCGTACGCCCCGCCTTTTGCAACGCAACGATGTCGCGGAAAGAGGTATCGGCGCTTCCCAGGGTGCTCCCGCCTATTTTGACTACTATTGTTTCTTTGGAGGTCATATCCTAGAGACCGGTTTCAGGCTACGCGCCTTCAACTCCAACCGGCAAACTGACCGCTGCCTGGCTCAGGTAGTGTAGGCGCTGTTGAAGGTAACGTATGCCTCGCTGAGGTTGCAGCCCCAGGCTCTGGCAGAGGCGTTGCCCAGGTTCAGGTTGATGGTGAATTTGACCTCCGGGTTTTGCATCTGTAGCACAATGGCGTCCTTGAAGAACGGGATGGGAAGGCCGTTCTCCATGATGCACACGTCGTTGATGTAGAGCGACAGCCGATCCTCCCTGACCCGAGCGCCGCTGCGGCCCAGGGCCACCACAATCCGGCCCCAGTTGGGGTCGTTGCCGTGAACGGCCGCCTTGACCAGATTGGAGCTGGAAACGGTACGAGCCGCTAGTCGCGCCTCCTTATCGTTTCGCGCTCCCACCACCTCTACCTCGAACAGTTTGCTCACGCCCTCGCCGTCCAGGACAATCTGTTTGGCCAGGTAGATGCAAAGCCGAGTCACCGATTCCTGGAACAGCCCTGCCTCGTCCGACTCCTCGGTGATCTCCGGGCCTCCCGCGGCTCCGTTCGCCATTATCAGCAGCGAATCGTTGGTGCTGGTGTCGCCGTCTATGGAGATCATGTTGAACGAGTCGTTTCCGGCTTGAGCAATCACCTTCTGAAGGAAGGCGGCGTCGACCGGGGCGTCCGTTGCCAAAACGCTGAGCATGGTCGCCATGTTGGGATGGATCATTCCGGCTCCCTTGGCTGCGCCTCCCACCGTCACCGTCCGTCCGTTGTGCTGGTATGAGACAGCCGCCTCTTTGGCATGAGTGTCCGTGGTCATGATGGCCCTGGCAAAGGCGTTGCCGCCGTCGGCGGAGGTCTGAATCTTGGGCAAAGAGGCCCTAATCAGAGCCATGGGAAGCTCCACGCCGACCAGTCCCGTGCTGAGGAATCCTATCTCCTCCGGCGTCATGTCCAGTTGTGCCGCGGCCAGCCTGACAACCTCGGCGGCGTCCTTCACGCCCGGCTCGCCGACAACCGCATTGGCGATGCCGCTGTTGGCGACCACGGCGCGGACGTTCCCCTGCTGGACGTGCTTTTCAGTGAGGACAATAGAGGGCGACCTCACCTGGTTTTTGGTGAAAATGCCGGCGCTGACGCAAGGCTCCGAGGAGTGGATAATGCCCAAGTCCAGCTTGTCCTCCGAGTAGGTCTTCATTCCTGCGAACGTGGCGCCCGCCAGAAAACCGGGGACGCTGGTCAGCGTTCCATTGAGAAGAACCTCTATATTTTCATTCATTCCTGACTCCGTTGCTTGTGAAGTATAGTTAGTCTGATACCGCCTGTCCTTCTTGGACCTGATTGTATAGCAAGCCATGACCGAGTGACGGTCCAGGATCATCGGTTTGCCCTGGCCTTCCGCCTGGCGCAGCACTCTTACCCAACCGCGTTTTATCCAGTACCGGATGGTGCCTGGCTCGACCGATAAGTCGCGAGCCGCCTCTCGCAAGCCGATGCCCGTTTCTACGGACATTGGACTGCCTCGTCACGTTTTGCACACATTTCAGACGAGAATTATAGGAAACTGCCCAGAAAATGTCAATAGTAGAGGAGCAGAATGCTCTCATAGCAGGGTATATGAACCGTTTATGTGCGTTTTACACACTTAAATGAAGGGAGATGTCATTAAAAAGTAGATTAAGAAAGACGGTACAGGCTCCCGCTCATGGTGAGCTTGTCGAACCATATGAGCGGGAGATTACGGTCGCAGTTGTTCCCGCTCGCGCCCTTCGACAAGCTCAGGGCGAGCGGGGGATATGCTCACGCATTTTCATTCCCATACATGGCTGCATAATGACGCAGGCAGGCCTACGTTTTACGACAGCCCCATTACCGGACGCGTCTGCCTGCCTGGAACACGCCCCAGACGTTTCGCAGGGCGGCGGGGTCAGAGTACGGGTCGCCGTCTATGAGCACCATGTCGGCAACCTTGCCGGTTTCAATCGTGCCCGCTATATCGTCGATTCCGAGCAGAACAGCGGCGTCGTAGGTGGCGGCGCTCAAGGCGGCGGGCGGAGACATGCCGTTCTCGACCATAAGCTCCACCTCCCTGGGCAGCATTCCGTGCCGCACCGCCGAGCCTCCGGCGTCCGAACCCGGCACCACCTTCACACCGGCAGCGAGGGCGCGCTTGAAGCTGGCTATGGATTCGGCGGCGCGCTCCTCCGTGCGCGCCAGCATCTCCCTGTCCTCCCCGGCCATGTATCCCTGGCTGAGACGGGCGTCCCAGGTGGACATGGTCGGCACCAGGTACGTGCCCTTCTCCGCCATGAGGCGAGCCGTCTCCTCGTCTATGAAGAAACCGTGCTCTATGGAGGCCACACCCGCTTCGACCGCTTGATGAGTACCCTCGTATCCCACGCAGTGGGCGGCGACCTTAAGACCGGCCTCGTTGGCGACACGGACCACCGCTTCCAGTACGTCCAGCCCAAGGGTGGGGAACTGCTCGCCTTCAGGGGTCATGCCGGTAGCGCCCACTTTGATCAGGGCTGCGCCCCTTTGCACCTGGTCTTTGGCGGCCAAAACCATCTCCTCCAGGTTGTGGAGCGTGCGCACAAACGGCCCCCAAGTGCCCGGGAAAGCCAGCCAGTCGCCCGCGGCCAGGATGCGCGGTCCGAACACGTTGCCAGCGGCCACTGACTCGGCGAAGGGGATGTTGATACCGTTCCTGGAACCGACGTCTCTTGCCGAGGTGATGCCGGAGAGGAGGGCGCGACGGGCATTGCCCACGGCCTTGAGGGTGGCCACTTCCGGCGGGTCGCCGGCCAGGATTTCGCCATTGTCAGGCCCGCCGTCGCTGGTGAAGTGCTCGTGGCAGTCGATGATGCCGGGTATCAGCGTGAAGCCGCGTCCGTCCACCTCCTCCGTGTGCGTGTGACGCGCCGGATGGGCGGCGTCTTCGCCGATCCAGGTTATGCGGCCGTGCTCCGCCTCCACGGTTACGGACGGTACGGGCGCAGCGCCCGTACCGTCGACCAGCCTTACGTTGCGTATCAACAAGCTCATTGCATCCTCCCTTTGCCTTACGTCAAAACTTCCCTACGTTTAACGTCGCCCGATCAAACCGGTCAGTCTGCAGAAACTCTGATGGGGACGACGAGCGAGGCCCAAGCGGTCACCGCTACCATGGTGGCGGTGAAGTAGAAAACGCCGTCCATGCCGTACTGCCCTCGCAGCCATCCCGCAATAACCGGCGACGCCGAGCCAAAGACGGCTCCCCCGGTGAACACGACGGCGGTCACGGAGCCTTCCGTGCCCCTCTTTGCAGCGTCGATGGCTGCCGCCAGCATGACGGGATTCACCGAGTATAGAAACAGACCGAGCAGGGCGAGCACCACGGCAAAGCCAATACCGTCTCCAAAGAAAAGCAATGAGTAGATGAGGGTTGATATGGCTGCCAGCCCAACGAATACCACAGGGCGGCGGCCTATTCTATCGCTGGCCCATCCCATGGCCGGAGCAAACCCAATGCCGAACAGCGTGAGCAGAGCCACGTGGTAACCCATCTTGAATGATGAGAACCCCAGGTCTTCGCTCATGTATAGGACTATGAAGATGTTGAGGGCGTTGTGAGCCATGGCCCGCACCGTGGTGAGCGTGGTCATGCTCAATACGGCGCCGTTCTTGAGCAGTGGCCGCATGGACCGCAGGTAGGCTTTGAAAGTCAGGCCCATAGAGCTTCCGCCGGGTATGTCCCGGTAGGCCAGCAAAATGGCTGCGGCGCTGATCAATGCGGGCAGCACTAGGAGCAAGGCCAGGGCTCTCCAGCCAAGACCGGCCCACTCCAGGCCAAACAGGGTGAAGCCGCCCAGCAGAACGCCCACTACTACCGGAGATATGCTGTCGCCGATGGAGCCTCCCATCCTGTGTACCGACAGTGCGGTGGCGCGACGGCTGGGATAAACGGCGGCCAGAGTCCCGAAAGCGGGAGCGTGCCAGAAAGAGGTGCCTATCCCCGTGACGGCTACGCCTAGGACAAGCAGCCAGTAGCTTGGCGCAACGCCTATGAGCAGATAGCCCATCGCCAGCGAGCTGAGGCTGGATGCTAGGATGAGGGCGACTTTGCTACGCCACATATCGGCGACGACACCGGCGGGGATGTTGACCCCAGCGCTGAAAATGGTCCGGGCCGAGCCAATAACGCCGATCTGCACGTCGCTGATTCCCAGAGAGGCTTTGATGGGAGGCAGGAGGAGAAGAAACGCCTGCTGGTAGAAGTGCTTCACGGAATGGCCCGCCGCCAAGCCAAGCATGAAGCGCAGAGGCGGCTCTTCAGCCCTGGCACGTCTCCTATTCTCAACCGTTGTCGCGGCCTGCGTCAGAGGTGACTCCTGTTGGGAAATGCGCAGCCCATACTAAACCCGTTGACGTAGAATCACCAGAGGGCGGGACATCGTCCTGTATAATCGACAGTGCAATGCGACGTGACACAAACATTCGCTTCCAGGACAGAGCGGCAATAGTGGCCGGCGATGATTACGGCTTCCGCAGGGAAGCGGCGCTTCTCCTTGCCGCGGAAGGCGCTTCGCTGGTGATCAACTCAACGGACGCAGGGGAGGCGGACAAGCTAGCCGCCGAAATAGTAAATGCCGGAGGCAAAGCCGTAGCGGCTTCGTACAACGTGGCTTCAATGGAGGGTGGGCAGGCGCTGGTGGAGTCCACGGTGGACTCGTTTGGCAGCGTGGATATCCTGATCAGCGTTGTGGGTGTACGGCCCTCCCGGCCCATTGACCAGATGACCGAGCAGAACTGGCATGCAGTTATGGAGGGAACTTTGAAAAGCGTGTTCACGGTGACCAAGCACGCCTGCGCCCAGATGCGCCAGCAACGGAGCGGTCGCATAGTCTACTTGCTCCAAGAGCCTGACCACGGTCTGCCCGGTTCGGCGGCGTACGACACCGTACTGGAGGCCATAGTAGGACTGAGCCGCACAACGGCGCTGGACATGGAACGATACGGCGTCAACTGCAACGTGGTAATTGCCAGCGAAGCCAAGAACGCGGCTCTCCTCGCCGCTTATCTCTGCACGGATGCGACGGCCCGGGTCAGCGGTCACGTGTTCGGCGCTAGCGCTGACGAGTTCTGCCTGTACTCCAAGCCGGCGGTGGCCCGTGCCCTCTACAGCGCCGAGGTGTTCTCGGTGGACGAGATTGCGTCGCTGGCGCCCAGGCATCTTTTCCCACAGGGAGGGCCGCGGTGAACAACGCGCTGGAAGGCAAGGTCGCTGTGGTCACCGGAGGCGGAGGAGGCATAGGAGGCGCCGTCAGCAGGCGGCTGGCCGCTGAAGGTTGCTCCGTAGTGGTCAACGACCCAGGAAGCGCGCTAAGTGGAACAGGCGCTTCCGATGCTCCTGCCAATGCCGTCGTTTCACAAATAAGATCCGAAGGTGGCCGGGCCATCCCCAGCTACGATTCCGTGGCCGCGTTTGAAGGGGCGGGACGCATGGTTCAAGCGGCCCTGGACGCCTACGGCAGTCTGGACATCGTCTGCCATGCGGCAGGCATCCTCCGAGACAGAATGGTTTTCAATATGTTGGAGGAGGAGTGGGACGACGTCCTCCGCGTCCACCTGTACGGTGCGTTCAACCTTGTACGCCAGGCCGTACCTCACATGGTGCGGCAGCGTTACGGTCGCATTCTGCTCTTTTCCTCGGTGTCGGCGCTGGGCAATCTGGGGCAGGCCAACTACTCGGCGGCCAAAGCGGGACAGATTGGCCTTGCCCAATCTCTGGCAAAGGAGCTGGCCCCTCACAACATCACGGTCAACGCCGTCCTACCCGGTGCCGATACCCGGATGACGGAGGGCATGCCGGAGACGGCCAGAGCCTACTTGGAGCAATGGGGCCGTCCCTCAGACGCTCCCGTCATTGAAGGCGCTCGCTCAGCGGAGCGGAACGCTCCCAAGATAGCGTATCTATGCACGGAGGCCGCCGCCAATATCACGGGGCAGGTCATTGGCGCATTTGGGCTGCCCATGACCGTATATTCCCCTAGACAAGTCGTGCGGACATTGCTCAAAAGCGGCGACTGGTCGCTTGACGATATGGAACTCATCATGCCCAACTCTCTGACCAAAGACCTGGCAAGCGACGACAATGAGTAGCAACGAACAGGGACTGGACAGGGTTAAGGCGCTGGAGGCGGCTCTGGTGGCTGCCAGAGAGGCCGCGGAAACACTGCGGGTGCGGTTCAGGCGAAAGACGGGAGAGCCCGCCTTGAACAGCTGGACCAAGGATGGAGGCGGCCTGGTTACCGAGGCGGACATGGCTTCAGACCAGGCTATAACCCAGGTTCTCAAAGTCCACAACGTGCCGGGCTCCATCCTGTCGGAGGAAAGCCACACACCCGCCAGCGACGACGGGCTGACCTGGCTGGTCGACCCGCTCTGCGGCACGGTCCCATTCAGCACCGGGCTGGCGCATTGGGGAGTGAGCATCGCACTGCGCCAGGGCGGAAGCCTGGAGCTTGGCGTCCTCACCTTACCCGCACAGCAAGACCAACTGACCGTGGTCAGGGGACGCGGCGTATCAAGAAACGGGCGTATCTGGATCTCCTCTTCGCCTGGCAATAGGCTGTCGGATGTCACCGTTGCCCTGGAAATCGACGGCGGCGCGGATTGGAAGAGAGCGCTGGCGGGAAGCCTGGACTGGGTGGGCAGCGTGGGACAAATCAACTCGTTCTCCTCCGCGGCTTTCCCCGTCGCGCAGATATGCCTGGGCCGACTCGCCGCGGCGGTGTTCTACAGGATAACCCCTGTGCACCTGGCGGCGGGAGCGCTCATCGCAACCGAACTGGGGATCATAGCGACGGATGCCTCGGGAGCGTCCCTGGATTGGAGCCAGAACGGCGAATTTCCGGTGGTAGTAATAGGCTGGCCTGAGGTGCACGGGCAGATCATCAAGGCTATGTCAAGCAAGTGACGAGGGTTCGACCCTACGCCGTCAAACCAGAGGGTTGTGGCTGCTGTAAGGAGAAGGTCTGTCCATGTCGAACACCTTGAAGGGCTGCCATAGTGCAGCGGCGCGGTCGAACCTCATCAAAGCAACGAAAACACCATCCCGGCTGTAGCCTCTAGCCTGCTGAAGATGCGACGCATAGTGAGTGCCGGGACTTAGGGGAACAGCCTGGCCGTGGGTCACCTGGCGCGCTTCCCAGGAGTCCATTTGAACGGCGGGCAAATGGAGCACAACGGAATCCGGAGAAAGGAACAACGGCTCCCAGGTATCGTCTTCCAACGATGTCTTCAGGGCCTCCAATGGGATGGCGTCATCAGCGCAGAAAGTGCCGGTACGCAGACGCCGCAGCTCGGAGAGGTGGCCTCCACATCCCAGCGCCTGACCCAGGTCATGGGCCAGGGAACGTACGTAGAATCCGCGGCTGCACTGCACTAAAAGCCCGGCCTGCGGCGGTTGCCATTCGACCAGCTCCAACTTGTGCACTTCAACCGTCCTTGGAGGGGCTTGCACGGCAACGCCGTCACGCGCCAGCGCATAGAGACGCCGTCCCTGCTTTTTCAGCGCGCTGAAGGCGGGAGGCGTCTGCTCGACGACGCCTCTAAAAGGCGCCAGGGCTGCCTCTACCATCCCAACGGTTATGTCTGAGGCATCTTGCCTGTGGGTTACTTCTCCCAAACTGTCGTAAGTATCGGTGGATACGCCCAGATGGACCGTAGCCAGGTACTCTTTGCCGGTGTCAACAATGAACTGCATGAGGCGGGTGGCCTGACCCAGGCAAACCGGCAAGACTCCTGTGGCCATCGGGTCAAGCGTCCCGGCGTGCCCTACGTGCCTTTGGGAGGAAAGCCGCTTGATCTGCCTCACCACGTCCATAGAGGTGATGCCCGGCGGCTTGTCCACGTTGAAGATGCCGTGGCTGGGCCCCATCAACTGGCAGACCTCTCCGATTGGATGTTGTCCATGTACTGAAGCATGTGCAGGCCCTTCTCTATGGACTCGTCCAGACGGAAAGACAGCACGGGAACATAGCGCAAAGCGACTCTGGCCTTAAGCTCTCTATGGAGAAACCCCGATGCCCTTTGAAGAAGCTCTACGGTGGAGCGCTTCTCCTCTTCATGGCTCATCACGCTTACGTACACTTTGGCCTGCCGCAGGTCCGCCGAAACGTCAACATGAGTAACGCTGACCAGCAGAGGCAGCCTGGGATCGTTCATTTCGGTTGCCAGCAGACTGCTCAGTTCCTTGCGGATGAGTTCGTTGACACGTTCAATTCGCCTGCTCATTGGAATGTCCTCGGAATGGGAATGGAGCTTGAAGCCGTAGGGGCCGAGACCAGAGCGCTTTAGGAGACCTGTTCCTGCCGGTGGAACTCCAGGGTGTCCTCTTCCTCGAAATCGTTGAAGCCGTTTAGCATCACGCCGCCTTCGTATCCCGAAGTTAGCTCGCGTACGTCGTCTTTGAAGTGACGCAAGCTGGCTATAGCTCCGTCGAATATAACGCTGCCGTTGCGCGTAACGCGCGCCGATGAGTTCCTGACGACTCGCCCGTCCGTGACGTAGATGCCGGCTATCTTGGAGGTCCTGCCGCGGCTGAACACGGCCCTGACCGTGGCGTGGCCGTCTATCACCTCTCTCACCGTGGGGGCGGCCATGCCCCTTATTGTGCTCTGTACGTCATCCAACAGCTGATAGATGATGCTGTAGAACCTCACTTCCACGTTTTCGGCGTCGGCTACCTGGCGGGCGCTTTGCTGTATTGTAGTGTTGAAGCCAATGACAATGCCCTCTGAGGCTAGGGCCAAGAATACGTCGCTCTCCGTTATGGAGCCGGACGCGGCATGTATGATGCGCACCTGGGTCTCATCCGTGCTCAACTGAAGGATGCCGTCACGAATGGCTTCTATGCTTCCTTGCACGTCGGCCTTGAGCACCAGGTTTAGCTCCTTTGTTTCTCCGGTGCGGATGCGGCTCATTATGTCTTCCAAGCTTACCTGACGCCTGGATTCCTGCTGTCTCTGTGCAAGCTCCGCCGCCGTTCTGGCTTCCCTTTCGTTCCGCGCTACCTTGAAAGTGTCCCCTGCGGCTGGGGGCTGATTCAGGCCAAGCACTTCGACAGGAGTGGACGGCCCGGCAGAACGTATTCGTTTGCCGGCGGAGTCTACCAGCGCTTTGATTCTACCGGTGATCGAGCCTATAACTAGGATATCGCCCACGTTGAGGGTGCCGTTCTTGACCAGCAGAGTAGCTACGGGACCGCGGCTCTTGTCCAGCTTGGCTTCCAGCACCACTCCCCGTGCGGAGCGGCTGGGATTTGCCTTGAAGTCCGAAATTTCAGAGACAACCAGAATGTTCTCCAGCAGGTCGTCCACGCCTTCTCCCGTCACGGCCGACACCGGCACCGCGATAACGTCGCCTCCCCACTCTTCAATGAGAAGGTTGTTCTCTGAAAGCTGTCTCTTGACGCGGTCCAGGTCCGCGTTGGGACGGTCTATCTTGTTTATGGCCACCACAATGGGGACTTCGGCCGCTTTGGCATGGTCTATTGCCTCCACGGTTTGCGGCATTATTCCGTCGTCCGCGGCCACTACCAGGATCGCTATATCCGTAACCTCCGCTCCGCGCGCCCTCATGGTGGTGAAGGCCTCGTGCCCAGGGGTGTCCAAGAAAGTAACTATCCGGTTGTTGTACTCGGCCTGGTAAGCGCCGATGTGTTGAGTGATGCCTCCGGCCTCTCGCTCAACTACCCTGGTCTTGCGAATGTTATCCAGCAGTGTTGTCTTGCCATGGTCTACGTGGCCCAGGATAGTTACGACGGGAGACCTCTCCTCCAGCGCCGAGGCGTCCTCTTCCGCCTCCTCTACAGCGGTGGACTTCCTTGCCCGTTCCTCCAATGGCGCTACCTTGTACCCGAACAGCGGAGCCAGCGCCGCCGCCGTGTCAAAGTCGACGGCTTGGTTTATATTGGCCATGATTCCAGCCCGCATGAGCTGTTTCATAAGGTCTATGGGGCTGACCTTGAGCGCCTCGGCAAAGTTTGCCACGGTGATAGCTTCAGGTATCCTGACCACTCGCACGGTTGTCCTGGTGCGCTGCCCTTGCTCCGTCCTGGGTTTTTCTGTTGTCTGCGTGGCCTGAGGTTCTCTTTCCATGGCAAATCCAACCTATTCCCGGCTATCTAAAGTCTTGGCGAATTCTTGTAGCCTTTCTCTATCACCCGCGTCGAGCTTGCCCTTGAGCGAGTATTCCAGCCTGCCTTTGTTCAGCCCTTGCTCCCAGCATCCAGGCCTCACGCACAGATAGGCGCCGCGTCCTGCAATCTTTCGCCTCCCCTGGTCAACCTGTACATCTCCAAGGGGAGTCCTGACAATCCGTACAAGCTCCTTTTGTACGGCCTGCCTGCCGCAGGCCACACAACGCCTCAGAGGTCTATGACGCTGCCGCACTGCCCTCCCCCGCGAGCTTATTACCGGCTATTATGTTGCGGCGCCCTTGCGGCGTTTGCCCCGCCTGCCTCCCTTGTTACGTCGTCCTTCACCGCCCCTGGGCACTATGAGGTCCTCGGCAAATCTGATCTGGGAACCTCCCCCTGTGGGGGTAAGCTGAGGCACCTGCCAAATATCGTCTGTAAGAGGAATCTCCTCCACCTCTTCAACCTCTTCGACTTCCTCTTCTTCTATAGTGAAGTCCGACCAGTCGTCTTCGATAGCGACCGGCGTCGGCTCCTCCTCAACCTCTATTACAACCGGCTGTTCCTCTGCCGCCAGCTCTTCTATCTCGGCTTCAACCGGCTCCACTTCCGCCACAGGAACCGCTGCGTCTGCAACCTCAGCCGGTTCAACCTCAACCTTTTCGTCCAGGACTTCCACCGGCTCGACCGGCGCCTCCGATACGGGTTCGGCAACTGCCGCGGCGGGAGCGGGCCTGCGCAAACGCTCCAACTCGACGTCTGCGGAGCTCAGGATGTCTATCTTCCAGCCGGTTAGCTTGGCCGCCAGCCTGGCGTTCTGTCCCTCTCTGCCTATGGCCAGGGAAAGCTGCTTGTCCTGCACAACCACGGTGGCGTTGTTCTCCTCTTCATTCAAGGAGACGTACAGCACCTGCGACGGGTTCAGCGCATTCGAGATGAAGGAGGACGGGTCGCGGTGCCACTGCACCACGTCTATCTTTTCGCCCTGAAGCTCGTTGACTATGTTCTGGATCCTTATGCCCCTCAGACCGACACAGGAACCCACGGCATCCACGCCTTCCTGCAAAGCAACCACGGCCACCTTGCTCCTGGAACCGGGCTCCCTGGCAATGGCCTTGATCTCCACTATGCCGTTGTATATTTCAGGGACTTCCATCTCAAAGAGGCGCTTGAGCAGGTTCCTATGGGACCTGGATATCAGGATCTCAGGCCCTTTGGCGGTCCTTGCCACCTCTACTATGTAGAACTTCATTTTCTGGCCTTGGCGGTACCTTTCCGTGGACACCTGCTCGCGTTCAGGCAGCACAGCTTCGGTGCGGCCAAGGTCAACAATGGTTTGCCGCGCCTCGATGCGCTGCACCGTGCCCGTCACTACATCCTCCGAGCGGTCTGAGTACTCTTCGAAAACCAGTTCTCTTTCCGCCTCGCGGAGGCGCTGCATGACCATCTGTTTGGCGGTCTGGGCAATGATGCGTCCGGAGAGGTTGTGGGTGGACTCTATCTTGATGATGTCGCCTATTTCAGCATCCGGCTTCATCTTCTTAGCCTCGGCGCGGGTCATCTCTAACTTGTCGTCTTCAACTTCGCCCACTACGTTCTTGAGAACGTATACCCGGATATCACCCGAACCTGGACTCAGGCTGACCGAAATATTCTGGCCGGCGGCTAGATTATCTCTCTTGTAGGCGGAGGCCAGCGCAGCTTCAATGGCGCCAAGCACCATCTCCCTGGGCAGGCCCCTCTCTGCGGCAAGCTGGGTTAGCGCGATCAAAAAGTCGCTCTTCATAGCCAGCCACCTCCTCGTATGCTCTGTTCAACAACCCCCTAACTGAACAAAAAAGTGGGACGAAACCCACTTTTCAAGTAAAGCAATTGAGGTTGGCGAACCAATAACTAAGGGGATTATAGCACTGTCATTGCATACAAACAACCCAAGAGCCGGTTCGCGTTGTCACCGGCTATGTTGAAATATACCTACGGCATCGGTTCCTTGAACCCGAAGCCGGTCAAAGGAAAGAGCACGCTTTCCGAAGACGCTATCGCCCCCTGGGCCCTCAGTCTCTCCGCTGCGGCCAGTACCGTGGCCGATGTAGGTTCTACAAAGAGACCTTCCATGCTGTTCAGCCGCCCCTGCCATTCGACAATCTCGCTGTCCGATACTGCCAGGCTCTGACCTCCGGTCTGCCGACAGGCTTCAACGAGCTCTTGCAGCCTGGGGGGCGACGGAATCTTGATGCCTATGGCCACCGTCTCCGGCCCCGGTACGCTCGGGCTCCAATCTTGTCCCTGGAAAGCGGAGGCCAGGGGCTGGTATGCCTCCGACTGGACAGCATGCAAGCGGGGGATCTTCTGCACGCGTCCGTCCTGGAGCATCTCTTTGAAAGCCCACCACATGCCCAGAAGCTGCGAGCCGTTACCCACGGCTATGATTATATTGTCCGGCAGCGGGTCCATCTGCTCGGCGATTTCATAGGCCATGGTCTTATTGCCCTCTATGAAGTAAGCGTTGAGCTGGTAGGCCAGGTTCAACGTATCGGAGTCGGAGCAGAACGCATCCATGGCGGCCGCGGCCGCCCGGCGGTCGCCGTCTACCCAGTGCATTTCGGCGCCGGTCTGCCTGATGGCCTGGACCTTGCGGTTGTCCTCTCCCTCAAACGCAAAGGCGACAAAGGTGATGCCGGCGCGGGCGCAGTAGGCGGCCAGCGAGTGGCCCGTGTTGCCTCCTCCAATCTCGGCGGCGCGGCGCACTCCCGTCTCCTTCAACACGGAGACCTGTACGGCGTTGCCCCGGTCCTTGAAGGAGCCCGTGGGATTCATGTACTCCAGCTTGGCGTACACCGCATCGATGTCCAGGGCCTGGCCGGTATGGGTCAGGGGTATGACGGGTGTGTCTCCCTCTCCCATAGTCACCAGGTTAGCCCGGTCCTGCACCGGAAGCATGGGTAAGTACCTGGCGATGCCCCTTGCTCCTGGCAGGACCCGTGCTTCTGCCGTTGCAGGGGTGTCGTAATCCACATTGAGCAGGTCCCCGCATTTGTCGCAGGTGGTCCTGTACTTGGAAGCGTCATGACGGCGGCTGCATTCCACGCATACGAGATCAAAGGACATCGCTGACCTCTCCGATTGAGATGAACGCATTATAGCCGCACCGGCCAAGCGGTGAAAGAAACAGGCGCTCCGGATTGGAGCGCCTGTTCAGAGTTGTGCCTGTTGCGCGAGACTAGTAGTCCATGGGAGGAGCGGCAGGCATGGCAGGTTCCTTCTTGGGAATCTCTGTAACCATGGATTCCGTGGTTAGGATCATGGTAGCCACGCTCACGGCATTCTCCAAGGCGGACCTGGTCACCTTTGCCGGGTCCACAATCCCCATCTCGAACATGGAGCCGAACTCCCCAATCTCGGCGTCGTACCCGTAATCGCTCTCACCCTTCAGGATGGAGTCCAGGATTACGGAGCCGTCCATGCCGGAGTTATTGGAGATGATGCGGATGGGCTCTTCAAGGGACTTGCGAACGATGCGGATGCCGGTAGCCTCGTCGCTCTCCACTTCCAGATCGTCCAACGCTATGGCGGCGCGAATCAGAGTGGAGCCTCCGCCGGCAACAATGCCCTCTTCAACGGCGGCGCGGGTGGCGGAAAGGGCGTCCTCCACGCGGGCCTTCTTCTCTTTGAGCTCGATTTCAGTGGCGGCGCCCACTTTGATGATAGCGACTCCGCCGGAAAGCTTGGCCATGCGCTCCTGCAGCTTCTCCTTGTCGAACTCGGATGTGGTCTCCTCTATCTGCGCCTTGATCTGCTTGATGCGGGCCTGGATAGCGTCGTCGGAGCCTCTACCCTCTACAATGGTGGTGTCCTCCTTGTTGGACACGACACGCCGGGCGCGGCCCAGGTCGTCCACTGTCACGGAGTCCAGCTTGCGGCCCACTTCCTCGCTGATGACACTTCCACCCGTAAGGATAGCCATGTCTTCCAGCATCGCCTTGCGCCTGTCTCCGAAGCCCGGAGCCTTGATGGCAAGGGCGCTCAGGGTGCCGCGCAGCTTGTTGACCACCAGGGTGGCAAGGGCTTCCCCTTCTACGTCTTCCGAAATGACAACCACGTTCTTGGTAATCTGCAGGATCTTCTCCAGGGCGGGAAGAAGGTCTGACACCGCCGAGAGTTTCTTGTCCGTGATCAGGATGTAGGGGTCGTCTATCACGGATTCCATGCGGTCGGCGTTGGTGATGAAGTAGGGGCTGATGTAACCCCGGTCGAACTGCATGCCTTCGACCTTTTCGATCTCATCGGTGATGCCGCGAGACTCCTCCACCGTGATTACGCCGTCCTTGCCCACGTCGTTGACCACCTCGGCAATGAGCTCGCCGATGGCCTTGTCGTGTGCGGCCAGGGTGGCAACCTGAGCTATCTGCTCCTTGCCCTCTACCGGTTTGGCCAGCTTCTTGATCTCTTCCCGCAGCGTCTCGGCTGCCTTGTCCATGCCTCGCTTCAACACCATGGGATTGGCGCCGGCGGCCACGTTCTTGAACCCTTCCGTCACCATGGCCTGTGCCAGTACGGTAGCGGTGGTTGTGCCGTCGCCCGCGGCGTCGTTGGTCTTGCTGGCCGCCTCTTTGAGCAGCTGGGCGCCCATGTTCTCAAACGGCTCTTCCAACTCTATCTCTTTGGCTATGGTCACGCCGTCGCTGCAGACGGTGGGCGGACCGAATTTCTTGTCCAGAATTACGTTGCGGCCACTGGGGCCTAGGGTCACTCTAACCGATTCGGCCAGCGTATCTATTCCCTTCTTCAGGGAGCGCCGGGCCTCCTCGCCGAATACTAACTGCTTCGCCATTGTCCCTCCTTAAAGTTTGGACTGAATATGAAATGCTTCTAGCTGATTTTTGCCAGGATGTCAGACTCGCGGAGTATCAGGTAATCCACGTCGTCTTCCTTTAGCTCGGTGCCCGCGTACTTGGAGTAGACGATCTTGTCATTGACCTTCACCTCCATTGCCAAGCGCTTACCATCATCGCCGAGCCTGCCCGGGCCTACTGCGACAACCTCACCCTTTTGGGGTTTCTCTCTTGCGGTGTCCGGGAGAACCAGTCCTCCTTTTGTGACCTCTTCCTCTTCCAGGGGCTTGATCACTACGCGGTCTCCCAGCGGTTGGAAAGTAACTTCCACACTGCCCTCCTTTAGATTTGATATTGTTGCCTATCGAAAGTTTAGCACTCTCCGACCCAGAGTGCTAACCCAACGAATGATGATAGTGCCCACTGTGAGGGTTGTCAAGTGTGATGGGTGGACGTGGATAGCGCCGCCTCCCCATTGACACAAGCCGTATCTAACTAACCGAAGATGAAGGAAGAGGAGCGAAGCGGTTCTGGGACAAAAGAGATTCTAGGAGGATAACGAAACCTTGGTCGGAGGCGGGGAGAGTTACCTGGTCGGCGGAGGCTTTGACCTTGTCGGAGGCGTTGCCCATGGCTACGCCCAAGCCCGCCCATTGGATCATGTCCACGTCGTTGGGGCTGTCCCCTACGGCGACTACTTCCTCCCTCTCCACGCCCAGGGACTCGGCCAGGTGCTCAAGGGCCTTGCCTTTGCTCCCGTCCGGGTGCCCTATCTCGCATAGGTAGTCGTAGGTCTGCATAGCGGCGATGGCGCCGTTGAAGTGGTTGTCCACCATGGCCGCAACGCCGCTTATAAGCTCAGCGTCCTCCGTGACAACGATCTTGGTGGGCGGTTCATGGACATCGCGGATGAGACTGGTCACAAGCTCAGCCCTCACCTTGAGGAGCTGTTCCGACTGGCGTACAGCTTCGGTCATTTTCTGCACGTAGCAATGGTCGCGCACGTATACCTCGGGATTCAGGCCTCGCTCTTCAAGGAGACGGATCAGGCGGCGGGCGAGGGGCAGCGGCAATGGGGTCTCGCGGACGATCTCGTGGGTGACGGGGTTGGTAATCAAAGAGCCCTGGTAACAGATTATGGGCAGGGTAAGGCCTAGGTCCCGGCTGAACATGAGGGCGGATTTGTAGGTTCGCCCCGTGGCCAGGGTTACCCCAGCTCCGGTCTCCATGACCCGGGCGACGGCCTGCTTCGTTCGCTCTGTGACAGGCGTTCCGGTTTGACGGTCGTGGATGGTGCCGTCTATGTCGAAGGCGAGGAGCCGGTAGGTCATTGGGATGACAGGAACCTGGCAAGCTCGTCTATTGCGAAGTCGGGCATTTCCCTCTCTCCCGTGGCGGTACGCATCACGAATCCGTCCTCCTGCGGCGTCACCTCTCCGATTCGGGTGACGGGAATGCCTGCGCCCTCCAACCCGGCGGTTACGACCGGGACGTGCCCCGGTGAAAGCGTAACAATGAGAGCGCCGGAGGCGAGGAGGCCCAGAGGATCGAGGTCGAGACTCTGGCATAAAACCCGGGTCTCAGGGAGGATAGGAACGGAGTCCAGGTCGAGCATCACACCCACGCCCGCGGCCCAGCCGATCTCCCGGAGTCCGGTGACAAGGCCGCCTTCCGTGGGGTCGTGCATGGAGTTAATGCCGCCTGAGGCTCGGGCGATACGGGCATCCTTGAGCACGCTGATGCCGGGGTTGTAAAGCAAGCCTTGGGCGGTATGGATGGTGGAGTCGGCAACGCCCTTGGCGGAAAGTACGGAAGCCGACTCACGGGCCAGAACGGCGCTGCCTTCGATGGCGATGGCCTTGGTGAGGAGAACGGCGTCCCCGACCTTGGCAGCGGAGGTGGGCGTGAGGTCGTCGGGGTGGGCTTCACCTAGCATGACGCCCATGACTATGGGCCTGTTTAAGTCATAGGTAATCTCGGTGTGGCCACCGATGACCGAGACTCCGATGTCCTTGCAGGCGTCGTAGATCTGACGGAAGGCGTTTTCGATTTGGGACTCAGTCGTATTTTCGGGTACCAGGAGGGTGACAAGGAACCAGCGGGGCTCGGCCCCCGTGACGGCGATGTCATTGGCATTGACGTGGACTGAATACCAGCCTATCTCATCGGAGGCGAAGGTGATGGGGTCAGTCTTGGCAACGAGAACGTGGTCATCGGTCATGGAGATAACGGCAGCATCTTCGCCGATGCCAGGGCCGATTAGGACTCGGGAGTCGGTGGGAGGTGCTGAGGAGAGGAGTCTGTGCAGGAGCTCAGGAGGAAGTTTGCCTACTTGCATTGAGATCAGCCGCCTTTGAATCAGCTCCACTATTAGAACGTAGAGGCGTCCTCGCCAACCCATTTGAGAATGAGGGCGTTCAGCGTGCCGTCGGCTTTCATCGACGCCAGGGCCTCGTCAAGCCTGTCCTTCAGATCGCCGCCCTTACGGACGCCTATGCCGAGTCCCCGGTCGAGCGTCACGGTCGGCCCCACAATGGCCAGTTGACCCTCGTATTCGGCAAGCTTTCCCACACCGTAACCGTGGTCCACCAGGACGGCGTCCACCTCGCCGTTGAGCACTGTCTCGGCCAAGTCTACCGAGCCCTCGAACGATACGAAGGGCCTGCCCATCTCGGTGAAGTAGTCGGAGTAGATGGTGTTTGCCGTAGCGCCAATCGTACCCTGGACGGCTTCATCACCCTCGCCGGCCCTAGCCAGATATATGGAAGGCGTAGGCGGGTAGTAAGCTTCCGTGAAATCTATCGTCTCTTCCCGTTCCGCTGTGATGCTCATGCCTGCGAAGATCGCGTCGAACTCTTCGGCCACCAGGTCGGGGATCATCTCTTCCCAATCATTTTGCACCCACTCACACTCCAAATCGGCGCGGTCACATAGCTCGTCCCCAAGCTCGCGCTCAAGGCCGTCTACTTCACCGTCATCATTGATGAAGTTGAAGGGGTCGTAGTCGCCCGTAGTAGCTATCACCATCGTGTCAGCTCTTGCACATGCGGCCAGCAGCAGGAGCGACGCTGCCAGGAGAAGCGCGCTAAGCGCGTGTATGGACATTCCTTTTGAAGTCAACGCTCACCTCACTTGAGCCGGTGCTCTTGTCATTCCTAGAGTCGCCTTAGAATAGGACTTTTGGTGCAAGGCCTTATAAGCCCTTATACTAACACTTGTTGCTACACAATAAGAGTGAGCTCCAATTCCCAAGCCAATGCAAATTCACTGGAGGGTCCCATGAAAGGTGTGACTGCAATAGCCGATATACTGAAGCGAGAAAACATCGATTTTATCGGCTGTATTCCCAGCAACCCCATCATCGAAGCATGCGCCATCGCTGGCATCAGGCCAATAATCTTTCGCCAGGAACGCGTCGGCGTAAACATGGTGGACGCCTACACCAGGGTCCGCAATGGTAAGAGCATAGGCGTGTTCACCATGCAAGCACAGGCCGGCGCGGAAAACGCTTTCCCCGGCGTTGCCCAGGCTTACGATGACTCCACGCCCATCCTGCTGCTGCCGGCTTCCGCCTCCCGCGACCGCGTAGGCATCCGGCCCAATTTCAGCCCCACTCTAAGTTACCGTGAGGTCACCAAGTGGTCGGCTCAAATCAATATGGTAGAGCGTATTCCGAGCATAATGCGCCGCGCCTTCTCACTGCTCCGCATGGGACATCCCGCTCCCGTCCTCTTGGAGCTTCCCTCCGACGTAGCATCCGGCGAGCTTGACGAATCATTGATGACTTACAGGCCGGTGCAGTCGCACCGGGCGGCCGGCGACCCCAGAGACATCGAAAAAGCGGCAGAGGCGCTGCTAAACGCCCAGCGTCCCGTAATTCACGCCGGGCAGGGCGTCCTCTACGCGGAAGCTTGGGACGAGCTGCGTCGCCTGGCCGAGATTCTGCAGGCGCCCGTGATGACGACATTAGGCGCCAAGAGCGTCTTTCCTGAAGACCATCCCCTTTCGATAGGTTCCGGCGGCGCTACCACCACCAGGGGGGTGGTGCATTTTGTCAAACAGGCTGACCTCGTCTTCGGTATTGGCACCAGCTTCACATTGACCTCATTTGGCATAACCGTACCTTCAGGGATAACCCTGATCCATTCCACCAGCAACGACGACGACATCAATAAAGATTACCCGGCGGATCTTGCAATCATTGGAGACAGCAAGCTGGTCCTTCAGCAACTCATCGAAGCGTTGGAAGAGCGTACTTCCAAGGAACGCGGAACCAACACTCGTGTTGCGGAAGAGGTCAAAGCGGTGAAGGAAGCCTGGCTGGGGGAATGGATGCCCAGGCTGACCTCGGATGAAGTGCCCATCAGCCCGTACAGGGTTATATGGGACCTCATGCACACCGTCGACCGCCGCAATACCATCGTCACCCACGATTCAGGGAGTCCCCGTGACGAGATGTCTCCATTTTGGGAGACGTTGATACCCAGGGGATTCATCGGTTGGGGCAAATCCACGCAGCTCGGCAACAGCTTGGGGCTGGCCATGGGAGCCAAAATGGCGGCGCCGGAAAAGCTGGCGGTCAATGTGTTGGGTGACGCCGCTTTCGGCATGGTGGGACTCGATTTTGAGACCGCCGTGCGAGAACAGATACCCATCCTGACCGTGCTGCTAAACAACTCCGGCATGGGCATCTACGGACCTGAGCAGTTCCCTGTAGCCTCGGAACGGTACGGGACCAAGGACCTCACGGGTAACTACGCGGAGGTGGCAAGGGCTATGGACGGCTATGCGGAACGCATAGATAAGCCGGATGAGATCATCCCCGCAATCAAGAAGGCCGAGAGAATTGTGGCCGAAGGCCAACCGGCCTTGCTCGAGATAATCACCAAGAGAGAGTACGCCTTTTCCGAAAGGCTGAGATAGCAGCGATCAAGATGAGCAGACTTCGAGCGACAGTAGTTGTGGTACGGGAGGGGAAGGTGCTACTTGTCATGGGTATGGGGGCAACCAGGTTCTCGCTGCCTGGTGGCAGAGTGAAGAAAAGAGAGCCGTCCATAGCTACAGCGGCTCGGGAACTTTACGAGGAAACAGGGCTGAACTCCTCAAAGATTGAGTGGCTGTTCACCTACAAGGGCAAGCGATGCCATAGGGTGTTCCGTGCTACTCCGATTGGAGAAGTGCAGCTAAAGGATAGTGAACTCACTCGATACATCTGGTGGGACGGGAAGCAGAAAATCCGCGTTAAGAAGCACGTCGTAGGCATTCTTACCCGGATGGATTGGCTCCACTAGGAGTTGATGTACGGGAGAAAGGCTTAGATAGTATGGCGACGTACAAACGGATAGTCGTCCATGTTCTGCTGTTTCTACTTGCGGTCATTGTATTCTACCTGGGGCTGGGGGTGGGACTACAGTTCAATCCCGCCTTGGGCACGCTCCTATGGTTGATCGCCGCAGCCATAGTCGCATTGAACCTGCTCTGGATAGTCCGATCCCGCCGCTAACGCCTCGCCGGCAGCGGTAATGGACTACATGCGTGTAACCTCACCATTACTTTTAAATTAATTTTCTATGACTTCTTGGTAATTTCTCGCCCAAAACCAGTATAATTATCCCTGTTGACTTAAAATGATGGCCTCTGAGGCGGTCAGGCCCAATGGCCCAGCCCGGAAGAAGGTGACGAAATGAACCGACCGGACGACCTTGTACGAGAGATTGCAGCACTGCGAGAGCGGCTCACAAGGCTGAGCGAGGCCGGTCTCCGCATCAACGAGAGCCTGGACTTCGAAACGGTATTGCAGGAGGTGGTGGACAGCGCCCGGACACTGACGGCCTCCCGCTACGGGGCAATCACCATCCCAGGCGAGGCCTTCCGCCGCCCCACGTTCATCGCCTCCGGCCTCACCAGGGAGGAGCACCAGGGGCTCTGGGACATGCCGGAGGGTCTGGGATTCTTCGAGTACCTCAGCGGACTTGAGGAGCCCCTGCGGGTCTCGGACATAGACAGCCACTTGAAGGCATTGAACATGCCCAAGTTCCTGCCCTCAGTGCCGTTGGGCTCCATGCTGGTGGCCCCGATCCGTCATCTGGGGGCCGGGGTAGGCACCATCTACCTGGCCCATGAGACGGGCGGCGGGGAGTTCACCCAGGAGGATGAGGAGACCCTCGTCATGTTCGCGTCCCAAGCCGCAATGGCCATCGCCAACGCCCGCAGGCACCGTGAGGAACAACGGGCCAGGGCTGACCTCGAGACGCTGATAGACACCTCCCCGGTGGGAGTAGTGGTCTTCGACGCGGCGACTGGAATGCCCATGTCCTTCAACCGGGAGGCGCGGAGGATCGTCGACAGCCTGCGGAACCCTGATCAGTCGCCGGAAGATCTCTTAGAGATATTGACCTTCAGGCGCGCCGACGGGCGTGAGATCTCACTGCGGGAGTTCCCCATGACCCAGCTTCTGAGCATCGGGGAGACGCTGCGGGCCGAGGAGATCGTCATGCGGGTCGCCGACGGACGAAGCGTCACGGTGCTGCTCAACGCAACACCCATCCTCTCCGAAGAGGGTACAGTCGAGTCGATGGTCGTCACCCTACAAGACATGGCTGAAGTTGAAGAGCTGGAGCGGATGCGGGCCGAGTTCCTGGCAATGGTGAGCCACGAGCTCCGGGTGCCCTTAACATCCATCAAGGGCTCCGCCGCCACCGTGCTGGGTTCGGCAACAGACCCCGACCCCGCGGTGGTACGTCAGTTCTTCAGAATCATTGAGGACCAAGCCGACCACATGAACAACTTGGTCGCCGACCTGCTCGACGTGGCGCGCATAGAGACGGGCACGCTGCCCGTCGATCCCCAACCCGCAGAGGTGGCCGCGCTGGTGGACCGGGCAAGGAGTGCCTTCGTCAGCGCAGGGGAAAGGAACAACCTCGACATCAACATAGATCCGGATTTGCCCCTGGTGATGGCTGACAGGCAGCGCATCCTCCAAGTTCTGGGCAACCTTCTCACCAACGCGGCCCACCACTCCCCGCAGTCGTCTGTCATCAGGGTGGCGGCCGTGCGGGAGGGCGTTTATGTTGCCTTCTCGGTGATCGACGAGGGACGGGGGATCCTGGCGGAGAGCCTTCCACACCTTTTTCGCAAGTTCGCCAGGATACAGTCCGAGGACCAGAGAGAGGGCACGGGCTTTGGCCTCGCTATCTGCAAGGGGATAGTGGAGGCGCACGGGGGCCGCATTTGGGCCGAGAGGGACGGGCCGGGTTTGGGGGCGCGCTTCACGTTTACCCTTCCTACCGTCAACGCAGCTAGAAGCGGCGCAGTAAGCGCATCCCCACCGGTCTCAACCCGCTCCTCGCAGCGAAGGCGGAGAGGCGGTGCGAAACAGGTTACTGTCCTCGTGGTGGACGACGACCCACAAACCCTCCGCTATGTCCGCGACACCCTCGTTCAATCAGGCTACGCGCCGATAGTGACCGGGAATGAAAAAGAGGCGCTCCGCCTTATGGAAGAGGAGAGGCCCCATCTGGTGCTGCTGGACCTGATGCTTCCCGAAAAAGACGGCATTGAGCTGATGAAGGAGATCCTTGAGATAACGGACGTGCCGGTTATCTTCCTGTCCGCATATGGAGGGGACGATCTCATCGCCAGGGCATTCGACAGGGGGGCCGTCGACTACGTGGTCAAGCCCTTCTCGCCTACGGAACTGACGGCGAGAATCGGAGCGGCGCTGCGGAGGAGAGAGGTACCGGAACCTACGGAACCGTACGTGTTTGGCGATCTGACCATCAACTACGCCGAGCGCAGAGTTACCCTTGCCGGTCGGCCGGTGCCGATGGTGGCCATGGAATATCGACTGCTGGCCGAGCTTTCGGCCAACGCGGGGCGTGTCTTGACCTACAAGCACCTGTTGGAACGGGTCTGGGGCACAAGGCAGCAGGATGACGTGCGGCCTATGCGCACCATCGTAAGCAAGTTGCGCCGCAAGCTGGACGACGACGCGGACAATCCCAACTACATCTTCACCGAGCCTCGCGTCGGCTACCGGATGCCGAAAAGCGAGACACAAGGGGAGGAGCCGCAGCATAGCTAGGGCGACCAAGTAGAGAATGTCGATACCTGAAACTACACTTGCCAAATGGAGCCATCATCAGGCAGCAAACACTCATTGGCTTGGCTCTTGCTGGAACAAGGGGAGCATGCGATATGTGATTACGAATAACCGGCGTCTTGACGCATGCCCCCCTTTTTGAGGTGTTAGGGTGCATTACACCCCCGGACAGACCCTTATCATTTGTTTCAACCGCCTGTGCTGGGCGCGATAATCTCTGACAGCAAGACCTTGAAACCATCGCTACTATATCACATTTGATATAACTTAGGTGTGACTTTTCGCCGATTTATCTATGACTTATTGTGACTTTTCCAAGGCACGACACAGGGACGTTGTGGGACAGCAGAGGAAAAGTGAAGGAGTTGTAGGTGGTGGCGCATACGGGATTCGAACCCGTGATCTTCGCCTTGAGAGGGCGATGTCCTTGGCCGCTAGACGAATGCGCCACTGAGGCTGCTTGAACCTGGCTGGGGATCCTGGATTCGAACCAGGGCTTTCAGATCCAGAGTCTGACGTCCTACCACTAGACGAATCCCCAAAAGAGGACTCATTCTAGCACCGCTGGCTTACCACGGGCAAACCCCGTGCCTGTGCGATGCCCGCTACTCGTCTATGTCTTCTTCCACTATTGAAATAGTGGCCGGACGTGTGCGAGGAGAGTCGGTTATGACGGGCATATCCCTCTCCCACCCCAAACTATCCAGGGAGTTTCTAAAGAACCGTTCCTCGCCGCACACACGGCAGCGCCCTTTGCTGGTGGGCCCTCCCGCCGGTTCAATCAGCCAGTGGTGCTGACATAGGTTTTGCTTTTCCTCTGTGGTCTTCTCTTCTAATACATGGTTTGTGTTCACCATTATTCCCTCACCACACATCTGTTCTAATCTAGGACTCTCCATTGTAATACCTGGCATAGGTTCGGTCAATGGGTTGTGACGGTTTCTGCTTCAAAGTCATGTTCCGGCAACCCTGCACAATAACTATTACGTAAACAAGGCGGGGAAGGTTCCACGGCTAGGCATAGTCGATCAGCTTACGGTCGATAGGGTTGACCTCTCCAATGTCTTGGCTTAGGTCCCACAACGCTATCCTCTCTATCTCGTCGTTGCTTTGAAAGTGCAAGAGTTCATCCAGTGTAGCCGAAAAGAGAGCCGTGTATTCTGTGAACCCATTGGAGGCGGCTGTCTTGGCCAGACCACAAAAGTGGAGCGACTTGGCCTCTTGATTAGTCTCTTCCTTGAACTCCCTTGCGGCGCATTCCCTGGGTGTTTCCCCCTCCTCTATAGTCCCGCCGGGAATCTCCCATTGACACCTCTGTCTATCGAAGACAAACAGGTAACGGTCATCCCGACGAGCGACAACCAGCGCCCCGGTCAGCGGTTGGAACGCAGCGGCGGCGTCTTCGCTGGTATGAACAAACTCAAGGAACGTGTTGCCTTGCTTATCAGCAGCTAGCATCATCGGACACCAATCGCTCTGCCGTGAGCCGAACATTCCACGTCACCTTTTCTTTCCGCGCCAAAGCCGCCAGCGGCATCCAAGTGAAGCGGATGCTCTCGTCATTCAGTAAAGGGCGGATCTCAGGATGGGAAGCCTGGACTAGATGCATAGTGCAGTGGAAGGTCAGCCTATCTTGTGGACTGGACCACCAGTGCTCATCTACAACTTCCCCAACCTGGATTTCAATATCTGTTTCTTCAAGGAACTCACGCGCCAGGGCATCGACGGGAGACTCGCCGTCGTCCACCTTTCCTCCGGGAAATTCCCACAACCCCCCATCGAGTCTGTCCTCCCTACGAAGGACTACGAACGCCTTGTCGTCCCGCAGCAGAATACCGCGAACTACTCTTTGCACATCCATGATCTGGCAGCTATGTTAGCATCACTTGAGGCACCGCATGTGCTTCATCATCCACCAAATTGACAGCCCACTTGGCCGTTCATAAAATGGCTTCCAGTTTCCAAAGACATACGTTGGGAGGGGATTGTGTCCACAAAAGCTTTTGTACTTATTGAGACTGCCGTAGGCAAGACCAGGGACGTGGTGCAGGCGCTGGAGGGCACCGAAGGGATCAAGTCGGTGGATGTTGTCACCGGCCCGTACGACATCATCGCCGTCGTTGAGGCCGATGACCTGGCCTCGGTGGGCAACATGGTGACCAGCAACGTACACGCCATCGGCGGGATCCAGCGCACCGTGACCTGCCTGGCCGTCGGCCATTAGTAACCGATAGTCCGCCTGCCCGTTTGGTCCTTATGTCCGTCTGCCCTTATGTCCGTCATGCCCGCGCAGGGGGGCATCCAGGGGCGGGGTAACATCCCAAGGAGTGAATAGTGGTTGACTGCGTCTTCTGCAAGATCGACGCCGGCGAGATACCCGGCGATAAGCTCCACGATGACGATGTTTGCTTTGCCATACGCGACATCTATCCCGTGGCGCCAACCCATCTCCTCATCATCCCCCACGAGCACATCGTCTCCCTGGACAAGCCCCACGAAGGTGTGATAGGCCACCTCTTCCAAGTGGCGAACCGCATGGCACAGCAGGAGGGCGTCGCCGGTAGCGGTTTCAGGCTAGTCATCAACCAGGGCCAGGACGCAGGCCAGACCTTCCCCCACGTCCATGTGCACCTGCTCGGCGGCAAGAGGCTGCCCTGGGGCAACGGTTCATGAGCACAGTGGCCAGCTCCCTACCCAAGCTGCGCTCCATAATTCAGTCGCTTCCTCCGGGCTTGCAAGCCCACCTGGAACGGGTCAGGGAACTGTCGCTCGATCTGGCCGCCATTCACGGGGTCGACCCTGTCAAGGTGGAGACGGCGGCTCTGGCACACGACCTCTATCGCGCTCACAGCGGGGAGCAACTCTTGAGCGAGGCCAGGGCCAGGGGCCTGGTCCCGACCCCTGTGGAGGAGCGAGTGCCTCTTCTCCTCCACGGCCCTCTGGCGGCGCGCCATCTCAATGAAGAGTGTGCCGTGACCGATGAGGAAGTGCTCCAAGCGGTGCGCTGGCACTCCACATCGTGCCCCGGCATGAGCAGGGTTGGCCTGGTTGTCTTCATCGCCGACAAAGTGGAGCCTCAGAAAGTGGAACGCGCCCCGCATTTGGGCAGGATAGCCGCGCTAGCCCGCCGGAACCTTGAAGAGGCCGCCGTGGAATACCTCACGGCGGAGATCGCCTCGCTGCTGGAGAAGGGCAGCCTGGTGCATCCCGCCTCCCTAGAGGCCCGCAACGATTTGCTGATGCGGCTTTAAGCGTCGCTCCTTCTGCTTATGCGGAAGTGCACCTTTCCGTCATGCCCGCGTAGGCGGGCATCCAGGGGCGGGGTGTAGGGGCGGTTCGCGAACCGCCCCTCCGTCATTGCCCACCCCTTCTGTCATTCTGAACGAAGTGAAGAATCCAAAGCCTCTGCCCACGAAGCCACTGTCCTGGCTCACCATAGGAGTCTCCACGTCATGCCCGTGACGACGGGCATCCAGGGGGTGGTTGAGGTAACCCACCCCACTCATCCTGAGCTCAGAGTTTACCCTGAGCATAGCCAAAGGGAAGGAAATGAGCGGAGAGTCAACGCTTCCGGCGCCGCCCGCCTAAGGCGCCCAAGAGGTGCAAGCTCATCGCAAGCAGGAACCCAAAGTCGTACCAGTTCCCACTCCTCGCCGAGTTGTAAACGGGGAAGTTGTCCCAAGCGCCGAACACGTGGACAATGAAGACAATCCACGCCGTGATCCCGTTCCAAAATCCCCAGAGAAAATCTGACCACCACATAGTTGTGTTCTCCTTTCAAGAAGGCGTCTCAGAAGTCTGACGCGACGGTATTTGCGACTTGCGAATAGAACCCTCACCTCAACCGTCGCTCCCGTGCAGACGGGAGCCCAGGGGTGGCGGATGGGAGTTTACCCTGAGCCTGCCGAAGGGTCACGGTGAAAGATTCTACCAAAAAGACATCTAGGGCTTGCATTTGTAGAACATCTATTCTACTATAGCCAGCACTAACGTTCTGGTTGTCAGGAGGCCATGGGTGGCCAGAGGTGTCGTTTTGAATAGTCCCGTAGAGCTGTTTCTGCTCTTGCAACGCGGCTTCACCATAGCATTGAGCGGCTACAACGCATTCTACTTTTGGCGCTACTTCTCGTGCCAAAGGAAGCGACGAGTTGGCTTGCTCACCCTGGTCCTGATCAATCTGGCCATTGGCCTGGAAAGCCTGGCCTTCGTATTTTCCGCCCTGCTCGGCAGCGATTTCAGGGTCTCGGCGGGTGCGCAGGTCGTCGCCGCATCCCTATCCCTGGCCGTGGCCGCCACCCTAACCGCGCTGGTCCTGAGGCGAAGGCTCAAGGGGTACTAGGAGGAAGTCATGAGCACACTGGCCGAGGCAATCCGCGCCGAGCGATGGGATATAGCCGCTCTGGTGCTCCTCAATGCCTTGATGGATACCGCTCTAGCGCTTCCCGAAGACGCCATTCCACAGATGTTGGAGATATTGGAAGGGACCGATGACGGACAGCGATAAGAGGGTGAATACGCGACGGTTCTATAAGTCCGCCCTGACCAGGGCGGAGGAGACGGATCTTCCCTCTGCCATGTCCTTGGAAGGGATGGATGAGGAGATAGCCCTTCTCAGGATACGTCTGCGCCGCTTAGCCGGGGAAAAGCCGGACGAGTTCGCCCTGCTGCTGCGGGGCATAGGCATGCTGATAAAGAGCCTGTCTTTCAAGTACAAGCTCTCCTCCGGATCTACGGAGAAACTAGAGAAGGAGATGCTGGCCACTGTAGAGGAGCTATTGCAGGCAATTGCGGAGGAGAGTCCCAGTGCCGTCTGAAGAGATGAGAGAAGCGGCGAGGAGACTGAGGCGCGACCTGTGGGACGGCGTTAACCTGTCGCCCCGCTCGGCCTTCGATGCCTTGTTGGATGCCAGGTTGAACGTCCTGGAACGCCAGGTGGACGAACTGAAGGGCCGGGTTAACGGCCTGATATTTCTGGTCATAGCAGCCGTGGTAGTGCAGATAGTGATAGGCCTGCTCAGTTAAGGAGGCGAGATTATGGGAATCAAGCAAAGACTCAGACCGTACCAGTTGGAGGCGGCGCACGCCATTCTGAAGAGCGTTTTACAAAACCGCGGACTCACCTTCACCGTGGAGGTGGCGCGGCAGGGCGGCAAGAACGAGCTTTCGGCGCAGTTGGAACTTCTCCTGCTCACCCTCAATCGCTCTTCGGGCGGGAACCTCATCAAGGCCGCGCCCACCTACATGCCCCAGCTGCTCAACAGCATATTCCGGCTCAAAGACCGGCTCAACGATGCCGGATACAAGGGCCTCTGGACGGCGGAGGGCAGGAACTCCTTCAGCGTGGGCAGGGCTCGCCAGGTCTTCCTCAGCGCGGAGCCCTCGTCCAGGGTGGTGGGCGCCACGGCTCACGTCCTCCTCGAAATGGACGAGGCGCAGGAGATCGACAAGACCAAGTACTACAAGGAGTTCCGACCCATGGGCGCATCCACCAACGTCACGACCGTGCTCTACGGCACTCCCTGGGACGGCGACTCGCTGCTGGAGGAGCAGAAGCAACTGAACCTGGAATTGGAGCGGCGCGACGGTATCCGCCGTCACTTCCGATACGACTGGCAGGACGTGGCGCGGCACAACCCGCTGTACCGGGAATACGTGGAGGGAGAGCGGCTGCGGCTGGGAGAAGACCACCCCCTGTTCCGCAGTCAGTACATGCTGCTGCCCGTGCGCGGCCAGGGGGGCATGCTCGGCGCATCGCAGCAGGCACAGCTACAGGGCGGACACTCACGCCGTCGCTGGCCGGAACATGGCAAGACCTACGTGGCGGCCCTGGACATGGCGGGCGGAGTCGCGGGAAGCGATGCCCTTGGTTCCAGCGTGGTCAACTCATCCGGCTCAGGCAAGGAGAGTCCCCGGCGCGACTCCACCGTGCTCACCATCGCTGAGCTTGACTTTGACGCCGGCGACCCGTTCAGCGGTGAGCCGCAGGTCAAGATAGTGGAGCACGTGCAGTGGACCGGCGTATCGCTGGCCGCCGTCTATCCCCAGCTGGTCGACCTGCTGAAGCGGGTCTGGGGCTGCCGTCGCGTGGTGGTCGACGCCACCGGCCTGGGACAGGGCCCGGCCAGCTTCCTGGAGCGCGCACTTGGCAAGGCCATCGTCGATCCGTTCGTGTTCACCGCACAGAGCAAGTCGCGCCTCGGCTTCGACCTGCTGGCGGCGGTGAACAGCGGCCGCCTCAAGATGTACGCCCCGGACGGTTCGCCGGAGTACGTCGAGTTCTGGGAGCAGATGGGACATGCCGAAGCCTACTTTCGGCCCAACCGCACCATGAACTTCCACGTCGACCCCAAACGCGGCCACGACGACTATCTGGCGAGCCTTGCCCTGCTCGTGCAGGCCTCCAGGTACGCCCCGCGGGTGGCGCGCGGCCACAGCCGCAACGCGGCCCGCGATCTGGAGGTGGCTGCCATGCACTGACACCCAATCTGGCGGTGGGGGGAGTTTACCCTGAGCCTGCCGAAGGGTCATGCCCGCGCAGCCTGTCCCCGACCCCGATCGGGGAGCGGGCATCCAGGGGCGGCGGCGCGGGGGGATGCAAAACCTCTTCCCCCTTGACGGGGGAAGATTGAAGCCTGCCCCGCACTTGATGCGGGGATGGGGGTGAACCACCGCGGCGGAGCGGTGAGCGGACACAAGGACTGTAGCAACCAAATACAGGTGATGGCCAATGAACAAGAAAGGTATGCCCAAGACGGACGTATTACCGGAACACTTTCAGTATAGAGACAGAGGCTGTGAGGTATCCCCATCGTGCCTGCAGTGCCCTCTGCCCAAGTGCAAGCACGACGACCCCGGCTGGCTGCGGAGCTACCGTCGCGCCCAGCGGGACCGCCGTCTGCTCAGAGTGCGAAGCCGCGAGAACGCCACCGTCGGCGAGTTGGCGCAGCGCTTCCAGATCAGCCAGCGTACCGTGCACCGCATCCTGGCGCGGGCCAACGGCAGGTCGGACTCGGTGGCGGCGAAGCCGTTGCCGGCGTTGTCCCTGGCCAGGTGAGGGAAGCGCGATGACCATGACAGGAGGTGAAGCATGACCCAACCCACCCTTCCCCAGACGCTGGCCCGCATGGACAGCGAGCGTATGCGCGCCTACCGCGACAACCTGTCGTTCTACCAGGGCGACCAGTGGCGGGGCCGCGCCCGCTCCGGCGAACGGCGACTCACCTTCAACTACACCAAGACCGTCCTGGAAAAGATTACCTCCTACCTGATGAGCGGCGTCACCACCGCCGTCGAGCCGTACGATTCGTCGCAGGAGAGCGCCGACCGTGCCCGGCGCGCTCGGGAGGCACTGCGACGAATCCACAATGAAAACCAGCTGGACGAGCTGGATTTCGAGACCGAGCTGGACGCCGCCATCCTGGGCGACGCCGCCTACAAGGTGACCTGGGACAACGCGGAACAGCGCGTCCACGTATCCGCGCCGGACGTGCAGGGCCTCTTTGCCTGGTGGATCGCCGACGACCCGTCGCGGGTCTGGCGCGTCGCCAGCCGCTACAAGCTGTCGGCGGAAGAGGCCGCCATGCTCTATGGAGTCGAGGCTCCAAGACGCAAGCAGATCACAGTGGTGGAGGCCTGGACCGACGACGCTTTCCAGCTATGGGCAGACGACGTCCTGCTACAGGAGCGCGCCAACCCCTACGGCGTCATCCCCTTCGTCATCTTCCCCAACCTGCGCCTGCCCAAGTCGTTCTGGGGCGAATCGGACATCCCGCCGCTGGTGGAACCGGCCCGCGAGCTGAACCGCGCTCTGTCGCAGCTTTCCATGATTGTGGAGATATCCGGCAACCCCATTGCGGTGCTGGAAGGGGTTGAACGCGCCGAGGACATAGCCGTCCAGCCCGGCGCGGTATGGGAGCTGCCGGAGCAGGCCCGCGCCTACCTTCTCGACCTGCTTCAGGGCGGCGGCGTGCGTCTCCACGTCGACTTCATCGACCTCATCTACCGCGCCATCCACGACCTGTCGGAGGCGCCCCGCACCAGCTTCGGCGATAATCCCAGGGCGCTCTCCGGCGTGGCCCTTGAGATGGAGTTGCACCCGCTGCTGCAGAGAATACGACGCAAGAGGCTGGTGCGCTCTGCCGCTTACAAGCGCCGCAATGAGCTCATCCTGCGCATCCTGGAGCAGCGCAGCGGCGTTAGCTACCTGCCGGTGCGCCAGGAGATAATCTGGGGGCCCGTGCTGCCCCAAGACAGGGGCCGTCTCGTCCGCGACGAGCAGGCGCTGGTCGGTTCAGGGATCCACAGCCGCCGCACCGCAATGGAAGCCCTCGGCGTGCCGGACCCCGATGCGGAGCTAGCCAAAGTACGAGAGGAGGGGTAGGAATTTGGCTTGCTTATTAAAGGGATTTACCCGCTTTCAGAGGATAGCGGAGCAGTGATTACATTAGGTTCACCTACACCGGTGACCAGCCAGTTCTCCTCTAGAGTTCCCCCATCGTATCGATAAATGGGGTTCGTCGGATCCTCTATCTTCGGATATCTGTGGATTCTATGCAGTTGCACCAGCCGCCCCGCGTCATCTACCCAGTAGGTGAAAGTCGCCGTTACTTGATTGGGGGCACTTCTGTAAATGTTGAAGCTTCTGGTGGGGGTTGAGCCGATGACCTCTACCTCCTCGCTGAGGCTGCCGTGCACCCTGGGACAAAGAGTTACGAATCTGTAATCGGTGTCGAGGGTTGCAGGCGCCTCATCCAACACTGCCCACTCACCCTCCTCCTCCTTACTGTAAATTGTGCCACCCACTTCCGTAAGCTCGACTGTCCCGCTAAATGGCGGCACATCGTAACCCTCCCCGATGGTCAGCTGCCCGGTCAAGTGATAATCCTCCCCAGAGACCAGTATGCCGTACTTCCTGCTCAGGCCCGGGGCCGATACAGTGACCTCAACATCGTAGTTCAAGCTTTCCGCCGCCAAGATTTCTGCGTCAAGGCAAGCGGTTTGCCAGTCTCTGGCAGTAGGGGTGGCAGCGGGAACTATAAAAGTCCCGTTGGGGGTGGAGCCGCCACAGGCGGCAACAACAAGAATTAAGGCCAGTGGCATAAGCCTGCTAAAGCTTAACAACGGTACATCCATTTCGTGAACTATTGTCGATTATTGTCCGCGTTATGACTAGCATGGTTCCTGTTGGAGATCTCTTTGCTCTAGCTTGCTCTGAGTGCATTATGCAGAAGAGGAGGGCAACATGGAACAACCCAACCCCCACACCCTGCCATCTCCTCCTTCCTCAAGCGGCCAGCCGCGGCTATTCTGATCGCACTATGCAGAAGAGGAGGCGACATGGAAGAAGTAACCCCTGAAGAGACGATGGTAGATCCTGCCACGCAGAACGATGAAACCGCCCAAGCCGGTACAACACCGGACGAAGCGCAGGCGGAGCTTGCCGAGCTGCGCTCGGCCCTGGAACAGCGCGACCAAGAGATCAAGTCGCTGCGGAGCAGGCTCGCCTCTGCCACCGACCGTTATCGAGAAGCGCTGCTCGCCGCCGCTCCCGATATACCGGAGGAGCTGGTCGTGGGAGAATCGCCGGAAGAGGTCGAGACCTCCCTGGCCAGTGCGCGACAGATGGTGGAGCAAGTGCGCGGGCAAATCGAGTCACAGATCGCCGGGGAGCGCGTCCCTTCCGGTGCGCCGGTAAGAGGTGTTCAGGACTTCAGCGACATGTCGTCGCGGGAGAAGATAGCCCACGCCCTGACCCAGCGGGCACAGGGTAGGTGATGCCCCGCTCTTCGTCGTTGCGAGTAATCTAAGCAATCCGGCGGCGCACATGTCATTCTGAACGGAGCGCAGCGAAGTGAAGAATCCAAAGCCTCTGCTTCCAAGCCGCGCGAGTTCGCCTGCAGTACCTCCGCTCATGGTGAGCTTGTCGAACCAGATGAGCGAAGGAGGTAGACCGCTCACCCTGAGCAAAGTCGAAGGGAAGGGCGTGAGCGGGAGCCGCTACAGCCGGATGACGTTCTGGAACTGCTTGTCGCTGCGGTACGGGCCTACCACCGCCAGGTTCAGCTTGTCCCTGGCCAGGAACTGGTCCGCCGCCTGCCTCACGTCTTCCGTGGTGACCTCGTCCACGCGCTCCACCACCTGGTCCACGGTGCGCACCTCGTTGTGCAGTAGCTCCTGGGCGCCACCCCAGGCAGCGACGGCGCGGGTGTCCTCCATGCGAAGCAGCAAACGGCCCTTGGCCAGCTCACGCGCCCGGTGCAGGTCTTCCTCCGGAATGTCTTCCTTGAGGCTATGCAGCTCCTCAATAGTAGTCTCGATGGCGTATCGCGCCTTCTTGGGATCCACGCCGAAATATATCGCTATGGAACCGGTATCCCTGAAATGGCTAGCCGAGCTATGGATATCGTAGGCCAGCCCGCGTTTCTCCCGTACCTCCAGGAAGAGGCGGCTGCTCATCCCCTCTCCCATGACCCCGTTCATCATGTCCATGGGATACCTCTGCGGATGTCGGGTGGAGATGCCGGGAAGGGAGAGCGCCAGGTGCGCCTGCTCCGTCTTGCGATACTCCATGCGGGCTTGCGGCTCCTGCCTGCATTCGTTGGCGGCCGGCTCCCAGCCTAACGGCGACCCGGAAGGCCAGTCCTTGACCATGGGCGTCACGGCGTCCAGCATCTCTTCATTGGACAGGCTCCCCGCTATGCTGATCACCACGTTGCTGGCCCCGTACTGGTGCTGGAACCATTCGGTCAGCATCTCCTGCGTGATGCCGTTGACTGTTTCCTTGCTGCCCCCGACGTCACGCCCCATGGGATGGTCCGGCCACAGCATCTGGTCGGTGAGCATCTCCACTCGATAGCCGGGGTAATCGTTCGACATAGCCAGCTCTTCCTGGATGACGCTGCGCTCCTTTTCCACCTCTTCGCTGTCCATCAAGGGGTTGCGAACCATATCGACAAGCACGTCCAGTGCCGATTGGAAGTGGGGCGCTGCCACCTTGCACCAGTAGGCCGTAATCTCGCGGTCCGTGCTGCCGTTCATCATGCCGCCCACCTGCTCTATGGCTCCGGTGATCTCGGCGGCGGTCTGCCTGCGAGGCGTGCCCTTGAACAGAATGTGCTCCAGGTAGTGCGAAATCCCCGCGTGCTCGTCGTCCTCGTACCGCGAGCCGCTGCCAACGTATATGCAAATCGATACTGAGCGGGTATGCGGCATCGATGCAGTCAGCACGCGAATGCCGTTGTCCAGCACTGTCTTTTGATGCATTGCGGACCAAGCGAGCCGGTTGAGGATTGGTTCATTGTAGCGGCCTTGCCCTGGAAGTCAAACGGAGCCATGGCACTTTTTGAGCCCGTTTCAGAAGGGTGAAGACCAAAGAGGGTGCTCCCCATCGTCATACCCGCGTAGGCGGGTATCCAGGGGTGGCGGGGATTAGCGTAGCAGGACTCCCCCTTACTTCCCCGCCACCTTCTCCAACGGAGCAATGCTCAGCAGCAAACGCTTCACGCCCGCCTTCCCCTTGAACGCCACCGTGGCCTCATGGTCATTCCCCGATGCTATGCAGTTGACCACAATTCCATCGCCGAAGGCCTTGTGACGAACCTTGTCGCCCGTCCGCAGCGGCGGTCCGCCCTTCTCCTCCGGTACCTCGGTCCGGCTGCGACGCCCTGGCCATTCCCACGGACGGGAAACGGCCACCGGCTGCTCTATCAGCTCTCTGGGGATGTCGGCAAGAAAGCGCGAAGGCGTGCCGGCCATGCTTAAGCCCATGAGCCGGCGACGGAAAGCTCGGAACAGGTACAGGCGTTCCTCCGCCCTGGTTATCCCCACGTAGAACAGACGGCGCTCCTCCTCCATCTGCTCCGGGTCGTCCATGGAGCGCGAGTGGGGCAGCAACCGTTCTTCCAAGCCAATGATGAACACGACCGGGAACTCCAGCCCCTTGGCCTGGTGCAGCGTGATCAGGGTCAGCGCGTCCCTGCTCTCGTCCAGGCTGTCCACGTCGGAAACAAGCGATATCCTCTCCAGGAAAGCGGCCAGCGAGCTATCCTCCTCTCCCGCCAGCAGCTCCTCCACCTCGGCGGCCTGTCCTTTCAGCTCCAGCACGTTCTCCCACTGCTCGTCACCGCGTTCGTCCTCCTGAAGGTAGCTCCGGTAGCCTATCCTTTCCAGCAACAGGTCTATCAGCCCGGCCGCTCCCACCTTCTCCGCCTGCTCGACCAGATAGCCTATAAGGCTGACGAACCGCTCGATAGCTGCGATGGCCCTCGGCGCAATCCGGGGCTTCACGTCGCCTACTTCCCCCGCGGCAATCGCTTGGAGCGCGGCGTACAGGGGCAAACCCATTTCTTGCGCCCACCGGGTCACCTCTTCCATCGTCCTGGAGCCTATGCCCCTGGACGGCACGTTGATGATGCGGTTCAGGCTCACCTCGTCATACGGGTTCAGCACAACCCTCAGATAGGCGACCACGTCTTTGACCTCGCGCCTTTGATAGAACCTGACGCCGCCTATCAGGCGGTAGGTCATTCCGTAGCGCAGGCAGGCCTCCTCCATTGCCCTGGACTGTGCGTTTATGCGGTACATCACGGCGCAGTCGCCCAGCGACAGGCCCTCTTCCCTGACCAGCCTGTCAACCTCCTGCACCACCATGCGAGCTTCCTCGTCCTCGTTGTGCCCCTCGCGCACCACCAGGGGACGCCCCTGACCCTTGCCGGTGAACAGGTCGTTCTCCAACCTGTTCCGGTTGGAGGCGATGACGCCCTTTGCCGCCTCCACAATGTTCCTTGTGGAGCGGTAGTTCTCTGCCAGGTTGACCACCCTGGCTTCCGGGTAGTCCCTCTTGAACGACAAAATGTTCCTGATGTCGGCGTTGCGCCAGGAGTAGATCGACTGATCGGGGTCGCCCACCACGCAGATGTTGCGATACTTGCCGGCAAGCAGTTTGGCCAGGGCGTACTGGGCCACGTTGGTGTCCTGGAATTCGTCGATGAGCAGGTGGAGGTAGCGCGACTGGTACTTCTCCAGCACCTCGGGAACCTGTTGCAGCAGCCTAACCGTATGCGCTAGCAGGTCATCGAAGTCCAGTGACCTGCTCTGCCTGAGCAGCGATTCGTACCGTTCGTACACCCTGAGCACAATCTCGTCGTAGTAGCTGGACACGGCGTCGGCAAAGCCCGCCGGGTCTATCAGGTTGCTCTTTGCTCCTGAGATGATGTTGCTCACGGCGCGCAGGGGATACCGCTTGGGGTCTATCTCTCCCTCTTCCATGGCCCGTTTCAGCAACGCCATGGTGTCATCGTCGTCGTAGATGACAAAGCTGCGGTCCAGCCCCGCGTGGTGACCGTCGCGTCTCAGTATTGAGACGCACAGCGAGTGAAACGTGCTGCAGGTCAACCCCTCGGCGCGGCTGCCCAGCAGGCGCTCCAATCTGTACCGCATCTCCCGCGCCGCCTTGTTGGTGAAGGTCACCGCGGCGATGCGGTACGGGCTGATGCCGCAAACGCGCACCAAATAAGCTATGCGATGTGTGATGACGCGAGTCTTGCCGCTACCCGGGCCCGCCACTATGAGCATGGGGCCCTCTATGGTCTCGGCGGCCTCTCTCTGCGCCGGGTTTAGTCCTTCCAGAATATGGCTGGTCTGCACAATACACCGATTATAGCAAGCCGCAGCGCGATAGTTAGAGGCCTGAATGGCACGTTTGAAGCAGGTCTCATAAGCGGCGATGCCAAGTCCCCCACACCGTCATCCCGTGCTTGGCACGGGAATCCACCCACCTCCCTGTCATCCTGACCTCCACCTCTCTGTCGTTCTGAGCGAAGCGAAGAATCCCCGGCCTTCGTGGCCGCACGGTGTTGTACATCGTATACTGTTGTAGTAGTATAATCACATGCGCCTGCTGTTGGATGCCGATGGTCTGATCAAGCTGCATCGCGCTGAGGTGCTTGACCGGATGGTAAAAGCCTTTCGGTGCACCGTTCCTGAAGCGGTCTACCACGAGGTAGTGACCAAGGGTAAAGAGCGACTTCACCAGGACGCCGAGGAGATAGAGTATATCCTGGGAGAAGGGGTGGAGGTGGTCAGAACTGAGCAGGCACAGGGAGAGACGGGATTGGGCGCCGGGGAGATGGCGGTTCTAACACTGGCCGCTCAAGATCAGGATGCCATAATCGTCAGTGACGACCGCCGCTTCCTAGCCCTACTGACCGCTAGAGGACTACGGTTCCTTACACCTGCCGACCTCCTAGTCGTGTTGGCCCGCCAAGGGATACTGGCCAAGGGCGAGGCCAAGAAAGCATTGGAGAGGCTTAGGCCAATGATACGAGCCGCGGCATTTTGGGAGGCAAGAGAGGACTTAGAACACGGAGGATATGATGAAGAGTAAAGTGGTGCCGCTGCGCATCCCAGAGAACCTGGACGATTTGGCTGCCCTTGGCGCACGAGAACAGCACACGGACAAGGCAACCACGCTCCGGCAGTGGATTCACGCCGGGGCCGCCCATTACGTCCTCAAACTGGTTGCCGAGGGTAGGATCAGTGTTGGCCGCGCCGCCGAGTTGCTGGATCAGACCGTTTACGACATGCACCACCTGGCCGGGATCTACGGAATAGAGCTTGGCGCATCGGACGAGCAGCGCCGGCAGTCGCGCTCTCTTGCCGCCGAGTTGGGTAACGGCAGGCCATGACCCCTGCCCCGCGGTCTAAGCCACGTTGAGCACTACTTGACCGCGGCGGCGGCTGAAACTGTCGACGCGCTCCTGGAACAGCTTCTGGTACTCCGGGGAACGGATGCGGTCCACCGTCATTATCACCGCGTCCTCGCGGTTGTCGGCGTAGTACCTTCTCCGGATGCCGTCCTTGGTGAAGCCGTACTTTTCGTACAGAGCGTGTGCCGGGAAGTTGCTCACCCGCGCCTCCAGCGTCACCCGCTGCGCTCGTCTGGCCATTGCCATCTCCATCGTTCCCAGCATCAGAAGTTCGCCCAATCCTCTGCCCCTGAACTCCTCCCTCACCGCAATCGAGGTGATGTGCGCCTCATCAGACATGAACCAGACCCCCACATAACCGGCGACGAACTCGTTCCAATCGCCGGTTGCTATCTGCTCCGGCGAGGCCACCAGCGACTTCATCCCGGAGAGCAGTCGTTGCAGAAACGCCTTGGGCGCCTCCAAGGATGTGGCGGGTTGCTCCGCGCCTGACTCTCCGCCGTTTCCCGCTATGGGGGATGACGCGACAAGATAGCGGGCCAGCTTGTTGTTAAGCTCCTTCTTCAGCGGTGTCGGAGGCCACGTAGTGGGGAAGGCCTCTCGCTCTATATCTGTGACTTGAGGGATGTCCTCAAGCGTCATGGGACGAATTCTGAAGTCCATCTTTCTCAGACGTTGGACCGGTCAAAGGTTGAGCCTATTCTACCATACGAATAAACTGGTCACTAGAAAGGATTGCTACGATGCCCAGTCAAACGACCACAGTTTACCTGCTCAGGCACGCCGAAAGCCGGGCTAGCGCTACAGTCAACAATCCGGATTGGCCGCTCAGCGAGCTAGGCAAGAAGCAAGCACGCGATATAGCGCCTGCTCTGGCCAAGTTGGGTATTGACCATGTTTACACAAGCCCCTATCTCAGAGCAGTCGAAACAGCGAAGCCGTTTGCCGATTGCGTGGGCAAGACGTTGCGTATCCATGATGAGTTACGAGAGCAACACAGTCTTTGGGTGGACTCCGTGGAGGAGTTCATAGAACAGATGCGTAAGCGGTGGGAAAACTTTCATTTCGCGCCTCCCGGCGGCGAATCGAACGCCGAGTGCCAGCTAAGGGTTGTGAATGCCGTCAGGGATCTCATTGGAAGACATTCCGGACGCACCTTGCTGGTCTCTTCACATGGTAAAGCGATATCCCTTTTGCTGAACAGCATCCACAGCTCGTTCAGCTTCGAGAGATCTATGGCAATGAAGAACCCCGACCTTTTCCCGTATTGAAGCCGAGGGAGCCTCGCTGGTCTGGGACCGGTCATGGCAACCTTGATAACCGAGCCTAAATAGCTATGATCGCAATCAGGCCTGCATCTCCATCTGACACACCTTCCTTGCTCTTACTCGACACCGCCATACCAAGACTCCCCGAAAGGGGACTTTTCATAGAGAACGCGGTAAACACCAACACCTGTTTTACCGCGATACTGGACGGAACAATTGTTGGATACGCCGTCCTTGAATACACCTTCTATAGATACGGGTTCATATCCATGGTCATGGTTTCATCCGACCATCGGCGGCGGGGAGTAGGGCAGGCACTAATCGGTTACGTTGAGAAAGCCTGCACTACTCCCAAGATATTCACCTCAACAAACTCCTCCAACCTCCCAATGAGGTGTCTGCTGAGCAAGTTGGGATATACGTTCTGTGGCCTGATTCGAGAACTAGACCCCGACGCCGCCGAGTGGGTTTATATGAAGCACACGCCACAAAGTGAAGCCGCTAGTGTGAGAGAGGTTGTCCCCTAGAACTGCCGTAAGAAGCGCATGTCGTTGGTGTAGAAGTGACGTATGTCGTCTATGCCGTACTTCAGCATGGCGATACGCTCCGGCCCCAGCCCAAAAGCGAAACCGGTGTACTTCCGCGAGTCGTAGCCCACGCCTTCCAGCACGTGCGGATGCACCATCCCCGCTCCCATGATCTCTATCCAGCCCGTATCCTTGCAGATGCGGCACCCCTCTCCCCTGCAGGAAAAGCAGTCTATCGACATATCCACGCCGGGCTCCACAAAGGGGAAGTAGTCGCAGCGGAACCGCACCTGGCGGTCCTCCCCGAAGATGCGCCTGGCAAACTCGTACAGCGTGCCCTTCAGATCGGCAAAGGTGATGCCGTCGTCCACCGCTAGGCCCTCAACCTGGTAGAAATGCCACTCGTGGGTGGCGTCGCTCGCCTCGTAGCGGTAGCACTTGCCGGGCACCACCACGCGCACCGGCGGCTGGGTATTCTCCATGATGCGGGCCTGCATCGGCGAGGTGTGGGTACGCATCAGCATGCGGCGTCCCTGGGGCGTGGGGTCTTCCCAGTCGACCCACAGCGTGTCCCACATGTCACGCGCCGGGTGATCGCGGGGTATGTTCAGAGCGTCGAAGTTGTAGTGCTCCCACTCCACTTCCGGCCCCTCCACCACGCTGAACCCCATCGAGACGAAAGCGTCCAGGATCTGGCGCACCATCTGCGTGGTGGGATGCAGCCGCCCCCGCGGCACGGGCCTGCCGGGCAGCGTGACGTCTATGCCGCCCTCTGCCAGGTATCGGGCGCGCTCTGTCTTTTTCAAAGCCTGGCTGCGCTCCTGGAACCGCTCTTCCAGCGCCGCCTTGACCCGGTTCGCCTCCGCCCCAACCGACCGCCGCTCTTCCACCGACAGCGAACCTAGCTGCCGCAGCAGCAGCGTCAAACGCCCGCGGCGTCCCAGGTAGGCGACTCTCCACGACTCCAGCCCATCCTCGCCCGCCGCCGACTCCAAGACGCGCTGCGCTTCCTGCGAAATCTGGCCAAGCTCATCCAGTAAAGGTGTTTCGGACATTGCGCTCACTGCTGCTACAAGATGTTGCTTTGATTCTAGGCTGGGCAACGGACAAGGGTCAAGTTTACTCGGCGCCGGTGGAGGAAGGCGGTTGCCCTAAAGCTGCTCTTCCAAATCGTCCAGGAGCTGTTCCAGCCCCGGCGGCATGGAGTACGGCGGCCCCAGCGGTCTTATCCCCTCCGAGGCAACCCAGGAATCGTAGGTCGCCTCCAGCTCCTTGAGGTAGTACCTGAGCTCGGGGTTCTGCTCTATCTGCCTCGATACCTGCTGATACTGCTGTTCCCCTTCCCGGTTGTCGGCCAGCCTATCGGGAAAGCCGTACATATAGCACAGGGTGCCCAGCAGGCGCGACGCGCCGCTGTGGTCCTCCTCCAGCCTGGCGATTGAAGGCAACCGCGCTAGGATATTCGCGTCCTCTATGCCCTGCTCCAAGGCCCTGGTCCCCACCAGGTTCATGATGGATGTGCGGCCGGAGTAGCGCCTCTGCTGCCTGGACATAGTGCCCGGTAGCCCCATGTCGTCACCGTTGAGCGTCGCCATCACTGGCAGAGGCCGGGTGTGAGGCACGTCCGACCACATGCTGCCTATGCGGCAGTACCGCTTCACGCCCAAACGCCGCATCAACTCCACTATGGAATCGACGTATTCATCGGTGTTGGCGTGCGGCTCCAGCAGATGCATGGTGACGAAGTCGATACCGGCGTGGCCCCTGGCGTACCTTACGTGAACGTTGGGAATGGAAGTCTCTCGGCGTCCTTCTATCGAGAAGATGGTCGGCCGGTAGCGGGTGAAGTCGAAGTAGCGGCCCGGATTGGCCAGCGACGCCAAATCGCGGGCGTCTATGTCCCGTTCCAGCCGTTCCAGGGCAATCGTCGCCGATCGGCCCACGTCCACCCACGGCGACAGCGACCCTATGACGTGCGGCTGTCGCAGATCAGGCAACGGCTCCAGCAGCTTGAAGTTCCCTACCCACATGAAGGCCTCTCAAGGGCCAAGGCGTTCAATGCGCCACTCCCCGCTTTCCTCCAGAGTATACCGCAAACGGTCGTGCAGGCGGTGCTCCCTGGACTGCCAGAACTCCATCACCCTGACCCGCAGCCTGTACCCTCCCCAATCCGGCGGCCTGGGAACGTCATCCCTGAACCTGGCGTCGTACTCGCTCCAGCGCTCTTCCAGCCGCTGCCTGTCCGGGATCACCTTGCTCTGCTCGGCGGCCCAGGCGGCTACCCGGCTTTCGCGAGAGCGGCTTGCAAAGTAGGCATCCGACTCCTCCGCGGACGCGCGCTCAATGCTGCCCTCCGCCCTCACCTGTCGGCTCAGCTTGGGCCAGTGGAACACCGCGGCGGCTCTGGGGTTGTCCCTCAGCTCCTCGCCCTTGCGGCTGGTGTAGCTGGTGAAGAAGACAAGACACCCGTCATCGACGCCGCGCAACAGCACCACGCGGGCGGAAGGCGCGCCGTCCTTGCCCACTGTGGCCAGCACCATGGCGTCGGGAAAGTCCTCCCCCGCTTGCTGCGCATCCTCGTACCACAGGTTGAACTGATGGAACGCGTCCGCCGATACCGTATTCTCCTCTAGCGCCGACATATGGATAGGCTAACAGGTATGGAACCGGCTTGCATTCCTTGCCCCTCCGTCATCACGTCCCTCTCGTCATTGCGAGCGCAGCGTGGCAATCTGGCGGCGCGGGGTAGTGTCATTCTGAGCACAGCGAAGAATCCCAAGCCTTCCACCCACATCAACGCCACACTCCACGCCGCTCACCCTGAGCCTCCCGAAGGGTCATGCCTGCGCAGAGAGACCTTTGCAAAACCTCTCCCCCCTTGATGGGGGAAGATTGAGATGGGGGTGAACCGTACCTGGACATCCACCCAATTTCATCTAGCACTGGGGGAATGTACAGTGTGTTTACCCGCTCATGGTGAGCCTGTCGAACCATTTGAGCGGAGCACCGCCAAGCCCACTGCCGGAACGCCTACCTCCCCCTAGACTCCATCCACTCCTCGTGCGAAGGCACCTCCTCGCCTACCACGTACAGCATATAGTACGCCCCCATATCGCCAAGGAACTTGAACTCCTTGCGTAGAGCGGCAACCGTTCCCTCAAAGCCGCCGTGCGACCCCAAATAGCCCTTGAAAGAGCCGTGCTGCTCAGCCAGTTCCACCATCTTTACCGCGTTGCTCACAATGGCCTCTATCTTGCGCCGGTTGCGGATCACCCGCGTGTCCTGGGCAATCGCGTCTATCTCATCCAACGACATCCTTGCCACTCTCTCCGCCTCAAAGTTGTGGAACACCTCCCTCGTCCCCGGCCACTTGTTCTCCACAACCCTCCAGGACATTCCGGTCTGGAAGATGGCCTTGCTCATCACCTCCAGGTAATCGCCCAGGCTCTGGGGATTGATCTGCTCGGGGGCCTTATATTTGCTGCTCGGCATTTTTGCCTCCTTTGGATGCCGTATTCTATATGAAAAGCGTCCGCTATAATGCCATGCAGGAGGTTGCAACATGGCAAAGCGTTACTGGCTGTTCAAATCGGAGCCCGGCGCGTACTCCTTCGACGACTTGGTCAACGACGGTGTCGCCGAGTGGGATGGAGTGCGCAACTTCAAGGCGCGCAACTACCTGCGAGACGAGGTCAAACCGGGCGACGGCGTTCTCTTCTATCACAGCAACGCCGACCCCATAGCCATCGTGGGCACCGCCGAGGTGGTTCGCGAAGGCTACCCCGACGACACGGCGTGGGACCCCGCATCAGACCACCCCGACCCCAAGAGCACCCCCGACAATCCAATCTGGTACATGGTCGACCTCAAGCCGCTGGAACGGTTCACCCGCATAGTCACCCGCGACGAGCTAAAGGAAATGCCGCAGCTGGCAAACATGGGCGTTCTCAAACGCGGCAACCGCCTCTCCATCCAGCCCATCACCGAAGAAGAGTGGAACGTCGTACGCAACCTGGGAGAGCCGGTATCTCTAGCGTCCTGACCATCTGTCATTCTGAGGAGCAACGAGACGAAGAATCCCAAGCCATACGCCATTCCAAGGGCCCCCGTCATGCCCCCTCCACCATCGCGCCCTCTCTTCCGTCTTGCCCGCGCAGGCGGGCATCCAGGGGTAGCGGAGGAGAGGTTTCTGCCCGCTCGTGGTGAGCTTGTCGAAGGGAATGAGCGGGCAACCCCCCAACCCCTCACCCCCTAACCGATAGCTTCCCCGCCGAGTAACCACCGTCCACAAACAGCGTCTGCCCCGTGATGTACCCCGCCTGCGGCGATGCCAGAAACGCCACCGCCTCAGCTACATCCTGCGGCGTCCCCGTCCTCCCCAGCGCCGTCTGCTCGATGAACGCCCTCTGATACGCCTCGCTGGGCGGACTCCACACCGGCGAACCTGTCATCGTCAGCCCCGGCGCCACCGCGTTGACCGTGACGGCGTGCGGGCCCAGCTCCATCGCCAGCACGCGGGTGAACTGCAGCAAGCCCGCCTTCGACGCCGAGTACGCCGCGCTGTTCACCCGCGCATTCTCTCCCGCCGTCGACGCTATGCTTATGATGCGGCCGCCCTCGCCTTGCTCTATCATCGCCTTGGCCGCCGCCCGCGAGCAGAGGAACGCGCCTTTCAGGTTCACCGACATTATGCGGTCCCACTCCGCCTCGGTTATCTCCAGCATGCCGGAGTTGTGCCCCACTCCCGCGTCGTTTACCAGTATGTCCACCCTTCCGTAAGTGCCGACCACTCCCTGGAACAGCCGCTCCACCTGTGCCGAGTCCGATACGTCGCATACGAAGACGCCCGCCGTGTTGCCCACGGCCTCCAGCTCCTGCGACGTTTCCATGGCCAGGCTCTGATCTATGTCGGCGATGGCGATAACGGCCCCTCTTGCCGCCAGTGCGTTGACAATTGCTTTGCCTATCCCGGCAGCGCCGCCGGTAACGACGGCTATCTTGCCTTCCAGTTCCATGAAACGCCTCCTATTTTGGCGGCTGGTTGTTGCATCACTTCAAATCTCTATGCGACTTCGGAGGAGTCCCTGGAACGCAGCTCCAAGGCTCCTGTTGGACCTCACTGCCGTCCGCTCTCGTGATGCGCCAGCTAGCGCTCGCCGGTTCTATCTCCTTGCAATGCTCGATCTTCGCAGTTCGAATGCACTTGCCGTCCAGGACGTAACTCGTGGCCGACGCAACCTTGCCCATAGTCTCATCGGCAGCTATGCGGTCTATGGCAAACATACCCATCTGGATGTACTCGTCCATCTCGTCATCGAACGGTCGCCCGTAAACGGCCTCTGCCTCGGCAACGTCGAACGACAAGACCTGCTCCACAGTGTGGCCCGCCACTATGACATTGACCCAGCGCACATTGACGCCCCGAATCTCACCGGTCTGTTCCGTTACTTCTGCCGTCATAGACCCCCTCCCATTGTACGATGAAACGCCTCCTATTCGGGGAGTGTGGCCGGCTCCTCCGCCGCCACGACCTTGCGCTGCGGCGGCCTGGCCAGGAACAGCAGAATGCCCGACATGGCAAAGAACCCCGCCGAGAACATCCATAGCGTGATATGCGTTACTCCGGCATCCAGCAGGAACCCGTAGACCGGGGGCCCCAAGCCTGTCGCTGCCACCTGCACCGGAAACACTATGCCGCGAATGGTGCCCAGAGACCTCCGACCAAAGTAGTTGGGCCAGATCAGGTTGTTCGCCGTGATGTAGGCGCCTCCTCCCGAAGCCCAGATCATGTTGTGCGCGAAGATGGTGTACGTCTGGCCGGTCGACAGTATCATCGGAATCATGGAGAGAGTGAACACCAGCCCGCCAAACAGCGCCAGGTTCCGCGTCCTCACCTTCTCCCCGATAACGCCGAATACGACCACGGAGAACATGAACGTGAACGGGTCCATCGCCGTGCCGAAAGCCACCAGCGCCGGCGACATTCCTGTCTCCTCCCAGTACGCCACTCTGTGAAGCAGCGTGCCCGCCAGAGCGAAGCCGCCCACGGCCAGCGCGAACAGTATCAGCCATAACACGGGGTGCCGCAGCGCCTCCTTGGCTGTCCAGTCGGTCTCGACAACCCCCTCCGACCCCTGTCCCGCACCCGGCGATGGCGTCGGTTGCTTAACGTTCATGCCGTCCGGCTGCAGTCCCAGGTCGGAGGGAGCGCCCCGCAGGAAGAGAAGGCTCAGCGGAATGATTATGAACGCCACCATCACGCCCAGGATGGCCCACGCCTCGCGCCAGCCCATGTTTTGGATTATCCACTGAGTCGCCGGAATGGCTAAGACCGTGCCTACGGCCATCCCCGTGGTGGCTATCGACATGGCGCGGCCCCGTTTCTGAACGAACCACTTCGCCACGGGCACCAGGGTGAGCAGGTTGCCACCCGGCCCGCCCCCCAGTCCTACGCCGCCTGAAATCGCGAACAGCAGGTACACCAGCCATATCTGCTGAGTGTAGAACAGCCCAATCAGGCTGCCCCCCGCCACCACACCCGCGAACAGCCCCAGCCAGCGAGGACCAAACCTGTCTATTATCACTCCAATGAGTGGCGCGGTTGCCCCGCTTACCGCCATACGGAACGTTAATGCCAGGGACAACGCCCCCAGGCTCCAACCCATCTCCTCGCTCATCGGCGCTATGAAGAAGGAGAACACCACCGGGTTCAGCGGCGTCGTGGCCATGTTGATAGCCAGGCCCGTAGCCACAATCACCCAGCCGTAGTAGAGCCGGGAAGGTATGGGAACGGGAACCGTGGGCAGCCTTTGCATAGAGGACTACATTATCGCACGGGCTTCAAGCAAGCCGCCGCCCCCCTATCTGGCGACGCGGAGAGGACCTCTGTAACCTCTTCCCCCTTGACGGGGGAAGATTAAGATGGGGGTGAACCCCCGCATGAGCACCCCCTACCGTCTTGCCCCGTACAGCCTGCGCCCCTGCGTCATACCCGCGCAGGCGGGTATCCAGGTGCGGGAGGAGTGGGCAATTCACCCGTTCACCCTGAGCATAGCCAAGGGCACCATTTGAGCAGGCGTGCAAAGCCCTCCTAGGGTCTGCTAGAGTACCTTCCATAATGGAGAGATGCTTGGAACCAATCCGACGCAAGACCGTGTATCTGGCCAATGCTTACGGCTTCTCCGCCCGGCAGCGCGCCACGGTACTGCCGGAGTTGGTGACCGCATTGGAGTCCCTGGGGCTGGAGGTCTGGGAGCCCTTCCAGCGCAACAACCAGGAGGCCGGACTGAAGCCCGGTTGGGCCTACCGTGTCGGCCAGGCCGATGTGAGAGACGTGCGTGAGGCCGACGCTATATTCGCCGTCGTCAACGGCGTGCCCCCGGACGAAGGTGTCATGGTCGAACTGGGCATCGCCATCGCCCTCGGTAAGCCTACCTTCCTCTTCCGGGACGACTTCCGCCGCGCCACCGACTCGGAGCAGTACCCTCTCAACCTCATGCTCTTTACCGGCATGCCGGAGCGCGACTGGCAGGACTACTACTACACCTCGCTTGCTGAGATCCTCTCACCGTACAAGATGCTGGCCCGCTGGGCTGCCGGACCATAGGTTCAAAGCGCTCCTCGGGCGACCCTTCAACCCTACTGCCAGACGGCCAGCAGCACCCCGATGATGCCATACGATATCACCGGATATCCGGTGTTGATCAGGAATATCTTGAGGCTGCGGCCCTCGAAGCTGTAGGTCGTTGCGTACGACGTCGCGATGAACCCGATAGCCGCCAGCAGACCGAGAATAAGGCCTTCCACAACCCCTTCCGCTCCCAAGCCTTGAATCACCACTGCCAGACCAACGGTGAACACTAGCGCGCTCACAATCGCCACCACGTAGGGGTACCACTGCCGCGCAGTCCCCTTCATGGCCTCCACGTCCTCCATCGTCAGTCCGACTCCCGCCATCCACGGCTTCGCCAATGCGCTGTACCACCCTGCGCCAAGCGCCTGGTTGATGATGACCCCCACGATTATCCGCCAGGTAGTTCAAGCTCCCAAGGTCTATGTTGTCCATGACTCCTCGCTCCTTCGGTTGGCGTAGGTCGGACCGTGTCCGCCTGCCGCGCTCCCGGATTTGGGCGCATAGGCTATAGGAAAAAGCACGGGCGTTTCAATACCGTCGATGGGGGTGGACATCTCCCTCGCTAATTCACTACCCTCTACTCCAAACAACCACCAGGAGAGACCATATGGACTTTGGCTTTGGCGTGCCCACCCGCGGCCCCCTGTCCGCGCCGCAAACTCTAGCCGCGCTCGTCAGTACCGGCGAGGATCTGGGATTCAGCTACATCGGCGTCGCCGACCACATCGTGGTGGCGCGACGCATCGACTCCACCTATCCCTACAGCGAAAGCGGCTCATTCACCGGCTGGGAGTCCGGCGAGTGCCTGGAGCAACTCACCCTCCTCGGCTACCTGGCCGCCCACACCACAACCATTCGCCTGCTCTCCTCCGTCATGGTGGTGCCGCACCGCAATCCCGTGCACACCGCCAAGATCCTCTCCACCATAGACAACCTCTCCGGGGGCCGTCTCACCGTGGGCTGCGGCGTCGGCTGGATGCGCGAGGAGTTCGAGGCCATCGGCACCCCTCCCTTCGACAACCGCGGCTCCGTCAGCGACGAATACATCCGCGTTTTCAAAGAGCTCTGGACCAGCGATGCTCCGGCCTTCGAAGGCAAATACACCAACTTCTCCGACATCGTCTTCAGCCCTCAGCCCGTCCAGAAGCCGCACCCTCCCATCTGGATAGGCGGCGAAAGCCCCGCCGCTCTGCGACGGGCCGCCCGCCTCGGCGATGCCTGGTATCCCATCGGCAGCAACCCCACCTACCCCTTGCAGACCGTCCCGCAGCTTGCAGAAGCCATCGGCCGTCTTCACGGCTACGCCGAAGGGTTCGGACGCGACCCCGCGGAGATAGACCTTGCTTTCAGCGCCGGCTGGTACAACGAGAATGAGGCCCGTACCGGCCCCGGCGGTGGGCGGCTCACCTTCACCGGCGCGCCTCAGCAGATAGCGGACGACATCCTGGCCTTCCAGGACCTGGGCGTGCGACATCTCATGCTCGGCTTCCAGGGCCCGACCCTAGACCAAACCCTGGAGCGAATGCGCTACTTCGCCTCAGAGATCATGCCCCTGACCATGCAATAGTTCACCCTAGCAATGCGCACCCGCTCATCCTGAGCTTGTCGAAGGAAATGAGCGGGTGCATCATCCCCCGGTACCACTCTCACCGTCATACCCGTATAGCCTGCCCCGCACTGATGCGGGGACGGGTATCCAGGGGCTGCAACGGGGCAGCCCTACAACTCCCTCATCACCCCGCTATCCACAAACCGCCGGATCTCCCTTTCCAACTCGTCCGGCCTCTCCTGAGGAATGAAATGCCCCACGTCCTTCATAACGACGTGTTCAAAGCTGGGTGACGCCTTCTGCAATAGCCGCAAAGATACATTCGCCGACGGATGGCGCGTGGGGTTCTCGCTGGTGATGAGCAGGATGGGGAACGTGACCCTGGCCAGCCATTCCTCCTGGTTGGCGGGAGCCTGCGCCGCCGTGAACTCCGCCTCTATCTCCGGCGTGCACTTTAGCTGCGCCTGCCCGTCGTCCATCTCCTCAGTCCCGCCGTTTATATACTCCCAGAGCAGGTCCGTCCTCCAGTTCCGGAACGCCTCCGCCTGCGAGTAGCGATCGAAGATGGCCTGTCGGCTGGGCCACAGGGAGCGGCGATTGCGAGCTACCCGCGCCGCCGCGCTGCGGTCGTGGTGGCTGCCCGGCTCCGGGTTGTGCACCGGCATGCCGGGCTCTATGAGAATTGCGCCCCTCACCCTATCGCTTATGAATGAGCCGCCCAGCGCCGCCAGCACCGCACCCCTGGAATGACCGATGAGCAGTATGTCCTGCAGGTCCAGACCTTCCACGAACGCTTTCAGGTCCGGGGCCACGTTCTCCCAGTTGTAGCCGCCCGGCTTGTCCGAGTCTCCGTGACCCCGCAGGTCCATGGCCACCACGCGAAACTGTGAAGCCAGCGATTCCGCGGTGGGACGCCACACCTGCGCGCAGAGGCCTCTGCCGTGAAGCAGCACCGCCGGCGGGCCGTCGCCAGGCCACTCCAGGTAATGCAGCCTTATCTCCGGCGTCTCGACGAACTTGCTCTCAGCTTCCAATCCGGCCTCCAATATGTATGCTTCGCTTTTGCAGCCTATGGATAGTACCATAAGAAATCCATACCGCCTTAGGAGAGCTTTCATGGACAACCCGGCATTGACCACCTACCCCGTCATTCCTGTCATAGCCAACCGATGGAGCCCGCGCGCCTTCGACCCCGAACGCCCTCTGGACGCGCAGACTGTCGGCTCGCTGTTCGAGGCGGCGCGATGGGCCCCGTCGTCGGGCAACGAGCAGCCTTGGCGGTACATCGTCGGCCTCAACTTCGATGAAGCTCACCGAGCCGTATTGAACTGCCTCGCCGAGGGCAACCGCCTCTGGGCCGCCAACGCTCCCCTGCTCTTCGTCGCCGTGTCCAAGACCACCCGCAACGACCGACCCAACCCGCATTTCGCCCACGACGTGGGGGCCTCCCTGGAAAACCTCTTCCTCCAGGCCATAGACCTGGGACTGCACTGCCACTACATGGCCGGATTCTCAGCCGACAGGGTGCGACAGACCTTCGGCGTCCCCGACGGATTCGAGCCTGTAACGGCGTGCGCCGTCGGCTACATGGGCAACCTTGACCGGCTCCCCGACGAACTGAAGCAGCGCGAGCAGAGGAAGCGGGAGCGCAAACCCTTCTCGGAGTTTGTCTTCACCGGAGTATGGGAGCGTCCCCTACCCGGACTGGACGGATAGGTTTGACACCCCAACCTCCACCCTCATATCATCCCCCACAACTCATAGGAGAACCGCATGCCTGACGTCCACGGTGAAGAAGAGCACGCCTCCTTCGTGGGAATACCCACGTTCATCCATGCTCCCCTTGCCCTTACCGCCGCTGAGCTGAAGCAGATGGAAGCCGACATCGCCATCATCGGCGCACCCGCCGAGATGGTGATCTACCGTCCCGGCGCCAGGTTCGGCCCGCGTGCCATACGACAGGCCGGATACGTGGAGCACCCCAACGACTACATCTACCACATGGAGCTTGAGGTCCACCCCACTCGCATCCTCAACGTGGTCGACTTTGGCGACGCCGCCTGTCCCCCCTTCTCCATCGAGCTCAGCCATCAGGCCATCCAGGCCAAGGTCGCCGAGGCCCTGGAGGCCGATACCATCCCCATCGTGCTCGGCGGCGACCACTCCGTCACGCTGCCCAGCGCCACAGCCGTAGCCCAAAAGTACGGCTTCGGCAACGTGGGCGTCGTCCACTTCGACGCCCACGCCGACACCTGGGACTCCGTATACGGGTCGCTGGTCTCTCACGCCAGTCCCATGCGCCGCCTCATAGAAAGCGGCGCAGTTCCCGGAAGGAACTTCGTCCAGGTGGGGCTGCGCGGCTACGCCCATGGAGACGGGTTGCAGGACTGGATGCGCGGGCAGGGCATGCGCTGGCACCAGATGTCGGAGATCGAGCAGCGCGGCTTCGACGCCGTCCTCAGCGATGCCATCCGAGAGGCGCTGGACGGGCCGGAGCACGTCTATCTCTCCGTGGATATAGACGTGCTCGATCCCGCCTTTGCCCCCGGCACCGGCACGCCGGAGCCGGGCGGCCTCGCCACCATTGAGCTCCTGCGCGCCGTGCGCCGCATAGCCTCCTCCGTGAATCTCGTCGGCATGGACGTTGTCGAGGTCTCTCCCCCCTACGACGGCCCCGCAGGCCTCGCCGCCGATGCTGCCAACCGCGTCGTCCTGGAAGCCATCAGCGCCCTCGCCTGGCTCAAAAGCACAAGAGGGAGTTAGCCCTTTTCGCCTGCTCACCTCCAACGTCGCTCCCGTGCAGACGGGAGCCCACGCCCCCTTCCCTCATTGCCAGGAACCGGAGCAATCCGGTAGCGAGGCGGGCAGCCATGGCCCCCTCCCACAACCCTCCACCCCCAGCGGGTGTATAATGGCAATTGTGCCTTCCAGTCTTGAAACGTGGTAACTGAAACGTAGGAGCGTATATGGAACCCGTCATCCAGCTTCAGAAGCTCACCAAGTACTACGGTGAGCAGAGAGGCGTTATCGACCTCGATCTGGAGGTCATGCCCGGCGGCGTTTTCGGCTATCTTGGCCCCAACGGCGCCGGCAAGACCACCACTATCCGTCTCCTCCTAGACCTCATCCGGCCCACCGGCGGCGCGGCCAGGGTGTTCGGCATGGACGCTCAAGCCGCTTCCCTGGAGGTGCGACGGCGCATTGGCTATCTCCCTTCCGACCCTTCTCTCTACGCAAATCTCACCGGCGAGCAGCTTCTCCTCTACGCCGCCAACCTCAAGGGCGGTCTCCCCTGGTCCAACGTCAAGCGTCTGGCCGACAGGTTGGAATGTGACCTTTCCCGCAACATTCGCACCCTGTCCCACGGCAACAGGCAGAAGATAGCCGTTATTCGCGCCTTCATGCACCAGCCGGAGCTTCTCATTCTGGACGAACCAACCTCCGGCCTTGACCCCCTCATGCAGCAGGAGTTCGAGAGCATGGTCAGGGAGGCGAAGGCAGACGGAAGGACCGTCTTCCTCTCCTCCCACATCATTCCCGAGGTGGAGGAGCTCTGCGACAGGGTAGCTATCATCCGGGACGGCAGCCTCGTTGCCGTGGAAGATGTCGCCACCTTCAAGGCGCGCAGCATGCGCCGCCTGGAGCTCCGCTTCGGCGAGCCTCTGTCAGAAAACGCCTTCCAGGGTGTCGACGGCGTGCGAAACGTATCCGTCGATGGCAGCACCCTGAAGTGCGAGGTGGTAGGCTCCCTCGACCGGTTCGTCAAGACGGCCGCTCGCTATGAAGTGGTCGACATGACCGTCCACGAACCCAGCCTGGAGGAGGTTTTCCTGGCGTTCTACGGAGAGGAGGAATCGGATGCTTCTGCGTAACCTCTTTGTCAAGTCCCTGCTGGACCACCGGCGCGGTCTGGCCTGGTGGGTTCTGGGAGTCGTACTGCTCTCCGCGGCCATGACCTCCTTCTACCCCAGCATCTCCACCAACGATGCCATACAGGACTACGTGGACGCCTTCGACCCTGACCTGCTCGCCCTATTCGGATTTACGGAGCTAATGGACATCACCTCAGGCCCGGGCTACCTCAACGCCGAGATGTTCAGCTTCATGGTGCCCGTGGTGGTCATCATATTCGCCGTCAGCCTGGGTGCATCCGCCATAGCCGGCGAGGAGGACAAGCGCACCATGGAGATCCTCCTCTCCGAACCGGTCAGCAGGCATCGCGTGGTACTGGAAAAGTACGCCTTTCTCCTTGCCGCCAACGCCATGCTGGGCGTCATAGTCTGGCTCTCCCTGGCCATCGGAGCCCTCGCCGTCAGCATGGATATAAGCATGGTCAATCTTGTCGCGGCCACCCTGAGCTCTTCACTGCTCGGCGTCACCTTCGGCTCGCTGGCCTTCGCCATCGGAGCGTTTACCGGCAATCGCGGCCTCAGCTTAGGCGTATCCGCCGGAGCGGCGGCTGCCAGCTACGTAATCAACACACTGGCCGCCATCGTAGACGTCTTGGAGCCCGCCAAATGGCTCTCCCCGTTCTTCTATTACAACGGCAACGTTCCCATCCTCAACGGCTTGGACCCGCTGCACGTAGGCCTCTTGCTTCTGGTAATCGCCGTCCCCGCCATAGCCGGGTACCTCGCCTTCCAGCGCCGCGACCTGCGGATTTAGGGGCGTGTGTCCAAGTTAGGTTAGCAGTACGTTGTGGGCACTCATTCCACAAGTAATTGCTTATGGGGCTGCTTGAAGATTCAAAAGAGTAACGACTAGAATTGCTGCCAGAGACCCCTTGACACCTTACACGGAAACGGATATTCTCTGCGAACAGATGGTCTAGAAATAGATCATTAATGAAGGAATCGATTCAACAGAGAATGCTTTAGGGAGGGTGACTATGCAGAAGACGACGCTAGACCTCGGATGCACCCGTACTTGTTCTTGTCCGCCCAAGCACATCAACTGCATGACAGCCAAGGACTGGATGAAAAGCCAGGTAGGTGTCTGGCGGTTTAACTACAATGGCAAGGACATCCGCGAGAAGACGAAACATCCGGCGACCTTCCCTGTCGCGCTTGCGGCTCACGTCATTAAATTGTTCACCCATGAGGGAGAACTGGTAGTGGACCCATTCGTTGGAAGCGGCTCAACTCTTGTGGCGGCCCACGAGCACGACCGGAACGCGCTAGGTGTAGACCTCTCAGAACAGTACATAGCGCTGGCTCGCAGCCGTTTGACTGGTTTCCCCTCGCCCAATGGTGCCAGGCAAGAAGCGGTGGTAGGAGATGCCCGCACCATTGCCCCTTTGCTAGAGCCGCAATCAGTCAAGCTGATCTTCACATCCCCACCCTATGCGAATATGCTCAATCGCGCCCGCACTAACAAGAGCCGCCGAAGCAGCGACCGGCGCAACGGCCAGTATGGGAAGATTGAGCAATACTCCCAAGACAAACGCGACCTTGGCACGTTGGTGCCTAGCGACTACTGTACGGCTCTCGGAGAGATATTCGGCGGGTTGCTCCCTGTGCTACAGCCCACTGGCCACGTTGTCATCAACGTTAACGACCTGTGGGCGCGGGAGGAAAGGATACCCCTGCATAGCATGGTCATAGCGTCCCTACAAGACATGGGGTATCGCTTCAAGAACATCATCATTTGGGACCGCACTAATATCGTGAACCGCATCGGCATTTTCGGGTGGCCGAGCAACTACATCACGATGGGCACGACCTTTGAGTACATTCTGCACTTTCAGGGGCCCAGCGAGTGAGGCGACAACGCATCCCGACCTCAGTGGAGATAGTACGTGAAGCCGCGAGGCGGCTTGGCCTCAGTGATGTGCCCTCTGCCACTATTAGAGAAACGTTTGACGCGCGCTTATGGGAACTCAGCACAACGAGCTTTGAGTTGTATGAGGAACTTGAAGAACGCAAGCACGCAGGCGACATTGCCCAGCGTATGGCTGGGGATCAGTCTGGCCGAGTGGAGTATGCTGAAGGGGTAAGCCAGAGTGAGGGCTTTCGCGCTGGAGTGTTCACCCTACTGAAGTCTCTGTACCCTGACCTTCGCCAGGCGTTCCTATCAGTCTCGCAAGGACGGAAGTCGCGCGGCGGGGGGAGTTTCGAAGCACAGTTTGCCCTACTCTTGGAGTGTACTGGGTACTCGTTTGTGCAACAACACCGCCGATATCGCACGGATATTGTCTTCCCCAACGAGCAGGCGTTTGACCGAAACCGCGTCGTATGTGTGGTGGCATCACTGAAGCGCACCCTTAGAGAGCGGTGGCAAGAAGTGGTGGCCGAGCTAACGAACCTAGCCGCGCCCAACGTATACCTAGTGACTGCTGATGAAAACGTGTCGTCAGGTCACGTCCGGGGGATTTGCGACGATCACCCGTTGCACCTTGTGGTATGGGACAGAGTGAAGCAGCATTACCCTGATCATCCGCGTGTCATGGGACTTACAGAATTTGCGCGGGATCGACTAGCGCAGTTAGAGGCTCAATGGCAGAGCGCCGGACTCGAATGACAAAAAGGCTTTGAGCATGAGAACTGGCCCAGTCAGAAGAAGCCAGATGGAAGACCTCAATGGCTAGAGATGCCATAGCCTGCTACCTTGCCTTTCAGCGCCGCGACCTGCGGATTTGACCCCCATTTGACACCGCACCCTCCCCTGCATATCATCCCAAACAAGCCAACCAGGGGAGGGCGCCATGGAGCCTGACCGCTTCGACTACTCGCCTATCATAGATCGGCCCGTCATCAAATGGCCCAACGACGCCCGCGTCGCCCTCTGGGTCGCTCCCAACGTCGAGCACTACGACTACCTCCCTCCCCACAACCCGCACCAGAACGCCTGGCCGCGCACGCCGCACCCCGACGTCATGAGCTACGCCTACATGGACTACGGCAACCGCGTCGGATTCTGGCGCCTCCTGGAGCTCTTCGACAAGCACAACATCCGCTGCACGCCCGCCCTTAACGTCGCCGTCCTCGACCACTACCCCGAAATACGCGACGCCATGGTGGAGCGCGACTGGGACTTCATGTCGCACGGCGTCTACAACACCCGCTACCTCTGGGGCGCATCCGAGGAGGAGGAGCGCGACTTCTACCAGGACACCATCGACACCATCCGCCGTCACACCGGCAAGCAGCTCAAGGGCATGCTCGGCCCCGCCCTCACCAACACCGACCGCACCCCGGACCTCATGGCCGAAGCCGGCCTCACCTACCACACCGACTGGTTCCACGACGACCAGCCCTTCCCCATGAAGGTGAAGCAGGGCAGGCTCATCACCGTGCCCTACTCCATAGAGACCAACGACGGCGCGGCCAACATGCTCGGCTTTGAGGCCGACTACCTGGCCCAGATCATCAAAGACCAGTTCGACGTGCTCTACAAGGAGGGTGCAGAGAGCGGACGCGTCATGTGCATCGCCCTCCACCCCTACTGGAGCGGCCAGGCCCACCGCATCCGCTACCTGGACGACGCCTTCAGCTACATCTTCTCCCACGACGCCGTCTGGCAGGCCACCGCCGACCAGATCGCCGACCACTACCTGGAGCGCTACTACGACCAGGTCGTCGAGTACACGGGGAGGGCGTCATGACCGGGGCCGCCCGCCTGCCGGGCATGGACAACGAGTACTACGACTTCTCCCCCATGGCGCACCGCCAGCCGTTGCAATGGCCCGACGGTGCGCGCGTCGCCCTCTGTGTCATCGTCAACCTGGAGCACTACGAATGGGACCTCTCCAAGATCAAGACCCGGCCCCAGAGCATGCCCGGCTTCAGAGCGCCGCTTCCCTACCCGGACATGCGCAACTTCTCACAGCGCGAATACGGCAACCGCGTCGGCATCTTCCGCGTCATGGACGTGCTCGATAGGCTTGGCATCCCGGCCACCGTCGCCATGGACGCCGCCGTCGCCTCCAACTACCCCTTCCTCGTCGAGCAGTGCCAAAACCGCGGCTGGGAGCTCATCGGCCACGGCCAGACCTCCACCCGCCTCATCACCAGCGAGATGACCGAAGAGGAGGAGCGCGACTACATCCGGGGTTCCCTGGCCGCGTTGCAAGACGCCTCCGGCAGCCGTCCCGCCGGCTGGATGGGCCCCGGCTACTCCGAATCGACGCGCACCCCGCGCCTCCTCGCCGCCGAGGGGGTGCGCTACCTCTGCGACTGGCCCAACGATGACCAGCCCTACCGCATGAAGGTGCCCGGCGGCGAAATCTACTCGCTCCCCGTGCTCCTTGACCTAGACGACTTCCACCTGCTCTGGACGCGCATACTGCCCGTCATGGACTACACCCGCGTCCTCCAGGACAGCTTCGATAGGCTCTACAAAGAGGGCGAAAGCAGCGGACGACTCATGGTGCTCAACCTCCACCCCTGGCTCATCGGCCAGCCCTTCCGCTCCAAGTACCTCGACCAGGCCCTCTCCTACATCGCCAACCACGACAGGGTCTGGAAAGCCACCGGCTCACAGATCATAGACTGGTACGCCTCCACCACCGCCTAACCAAACCACCCCCCTTCCGTCATTGCCCCCATTCCGTCATTGCGAGCCCCAGCGAAGCAATCTGGCGGGGTTGGGTGCCCCGCTCATGGTGAGCCTGTCGAACCATTTGAGCGGGGCCCGCCAGTCCGCCTCCCCCCTCACCCCCACCACCGCATGCTCTCACCGTAGGCACGAACCTTCTCCTCCGGGCCTGGCTTGCGGAACACAAACAGGTGCTCGTGCATTATCAGAAGGAAATTCTTATCCCGAGACAGGCGGCTCCACAGACCCTCCGTCTGCGTATTCCACTGGGCCTTGATGATGTCCTCTTTCAGGATGAAGCCCGCATCAAGGAACGCCTGCATCACGCGGAACGCTATCGGCGTGTGGTGCTTGTTGCGACGCGTATCGCCCACCAGTATGGCGCAGTAGTGGTCCGGCTTCAGCACGCGAAAGCACTCATCCGCCACCAGCCTCATCTGGTCGACAAATTCCGCTATATTCCGCACCTTCGACAGGTCGCCGTTCCGCGGCGCATCCTTCCCCGAGTACTTGATGATGTTGGCGTAGGGAGGATGCGTCGCGATGAGGTCTATGGACTCCGGCTCTATCTTGTCCAGGTGCCGCGCGTCTCCCTGGTACAGGCGTATGTCCACCTGTTCCAGCGGCTCCTCCAGCGTGCCCGAGAAGTTGAGCGCGTCCATGGTCAGCATCAGCGAGTCGCGGTTCACGTCCACGCCTATCCCGTGGCGGCCCGTCAGCTTGCACTCCACCAGCGTCGTGCCCCCGCCCGCCATCTGGTCCAGCACCGTGTCCCCGGGCAGCGAGTACCTCTCGATGACGTTGCGTGCTATCTGCGGCGCCCAGTTGCCCCGGTAGGCGGCGCGATGCGTGGCCCATTTGCCCCGCTTGGGAAACGACCACAGCGTCGTGGTCTCGGTCTTGAAATCGTCGGGCCGCAGCTTCTTGGGACGCTGGTGACCCTTCAGGCGGATCTCGACATCCCCAGCCGCTACAGTTTTCTGGCGGGCAAAGAAGGACAGGTAATCGGCTTGTGTAATGAGCCGCATTGATCAGACCGCCAAAGCGATCCGATCTTACGGATCATTTTCAAAAGATCAAGATCAAATGATCTATAGTTGCAGCTATCTCAGAACCTTGTAGTGCCCGCTAGCCTCTCTAAATAACCAAGGAATTCAGGCTTCTGTCGCATCGTGAATACCTGGCAAGGGTAATCCTTACCCAACTTCGTCTGCCTGATAAGCTCTGCCACATAGTTCTCGGTTGCGAACACGTCCGAATATGGAAGAATCGTTGCAACTATTGACAGGTCGGCTTGGAACGATGCCTCAGGTGACCGATTGGCGTAGTGGACGATGTCCGCCGCCATCAATGTCGCGCGAATATTCAGAAATGGAACACTACGGAACTCTGTTGATAATAGGAAGGGTAGTGGCCCCCTACCTTGGTTAAGAATCCGTACGATTTCTGACCAGCGTTGCTCGTACTGCGACGCCACGAGTTGGTTAATCGCTTCCCAGCCGGGCGCTGTGACATTCGGATCTTGGACAACCGCGCTGACTCCCCGGTAACCCTCCCAGAACAACAGCAGTCTCAGGTACTTAATCTCGTCCTGGTACGAATTCTGTGATCTTTTCCTACCTTCTTTGAACTCCCGATATTGAAAGGCGCTTACATTGCGCAACCTTCGCCTTTCTTCTATCAGGGCATTCAATTTCAGGTACACCTCGACCTGAGACGTAGCGAAAGCCGAGTAGATGGCTGGCGTGTCAGGGTCTCGGTTGAACGGTACTACACACCACGGTCTGTCTTGAATGTCGAGACCAGCGAACGACATAGCCGCTTCCTTCAGCTGTTCGTGACTAATGTCGCTGTACCGATTAAAGATTAACCCATGACCCAATCCGTTAGCGACGCTCTGAAGTGACTCATTCAATTCGGAACTAAGGGAGCCCTCATCTTCATGAAACCGCGACATTGGAACTGCGAACCTGCCGCTATTGACGCCTTCTTGCAGCACTTTGGCCAGTTCGAGGAAGTACATCCTATCGTCACTTCTCTTACCATCAATGTGCGCTTTGGTGATCTCGCTAAGCCAATTGTGATCAAGGTACACGATTGGCTTGGATCCCTGTCGCAGCATAAGGTGCCTCCTGATACCGAAGAGCGTCTATACTATCTCAGAACCCTGTAGTGTCCGCCGCTCAGGAACTCCAAAACTCCGTTGTCCCGCAAAATTTGTAGCTGCTGACGAATTTTGGGCTGGACGTTCCTATTCTCCGGGTGAAGGCCACCTAGGTAATCTTCAAAAGCCCTGTAGAAGTCCTGAAGGACAAACTCATCGGAGTTAGTCATCTCTTGCATCTTTCTAACGCACATGAGGATATCCGCAGTCCATCCCCCCTTGGCATTCTCGCCCTGCCCAAGAAAAGCGAACCGGCTCCAAGCGTTGCGTACATCTTGAGTCAGCAAGACCGTTTCATCCACTACGACTGAGACACGTGCATCCCCTGGTAGCGCGCGCAACAAGATATTGGAACCTACCCATCCAGCGCGGCGCGCCTTTGGACCCAAAGGACGGCGTTTTTCGACGATGGCAGGCGTAATAAAGAACCCAGGGACAATGAACAAGTCCATAACCACCCACCTCTCTGAACAGTAGCGAAGGAACATATAGTTAGGCGCCTGCCCGTCTTGGATAGCTCTCATCTTAGGCCCATACGCAGAATTGGAGACACTTCTGCCAAAAGCCTTGTCCTTACTTTTCAGTTGATAGCTGGCTTTGCAGTCTGGACAATCGAAATCCCTTACCGTTGCGTTTGACCGCAACTGGTCCAAATGCTCTGAAGGACAGGCCGGGCAGAAAAGGTTCTCCCTTGCCCAGTGTTCAGTAACTACTCGTGCTATCTGTGAACGGTTACTATAACCTTCAGCCAAGGACGGGTCTAAGGTCAGATCCACGTATAACTCCAATTAGAAGCTAACCCTTCCAACACGTCCTTGCTTAGGGAGTTGGTTGGGTTCCGTACTTGATATACTAACCTATGACCTCGGTAGATGTGTTAGAATCGAGACACTATGGCGACAAGACGGCGTGAAAGAACACCCTACGCAGCACAGGCGGAGATATTCTTGCGGCAAGCCCACCAGGAGTTTGCTCAGGGAGACCTGCGTCAAGCATCCGAGAAGGGTTGGGGCGCGGCCTCTCAGATGGTCAAGGCAATAGCAGAAGCCCGAGGGCTTTCGCACAAAAGCCATGCGGACCTGTTCGATGTGGTGTCTAGCCTAAAGAACCCGCAGTTCAATGCGGGCTTTGCATTCGCAAACGCATTGCACACAAACTTCTATGAGGGTTGGATGAACAACGATTTGGTTGGTCAGTACCTGGAAGGTGTGGATACGTTCATCGGCGAACTTGTCTCTGCTGGCTTTCTCGATCAGACCAGTTAGGTTAGCCCCCGTCACCAACCCCTTCCCCATACCTGCCCTCTGCCCTTATCCTCTATCCATGAGCGCCGCCTGCAAACTACCGCCTGCCACCATCGGACCAGCGCTGGCTTCATACTCGGACAAAACCCGTCGCATCCATGACGGAGAGCTTGCCCTGAGCTCAGTCGAAGGACCTGTCCTGAGCCTGCCGAAGGAGCCTGCCCTGAGCCTGCCGAAGGATATTCGTTTCTCACCTCAAAAAAATATTTGGTTCGTTTTAGCCTTGCTACTTGACATAACGTCTGAAACGAATACCCCCTGCCCCCTGCGTACACCGCCGCCATTTTCTGATAGAGTCTCGGTAACGCAACGCCTCACCCGGATGAACGCAAAGGAGGAACCATGGCCGCTAAAGCTCCATCACACGTAGTAGTCAACGCAGGCAAGCTCGCCGACGGCAAGGGCGGCCCGTCCCGGCAGGGCATGGCCGTCGTCGCCCAGGGCGGCCGCATCACCCACGTCGTCCCCCAGGCGGAGGTTGCCCTCCCTGAAGGCGCAACCGTCGAGACCCACGACTTCCCCGAAGCCACCCTTGTCCCCGGCCTCGTCGATTGCCATACCCATACCAACATGCCCGGCGACGGCACCTCCGTTGACGACGTTGGCCTGGAGTCCTACGAAATGCACATACTGCAGGGCGTGAAGCAGGCGCGGCTCGCCCTCGAGACTGGCGTGACCACCATGCGCGACAACGGCGGCTGGCACCGCAGCGTGTTCTGGCTCAAGGAGGGCATCCGCCGCCAGCTCGTCGCAGGCCCAACCATTCTCGCCTCCGGTAGGCCCATAACCATCACCGGCGGCCACTGCTGGATGATGGGATCGGAGGCTGATGGGGTCGACGGCGTGCGACACGCCGTGCGGGAGCTGGTCTGGGAAGGCGCGGACTTCATCAAGGTCATGACCACCGGCGGCTCCACCCTGGGCAGCATGCCGGAGCGACCCTCCTACACCGTGGAGGAGTTGATCGCGCTCTCCGACGAAGCGCACCGGCGCAACCGCCTCGTCGGTGCGCACGCCATAGCTACCAAGGGCATCGAGAACGCCCTCGACGCAGGCGTCGACATGCTCATCCACTGCACCTTCGTCCAGCCCGACGGCACCATAAAGTACGACCCCCGCGTTGGGGAGCGAATCGCCGCCACCGGCACCTGGGTCAACCCCACCATCCACGTGCGGCGCTCCTCCCTCCAGTTGCTGGAAGCAAAGCGTGACGAGGAAGGGCTAACCCCGGAGGAAGAGGCCCAGCTTGTCGACGCCGTCAAGTCGGTGGACGACCGCGTGGAAGTGACCCGCCGGCTCATCCAGGACGGCGCCAAGGTCATCGGCGGCTCCGACTGCGGCTGGTACGTCTACCAGTTCGGCCTGTTCCACAAGGAGTTGGAGACGCTGGTCATGTCCGGCATGACGCACGGAGAGGCTCTGCTAGCCGGGACCAGCGAAGCCGCCAGGTCGCTGGGCGTCGCCGACAAGGTGGGCTCCATCGAGCCCGGCAAAGATGCCGACCTTCTGCTCGTCACCGGTGACCCCACCCAAAACATCAGCGACCTGCAAAACGTCGTCGCCGTCTTCAAGAGCGGAACCAGGGTGAAGTAGGGCCCCCTCCGTCTTTCCCGCACGCCCTTCCGTCATTCCCGCGAAGGCGGGAACCCAGGGGTGGATGGGTGGTGGGGGAGCCTAAACCTCTAGGAGCCTAGCCGCCACCACGCGCGCCTCGTCCCAACTTTGCACCCTCTGGTCCGACGGTATCTGCTTGAGAACATTGAGCGCGTCAAGATTCCTGGCAGGCATCCCGGCCAGGCCCATCACTATGCAGCCGGTTTCGTAGCTTGTCGCGGTCTCTACGAGTCGCTCTATCACCATGGCCGCGCTTTCGTCCATGTAAACCGTGTTGGAAAAGTCCAGGATAACCACCTCGTGCTCTCGGATGTCTTCTCCAATGGTGTCCAACAGCTTCCTGGACGACGCGACGGTAAAGGAGCCTCTGAGCGCAACCAGGCCAACCCTGGCGGTGAAGCCTTCCAGATCATCCTCTGTCGTTCTGCCGCCGAAGAAGCTCTGGTCCAAAATGGGCACCGAGACCACGCTGTCCAGCTCCAGCCTTTCGAACTGGCGCGCGCTGGTTACCGCGGCGGCTATCATGCCCGCCGCTATAGCGGTGACCAGGTCCAGGAACACGGTGAGGCCAAGGGTCAGCAGCATCACCACCATGTGCTCGCGCTGGATGCGGAGCAACCTGGTGACAAACCTCCATTCCATGGTGTCCAAGGCAACTTTCATGAGGACGCCCGCCAATAGGGCGTTGGGTATTTTGGCTACATAGTCTTCCAAAGCCAGAATCATAACCACCAGGATTACCACCGCAATCACGCCTGCAACAAGGGTGGTCCCGCCAGCCCTGATGTTGGCTATGGTGCTTGGGGTGGCCCCGGACCCGGGCAGACCCTGGATGAACCCTGTGACCACGGCGCCTAAGCCTTGGGCAAACAGCTCCTTGTTGGGGTCATGACGCGACCGCGTCATGGAGTCCCCCACAAGCGCGGTCAGCAAAGTGTCCGCAGACCCCACAAGGGCTAGCACCATCGCGGGCTCGATGGCGCGCACCAGTGCGTCAAAGGAAAGGGCCGGCAGCTTGAGGACAGGCAGGTCCGTGGCTACGTTGCCGATGGTGGGGGCGTTGCTGAACCACAGGACGGTCACGATTAGCCCCGCAAAGAGGGCGATCAAGGTCGATGGCAAATACTTGTCCAGTCTGCTTGGCCATGCAATGGCTACGGCAAGGGTGACGCCGGCTATGCCCACGGCGCTGAGATCAAAGCTCTCTAATACTGTTGGCAAGTTCCGTAAAGCTTCAATTGGCCCGCCGGTTACGGGATCGGCTCCCATGAAGGGCAGAATCTGTACCGATAGGATTATTATTCCAACCCCTGTCATGAACCCGGCTATCACCGAGTAGGGCGTGTAAGTTACGAACCGTCCAATTCGCAGAAAGCCGAACAGCATCTGGATAAGCCCCGCCATTATGACGATGGTGAATGCCTGGGCTATGTCCTGAGCGTAGGTGGTGACTATGACGGCCATGGCCACAGTCATCGAGCCTGTGGGACCAGATATGAGCGACCTGGTGCCGCCGAACACGGCGGCAAAGAATCCTACGGCGACCGCACCGTATATTCCGGCGGCTGCGCCCAACCCTGACGATACGCCGAACGCCAGAGCCACGGGCAGGCCCACCACGGCCGCGGTGATACCGCCAAGGACGTCTCCGAACAAAGACTGGAAGCTGTAACGCTGGGGAAGTTGCGCAAGACGATCCCGCAAATCAGTACCTCCCGGCGGTATCCTATACAGATAGAGGATGGATGTCCAATGTTAGAGTTACGATTGTCTAACGGTGGCCGCGGCCTAGTATCATCAAGAATGTGGTCTAAGTAACGAGGGGCTTACCGGGGGAACAGAAACTGGAAAAATGTGAGAGCTTGTGCAAGACTGGTCGACGGTCAAAACCATGAATAGGCGTGAAAATAACCCATGTGGCAGGTAACTGAACAAGACCTGGAATCAATAGCCATCGGCGCCGGTATCCTCGGCACCGGCGGAGGCGGTAATCCATACATAGGGATGCTCCGCGCCAGGCAGGCCATACGGGAGAACGGCCCAGTCAACGTCCTCTCCCCTGACGAGCTTACCGACGACGACCGGATCATCTGCGTCGGCGGTATTGGCGCGCCTACGGTTGGCATAGAGAAGATGCGCGACAAGCAGGCCTACTACGCCTTTCGCGCCATAGAGGAGTACACCGGCTCCAAGGCCACTGCCCTCGTCTCCAACGAGATCGGCGGCAGCAACTCACTGGAGCCGCTTATCCCAGCCGCCATATCCGGCCTTCCCGTGGTCGACGCCGACGGTATGGGCCGCGCCTACCCCGAATTCCAGATGAAGACCTATTTTGTCTATGGCGTTCCCTACGTCCCCATGGCCATCTCAGATGAAAAGGGGAACTCCGCAATTATCCCGGAGGCTATCAGCGCCAAGTGGGTGGAGCGCATGGCGCGCGCCCTCACTATCCAGATGGGCTGTGTCGCTTGCTACGCCATAGCGCCAATGAACGCAGAACAGATACGCACCACCGCCGTCCTCGATTCGCTGACCCTGACCAAGAAGCTGGGAGACGCGGTGAAGAGGGCGCGTCGCCAGCATGAAGACCCCATCGACGCCATTCTGGAGGCCCACCCCGGCAAAGTGCTGTTCCAGGGCAAAATCGCCGACCTGGAGCGCCGCACCACACAGGGCTTCGCGCGAGGAAACGTCATCATAGAAGGCATGGGGAGCTACAACGGCAGTCGCATGCAAATAGATTTTCAGAACGAAAACCTGATCGCCCGCATCGACGGCGAGGCCGTCTGCATAGTCCCCGATCTCATCTGCGTCGTCGATACGGAGCGCGGTGAGCCGATAACTACGGAGTTGCTGCGTTACGGTTTCCGCGTCACGGTGCTGGGCTTCCCCGGCCCGCACCTCTGGACTGCGCCGCAGGGATTGGCCGTGGCCGGGCCCAGAGCCTTCGGCTACGACGTGGAGTTCGTCCCGCTGGCGCTGGACCCTTCCAGAGTGCTGTCATCGTAACCTTGACCTGCCTCGGAAACTGGAAAAATGCGAGAGCTTGTGCAAGACTGGTCGACGGTCAAAATCCTGAATAGGCGTTAAAATCACTCATGTGGCAGGTAACTGAGCAAGGCCTGGAATCAATAGCCATAGGCGCCGGTATCCTCGGCACCGGCGGTGGCGGTAGTCCATACACAGGGATGCTCCGTGCCAGGCTGGCCATACGGGAGAACGGCCCGATCAACGTCCTCTCCCCTGATGAGCTTACCGACGACGACCGGATTATCTGCGTCGGCGCCATTGGCGCACCTACCGTTGGCATAGAGAAGATGATCGACAAGCAGGCCTACTACGCCTTTCGCGCCATCGAGGATTACACCGGCTCCAAGGCCACTGCCCTCGTCTCCAACGAGATCGGCGGCAGCAACTCCCTGGAACCGATCATCCCAGCCGCCATGTCCGGGCTCTCCGTGGTAGACGCCGACGGCATGGGCCGCGCCTACCCTGAGTTCCAGATGAAGACTTTTTTTGTATATGGCGTTCCCTATGTCCCCATGGCCATCGCCGACGAGAAGGGCAACTCCGCTATCATCCCGGAGGCAATCAGCGCCAAGTGGGTGGAGCGCATGGCGCGCGCCCTCACCATCCAGATGGGCTGCGTGGCCTGCTATGCCATTGCTCCAATGACGGCTGAACAGATACGCACCACCGCCGTTCTTGATTCGCTGACCCTGACCAAGAAGCTGGGAGACGCGGTGAAGAGGGCGCGTCGCCAGCATGAGGACCCCATCGACGCCATCCTGGACGCCCATCCCGGCAAAGTGCTCTTCCAGGGCAAGATCACCGACCTGGAGCGCCGCACCACACAAGGCTTCGCCCGAGGAAACCTCACCATAGAAGGTATGGGGCAATACAACGGCGACCGCATGCGAATAGAGTTCCAAAACGAAAACCTGATCGCCCGCATCGATGGCGAGGTCGTCTGCATAGTCCCCGACCTCATATGTATCGTCGATACCGAACGCGGAGAGCCGATAACGACGGAGCTGCTGCGCTACGGGTTCCGCGTCACCGTACTCGGCTTTCCCGGCCCGGACCTCTGGACTGCTCCGCCGGGATTAGCCGTAGCCGGGCCCAAAGCCTTTGGCTACGACGTGGAATTCACCCCGCTGGCGCTGGACGGGGCGGCGTGCTGAAACAAACCGGAAACAGGAACCTGAAACTGTACATAGCCGCAAGCATGGACGGTTACATTGCCGGGCCTAACGGTGAAATCGACTGGCTGGAGGAGGCCGGAAGCAACCTGGACTACGGCTACCACGATTTCTACTCTTCCATAGACACCACAGTGATGGGCAACTCCACTTACCAGTTGACCCTAACCGTTGCGGAGTTCCCCTACGCGGGCAAGGCCAACTACGTGTTCACCAGAGGCGCCCCCCCTCCGGACACCGCCAACGTGCAGTTTGTCTCGGGAGATATCGTCTCCTTCGTGGAATCGTTGAAGAGCTTGCCCGGGAAAGACATATGGCTTGTTGGAGGGGGGCAAATCAACACCGTCATGCTCAATGCCGGACTCATCGATGAGATCATCCTCACCGTATTTCCCCTGGTCTTGGGAGACGGCATCCCCCTTTTCGCGCCCGGAGCAAACCTGACCCGTTTCCGCACCACCGGCTGCGAGTCCTACGAGACGGGCCTTGTCCAGTGGCGAATGACCAAAGCCCAGGAAATCCCCATAGTAAGGAACAACACATGCGCATTGGCATAGACGTAGGCGGAACCAATACCGACGCAGTCCTTCTGGAAGGCGCAAAGCTGGTGGCCCAGGCAAAACGCCCCACCACGGCCGACGTTACATCCGGCATCTTTGATTCCCTGAAGGCCGTCCTTGACTCCGGCCCGCCAGGCGCGTCTATAGAAGCCGTGATGCTCGGCACAACCCACTTCACCAATGCCCTGCTTGAGCACAAGTCGCTCTCCCCAACGGCCACCCTCCGCCTCTGCCTGCCGGCCACTACGCTGCTACCCCCATTGATAGACTGGCCTGACGAGCTCAAAGAGGCCATTGGCGGTCATACCTACATGGTGCACGGCGGCCATGAGTTCGATGGCCGGGAGATATCCGAAACCGATCCTGAGGAGATACGACGCGCCGTCAGAGACATGCTAGACAAGGGTGTGCGAGCCGTGGCGGTGAGCGGTGTGTTCTCTCCCGTGGACACCTCCCACGAGCAGCAGGCGGCAGACATCATCAGGGAAGAGGCGCCCCATCTCAGGGTAACGCTGTCATCGGACATAGGCCGCGTCGGCATATTGGAGCGGGAGAACGCCGCCACCCTTAACTCCTGCCTGGCGGAAATGGCGGAGCGCACCATCCAAGGTATCCAGGACGCCGTCAAGTCGCTGGGGCTGGACGCTCCCCTATTCCTCAGCCAGAACGACGGCACACTGATGGACGCCGCATTCGCCGCGCGCTACCCGGTCTTCACCATCGCTTCCGGCCCCACCAACAGCATGAGGGGCGCCGCCTTCCTCTCCGGCGTGCGCGACGGCATCGTTATCGACGTAGGAGGCACCTCCACCGACGGCGGCGCGCTGGTCGGCGGGTTCCCCCGCGAGGCCTCAATCGCGGTCAACGTGGCCGGAGTGCGCACCAACTTCCGCATGCCGGACGTATTCTCTATCGCCCTGGGAGGTGGCAGCATCATACAGAGCGACCCGTTAAGCATAGGCCCCCAGAGCGTCGGCTATCGACTGGTTGAAGAGGGGCTGGTCTTCGGCGGTTCCACTCGCACCGCTACCGACGTAGCTGTCGCCGCCGGACTTGCCGATATAGGCGATACAAGCGCCGCCGGCAGCCTGGATAAGTCCCTCGTGAATGAAGCCGTAGCCCAAATCCAGGGCAAGCTGGAGGACGTGGTCGACCAGCTGAAACTCAGCGCCGCCGCCGTACCGGTAGTGCTGGTGGGCGGCGGGAGCATCCTGGTCAAGGGCTCCCTCAACGGCGCATCCGAGGTGCTCCGGCCCGACCACGCCGAGGTCGCCAATGCCATAGGCGCAGCCATTGCCCAGGTTGGCGGCCAGGTGGAGAAGGTCTACTCCCTTGCCGACGTAAGCAGGGAAGAAGCGCTATCCGATGCAAAGCAAGAGGCGGTGGATAAAGCAACCGGCGCAGGGGCCGACCCATCCACGCTGGAAATCGTCGAAGTGGAAGAGGTGCCGCTGGCTTACCTGCCCAGCAACGCCGTCCGCGTCCGCGTCAAGGCCGTGGGAGACCTGTCCGGCGTCTGAGCGCCATGTCCGCCTGCCCGTATGTCCGTTTGTCCGGAGGGAGGGTGGAGTGGGGCGGCCTCCCTCACAGCAACTCCTGTGCCAGCCAGATCAAGGCCGTCACCGTGACTAGGCTCACGGCCGTACTGAGCGCCACTGCGCTGGTCACCCTCTGAGGTCTCGCGTCGAACTCCGTGGCCAGTATGGTCGTGTACACCGCCGTAGGCATCCCCGCTATGACAACCACCGTCTGCTGAGTAACGCCGTCTATGCCCAGGAGCAGCGTCACCCCGAAGGCCAGCAGCGGAGAAAGCAACAGCCGCACCACGGACGCCGCTCCCGCCGGGACCAGGTCCTCCTTCCAAGAAGCCCGCGCTAGTTGAATCCCCAGCACTATCACCATGCACGGAATGGCCGCAGCCGCCAGGATATCCAGCGGAATCTCCAAAACGCCCGGCAGCGACACCTTGAACGGATTCAGCGCCAGACCGGCGACTGCGGCGTAGAAGATGGGAAGCCGCAGCACCGTAATCAATCCCTGTTTTGCCCCCAGCTTGCCGCTGGACGCAACGTATATGGCCAGCGTTCCCGCCATCAGAGACTGCGGAGCAAAGAAGAGTATGGCTCGCTCCAGCCCCGCTTCTCCAAAGGCGAACAGGGCCACCGGAAGCCCGTAGTTGGCCGCGTTCATGAACATGGTGCTGAGCAAGAAGGCGCTGCGGTCCTGCCCTTTCAGTCCGGCTCTCCAGGCGATTAGAAAGCAAGAGGCATAGAAGATCACTCCCCAGACCGCCTGAAACGCGAAGACGTTCACCACGTCCCGGGTGGGTATCTCCGCATCGTAAAGTGAGGCAAAGACCAGCGCGGGAGAGAACACGTAGAGGGTCATCCTGCCCACGGAGCGCGCGTCAATATGCAGAGTGCGGCCCAAGACCGCACCCACTCCCGCCATGATGAATACGGGTAAGACCGCATTGCCCAGAATGTTTAACACTTTGACCGCCATACATTACCACATGCCGGACGGGCCAAGCGGCAGGTGAGGGTCCCCTGATTAGCCAAGACACCCGGTGAGCCTCTAGAATGTTCCATCATGTGCGGTAGATATACGCTGATCACCGACAAGCAGGGAATCCAGCAGCGATTCGGGGTTTCCACGGAAGGGATAGACGTTGCCCCCAAGTACAACGTTGCGCCGACGCAAGAGGTGCTTATCGTTACGAACGAGGGCAAGGGCCGCGCCGAGCTCGTGCGCTGGGGACTGGTGCCCTGGTGGGCCAAAGACGTCTCCGTGGGCAACCGCATGATCAACCTGCGAGACGACTCCCTGGAAAAGCCGAGTTTCCGCAGCATGTTCCAGAAGAGGCGCTGTTTGGTCCTGGCTGACGGCTTCTACGAGTGGCTCCGCGAGGGGTCGCGCCGCACACCGCTGCGTTTCGTGCTCAAGTCGGGAGACCTCTTCGCCTTTGCCGGACTGTGGAGCGTATGGAAGTCGCCGGAAGGACGGTGGCTGCGCAGCTGCTCCATCATCACCACGGGGCCCAATGCCCTCATGGAGCAGGTGCACAACCGCATGCCCGTCATTCTGCCCAGAGACGACGAAGAGCTGTGGATTGACCCCGGAGTCGCCGATGCTGCGCCGCTGTTGAGCTTGCTCAAACCTCTCGACGCTTCTGAGATGGACACTTACGAGGTGTCCACGCTGGTCAATTCCGCCCACAACGACGACCCGGAGTGCATAGCCCGCGTGCCTGAAAACCACAACGGGCAGCAACTGTCGTTCTAGTCCCTAATAGGAGACCTCTGCAAGACCTCTTCCCCCTTGATGGAGGAAGATTGAGATGGGGGTGAACCACGTTGAGGACACGCAACTGTCGTTCTTGCCTCTAACGGCTATCCCTGCTTTCATCTTGAGCATAGCCTAAGGGAAGGGAAAAGATACAATAAGTCATGCGAAATCAGCTGGAAAGTCACAGAAACATTACATCCATGTGGTAAACTCATAATAGGCATATAACTAAGGAGCGTAGGATGAGCGCGATCCGACCGGTTACTTCTCCGATACACCTGCTGTCACTGCTGGCCGCGGCTCTTCTATTCCTTGCACTGGCCGGAGCGTGCGGCTCAGAACCGACGCCTACGGCAACCCCACCTCCGACACCAACGCCAAGCCCGACTCCCATACCGGCACCAACTGCCACCCCAACACCTGATCCCATCGACCTTACTATTCTCACCGTGTCTGCCGCCGCCGGAGGCTTGACAGCGGACAGCGAGGCTTGCCTGAGAACCTTGTACGCCACTACGGACATGACTGGACTTCCCTCGGGCTCGAGCGGAGACCCCGAAGATACTCTCCTCGCCTTTCGCTTCCTGCTCTGCCTGACCGACGACGAAGGGGAAAGGCTGCTCTCGCTGGCCGGTGACGACACAATAGGAGAATTCAGTCCGTCCGCGCTCAGATGCGTGGATGAACAGATAGGCATTGAGCGGTTCGTAGAGGCCATTTCAGGAGACCCGACCCAGATGCCGGGGGAGACCGTTCAACTCCTCCAATCCTGTGGCCTGGAGTTCTTCCCGATCCCGTCTCCCGGTGAAGGCGGGGAGGGGGCGTTCAACCAGGTCAGCCTGCTCTGGCTCATGCACGACCCCGCCCTGCAGGACCTCATCGACTGCTTGCAGGAAGCCGCCACGATACAGGAACTGGACGCCTTCTTCTCCGGTTCCAGCGCCTCGCCTCCGGCGGGCATTACCCAGTGTTTAGCGCAGTACGCGGAGATACTACCCGCAGCCAGCTAACGCCGCCCTGAATTTTCATGCCTAGAACTTGACCGCCATTGCGGAGTTTGAGTAGTGATAGAAAACGTGGCTAGATTGGCTAATTCTAAGTACTGGCACGTCTGTCCCAAATGTCAGGCTGGGTATTCCGATGGGAAGTACCGCTACGCGCTCTACAGGTGCGTTGACGCCTCCTCCGATAAAGGGACTATCCTGTTCGTCATGCTCAACCCCTCGAAGGCCCACGAGATGTGCAAGCCAGACGATCCCACCATCAGGCGGTGCAAGGGCTTCGCCAAACTGTGGGGATACGGGCAGTTGGTCGTAGTGAACCTCTCCCCGCTCCGCGCGACGAAGCCCAAGAAGCTGAGGGAGCTGAAGGCGGCGGGATTCGAGCCTCCTTGTGTACGGAAGGCGAACCTCAGTATCATCAAGCGTAGCGCCGCTCTGGCTGATAAGACCGTTCTAGCATGGGGTGCTAATGGAACTTGGGACATGGAGATCAAGAGAGCCTTACAACCCTGCGTTGACAAGGTGTACTGCCTAGGTACGACTAAGGAAGGGCGACCAAGACATCCGCTGCCCGTGCCATACTCGCAGAAGCCATGTCCGTTTAGGGACACATAGGGACACGAATCCAACGCTTAGACCAGCAGTAGTCTAGCCCCTGTAGATAACAGTATCCGGCTTGAAGGCGGCCCAAGCGAACCAAAAGTGGTTGGCGTGGACCACCGGAGTCAGCCTGCTGCCCGCCAGTTCCCCGCCAACCGACTCGCCCAGAATGTTCCACCTGCTGCCCGTCTCATTGTCCACGAAGCCGTCGCCGTCCGCGCTGAAGGTCAGCTTTCGACCATCCACCACGGGTTCGAACACTCCCGTGGATCCCACGTCGTTGGAATCGACGATCACCCGTCTATCGAGCGCGGAAACCGTGCCCGGCTTGAAGAACAGCACAATCTCCTGGCCGCCCACCGTGTCGTGTATCACCCGTTCTTGCTCCAGCAGGGAAAACGGGTAGGCCGCGTCCGCGCCGTCTATGCTAACCGCCGCTATGCGCTCTTTCGGGAGCAGCCTGGAGTCCATGTCCCCCCGGAACAGGAACGGCGGGTTGTCCACCCTGTCGTACCCTGAGTAGGGGTTCTCTCCGTAGCGCCGTGAAAAGCCCGTGTCCCGCGACAGCACCAGGCTGGCAGGGTTGGCCTCTTTGAAGTCGCTCCAGGCAATGATCGACGCGGGAAGTATGGTCAGTTCACGACCGGCCAGCGTCCCCGCTATCCCCTCTCCGGTTAACTGCTGCCACCAGGAATCGGTCTGCCTGTCGTACATGATGAGATCGCTGTTCCGCAGGTTGCCCGACACGCCAAAGTCGAGCACCTCTCCTTCAAACCGGCGGTCGAAGGCAATTGCCGAGTTGCACAGGGGGCAAAACGTCACCGATACAGGCACCCCGCCTATCTCGTCGTTGACTATTTCGTGCCAGGTCAAAATCTGTATCGGATAGGCCTTGGCTTCGCCGTTGACCTCGACCAAAACGACCGGCTCCTTGTCTCCCAGCCAGCCGTCCGCCTCCTGAACCGTGACGAAGCTGGGATTGTCGATAGGTGGAATGCCGTCCCTTCCCACTCCGCCGGACAAGATTTCCCCGTAGTCTACGGTATAGCGGCTGAAGTCGGTCTTCCAGTTTCCGGTGGGAAGGCGCGCCGCTTTCAACTTCTCTTCGTACTCTGGGTCCGCATCTATGCCGGGCGCCAGTCCGCCGGGCGCAGGAGTCGACGCGGTGTCCGTGCCATCCACGGGCCCGGTCGAATTGCCCCTGCTCAATGCCGCTATTCCTATCGCAGAGGCGGCCACTATGACCACTGCCAGCACTAGCAAAGGTGTCTTACGCATTAGCTACCCGCACTTCCCATATCAAGCCGTCCGGCCTTGCATTCATTGAGATGTGTACAACCCTTTGCCCTGGCGCCCGTGGCTACAGGGCATGGTCCAAGACAATCACGCGGGTATCGCCGGGCAGATCACTGGCGGAAATGGCCGTCTCGCTCTCACCCACGCGCTGCACGTCGCTCTTACCCTGGGCGAAGTCCTCCGCCGTATACTTGGTATAGGTGCAGTTCTCGTTAGTGAAGTGCATGGGGATGACCGCCTTTGGCTTCATGTTCTCCACCAGCTGGTTGAGCGCTTCCAAGTCGATGGTAGGCCCCCCGCCCGCGACGGCGAGAAGCACGTCGACCTCGCCTATCTCCGATAGCTGCTGCGAGCTTAGCTGATGCCCAAGATCCCCCAGATGGCAGAACTTGACCCCGTCCACGGCGAAGCAGAAGACGGTGTTGTCGCCGCGCTGTGCTCCCTGTTCCGTGTCATGGTAGGTGGCGACGCCGCGGAACTGAATGCCTTTGGCATCCTGAGGCCCCGTGCCCCGCACGATTTCAGGGCTGCCTCCCACGTCTGCGGTGTGATTGTGGTCGTTGTGCTCGTGGCTTACCGTGACCAAGTCCGCCGCCTCGTTTATCTTGGCGTAGCCAACCAGGCCGCCGTCCGATTGAGCCTTGTACGGGTCGGTGATGATCCTTGTGCCGTCATCGGCGGTTATGAGAAAAGCAGCGTGACCCAGCCATTTCACCTTCATAACGTAGCCCCCTTGCTAGTAAAAGAACGCCTCTAAGGCTAAGTTACCCCCGTGCTATCCACTCGTCAAGGCGGACGCAGGTACGCGGGCACACCCCTCATCGTCATTGCGCCCCCTCCGTCATTCCCGTGCTTGACACGGGAATCCAGTGGGCCCCGCGGTGGGCTCCCGTCTACACGGGAGCGACGTACGTAGTGAGCAATCCTCTACCGTCTTCTGCGCAGGCAGGAATCCAGGTATGCCACTCTGTTTGCAAAGCGACGGCCTGAGATTCTTCCTCACCGACGTACTATCGCAATAAGGACATGATATGATGACGCTCTCATCTAAGGTTAGACCCTACGAAAGGGGTACGAAACAATGGCGGCATACTTGATAACCGATGTTGAGATAACGGACGCGGCTCTCTATGGACAGTTTCTTGAACGGATGACGCCTACCGTTGATAGTTATGGCGGAAGGTTCATAGTACGCGGCGGTGGGATCGAAGCCATCTGGGGCGATTGGGCGCCGAAACGGCTCGCAATCCTGGAGTTCGACAGCACTGAGAGGGCAAAGTCGTGGCTAAGCTCTCCGGAGTTCACCGCGCTCGATGAGATTCGCACCAAGTCCTCCAACATAAACATGATAATCGTGGAGGGCCTATAGCCCCTCTTCACGGGAGTTCGGAGCCTCTAACGTTCCATATTTATATCAACGAGGTTATGTGAACTATGGACAAGATGAGCGGAGGCGAAGCCCTAGCCAAGTCGCTTGTGCGGGAAGGCGTTGAGGTCTTGTTCGGAATACCGGGCATTCACATGTCCGGTATCATCGCCGCGCTGCGGGATGAACCGGGTATCCGCATGATAACGACCCGCCACGAAGCGGGCGCGGCGCACATGGCCGACGGCTATGCCCGCGCCACGGGGAAACCCGGAGTTGCGTTGGTAGTCCCGGGCGCGGCGGTCTACAACGCCGCCACTGGCCTGGCCACCGCATACTCCCGCTCCTCGCCCGTGCTTCTCATTGCCGCTCAGATCCCGCGAAACCAGATTGGCAAGGGACTTGGCGCATATCACGAGGTTGAGGACCAGGCGGAAACCGTGCGCCCGGTGACCAAGTGGCGGCGGCAGGTGTTCAGGCCCAGGGAGGTCCCCGACGCTGTGACGGAAGCTTTCAGGCAGATGCGCACGGGCCGTCCTCGTCCTGTTCTGCTCGACGTACCGCCGGAGGTCGGAGTAGAGCGCGAGGAAGTGCGTCTGCGGAACCCGGCCCCCGTCTCGCGAATAGTGCCGAGTTCGGAAGACCTGCGGAGGGCTGCCCGCGTCATCTCTCAAGCCAAGTTGCCCCTTATATTCGCCGGTGGGGGAGTGGCGCTATCGGACGCGGAGGAAGCCCTGGTACAACTGGCCGAAGCCACAAACATACCGGTGGTCACCTCCGGCGGCGGCAAGGGAGCCATACCGGACAGCCATCCACTGTGCTACGGGTCTTGCCTCAGCCCCGCGGGGGAGAGGCATGAGATGAACCAGCTTTTTGAGGTGATGCAGTCCGCAGACGTGGTCATAGGCGTCGGCTCGCGGTTTTCGCTGGGAAATCCGGCGGGTGAATCGTCCACTCTCATCAACATCAATATAGACGACTCCGAACTCACCAGGGTCCAGTCCAACACCATCCCGCTGCATGGCGACGCCAGGGCAACTATCCAGGCCCTGCTTCCCTTCCTAATAGAGGCCGGAGCGGGAGAACGGTCGTCGCCTGCGGCTGCGGTGAAAGCGGCCAGACGCCTGATCGCATACTACGACATCAGGCTCAAGGAACCGCAGTACCCCATCCTGGAAACAATCAAGAACAGCATCCCCGAGGAGACTTTCACCGTCTGGGACGTTACTCAGTTCGGCTACTACTCCCGCACGCATTACCCGGTTAATCACCCCAAGACATACGTAGATTCCGGCTATTCGTTCAACGTAGGCTTCTCCTTTCCCACAGCGCTGGGCATGAAGGTGGCTAGCCCGGACCGCCCCGTGGTCTGCGTTACCGGAGACGGGGGGTTCATGTTCAACGCAATGGAGCTTTCAACGGCAGTCCGGTATAGGATCAATGCGGTTACCATCCTTTTCAGAGACGACTCATACGGCAACGTTGCCCGCGACATGGAGGACATGTTCGACGGGACTTACGAGACGGATCTGTTGAACCCGGACATAACCAAGTTCGTCGAGTCGTTCGGCGCCGTTGCAATGACGGCGGACGACCCAGCGGACCTGGAAAGGTTGTTGCCTCTTGCGCTTGAAAGCCGGGCGCCCGTGGTGATCGACGTGCCTGTAAAGCATCTGCGGTTGCCGCGAGCCAAGCTGCAATCGCATCTTCCTTCCGTACCCTGGACACAGCCGCAGTCGGGCCTCATACAGTCCTAGCCCTTCTTTCCCCTGGCGGACAGGTGCTTCGTCAGCGGGAGTGGTCTTGGGTCGGGCGGAGACCAACCGACTCCTCAGCATGACAGTCGCCCTTTGCCACGCACCCCAAAGCCCTACGCCTCGTGCACTATCTCCCCGCCGACCATCGTCATCTCCACCGGTATGTCTATGATCGCCTCCGCCTCCACCGCCGTCGGGTCCTCTGCCAGCATCACAAGGTCCGCCAGCTTGCCGACTTCTATAGACCCTTTGACGCCCTCCTCAAACGAGGCGTAGGCCCCGTTTATGGTGTATATCTTCAACGCCTCCTCCACGGTCACGCGCTGGCTGGGCCCCCAAACGTTCCCATGCATATCGGTCCTGGTCACGCAAGCCTGGATCCCCATGAGAGGCGGATACATGCCGCAGGGGTAATCGGCGGCCCCCGTCGACACTATCCCGCCGTCTATGAAAGAGCGCTGGGCAAACATCCACTCCACGCGCTCCTTTCCGTAATACTGCATCTTCTCTCCATGGTAGTAGACGTAAGTGCAGAAAGGCGTAGCCACGCAGCCAAGCGACCTCATGCGACGCAGGATGTCCGGATTCACCACGGTGCAATGCTCTATGCGATGCCGAATCCCCGTCCTTGGATATTCGGCCTGCACCTTCTCGTAGGCGGTGAGCACCTGCTCAATCGCCGAGTCGCCGTTTGCGTGGATGCATATCTGGAACCCGGCGCGGTGCCACTCCATCACCTTGCGCTCGGTCTCTTCAGGCCCCACGGCCAGAAAGCCGCGGTCGTCCTGGCTTCCCTCGTAAGGACTCGAAAGGTAAGCGGTGCGAGACGCTATTCCCCCATCGACCGATATCTTGATGCCGCCGAGGCGCAGGCGGTCATCTCCAAAGCCCGACCGTACCCCCGCGTCGCGCAGCGCCGGAAAGTGACTGTGGTGCATCAGCAGGTACACCCTCAGAGGCAGCTCCCCCTTTTGACGCGCTTCCTGGTAAACGCGAAACTCGTCCGCCGATACCATGGCGTCGTGGACGGTGGTAGCGCCCGCTTTGGCGTACATATCCATGATGATCTTCAATCCGTTGCGGCGGTCATCGTCCGTTGGATGGGGTATCAGCTCTCTTTCCACCCATTCCGCGGCGTGCTGGTAGACCACGCCCGTCAACTCTCCCGTGGCGGGATCTTTTTCCAGGTAGCCCCCCGGCGGCGGCTGTGTATCCCGGTTGTATCCGGCGGCCTCCAGGGCTTTGGAGTTGAAGTAGTAGACCAGCCCGGCACGGTGCGCCACGAATATGGGATGTTCCCTGCTCACGGCATCCAGGTCCGCCCTGTTGAGGAAGCGGTTTTCCGACGTCTTGGTGTCATCAAAGTTGAAGCCCTGCACCCATTCACCCGGTCTCTTCTTGGACGCCTGCTCCCTTAGCGCGTCCTGTATCGCCGCTATGCTCGGTTTAGCGCAGTCGGCCTGCGCTACGTGACGCACCCCGCTGCTCATAACGTGGGTATGCGCATCTATGAAGCCGGGGAGCACGGTCTTGCCGCCTACGTCCAGGATCCTGGTGCCCGGGCCGGTGAGCCCTTCCATATCCTGGTTGGAGCCAACGCCGGCGATCTTGCCGCCCGATATGGCGATAGCCTCGGCGCGCGGCATCCTGGTGTCGATTGTGATGACGTTAGCGTTCTTGATTACCGTCTCCGCTTTCAGGCCGCCTGCCATATCTTCGCTCCTTGGTGAAGGTACGTTCTTACCCTATCTTATACCGCCTCTCCCTGCCTAACCCTTATCCTGACGCTGCCATCCCGGCAACGCCACCGACACCTTTATGTTATATTTGGATGCGCGGCTGGGCAGCCGCACCAGCGCCGAGTAACGCGGAGAGTTTTCTGTATGACACAAGACCAGCAGCCGGTAGCGCACACGTCTCACACGGAGATAACCCTTGACCAGCTGGGTAACATGCAGCCGGGTTTGGCGCGGCTCATGGCGGAGGTCAGCGATAGGTACTGGATCATGTACTACGCGGCCAAGGGCGGAAACTGGAAGCTGGCAGCCCTTATGTCATCGGAACTGGAAAAGGCGTTCAAGATAGGAGAGGTGACGCGACCCAGGTATACGGACCATCTGGAGGCCTTTATCAAGGGGCCGTTAACGGCCATCAACAAGGCCATTGAGGAACGAAACTGGGACGCCTTTGAGCACTGGTACAACGCAGGCATTACCGCGGCCAACGCCTATCACCGTGAGTACAACCACGAGGAGATAGTCTGGCAGCTGCCGGACGAGCCTCCCAAGCACCTCCGCCTCACGCCAAGCTAGCCCCGATGCCTTTCAACTGTTGACAAGAGCAGCCCACAATGCGAATATATGTTCTAGCACGCTAGAGGTAATCTCGCTATAGCATCCACCATTGAATGGACGGACGAAACCTGGAACCCGGTCACGGGGTGCACGCGGGTGTCTCCCGGATGCGACCACTGCTACATGTTCGCCCTGTACCCACGGCTGACCGCAATGGGTGTGCCAGGGTACGAAAGCGACCCACGCGAGGTGCGGCTGTTGCCGGAGAGACTGGAGGCCCCTCTACGCTGGGCGAAACCCCGTCGCGTCTTCGTCAACAGTATGTCGGATGTATTCCACCCGCATGTGCCCTACGACTTCGTCAACGACATCTTCGACGTGATGCGTGAGGCAGCAGAGCGTCGAGGACACGTCTTCCAAGTACTCACGAAACGGCCCGGGCGAGCCGTCGATTGGTGGGAGGCCAACCAGGCCCGTTACGGAGGCGAGTGGCCAGACGGTGTTTGGATTGGCACATCAGTAGAGAACCAGAAATACGCCCCGCGCATCGAGGTGCTGGCGCGGCTGCCGGCAGCAGTGCGCTTCGTGTCCGCGGAGCCTTTGCTTGGGGCGGTAGACCTCCGACAGTGGCTTCAGGCCGGCGCGGTCCACTGGGTGATAGCCGGAGGGGAGAGTGGGCCAAGAGCGAGGCCAATGGACATGGAATGGGCGAGAGACCTCCGAGACCAGTCCATTGAGGCAGGCGTAGCGTTCTTTCTCAAGCAGTTGGGCGGCCGCCGCGGCAAGCGGTCGGGAGAGGAAGCAACGATAGATGGGCGCATGTGGCGTGAGTTCCCAGAGATGATAGAAAGAAAACCGGATGCCGCCTAGAACGCCAACCTGGCCTCTTGACTCGCACACGAAGGGCAAGCACCTAGTGCTGCAGCACTACATGGGAGCATGGCTGCCTATCCTGACCAGTTGGAACGGACGGGTCCTATTCATCGACGCATTCGCAGGGCCTGGCGAATACTCAAACGGAGAGGATGGGTCACCGGTCATAGCACTGCGTGCTTTGATAGATCATCCCGCCAAGAGTCGGATACAGAGCGAAGTCAGGTACCTGTTCATTGAGAAAGAAACTGATCGATACGAGCACCTGAAGCAGGTTCTTAGTAGATTAAAGGGTGAACTGCCACCCAACTGTACCTTCGAAGTAATTAACTCCACCTTTGATGAGATGCTCACAAGTGTTCTTGACAATATAGAACAGCAAAATGTGCAGTTGGCCCCAGCCTTTGTGATGATTGATCCATTCGGTGTCTCCGAGACGCCAATGAGTACCATCGGAAGGATACTGAAGAATCCTCAATCGGAAGTTTATATCTCATTCATGTATAGGGAGATGAATCGTTTTATCGAGCATCCTAGCTTTGAACCACATCTCGATGAATTGTTTGGTTGTCACGAGTGGCGTGAAGCAATAGGTATGACAGACTTCGTGTCTAGAAAGGGATTTCTATTCAACTTGTATAGAGACCAGTTAAAGGCCAACGGGGCTAAGTACGTCGTGCACTTTGAACTATACGAAGGGCAACAACTAGTCTACGCAATCTTCTTTGGTACTCAACACCTAGAAGGATGTAACAAAATGAAACAGGCCATATGGAAAGTCGCACCGCTCGGCGATTTCAGATTCCGAGGCAGCCAGCTCAGCCAACTTGTACTTGGCGAAGGACTGGTCGATTTCAGCCTCCTTGAGAACGCTCTCCAAGAACGATTCCGAGGCAAAGGATGGCAGAGAGTAGAGGACGTGGAAGACTTTGTGAAATCAGACGCTACTGATTTTCATTCCGGCCACCTTAAACGCAATACACTAACCCCAATGGAGAACAGTGGTAAGATAGAGGTAGAACGTCCTCCAGGCCGACGTGGCTTCGTCCCTGGTACCCGTATTCTTTTCCTGTGAAGGGAACTGTCGCATTGTTATCCTTCAACAATTCTTGCCCGTTTGCCACCAAAATACAACAATGCTCCTCGTAATAGACACCTCGACCAGATACGCCGGCGTTGCCCTTGCCAGCGACACGCGGATTCTCCAGGCCGCTCACTGGCGATCCCGGCAAAACCACAGCGTGGAGCTCCTTCCCACCATCGAATCCCTGCTGCAACGGGAGCAGACGTCCGTGGAAGAGCTGACCGGCGTTGCCGTAGCCATCGGTCCCGGCGGATTCAGCGCCCTGCGAGTCGGCATCAGCGTCGCCAAGGGCATTGCCTGGACCTCGGCCCTGCCGTTGGTTGCCGCCTCCACCCTTGAGATGGAGGCCTTCCCCTATCTCACGGCGGGACTCCCCGTCTGCGCCGTCCTCGACGCGGGTCGTGGACAGGTAAGCTGGGCGCTGTTTGAAGCTCGTGGAGATGGAATAGCGCAGACCTCCCAGGAGGCCATCGCCAGCCCGCAAGAGGTGCTTCAATCGCTTTCCTCTCCGTCTATTCTCTGCGGCGAAGCATTGGAGTTGCACCGGGAGGCGTTCACCTCCGGTATGCCGTCTCACGTCAAGCCCGCGCTTCCCTACCTGCCCGGCCAGAGATTGCTTTCCCTTGCCCATCTCGGTATGTCCCGGCTTCAGGCCGGGCTGACTGCCGACGTCCTTTCCATCCAGCCCCTCTACCTGAGGCGTCCCACAATCACCGAGCCGCGGCGCTAGCCTCAACATCCGCCGTTGACGCCTTCAAATCCTCACGGTAGCATTACGGAAACCGTAATCCAAGGCGCCCGTTTCCTTTTCCGGCAAGCAGTGCGGGAAAGACGGGTCGCATTTAAGAGAGGCTTCTTATGCAACGGACTCTGGTACTTGTCAAGCCTGACGGCGTGCAGCGCGGCCTTATTGGCGAGGTCATTTCACGCCTGGAAAACCGCGGCCTCAAAATAGTGGGGCTAAAGCTTCTACAGCTTTCCGATGATGCGGCGCGCAGCCACTACGGCGCGCACGTAGACAAACCGTTCTTTCAGGGACTTGTCGGCTTCATCACTTCCGCGCCGCTGGCGGCCATGGTCGTTGAAGGAAAGGATGCCGTCGATACTGTGCGGAAGACCATGGGTGAGACCGATCCCGCAAAGGCCGCCCCCGGCACTATTCGCGGCGACCTTGCCCAGGATATCGGACGCAACATCGTCCACGGCTCGGATTCCCCGGAGGCCGCCGCAACAGAGATAGCCCTCTTTTTCGACCCTTCCGAGATAGTGGACTACGACCGGAGCATCGACTCCTGGATCATTGAATAGCGACTATCTGCTTTGCCCTGGACCAGCGCTCTTCCAGGCGGTAATACTCCCGCTCTTGCGGGGCAAAGAGATGGGCAATGACGTCCCCAAAGTCCAACAGCAGCCATCCTGAGTCCAGCCCGCCTTCACGGTGATGCAGCGCGCTCCCTGAATGCTTCAACTCTTGCACCATGTCCTGGGCCAGCGCTTCCATCTGTCGGCGGCTCTCCGCCGTCAGTATCACAAAGAAGTCGGCAAAGCTGCTCAACTCACGGATATCCAGCAGCAGAATGTCCGATGCCTGCTTCTCTTCTGCTACCTCTACTACCTTGTGCGCTATTTCCAGGGGTTCCAGGCGTTGCTCCTTATTGCAAGACGTCCCAATTATAGGAACACGCACACGTTCCGGTCAATTTTGCTGCGCGTCCGTCGAGGACACACAGCCAAGCACGCTGCCTGTGCCATATGCTATCCTTATAGCTGAAATGTCTACTCCCAAGTCCCGTGTAGTCGTCGCCATGAGCGGCGGCGTCGATTCCTCAGTTGCGGCCCTCCTCCTCAAGGAGCAGGGCTACGACGTAGTGGGCGTTACCATGCGCCTCTTCCCCTACGACGAAGACAACGCCCTCACCCAGTACAACAAGGGTTGCTGCACCCCGCAGGACGTTGAAGACGCCCGGCGCGTCTGCCAGATCATCGGCGCTCCCCATTACCTGATGAACTTCGAGCGCGAGTTCCAGCAGTTCGTGATTGACTATTTCTGTGACGAATACGCCCGTGGACGCACCCCGCACCCCTGCCTTGCCTGCAACGATAAGATCAAGTTCTCCTTTCTCTTCCAGCGCGCCGTTGCCCTGGACGCCGACTACATCGCCACCGGCCACTACGCCCGCGTCGATGAACAAGACGGGGCATACCGGCTTCTCAAGGGTATCGACACGGCCAAGGACCAGTCCTACGTCCTCTTCACCCTGCGCCAGGAGGAGCTGCGGCGCACTCTGCTGCCCGTAGGCTGGTACACCAAGCCGCAGATCCGCGATTTTGCGCTTAACGCCGGTCTGCCCGTGGCCAACAAGCCTGACAGCCAGGAGATATGCTTCATCCCGGACGGCGACTACCGCTCCTTCGTCGAAGAGCGCGTTGCCCCCTCTTCCGGTGAAATCGTGGACACGGAGGGCAACGTCCTTGGCTGGCACGACGGTGTGCAGAACTTTACCGTAGGCCAGCGCCGGGGCCTGGGAATCACCGCGGGCAAGCCCATGTTTGTCCTAGGCATAGACGCCCAGCGGCAGCGGGTAATCGTGGGTGAAGCCAAAGACCTGCTCAGCAACAATCTGTGGGCTTCACAGGTCAGCTTCACCGGCGGCGCTCCTTTGGGCCCTGTCCAAGTCGATGCCAAGATTCGTTACAAGGCTTCTGAGGCGCCAGCCGTCCTCTATCCCCGCGGCGACTCCGCTGTTATTAGCTTCCAAACCCCTCAGCGCGCCGTCACGCCCGGCCAGGCCGTGGCCTTCTACCGCCAGGACGAGCTCATCGGCGGCGGCATCATTGAAGGCCCCTGGCTGGACGCCGTGCCGTTGCCGTAGAACCCACGGGACGCCCCCGCCTGTCATGCTGAGGAGTCGGTTGAACGCCTCTGTACTAAAACCGCTCCCGCCGACGAAGCATCTGTTATAGACTGTTCTCATGTCCAAGCGCCTACAAGTCCTCCTAGATGAGGAAGAGTTTAGGGAGTTTCAGGCCATTGCCCGCAGGCAACGGATGACTCTTGCCGAGTGGGTTCGGCAGGCCTTGCGTCAGGCACGGAGCGATCACCCCCGAACTGTGGAGACCAAGCTGCGCGTTATCGCAGATGCCTCTCGACACGAGTTTGCCACCGCCGACATAGAGGTCATGCTTCGGGAGACCGCAGGACACCCCCGTTTCCCGCCGTAGCCGCGACATTTCCGCCTTGTAGCCCGAACCCGCCGTCCTGTATCGTCTCTCCATGAAGCCAACCTGGCTAGAAGAGAACCTCCTCCTCCGGAAAGGCTACTCGCTCATTGCCGGAGTCGACGAAGTGGGACGCGGCCCTCTGGCCGGCCCAGTCGCCGCCGCCGCCGTCATCCTGGACCCCAGCGCAGACCATGACTGGTATGAAGACCTGGACGATAGCAAAGTCGTTCCTCCCCGCAAGCGGCAGCAACTGGCCAAGCTGATCCAGGCGCACGCCAGCGCCGTCAACGTCGCTTTCGTTGAATCGCAGGATATCGATGCCTTCGGCATTGTTCCCGCCACCAAGACGGCCATGGCCCGCGCCATCGCCGGGCTCAAGGTCAGGCCGGACCACGTCCTCATCGATGCCGTTCCGCTGCCTGAGATCAGCATCCCCTTCCGCGCCCTGACAAAAGGCGACGCACTCTGCCGCTCCATAGCCGCCGCATCCATTGTGGCCAAGGTCGCTAGGGACCGCCGCATGAGGCAGGAGCACCGCATTCATCCCGCATACGGCTTTTCCAGGCACAAGGGGTACGCCTCACCGGAGCACCTGAAGAAGCTCGATGAGCTTGGCCCCTGCTCCATTCACCGCCGTTCCTTTGCTCCTATTCGCGATCTTCTCCAGCCTCCCGCCGACGTATCCAACAGCGCTCGCTCCCGTGGCCGCGCCGCCGAAGCCGCGGCGGCCGTCTTTCTGGAATCGCGGGGGTATCGCGTGCTGGAGCGCGGCTTCACCTGCCGCTGGGGCGAAATCGATCTCGTAGCTCAGCATGGCGAGACCATCGCCTTCGTAGAGGTGAAGTCCCGCCGCAATAGCTCAATGGGCACTCCGTTCGAATCCATCACACGGAAAAAGCAACGCAGCCTCATACTTTCCGCCCAGGAGTTCATTCAGCAGCGCAGCTTGGAGAACGCAACGTGGAGAATCGATGTTGTCTCGGCGCGCTTGAAAGCCGCCAACGATGGCGCTTACTCCTTTGAGCACCTGGAGAATGCCGTGATGGGCTTTTGACGTATTGTCGTCCGGCCGCCCTTGACACGCCAAAACGGCAGCGGAGTAGACTGAAAGTAGCCCTGTGCAACCTCCGCCTGGCCTTTACTGTGGCGCTTCCCGCACCCCGATGCGCCGGGCCTGGATATCAAAGGTTGTTCAGGGCTACTTGCTTGTAATACGCAGAATGCTTGCCTTTGGATTTCAGGAGAGGACGTGATTTCAGCAGAACAGGCCGCTCAGTTTCCAAAGAGTGCTCTCTCCTACCTCAGGAGGGAACTTACCCTGCCCTCTGCTTTGACTCCGTTAGATACGTCTACCGCTATGTGGTAACATTCTCTTGTATCTATGACCGTTCGGCCAGTACCAAATGCCTATCCACGACTATCGTTGCAAGCAGTGCGCAAAGAGGAGCTCACACTTCTTCCGTTCATTCTCAGAGGTGAGCCAGCCTGATTGCCCGCATTGCGGCAGCTCCAACGTGGTGCGTCTCCTCTCCAAATTCGCCGTCCACCAGTCGTGGGACTCGGGCATAAATATACCCTCCCAGGAGACCATGTCAGACTTCGATGAGAACGACCCTGACAGCATGAGGAGCTTTGTGGAAGGCATGCGCCGCGATATGGGCGACGATTGGGGGCACGACTTCGACGAGTTCATTGAAGAGGCCGAAACTGAAAGAACTGCCAGCGATGGTTTGGACTACTAGTCGCTTCTCACGGAGCTATGTAGACTAGCATCTAATCAGAAGAGGAATTCTTATACATATGACCTTTGAACGCCATGAAATAGCCTTTACCTCGTCTACCATCTACCGCCTGGCCCAGGCGGTGGAAACGCACGTTCAAAACCGTGAGCTTGCGGCGCGTCTCCGCACGTTGGCCGTGCGGATAGAGGCGCAGCCTTACATTGGCGCTTCTCCGGGGCTCTCGGAAACTGCCTCCCTGGCAGCCGGATTGAACCGCTTCATTGGCTCTCTGCGTCACTTTGACCGCAAGCAGCACGATGCCATGGTTGCCGCGGACCTCAGGGAAGTCCTGCAGGTAACGGAAAACGCCCTCGCCCTGCAGGCCAGAACGGCTGGCGCCCAGCGCGTCGCCGGTCTATACGTCATTGTCGATCCTGAGCACACCAACGGTAGAAACGTGGTCGACGTCGCCCGCGCTGCCCTCAAAGGCGGCGCATCGTCAATTCAGTACAGGGACAAGGTACACACTATAGGTGAACAGCTGCCCGTAGCCCATGAGTTGAGGGACCTGTGCGAGCAGTACGACGCCTCTTTCCTGGTCAACGATAGCGCCAGCCTGGCCACGTCCTCCGGCGCTCACGGCCTTCACCTTGGACAGAAAGACCTCCCTATATATGAAGCGCGCCGCATCCTCTATTCCAGCCAGTTCATCGGCAAGTCCAGCGCCCTGCTGGAAGAAGCGCAGACCGCCACGTCTGAAGGAGTGGACTACGTTGGCGTCGGCGCAATATTCCAGACCAACACAAAAACCAGAATCCGGTTCGCCGGCATCGAGACCCTGCGCATAGTGCGGCAATTCGTTTCGGACATTCCTCTGGTGGCAATAGGTGGCATCAACCTGGACAATCTGGACGCCGTCCTCAACGCCGGAGCCGACAGCGTCTGCGTAATCACCTCCGTCTGCATGGCCGACGATCCGGAGCAAGCAGCCGCTGCACTGGTAGAACGCATCAACGCACACCAAGCCGCCGCAGCGGAGGGCGCCGGTGGAGTATAGCCAAGCGCTGTCTGCCATCGCCAACCAGGCACAAAGCAAGCTGGCTCTCACTCACCAAGCACGTGAGCAGGCTATACCGCTAAGCCGCAAGATAATCCAGCTTTCCGCCGCCGCCATACGCTCCGCTCATCGTGGAGAATTTGACGCCTCGCTAGGCATCCTTGCTCAAGCAAGGGACAACATAACGCAGCTTAAGGACGCCCTGGCAGACCACCCGGACCTCTACCACTCCGGCTACGTATCGGACGCGCAGAAAGAGTACGCGGAGGGCTGGGCAACGCTGGCCTTTCTCTCCGGAGATGCGCTCTCCGGCCCGGACGAGCTTGGCATCCAGATGTCCGCCTATCTCAATGGCCTGGCCGAAGCGGCCAGCGAGCTGCGTCGCAGCATCCTGGACGCTTTGCGCCGCGACGACATGGCCCCCTGTGAGACCTGGATGCAGACCATGGACCAGGTCTACAGTCTGCTCATCACCCTGGACTTCCCGGAAGCGGTCACAGGCGGCCTGCGCCGCACCACCGATCAGCTTAGGGGAGTCTTGGAGCGTACCCGCGGCGACCTTACCATGGCCCTGCGCCAGCACTCCCTGGAACAACGCCTCTCCAATTTCGAGTCCTCCGCCGGCAGCCATCACTCCGGCTAGCAGGACTAGGTGAGCTTATCCCTGGTCACCACCGTTTCCAGTTCGCTCGGGTCGGAAAGGACCAGCGGCGACGTCTTGATATGCTCCGGGGACACTATCCCCGCTGAGAACACCATCCGCATGGCCTGTGGCACAGTCAAGTCCGTGTCCAGCACCTGGTCCAGCGGCACTATTGCCACCCAACCTGAGTTTGGCAATGGCGCTGTTGGCACGTACACCACCGCCAGGCTCAGCCCTTCGGAAGTATCGGTAAGGCTGGTCAAGAATCCCACGCTCCAAGCGCCCATCCTGGGATACTCTATCAAGACAACCCGCTTGAACCCGGTCTCGTTGACCCTGGAACCGGTGAACGACTCTACAAACTGCCTGGACGCCGAGTAGATATGTCCCACCAAGGGAATCCTTAGAGTAAGCGACTGTCCCCACCCAATGACTATCCTTCCCGGACCAAAGGCAAAGAACAGACCTGCCAGGTACAGGAGCACAATCGATAGGATAAGTCCCAGGCCTGGGAAACCTATGTCCACCCCGTACCTGTCCAAGACCCATTGCACCACCGGCTGCAACAGGCCGTTTAGCGTGACAAACAGCCATCTCACTACTAGGTACGTCAGCACCAGGGGGACAAGCAGCAAAATCCCAGCGAGCAGGGCCTTCCGAATATGGCCCATGAAACGTCGCTCCGTCCTCCCTAGGAAACTACGACGGAACAGGATTGACAGGCGTCTTCTTCTCTGGTTTCTTCCCTTTTCTTTCACCGATTCCTCAACTGCAAACCGCCATATCCACGGATTATACCAGAGCCCTGTATGCCTAGCCGTTTTAGGCTCCGCCTCCACTCACCTTGGGTATGCGGGTACGGCACTTGTCAAATGAAACCAACCGATGGTAGCCTGCGAATCACGGAGGTGATGAAGCCATGGTTATGGACGGTAAGACACATCTGGAGATAAAGTACTGCTCGCCCTGAGGGTACTTCCCCCAGGCCTCTTGGATAGGGGCCGAATTCAATCGCCAATTCGGCGGCAATGTGGCAATCACCCTGACGCCCGTAGGTGAGGGACGGCTAGAAGTCTACGTGAACGATGACCTCATCTTTGATAGAAAAGCCGTCGGTCACTACCCCAGCATGCCCGACGTGACTCAGATGAAGCTGACTGCCCAGGAGAAGGCGCCCGCCCTGAGCGAATAGGGACGCCGTTTGCCTGCTTGCCCGTATGTCCGTGGACAGGGCACGGGCGGCGAGGTCTTATTCCGGGGGCAGAACGCGGACAGTGATGACGTCGGTGCCGTGGTACTGCTGGTGCCGCACGGAGGAAGCGTAGCCCCTCAGCAGCCGCAGGGACATCTCGTTCTCCACCGGCACCTCGGAATCGTGTTGCTGTATCTGGCGTATCCGGTCTTCTATGTTGCCCTCTTCGCTCGCCCCGCCAATGAACTCCAGGTCCGCCGCCGGGCCATCGCTGGATGCCACTACCACCAGCCTCCGTTCCTCCTCATCTGAGCTTTCGCTGCCGTCCTCCTCCTCCATCATAGCCTCCAAGTCCAGGGGAGCAAGGGTCAGGAGGGTCTCCTCCGCCACCGCGCTCAACCTATCCTTCATGGCATCGTTCCATCCCCTGCTGCTGGCGAACTTCCGGATGAACTCGTTCAGCTCCGGCAGCACCTCTATGTCCAGCCGGGACTGGAAGCGCATGCGCCTGGGGTTGGTAAGCTCCAGGTACAGGATCATGACAATGGCGGCGAATCCCCCAGTGGTGATGCCGCTCTTGAATAGCCCTCCCATAACCGGACCCAGGTCCGGAAGGGAGAAGAGGCTGAACTGGAAGGCGGCGCCTATCCAGAAGCATATCCCGGCCACAACAACCTTTGACTGGTTTTGCTCCGTCTGTATGATTGTGCGCGCGCCGTCCACAAAGAGGGTGCCCGTCACCAGGAGCAGATAGCCGGTCATCACCGGTCCGGGAATGGTGCTGAAGATGGCGGAGACCTTGGGCAGGAACGCCATGGCAATGAATATGAGACCTATGCTGTATCCAACCCGGCGGGAAGCTATACCCGTCGTTCTTATGAAGGAACCCGCGCCGGAGTGAACTATGTTGGGCACCGCGCCCGCCAGTCCGGCCATCAAGTTGCTTGCCCCGCTGCCCGCCAGGGTTCCCTGGACCTGCCGGAAGTCTATGGCTCTGCTCTCCCTCCAAGACACCCGCTGAATCGTCATAGCCTCGCCGGTTGCCTGGATAGAGAACACCACCCCAAGGAACAGGAAGGAGGGCAACAGGGTCCAAAATGGGATGCCGAAGTCCAGCGCCAGACCGGGAGCCGAGCTTGGTATTCCTACCCAGGGCGCATCGATAATCCTGCTCACGTCGTATATGCCTAGCGCGGCGGCGGCGGCCGTGCCGACGACTATGCCGACGATCGGCCCCCATAATCGCAGAAGAGCAGAGCCCCGCAGCGTCAGCGCCGCTACCACCGTAAGAGTGACCAGAGCCGTCAACGGCGCCGCGATGGGCTCTTCCTGGGAGGACTCGTCCAGCAGATGGAAGACCACCGACGCCAGCGTTATTGAGAGTATGGTGACTATGATGCCGCCCACTATGGGGGTGACGACGCGACGCAGTATGAACAACCACTTGGAGACGACCAGCTGGGCTATGGCTGCCACCAGCACCAGTGTGGTCAGTGTGGCCGGGCCTCCATCCACCACCGCCGTTATGCAGAAGGGGATGGAGACGGCAGCCGTGAACATCGGCAGCATGGCCCTCGCTCCCAATGGCCCAATGCGACGGACCTGCAGCAGGGTTGAAAGTCCAACCACCACCAGTGAGGCGAAGACCATCCAGTCCAGGTATGGCTCACCGAGATCCGATGCGTTGGCCACGATTACCGGCGTCACCAGCAGGGTGGCCGCAGCCATCAGGCTGAATTGAGCGCCGTGACCCAAAGACAGGAGAATCGGGGGATTCTCATGTCCTTCGTATCGCGGGTTTCCTGCCTGTGCTGCCGTGGCGCTCACCTCCTGAGCATAGGACTTGGTTAAAGTATCATACTACGCGCCGGAAAACTGAGCCTAGCAAGCAAGGGCGCAACTTTCTATTCGGAAGCGGGCTTGTTGATCAGTGCTCTCCCCACCGTGCGGAGCAGCTTGAAGACCCACAAGATAACACGCAACGCAAACTCCAACAGGATGAGAAACGCCAGGTAGTACAGGATGTTCTCCGTGTAGCTCTCGGCCTCCAGCAGTTTGTCCAGAGAGTCTGAGACGGAGAAGAAGGAGGTGTCGATGAGAAATATACCCAGGACGGCAAAGGGAAGAATCTTCGCCAGGTCCGTGGACAGGGCCTCGTTGTAGTAAGAGGTCACGCGGATGGTGCTTACCGTGGCCAGCGCCATCAACAGTACTTCCGTAAAGGACTGATCTTTGGAAAGAAAGATAAGTATCAACGTGAGAACAGCGAACCAGAAGAAGGCGAATACGGGAAACACAATGAGGTACTTGACTACGTACATTACCACTTGAAGAAAGGCGCGCACCCAGCGAAAACGGGACTCTTCATACTTGGACAGGTCTATCTGGAACATGTCTCTTGTAGCGACAAACCTGTAGAAGTTGAAGACGAAGACGGCATACACCGCCATGCCTATGATGTACACCGCCACCGGACGCAACAGGTCTATGGCGTCGTACACGTTCAATCCGCTGGGGAGGAAGTCGTTGATGTCCATAAGCCTCTTAACTCACAGTTGAACTCCGCTCTCTACATATCTGCGGCAAGCGGGCAGGACTGGCACATGATGTTTTTACCACGCTTTGCCAGTTGCCGACAAGCGTTGCATGGACGGGCCGGACGTCAAAGCGGCTGTTGGAGCTGGGAAACCGCCATCATTGTCCGGCGCCCCGACCCCGTGATATGAGCGTCTCTAGGTGGCGGCCTCTTGCACTGCCGTCACCACCAGCGGGACTCTTCGTCGTAGACGTGGTCGGGCATTTCGTAGGTGATGCCCTCCTCGTCGAACATCGAAGCGCCCAACAGGGTAGCCATCTTGTTACTCTTTTGGTTGCGGCCCTTGAACAGCCTGTTCATGAAGTTATCGTAGCGGTTCTGCATGCGGAACAGCCAGAGGACTCCCAGCGTGGGGTAGGAGGGATACTGCAGCTTGTCGGCGAGGGAAGACCCTATTAGCGCGCGGGAAACGCGGTACACGTATGAGGCAAGGTTTCTACGCTCAGCAGGCTCGGTTATCCCCACAACCAGCGGAGCGGCGTTGATCAGGGCGTTCGCCATAGAGACCGACTCTATAGGAGTCCCGGGCTCACAGGCCAATCCGATTCTGTAGGTCTTCAGGGCATCCTCTTCGTCGTGAAAGAGAATAGTCTCAGGGATTCCCATCAGATAGCCGGAGTAGCGCCAGACCTGCATGAAGCTGGCCCGTTCCTCGTCATCGAACTTGGCCCCCAGGTTGCGCAAGTGCTCCAGCAGCCTTGCCGAAAATGCGGTGATGGCAAATCCCACGTGCGCCGCGCTTATCGGCGCTCCCCACGCCTCGGCGTCCCATTCGTCGGAATTTTTTAGTAGGCGTCTGACCATAGCATGGATCACGCGGATGCGGACGGATAGCTTCCAGCCGTCGCCGTTTCGCTCCAGGCCCCCGGGTATGAATATCTCCACCATGTGGCGGTTGTTCTGCCGCAGCCTTCGCACACCCTGTTCCCACAGTCTTCCCGTTATGAAGAAGGACTTGCTGATGTTGGTGGAGAAGCCCTCTATCAGGGTGCCGCCCACCATTGCCCCCAAGGCCAGATTGGAGTTCCTGTGAAACAGGCGGAAGCCGGGTCTGAACCCCGCCAAGTCGACCCAATCCGGCGGAGTGCTCGCTTCATCAAAGAACTTGCGCACCGCGGCCGGAGCGTCTCGGAGAGCGTCCTGCTGTCCGTCCATGCCGGCTTGGAGGAGGCGGGCCCTCTCTCTCCCTCCAACGGCAACCAGGGTGTCCGCCAGCTCGTCGGCCAAAGGGTCTCCAATGACCATGTGGGCCATGTAGTTTTTGGCCCGCTCGCGGTCTATGGCTAGTGCTTCCTTATAGCCCTCAATGTAGTCTGTCGGTACTTTCGTAGGTTCCATAGGTGTCCCCACACGACAGAGCGGTCACCACTCACGGGACTCTTCGGCGTAAACGTGGTCCGGCATACGGTAGGTGATGCCACCCTCGTCGAACGCGGAAGCGTCCAACAGGGCGGCCATCTTGTTGTTATTCCGGTTGCGGCTCTTGAACAGCCTGTTCATAAAGTTATCGTAGCGGTTCTGCATGCGGAACGACCAGAGGACTCCCAGCGTGTTGTAGTGGGGATACTGCAGCTTGTCGGCGAGGGGGGGGCCTATTAGAGCGCGGGAAACGCGGTAAACGTATGAAGAAAGGCTTCTGCGCTCAGCAGGCTCGGTTATCCCCACCACCAGCGGAGCGGAGTTGATCAGGGAGTTCGCCATGGAGATCGATTCTGTGGAAACCTCAGGCTCGCAGGCCAAGCCGATTCTGTAGGTCTTCAGGGCATCCTCTTCGTCGTGGAACAGAATGGACTCAGGGATGCCCATCAGATAGCCGGAGTAGCGCCAGACCTGCATGAAGCTGGCCCGTTCCTCGTCATCGAACTTGGCCCCCAGGTCGCGCAAGTGCTTCAGCAGCCTTGCCGAAAACGCGGTGATGGCAAAGCCTACGTGCGCCGCGCTGATCGGCGCTCCCCACGCCTCGCCGTCCCATTCGTCGGAATTGTTTAATAGCCTTCTCACCATCGCGTGTATCACGCGGATGCGGACCGATAGCTTCCAGCCGTCGCCGGTCCGTTCCAGGCCGCCGGGTATGAATATCTCCACCATGTGGCGATTGTTCTGCTGCAGCCGCCGCACGCCCTGGTCTCGCACTCTTCCAGTTATGAAGAAGGACTTGCTGATGTTGGTGGAGAAGCCCTCCACCAGGGTGCCGCCCACCATGGCGCCAAGGGCCAGATTTGAGTTCCTGTGAAACAGGCGGAAGCCGGGTCTGAACCCCGCCAGGTCGACCCAGTCCGGCGGAGTGCTTGCTTCATCGAAGAATTTGCGCACTATGGCCGGCGCATCTCTGAGAGCGTCCTCTTCTCCTTCCATGCCGGCTTGGAGAAGACGGTTTCTCTCTCTCCCTCCAACGGCAACCAGGGTTTCCGCCAGTTCGTCGGCTAAAGGATCCTCGATGACCGTGTGGGCTATGTAGTTGTCGGCCCGCTCGCGGTCTATGGCTTGGGCTTCCTTATAGCCCGGTATATAGTCTGTCGGTATCTTCGTAGGTTCCAATGGTCAACTCCGCGCCGGGCCGTGCTCCTCTTCCGGTTCCACCCGCAGGTCCGGGAGCCAGTGGAGCCAGGAAGGCAGATACCAGTTGCGTCTGCCCAGCACTTCCATACTGGCCGGTACCAGCACCGACCGTACGAGTGTAGCGTCCAAAATCACGGCTACGGCCAAACCGAAGCCCACCTGCTGGTTGATTATGGTTTTACCCGATGCGAACGCGCCGAAAACCGCCACCATGATAAGCGCCGCCCCGGTGATCATCCCGGCAGTCGACCGCAGGCCGTAGGCGACCGCCTCGGCGTTGTCACCCGTCTGGTCATACCGTTCCCGGATGCGGCTCAACAAGAACACATGGTAGTCCATGGAGAGGCCGAAGAGAATCGAGAACAGGAACAGCGGTATCCAAACGTCTATGACCTCCGCTTGCTGGAACCCCAACAGGTTTGCTCCTATCCCCCTCTGGAACACCAGCACCATCATCCCGTACGCAGTGCCCACGGATAGCAGGTTCATGAGGACGGCCTTGATTGGGATGACAATGGAGCGGAACACCAGCATGAGCACGATGAAGCTGAAGCCCAGCACGAAGGCAAATACCGGGATGGTGTACCGCTCTACTATGTCGAACACGTCTGCGCTTATCGCGGACGTTCCGCCGACCAGCACTTCCGCCTCCACTCCCTGGAACGCCGCCGGGATATACTCGTCGCGAATGCGGGTGATCACGTCCACTGTCTCAACGCTGCTGGCCTCGCCGGGAATGAGCACTGTGAGCAGGGCCAGGTCTCGCGCCTCATTGACCGTGGGGAGCGGAACAACGGTGACGCCCTGTTGAGCGGACAGAGAGGTCAGCAGCTTGGCTACGGCTTCCTGCACCGCCGGGCTGTGGATGTCCCCGTCGATGACGATCTCGGTGGGGTTCACCGCGCCGAAGCCGAAGGGGAACGCTTCCTCTATGACGAAGAAGGCCTCCCTGGTCTGGGCCCCTTCCGGAAAGACGTCCACGCCGTTGAGGCCGGTCTTGATGCCCGGCCAGAAGAAGTAGAAGAGGATGATGACTATCATGGGCGCGCTGATAGCGATGATGCTGACCACGGGGTAGCGCATCACGGCGTAGGTCACCCGGTCCCAGAAGCCGTGTCCGGCACCGTCGGACGGCTGGTCCGCTCGTTGCAGCCGGCGTCCGAAGAAGGGGACGGGCCAGCGGTTGATCCGGTCGCCGTGAATCGCCAGGTTGGCGGGCAGGAACGTGAGCGTGCCCGCCAGAGAGACGAGCACCACCAGGATGGCCCCCAGGCCAAGCGACTGGAAGAAGGAGAAGGGCACGATGAGGATCCCGCAGAGGGCAATGACCACGGTCAGGCCGCTGAACAGCACCGTCCGGCCCGCCGTGGCACCGGCCCGCGCGATGGCCTCGGTCTTGTCCAAGCCATTCGCCAGCTCGTCGCGGAAGCGGGAGATGATGAGCAGCGAGTAGTCGATTCCCACGGCCAGGCCGATCATGATGATCATCAGCGATACGAAGAAGACCAACTCGAACGCCTGCCCGATGAGCGCAGCGATGCCAAGTGCAATGGCTATGCATACTATGGCCAGTCCGATGGGCATTATGACCGCTACGACCGTTCCGAAGAGCACCACCAGAATGAGCAGAGCAACCGGGATGCCCACTCGCTCTCCCTGCCGCAGGTCCGTCTCGGCGAGTTCGTTCTGCTCGTGGGCCACGCTGGCGTCCCCGATCACGAGCACTCGGAAGCCGTCCTCCTCGTCCGCGTGTTCCACTACCTCCAGCACCTGCGCCACGTTTTTCACGGAGTCCTCGTAGTCGCCCGCCATCTCCATGAGCATTATGGTGGTGCGGCCGTCTTGGGACGCCAGTCCCTGCCGCGTCAGGATGTCGGTGGTGTTGTAGAAGTTCGGCCCCGGGGTGAGGACGTCGCCGCCCAGCGCGGCCAAGTCGCCGTACACTCTCTCCACTTTCGCCTGGAAGACGGGATCGTTCACGGTCAGCGATTCGGACTGTACGATGACGAACTCACGCAACGGCTGGGGACCGCGGAGCCTATCCTCCAGCAGCGCCTCCGCCCGGCTCGACTCCGCGTCGCCGCTGAGGCGTAGCTCCGTGGTCGTCGCCACGTCGATGACGTCGACAAACTGGTGGCCGGGGGCAATCTCGCCGTCCACGGCCAGCGCGCCGCCAATGAGCAGGAGCACAAGCCAGATGCCGAGCACCAGGTAGGGCTTTCGCGCGCTGAAACGGGCCAGCTTTTCGGTCAAGATACGTCTCCTGAAAAGGTGTTGCCCGTCATCACCGGGAAGATGAGGGAGGCCATGCAGTCGGCTGTATGGGCAACCGCACAGGCGGGATATGCTGAATATTCAATCACGTGTGTATAGGGACTCTCTTCAAATTGCCAAACAAGCGTATTGTACTACACCCTACTACATGTGGGCACGGTCAAGCCTCGGCGGGCCTCACCCGCACGCGCTTCCCATTGAGCAGCCTACCTACGGGCGTGTAACGCACTCCCCACTCGTAGATGAGCAGCAGGACGACCGACGTAGCCGCCACCAGCAACACCAGCTTCACGACCGAGGGCAGCAACCAGTCCTGCGACACACCCTGCAACGCAATGATCAGCGGCAGATGCATCAGGTACAGCCAGTATGAAGCGTCCGAAAGATAGCGCACACGCGCGTTTCCCTCTCCCAGCACGGCGCGGAATAGTCCCATCAGGCACAGTGTCATCATCCAGGCGTAGGCAGCCTGGAAGAACAATGAACCTGCGCGCGCCCAGCCCTGCGCCGTGCCGCCCTCTTCGGGGAACGTCAGCACCGCGCCCGCCAGGAACACAATCAGCGCTAGCGGCAGCGTCGCTTGCCACCAACGACCAATCCGTGCTCCGCCCTCGTTGTGCGCGAAGTATATCGCGCCGAAGGCGAAGAATACAGCGTAGTAGAGCAGCACGTGCGGCGCCGGGAGGAGCCCCGTGAACGTGTCCGCTCCGAACACCGGGAACTGCCCCTCAACACCCATAAAGTACTGCGTCGCCATCGTCACCGGCACGGCCCACAGGTAGAGCGCCGGCGTCACCACCAGCCGCTCCGGCAGTCTCGGCAGCCGCACGCCCAGCCGTCGCACGACCCACGCCGCCAGGATGAACGCCCCCGCCAGCCAGACGAGATACCAGAGGAACCAGAGGTGGCTGAACACGTCATAGGTGAACAGCCCGCCCCAATCTCTCGCGTACAGCATGTCCCAGTACCACGGCACGATCAAACCCTTGCCTTTGTCCACGTCCGCATCCGGGTCGCCGCGGTACGGCGCCACTCCGCCCGCCGCGTCCGTTCGCTCATCGGCGGGGCTGACCTCCTCCCCCGCCGCAGCCACCGGCTTTGGCCGCTCCATCGCTTCGGTTAGGAGTTCCCCAACCTTCTTGCGTCCAGCATCCAGCGTCGCCTGGTCGTACGATAGTCCGAGCAAACCCACGTAGTACGCTGTAGTCCCAGGGTCGGCGCGGCTGCTGTGGATGGGAAGGGCGCCATTGGGGTGTTTGGCATTGGGGTCCGCGCCGCGCTCCAGCATCAGCTGGACGATCTCCGCCTGGCCCATGAACGCCGCCGAGTGCAGCGCCGTGCTCCCGTCACCATTGAGCGCGTTGACCTCCGCGCCGTTGTCCAGCAGCCACTTCGCCGCGGCCACATGGCCGTGCAACGCCGTCCAACCCAGGGGTGTCGTGCTTGAGTCCGGTTCGGGATCGTCCAACGACGCTCCCTCTGCCGCAAAACGCTCCAGCGCGGCAACGTCGCCCCGCTTCGCAGCCTGCCAAACGTCGTCCTCCGCCGGGGTTTCAACTCCGGCGGTGTCGCCGTCGTCTGTCTCGGAAGTGCCCGCCGCGTAGCCCCAGGCAATCCAGGTCAGCGGGATCACGGCGAACATGGCAATCACCAGCGGCAGCAGGATGCGTTGCGCCCTATGCCGCACCAGCGACCGCAGCCCGCGCTGCCGCAACAGCATAGCCGTGAAGAAGCCGCTCATCAGGAAGAAGACCGGCATGCGGAAGCCGTGTATTGCCGCGGTGAGCAGTGCGAACGGCGTCCCGTCGCCCTCCACTGACGCATCGGTGACCGCCCACGCGCCGGGTATGAACGCCAGCGCCCCGTGCAGCACAATGCCTAATAGCATAGCGAACGCCCTTAGCGCGTCCAGGTCGTGCCGCCGTGCCATGCTTCCGGTTGTCCGTTCAGTGTTCGTCATGGGAGGTGAGTATAAGTCCTTTCCGCCTCTTTAGGGAAACGAGAGGGACTTGGAGTAGGGAGGTGCGAATAAACGTGGTTGGGCTGGGTCGTCGGGGTTGGACGAATGGAATGCTGCTACACATGCCCAAAAAGCCTCCCTTCTCCCTGCTTGGGGAGCATAGGGGTCGTCGCTAGAGCCACCGACCAGCGCATCATATCACATCTAAACCCCCTCCGCTCCTGGAGGAGGCCACGGATAGCGACCCCACTAGTCCGGTTTGCGGGAGTGGATGAAGTACATTGGCGTGAAGATGCCCAGCCGGCCCGCCTCGACCATGGCTGACGCGCAGAGATTCAAGGTCTCCGATACGCGGACGGTTCCTTTCGGGGCTAGGCGGAGCGTCTCAAGCGCTCTCAGCGTATTGTGAGTGACAAACCGTCCTATCCGTGAACTGCGGAAGCTGGCAAAGGAGATACCTGAACCGGCCAGCGGTTGGTACCAGGGAATCGACGGACCTGTTTGCACTGAGAGGTCTCGCGTTTCCAGCACCTCGAACCCCACCGACCGAAGGGCGTCGTTCACTGTTTGCGGATCGTCGATAACTAGCAGGGCGCCTCCCTGCTGGATGTCGGCTTTGATCTTGAGGTGGAGGGGATTCTGAGCGTCGAAGCGGTCAGTTAAGCAGTATTGGTAACCGCCGAAGACCCCGCCCGGCTTCAGCAGACGAAATACCTCTCTATAGATGCTGAGCTTGTCCGGCGCATGGCAAGTTGCCTCGATGTCGTACACCGCGTCGAACGACTCGTCCGGAGCATCGGCGTGCAGGAAGTCGCAATGTAGGTACTCGGCCAAATGCGCCAGTCCCGCTTCCTCTGTAAATCTCCGAGCGCGTTCCAGTTGATAGCCATTGCTGTTTACGCCGACGATTTTTGCGCCGGAACAACGGACAATCTCCAACAACGGCCCGCCAACACCGCAGCCTATGTCGGCTACGACCATCCCGGGTCTTAGCCCAAGAGCGTCAGACAAATAGCGCTCGTGCCGGACAAGTGACTCCTTAAAGCTCTCTCCGGGAACACGAGGCGCAAAGTGGAAGGACCTGCCCCATCCGTATTCGTAGAAATCCGTAACCAGGTCATAGTAGATATCGCTGACCTTCCTATCAGCGATGTCTTGGTTCTCCAATGCGCCGTCCTTGGCTATCCTGAAGCTTTCTTCGTATTCCCGAATGGACGGAGCGACTGCGGAGGCGCTCGGTTTGTCCTTCAGGGTTTTGGACAGCTTTATCGACATGGAAGTTGTTCCTAGACCGGTCTCAACGGGTTGTGCTCGTAACCGTAACGGGGCGCCGGAGTAAATGTCAACCGAAGCAAAATATCCCATGGCGTGATTCGAGTTGATTCCACCCCCCTATGGATAGGATAATCTCAAAACGGCGGCCAACCCAGCCAAGAGCACCTTAAATGTGCGAAAGGGATGAGAGAAAGATATGAAGCCTATAGCAGAGATCGCGGACGCAATGGGCATTAGCCCCGATTTTGTCATCCCATACGGGAAGTACAAGGCCAAGCTGGCGCTGGACGCAATAAAGACGGATGCGCATCAGGACAACCTGATTGTGGTAACGGGAATCACTCCGACGCCGCTTGGTGAAGGAAAAACGACTACGACAGTGGGGTTGGCCCAGGGAATGGGCAAGCTGGGGAAACGTGTCGCGGCTACTCTCAGAGAGCCGTCTCTTGGGCCTATCTTCGGCATCAAGGGAGGAGGCACCGGAGGCGGCGCCTGCCTGGTGGAACCCCAGGACGAGGTAAACGTTCACTTCACAGGTGACGCTCACGCCGTAGCTTCGGCCCACAACCTCCTTGCCGCTCTCACCGACAACGCAACTCAACGAAACCTGATCCCCGGCTTCGGTCCAACCGACTCCACGTGGCGCAGGGTCACCGACGTTGAAGATAGGGCTCTCAGGGACATAGTCACCGGCATCGGCGGCTCCGCCAATGCCCCCTTGAGGCAGACCGGCTTCGACATAGTCACCGCGTCAGAGATAATGGCCGTTCTGGCTCTGTCCCAAAGCCTGGAAGACCTGAGGTCGCGGCTGAGCAGGATGGTGGTCGGCTTCAACCGGGACAGGCAGCCCGTCACCGCTCAGGACGTGGGAGCCGTCGGCTCCATGATGTCGCTGCTCAGATACGCCATACAACCCAACCTGGTGCAGACCACGGAGGGGCAGCCCGTACTGGTGCACACCGGCCCCTTTGGCAACATAGCCCACGGTTGCAGCTCCATTCTAGCCGACCGGCTTGCCTTGGGCTACGTGGACTACGTTCTCACCGAAGCCGGGTTTGGGTCCGACCTGGGGTTTGAAAAGTTCATGCACATCAAGACCCGCGCCGGCGGGCTGAAGCCCAGGGCCGCCGTGCTGGTGGCTTCCGTGCGCGCGCTCAAGTTCCATGGAGGCGTTCCACTGCGGGACCTGGACACACCGGACGAAGATGCGGTGCGGCGGGGAATGCCCAACTTGGAACATCACATCGGAATTGGCAACTCCTTCGGAATTCCCGTGGTCGTGGCCGTGAACGCCTTTCCCTCTGATACCCAGGGAGAGCTGGACCTGGTGCGACAGGCCGCACTGGACGCCGGGGCATTCGCCGCGGCAAAGAGCACGGCCTTCTCCGACGGCGGCGAAGGGGCCGTGGAGCTGGCCGAAGCGGTCGTCGGAGCGGCGGCCCAAGACAGCGAGGTGACCTATCTCTATCCCGAAGACGCTCCGGTACGGGAGAAGATGGAAACCCTTGCCCGCAAGGTGTACAACGCAAGGGACGTCCGTTGGGATGCGACGGCCCGGAGAAAGCTGCGGCAATATGAGGCGTTGGGATGGGGCGGCCTGCCGGTTTGCATGGCCAAGACTCCTCTCTCCATCTCCCACTTGCCCTCCCTGAAGGGGAGACCGTCCGACTACACCTTTCAGATTTCCGACGTGAGGGCGTCCATTGGAGCCGGGTTCATTTACCCCATCGCCGGGAGCATACTCACCATGCCGGGCCTGCCCGGCTCCCCGCGCCAGTTGGACGTGGACGACAAGGGGAACATCCTGGGACTGTGAGCGCCCTCACTTGATGCGGGGATGGGGGTGACCCGGGGTTATACTGATGAGTGAGCCGCCACCAGAGCCAGTTTATGAGATAGACGGTCCTCGGCAACTTCCAGGTCGTACTGGCTTTGCAGCCCCATCCAAAACCCAGCCGAATTTCCCACTCCCTGCGTCTTTAGAAGTGTACGCAACTAGAGACCATGTCTCATAGTGCTATAATCGCTTTCGTTCTCACGCCTGAAACAAGATACTCGCATTTGGAGGCCCTCCATGCTTAGCTACCCTACCCCCAAGGCAACCCTTCTGGCCGCCCTTGGACTCCGCTCCCTGGCAGCGGTTAGCGCTCTTGCCCTGCTGATTCTGTTAACCCTGTCCATAAATGGGACTCCTACTGCGGGCGCACAGTCCGCATCGTGCGAGGCGACGGACCTGGGCGTCCTCAGCGCTGAGGCTGATGCTCAACTGAGCGCGGACGGACGCTGGACGACCAATGACTGCGACTCTCGCTTCTTCGCCGACAGCGACGCGCACAACTACCGCTTCGAACTGGTCGAGGGTGGACGCATCAGGATAGGTCTATCCTCTGACGAGGCCGATTCTTACCTCTACCTCCTGGCCGAAGACGGTAGCCGTATCACCGACAACGACGACGGCGGTGCTGGCCTCGATGCCCGCATCGAGCGTGACCTCGCCCCGGGCATATATCAGGTCGAGGCCACTACGGTAGGTGGGCGCGGGCGCGGAGCAGCGGACTTCTCTCTCTCCGTCAGCCGCGTCGCCGGCTGTGATCCGGTCAATCTCGGCGCATTAGAACCGGGCGTAGACCTCACGGCAACCGGCTCCTGGACGCTCGACACCTGCGGTTCGGGCTTCGTCCCGGAACACCCCGCGCACCGCTACCTGTTTACCCTGTCCCAAAGTAACCGCGTTCTCATCGACCTTAAGTCGGACAACGGCGACCCCGTCCTCTCATTGATCTCGCCCTCTGCCGGGGTGATCGGCGCCAATGACGACGGCGGAGAGCGGCGTAACGCACGCATCGAGCGCTACCTGCAACCGGGCGCCTATCTCATTGAGGCCACCACCTACCTTGAGCGCGACTACCAGCCGCTGGCTTCCGACTTCACCCTCATCGTTCAAATCGTGGACGAAGAAGCGGCGCAGCAGAGATTCAAGTTGAAGATCGAAGAGACCCATACTCCGGACTCCGTGGTCGCCGGCGAACCCTTCCCGGTCAACTACCGTGTGAGCAACCTGGGTGGAGGCGACCTGGCTGCCGTAGGCGGCAGTGCGCAGGTCTACGTGGTTGGACCTCGCGTCTTCGAGACCGTCGGCCAGGTCCCCGCGTCGGCCGGGCTATGGCAGGCCGGAGTCGCTTACCACTCCGGCCCCGAAGTGGCAATAGACGCAAGTGCAGCCATCGATGAGTTGCCGCCGATGGAGGTGACCTTCTACAGACCTGGGCCCACCTGGGTCTTCGTCGGAGTCGTTACGTACGACTACCAAGACGAAGAGGTCGGGTTCCACGGCCTCTGGCGGAATCTCATGGTCCTCAGCTCCTTTGCCTTCGACCAGGTCACGGTCGAAGTGGACGAAGCTGAATATGAAGTGTCCTCGGAGGCGGACGACGAAGGCATGGTGACAACCACCGTGTCCCTGGTATCAGACCCCGACGCCGAAGTGCCCGACTCAACGCGCGCCAAGGCCATCTATGCCGCCGGTGTGCAGACCCGGATGCTAGATGGCGTCTTCCAACGTCCCTCTATCGCCTCTCTGGAGGCGGCGAGATGGATTGAGCCGGTCAACGTGGCCCACCCATCATCAGACACTCTGTTCAAGCTGTTCGCGGACCAGTACGCCAGCGCTATCGCTGATTCGGGTTTCGCAGAGTCGGTGGCCGAAGGGCAGATCGTCAGTCCGGTAGCCGTCGAGCGCTTGCTCCTCAACGCCGCGAGGACGTCATCCGCCAGATACGCCTCTCTGGCAGACTCTTGGACAGCCCTCCAAGAACAGGTTCAGGAAGGAACCCCTATTTCGCTGGAGCAGGCCGTCGCCCTCCACTCCCAGCTTGCCTACACCGAGTCGATCATCTCGCCTGCGATGACCGCCGGCAAAATCGTGAGGGCTGCCCGCGCCGCCGAGACGGGATGGGACGATCCGGAAGTCTTGGCTATGGCAAACGACCTGGCGCAACGGGCGTCCTGCCGTGCCAGTATGACGGCCCTCACGACTGTCTTGGAGGAGGAGGGAGAAGATATCCATGAGTTGCTGGCTGCCGACGCCGAGATGCGCGTGGCCCTGCCCGTCTACGGCTCGGCCATCGACGCCACCCTCTGCTCGGTGACGGACGTCGACGATGATAACGCCCAGTTCCTGAACACCCTATCCATCGCCGGCGACAGTGAGATCCTCTCTGTCCTGGGATACGAGCTGCCCGCACCCCCGGCGCTCGCGCCGACGCCGCACCGGCTGCGCATCATCGCCAGGATGGACGACGACGACCGCATCGAGCTTGGCGTGGAGCTCTCCGGCGGCCGACAAGTACTGCCAGCCATGCGCTACCTGACCGCCGATTCTCCGGTCGACGGGTGGAGCGTCAGCACGGACGTTGAGGTCGGCGAAGGCACCATCGGCAGGATTCGCGCCCGCCGCCTGGCCGACGGACGGACTGAGTTGGGATTCCTCTCCGCCAGCGGAGAGGCGATCTCCCCTGACATCCGCTTCCTGCCCGCCGACATGCCCGCCGGAGTCTGGCTGCGCACCAGTGTGATCCAGGTGCCCCAAGCCGCCGTCCTGCAGGGAGAAGGAGATTGAAACCTGCTCCGATTGTATCGGGGCGTGGCAATCTGATGGCGTGGGGGAGCCTGCCCTGAGCCCAGCCGAAGGGTCATTGCAAGCGCAGCGTGGCAATCTGGCGGCCGGGTGGGGCAACCAAACCTCTTCCCCTTGATGGGGGAAAGTTGAGATGGGGGTGAAGGGAGCTTAGGGCTACACCCTGTTCACCGACAGCACGCCGTTCATAACGGCGCCTACGTCTTCCACTGTGGCGGCTATGGTAGCGCCCGCATCGGAGAGGGCGCGTATCTTGTCGGATGCGGTGGCCGCATTGCCCGTGATGATGGCCCCGGCGTGGCCCATTCGCTTGCCCGGCGGCGCGGAGCGGCCCGCCACCAGGGCAACCAGCGGCTTGGTGAAACCGCCCTTCTTGATGAACTCCGCCGCTTCCTGCTCACGGTTGCCGCCAATCTCTCCTATCAGCACCACCGCTTCCGTCTCGGGGTCTTCCTGGAACATGGCCAGTACGTCTACAAAGCTGGTGCCCACCAGGGGGTCGCCGCCAATGCCCACGCAGGTCGACTGACCGATGCCCGCCTGGGTCAGGGCGTTGACCGCTTCGTAGGTGAGCGTTCCGCTGCGGGAGACGACGCCTACGTTGCCCGGCATGTGTATCTCGGACGGCATGATGCCCACACGGCAACGGTGGCTGGGAGAGATGACGCCAGGACAGTTTGGGCCAATGATGCGCATGCCGGATTCCGGCAGGGATCGCAGCACGTTCACCATGTCCAAGGCTGGCACGCCCTCCGTAATGCAGATGGCCAGCGATATTCCGGCGTCGGCGGCCTCCAGTATGGCGTCGGCTGCGCCGGGAGCGGGCACGAAGATTATCGAGGTATCGGCGCCGGTCTGCTTCACCGCCGTCTCCACTGCATCGAAGACGGGCACCGCTTCCTGGAACTTGAGGCCGCCCCTTCCCGGGGTCACACCGGCCACAATGTTGGTGCCGTACTCCAGCATCTGCATGGAGTGGAATGTGCCCTGCTTGCCGGTGATGCCCTGCACCAAGATGCGAGAGTTCTTATCTACCAGGATGCTCATGCTGAGCGCATCTCCTTAAGGACTTTCGTAGCCTCTGCAAGGCTGTCTACAAAATAGGTATTGAGCCCGGATTCCTGAAGAATGCGAGTGCCTTCGTCTTTGTTGGTGCCCAGGAATCGGACCACTATGGGCAACTCTCTACGGCTCTCCGGCACGGCTCTAACAATGCCCTCCGCAATGTCGTCGCAGCGTGCAATGCCGCCAAAGACGTTTACCAGTACGCTTGTCACCTGCCGGTCGGCCAGAATGATTCCCATAGCCTCGGCCACGCGGATGGGCTCTGCGCCGCCGCCCACGTCCAGGAAGTTCGCCGGCTCGCATCCGCCCTCTTTGATGGTGTCCATGGTGGCCATGGCCAGCCCGGCGCCGTTCACCAGGCATCCGACCTCTCCGTTGAGTTTGACATAAGCTATACCGGCCTGCCCCGCCTTGGCCTCCAGCCTCTCTTCCTGGCTCCAGTCACGCAGGCCGGGCATATCCAACTGGCGGAAAGCGGCGTCATCGTCCATGGTTATCTTGGCGTCCATGACAACTACCTGGCCGCTTTTGGTTATCGCCATGGGATTGATCTCTGCCAGCGTACAGTCATTGGCTATGAACGCGCGATACAAGCGAATCACCTGGTCGGCTATGGTATTCGCCAGGTTGGAGGGCAGTCCCATTCCCGCGGCAAGACGGCGTCCTTGGTAGGCTCGCAAACCTACCGTCGGCTCCACCACCTCTCTCAGGATGAGATCGGGGTGATCGCGGGCTATCTCCTCAATCTCCATGCCTCCGGCGCTGCTGGCGATGACCACGGGCGCCCGAGCGGTAGCGTCTACAACTATTCCAACATACAGCTCCTGCTCAACTTCCAGGGCCTCTTCCACCATAACCATGCTTACCGGGGCTCCGGCGCTTCCCGTTTGAGGCGTTACCAGCCGGGTGCCCAGAATGGCGGCGGCGGCGTCCTCCGCTTCTTCCGCGGTCCTGACCGGTTTGATGCCGCCTCCCTTGCCGCGGCCCCCGGCATGCACCTGGGCCTTTACCACGGCGGGCCTGCCCAGGTTGCGCATTACATCGCGTGCTTCACTGGGTGTGGTGGCAACGCCGCTGCGAGGTACGGTCATGCCGTAACCTGAGAGAATCGACTTGGCTTGGTATTCGTGCAGCTTCATATACGCTCTGGCGGAGGAGATGTCCTCCATACTGCAACATTAGTAGCTATGGCTACACAGAGCGAATTGTAGCAGACAAGTGGACATGGAACAATTAAGCCCGTTACATAGAGGGAAGTACAGAATAGACGTGCTTTTCGTGCCTACGCCGTGCATACTGGTTTTTGCAAAGCGGAATCCAGGCTAGGAAGCCGCATAAAAGGCGATGGGTCTCGGCCGGTCATTCCATATCTGCACTTCATCCCGTTCCATCTCTGGATTTGCCAGTGCCACTCTTCTGACCCTTGCGATCTTTTCGGCCTTGCTACACCCTATGCACGTATAGCTGTCCCATCGGGTTCCAAGGCAGTAGTTCCGAATGGCAAAGAACTCGTTGGTATCTACGGTCAGTGCCATTGGGTAGAGATCGGGCACATACTCCCTCCTCGATACTCTACAGACGGTGTCCATGAACTCTACCCCCGCCGAATCTTCCAGGGCGAGGATATCCTGGAATGTCTGGACCCCCGCTCTCCTGAACTGGTCGACAACCTCAGCCGCTTTTGCCACTTCCGCAGCGGCAGTGGCATCCGGCGTAGCGGTAGGCGCGGGCTGTGCTGGCGCTCTGCATGAGGCAAGCACTAGAATCAGAATGAAGAAGACCGCGTAACGCATTGCTCACGTCCCGGTCAGCTTTAGGAATGCCACACCGGCGCTGACTACCGCGACCATCACCCCGTACATCCTGACTTCCAGGGATTTGAGGATGCCAAGTGCGGTAGAGTCGCCTCTATTCTGGCAAGTCGTTCCTCTATCGCGACTGTAGCTATGACCACCCCCTACGGAGAGACCTCCATAAGCTACTTTGGGGAATTATATACAATCTGCCCCCGCAGTCCACTTTAGCCGCCTATAACTTAGCGACCCCGTTGATCAGCTTCCAGGCTCCCCATATCGGCAGACCCCACACCACCAAGTACATACCGCCTGGCTCGGCGTTGGAATAGGTGAATACCGTGATCCCCACGCCTGCGGCTATCAGGATGCCGCCAAAGATGACTGATCTGATGCCGTCGCGTCTCTTATGGGCTTTGTACTCTCTTGCAACGTACTCCACAAAGGAAGCAGCGTCGCTCGGCGTAAAGCCTGCATCCACCAAGCCCATCTGAACAGCCGTCCGCGAGTGGCCGGCATCCAGCCGTTCCATGATGTACACGGCCCATTGGTCTAGTATGGCCTGCTGGTCTATTTCGTCTGGATTCTGAGTAGTCATTTCACAGCCTCGCCTTACTTTAGGCAATATACCGCCCCGGCGTGCGGGAGTTTCTGCCAGCCCGCGCCAGGCCCATCGGTTACAGTCCTGTTGTCCCACGTCTTCCAGCCATACCAGCCGCCATAGAAGCTGGTAGACGCTGGGCATCCGTGGTCGGCTATCATGTCTTCCCCTTTGAAATTCTTGCCAGCGGGGTCTTCAAAGAGCAGTACCTTGCCTACTGTGTGACTGCCGCCTGAAAATGTCTTGTAGGTGTCTCCCACCTTATAGCCGCCAGCACTCTCCACCACCCTGTAGCCCCATCCATCCCTGATCTCTATGAAAGGCCCTGGTATCGGTGTGGGGGTAGCTGTCGGTCTAGGTGTTGGGGTATATGTCGGCGTTGCAGTTGGGCTAGGTGTTGCCGTTGCAGTGGGCGTGGCTGTCGGCGTAGGGGCCGCGCACCCCAGGAGTGTCAAAGCTATGGCGACAAATATCAAGTGTTTGAGCATCTATGGGAGTACCTCCCTTGCCGATTGCCTAATATCTAGCGCGAAACTGAAACCGCCTACACTATCGTCGGGAGACACGTTAAACTCAAAATGAGTAAACATACCCAGCACCTCTCCTGCCGTGTTTAGCACTGGCGCTCCGCTACTGCCATACGTGCCAAACATATCGAGGAAATGGTATAGCGGGTAGTTGATTAGTGCTCGGCTGTACCTATTCTCGATGTCCATTCTATAAGAGCCGGAGAGCACTCCGCTGGTTACAAGAAGCACGTCGCCTCGCCCTGCGTTAGATGGGTAGCCCAGCATTACAACCGGCGCGCCTTGTTGGGCTCCCGAAGGATAGGAAAAGGCAAGCGGAGGTGTGGAGTGCCCAAGTGTGCCATCTGGCCGCAACAGCACAGCGTCAATACCGTCGCGCGCAGTGGAGCTGACGCTGTACGAGTAGGAACGATTGGCAGCATCGGTAGTTCTAATTCTCTCGACACCCTCTACCGCATGGGCGGCAGTCAACACAGCCCCGCGCTCATCAACGTAAAAGCCCGTAGCGCAGTAACTCCATCCCCCATCAGCGGCTATATATGTCTGTACGCAGACAACGGAGGGGCGGGTAGCTGTAACTACGCTGGCTAACGACGTTTGCTCGCCTTGGCTACCTGGCTCGCCTTGCGGACCCTGTATTCCCTGTGGGCCTTGCCTGCCGGGAGGGCCTTGTTCCCCGCGCTCGCCCTGCTCCCCTTGAATGCCCTGCGCTCCCTGAGCACCCTGCAATCCTCTTTCTCCTTGCTCGCCGCGTTCGCCCTGAACGCCCTGGTCTCCGCGCTCGCCTTGCGGACCCTGGATGCCCTGTGCGCCTTGTGGCCCTGTACAGCCGAGCAATAGGATAACTAGCAGTAGGAACGGTAGAAACTTGAACATAAAAAGCCCTCCAGTGGCAAAAGGTTATGGCTACTCCTTGTCAAAAGCCGCCGCCCCTGGTTTGCGAGCCACTTAGAGGGCACGGGTATGCCACAACCCGCATATCGCAAACCAATGCTGGCATGAGACTTTTGACAAGGAGTCCAGCGCAAACCCTATAGGGCTTAGGGCGCGGTTTCAAGCGTTTGGGGTAATTTGGTATATAATTCCCCCTACTAACGAGACAGACAGTACAGAGGAACGACCGATGACGGCGAGAAACCCCTCCGCGGAAAACAGGAACGGGAACAGGAATCGCGACCATGCCGGAGAACCCATCGCCATTGTGGGTATGGCTTGCAGGTTCCCTAACTCGCCCGATTTGGCCGCCTTCTGGCGGCTGCTAGAGTCCGGCGGCAACGCGATTACGGAAGGCGTACCCGGCTCAGGTATCGGGCGCGTCGGTGAGCTTTACCCAAACCCTGAAGTTCAAAACGACGCCTGCCGGTTCGGGGCATTCATTGAAGGGATTGACCTGTTCGATGCGGAGTTCTTCCGCATTTCGCCGGTTGAGGCCGAGTTGCTGGACCCACAGCAGCGCATGATGTTGGAAACGAGTTGGCAGGCCCTTGAGGACGCGGGCATAGACCCTGAACGGCTAAAGGGCAGCCGCACCGGGGTCTACATCGGCATCAGCAACATGGATTACCGCTTCATCAACTTGAATTCCACTCAGACCGCCGAGGCTACTACCAGCCTCTATGCCGTCAGCGGCACTTCCCTGAATACTGCAGCCGGTCGGGTTGCTTATGCGCTAGGACTGGAAGGGCCCGCCATGGCGGTCGACACCGCCTGTTCATCATCCCTGGTGGCAATGCACCAGGGAATCTCCGCCCTGCAACGGGGCGAGGCCAATCTGATCCTGGCCGGTGGGGTACAGGCGATTCTTTCCGGTCGGCTAACCGAGCTGCGTGGCAACGCCCGGATGTTGTCTCCTGACGGCCAGTGCAAGGCCTTCGACGCCTCAGCCAACGGCTTCGTCCGTGGCGAGGGGTGCGGGATGGTTGTACTGAAGAGGCTCAGCGACGCGGAGTCCGACGGCGACCGGATCTGGGGCGTGATCCTGGGCTCCGCGCTAAACCAGGACGGGACCAGTGCCGGTATGACGGTGCCCAACGAACAGGCCCAGGCAAGCGTGATTAGTGAAGCGCTGTTGCGGGCCGGGGTCGCTCCGTGGGAAGTAGACTACCTGGAGGCCCACGGGACGGGCACGGAAGTGGGCGACCCTATTGAGTTGAACGCCGCCGCCGCCGCGTACGGCGAAGGTAGGAGTGCAGACTCCCCCCTGCTGGTCGGATCGGTAAAGACGAACATCGGCCACCTGGAGCCGGCAGCCGGAGTTGCCGGTCTGATTAAAGTCGTGCTGTCTATGCAGCATGGGGCGGTCCCTAAGCATCTGCACTTCCGGAACCCCAACCCTCGCGTGGACTGGGACAGCCTTCCGGTGAAGATAGTCTCCGAATTAACGCAGTGGCCGCTCCACCCTGACCGTCCTCCCCGGGCGGGAATAAGCGCCTACGGCTGGTCGGGGACTAACGCCCACTTTGTTGTTGAAGGCTACGGAGAGCCCGGCCGCTGCTCAGTGGTCGGACGGGAAATATCTGAGCCGACTGGCCTCTCTCGCACCGTTGCCGTCTCTCTACCGGCTTTGGTCGCTGGTCGAACACCGTCTTCGGACGAGTTCGCCGGACGGCCTGCGCGGCTTCTGCCTCTCTCGGCCAAGTCGGAGGCCGCCCTGCAAGATCTGGCGGCGAGCTACCTGTCCTGGCTGGACAAGCAAACGGACGGATCGCCTGGCAATGCGACTGCAGCAGACCCAGATCTCCCCGACATGGCGTGGTCCGCCAGCGTAGCCCGCAGCCACTTCGACCAACGAGCCGGGGTGGTCTTCCGCGACGTTGCCTCCCTGCGAGCAGGCCTGCAAGACGTTGCCAAGGGAGAGGAAAGGTCGCAGCCACAGAAGGCTGCGAAGGTGGCATTCGCCTACACTGGACAGGGCGTCCAATGGGTAGGCATGGGCGAGCTGCTGTACCAAAGCGAGCCGGTTGCCCGCGCCGTGCTGGACCACTGCGACCGGATTATTCGCCAAGAGCGGGGCGCATCCCTGCTGGACGTGATGTTCGGACGGCCCGGCGCGGCGGGCGACCTCGACGACCCCTCATGGACTCAGCCAGCCGTCTATGCTTTGCAGTGCGCCCTCACCGCCCTCTGGGACAGTATGGGGATTAGACCCGGCGTAGTGCTGGGCCACAGCCTGGGCGAGATAGCGGCGGCGTATGCCGCTGGGGTGTTCAGCTTGGAAGATGGGATGCGATTTGCCTCTATCCGAGGGACGCTGATGGGGGCGCTCCCTCGCGCCGGCGCCATGGCCGCAATCTTAGCCCCAGAGAACCGGGTGAAGACGGCGGTAGCGGAATGGAACGAAGCCCATGGCAACTCTGACCTGTGTATCGCTGTGGACAATGGCACTCACCAGGTAGTCAGCGGCCCGATGGAGGAAGTACATGCCTTCTCCGACCATCTGGAGGCAGCTGGCGTTGACGTGAGGCGGCTGCGACCCAGCCCCGCCTACCACAGCCCGCTGGTGGAACCCGCCCTCGACGGTCTGGAGGCCTTCTTCTCGGACATTGCCGTCTCCCCCCCAACACTGCCGCTGGTCAGCAACGTGACGGGAAAATCTGTAGAGCCCGGCAAGACGCTGGATGGAGCCTACTGGCGCCGCCAGGCGCGGGCGCCCGTAGCCTTCCGAAGCAGCGTAGAGACGCTGGCCGGCCTGGGAGTGGACGCGGTCATCGAGTTGGGGCCCCACGCGGTGCTGGGCCCGCTGGTCTCTCTGAACTGGCCGGAGAACGGAGCAAGCGTGCCGTCGCCTGTCGTGTTGCAGAGCGTGTTGAGACCGTCGTGGGACGGCTCTGAGCCGGAGCGGGCCGATGCTTTCTTGTACGCGGTTGCCGGAGCCTATAAGGCGGGGCTGCCCATCTCTCTTGCCGGTCTGTTCGCCGGAGAAGCCCGGCGGCGGGTTGCCCTGCCCGGCTATCCCTTCCAGCGAAGGAGGCACTGGGTGCATGCTTCCCAGCGTCGGCGTCCCAGCGATGCCCACCCTCTTCTGGGTGTGCGGCATGAGTCCCCTAGAGGAGAGGTCATGTTCGAAACGGAGATGTCTCCATCCGACCCGGCATGGTTGCAAGACCACCAGGTTTTCGGACGGGTGGTGATGCCCGGCGGTCTCTACGGGGCCATGGCCGCATCCGCGTCCCTGGCCGACGGGGTAGGACCTGCGATAGTCGAGGAGTTGCAGCTGCACAGTCCGCTGGTCTTCCCTGAGCAAAACGGGGAGAGCGGGGCAGAAGCCTCGGATCGGAGGGTGCAACTGGTTCTCGACAACGCCAAGGGATCCGAACCCCGCCGCTTCGAGATATTCAGCAAAGGGCCTGCGGAAGAGGGCTGGACTCTCCATGCGGAGGGCAGGCTGGCCTCAGACGTGGGAAGATTGGACGCTCAAGAAAGGGCGGATCTAGACTCATTGAAGGCCAATCTGGAGCCTCAAGACCTTGGAGCCTACTATCAAGCCAAGGCAGCCACCGGGATTGACTTCGGGCCGCATTTCCGGTCATTGGAAGCCCTATGGGGCCGCTCCGGCGAGGCGCTCGGCGAGGTCGTCCTCCGGGAAACCGAGGAAGCAAGCGGCCAGACCGTACACCCGCTGTTGCTGGACGGCTGCTTCCAGGTGCTATCGGCGGCCCGCAACCTGGCTGGCATCGGCAGCGATGCCACCTATTTGCCATTCGGATGGGAACGGTTGTGGCTGAAAGAGCCACTGCCGGAGCGGTTCATCTGCCACGCCCGTATACGACAGGCAGCTCAGGGAGATGGCTCGGAAGCGACGGCCCAGCCGCCGGAAACGCTGACCGGAGACCTCTGGTTCTACACCCTGCAAGGGGTCTCCCTGGGAGAGTTGAGCGGGTTCGCCGTGAAGCGGGCCACTCGGGCGTCGCTCCTTTCCGCCTCAGAGGGGCTGCTGGACATGCTCTACGAGATAGTTTGGCGAGACTGCCCCCTGCCTGGCGGGCTACAGTCCGCTGAAGCCCTAACAGGGCCGGCGGCGATCGGCGAAGGCATGAGCTCGTTTGCAGACTACCTATCACGCGAGGGCGTCGAATTAGATGATCGAGCCGCGCTTCTGAGCGACCTAGAGCGCCTATCCCGCTCCTACTCCCTGGCGGCGTTGGAGCAGTTGGGTTGGCAACGCCGCGCGGGTGAAGTGGCGGCGCCCAGCACCCTTTGCAACCTCTTGCAGGTTGACCCGCAACATACCCAGTTCTTGGGACGTCTGCTCCGACTGCTGCGGGATGGTGGCGTGCTCGAAGACACTGCTGGTGGGGGATACACCGTTGCCGTGGGCATTGGCGATCCCTTGCCGGACGAAGCGTTAATCGACCCTGAGGCATTTGCAGACAAGATAGCCGAACGGTACCACCACGGCCACAACGAGCTGGGCCTGGTGCGGCGCAGTGGGAACGCGCTTGCGGATGGGCTTCGCGGAACGGTCGACATCCTGGAGATCCTCTTTCGAAGCGAGGGACCGGGTGTAACCGAATACTACTTCTCTGCCCCGGCGTCACGGGCGTCCAACCGGCTCCTGGGCGATGCCGTGGCTCAAGCGGTGCAGAATTGGCCTGACGGGCGGCGGTTGCGTGTGCTGGAGGTTGGCGCAGGCACCGGGTCAGCTACCTCAGTGGTGTTGCCGGAACTCCCCGCGGGGCAGGTCGATTACATGTTCACCGATATCTCGGCCGGCTTTTTTGCGGAAGCCGAAAGGCGCTTCAGCGATTCTGGGATTCCCATAGAATACCGGCCACTGGACATTGAAAAGCACCCGACAAACCAGGGATTCGAACTACACTCGTATGATCTGATTATTGCGGCAAACGTGCTTCACGCCACCCGCGATCTGGGAGAGACCCTATCCCATTGCCGCGAACTGCTTGCCACATCCGGGCAGCTGATCGCTTTGGAGAACATGCGTGGCCGCGGCTGGCAGGACATCACCTTCGGCCTGCTGGATGGCTGGTGGCGGTTCGCTGATGATTACCGGCCGCATCACGCCATGACTTCTCCATCGGTGTGGCTTCAGGCACTGACGGATTCGGGCTATGAAGAGGTGGATTTCCTGGGGGTGGAAAGAGCCGAGGAGGATGGGCCGCTGGGCTCCAGCGTCATCCTGGCACAGGGCCCGGCCAAAATAACCGAGCCTCCCGGGTTGTGGGTCATCTCGGGGGGTGAAGTCGGGGTTGCCAAGGAACTGGCTGCACAGCTGGCATCCCGGAACCAACGAGTCGTACTGGCAAACGACGAGGGGTTGGCAGACGGCATCCCGACAGCGGCGGTCCAAAATCCTCTGACTGCCGCTGTCAATACCGTGAGCCGCGAGTCGTGGCGTTCACTGCTCGAAGGCTTGCCTAGAGACATGCCCTTTAGCGGCGTGGTACATCTCCAGGGTCTCCAAGGTCACGGGACTCAGGCTACCACCGGCGAGCTTGAGGATGATGTAAGGCGAGCGGGGGCCAGCGCGCTGGCGTTGGTGCAAGGCCTGCTGGATGCCGACGTTGCTCCGGAGAAAGGCCTTTGGTTTGTCACACTGGGGGCGCAGGCCTTGGAGCAGGACTACATGCGCGAATGCGTTGGGGAGCTTGCCGGGGCCGCGCTGTGGGGTTTCGGCAAAGCGGTGGCGCGGGAAGCAGGCCAACTTGGCGCGCGAATGCTGGACCTTGACCCCGCCGGTCAGTCGGAGATTACCCGCTTGGCCGATGAACTGATGCATCCGGACCAAGAAACCCATGTTGCTTACAGGGCTGGCAACCGCCTGGCCGCCCGTCTGGTCAGAAGCGGTACAGCAAGGATACGGCTGGAGTTACCGGAGGAACCGGCTTGGCGTCTTATGCCCAGCGCGGAGGGAGGACTGGAAGCATTGCATGCCGAACCTACGCCGAACCGGCCCCTGGAACCGGGCCAGGTGCGAGTGGCAGTGGACGCGGCCGGTTTGAACTTCCTGGATGTGCTGCTCAGCATGGGTGTGGTGAATTCGGCTGAACCCCTGTTGGGGGAGGAGTTCTGCGGACGAATAGTGGAGGTAGCTCCGGACGTTACGGGCCGTGCCGTGGGCGACCGCGTAGTGGGACTGGGTTTTGGCGCTTTTGCGCCCGAGGTGGTGACGCAGGCGGACCTGGTGGCCCTGGCGCCTTCAGGAACGTCGGCGGCGGCGCTGGCGACCATACCATCAGCCTTCGTCAGCGCTGAGCTGTCCTTTGAGATGGCTAAGTTGAAGGCCGGTGACCGCGTACTCATCCATACCGCCTCCGGAGGCGTGGGGCTGGCAGCGGTGCAACTGGCTCAGACGGCTGGCGCGGAAGTGTTCGCCACAGCCAGCGCGCCCAAGCAGGCCTATCTCCGGTCGTTGGGCATCGCTCACGTCTTTGACAGCCGAACGACTGACTTCGGGAGCCGGATCCTGGAGGCCACGGGCGGCGACGGCGTTGACGTAGTGCTGAACAGCCTCACCGGACCTGGCTTCATAGAGGCTAGCCTGTCGTGTCTGGTCACAGGAGGCCATTTCGTGGAAATGGGAAGGCGGGACATCTGGAGCGAACAAGCAATGTCGGAGGCCAGGCCGGATGTCGCGTACTCCGTACTGGCGTTGGATGAGTATAAGAAGTACGACCCGGAGCGTCCCGGGGCAGCGCTGCGGAGAGTGATGGAGCGGCTGTCGACCGGGGAGTTAAAACCGTTAGTCCATACCCGTTGGCCAATCGCCGAAGCGCGGGCGGCCATGGATTTCATGCGCTCGGCCCGCCATATTGGGAAGAACGTTCTTGTAATGCCGCCTCTGTCCAGCGGTAGGTTGCGGGCTGACAGGACATACCTGGTAACGGGCGGCCTGGGTGGCATCGGTCGTGTCGTTGCCGGCTGGCTGGCCGACCAGGGCGCCGACGTCATCGTGCTCAATGGCCGCCGTAACCCTGATCCGGAAGCGGAAGAAGCCATCGACGCCTTGCGCAAGAGAGGTATAAGGGTTGAGGTAGAACTGGCGGACGTGACGGACGAGGCAGCCGTTGACGCCATGCTGGCCCGGATGGATGCAAACCTGCCGCCGCTCTCTGGTGTCATTCACAGCGTCGGTGTGCTATCCGACGGCGCCCTGGGCAACCAGAGCTGGGACCGGTTCGAGGCTGTCCTCTGGCCCAAGGTGCTGGGCGCATGGCGTCTACACCAAGCCACCCTAAACCGCGACCTTGACCTGTTTGTCCTCTTTTCCAGCATTACGGGCGTTTTGGGCAACTCGGGACAGGGTAACCACGCCGCCGCCAATGCCTTTCTGGATCAGCTCGCCGGTCATCGTAGGGCGCTGGGGCTGCCGGGCCAGGCCATTGCCTGGGGTGCATGGTCGGAAATCGGTGAAGCGGCGGAGCAACGGGAGAGAATAGAGCGGCAATTGGCCTCATCCGGGACAGGCTGGATGACGCCGGAGCAGGGCATCCAAGCCTTCGACCTATTGGTGCGGCAGGACTTGACCGCCAGCATGGTGGCGTCGGTGGACTGGCCGCTATTCGCCGAGGCCACCATGGATAGCCTGCCGCCGTTGCTGGCAGACCTTATGCCCGCAACTTCCTCCGATGACGATGACGCAGATCCGAAAATATCAGCCGGTGACATACTGTCGCGGCTGAGAGAAGCGCCGGCGGCAGAGCGAGAAGGCATGCTGGTCTCCTTCATTCAGGACGAGGTAAGAGCGGTGTTGCGGCTGCCCTCAGCCCCTGCGCCGTCGGTGGGGTTCTTCGACCTTGGCATGGACTCGCTGATGTCGGTGGAATTGCGGAACCGGCTAAACCAGGCGCTGGCTGGTGAGTTCGTTGTTTCCGCCACGGCGGTTTTCGATTACCCCAATGTCGCCGGGTTAGCCCGCCACCTTGCTGAGGAGCTCGGTCAGCTCAGTGAGGCGGTGGACTCCGCAGCCATCCAGGAGCGTCCGGCCCCCGAACCCCGCCCGCAGGTGCGGAGCGATGAGGACAGCATAGCTGTAGTGGGCATGGCCTGTCGCTTCCCCGGCGCGCCGGACCTTTCAGCATTCTGGCGTCTCTTGGAAGCGGGTGAGAACGCTGTTACCGACGGACGGAAGGATGCCGGACCCTGGAGCGGCATCACCGGAGACCCTGCCGCTGAAGATGTGGTGTTCCGGCGTGGAGGTTTCGTCGAGGGAATAGACCAATTCGACGCTAGGTTCTTCCGCATTGCTCCTATAGAGGCGCGGATGATGGACCCGCAACAACGGATGCTGCTGGAGACCACGTGGCAGGCGCTGGAGGATGCGGCAATAGACCCTGAACGGTTGAGGGGCAGCCGCACGGGAGTATACGCCGGAGTTGGCAGCTCCGAATACAGAGAGCTGATCGCGGCCCGGGGCCGGGATGACAACTACCTCGGAACGGCTCCTAGCGTAGCTGCCGGGCGCGTCGCCTTCGTCTTGGGCCTGCATGGACCGGCTATGCCGGTGGACATGGCCTGTACGTCGTCCCTCGCCGCGGTACACCAGGCGGTCGCGGCGCTCCAGCGGGGCGACGTAGACCTGGCCTTGGCCGGTGGCGTTAACGCAACGTTGTCCCAAGCGTTTGTCAAGTTCCACAAGGACTTGGGCATGTTATCGGACGCAGGCCGGTGCAGTGCCTTCGACGCCTCTGCCGATGGTTTCGTCCGGGGCGAAGGCTGCGGAGTCGTCGTGCTGAAACGGCTCAGCGAGGCGGAGGCCGATGGAGACCGTATCTGGGGGGTGATTAGAGGCTCGGCGGTCAACCAGAACGGCGCCAGCGCCGGGCTTGTGGTGCCAAACGGTCCGGCCCAAGAGCGCGTGATGGAGGAAGCCCTGGCCAGGTCCGGAGTTTCGCCTTTCGATGTCGATTATCTGGAGGCGCACTCGGTCGGCTCGCAGTTGGGTGACCCAATTGAGTTGAATGCGGTGGCGTCGGTTTACGGCAAGGAGCGTGACCAAGAACGCCCTCTGCTCATCGGATCGGTCAAATCGAACATCGGACACGTTGAATGGGCAGCCGGAATCGCTGCCTTCATCAAGACAGTCCTAGCTATGAACAAGGGAATGATACCCAAGACTATACATTTCGAAACCCCGAACCCGAACGTGGAGTGGGAGAAATTACCGATAAAGGTGACGTCCGAGGGAACGGTCTGGCCTGCCGTTCCAGGTCGCCGGCCACTGGCGGGGGTCAGCGCATTTGGCCTCTCCGGCTCCAACGCCCATGTCCTCATCGAGGGCTATGGCCCGCCGGACAACGGGACATTCTGGCCGTCCGGTCAGCCGGTGCCCGTGGAGGCATCGCAGGCGACGACGGACGTGGCAGAGCAGGAGAGTCCCGCCAGGCTTCTGCCTCTGTCCGGCAAGTCCCCCGAAGCACTCCGCGACCTGGCCGGGCTGTACCTGTCATGGCTGGACGAACGCGCCGAGGCGCTGGCATCGGAAGCCGACGCCGCGCCGCTTCTGGCCGACATGGCTTGGACGGCCAGCATGGGGCGCAGCCACTTCGACCACCGGGCCGCGCTGGTCTTCCGCGATGCAACGGAGCTGAGGGCCGGACTGGAGGCGTTGGCCGAGGAGTCCGACCCGCCGCGCTCCGACGAAGATTCCGGTAGGAGCGGTTCGCGAACCGCCCTCGAGGCCGTCGCAGCCGCCTACGAGGCCGGAGAACAGGTCTCGTTCGCGGAGCTTTTCGCCGGAGAGGAGCGCCGCCGCATCGCCATTCCAAGCTATCCCTTCCAGCGTCGTCGCTTCTGGATTCAGTCGCGCAAATGACGTAGGGCGGCGGGGGGAGTTTACCCTGAGCGTGGCCGAAGGGTCATTCCCGACCACCGTCCTCCGTCTTCCCCGCTAGGCGGGAATCCAGGGGCGGAGGCGGTGGGTTGTCCGCATGTCGGCTCATGTGGTTCGACAAGCTCACCATGAGCGGGTGGGAATAATTCCGCTCACCCTGAGCATTGTCGAAGGGCGTGAGCGGAGGTGTAATGCCATACGACAACCGTCATGCCCGTGACGACGGGCATCCACGGTTGGGGGCGGTGGTTTCCCGCCTCCGCGGGAAAGACGTTGGATTATCCGTATGGCTCCCCGCTGCCTGATTGCGCAGCCTGCCCCGCGATTTCTTAGTCTGGCAGCACAACAAAGAGAGCTATTACGAGGAAATGTGCGGCCCCCCTCCCTACAGACCGCTCCGCACCAGCCCCTGCAACCGGGTCTCCGGCCTGGCTCCCATGTGGCTGATGACCTCGGCGGCGGCTATGGCCCCTATGCGGCCGCAGGCGGGCAGGTCGTAGCCGTGGGTCATGCCGTAGAGGAAACCGGCGGCGTACAGGTCGCCGGCACCGGTGGCGTCCACGACCCGCTCCACCGACACGATGCCGACGTTGTGGGTCTCCTCGCCCGCCACGATTATCGACCCCTTTTCGCTGCGGGTTACGGCGGTCAGAGGGCAGTCGCGCCGTATCCTCCCCACGGCCTCTTGTACGTCCGGCGCCTGGTACAGAGAGATTAGCTCCTCCTCGTTGGCAAAGAGAATGTCCACGTGCTCCAGGATCAGCTCCCTGAACGACTTACGGTGGCGGTCGACGCAGAACGGGTCGGAGAGGGTCAGCGCCACTCGCCTCCCGGCGTCGCGGGCCAGGCGCGCCGCCAGCGCCATTGCCTCCATCGCCTCGGGAGCGTCCCACAGGTAGCCCTCCAGGTAGGTGATGGAGTGCCCGCGAATAGTGTCGGCGTCGATGTCCTCAGGCCCCAGTTCCGCGCTCGCCCCCAGGTAGGTCGCCATGGAGCGCTGGCCGTCAGGCGTGACGACGATCAGGCAGCGGGCCGTTGGCGAACCGGAGACAGCCGGCGAGCTGCCAAAGTCGATTCCCAGGGAAGCCAGGTCGCGGCTGAAGATGTCGCCAAGCTCGTCGTTGCGCACCTTGCCGATGTAGGAGCCTGTGCCACCCAGGGAGGACAAGCCAGCCATGGTGTTGGCCACGGAGCCGCCGGATATCGCCACGGCGGACTCCATGGCATCGTATATGGACGCGCCCTGGTCGGCGTCCACCAGGACCATCGCGCCCTTTATCATGTTGTGGGCTGCCAGGAACTCCTCGTCGGCGTGGGCCAGGATGTCCACCATCGCGTTGCCAATACCGACTACGTCCTTCAGGCTGCTATCTTCTCTGTTTATGATCCCTCTCCTTGCTGGGCCAACCCCACCAATGTATACGGTAGACAGAACCGTCTTCGAATTGTGGCTGGAGATTTCTAAGACTACATGCAGGCACAGGCGCCCGTTGCCTAACGGGCGGCGCCCACCGTCTGCAACGCCCAACGCCAGTGGCTGGATATGGACAGTTGGTTGTGGTGGAAACCCTGGACCAACCCCTCTTCGTCAATGACGTAGGTCACCCGCAAGTTTCCCACGCCGGTATCACGCCTGACGTCGAAAAGGCCGCCCACACGGCCATCAGAATCACTGGCTAAGGGCAGGTCAATCCTGAAGTACCTGAAGTACTTGGCCAGGCGCCTTAGCCTCCTCTCCTTATCAGTGCTGATGCCGACCACAACGGTGTTATGGTCCGCCATCTTCCCCTGGGATTTTCCAAATCCCCAGTTCTCGGACATTCAACCCGGGGTGAAGGCCATCGGGAAGAAAAAGAGCACAACCTTGGAGCCCCGGAGGTCGGAAAGGATGAACTCCTCGCCGGAGACCAGGGTGATGGTGAAGTCTGGCGCTGCGCTTCCTGTCTCTAACATGAGTCCAAAACCAAGAAGTACGGGCATTTTGCCCACACGGGATCACCGATGACCGCTCAGTAGACGATCAGGGGTTCGCCGTCAATCAAGCGAATCCGGCGCCGCCCCAGTGGGTTGAGCAATCGATTCCCGGGCCACAGTGAACTATAGCACGAACGCATTCCAATCCGCTACCGGGATGCGAAGGAACCCCGCTTGGCGCAGCCATCCGGAGTTCTGCCATGTCGTAAAACAGTCTTCCCCTCCATGGAATGAGTCTGCAAGCAATATTATGTGGAACAATGTGGACAGCGTAGGACAACCTTACCTGGCGGAGGGAGTGGGATTCGAACCCACGAAACCCTTTCGAGTTTACCTGTTTTCAAGACAGGCGCCTTAAACCGCTCGGCCATCCCTCCAAAACGTTGATTCCGCAACCCTCCGCCCGTTGGCTAGCGTCCCTCCCGCGGATGTATACGGTCGACACCCATGTAGGGGCGCAGGACCTCCGGTACCACCACCGAACCGTCCGGCTGCTGGTACGTCTCCAGTATGGAGATCATCACCCTCGGTATAGCCAGCCCGGATGCGTTGAGCGTGTGCACGTACTCGGTTCTGCCTCCCGCCTGGCGACGGAACCTGATGTTGGAGCGGCGAGCCTGAAAGTCCGTGCAGGTAGAGCAAGAGCTGACCTCTAGCCATTCCCCGGAGCCGGGCGCCCACGCTTCCAGGTCGTACGTCTTGGCCGACTGAAACCCAAGGTCTCCGGTGCAGAGCTGGACAACTCGGTAGTGCAGGCCAAGGCGTTGCAGCAGGTCCTCGGCGTCCGCCATCAACCTCTCCAACGCTTCCGCCGATTTCTCCGGCTCAACTACAGCGTACAGCTCCACCTTGTCGAATTGGTGGACGCGCTTGATGCCCCTGGTATCGCGACCTGCTGCTGCCTTCTCACGGCGAAAGCAGGGGGTATACGCCGCATACCAGAGCGGCATGGAGCCCGGTTCCAGGATCTCATCGCGATGCAAGCCGGTCAGCGGCACCTCCGCCGAAGGCACCAGCCACAGGTCCTCCTCCGCGTCCCGGTATAGGTTCTCCTGGAACTTGGGCAAGTTGCCGCTGCCCCTCATCACCTCTTCGCGCACCAGGGCCGGGGGGTATATCTCCGTGTAGTCGTGCTCCCTGGTATGCACGTCGAGCATCCAGGTGATCAGAGCGCGCTGCAGCCTCGCGCCCGCGCCCTGAAGCAGGTAGAACCGCGAACCCGATAGCTTGACGCCGCGCTGGAAGTCTATGATGCCCAAGTCTTCGTTGAGATCCCAGTGCGCCTTGGATTCGAAGTCGAACTCAGCCGGTTCTCCCCAGTGGCTCACCACCTTGTTCGCCGATTCGTCCGGCCCTACGGGGACGTCTTCAAGAGGTGTGTTCGGCAGTTCCAGAAGGAGCGCGTTCAGCTCCTCCTCCACCTTCCTTAGCTGCTCCTCCAGCGACTTGACGTTGCCACCAACCAGGCGCATCTCCTGCAGCAGCTCCGGGGGCCGTTCGCCGCTGCGTCCAAGCTCTTGGCTGACCTGATTGCGATGAGCCCTGAGCTCGTCGCGTTCCTGAATCGTGCCGCGGCGCTCCGCATCCAACTCTAGGATGCGTTCCAGGGTAGAGTCTTCGCCCCGTTTGCCCAGCGCTTGCCGAACGGCATCAGGGTCACGACGGATCATATCCAGGTCAAGCATCGCTGCCCTCTTCTCTGGCGGCTCTCTGTATAGCGGCCAGCCCCAGCACTCGTACGTCTTCCGGGGCCGGTTCTGGAGCAGAGCCGTTTCCCATGCTCAGAGCCGCGTTGCTCCGCAGCTCTTCCTCTGAAACCCAGCGCCAGCCCTCGCTCAAGGAACCGTCGGACGCCGACTTGTCCGGCCTGGTGAAGTAGATAAGGTCTATGTGCTGGTGCGCCGGCTCATCCGGGGTGGCCGGTATGTCCTCCACCATGATGGTTATCGGCACGGGAAGCTGTTCGGGCTCTTCATATGGAAAGGAGTCCGAAGAAGGGAGCACCTCTATGGCAAGCCCGGTCTCCTCCTCTGCTTCACGACACAGCGCTTGAACGGGGTCCTCGTCAGGCTCTATGTGTCCTCCCGGCGGCAGCCACATGCGAGTCTTGGCGTGCCAGTGCAACAGCGTGCAGCCCTCTCTGGAGACGAAAGCGGTAACCGTCATGTGGCGTTTCATGCTTCAGGCCCCTTGCTCCTCAGTTGAGGGAACAGCACGACGTCTCTGATCGTGTCCTGGCCGGTGAGAAGCATCACCAGCCTGTCGATACCCACCCCAAGTCCGCCTGTTGGAGGCATTCCGTACTCCATCGCGGTGAGAAAGTCCTCATCCAGGCGATCGAATTCTTCGTCTCCAAAGCTCTCCCGCAGCCTCTCCTGCTCTTGGAAACGCTCCCGCTGCACCTCGGGGTCGTTCAGCTCCGTGAACGAGTTGGCTATCTCCATACCCCCGGCGAACGCCTCGAAACGCTCGACGTAGCGCGGGTCGTCCTGCTTTGCTTTGGCCAGCGGCGACATCTCAACCGGGTAGTCTATCAGGAAAGTCGGCTGAATCAGGTTCGGCTCAACCAGGGAACCAACCAGTTTGTCTATGATCCTGCCCCGGCTTTCCAGGCCTGCGGTTTCAACCCCTTTCGCCCTGGCCGCTGTCACCAGGTCTTCGGTTTGCGACAGTTCCTCTATATCCAGCCCTGCTTTCTTCAGCTCCCCCTTGAGAGAAAGACGACGCCAGGGAGGCGTGAAGTCTATCTCATGCCCGTGGAAAGTAGCCATCGCCGAGCCGTTCACGGTGCGCGCCGCTGTCGACACCATCTGCTCCACCAGGGCCATGATGTCGTTGTAGTCGGCGTACGACTCATAGCTCTCCAGCATGGTGAACTCCGGGTTGTGGTCCATGTCTATGCCTTCGTTGCGGAATATCCGCCCTATCTCGTAGACCCTGTCCAGCCCGCCTATGATGAGCCGCTTCAGGTACAGCTCCGTGGCAATGCGCAGATACAGCACGCGATCAAGGGCGTTATGGGTTGTGACAAAAGGCCGTGCCATGGCGCCGGCGGCCACCGGGACCATCACCGGCGTCTCCACCTCTATGTAGCCTCGGCCATCCATGAAGCTGCGCACCGACGATATGATCCTGCTCCTGTTCTGGAACACGGTTTTCACGTCCGGGTTGGCTATCAAGTCCAGGTAACGCTGCCGGTAGCGTATTTCCACGTCGCGGAGGCCGTGCCACTTTTCCGGGGGTGGCTTGTGTGCTTTGGCTAGGAGAACGATGCTGCGCGCCTGCAGGGTTACCTCGCCGCGCCGCGTGCGAAACATACTCCCCTCGACGCCCAGGAAATCGCCCAGGTCCAGCGTCTCCATCAAGCCGTACGATTCCCCCAGGACGTCGCTTCTCAGGTGCGCCTGCAGCCTCTGAGAACCGTCGCGAAGGTCTAGGAAAGCGGCCTTGCCCATGTCGCGCAGGGCCGTGATGCGGCCGGCAACGGCTAGCTTCTTGCGGCTGTGGTAGCCCTCTCCCCTGCGGGCCTCGGCCTTCTGGTACCAGTCCACGGCTTCCTGGTTGCTATGGGTTCGATGAAAGCGTGGCGGGTACGGGTCGATGCCTTGGGCACGTAGCTTTCTAAGCTTGTCCTGGCGCGATTCAGCGAGCGCCTTGCTCCGTTGTGTCATTCTGAAAATCCGGCTGCCGGGCGAAGGGTGCACCCCACGCCGGGGCTAAGATATCTTGACGACAGTGTACTTGATAGAGCCTGAAGGGGTCTGCACCGTGGCCTTCTGCCCTTTCTTGCGTCCCAATAGAGCCTGGCCCACGGGTGATTCGTTGGAGATTTTGCCCTCGGATGGGTCCGCCTCAGAACTGCCCACGATGGTGTACGTATGCTCCTTGCCGGCGGCATCCTTTATGGTCACCTCGGACCCAACTTCCACCTTGCCGGAAGGCTTCCTGTCATCCGGAATGAGGACGGCGTTCTTGATCATGTTGTCAAGGGTGAGGATCCTGCCCTCGATGAAAGCCTGTTCGTTCTTGGCTACCTCGTACTCGGCGTTGTCCACCGTGCCGCCCAGCTCCTTTGCCTGTTGGATTCGCTGAGCCACCTCTTGCCGCGATACGGAGCGCAGGTGCTCCAACTCGGTCTCCAGCTTAACCAGTCCCTCTCCCGTTAGGTATGTTTCCTTGTGGACCACGTCTTCCTCGCCCAACAAACAAAAAAGAAAGTCAGGGCAAGGGGAATTACCCCTGGTGCCCTGGTAAGACGGAGTTTAGCGCAAATATTTCTTGATTGTAAAGGGCAGCCCCCTCCGTCATGCCCGCGCAGGCGGGTATCCAGGGGCGGGGAGTGGCCCCTCATCTGCATTGACCCTGCGTAACCCTTCACAAACCTCCGCGCCACTGTCATTCTGAACGGAGCGTAGCGCAGTGAAGAATCCAAGACCTCCGCCCGCAAACCTACGCTGTCTTGAATGACAGAAGCGTGAAGTTATCGCCCCATTGCGGGCAGCCCCCCTCCGTCATACCCGCGCAGGCGGGTATCCAGGGGCAGGGAGTGGCCCCCATCTGCCACTTCGTTTACTCAATCCAAAAAGACATAGGGTGTTGGACAAGGCCAGGGACGGCCGCAAACGTCATACACCCCGACCACTCCCATTGCAAGAATGATGATCCAAGCAATGCTCCATATTGCAAATAGGCTAAGTGCGAGAGACAGGTTTGAGTCTACCCAATTATCAAATGCCCTTATTGTCCCGTTGTACCTAGCTATCATGGTGACGGCGCGGTTATGACGTTAGGCTCCTCAACGCTTTCGGCGCTTAACCCATTCTCGACAGGCTATTATGGCAACTCAGGCGCAGTAATCGCGTTCGGCTCACCCACGTTATAAATATCCGTGGTGACCTCCACCCTCTCCCACTCCTCATCGCCCCATACGAATAGCTGATGGCTTCTGTAGATATGTCCGTCCATGGTAGACCAGTATCTCCACGAGGCCTCTGTAGCCGGAACCTCATCTGCAACGGCTGGGGCTATATAGTCATCGCTCTGCCAGTCAAAGCCCCACACGTACTCAGACCCCAAGGTTTCCTCAAACCGCAACGGACCTAACTTGAAGTCCTCCCCTTCTATTGCACATAGAACGTGCTCTGAGGGCAACCCCAGGTAGTCGGGGCGGTTGTCTATCAACCACCGTATGAAGCCTATATTGATCGGCCCCGGTTCCCTAGACCTCCACCCCTCTCCCGGCCTTTGTTGGTAGTGCTCACCATCCTGCACTATATATTCCTCTTTACGCTCCTCGTCATCTGGGTAAAAGACCACATGAAAATCCTCGCCTGATACACGTATGGCCATCTCGGCCGTTCTGAGCGGCGGATCACCCCCGTCTGTGGCGACATGTGTGACCACAAGCTCATAGTCATTCGAGACCTCGGCCGGATCACAGGTGGTGCGTGGTATGTTCAGCCACGCCAGCCACGCAAAGACACCGGCAAATGCCCAGATACCCAGTATAAGACCCAACCAACGGAAATTCCCTTTCATCTAGCTGCCTACACCTGAAGTCAGAGGCTAATGTATCACAATGTGTGTAAGTGTGTGTAGCTTCGGTACATTTTGAGGGTCTATCTCTATAGTCACTTGTAACTTTAACCGAAACCGCCATAATAAGGCCCCCCGCTCACCCTGAGCAAAGTCGAAGGGTCATCCTGAGCGCAGCGAAGAATCCAAGACCTCTATCCGCAAACCTGCAAATGACTGAAGCGCAGCCACAAGGCGCCGTCTTGCCCGCGCAGGTGGGCATCCAAGGGTGGCGGAGTGGGCCTCTGCCCCGCTCATCCTGAGCGAGTCGAAGGGCCGGGGTGTTCATAGTTTATGTCCTCTACAATCTCTCGGACAAATTGTCCGTACCATCCCCTCCGTTTCCCAACTATGGCCAAAATTGCAATGCTATGCCGTTTGACCGCAGCGCCCCCAGCAACTTATAATCTGAATGTCCAGCCTGCCCGGGGGTGCTTGTTGGCCTCATTTGCGGAGTCTTTCATTGGGACTGCAGCTAATGATGACGATTCTCTCCACGAAAGTTGTGGAGTTATAGGCGTATATGCACCATCCCTCAATGTAGCCCAAACCGCATTCTACGGCCTCTATGCCTTGCAGCATCGTGGCCAGGAAAGCGCCGGGATCGCCACGGCCACCGGCAAAAGCATCCATAACCACACTTCCATGGGCCTCGTGTCCCAGGCCTTCCGAGAAAGCGATCTGGATCGACTGGAAGGGCACATTGCCATAGGCCATACCCGCTACTCCACCACCGGTTCAACACGTATTCAGAATGCTCAACCCATCGTGGCCGAAAATGGCGGTCTGGAGCTGGCCCTGGCTCACAACGGCAACGTTATCAACGCTAAAAAGTTGCGCGCCGAGCTTATGGAAACGGGCGCATCCTTTTCGACAGGCACCGACTCCGAAGTCATAGCTCAAATGCTGGTCCACTCTCCCGGCGAAGACCTCGCCGAGAGAGTGGCCTACACAATGCTGCGCTTGCAGGGAGCCTACTCTCTAACCGTGCTGACCAAGGACACTTTAATCGGCATCCGCGACCCGCGCGGTGTCAGGCCTCTCTGCCTGGGCAAGCTGGATGGAGGCTGGATCATCGCATCGGAGTCCTGTGCTTTGGACCACTTGGGAGCCAGCTACCTGCGCGAGATAGACCCGGGTGAAACGGTTATCATCAACGAGGACGGCTTGCGTTCTATTCCATACGCCGGCCGTCTACCCAATCCCGCGCCATGCGTTTTTGAGTATATCTACTTCGCCAGGCCGGATACCTTGCTGGGAGGCCGTCTCAACTACCTGTCTCGTCTTGATATGGGCAAACGGCTCGCCAAAGAGCATCCCGTGAAAGCGGACATCGTGATCGGCGTGCCCGATTCAGCCACGGCAGCGGCGGTAGGCTATTCCCAGGAGTCGGGCATCCCGTTCAGCGACGGCCTGATCAAAAACCGGTACGTGGGACGCACCTTCATACAGCCCGACCAGCGCATACGCGAGCTGGGTGTGCAGATGAAGTTCAACCCTCTGCCTGAAGTCTTTAGCGGCAAGCGAGTGGTCATCGTGGACGATAGCATTGTGCGAGGCACCACCACCCCACAGGTGGTAAGCATGGTGCGCAGGTCCGGCGCCAAGGAAGTTCACATGCGGGTATGCGCGCCGCCCATACGCTTCCCCTGCCACTTTGGCGTGGACATGGCTACCAGGGGCGAACTCCTGGCGGCCAATATGTCTGTTGAGGAGATACAGGAGTTCGTGGATGCTGACAGCCTCGGTTACCTCAGCGTGGAAGGGCTGTTGGAGACGGTGAACGGCAGCGAAAAGAGTTTCTGTGCCGCCTGTTTCACGGGCAACTACCCCATACCGGTACAGTTGGAGTTGGACAAGCTGGCCTTGGAGCGCTCCTAGAGCATGCCCAGAATGACCTACCTGGCATCAGGTGTAGACCTGGATGCCGCCGCCCACGTCAAAGACCTCATCAAACCCCTAGCCCGCTCTACTTTTGGGCCACAGGTTCTGGGAGACGTTGGTCTGTTTGGGGGGTTATTTCAGCTTCAGAACTTCAGGGAACCGGTGCTTGTTTCCAGCACGGACGGTGTGGGCACCAAGCTGAAGCTGGCGGTTTGGACGGATCAGTACCGTACCATTGGCAAAGACGTGGTGAACCAGAGCATCAACGACGTGCTCACCAGCGGGGCAAGGCCGCTCTTCTTCCTGGACTACATTGCCATGGAGTCGTTCTTGCCGGAACGGTTGGAGGCCCTGGTGAGTGGCATGGCCGAAGCCTGTCGCGAGGCGGGATGCGCCCTCCTGGGCGGCGAGACTTCTCAGATGTCGGACGTCTTTAAGCCGGGCGCATTCGAGCTGGTGGGATTTGTAGTCGGCGCGGCAGAGCGTGAAGCTCTGCTCGACCCTTCCAGCATCAAGGCGGGCGACTTATTGATCGGCCTGCCTTCCAGCGGGCTGCACACCAACGGCTACTCCCTGGTGCGGGCCATATTCAACCTGGAAGAGGATAGGTCGCCTCTGTACAACGCATATGACGAGCTGGGCTGCACCCTCGGCGAGGCACTGTTGGAACCTCACCGCGGCTACTGGCCCTTGCTTGAGCCGGTGCTTCCCCTCATCAAGGCTATGGCCCATGTCACCGGCGGCGGTACGGAGGATAACCTGGAGAGGGTAATACCGTCGGGTTTGACGGCGCATGTGGACTGGGCTTCCTGGGAAACGCCTCCCATATTCCGTATAATTCAGGCTGCGGGGAATGTAGACCTTGCCGAGATGAGGCGTGTGTTCAACATGGGCGTGGGCATGGTGCTGGTCTGCGCGCCAGAGCACGCCTCCAACATTGTCGGGGCACTCCCCGAAGCGTGGGTAGTTGGGGAAGTGGTCGAACTCTGAAGGCTTAGCGTACTCCGCTATTTGAGAGGGAACCCATTGAAAGCATTGCTTAGTGTATCCAACAAGACCGGTCTTGTGGAGTTTGCCGGATCTATTCACAAGCTGGGGTACGACCTGGTCAGTACCGGCGGCACCCACCGGGAGCTATCGGAGGCGGGTCTGCCGGTGCAGCAGGTCGCCGACTTGACCGGCTCTCCTGAAATGCTGGACGGACGCGTCAAAACGCTTCATCCCAGGGTGCACGGAGGCATCCTGGCCAGGCGCGACCTGCCCGGCGATATGGCGCAGCTCGCTGAGCACGGCATCGACACTATCGATCTGGTAGTGTGCAACCTGTACCCGTTCCGCGAAACTGTAGGTAAAAACGGCGTGACCCTGGGAGATGCGTTGGAGAACATCGACATTGGGGGGCCTACCCTGATCCGAGCCTCTGCAAAGAACTTCCCTCACGTCGTGGTAGTCGTGGACCCCGCCGACTACGAATGGGTGTCGGACAAGCTGGGCAGCAGCGGCCTTTCCCTGGAAGACCGCCGGGGCCTGGCCCGCAAGGCCTTCCAACACGTGGCGCTGTACGATACCGCCATCTCGCAGTACCTTTCCCCCGATGGCGCATCCTCCTTCCCTGATGAGTTGACCATAGGTCTGAATAAGAGGATGAACCTGCGCTACGGAGAGAACCCACATCAAAAGAGCGCCTTCTACACGCTGGACTCGGGACCGGTTGAAGGCATGGGAGGTTTCACGCAGCACCACGGCAAGGAGCTATCCTTTGTCAACATTCTGGATGCAGATGCCGCCTTCAACCTGGTCGCTGATTTCCCTGAGCCTGCCGTAGCTATCATCAAGCACACAAATCCCTGCTGTTTCGCCACGGGAGACGGCGACGTCGCCAGTCTTTATGAAAAGGCGCTGACCCAGGGCGACCCCGTTTCTGCTTATGGGGGAATAGTCGCCTCCAATCGGCCTATAGACATGGCCTATGCCAAGGCCCTGCGCGAAGTGCGCAGTCCGGTGAACGGTGGGCGTATGTTCTATGAAATCGTCATTACCCCCGGCGCAGAGCCGGACGCCCTGGAGCACCTGAAGAAAAAGTCCAAAGACCTGCGCATACTCACTGTCCCCACCGGGGACGCGCGCCGGCCGCGCAGGGAAGTCCGTACTGTGAGAGGAGGAGCCCTGGTGCAGGAAGCCGATGTCACCGTCTCCGGGGAGACCTCTTTCCGGGTAGTTACGGAGAGACACCCCTCAGCGTCTGAACTAGCAGACATCGGTGTGGCCTGGGCAGTGTGCAAGCACGTGAAGTCCAACGCCATCACTATGGTCAAAGACGGCGTGCTGGTTGGCATGGGTGCCGGACAGCCCAACAGGGTAACCAGCGTAAGGCTGGCGTCGCAGTTCGCCGGCGAACGTTCAAAGGGCGCCGTTCTCGCCTCGGACGCATTATTCCCCTTCGATGACAACGTGGTGGAAGCAGCTAAGGCCGGTATCGGCGCTATCGTTCAGCCGGGCGGTTCAATCCGTGATGAAGAGATCATAGCCACCGCCGATCGCCTGGGGATAGCGATGGTCTTTGCAGGCGTGCGTCACTTCCTGCACTAGCTATCGGAGGGCGTGCCCGCAGCTACCGGTTCATGCGCCGGCGGCTCCGGCTCCTGGTGGAGGGACCGTCCCAGCACGTACCTGCCCAAAGCCGGCGCTATCAGTGCGGACGCTATTGCCAGCAGCACAAGAGTGGAGAATAGGTTCCGGTCTATTAGGCCCAGCCTGACCACTATGTCCGCGGCGGCGATGATCAGACTGAGGCGCGCTGCATGGAAAAGTCCGAAAGCCGCGCTTTCTCTGGGCTTCATCCCCAGCAGTCTGGTTACCACCGACACGCTTATCATCTTGGAGAGCAGTCCCACGCTCAGTATGACCGCCAACACTCCCAGGTTCTGCACCTCGGAGAAGAGGGACGGGAGGTCCACCCTGGCTCCGGTGAAGATGAAGAACAACGGTATGAAGAAACCGTAGCCGAAGCTCTCCAGCTTCTCTTCTATCCGCGTTGCCCTCGGCATTATCTCAGAGAATATCAACCCCGCGATGAACGCGCCCATGATTGAGTGGAACCCCAATTGCCCGGATATGGCAGCCAGCAGAAAGATCAGGGCGAATGCCAGCCTGACCTCGAGGTCAAAGTATCTCTGGCGTGACAACAGAGATGCGAACCGCCTGGTCAATGCCGATCTGCTGAGCAGCATTGGTATAACGAATAGGATCAATATAGCGACCAGCGAATAGAAGAACTCCACCTGAAGCGGACCCTGGATCACACTCAAAGAAAATGCCAGCAAGAATATGCTGACTATGTCCACTATGACCACCGTTCCCAGCATCAGATTGGCGAAATCTCCCCTGGCCCGCAGGTCTTTCAACAACGGCAGGACCAGCCCCAGGGAAGTAGTAGAAAGGATGGTTCCCAGGAGCATGGGGTGCACCCCCACGTAGGAAGCCAGCAAAACACCGCTAAGCAACGGCGCTCCAACGGAGACGGCCGCTATCGTTGTTGCTTTGAAGACATGACGGCGTACAACCCTCAGGTCCAGGTCCATGCCGGCCAGGAACATGAGGTAAGCCAGCCCGAACGAGGAGAAGAATTCCACGGTTTGGCTTTCTGGAACAAGGTCAAGGAAGGAAACCCCTATAGCCATGCCAAAAATTATCTCGGCTACAATAATGGGTATTCTGACCCGGTGCGCCAGCGGGGGGATGAGGACTATTCCAATAAAAACCGCCAGCATGCTCAGGGCAAGCTGTTCCAAAGTGGACTCCTTGAGTTACGGAAATTGCCGATTTGTGAACAAGGCGGCTTGATTATACCTTGTTCTGAGTTTTGTGGTGCAGGGTTTACCGGCAAGAGTGAATGGAAGGCACGTCTACAGGGGCACTGTGCTTAACATTGTTTCCGAATATACTACTTGGGCATGTATGTACTGCTCGCGCTATAATCTCCAGTGTCCAACACAGAATCGAGGTGCTCCTGATGGTTACAACGGTAGTTAGTGGCAGGCAGTTGATCGACGGTACGGGGAGAGCTCCTATACAGGACGCTGCAGTCGTGATCGAGGGGTCCAAAATTAGCCAAGTCGGCCCAACGTCGCAACTCAAGCTGCCGGAAGGCCCAGGCGTGCGGACCCTAGAGTTCCCCAATGGCTACGTCTTGCCTGGGCTGATCGACGCTCACACCCACCTAATGTTCGGTACTGTTAACGGTTGCGGTTACGATAGCGGTCCGTATGAGAAGGTTATTGAACGCGACTCCGATGAGATCATGCTTCTCAGGGCTGCCCACAACACCCATATCCACCTCAGCGCCGGAGTAACCACGCTGAGGGATAACGGGGCACGCAATAAGATAACCTTTGATCTGCGTGCAGCAGCGGCGCAGGGGCTTGTGACGGCTCCACGCCTTCTGCTCTGCGGACGACCCGTGACAATGACAGGCGGGCACTTCTTCTGGTGCAACGGCGAAGCCGATGGCGTGGACGGCGTGCGACAAGCGGTGCGAACACTGATCAAAGAGGGAGCCGATCATCTTAAGATCATGGCCTCCGGCGGAGGCACCGCTATCACCGACAATCGCAGAGACTGCTACAGCGTGGAGGAGATGAGGACAATCGTCGAAGAAGCCCACGTGCACGGCAAGCTCACCACGGCGCATTGCCTGGCTACTCAGAGCATCACCAACGCCCTTGATGCGGGAGTAGATATGATCGAGCATGCCGGGTTCATTGAGCCCGACGGCTCCTACAAGTTTGACCCGCGCATTGCGGAACGGATCGCGGAACAGGGAGTTTACGTCAGCCCTACGGTGCAGACCGGTTACCGCGGACGCGAGAGGCTGCTGGCGCAAGCAGAGACGGAACCTCTGTCTATGGAAGATCATGCCCGGCTGGAAAGCCTCAAGGCAAAGTGCGAAAGTCAACTGGAGTTCGTGGGAAGAATGTGGACCGAGTGGGATATCAGAATAATTGCCGGCACCGATGCCATACAGTCCTTCGGTGACTACTGCCTAGGGCTGGAACTCCATTCGGATGCCGGTATGTCCAACATGGACGTAATAAGATCGGCAACGGGTGAAGCCGCCGAAGCAATAGGTATGGGCGACCTGGTAGGAACTTTGCAGGCCGGCAAGGAGGCCGATCTGATCGTTGTGGAACAGGACCCTCTGCAGGATATTCGCGCATTGCGTGAAATGGCCATGGTTATGCGAGCCGGACGTCAAATACTGCCATACGCACCCACCGAGATCTGATTTTCCGCTCACTGGTTTCAACCTGCCCAAGCTTCCATTAGTCGGCATGATTATGAGCAATGTCCTGCATAGTGGCGCCAACCTATCCGAAGCCTATTCTGACGTTAGATTGACCTACCAACATGGTGCGACTTGCGGAGTCGAAGCTTGGAACACGCCGCTAGACCTCTGGGGACAATGCTGAGATGAGCGACACAACGCACGATACCAAGTCTCGGCGGAAGTGGAACCCCGACGGCATTTTCTACGGCTGGTGGATAGTTGCAGGTGGCTCCATCCTCACCGCGATGGGCGCGGGGCTGAACTTCTACGGCTTCAGCGCCTTTTTCTTGCCGCTAAGCCTGGAGCTTGGCCAGAGCCGTACCGCTTTATCAGGCCTCTTTGCCCTGGCGCGCTTGGAGGGCGGATTCCTGGGCCCAATCGAGGGTTACCTAATAGACAAGTACGGGCCCAGGAAGATGATGTTCATTGGCATCCCGTTAATGGGATTCGGCTTTATCTTACTTGCAACAGTCAATTCCCTTCTTGGCCTGTACTTGGTCTATATCCTCACTATCACCCTGGGGAGTAGTCTGGGAACGTTCGCCCCGGCTACCGCTGCCGTGGCTAACTGGTTCCTTAGAAAACGCAGCAGGGCAATTGGATTTGTCATGTCCGGCGTGGCCCTAGGAGGAGCGCTACTGCTGCCGGTCTTGGGATGGTGGATAGAGACATACGGATGGCGCAGTGCGGCAATAGCATCCGGGGCCCTGATACTAGTTGTGGGCTTGCCGCTTGCAATGCTAATGCGACACAGGCCGGAGGACTACGGACTGCTCCCGGACGGCTCGAAGGTAGCCAGCACTGTCCCGGGCGCCTCCCCTGGCACAAGCCGTCCCAGACCGGTCAGCGGCCCGGAGGTTGGAGGGCTTCAGAGCCTCAAGACAACCCAATTCTGGTTCCTGGGTACGTCGCTATCCCTTCGTGCCATAGTAACTACAGGGTTCACCATCCACTTCGTCGCGATGATGGTCGACAGGGGGTTTTCATTTGTCATAGCTAGCTCACTCCTTGGGTCCGTTGCACTCGTAAGCCTACTCGGCAGAATCGGCTTTTCCTGGCTGGGTGACTTCGTTGACAAGCGGTACCTACTTGCCGCCACGCTGGGGGTGAGTAGCTTGACCATGCTTGCCATGTCTCAGGTACAGTCCCAATCGCTGCTTGTAGGTGTTCTCGTCCTTTATGCCGTGGCATACGGCGGCTCTATTGTGTTGCCGGTTTCGCTCCAAGCTGACTACTTCGGCCGCAAGTCCTTTGCCACCATACGTGGCTTGATGAGCACTGTGCAGACTATAGGTACTCTAATCGGACCTGTCTTTGCTGGTGAGGTGTATGAGCGCACCGGAGACTACTTGCTGGCTTTCACCGGTTTTGCCGTAGCCGGATTCGTGGCCATGTTGCTGATAGCCGGCATACGCAAACCAAACGTTGCCGTTTCAGAAACCTAGCTTGTCAATGCACAAAAGAGATACTATGCCGTCAGTAGCTCAGTATCTCTACTCGAAATACATCACGGGGGTGTCCAAAATGAACTCAACGGAACGGAATCTACATTACTCCTCTATCGTAATTGATTGCCACGCCGACACGCCGGACCGCATTGTGGACAACGGCGCGGACGTGGGACGGGGCGGACCTCTCACTCACGTGGACGCGCCCAAGATGCGCCAGGGCGGCCTGGACGCCGTCTTTTTCTCCGCCTGGATTCGCCCCAATCTCATCCCAAAAAGGGAATGCATCCAGAGAGTTCTACAGGACTTGGATGCGATTAAACAGCTATGCAAGAACTACCCGGAAGACTTTGAACTTGCAACCACGGCCAGCGATGTCAGGCGCATCGTCGGCGACGGCAAGCTAGCGGCGATTCTCTGCATCGAGGGGGGACACGCCATTGAAGACGATCTGGCCGTGCTCCGCATGTTCTTCGAACTGGGCGTGCGTTACATGACCCTTACCTGGAGCAACAACAACAACTGGGCCGACGGCTGCCTGGATACGCCGAAGCACCACGGCCTGACACCTTTCGGAGTCGAGGTGGTGCATGAGATGAACCGGCTGGGCATGATGGTTGATATCTCCCATGTCTCAGAAGAGACCTTCTGGGACGTCATGAAAGCCACTTCCAAGCCGGTCATAGCTTCCCACTCCTCCGCTAGGTCTATATGCGATCACCGGCGGAACCTCAGGGATGAGCAAATCAAAGCGGTTGCGGACGGCGGCGGCGTTGTCTGCGTTACCTTTGTGCCTGCGTTTATCTCGGAAGAGTGCCGCATAGCCAACGATGCGCTAATGGAACAGCACCGCCTTGAAGAGGAAGCCCTTGAAGAGAAGCTGGCAGGGGATGAGGAGGCGCTGGACAGGTCAAAGAAAGAGCTGCGAGCCAAGTATGACGAGCTAGTGAGCAAGGTGCCCGCGCCCGATCTTGGTGTCGTCGCCGACCACATAGAGCATACCTTGAAAATCGCAGGCCCTGACCACGTAGGCTTCGGCTCTGACTTCGACGGGGTGGTCAGTCTACCCGTGGGCATGGAGGACTGCAGCAAATTGCCCGCGCTAACGGAGGAGCTGCTACGTCGGGGCCACTCAGAGGACACGGTGAGAAAGGTACTTGGAGAGAACCTGCTTCGGGTAATGGAGGAAATTATCGGAGCCTAGGATGGGCATCAAGGTCGCTACAGAACTATCTCGAAGGTAACCCCAAACTTTGTCCGGTAATCGACGATGCGGTTGATCTTCCACCCTCCCCGTTCGCTCTCCGGAGTCCGTATAGACCCGTACTTGCTAAGGTCTAGGTTCGTCTCGCTATCGGTCATGATCACCATTTTGGTGCCCGGCGGATAGAGCGGCAACCGGTCGGAGTGCCACGTCCCCTTCTTCAGAATATAGCCCTTTGTCCCGTCTATGAGAAAAGCGTGGCATTCTTCCGGTTCTGGGATCGCATCAGGGTCGTTTTGGTCTGTGGGAGCGGCAACGGCAACCACCGCCGGCGGCCCGCTGAGCGGCAAGAAGGCTTGAGTAACCTGGAAGTGTTGCTCCATCTGGCTGAACTCCAGGCCAAGATAGGGCAAGAGAGTTGCGTTGAACCGCAATTCGCCTCCCCGAAAATCGACGGGAGAGATCTCATCAGGCACATCCGATGCGTCGATGACCTGCCCGAACGGCGCAAACGAAGCCGGGGTCATGATCTCTGCTTTTATCTTATGTATCCTGACCATACTGCTTGTAGGCGCTTTGAGCTGCACTAAGAGCTGCTGCGTCCTCTTCTAGTGGGCTGAATGAAGTGAGGTTCTACCTCTTCCAGTGCATCGGACGACACTTCCTCCAGTTGCTCGGCGAGAGTGTTATAGAGCTTGGTAATCGCCTCAACCTCTTGAGGAGTGGCATCGGCGCCGCCAAGCGTTATCAGGGCACTAACCGTTTCTTTCGACATTTTGGGCATGGGCCGCCTCCTCAGGATATAGATGGGTGCATATCGTGCCACGGGGTCGCCTGCTCATAGGCGTGGGCCACGCGGAGCACGGTGGAATCGTCAAAAAGTCTCCCGGATATCTGCAGGCCCACCGGCAGGCCCTCCGAGGAAAAGCCGCAAGGCACGCTGACCGCGGGCATCCCTGTTAAGTTAAACGGCCGGGTGAAGCTTCGTTGAGCAGCCATCCCTGTCGCAGCACCCGTAGCCACGCTGAGCTGCAGGGTTCCAGGGGGAGTCCTCTGGATTGGGCCGACTAAAACATCTACTCGATTCAGCATCTGAGTCAGCTCTTCTTGGACCTTGCGCCGCATCTTTTGCGCCTTGTGGTAGTCGTTGGAGGGGATGACAAGCCCCACCTGAACCTTTTCCCTAACTCCAATGGAGTATTCGTGCAAGTGTTGCAGATACGGGGTATGAATCTGTCCTGCCTCGCTCCACGTGATCACGTTGCCAGCCGTAGTGGCGTACTGATCGGTTACAGGCACTGAAACCTCTTCAACGGAAGCGCCCAATTCCCTCAGCACCGATAAAGCCTTCTCTACTAACTGGTCTACCTCCTCCGATGTGCCTTCACGGAGTTCCCTTGCAACCCCCACTCTGATTCCGCGGATATCTCCGGTGAGCGCTGAAGCATAGTCCGGGACTGACACTCTGGTGGAGGATGGATCTTTTGCGTCGTAGCCTGCCACCGTCTGGAGCAGAAGCGCACAGTCTTCAACGGTCCTGGTCAAGGTGCCGGGATGGTCCAAAGACCAGCTCAATGGGAATATGCCGTATCTGCTGACCAGCCCATAGCTGGGCTTCAGGCCCACCAGGCTGCAGTTAGAGCCGGGTACACGGACGGAGCCGCCGGTGCACGATCCCATGGATGCAAAGATCATCCCGGCAGCGACCGAGGCTGCCGAACCACTCGAGGAACCGCCCGGCGTGTAGCCCAGCTTCCAGGGGTTTTGCACCGGGCCGTAGAAGCTGCTGTCGTCACCGCCGCTGGCAAACTCGTTGGTGTTGTTCTTCCCCACCATGACTGCGCCCGCGGAGTTGAGCTTCCTAACCGCGGTGCTGTCGTGGTCGGGAACGTGATCAGCGAAGACTTTCGACCCGCTGGTGGAGAGGATTCTCTTGCTGGCATAGATGTCCTTGACCGCGTAGGGAATGCCGTGCAAAGGGCCGCGGTACTTGCCTCCGGCAATTTCCCTCTCGGCCCTTCTCGCAGCGGAAAGAGCATGATCAGGGCAGATTGTTATGAATGCGTTGAGCTTGGGCTGCAGCTCATCGATACGGTCTAAGCTCGCTTGCGTTAACTCGACGGGTGAGATTTCGCGAGACTTGATCTTGCTGGCTGCTTCCGCAAGCGTTAGTGACATCGGATCTGCTGTAACCACTCTGTCACCTCCCCTTCTGGCAGATTTGAAAGATGCGCGAATGGATCGTTCCACAACACCCTGTTGCAGACGACGGGATTATAGGCTGTCCAGTTGCTTCTTGGCTAGCCTTGCCGCTGTAGCAGCACACATTGCGTTGTGTTAAGGTCGCCTCAAAACCGGTTGCACGCGACCTCAGGGGGGTCAGAATGGTTACTCGGGACGAAGCTTGGGCGCTGCTTCAGGAATTCGGCAAGAGTGATGCCCTCTTCAGGCATGCTACTGCCGTAGAGGCTTGCATGCGCGCCTACGCCCGTCAGCTTGGAGAAGACGAAGAGCTTTGGGGCATTACCGGCATGTTGCATGACTTCGATTGGGACTCCTGCCCGACACCGGAAGAACACCCCCAGTTTGGCGCCGACATCCTCAAGGACCGGGGCTACCCGGACTCAATTGTGAAAGCGGTGCTGTCACACGGCAATCACACAGGAGTGCCCAGAGAAACGATGATGGAGAAGGCGCTGTTCTCGTTGGATGAGCTGTCGGGCTTTGTCACAGCCGTGGCGCTGGTCCGCCCCACAAAGAGTCTGGGAGATACAGACGTCCGCTCCGTTAGAAAGAAGATGAAGGACAAAGCTTTCGCCAAGTCCGTGAGCAGAGAAGACATAGTCCAAGGCGCCGAAGAGTTGGGCGTTGACCTTGACGAACACATCACGTTCGTCATAGATGCGTTGAAACCGGTAGCGGGCACACTGGGGCTCTCCGCCGGATAGACCATTGGAGGAGCTTGCATAGGTGGCAATGTTGGATGGAAAGGTAGTACTGGTAACGGGCGCAGCTAGAGGCCTCGGCTGGGGAATCGCAAAGGCCTCTGCACTGGCCGGAGCCAGTGTCTGCGCCACCGACGTGGATGAAGCAGAGATGGAGGCTTCTTTCAAGGGTATGGAGGTAGATGGGGCCGAACTCCTCAACCTGCCTTTGGATGTAGCCGACCCCGATATGTTCAATAGTGTTGTCCAAAAGGTAGTCGACGAGTGGGGCAGGCTGGACGCGCTGATCCATACCGCGGCCATACTGCCCCTGCTCAGCTTCGAGGAAACAAGTCGTGAGGCTTGGTGGGGTGAGCTGAACATCCATATAGGCGGCATGTTTAACGGCGCAAAGGCGGCATGGGACACAATGAAGGCGCAAGGCGGCGGACACGTCATGGCCGTGGCAAGCGGCGCCAGCTTTAAGGGCTATGTCAGGGAAGTTACATACTGTGCCGGAAAACACGGCCTGGAGGGATTTGCCAAGGCCCTGGCCTTGGAAGCGACGCCTCACAATATAGCAGTCAACACCATGAGTCCCGGAAAGCGAATCAAGCCAACCGGGGTAACCCTGGCATCGGCAGAGCGGATGCCTGAGGAGGTGACGTCAAGCTGGACAGACCCCGCCGAACTGGGCAATGCGTTTGTCTGGCTGGCGAATCAACCACCGAGCAGCTTTACCGGGCTGAGCTTTGATGCGGGAAGAGTGATAGATACCATCGCAGCTGAGGGATGGGATTTTGACTTTACACCTGAAAAGGTGACGCCCAATCCGGAAGAGATGAAGTCGCGATTGGAGTGGCAGGCGCTGCAAAGAGGAGGTCGCTGATGGTGCTGCGTCATCCATTAACTCTGGTCACCAAGGAGACTAGACCCATCACTCTGACAGCGAGCAACACTTGTTTGCTGTTGCAGGACCTCCACGCTCCGTTCGCCGACCCGGAGAACGGATGGCTGGCGCGTCGCGTCAAAGAGAAGGTGCTGAGCAGGGAGTTCGACGACTACTTTGAGCTGCTCGCCATCATCTCTCAGAACATCCCTAAAGTGCTGGGAGCGGCGCGTGACCTGGGCATGCCCGTGGTCTTCAGCAGCCTGGGCCACCGTGATGACAACGTTTCGGACTTCCAACAGGCCACCGGCTGGTCGTGGGACTTGAACGGCGAAGACGGCGGCTATCCAGCGGCCTGGGAGCCTGGTGAGGGGGAGTTGATTCTTCCCAAACCGGGGTGGAGCGCGCTGTCTAACCCCGACTTCGGGGCATATTTAGAAGAGAACAACATCGCCAACGTAGCGGTCATGGGCGCTATGCTGGACTTTGGCATCAGCCAGACGTGCCTTGACCTCAGCGACCGCGGCCTCAGCAGCCTGATCGTTTCGGACGCGGTGGCCGCGCTGACCAGGCCCAGTCAAGACTACACAAGCGGCAACATCGCGCACGGTTTGATAAAGCTGCGCACAACCAGTGAGGTGATCGACCTGCTGCAAGTCGTGAACAAGGAAGGCTCCTTTCTCATCTAACGTAGGGATGCACAGATGATCCAAACCGTACTAGGCCAAATAGACCCCGGTGAGCTGGGATTCTGCCTGCCCCACGAACACATCTGGTGCGACCAGCGCTTTGGGCCCAGGGTAGACCTGCTGGGCACCACCCGTTCTGAGAGCACCTACATGCGGCTGGACGACTTCGACGTGATGGTGGCCGAACTTAGCGCCTATCGTGAAGCCGGGGGCAGGGCAATCGTGGAAGTAACCTGCAACGGATGGGGCAGAGACCTGGATATGCTGGCAAGGCTGTCCGAGGCTAGCGAGGTGCACATACTGTCCACGTCCGGGTTTTACATCGAGCCCCATATTCCGAAATTCGTCCACGAGTGGCCGGTAGAGCGCATCGCCGATCTCATAACCAAGGAGATCGAAGAGGGGGTAGGTGACAGCAAACGCCGCTGCGGCCTTTTCAAGTCGGCGATACACCGGGCCAGAGTAGAAGGTGTGGAGTTGAAGGTGCTGAAGGCCGTCGCCACTGCACAGAAGCGCACGGGCGCGGTGATCACTACGCACACCACCGGCAACCGGCGCATGGAGGTGCCCGGCGGAGTGGCAGGCGTACATCAACTGGAGATCCTCAAATCGGAAGGAGTCAGCCCTTCCCGGCTTATAGTGGGCCACGTCGACGAACGGCCCGACATAGACGTTCTATCCAGTCTGGCCGGTGAAGGCTGCTTCGTCCAGTTTGACGTTATAGGGAAAGAGCACTTCTTGCTGGACCAGACACGGGCTGAGCTGGTGCATGCCCTGATCCAAAGGGGATACGCGGACAACCTGCTTCTCTCTCAAGACACGAGCCGCCCGAGGTGGCTCAGGAGCGGCGGCCACTCCGGCTATTGCTACATCTTTGAGGATTTCCTACCCAGGCTGAGGGCTCTGGGCATCAGCGACGTAGACATCCAGAAGATGACGGTCGCAAATCCGGCCAGGGCGCTCAACATACAATAGCAACCCTACCTATCCTCTGCCTTTATTGGCGGCTTGGCCATTATGGCCAGTGCGCCTCCTGCAATGAACAAAGCCACCATAGCCAGGAACCCGCTGTTATATGTTCCCTGGATGTCGTAGCCCCTGGCAATCAGCACCGGCCCCAGCGCCACGGACCCGGTAACCAGAGGGCTGATGGCTCCTCTAATCGACCCCACGTGGTCTCTACCGTAGTAGTTGGCGAAGGCGACGGCAGTGGTCACGGAGTACCCGCCGATGCTCAGCCCGTAGACAACGGCAAATACAAGAAGCAAGGCTGCAACCTCCGCTGTCACCAAGAGCACAAGCGACGTCCCGCACAGTATGTAGACGGCAGCCATTGCATATCTGACCTTCACCCTTTCTACAATGAAACCCCAGAGAAGCCTGCCTACCGAGGCCATAGTGGCATGTGTACTGAGCACAAGTGCCGCTGTGGCCTTGGAAAAGCCGCGATCCGTTATGTAGCTGACCTCGTGGATGACCACCGAGGAAACGCATAGACCGACTACCGTTAATGCGCCTGTCAGGAGCCACAACGACTTGTCGCGGAGCGCCTGCTGCAAAGTCCACGACCGTTCAGTGTCAGCGCCATCCCCGGACCGAATGGTATCCAGCGACTCATCCCCGTCAGGTTTGAGTCCAACGTCCTCGGGACGGCGTATCATCAAGTATGAAACAGGCAACAGTATGAGGAAGAACAAAACTGCCATCAGCACCCAACCGTCCCTCCAACCGGAGTTGTCCACGATGAAGATCATGATTGGCGACAATAATGCCCCGGAGGCGGCTCCTCCCATGCTGCCAAAGGCAACTGCCCGCCCACGACGTCTCACGAACCACTTGACTACGGTGGATTGCGTAACCACCTCGCCCAGAGCCGCGCCACCGAATATGCCGGCCACCGCAAATATGAGGTAGAACTGCCAGAGCTGCGTCACCTGGCTGAGCAGAAACGCAGCGATTCCTCCCACTACGGCGGCGGCAGCCATTAGAGGCCTCGGCCCGTGCCTATCCACAATGTAACCAAATAGTGGAGCAATGAAGGACGCGACCAGCGTATTGACCGCGACTCCCGCGGTCAGAGCCGCCCTATCCCAACCCAAGTCCTCTGACATGGGCTTGAGAAAAACGCTGAAGGTGAACCCTTGGATACCCCCGCTTGCGAAAGCGCCAAAGAATGCGCCCGCCACAATGATCCAGCCGTAGAAAAAAGGAGTCCGTCGGACAATCCGTGCTCTCACGGTGGTCATGATACCTTATCCTTGAAGGACGGTGTCGTTATAGGGATTGGACCCTTAGGCCGTACAATGGCAGCCTACGACACACAAACACATCTGAATCGGAGGGTAAGGTGAGCAACTCAACAGTGGAGCAATCTTCCAGCGACGACAGGCGTGAAGCGCTGCTTATCAGAATCGAAAGCGTGACAGAGCTGCCCCTTCTCATCCTTGCCTTTGCCATAGTGCCGCTTCTGGCCGCTTCCTTGTTCTGGGACCTAACCCCTACTGGCGAAAGGTGGGTGTTAACTGCTGATGTCATTGTCTGGGCGCTGTTTGCCGCCGATCTGGCTGTGAAGACGGCCATAGCGCCTGATCGTCGTGGCTTCCTAAAGCAGCACTGGCTGGATGTACTGATTGTAGCGGTTCCATTTGCACGGCCCTTCCGCATTCTTCGTATAGCAGTCTACGGGTCCAGGGCATTCAGAGGTGTCGTACGCATATTCAACGTCGACTTCCTGCTGGTCTATGCGGTTGGACTGGTCCTGATAGTTGCCACAATCGTGACCACGGTGGAACAAGGCAGCGGCTCACCCCTTCAATTCTTTCCGAATTCAATATGGTGGACGGTCACAACCGTTACCACCGTAGGATACGGGGACATGGTGCCCAGCACACCGGCAGGAAGAGTTGCCGGAGTTGTACTGATGCTGGGTGGCGTAGGGCTGGTCGGCGCCCTGACCGCGAACTTTGCCGCCCTGATGGTCAGGCGGCAGCGGAACAACGACGCAATCGAAGACTTGGTGCAAGAGGTCAGGACGCTCAGAGAGAACCTGGACCAGCTAGGCGGCAAACGGAATCCTAGCGGCGAGACATCATAGGCGCAGCCGTAGAACCCACTCTTACACCCGTAAGCCTACAGGAACCGCAGCCATGTCTCGCTCAACGTCGGGAACGACGTCGTAGCGTGCCAGACCGGTCTAGCGTTACCTCGCCCACCGCGTACAGCCAGCCTCCGTCGGAGGCAGCAAGGCGCTGCTATTCTTCCGAAGTGAGGTCGCTATGGCCCCGGTACATCCCTAGCCCGATAATGATGAAGCAGAGGGAACCTAAGGCGAGCATGCCGTTGTCGTTCCTGAGGAGCACTGCTGGATCGATGTCGGGGACGTGCTGAAGGACCAGGAAGTTGATGCCCGCCAGCACTCCCATGAGGACCAGGCCGTACGAAGCCAGTCTGGATATGTTCATCGACTTGAAACGGGAGGCGAGGCCGAGGCCGACGAGCATGGATGCGACGGGGTAGATGGTCACCAGCGCTATGACAATCCCGGCCATGGGCGCATAGACGCTGAGGGCAAGGTCTGCAAAGTACGCCTGGTCGGCGCCGGCCTGCATGCCGCGCTGCATCAGGTGGATGCTGAAGTGCCTCATGCCCATCGCAATGGCGTAGAGTGCCCACCCGAACAGGCTCGCGAACACGCCTAGCCGTAGGAGCGAACCGCCAAGCCCCGTCTGTCGAGGCAGGCGGAGCCAGGTGAGGGCGCAGTACGCGTAGAGGAACATCCCGATGATCGACAGCATGGACGCCAGATGTGCAAGGCTGGCATTGCCGGCCATCGTCTCTAGGGCTAACGGGAAGTCGGTCTGGTCCACCGGGTCCACCAGTACGCCGCCGGGAAAGACCAGCGACGCTAGGACCAAGAGGAGAACTCCAGTGATCAGGGCCAGCCCTCCGAGCCTCGTGGCAGGTTGTGTGGCGGTTGATGCAGCCATGACATCCCTCCTCAACTGGGCAGTATACGCCCGCTATTGTGCACTCTTCTCCGGCGTTTGTACAGATGAATACAGGGGAAATAGGCTTTGTCTCTTGCCGATTTATGATGCAGTGAGAACCACCTGCGTTGCGTGGCCGCCCTCACCCCTCCACGACACAAGCCTGCAACCCCGATTCCAACTCCGTTTTGTCTAGGTTCCGTCCTATAAACACTACCTTGTTAACTCGTGGGTCAGATCCCCACGGCCTATCCGTCTGGCCATCGAAAATCGCATGGACACCCTGGAAAACCACTCTGTCCGGCACTCCCTTGAAGCTCAATACGCCTTTGACGCGAAAGATGTCTTCGCCCCTCTCATGACCCAGCTCGTGCGCCCATTCCTCCACCTTGTCCCCGTCCAGTTCGCCTGCCAGCCTTATCCCTACCGATGTGACGCCCTCCGCGATTTCGCACTCATCCTCCTCAGCCGTCAGCAAGTTGGGATGGGTTAGCAAAATACGCTCCAGGTCAAAGCCGCCAATCTCTAAAATGTCCTCCATCCTGGCCGCCGACTTGTGTGTACGGTGCATTCTCGCCAGCGCGTTGATAGCCCTAACACGACTCTCCAGCTCCTCCAACTCGGTCTCTGTGGCCAAATCAGTCTTGTTTAGCAGTACCACGTCGGCAAAGGCAATCTGCTCTCGCAGCTCCTCTCGTTCGTCAATATGCAGCCACACGTGCTTGGCGTCCACAATGGTGACAATGCCGTCTAGTCTTACCTTCCGCTTCAAATACTCATCGACCATAAACGTCTGCGCCACCGGCCCCGGATCCGTCAGCCCGCTGGTCTCAATGAGAATGTAGTCGAACTTCTTGCGGCGTCGTAGCAACTTCCGGAGCGCATGAATCAGGTCCCCCCGCACCATGCAGCAGAGGCACCCGTTGTTCATCTCAATAATCTCCTCCGCCTCACTCACCACCAGGTCTTTGTCAATGGAGAGTTCGTTGTACTCGTTCTCCACCACGGCAATGCGCTTTCCGTGGTTCTCTGTCAAAATGCGATTGACCAGGGTCGTCTTGCCGGCCCCTAGAAACCCCGTCAACACCGTTACCGGTACTCGCGTATCCCCTTCCAATGTGGTCACAATAGACTCCTAACTATTGATACTGTCTCTCATGATTGACGGCTCATTTGCTCAACCGTCGCCAATAGGTCTGCGTTCAATGGTTATGATACCTAGTCGCAAACATGTTCACATGTGGGAGACTAGCGTTTTTCTCGGGGGCTGTCAATTCGGCGGGCCTCCGACTCGTATACCGACCGCACGGGTGTTGCATGGGAGAATTGCTTGGAAGTGCTAGAGGATTGTATGGATGGATAGTTTCGGATGTTTCCCCTAAGCCTGAGGCGGGCCTCAGCCCACCGCGGAGCTCGCCAAATTGCGGGCGGTCAGTGCATAGAACGCCTCCTTACAGCCCGTAAGCCTCCAGGAACCGCAGCCATATCTCGCTCAACGTCGGGAACGACGGAGTCGCGTGCCAGAGCCGGTCTAGCGTTACCTCGCCCACGATGGCAATCGTGGCCGCGTGGGTCAGCTCACCAACCCCCGGCCCCACGAACGTCGCCCCTGCCAACACCCGGCGGTCATCGTCCACGACGAACTTCACGCCGCCCTTGAAGCCCTCGCCCTGCAGCGGCGCGGCCGCGACCCCCCAGCCCATCTCCACAACGCGGACGTTCAGGCCTCTGCTGCGGGCCGCTCGCTCCGTCAGTCCCACGCTCCCCACCTGCGGGTCTGTGAATACGACGGCGGGCACGGCGTTGTTGTCCGCCCAGGCCGACGCTTCCTTGCCCAGGATGTGGTCTCCCGCCTGTCGCGCCTGATACTTGCCCTGGTGCGTAAGCAGCGCCCGGCCGTTCACGTCGCCCACCGCGTACAGCCAGCCTCCGTCGACACCCTCGACCTGCAGGTTGTCATTGACCGGGACGAACCGCTCTGCTGACACGCCAACGGAATCGAGGCCCACTCCGTCCACGACGCCGGTCCTTCCCGCCGCCACTAACACTTGCTCCGCCGCTATGTCCTCTCCGTTGTCCATTGTCACCTTCACGCCGTCTTCCGTCCGCTCCACCGAAGCCACCACGCAGCCGAAGCGGAACACGATACCCAGCCTTTCCAGCGACGAGACTACCGCTTCCACCGCGAACGGCTCCATCGTGGCCGAATCCTGGGGCTGCCGTCGCTCCAGCACCGTCACACTCGCCGTCCCCAGCGACTTCCAGGCCTGCGCCATCTCCAAGCCCACGACCCCCCCGCCGATGATGATCAGGCTCTCCGGCGCGCTCTGCGCCGAGGTGACCTCGCGGCTCGTCCAAGGCTCAGCCTCCGCCAGCCCTGGAATCGGCGGAACGAACGCCCGCGAGCCCGTCGCCAGCACCACCGCCTTCCGCGCTTCAATCTCAAGCTCCCCACCGTCGGCCTGCTCGACGACTACCCTTCTGGCGCCGTTCAACCGGCCCTTCCCCCGGATGAGGGTCGCGCCAACCGAATCGACCCATGCCACCTGGTGCTTGTCGTCCCATCCGCTGGCGAAAGCGTCGCGGACGCGCAGCGCGCGGGGAGCGTCCACCGTCCCGGTCACTGCGTCGCGCGCCGCCGGAACACGTCGCGCCGCGGTAAGCGCCTCGCCGGGCCTCAGCAGCGCCTTGCTCGGCATACAGGCCCAATACGAACACTCCCCACCCACCAACTCCGACTCCACGATCACGGTGCTCAGACCGGCGGGTGCAGTTCGGCCCGCCACATTCTCGCCCGCCGCCCCGCCGCCGATGATGACTACGTCATAGGTCTCCGTCATATATTGGTTCCCCCTAACTCTTTGTGATTGGGCTCACGGCACATGATGGCCTCGCCACACCTGAGGAGCCATCCCCACAACGACCGCCAACTCCACTGTCATTCTGAACGTAGCGGAGCGGAGTGAAGAATCCAAAGCCGCTGCCCGTCTACCCACCTTGCCTGTTACCGCCCACCACAAGTGTAATACACTCAATGACCTGGTCAATCCGGCGGCAGTGACAGCAAGCAACGCCAACATCGTATGCCATGAACGCGTGCCTACCAACGGGCAAACATGCCCTGTTGGTGGAAAACACCAACGGAATGTTAGTATCTGAACATCCTGGCGCCACGGGAGGAGATCATAGTGGAGCGCGACGACGCAGGCGAGGCAGCGTACGAGAAGACGATCAAGGACCCAAAGCCCTTGGACCCGGCCTTTGCCGCCCAGCGACTGAAAGAGGTCAAGAGCGTTTTCGACGAGTTGGGCGTCTTCTTCTGGCTGGGCTCCGGCACATGCCTTGGCGCCGTCCGCGAGGGGCGTTTCATCCCCTGGGACGACGAGATGGACACGGCATCGGTCATCGGCATGCACGGCCTCACTGTCGAGACACTCGACCAGGTCGCCGAGGCGTTCAGAGAGCGTGGCTTCTACTACCATGTCGACCACAACTTCCGCTACTCCTCCTTCAGCTTCATAAAGGACGGCGTCAGAGTGGACTGGACCTGCCACCGCATCGTCGACGGCAAGGCCTATCTGTTCCCTGGGATCGAGTTTCCCCTGAGCCTCTTCGAGAACCCCAGAGAGATCGAGTTTATCGGCGAGACGTTCCGAGTTCCCAACCCGCCCGAGGAGTACCTGCGGCTGAAATACGGCCCCGAGTGGCGGACGCCGAAAGGGCCCGGCTTCGAGGCCGACGTCGTCATGAAGATCAAAGACGGTACACTGCTCAGCCGGGCACAACGACTCCAGCGCGCCGTCACCATGGGATGGCTGCCCCGCCCCAACAATACCTTGCGGGTCTTCAATCGTGAGGAGGAGGCGATCAGCGGCGCCGAAGTCATCGTCGCTGGAATAGGCCGCACCACGACCGACGCCCAAGGCCGAGCTAGATTCTTCGTGCCGTACGAGGCCTACTACGCGGTGGTCGTCGCCTATCCCGGACACAGGGAGATCCTCTACGAGGAGGTGCTTACTCCGGGGGCCGCCTACACCTACCGCCCAGGCCCCATCGTGACTCCGGAGGAGCATTACAAAGCAGGCGTCCGCGCGATGGCGCTGGTCAGGGAATAGCCCTGCGATATACAACGGCTGAATGGAAGTGAATTGAGAACTGGAGCGGATGAGGAATAACCTGGTCTTCCTGGTATCAGGCCCTGTGGGCGCCGGCAAGACAACCGTGGCCCGCAGGCTGGCGGAGAGACTCCCCCTTGCGGCCCACATAGAAAGCGACCGGTTTCAGAACCTCATAGTCTCAGGTGGGCTGCACCCTCATCAGGAACCTCGCAAAGAGGCCCTACGCCAGTTGCACGTGAGGACTCGGAACGTGTCTCTTGTCGCGGATAACTTTTTCCGATCTGGCATCACCCCCGTAATCGATGATGTTATCGTTTATCGGGAGCGGTTGCAGGAATACGTTGCCCTAATTCACTCCCGGCCTCTGGCATTGGTCATGCTCGCCCCTCCGCTGCAAGTATCTCTTGCCAGAGATGCCGCAAGGACGGAAAAGAACGTCGGTCATATCTGGGGACACCTTGACGGGGTGATGCGCCAGGAGCTTACGGGCACGGGTCTTTGGATAGACAACTCTGGCTTGAGTCCGAACCAAACTGTGGACGTCATTCTGGAGCGAATCAGACCGGAGGGGATAATAGCCGACACCCTTAATCCTTGACCACAACCCTTCCGTCGCCTCGGCAAGCCTGCGTCGGATGTGCCCGATATTCCTGCAGCAGCGCCGCGCGCTGGCCGGTTGCCCTGTTGGTGGAGAACACCAACGGAATGTTAATATCTGAACACCCTGGCCCCACGGGAGGACATCATGGCGGAGCGCGACGACGCAGGCGCGGCAGCGTACGAGAAGACGATCAAGGACCCAAAACCATTGGACCCGGCCTTTGCCGCCCAGCGGCTGAAAGAGGTCAAGAGCGTTTTTGATGAGTTGGGCGTCTTCTTTTGGCTCGGCTCCGGCACCTGCCTTGGCGCCGTCCGTGAGGGGCGCTTCATTCCCTGGGACGACGAGATGGACACCGCCGGGGTCATCGGGATGCACGGCCTCACTATCGAGACACTCGACCGGGTCTCCGAGGCGTTCAGAGAACGCGGCTTCTACTCCCCTGTCAAACACAACTCCCGCTACTCGTCCGTCAACTTCATAAAGGACGGCGTCAGGGTGGACTGGACCTGCCACCGCATCGTCGACGGCAAGGCCTACGAGTTCCCAGGCGTCGAGTTGCCCCTGAGCCTATTCGAGAACCCCAAAGAGATCGAGTTTATCGGCGAGACGTTCCGAATTCCGAACCCGCCCGAGGAGTACCTGCGGCTGAAATATGGCCCCGACTGGCGAACACCGAAAGGGCCTGGCTTCGAGGCCGACGTCGTCATGAAGATCAAAGACGGCACACTGCTCAGCCGGCCCCGCAGAGTCCAGCGCGCCGTCACCATGGGCTGGCTGCCGCGACCCAACAATAGCTTGCGGGTATTCAATCGTGAGGGGGAGGCAGTCAGCGGCGCCGAAGTCATCGTCGCGGGAATAGGACGCACCATGACCGACACCAAAGGCCGGGCCAGGTTCTTCGTGCCGGACGAGGCCTATTACGCAGTGATCGTCGCCTATCCCGGCCACAGGGAGGTCCTCTACGAGGAAGTGCTTACTCCGGGGGCAAGCTACACCTACCACCCCGGCCCCATAGTGACTCCGGAGGAGCATTACAAAGCGGGCGTGCGCGCGCTGGCTCTGGTCAGGGAATAGCCCTTCTCAAACGGGGAGTTGGGAGCGCATCCACTTGATGCCTAATGCCAAATTACAGTGGCGGAGGGAGCGGGATTCGAACCCGCGAGGGGGCTCAACACCCCCAACCCGCTTAGCAGGCGGGCGCACTAGGCCTCTATGCGATCCCTCCTCCAATCAAGGAAACTATAGCAAGGCAGCCATTCAGCCGCAAGGTGAGCTATCCCTGGCAGGCACTACAGAAGTAGGCGCTGCGCCCCCTGATCACCAGCCGATTCACCGGTTTGCCGCAGTTGCTGCACGGCTCGTCCGCTTGGCGGGGCACGCGCAGCGCCTCGTGGCCCGTTTCCGATAACGTGGGAGACGCTCCTCTGGAAACCAGCGGCGCCAACACGCCAACCGCCCTCTGTAAAATTTCGACAATGCAAGCGTGCAAGCGGCCCACCTCTTCATCCGTGAGCTTGGAAGCAGAGCGGCTAGGATGTATCCCGGCGCAGAACAGCGCCTCGTCGGCGTAGATGTTGCCCACTCCGGCGGCTATGTCCTGCTCCATGAGCAGCGGCTTGATGGGAGCGTTCCTCGACGATAACCTACCTTTCAACCAATACGCTGTGAACTCCGACCCCAACGGCTCCGGCCCCAAGCCCGCAAACAGCGGCTCCACGTCATCCACAAGCCACAGCTTGCCCAGGCGTCTCCCATCGTAAAACCGCATCTCCCCTCCGGTAGAGAGCGAGAACACGGCGGTGGGCATCCGCTCAACAGGCTCCTCTGCCGCTTCAATTTTGAGGTTCCCCGTCATGCGTAGATGAACGACGAGCGCGCCCTCGTCCAGAGGAAAGTAGAGGTACTTGGCGCGTCTCCCCGCATCCAGCACGACGCGGCCTTGCAAGCGGTCCGCGAACTCTGCGGCCGACGGCTCCAGGACGGCTTTTGGATAGTCCAACGTGACGCCGGTGATGCGGGACTCCACTATGCCCGCCTCAACCAGGGCAAGTCGCACCGATTCTACTTCAGGCAGCTCAGGCATCTCGTTTAGGCTTGCTGTTCAGCCCGCCACGCACCTACGAAACGCTCGCTTTCCTCGTTCAGCACTCCCGTGGTCAACGACAGCTTGTCCTGGAATCCGGTCAGATCAATCAGCCGCTCCACCGAATAACCGCTGTACTGTCCCCCCCGGCCGCGGAACCTGCCGCCCAGCACCAGCCTGCTCACGTCCGCCGCCATGATGGCGCCAAGACACATGGGGCAGGGCTCCCAGGATGCGTAAAGCGTGGCCCCGGGGAAGCGCAATGTTTTGGTGGAGGTGCCGGCATTGCGCAACGCCATAGTTTCGGCGTGGGCCGTTGGATCAAATGTAGTGTTCTCCAGGTTGCGTCCCGTGGCTATAACCTCGCCATCCCTGGAAAGCACCGCCCCGAACGGTTGGTCGCCCACTTCAAGGCCATTCAGCGCTTCGTCTATTGCTATCTGCATAAGTTGCTGGTCGTTCAATGCCATGATTGCCTCCTGGGATGCCAACGTGATCTACCTTGCTGTATATCATACATGCGTACCCACCCTGTGTACCTTGAGGAAGTTGGTCGGGGCGCGTGCCGTGAACGGCGACGAGCCAACCAGGACTATCCTGTCGCCGCGCTGCACCAGGTTCTTCTCCATCAGCGCCTCTTCCACAATGCCGGATGTGTCCGCGGTGACCTGCGGCAGTTCGGTGACTATGGGCAGCACGCCCCACCACAGGTTCAGTTGACGAGCCACGTTCGGCTCTCGGGTCAGCGCCAGGATGGGCACGGCGGGACGGTTCTTGGACACGCGGTGCGCCGTCACGCCGGAGCGAGTCAATACCACAATTGCGCGGGCATCAAGGTCACCGGCCAGGCTGCAAGCGGCCCGCGCCACGGCTTGAGCCTCCCGCCGGTGCCTACCCGTCACATCGGTCTCTTCCGGCACGTAGATTTCCTGGGCCTTCTCTATGATGCGAGCCATCACCGCCACCGCCTCTACCGGGTACGACCCAATGGCCGTCTCTCCACTGAGCATCACGGCATCGGCCCCTTCCCACACCGCGTTGGCCACGTCGGAAGCCTCGGCGCGGGTAGGTTGCGGCTCGTTGATCATGGACTCCAGCATCTGCGTGGCTACTATGGTTACTTTGCCTTTGTGGTGAGCCTGGTGGATTATTCTCTTCTGCCACGCGGGCACCTCTTCCGTGGAAAGCTCCACCCCCATGTCGCCGCGGGCCACCATCACACCATCGAAAGAGTTCAGGATGCCTTCCAGGTTGCGCAAGGCCCTCGCCCGTTCCACCTTGGCTATCAGCGGCAACCGCTTGCGGCGCTGGCGCATCATCTCTCGCAGCGGTTTGGCGTCATCGCCGCTTCTCACGAAGCTCATCGCCACCCAGTCAACGCCGATGTCCAGACCCACCTCAAGGTCGGTTCGGTCCTTTTCAGTGAACGTGGGAATATCCAGGAAAACACCTGGCAGGTTGATGCCCTGGTATGCGCCGAGCAGTCCCCCTTTGACTACGCGGCACCTGATGTCTCGCCCCTCCACTGCCACCACCTTCGCCTCCAGGCGGCCGTCGTCAAGAAGGACGCGGTTCCCCGGCGACACGAAGCGGTACATTTCAGGGTAGGTGCTGCTTATCCTGCCATCCTCGCCCTCCACTTGGTCATGGCAGATGAGTAGCTCAGAGTCCGGCTTCAATTCCAGTGCGGCGTCGCTTCTCAACGGGCCGGTACGCATACGGGGCCCCTGCAGGTCCTGAAGTACGGCCACGTGCCTCCCCAGCCGTTGCGCCGCATCGCGGACCATCTGTACAAGCTGGGCGTGGGCTTCATGCGACCCGTGCGAGAAGTTGAGGCGCACCACGTCCACGCCGGCGTGTATCAACTCTTCGATCCGTTGAGGAGAGGAGGTAGCGGGTCCTATGGTAGCGACAATCTTTACGGCGCGCATGGAGACACCACCTACTCCAAATCTCCCCAGGTGGGCCCTATCTTGAGGTCCACTTTCAAGGGAACGCTCAGTTCCAAGGCTGAAGGCATCAGCTCCAGGATTATCTGCTTCATCGTCTCCATATCCTGGGGCGGCGACTCGAAGATGAGCTCGTCGTGCACCTGCAGGAGCATCCGGCTGGTCAGTCCGTTCTCCTTCATGCGGTTGTGAATCCGTATCATCGCTATCTTTATGATGTCCGCCGCCGTCCCCTGGATGGGCATGTTGATGGCGATGCGCTCCGCGGCCTGCCGGGTGTGGATGTTGGAGTGGTTTATCTCCGGCAAGAAGCGCTGTCTGCCCAGTATCGTCTCGGAATAGCGTCTCTCCTGGGCCTGCTGTTTGGCCTCCTCGATATAGAACCTGATGCCCGGGTACTTGGCGAAGTAGCTTTCGATGAATGCGGCGCTTTCCTGCATGTCCAGATCAGTCTGCTGGGACATGCCATGCGCCGACAGGCCATAGATGATGCCGAAGTTCATCACCTTTGCCAGACGCCGCATGTCTGCCGTGACTTCCTCGATTGGCACCCCGTACACCTGGGACGCCGTTGCGGCGTGGATATCCTCGTCGCGGTGAAACGCGTCCAGCAGACCCTGGTCCTGGGACAAATGGGCCAGGATGCGGAGCTCTATCTGCGAGTAGTCGGCGGCTATCAGGCTCCAGCCCGGCTCGGCCTTGAAGGCGCGCCTCACCTGCCTGCCCAGCTCGGTGCGGATGGGAATGTTCTGCAAGTTGGGGTCGCTGGAGGAGAACCGTCCCGTCGCCGAACCCACCTGGTTGTAGTTGGTGTGCACCCTGCCCGTTTTGGGATTCACCAGAGTGGGCAGGGCGTCCAGGTAGGTGGACTTGAGCTTGCTCAACTCGCGGTAACGCAGGACTTTGGCCACCACGGGGACGGCGTCCTTGAGGGTTTCCAACACGGATGCATCGGTGGAATAGCCGGTCTTGGTGCGCTTGGGCGCGGGCAGTTCAAGCTCGCGCAGCCTAGCCGGCGGCAGCAGCTTTTCGAACAGAATGGTCCCCAGCTGCTGCGGCGAGTTGATGTTGAACCGCTCTCCGGCGTCCCTGTATACCTCATCTTCGACGCCGCCCAGCTCCTCGCTGATGCGGCCCGACATCTGGCGAAGCTCGTCGGTATCCACAATGATGCCGTGGGTCTGCATATCCACCAGAGCCGGGATCAAGGGCAGCTCCATCTCTTCGAGTACCTTCCGCACTCCCCTTCTCTCCAGCTTGGGCTCCAGGTTGGTCTTCAGCCGTCCTGCAATATCGGCGTCAGCCGCGGCGTAGGGCGTGGCATCTTCGATGTGCACCTTGTCGAAGGTGATCTGCTTTCGACCGGTGCCGATGAGCGCCGTGATGGGGGTCATCTCCTCCTGCAGCAGTTGAAACGCCAGCTGCTTCAAGCGGATGGCGTTGTGGCCCAGCAGCTGCGCCGCGATCATGGAGTCGAACTCCAGCCCCTGCACCCGGACGTCGTAGTTCTGGAGGACCGTCATGTCGAAGCTGGCCTTGTGCGCCGTCTTGGATATCGATGGGTCTTCAAGGAGCGGCTTCAGCGCTTCCAGCGCCTCGCCCAGCGATACCTGCTGGCCTTCGGCGTGGCCTACCGGAACGTAGAGGCCCTGCCCCTCCTCCGTCGAGAATGACAGGCCGACCAGGTCGGACCGCATGGGGTCTATGCCGGACGTCTCCGCGTCAAAAGCAAAGTGTCCAGCCTTCCGAAGCTCCTCTACGAGGGCCTCCAGGGCCTCCGTGGTATTAACACACCGGTAATCCTGTTCAATGCTCTGTTTGACCGGACGCGCCTCACCTTCGTCCGGTTCGTCCAGGTCCAGCAGCATGCCTTGCCGAGGTTGTGCATACGCAGTGTCTTCCCCGCCGGGAAGCCGGTTGATCATGCTGATGAATTCAAGGTCTCGCAGTGCGCCGGCTACCCGGTCCCGGTCGAAGTTCCCAAACTTCACTGCCTCCGAGTCCAGGTCCACCGGCATGTCTCTGACGATGGTGGTCAGCTCCCTACCATCGAAGGCCGCTTCCTCGTGGTCTCGCAACAACTGCTGAATGCGCGGAGGCTTCACCTCATCTATCCGCTGGTACACGCCATCCAGGCTCTGGAACTGCAGGATGAGCTTCACCGCAGTGCCGCGGCCTATCCCCGGTACCCCCGGTATGTTGTCGGATGGGTCTCCCTCCAGCGCTTTGATGTCTGGGATGTGTTCCGGGCCAAGACCGCCGTACCGTTCGCGCACCGCTGGAATGTCGTAGACCTTTTGCTGTTGAACGCTGTAGCTCAGCACAACTCTTACATGAGGCGAGACGAGTTGAAGGGTGTCCGTGTCCCCGGTGAGGATTATGGTGTCCAGCCCGGCCTCTTCAGCCTGAGCGCACAGCGTGCCTAGCACGTCATCCGCCTCGTAGCCTTCCATTTCGTAGATGGGCACCTCAAATGCCTCCAGCACCTGCCGCACCAGTGGAAACTGGGCGTGAAGCTCAGGCGCGGTGGGCGGACGCTGCGCTTTGTACTCTTTGTACTGTTCATGACGAAAGGTGGGGCCTTTGACGTCGAAGGCTATGGCGCAATGGGTAGGCTTCCAGTCTGAAAGAGCCCTGAGGAAGGTGTTGGTGAAACCGTAGACGCCCCTGACCTCCTGCCCTGTGCGTCGCACCGTCATTGGCTGCTGGATGGCATGGTAAGCGCGATGCACCATTGCGTTGCCGTCCATGAGCATGAGGAGGGGCCTTTTCCCCATCAACTCTCCCTGATTGTCTTTAGCCATTACTCTCCTAAGACAAGAGCGCGGTCTGGCCACATTATAGCAAGCATCCGGGGAAGGATTTCCCTGGATATTACGGTTTTCAACCTTGTTTGACACTCATATTTTGCCAGGATAAGATTATTTTTCGTTGGGGAGAGGGAATGAGACGGCTGGTCACTCCTCTCCTGGGGGCAACGTAGCTCAGCGGCAGAGCGGGCGCTTCATAAGCGCTAGGTCGTTGGTTCGAATCCAACCGTTGCCACCACACGAGCCAAGACAAATTGCGCAGATCAGGGGCGGTTAGCTCAGTTGGCTAGAGCGTCGCGTTCACATCGCGAAGGTCACTGGTTCGAGTCCAGTACCGCCCACCACGCACTTGAGCCCCATGCAAGACGCCTGCGCAATAGGTGGATGGTAGCCAGAACGGAGCCGTGCAGATGAGCACCAAGCGAGTCGTCATAGTTGGTGGGGGATTCGCAGGTCTCAGCGCCGCCTACACGCTGATGAAGCGGGGTATCACCCCCCTCCTGCTCGAAGCTAAGGACCGTGTGGGAGGACGCGGCAGCGGAGAGAGAGTGGACGGGTTCTCCCTGGACATGGGCGCTTTCGTCTTCACGTCCACCTACGACACCGCATTCCGCATCTGCCAAGAGCTGGGACTGCCCCTAGTGCCTTCCCAGATGAAGTTCGGCCACTACCGCAACGGACGGTGGGTTACCACGACGCCGGACCAGTCGCTCTGGAATTTCATCCGGCACCTGCGCACGGCGATGGCCATGGGCTTCCTCTCTCCGTCAGGCATGAGGGCCGGTTTCAAGGTGATGCGGGAGATTCGTCAGCAGTCGGACTACATGAGTTTCGCCGGCGACAGCCCCATCGCCGAGATCGACGACGACGAGAGTTTCGGCGAGTACCTTGAGCGGCTGCGGGTGCCCGATAAGCTGGCGCTGTCGCTGCGCGGGCCGCTGGAGATGGTGTTGGGCGATCCATTGCCCGCAGGCCAGGCGCTGATGCGGGCGTACATTGGAGAGACGATGCTGAGCAATGGCAGGGTCTACATGCCCGAAAGAGGCATCGGCTCCCTGAGCCAAGCGCTTGCCGCTGCCTGCTCTGATGCGATTCGCGTATCGACCCCCGTCAGGAGAATCGTCGTCGCTGACGGGAAGGCGATCGGCGTAGTCGTGGACGGCGAGACTATCGAGGCGGACGCCGTCATCTGCGCCGTTCCCGGCACCAAGGTCCCGGAACTCATCCCCGACCTGCCGGAAGAGACTCGCCGCGCGCTCAGCACCGTCAGCTACTCAACCGGTTGCCGGGTAGTGATCGGCCTCGACCACTCTCCGCTCCCACCCGGTTGGCATGGCGCGCTCTTCCCGGAAGACGATGATACGCCGCTCCTCCTGAATCGGACTGCATTCCTGCCTGCCTGCGCTCCTCCGGGCAAGAGCATTCTCGACCTGCTCATCGGGCGCGACCGCGCCAGGGAGCTCATCCCGCTCGACGACGATGATATAAAGCGCCATCTGCTGGGCGCTGCTCGAAAGAAAGCTCCTCCAGGCTCCGCTCTTCCCGGAGACGACGAGGGTCTGTTTTACCGCGTGTACCGCTGGGAAGAGGCGCTGTGCATGGGGACGCCCGGGATGCTTGCTGCAGTGGCGAACATCCCGGCACAGCTTGCAGGACGCATCGACAATCTGTTCTTGGCGGGAGATTACATGCGCGTGCCTTCGGTCAACGGCGCCCTCTCCAGTGGCCGGAGCGCCGCAATTGAGGTAGCAGACCTGTCGGCGTCTCGCTCCAACTAGGCAGGGACTCTACGTCCGGTTCTCGATGGCGGCCAAGGCTGCGGCGACATCCGCATGATTGGGGATGATCTGGTTGAACCCGATTATCTCGAAGACCTGCTGTATGTATGGCCTAAGGCCGCAGACGTGGAGGGTGTGGTCCTCCTTCTTCAGGTCCTGCCAGAGGTGCAGAAGTACGCGTAGACCCGGTGTGCTCAGATAGGTCACTCCCGATGCGTCTATGATTACATCACGATCAGCGCCCGCCAAGGCGCGCCTAGCCTGGACTTCAAACACGTCAGCATTGAAGAAGTCAATGCGCCCCCAAGCTTGCAGCAGTATGGCGTGACCCTCGGAAGAGACAATGTCGAGCATCATGGAGGCTATTGTAGTGGGTCACATGGACAAGTCAAGGAGTCATGGCAGACCGTTGTGTTGGACCGGTTTGCCGGCTCCGTGACGGCCTCGATCAGAGCTTGAGGTCGTCTCTGCAAACCCTCCGAAGTTCTCCTACTCCCATCTTTGCAGAAACAGCCCCATTTTGGATAAAATCTGCTCATCTCCACACATAAGGAGGATGAGATGACAGCTAACTCGGCGGCTGGTTGGTCACTCATTATCGCTGTGGTCCTGGGTCTTGTGGGATCACTGTTCACTCCGGGCGGACTGCTGATAGATCCGGTAGATCCAGCCAACTTTGTAGAGGCGGCGGGCGTTTTGGGAGACAATGCTCCTTTGGCGCAATACGTGACTTTCCTGTTCGTCATCAGCGTTGTGCTCTACTGGTTTGGATTGAACAGCCTGCGCCGCGCGTTCAGCGGCAGTTCACTCATGGACCGCGTATCCGGCTTTGCGCTGAATATCTTCCTGGTAGGGTACGCCTTTCTCATCGTTGAGCTGAGCATCCGGCATATTCTGATCCATGTGCTTGAGCACGGCGTCGGAGGCACCGCCGCGGAAGAACGGGCTATGGCGACGACGCTTTTTGCGGCGGCAGGGGGTCTTCACTTTGCCTTCCTCTACGTTACGTCCATCGGCTCGGCCATATTCGGAAGCGGCCTGGCGCGCCGGTGCGCCGGTACGAGCATCTTCAAGCTCGCGGCATGGGGCTTGGCGCTCACGGGAGTACTCAGCTTCATCGTGCTGATGATTGCGGAGCACGTACCGGCCATAGACCTGCACGGGGTGGTGGTTTTCAGCAACGTCGTGTTGCTCTTCGGCTCCATCTGCATACTGGTCATCGGTTTTGGGATCATGCAGGGTCGACAGGAGTTCGTGGGAGAGGAAGCAGCCTCTTAGCCGGCGTCTCGGCTCACGAGGCCAACATAAGCAGCGGCAACTCAATCGGCTCCGGCATGCCGGTCATTCCGGCAGCTTAGTGTCGGCTGTACCTATATGGGCCACTCTTCCATCCTGTAAGCGGCGTCCCAGAACAGGTACTCGTATTTGCTGTTGGAAATGAAGATCTGTGCCAGTCGCTCCCGCTGCTCCTCGCCCAGGCTCACCGCGGTGCGGTCCATAAAGGAACGAAGCCACTCGGCCAGTTCGCCGAATTCGGGAGAGCTGTACATCTCTATCCAACGGCAGTAGAGAGGGTGGTCCGTGGGCTTGCCCCGCGCCTCCAGGGCCTGCCCTATCTCCGCGTATCCCCAGGAGCATGGCAGAAGAGTAGCCGCAATCTCACCTATAGTGCCAGAGTGCGCACTGGAAAGCATGTGATTGGTGTAGGCAAGCGTCGTGGGCGATAGCTGAGTTGCCAGGAGCTCGGATTCTGATATGCCGAACTCCTTGCAGAAGCTGACGTGCAGGGCCATCTCCGTGTTCAGCGTCTCGTGGAGCAGTCTGGCGAACCATCCCATGTCGTCCAGGGAGTCCGCCTTGGCCACGGCCATGGCAATGACGCGGCTGAACTCGATCAGGAACAGGTAGTCCTGTCTCATGTACCACTGAAATTTCTCCAGCGGAAGCGTGCCGTCTCCAAGCTCCACTACGAACGGGTGCCGGTGCTCCATCTCCCAGATGCCCGAAGCGCGGTCTCTCAGAATGTCGCTGAACTTGCTCACTCGCGGATCGCTCCTCATTGCGCGGTTACCTAATTATTCACCTATTTAACCGCAGCGCAAGACCCAATTGCATCTCCACACTGCCTCGCATCGGCTCTCTCGCCAACACCGCTGGTTTGCCGAACGTCGGACAATTATTGTAAGATGCGCCTGTTCTCAGTAGTAAGTGATAGGAGGTATCATGGAGAACTTGCGAGTGAAATGGTTAGCACTGCTGGGGTTGGCTTTGGTATTAGTGGTCTCTATGGCCGCCTGCGATGGAGGAGAGGACCAGCCCTATAGGATAGGAGTGATGGAGTCCGTCACAGGGCCTGGAGAGACCTACGGCAACGTTGCTGTACGGGCCAAGCAGATGGCGGTGGATGAGATCAATGAGGCCGGCGGCATCGATGGGCGCATGCTGGAACTCATTGTGGAGGACTCCAAGTGCAGCGCCCAAGACGCCATAACCGCCTACAACAAGCTCACAGACGTGGACGGCGTCAAGATCATTCTGGGCACCTCCTGCAGCGGCGCCATGCTGGGAGCCGCCCCCCTGGCCGAGGAGGAAGGCGTCATACTCTTCTCCGGCCTGGCCACCAACCCGGACATCGCCAACGCCGGGGACTACATCTTCCGCACTTCAATGAGCGACGCCCAGCTCGGCATCGACACCGGCAACGTGCTCTGGGTCGGCGGGATACGCAGGCTGGCTACAATCTCTGAGTCGACCGACTATGCCGAAGGCGTGAGGAGGACCACCTCCGACCGGTTCGAAGAACTGGGCGGCGAGATTGTGGCCGCAGAGCGCTACTCCTCCGACGTCACCGACTTCAGGAGCCAGCTGACCAAGCTGCTCGGCGAGAACCCGGATGCCATTCACATAGCCGCCCAGGCGGAGTTCAGCGGCGGCACCGTTGTCAAGCAGCTCCGGGAGCTGGGCTACACCGGCCCCATCTTCTCTGAAGTAGTGGTGGTGGGAACCACCGCCTTGGAGGTGGCCGGAGAGGCCGCCACCGGCGTGGTTGCCATAACCGCCGACCTGGACCCGGCCAACCAGAAGGCCCAAGAAGTCCTCAGGAACTTCAGACAACGGTATGACTACGTGACCCTGCCTTGGTACATCGGTTCGGCCTACGACGACGTCTATATCACGGCCGAGTGCCTGAAGCAGACGGGTGACGACCAGGACGCCGACGGGTTCAGGGACTGCCTGTACGACATCACTTGGAGCGGAGCAATCGGGGACAGCTACAGCTTCGACGAGATGGGTGAGGTTGTAGGCCTCTCCAACCTCGTCGTTCAGGTGCTGCCTCTGGCCCAGAGAAACGAGGAGAACCAGGGCTACCAGGTCTTGGGAGGCGCACCCAGTGTTTAATAGCCGTTGCTGCGCCACAGGCCTGGGAGTCCGGGTAACCAGAGGCTGAGGTGCTCCTGAGGAGCGGCCTGATGCTCTTTTCAGGCGAGCGCCGGGGCAGGATCTTGGCAACGGCGCTGGTGACGCTGATCCTTGCCTACATTGGTTGGAAGATCGCACAGTCTCCCAGTCAGGCGGTGCAGTTCACCTTCAACGGCCTCTCGGTTGGCGCGGTGTACGCCCTGATGGCCATGGGCTTCACCCTGGTCTACAGCACCGTTTGGTTCTTCGACATGTACTACGGGGCCGCCGCCGCCTTGGGCGCTTACGGCGTCTTCTATCTGCGCTCGCAGGAGTTCCTGGGCGGCCAGTACGCGGTGAACGACCACTCGATAAACGTGCTGTTCGCCTTGATAGTCGTCTCGGTAGTGGCCTGGGCCCTCCACACCGCTTTCCACAGCCGCTTCCGAGAACGATACAGCCGTAACGCGCTGCTGGCGGCCGGAGGGCTGCTGGCTGTCAGCGCCGGGGGCTACACCTGGTTTGTGCTGGCCTATCCCAAGAACCTCCACCTGACCTTTGCCCCCGCAGTAGGAGGCGCCACTGCCCTGGCCGCCTACTGGCTGTTGCACCGGGGACTGCAAAGCCTCCTTCCCTCCTTACCGCGCCCGGTCGCCATCGCCATTTCGTCTGCTATCGCCGTTGCGCTGGGGATCTACTGTGCGTTTCTGCTGACCGGAACACCGGAGTCCAAGCTATACCTGAGCTGGGTCGTCTCATGCTTGCTGGCCGGAACCGTGGCGCTGGCTCTGTACCGCGGCCTCTACGTATTCATGCGCAGACGGTCCAGATCACCCCTCATCATGCTAGTCGCCTCTCTGGGCATCCTCCTTGCCATCACCGCCTTTCTCACCATCATATTCCAGAGCGCCCCACGCCCGTTGCCGGAGGCTTTAGGCAGCGATCCTTGGACCTTGGCCGAGGCCAATATAAAAGGCTTCAACGTTTTCACCATTGGCGTGGCCGTCGCCGGTTTCCTGGGGCTCCTGTACCTTCTCAAGTGGACCACCTTCGGCAGGGCGGTCCGCGCTATTGGCGACGATGAGGACGTGTCCAAGGTTGTAGGCATCAACACCACCGCAATCATTGCCGTCGTGTTCTTCATCGGAGCCGTTTTCGCAGCCATGGCGGGACTGCTCAGCGGCCACGACACCGCCGTTCAGCCCAGGATGGGCCTGCTTCTCCTGCTCAAAGGCTGGATAGCCTCCGTGGTGGGAGGCATCGGCAACCTATACGGGGCCATAGTCGGCGGCTTCATCCTGGGTATAGTCGAGCAGTTCGGCATCTGGGACCTGGCCGGTGAGTGGAAAGACGTTATATCCTTCTTGTTGCTGATACTATTCCTATCATTCTGGCCCAAGGGCCTGATACCCAGGAAGTAGGCCGGTGTTCATCAACTCACAAGCATACGCAAACATGAGGCAGATTGCCCGCAATCCCAGGGAGGCTTTCCGGACTGCCAGCCGAAACGTGGAACTGTGGGCCAACCTGCTCGTCATCACGCTGGCTATGGGACTCATGCTCTGGCATGGCCTCGGATTTGCCATATCGGTAGCCACCGTTTTTGCCATTTGGGCCATACTGGCGGTGGGCCTTAACTTGGTCATTGGCTTCACAGGCCTGCTTTCCGTTGGACACATCGCCTTCTTCGGCATTGGCGCATACGCCACTGCCATCCTCACCTCGCAGACTTCTTACGACCAGCTCCGCACCGATGCCATTCCAACCTTTGGCTTGCCATTCTTCGCTGCGCTGTTCGTCAGCGTGGCGCTGGCTGGGCTGGCAGCCATTCTGGTAGGCGTAGTGCTCAACCGGTTCCGGGACGACATTTTCGTCCTGGTCTCCTTTGGCTTTGCCATCATCAGCTTCAACGTCTTCCTCAACTGGCGGGGTCTCACCCGGGGAGCGTTCGGCATCCACGACATCCCCAGGCCTCAGATAGGGGAATGGGCCTTCACTGGGGAAGTGCCTTTTCTGCTCCTCTCGCTATTCTTCCTGGCGCTGGTGGTGCTGGTTGCGTGGTTCATAGTTACCTCCTCATTCGGACGGGTTCTGACCGCCATCCGGGAAGACGAACAGGCCATAGAGGTGTTCGGCTACCAGGCAACCCACTACAAGCTGGCGGTGTGGGTCATCTCCGCCATGATGGCCGGGCTGGCCGGAGCGCTGTTCAGCACCTGGGCCAGATTCATAGACCCCAACTCCTTCATCCTGCTGGAGTCCATCCTGCTGGTGTCCATAGTCATACTTGGCGGGCTGGCCACCATCTGGGGATCTCTGCTTGGAGCCATGGCCTTCGTGCTGCTGGAAGAGGGGATGCGGTTCATCCCCGGCTTCCCCACGGAGTACATAGGCCAGGCGCGGCAGGTGATCCTCGGCATCTTGCTGGTGCTGCTCATGCTGTTCAGACCCCAGGGGCTGGTTGGGAGGTTCAAGCTATGACCGTTGCACCGGGCATACCCACCGCCGACTACGCCTTGCAGACGGAGAAGATTTCCAAGCACTTCGCCGCAGTGACAGCCGTTGACCAGCTGTCCATATCCGTCCTCCGCGGCAAGATAACCAGCATCGTCGGCCCCAACGGCTCAGGCAAGTCCACCCTGGTGAACCTCCTCAGCGGCATGCTGCCCCTGGACAGCGGCATCGTAGTCATCGAAGGCTCCCGTTTCAGCGTGGTCAGAGCCCACGAGACTCCGGGACACGGCATCACTCGCACCTTCCAAGAGGTGCGTCTCTTCGACCAGATCACAGTTTGGGACAACATCATGGTCGTCCTTACCCAGCGCAGGCTCTTCCCTGCCATGTTGGAGCGCACCAAGCGCAGCCACACCGAGAGAGCGCGAGAGATCCTGGAAACCGTGGGCATGTGGGAGAAGCGCCGCTCTCTGGCCATGGACCTCTCCTACGGCCAGCGCAAGCTGCTGGAAATAGGCCGCGCCATGGCCTTGGACGTGAGCATCTATCTCTTCGACGAACCCTACGCCGGCCTCTTCCCACAGATGGTGGAGCGGGTCAAGGTCATCATGAAGGGGATGCGCGACAACGGCGGCACCCTGATTTTCATCTCCCACAACATGTCCATTGTGCGGGAGATATCCGACTACATCATCGTCATGGACAGTGGCCAGCTCCTCACCGAAGGAGAGGTATCGGAAGCTCTGGGACGACAGGAGGTCATCGACGCCTACCTGGGCGCATAGCCTCATCCACGACCGGCCGAGTAATGCTATGGAAGAATCGCAGCAAAAAACCAATGGACACCAGCCAATCCCCGACGACGGAGAGACGCTCCTGCAACTGGTAGACGTGTCGGTCCAATACATGGCGGTACTGGCCCTGAGCAAGGCGTCGTTGGAGATAAAGAGCGGCGAGCTTGTCGCCGTAATGGGTCCCAACGGCGCGGGCAAGTCCACCGTTCTCAAGGCCATCATGGGACTGGCCCCGGTTGTCAACGGCACGGTCTATCTCCGCCAAAAGCCTCTGACCGTACCCACCCACGAGATCGTTAAGCAGGGAGTCGCCTTCGTTCCACAGGGCAGACGCGTCTTCACTCATCTCTCCATCGAGGAGAACCTGGAGATGGGTTGCATCTATCTGAACGACCGCGCCGAGCGGAGACGCCGCATGGACTCGGTGTTCCAGATGTTTCCCATCCTGTACCAGAAGCGGCGAGACCTGGCCAGCCAGATGTCCGGTGGACAGCAGCAGATGCTGGCCCTGGGACGGGGCCTCATGGCCTCCCCCGACATACTGCTGCTGGACGAACCCACCATTGGCCTCGCCCCCATCGTGGTCAAGGAGGTCTTCCAGAAGGTGGCCGAGATCAACCAGGAGCTCAAGACCACCGTATTCGTGGTGGAGCACAACATCAAAGGCGTGTTGGACATTGCCAACCGTGCCTACGTGCTGAACCAGGGGCGCGTGGTGTTCCAAGGCACGCCCAAGTCGGTGCGGGACACAGACATTCTCACCACCGTCTTCCTCGGCCAAGCAGACGTAGAAGAAGAATAAGGCCCCAACCCCTTGCTGGTACAATGTCTGACATGGACGGCATGACGGCAATACAGTGGGTTTTTCTGGGCACGATGGACTACACCGAAGCCTGGGACCTGCAGCGCGACCTGGCCGAAGCAAGAATCCGCGCTGAAATCCCCAACACGCTGTTACTATTGGAGCATCCCCCTACCTATACCCTGGGCAGGCGCGGCAACGACTCCGACCTGCTCCTGTCTGTAGAAGACCTGGAGTCGCACGGCGCCGCGGTCATAGACGTCGACAGGGGAGGACAGGCTACATTCCATGGGCCGGGGCAACTGGTCGCATACCCCATACTCGATCTGAAGGAGTGGGGCGAAGGGCCGCTGCGCTACGTCAGGACGCTGGAATCTGTATTGATCGGCGTGCTGCAAGAGTTCGGTGTTCGGGCAATACGCATAGATAAACTGACCGGCGTATGGGTCGATGAGAAGAAGATAGCCGCAATCGGCCTGAAGGTAAGCCGTGGCGTGACAATGCACGGTTTTGCGCTGAACGTTTCCACCAACCTGGCTTGGTTCCAACACATCGTCCCATGCGGAGTACCGGACAAGGACGTGACCTCCCTGGAGCGCCTGCTCGAACGATCGGTCACCTTGGCGGAAGTGATACCCGTTCTGCTTAAAAGGTTCGGTGTTGAATTCAGTGCTGGGATGAAGGCGGTGACCCGGGAAGCGCTGCTTGGTTCCGTCTCTAGCGTGTCTTAGATGCCCGGTCACGCAGCCTGGACTGTATTTTCTCGCCGGTAAGCTCGCGCAGTGCATCGGAGGCAACCCAGCGGGCCGGCCTGACCCCGGAGTCCAGGATTTGTTGAGCCGTGGCGATGGCCTTGGCGTTCAAGCTCAGGTTTCGCTTGCCTATCTGCCGCAGCGCCCAGTTGACGGCTTTGCGCACAAAGTTGCGGTTATCCGGAGCGTGCGCTTTGATGACAGGCAAGAACTCCTCCAATCGCTCGTCGCTAGCCTTCTTGTCGTGGATAGCAAGGGCAACCATGAGTGCGAAGGCGGCGCGCTTCACGAACTCTTCTTCCCTGGCGCTCCACTCATGCGCCTTCTGATATGCATGGGGAGATTTTCCCCACAGGTTCATGCAAACCTGATCACAGACGTCCCACGAGTCTATATCTTCTACCCAGGCCTCCATCTCTTCTTCGGTCACCTGGGCGGGTTTGCCGATTATGCTGGCCAGGATGCGCGCTTCGTGAATGCCGGAGTCCCATAGCTGCTGCGCCAGGATATGGTCTTTACCTATCTCCCTGGCCAGGGGCCGCAGCGTAGTAAGCGGGATACCAAGCGTGTTCCTAGGATTGATGCCAAAGCGGGCCATACCCTCCACGTTCTCCGGGTTAGCCAGGGTCTTCAGGTGACTGATGATTTCTTCTGCCTGCATCTTGGTTGCCGGGCTACTTGGCTGCGGCTACGGTACCACCTTCAAGGCGAAACTTTAAGCCGTCAGCTATCCTTGACACTCCGCCAACACCTGCCTACGATTTGGTTACCGTCGATGTAGGAGGGGAGTTGACCACAATACAACCGATTTACGAGCTTCAGGAGATGGATTCCAAGATAGACCGGCAGCAATCGGAACTGGCCACAGTGGAGGAGCGTCTCGCGGACAACAGATTGATGGAGGAGTTGAAGAGACGGCTCTCCACCAACGAAGAGCGCTTGATGCAGACCAAGAGCAGCCAAGCTATGCAGGATCTGGAAGCAAAGCAGTTTCAGGCCAAGGTGCTGAGCCTCGAAGAACGTCTCTACGGCGGCTCGGTAAGGAACCAGAAGGAGCTGGAGAGCATCACCAGCGAACTGCAATATACAAAACAGCAGTCCACGGAAAGCGACGAGCAGCTTCTGGCCTTGATGCTCACCGTAGACGAGATTGAACAACAGATGGTTGAAACCCGGACACGGATAACAGAGCTTGAGTCGACACAGGCTGAAGCCAGGGTGAGACTGGCCGGAGAAAGGGATGCGCTCAAGGAGAGCCTGGCCTCCGCCGCGGAGAGACGCGCGCGGATGGTTCAAGCAATACCCGCATTGCTGCTCAGCCAGTACGAAAGACTACGCAAGGCGAAACAGGGCGTGGCCGTGGCCATGGTGCAAGGCGGCAGGTGTATGGCCTGCCGCCTTGCCTTGCCCACCGGGGAACTGCAGAGTCTGCGCACCTCCAACGTCCCCATTACCTGCAGCAGTTGCGGCCGGATCCTATACGCGAGTTGATATATGCACGCTGTGGGCTACATACGCTATGACAAGCACCTTCCCCCGGGTTCGGCCATGTCGCGGAGGAACCAGCAGAATCGACTGGCTGCTTTTGCCAGGAACAACGGCCATACGCTACGGCAGATCTTCGTAGACGTTGCATCGGAGGACGATTCCCAGGGCTACACAGGCCTGCTGAATTACCTACAAGGGCAGGCCGAGGAGTTCTTGGTCCTAATCAACGACCCGTCCCAGCTATCGATGACTCTGGAAGGGGCAGTGGATGCCGTGCTCAGCGTAAACGGCTTGGGGTCAAACGTTGTATGCACCATCGACGGTCTGCCCGACCCCATACAGGCCCTTTACAGGGCAATGACCTCCGAAGGACAGCAGGCCGCCAAACGACAGCAAATCATTCAGGCCATGCAGGACAAAGCGCTGCGCGGGGAAGGCTTGGGGAAACCGCCCTACGGATACTCACTGGGCAACCAGGGCAAGTTTGAAGTGGTGCCCCATGAAGAAGAGGTCGTACGCCTCATATTCAGGCTCTACCTGGAAGGATCGGGGTTGAGAACCATCACACGGCGCCTGAATGAAAGCGGGTACAGGACACGCAGAGGGCGGAACTGGAACATGGTCACGCTGCGTGACATGCTGCGTAACCGTGCCTACATGGGCACCTACCAGAGGTTTGGCATGCGGCTTCCCAACAATCACACCGCCATAGTGTCGTCGGAAGATTACAGGCGCGTTCAGGACCTCATGTCCTCTCGCAAGCCGCTCCGGCGAACGGGAGAGAGCGAGCCCTTCTTGCTTTCAGGGATGGTGTACTGCGCATCATGCGGCAACCGGATGATCGGCGTGACCAGAAGGCAGGCCTGGCGCACCAAAGACGGTCAGCGCAAACAGGGCAGCTACAGGTACTATCAGTGCCAGACCCGCGCCAATCAGGGCCAGTGCCGGTACCAGACCAAGAGAGCCGGCGAGTTGGAGGCGTCCGTCAAGCAGTACCTCACGGACGCCAAGGGAGAATCCCTGGAACAACCGGACCCTGGAGCAACCGGCGAGGGCATGAGGGAGAACGGCGTATCCCAGAGGCGCTATCTAAATTACCTCAAACAGGCGGCGGACGGGTTTATCTCCCTGGAACGGCTGGCGGCGCTGCTGCGCGGAAGAGAGCAACTGGATGACGGGTGGCGCCATCTGCTGCTGCAGCACGTGAATAGAATCGACGTTGGTGAAGACTCCCTTGAAATCAAGCTGCGCCCCTCCGCTTAACCCGGGTAGGCTGAGCCGGTTATGTTAAACTGGAACCGGACTGGGTAGATTGGGCGGCCGCTCTGGCGCGTTGAGCGCCGGGGAGGAAAGTCCGAGCTCCTCCGGGCAAAGGTGCTGGGTAACACCCAGGCGGGGCAACCCGATAGAAAGTGCCACAGAAACATACCGCCTCCGCGGCAGCGGGGGCAAGGTTGAAATCGTGAGGTAAGAGCTCACGGCTCCTGCGGCGACGTTAGGAGCGGGTAAACCTCACCTGGAGCAAGGCCTAATAGGGGGACACAGGCGCCCGGCCTGTCTCCGGGTTGGCCGCTTGAGCTTGCCGGAAACGGCAGGCCCAGATGGATGGTCGCCGTTCGCCTCAGGGCGAATACAGAACTCGGCTTACAGATCTGCCCAGTCCGCGCTGCCTGCCTCTAGGCTAGAGCGCCACTGTTCCGCAAGGGGAACCTTTGCAAAACCTCTTCCCCCTTGACGGGGGAAGATTGAGATGGGGGTGAACCGTGTGTGGGCAGCCGACCGGATTGCCACATCCCCGCATCAAGTGCCAGGCAGGCTCTAACCTTCCCCCACAGACGGGGGAAGGGGCTTTAGATTCCTCAAAGCGTGCGGCTTGAGCAGAGCGTAGATGGCCTCGTTTGCCGGCGTGGGTACCTTTGCCTCTTTCCCTAAGCGGACTACCGCGCCCGTGAGGGCGTCCAGTTCCATGGGTCGCCCCAGTTCCATGTCCTTCTGCATGGACGCCTTGAGCGAACTCGCTTCGGTTTCCATGTAGTGGAGAGTCTTATCCACGATATCGCTATCCAAATTGACGCCCAGCTTTCTGCCCAAGCTGTCTATCTCACGCAGCACCTGTACCACAAGAAGGCGGGATTCCGGCACTGCCAGAAGATCGGCCAGGCCCGTATGTGCGGCGCAGGTCGTCCCCGCCAGAGCCGTGATGAAGAGCCATTTGCTCCACAGGACGCTGGTGATATCGTTGGAGATTTCCGTAGGCATACCCGCGCCTTGCATGGCCGAGGCGATAGCCTGGATTCGCGGCGTCATAGAGCCGTCCGCTTCGCCGAAAACAAGCCGACGCACGTTGCCTTGCTGTTGCACGACTCCCGGTTCTATCACGCTGGCCTCGATATAGACTGCGCCGGGCAATACTGTGTTGGGCGGCAGCGCCTGTTGCACCTGCTCCCAGCTATCGACTCCGTTCTGTACGCAGAGCACCGTTGTTTTTCCTTCAAGCATCGGGCGAAGCAGGGGTACGGCCTCCGGGTTATGGTAGGTCTTCACCGCGTGGATCACCAGGTCCACTGGCCCAATCTCAGAGGGTTGGTCCGTGGCCCGTACTTGGGCAGTGAACTCCCCCTGCTCGCTCCGCACCTGGAGCCCGGAATCTTGGATGGCTTGCAAGTGCCGTCCGCGAGCTATCAGGGACACTTCATGGCCGGCGCGGGCAAGCAATGCGCCCAGATAGCCGCCCACGGCGCCCGCGCCCATTACCGCTATTCGCATTTGAACCGCCCATTGTTAAGCGTCACTTGAATCCCCTGCTTTGCTTGCTATTCGGTGGGCTTGATAACCAGTACCGGGATGCCGGCCTCCCGCATCACTTTGTCGAAAACGCTCCCCAAGACCATCCTGCCCAACCCCGACCTGCCGCGAGTGGAAATAGCAACAAGGTCGAACTGGTTCTCCTGTATGTGCTGGAGAATTTCATCCGCCGCATTCCCTTCTCGTACCGACCAATCGGCGTAGAACCCGCTTGCCTTTAGCTCTTCTGCTTGGCTCTCCAGGTAGTCGCCGGATTCTCTACTCTGCAGCCGCACGGATTCTTCGTAAGCCTCCCTGTCCGGAGCTGTAACTGATATTACTGTGAGCAAGTGAATGCTGGCTGGAAGGCCCGACGCCATCTCTTTGACGTGGGGTAGCACCGCCTCTGAAAGAGGGGAACCGTCAAGGGGAACCAGAATGCTTTTCATAGCGCCCTCCAAGTGGAATCGCCGCTTTGTCCATTGACACCCATTGCACAGTATAGGTGTACCGGTCTACGGTTGGAAGCCTGGCTGTATAATGTGATTATCTCCGTACGGAGGGAGTTCCCCTGTGGAACCGTTGCTTCAGGTAGAGGCTGTCCAGGAATTTCTTGGCAATGCCCCAATAGGACATCGTATAGATTACTACCATAGCGTTGGTTCAACCATGGACCTGGCGCGCCAGGCGGCCGAAGAGGGTGCGGTGGAAGGGACAGTGATCGTGGCGGAGGAGCAGACGGCCGGTAGGGGCCGCTTCGGCAGAAAATGGGTAACCGCTCCCGGCCGGAATCTATCCTTCTCCGTAGTGCTCTATCCGGACAAGTGGGCCGTTTCACGGTTAGGCATTGCCGCTGCCGTGGCCGTAGCCAGGGTGATCCGCCATATGTACGGGTTGTCGCCCGGGGTCAAATGGCCCAACGACGTACGCATCAATGGCAAGAAGGTCTCCGGCATTCTCATAGAGGCGGCGATCCAAAACGAACAGGTGCCATACGCCGTGCTGGGAGTTGGCATAAACGTCAACTTGGATCCGTCGGATGAAGGCAGCGAGAGCTTGGGGGATACAACCTGCCTCTCCAAGGAGGTCGGCCATGCCGTACAGCGAGAAGAGGTGCTGCAGGCCGTCCTTCAAGAGATGGGCTACATATACGCCAGCTTGCAGGAGTGGGGGTCGGTGTGGAGCGAGTGGCGTGAAAGCATGGAGACGCTGGGCAAAGAGGTGCGCGTGTTGTGGGGAGATCAGGTAGAAGAGGGACTTGCCGAAGACATAGACGGCGAGGGCAACCTGATGCTGCGCCGTAAAGACGGGACCGTGGTGTCGCTGACGGCTGGAGAGGTAACTTTTCAGATCTGAAGATCGATCTGAGGCAAGGCGAAAAACATAGCGACCAATATCGCAAACACGATCGCTGAGGCGATGCCTATGCGGCGTACCTCAGGAACGAAGTAGGCCTCGACGGGCTTGACCTGTATTCCCCTGCTCCTTGACCGGGGCGTGCGGGGCTGAGCGACTGAGGGCGTGCTAGTCTCTGCTCTCGCCGCGGCCCGTGGTTCCGCCACGGCTACAGCCGAGTCCCCGGCTGTTCCGGAGGATGAAGAGTCGTTCTGTGGAGAGGTTACAGGTATTCCTGAAGGACCGTGTGAGCGCGTCCTCTTTGACCTGCCACTCAACTGCGCCTGGCGCGATGCGACTCTCTTAGACTTCTTCTTCGGCATGGTCAGATGCCCCCATTGCTATCCGGACTCCCGGCTGCCTTAGTCCTGGAACAGCTAAATAATTTGCCGGATACCATCTTAACCCACTGCGGCCTTAATGATAAGGGCTGCCGCTTTTTCCTGGTCTACTATGCTGGTGTTGAGCATCATGTGGAAGTCGTTGGGATTATCCGCCTCAGCCTGAAAATACTTGCGGAAGTACTCCAACCTGGCTATCTCGGTTTCGGTGATGAACCTAAGCGCATCTTCTTCCGGCATGTTCTCGCGCTTCTTGATGACCTCAACACGGTAATCGATTGTGGAGATGATCCCCACGTGGAAAGTGTCCGGCCTATCCCTGAGTATATGATTGCTGGCCCGTCCAATTATCACCACGTTTCCTGTATCGGCCAAGTCGAAAATCACATCCCTGGTAGCCTCCAGGAAGTGCTCATCCACCAGCTGATCGGAGGTGTTTATGGGCTCTGCCACCGCCTCAGGATAGTCCTGGCCAAGCAGGACTCCGAGGCCCGGCCCGAAGTAGGGGTCTCCTCCCGCGCCAGCGGTGGCCGAGCGCTCCATGATGCGCTCCAGGAAGCGCCCCAACCGTTCGCCCAGCCCGGGCTTTCTCTGCCATTTATCCTCTACCGCTTCTACGGTTGCGCCCAAGCGCATAGCCGATTCGGCTAGTATGAGCCGGTCTACATAGTCATAGCCCAGCTGTTGTGCCACCTCTGCGCCTATTTCTCTGGCGGCGCTTCCCCTCTGTCCGTTTATCGTGATTACGCCCATGGCATCCCTCCGTTTTCCGCTTATGCAATGTGGCGGATCAGTTTCATTACAATTTCATGTCAAGCCCTCGGATGAGCACGGTCGTACTCTTCCATGATTCGTTCGCTTGTGATGTGAGTATATATCTGTGTTGTGGCAATGCTGGCGTGGCCCAGGAACTCCTGTACGTTGCGCAGTGAAGCTCCGCCGGCCAGCAGGTGGGTAGCAAAGCTGTGGCGCAGGGTGTGGGGAGTGATTGTCTGGACTATACCGGCGTTGACGGCATGATTCTTGAGAATAAACCAGAACCCCTGCCTTGTCAGCCTATCTCCGTGACGGTTTAGGAAAAGCGCCTGCTCATTGCGGTTGCTGTCGGCAAGGAGTTCCGGGCGGCCATTTGTGACGTAGTCCCGCACAACGTCCACTACTCCATCATAGAGAGGCACCACACGCTCTTTGGACCCCTTGCCCATGCAACGCAGGTACTGCTCATCCACGTTTACATCGCGCACATTCAGATTGATCATTTCGCTGACGCGCAGGCCGCTCGCATAGAGCACCTCCAGCATTGCGCCGTCGCGCAGACCCTCGGGCGTGCCCAACTTGAGCGGTTCTTCAAGGAGACGCAGTATATCCTCTTCGCTGAGCGGCTTGGGCAAGCTTCTGCCGGTTCTCGGCGAAGACAGGTTTTCCGTTGGGTCTTCTTTGACCTCTCCCTCTTCCAGGAGAAAGCCGAAGAAAGACTTGACGGAAGCAATCTTCCTGGCAACTGTGGTGTTGGAATAGCCGCGTTCTTGGAGTGCAATCACGTAGTCGCTGAGAAGACGCGGGCTGACTCTGGCCCCCTCGGTAAACTCCAGCAGCTGGCTTAGGTCGTTCCGGTAGGCGGCGACCGTGTGAGGCGACGCTCCTTTCTCCACGGTAAGGTGGTTCAGGAAACCTTGTAGAGCTTGCTCCATGTTACCCAACCCTTAGAAACTGACGACTCTATTCTACCACATACCTGAGGATTTGCTTGGTAAGGGAGGGTTGCAGCATACGGAGATATGCCCTTTGGGGAAGCGGTTCCTTGACACCAAGCCAACCCGTAATACAATTGGTGGGTTATGTTGAACTATGCCATACAACCATTAGCTATCCAAATCAATATCGATCCCAACATTTTTGAAAGCGGGGGGTTCGTACTAAGCTGGCACGGATTCCTCACCTTTGTGGCCGTGGTAGTGGCCGTGATCCTTGTGGCCAGGTGGGCTAAGCGCGCCGGCATGGATACGGACGTTGTCTACGCCACCGCGGTCTGGGCCGTCATCTCCGGCATAGTGGGCGCCAGGCTCTTCCACGTCATAGACCGCTGGGACTTCTATGGCCAGAACCTGGGGCAGGTATACGCCGTATGGCAGGGAGGAATTGCCCTCTACGGCGCCATACTCACCGGGTTTGTTGGCGCTTACGGCTATATCTGGATGAGGAAGTACCTCGGGCGAATCTACTCCGGGGAGACGCAGCCCTGGTTCAAGCGGCTGGTGGGACAAAAGATATCGCAGGGTTACTTGAACGGGCAGATGTACGCCAAGTTCAAGAACTTCTCCGCCGGCGCGCTCGCCGACATAACCGCACCGGCGCTCCTCATTGCGCAGACCGTGGGTCGCGTGGGAGACATCATCAACGGAGAGCACCTCTCCGTGCGCACCGACCTGCCGTGGGGCTTTGTCTACGGCCATCCCTTGAGCCCCTCCTTTGAAAGATGGGGACTGAACGCCAGTCAGCCCGTGATCGCCTACGAGATGATCTGGAATGTCATAGTGCTGGCGGTGCTCTGGAAGCTGAGAGGACGGCTGGCGCCCCCGGGCATGCTGTTTGCCCTGTACCTGATGCTGTACTCCATAGGGCGTTTCTTCATTCAGTTCCTCAGGTTGGACAAAGAGTGGTTTGCCGGATTTCAAGAAGCCCACATCATTGCATTGATAGTCCTGGCAATCACGGTGCCGCTCTTGGCCTACAAGGCGCGCTGGGTGCGCCGTGCGCCAAGGACAGAATCCAGGTCACGGACGCGCCGCCCCAGAGCCAGGGCTTAAGCGACAACGGCGGGCCGCACGTCCTTGACGTTCAGCCGCAGGGTCTGACGGGATCCCCAGCGGTCTACCTCTACGGTATAGACCACGTCCACCTTATCGATGCCCTCAGGTAGGCGGCGTCCATTGCCGAAAGCAATGGCGTCCCAGGTTATACCGTTCTCCTTCAGCTTGAGCAGGCTATGATCTCCGTTGGAGCCTATCTGCCGGCTGCTCATCAGATGCACGTTGCGGCTAAGAAACAGCGGAGCGGGGTTGGCCGCGCCAAACGGAGCCAGCCTCTGCACCGTCGGGTAGATGTCACGCGGCAGGTCCCGCAGCGGCAGTTCCACGTCTATGTCCAAACGTGGTTGCAATACCTGGTCGGACAGCGCCTCCTCCGCCACGGAGGTGAGCCGCCTCCTCAGAGAGTCCAAGCTCGACGTGGCGATGGTGAAGCCCGCCGCTTGGGGATGGCCTCCAAACCGTAGCATTCCCTCCACCCGTGGAGCTACCTCATGCAACGCGGAACCGATGTCGAACTCAGGAATGCTGCGACAGCTGCCCCGGCTGACCTCCGGACCCAAGCTGAGCACGACCGCTGGCCGGTGAAACTCTTCCGCAAGACGGCTGGCAACCAGTCCAATAATACCCGGAGAAAACGATTCATCCCCCACCATGATGAGCGGCGCCGGTTCCACCAGAGACCGCGCCTTCTCGTATGCCTCCGTCGTCATGGTACGCCTGTCGCGGTTCTGCTGTTCCAGCTGCAGGGCCAGTCCTTCCGCTTCCCTAGCGTCGTTGGTGACCAGCAGTCTGTAGCTGGCATCGGCGTGGTCCAACCTTCCCGCGGCGTTGAGCCGGGGCGCTAGCACCCACCCGATGGTCTCGGCGTCGAAAGAGACGTCTTCAATGCGCGCCGTCCTGAACATGGCCTGCAGGCCGGTCGACGAGGAGCGGGCAAGCTCCTCCAGGCCGCGCCTGACAAGGGAACGGTTTTCGTCCAACAGCGGCGCCACGTCGGCCACGGTTCCCAGAGCGGCCAGAGAGAGCAGTGTGCCCAGCTGCTCCTGGCCGTTTGAATCAAACGACTGCAAAAGGGCTTTGCACAGCTTGTAAGCGAGCCCTGCCCCCGTGAGGTGCGGGAACGGATACGTAGAGTCTGGAAGTCGCGGGTCTATAATGGCGCAAGCATCGGGAGCTCCCTCAGGAGCCAGATGATGGTCGGTTATGATTACGTCTACGCCCATATCCTGCGCCGCCGCCACCTCGGCGAAAGCGGTGACGCCGGTGTCCACCGTGACCAGCAGGGTTGCCCCTTGAGCCGCCAGGTAGCTGACGGCGTCTGTGTTCAGTCCGTGACCCTCCTCAACGCGATGTGGAATGTACGGAATTACCTCTACGCCCAGCGAGGTCAAAGCGCGAGCCATGATGGCCGTGCCCGTAATGCCGTCCACGTCGAAATCGCCGAACACGGCAACCCGCTCCTGGTCCCGTACCGCCCTCCTTAGCCTTTCCACCGCCTGCTCAAGTCCGGGCAGCAACGCTGCATCGTGAGACACCTCGTCCATGGAAAGGAAAGCCTGGGCATGATCCGGGTTATGGAAGCCTCTGTTGTAGAGAAGCTGAGAGAGGATTGGCGACAGACCCGAATCCATCAGGGGCCGGGCTATCTCTTGGGGAACGGTAGGGCGAACTCGCCACTCAATCCGCTGGTGGGCCGAATTCAACGCCGTCTCTCCCAACATAGATTTAGACTAGATTTCCATTCACTGAGCGAAAGATGAGCGCCGAGTTGTGTCCGCCGAATCCCAGCGCGTTGCTCATCACGGCGTCTACCTTGAGCTGCCGGGAGGCGTGGGGGGTGTAGTCCAGGTCGCACTCCGGGCCGGGGTTATCCAGGTTTATGGTGGGCGGGATGACCCCTTTCCCCAAGACTGCCACGGAGATCGCCGCTTCCAGTGCCGCGCCCGCTCCAAGAAGATGTCCGGTCATCGACTTGGTGGAGCTGATGGCCACCCGCTCAGCGTGCTCTTTGAAGACGGCCCTGGTAGCGATGGACTCCACCCTGTCGTTCAGTTGTGTAGACGTGCCGTGGGCATTGATATAACCGATCTCTTCAGGAGCCATGCCGGCGCCTTCAAGGGCCATCCGCATAGCCCTGGCCGCGCCGTCGCCGTCCGGGTCTGGTTGGGTAACGTGAAATGCGTCGGAAGTAGCGCCGTAGCCCACAAGCTCAGCCAGTACGTGCGAATCATGCTTTCGCACGCTGTCTTCGCTCTGAAGCACCAGAATGCCCGATCCCTCGCCCATCACAAACCCGTCGCGGTCGATATCGAACGGTCTGCTTGCGCGCTTGGGATCGTCATTGCGTCGTGATAGGGCATGGCAAGAGTTGAATCCGGCAATGGCAATAGGGCAGATCGGCGCTTCTGCGCCGCCCGCAACGGCTATGTCCACCTCGCCGCGCTTGATCATGTGCCAGGCCTGGCCTATGGCCTCGCCTCCACTGGAGCAGGACGACACCGGTGAATAGTTCAGCCCCTTGATTCCCAGCTTCATGGACACCTGTCCCGAGGCCATGTCTGCCAGCATCTTGGGAATGAGGAACGGGCTTACCCTGTTCGCGCCCCGCTCCCGAAGCACCTGGTACTGTTCGGAGAGGGTAATCAAGCCCCCCACCGCGCTGCCCACAATGGCGGCGACACGCGTGGGGTCCTCCTTGGTCAAATCCAGGTCTGCTTGCCAGAGCGCCTCCTGGGCCGCCACCACGGCGAACTGAGCGAACCTGTCCATGTGACGGGCGCTCTTCTTATCCAGGAAATCGGTGGGCTCGAAACCGGTTGCCTCGGCAACAAAGCGAGTTTCCAGGCCCTCCGCATCGAACGACGAGATATAGTCGACGCCGGATACGCCGTTGACCAGGCTATGCCAAGTCTCAGTGGTGTCCAGTCCCACGGGTGTGACCATGCCGATGCCGGTCACAAATACGCGTCTACTCAAATAAGCTCCTCACCATAGTTACGATAAATCCAGAGCGTAGATTATACTTGAAGTCGGTTTTGAAGCAAGCAACGTCGCAGACCTTTATTTCGTTCGCTGCTGATGCTACTATCGTTGATGTAGACTGGCCGCTGGGCAGTGCTCCGTGCCACAGAATGCCCTGGCCGGTTTGGTCATGGTGGGCGTGGCCAAGTGGTTAAGGCGCCAGGTTGTGGCCCTGGAGATCGAGGGTTCAAATCCCTCCGCTCACCCCATCGATTTTCTTCGTATCGCTGCTCTGCGATTCCTATCTTGTGAAAGCCGTCATACTCAACCAAGCCGCCCGTATTGAAGACGTTGCCCTGCACACAAAGGACGTTGATATTCCTCAAGCGGGCCCCGTGGATGTCCTGGTCAGGATCAAAGCATGCGGTCTCTGCCGCACGGACCTGCACATCATTGAGGGAGACCTTCCCCAGCGCAAGCTGCCCGTGATTCCGGGTCACCAGGTGATTGGCATTGTGGAGCAGATGGGCCATGAGGTCAGCGGCATGAAACCCGGCGATCGCGTGGGGGTGGCCTGGCTTAATTGGACGTGCGGCGCTTGCGGCTTCTGCAAGTTGGGTCGGGAGAACCTCTGCGCCAAGGCCAGGTTTACCGGATACGACGTTGACGGCGGCTATGCGGAGTACATCTCCGCGCCCGCTTATTTCGTCTACCGTATTCCGGAAAGCTTCTCCGACGAGCATGCCGCCCCGCTGCTTTGCGGAGGTGTCATCGGATACAGGGCGCTGAAGCTTTCGGGAGTTGTACCCGGACAGCGGCTGGGCTTGTACGGGTTCGGCTCTTCAGCGCACATAGTACTCCAGCTGGCGCGATACTTGAACTGCCGCGTGTTTGTCTCCACCAGAAGCGCGGAGCACCAGGAAATGGCATTGGAAATGGGAGCGGAATGGGCCGGCACGGCGGCGGATAGACCGCCCGAAGAGATGGACGCCTCCATCATATTTGCTCCCGCCGGTGAGCTTGTCCCCCAGGCGCTGAGCTCCATCAAGAAGGGCGGCGCTCTGGTGCTGGCTGGGGTTACCATGAGCCCCATACCTGAAATGCCGTACGAGCTTCTTTACGACAAGCGCAGCGTGCGCAGCGTGGCCAACGCTACGCGGCGGGACGCCATTGAACTGCTCGATATAGCGGACCAGGCGCCGGTTCAAACGCAAATCCAGACTTTCAGCCTGCAGCAGGCCAATGAAGCGTTGCGGCTGCTCAAGGCGGGGAAGATCAACGGTTCCGGAGTGTTTGTGATAAGTTAGGGCACAACCCCGTGACCCGGTGTAAGGAGGTTCAGCATGATTGTCTCAAGAAACTCGGACGTTGAGTACCGCACGGTTACCAGCGTGGAGGGTCTGCCTGTAACCGGATCCGCCAGGGTCAAACCCCTTCTCCAAGGGGACGAGATGACCATTATGCAAATGGTCTATGCGGAGGGCGCCAGCTCTCCAATGCATTCGCACGACCACGAGTCCCTGCTCTATGTGATAAGCGGCAAGGTACAGGCAATCGTCGGTGAAGAGACGTACACGCTGCAACCCGGCGACGTCTGCCGGCATCCCATAGGAGTGCCGCACAACGTTCAAGCGCTAGAACAGTCTACGTTCTTGGAAGTCAAGTCACCCGCGCCGTCATTGGAACAGTTCGCGAGTACTCAGTAACAATCGATTGTAGGAGCAGACAGATGACCATTACACAGGTGCGGATTCCGGTTCAAAGGCTGGAGGCGTTCGTCCACGACATGCTGCGTGCCATAGGCATGTCAGAGGAGCAGGTCCGCTATTGCGGCAACGGCATAATGCAGAGCCACCTGCGCTGCCTCCCCGGCCAGGGGCAGGGAGTGAGCAAGCTGCTGCAATACTTCGAACGTATCGGCAGCGGTGGTATCGATCTGGAAGCGCCGTTTGAGGTAGTGAAAGAATCGGCGGCACTGGCCCTGGTCGATGGCCACAACGGTCTCGGCTCCATGATAGGGCAGAAATCCATGGAACTCGCCGTGCAGAAGGCCAAGTCCAGCGGCGTAGGGACCGTGATAGTCCGCAATAGCACCCACTTCGGCTCGTCGGCGGTCCATGCCCGCCTCGCACTGGAGCACGATTGCATCGGCATCGCCATGACCAATGCCGGGCCTGAGATGGCGCCCTGGGGAGGAGCGACCGGCGTTGTAGGCACAAACCCCTGGAGCGTCGCCGCGCCCACGGGCGGAGACTTCCCCCTGGTGCTGGACATTGCCCTGACCACCGCTGGCAAGGGCATGATGCGATGGTTTGTGCGTGAGGGGAAGAAGATGCCTACGGACTGGGCGCTTACTCCCGACGGCCATGAGACGGACGACCCGGCGGCAGCTATGCAGGGCGCGCTGCTCGGCATAGGCCAGCACAAGGGATACGGGCTGGCCATGATAACGGACGTGCTCACCGGAGTGATCAGCGGCGGCGCCTTCGGGCTGTCGCCGTATTCAGACCCGGCCAGGCAGGACGTGTCGCATGCCTTTATCGCCTTGGACATAGCCTGGTTCATGCCGGTAGACGAGTTCAAGCAGCGCATGGACGCCTTCATTCGCGAGGTCAAGTCGAGCAAGCTGAGGCCGGGATTCGACGAAATACTGGCGCCGGGTGAAGTCGAGTACCGCCGTGAGCAGCAGTACCGCCTTAACGGCGCGGAGATAGACGAAGCTTTGGTGGAGCAGCTTGAAGATATAGCTTCCAAGCTGGGCGTGGAGTCCCCTTTTCAACGGTAGCCGTCTCCCCGAACAGTGGACAGAGTAAAGAACGAGGACTACGATAAATTAGTGTGCGCCCGTAGCTCAGCGGAACAGAGCATCGGTCTTCGGAACCGGGGGTCGTGGGTTCGAATCCCACCGGGCGTGCCAGACTGGATAATCCATTGGGGAGACATCGCCGCCCTAGTGGTCCGACCGAGGGCTTAGCGCTGAAATGGTGGATCGTCTGTTTTCCGAACCCACTCTCGCAGAGTTGTACGACGCGTTCTGCGTGGGAAGGCGGGACTTCGGGTTCTACATTCCACTGGTGATGTCAGGAAGGAACGTACTCGATGTGGGCTGCGGCACGGGTGAGTTACTGCACCTGGCGAGGGCAGCCGGACACACAGGACGGCTGTGCGGACTCGATCCAGCAGATGCGATGCTACGGCAAGCGCGGAAGCGGCCAGACGTAGATTGGATCCTCGGTGACCTGACGACTGTCGATTGGTGCCAAGAGTTCGACCTTGTTGTGATGACAGGTCATGCGTTCCAAGTTTTCGTTGAAGACGACCAACTGCGAGAGTCGCTGACCGCTATACGAACGGCTCTCACCGGGGGAGGGCGCTTCGTGTTTGAGACCCGCAATCCGCGCGCTCGGGAGTGGGAGAACTGGACTCCTGACAACGCAGTGGAGATTGTGCACGACGGTCGCACGGTACGAATGACACACCAAGTCGAGACGCCCGTGACCAGCGACCTTATATCGTTCACGATTACATTCACAAGCCCAAGCTGGAACAGACCTCAGATTAGTCGAAGTGTCCTGAGGTTCCTTGACACCGACTCTCTGTACTCATTCCTGGCTGAGGCGGGCCTGACGATTGAGAAACAGTTCGGCGACTGGGACGGGCAGAAATTGACGGATACCAGCCCGGAGATCATCACGGTCGCCAAGCCGGACTGATTCTCGGTACGCGCAGGTGAGCAGCCTACCCCTCTTCCCTACGCACCCAGCGCTTGCCGCCCTTCACGGTTAGAACGGGCGCAAGCCGCTTCTCGGCCTCAATGGAGTGGCCCAGTTGGTCTTCGAAGTAGAACCTGCCCTGCTCGATGTCCAGCACCGCCGCGTCTCCCTCCGCGCCCACTCCCAGATGACCCAGGTCATCCCTGCCGATGACCGCGGCTGGGCCGATGGTCGTGGCTCTGACAACCTCTTCAAGCCTCATGCCCAGGTCATGGAAGATCGACATTATCTCCAGCAGGTTGTAGCAGACGGTCCCCGGGCGTTCCCCCACTATGTCCGTGCTGATGGTGTCGGGTTCAAACCCCTGCTCGATGGCGGAGCGGCATAGTGGAATCGAGAAGTGCCGCATGAAGCACCCCGTATCGAATACAATCCCGTCACGCCTTGCCTGTAGCATCTCCTGCCTGACCTCACCATCGGTGTCCATGATGTTGTGCTCCTCACCGTGAAAGGCGTGAGTCAGGATGTCCCCCCGTCTCAGATACTTGACCACTTCAGCCATGGGAAGCGGCGAGTCCATAACGTGCACCATGAACTTGGTCCCTGTCCTGTCCGCTACGCGGCGCGCCATTTCCATCGAAGGTACGGCGTTGGCCACCGTGGTGCCGTGGGGCGAAAGGCGCACCTTGATGCCAATGATCAGGTCGCGGTTTGCTTCAATGCACTGCACCGCCTCCTCCTCTCTGGCCAGGCGGAAGTCCTCGGTGTCCGGTATCCCCAACGTGAGCACGGTGGAAACGCCAAGCGAGGACAGGTGAAGAAACGCATATATCCGCGTATCCACTCTCTCGATGACGTATGCCCGGAAGCCGGGGAAGTTTATCCATCCCGTGCTCCCTGTATCCACCGCCGTGGTAACCCCTACGGGCAGGCAGACGGCGTCGGGGTCGGCCCGGAAGGGCGTTATCTTGTGCGCAAAGTGGCCGTGCAGGTCGATGAGGCCGGGCACTACCAGCTTGCCGTTCACCTCTACCGTCTCGTCGGACTCCTCCCTTGGAATGTCTTTGGAAACCGCCGCTACCCTTCCCCCGGCAAATGCTATATCCAGCGAGTCGTTCAAACCCTGCGAGGGATCGATTATTCTGCCGCCCTTTAGGAGAAGGTCGTATTGTGCCGCCATGGTTTGTTCCTCATCGTCTGCTGTACTTGAAACACGCGCGACCCTGATAATATCGCAATGCCATCGGGCCGACTACCTGGAGAGAACCGCCGTCATTGACCTGGCGCAGGGCAAAGGCCATAATTGCCCAAACTGCAAGGCATCCAACAGTCGAGAGGTGGGAGATGGAAGCATTCGCTAGTGGTATAGGTAGTGATTACCCCAAGGCCCTGAAGAGGATACGCCTGGTCAAAGCCGGTGAGAAGATTCTGTTCCAGGGCGTACGGCTCATCGATGGCACGGGCGCTCCACCCCGTGACGGCGTCTCTCTGCTGGTGGAGGATGGCAAAATCGGCTGGATTGGGCCGCAGGAAGCAGCGCCGGAACAGGCGCTGGGAGCGGAGACCATAGCCGCGGAAGGCAAGACCTTGATGCCCGGCCTCATGGATTGTCACGTTCACATTTCGGGAGAGGCCACCGCCGGTGCCTATCAACGCTACCTGGAGCCCCCGCTGCAGGTGCGTCTGCTGCGTGCCGCTACCGATGCTTTCGATGCGCTGGCCTCTGGCTTCACCACTTTAAGAGACGCCGGAACGGCAAACGGAGTGCCAATTGCGGTGCGCAGGGCCATCGACGACAACGTGATCATAGGGCCTCGCATCTATGCCGCAGGCGATGCTCTGTCCCAATCCAACGGCCACGGAGACTGGCACGCCTTTCCCTATAGCTGGATGAAAGACCTGCAGCCCAGGGCCTGGCTTGTCGATGGTGTTGAAGAGTGCCGCAAAGCGGTGCGTCTCAACTTCAGGCAAGGCGCGGACCTGATAAAGGTCTTCCTCGCTTCAGGAGGCATCACCAACACCCCGGAAGACCTGGTGGCCCATCCCGAGTTCTCCCTCGACGAACTGAGAGCCATCGTAGACGAGGCGCACCGCCGGGAAAAGCGCGTAGCGGCTCACGTGACGGGAGCGCCGTCCGTGCTGCACGGCCTGGAGGCGGGTGTGGACACTATGGAACATGGTCGGATTGGCCCCAACCGCGAGTTGCTGGAGAAGATAGCGGAAGCCGGAGTGTTCCTCTGCCCTACCATAAGCATATTCCACTGGATTGCCACGGAAGGCGAACGATGGAACGTATTCCCCGGGGGCATAGAAGAGGCCAAATCCGAGGTGGACAACCAGTTCAAGATGGTGGGGCTTGCCAATGAGGTGGGAGTGAAGATTGCCAGCAGCAGCGACTGTGGCAGCAAATTCGGCCGCGGCAATCTGGCCAAAGAGCTGGAACTGATGGTGGAAAGCGGACTGACCCCCATGGAGGCAATAGTAGCCGCCACCCGTACCGGGGCTGAGTGCATCGGTATCGAAGATAGTGTGGGAACGATAGAGAACGGCAAGAAGGCCGACCTGCTTCTCATAGACGGAGACCCGCTGGCGGATATCCGCATCTTGCAGAACAGGGACGCCATCTCAATGGTAATGACGGCGCCGGATTAGAGCGCCGTCCGGGGAGGTATCAATGGTACGCAAGAACAGAACAAAGGAGAAGCTGAGCGCCGGGGGCGTTGCCTTTGGAGTAACCGTAGCGGCGGACGAACCCGCCACACTGGAGCTGGCAGGCCTTCTGGGCTTCGACTACGCCATCATAGACTGCGAGCACGATCCGTTCACCGAGCGTGAGCTGGAAGAGTCGATTCGCGCCGCCGACCTGAATGGCATGACGGCGATCGCCAGGATGCAGAACAACCCGGAACTTATATTGCACGCCCTGGATGGCGGAGCGCAGGGAGTGCTGGTGGCGCGGGTGAATACCGCACAGGATGCACAAGCGGTGATCGACGCTGCCAAGTTCCGCCCGGAGGGAAAGCGGACTATCTTCTTCAGAAGCAGAGGCGGAGAGTTCGGCTTGAACATGTCCTCGGCTAAGCAGTGGACTCTGGACATCAACAGCGAAACTATCATCGGCTTCATCATGGAGGAGATCACCGCCGTGAACAATCTGGCCGACATACTGGCGACACCCGGCCTGGATTTCATCGATCTTGGCCCCCTGGACCTGGCTCACTCCATGGACTGGCCCGAACAGGATCTGGTTACCGGCCACGTGGAGAAGATAGTCAACGACTCCATTGCCGCGGGAAAGACCGTCAACTCAGCCGCTAACGTGGATAATCTGGCGGATGTCCTGGACAGAGGCTTCCGCATGATCACGGTCTCGCCCAGGGAGTTCTTCCAGAGCGGAGGGGCGCGCTTTCTAGCGCATGCCGGAGAGGTGGTCCGTAGCAAAGGCTTGGCTTAGTGATCAAAGGAATCGCCGGAGTAATCATCTGGACCGCTGACGCAGAGCGACTAGCCCGCTTCTACCGTGATATCCTCGATATGAAACCGGTGTCACAGCGCGACGGCTTCATGGCGTTTCAGTTTGGCGACTTGCGATTGACCATAACCGACCACAGCGAGGTCAAAGGCGACGCCAAAGACCCCCTCCGCATCATGGTGAACCTTGCCGTGGACGATATCCACTCGGCGTATCAGCGCCTGCGCGAAAAAGGAGTCGAGTTTCTCAGAGAACCGGAGAAGGAGCACTGGGGTGGATACGTAGCCACCTTCAAAGACTCCGACGGCAACGTGTTGCAGCTACTGCAACAGCCCTCTACCGGTAACTGATTCATCCGGCGAGAAACCCGCCCCTACGGATAGACCCCGCGTAGCTTGAACGCATCGGCAACGCGCTCAATGCCCAGCATTAAAGCAACGTCGCGCATGGGCAGACTCTCCGCCTCCTGGCGCGTGACTATTTCAGCGAAAGCCGTTCTCAAGACCTTTTGCATCTTGTCTCGGACTTCAGCGAGGTCCCAGAAGTGAAACTGGATGTCCTGCACCCATTCAAAATAGGAGACTACCACTCCCCCGGCGTTGGCCAGTATATCGGGCACCACTGTGACCCCGTTGTCGTAGAGGATGGCGTCCGCCTCCGGAGTTGTGGGCCCGTTGGCACCTTCCACAACCATCTTGGCGCGCACCCTGTCGGCGTTGCTCCCCGTGATCTGGTTCTCCAAGGCCGATGGCACCAGGATATCGCAGGGCAGCTCCAGCAACTCTTGATTGGTGATCCGGTCGTATTTGGAGAACTCCGCGAAGCGGCCTCCCTCCTTGCGAAACGCGATTAGCTCGTCCGGATCCAGCCCGTGAGGGTTGTACAAGCCCCCTGAGGAGTCGCTAACCGCTACGATAGAAGCTCCCATGTTCTGCAGGGTCTGGGCAGCGTGTACGCCGACATTCCCGAAGCCCTGGATGGCCACCGTGGCCCCTTCAATCGAACGTTCCGTGTGGTTCATGGCCTCGCTGGCTATGATGGCGGCCCCCCTGCCAGTGGCCTCCTCGCGGCCTTGGCTCCCTCCGAGCTCAAGGGGTTTGCCGGTCACTATGCCCGGTGTGGAGTGCCCCACGTTCATGCTGTAGGTATCCATGATCCAGGCCATCACCTGGGCGTTGGTGTTGACGTCCGGCGCAGGAATATCGGATTCCGGGCCTATTATTATCGATATCTCAGAGGTATACCGCCTTGTAAGGCGTTCCAATTCGCCCCGGGAAAGCTGTTTGGGGTCGCACTTGACGCCGCCCTTGGCCCCTCCGTACGGAATGTCCACCAGGGCGCACTTCCAGGTCATCCACATGGCCAGCGCGCGGACTTCGCCCAAGCTAACCTGGGGATGATACCGAATGCCGCCCTTAGCCGGGCCGCGCACCACGTTGTGCTGGATGCGGTACCCGGTGAACACCTGCACGGAGCCGTCGTCCATTGTGACGGGGAAACTCACGGTAAGCTCGCGCTTTGGAACGCTGAGAAGCGCTCTAACGCCACCGTCAAGGCCTAGTCTGTCGGCTGTCGAGTTGAACTGGGTTAAGGCTATTGCGTAAGCGGGGTCTTCCAGTAGCTCTGAAGTTGGGCCGGCGGTACGAGCAGGCTTTGTGGTCATGGTAAACCTCCTTTTCCCCTAGCGCGCTATTGAACGCCCACCTGGTTTGCAGCCATGTCAAGACTTGATTTCCAGCCCGCCAAACGCAATCGAAGCGTTGATAGTCAGAGTAGGGGTATCGTCCGTGGCTGCGGGCTGAGTCCTGGAGTACTCGATTCCCCCTAGAACCGGCGAGCCATTGACGTTTACCACCCATTCATCCGGGACGCTCAGCTCTACTCCGCCCATGAAGACGTTTACGTTTAGAACGGGGTTTTCCGCCAGCCCGGCACCATTCAGGTCAAGTTCAACGGCCCCAAAGCTAGCGGAGACGTTTCCGCCCTGAAAGCTCTGCGAGGTAACGCGATGCTCGCTGCCGCTGAACAACGCCGACACATTTATCGAATCCTGACCCACCTCGTCAGCGGTAGGTCGGCGCGATGCTCGGCGCGATACGCGGTTATGGAACAGTACCCAAATACCGGCGCCGATGATGACAATGGGCCATAGTATGTCAAAGTCGGCTACGTCGTGCGCTATCAACAGAAACACGCCGCCTATGACGATAAGAACGATGGAGCCAACGGGTGTGCTCCGTGCCTGAAATAGCCCAATCACACCAAGCAAAATCAGAATGAGGGGCCACCAGTTGGAAATGAGGTCTCCAATATCAACGTTTATGACATCCAGGTTGCCCAGTAGAAAGACGACGCCCAGGACTATGAGCACGGTGGCTATGACAAACTGGCTGCGCTGCTTGTTCATGGCGTCTCCTGGAATGGGGCTTGCAAGCTAACCTCCGCCGACCGGCTGTACTATTTCCAACACGTCGCCTTCGTTTAGCACTATGCCGTTGTACTCCTCTTTCTGCAGCACGTCGCCGTTGTAGGCTACGGCAACAAATTTCGTGTTCACGTTTCGCTCGTCCAGAAACTGCCCCAGCGATACGGAACCTTCGAGTTGTACAGGCTTGCCATTGATGGTTACGGCAATCATATCTCTACTTTGATTTTATCACTTTTGACGTACGGCTGCGGACATGGATTGCTTTATCTCCCGCACCGCCTGCGCCGGATTGGAGGAGGCAAGGATTGACCTGATGACCGCAACTCCATAACCGCCCGACCTGATAACCTGCCCGGCGTTATTCTGGTCGATGCCTCCTATGCCCAGGACCGGAATGCTGACCCGGCTTGCCGCCTCTTCCAGCAACCCGATGCCTGCAGGCTCGACGCCCGGCTTGGAATCGCTGGCAAAGATGGCGCCCAGGACAAGGAAGTCTGCCCCCTGGCCCTCCGCTTCAACGGCCCCTTCCACGGAGTGCACCGAGCGTCCCACCAGCATCTCCGCGCCAACCAGACGTCGCGCCGCTTCCACGCAAATGGCGTCTTCCCCCAGTTGGACGCCGTCGGCCTGGGCGGCTATCGCCACGTCGATGCGGTCGTTGACGAACAGCAACGCCCTTTCCCAGGTGACTTTGCGCAGTGATTGTGCGAGCGAGAGGAGTTTTCCGGCGGCAAGCTCCTTGGCGCGAAGCTGCACCGCGTCCACACCGCCGTCCAGCGCCTTTTCCACCCTATCCAGCAGCGTCTCTCCACCGGCGATGCTTAGCTCCGTGACCAGGCACAGGGTGGGGTAGGGCAGCCTGCTTGGTTGGTTCATGTAGCCACGGTGCCGTCCGGGGGACTGCTTGGGACGGCGTACTGCCTGGCGGGAATGCGGCCCGCCAGATGGGCCATTCGGCCCGCTTCTACGCCAAGCTTGAATGCGCGGCCCATGGCGGCAGGATCCGTAGCTTGAGCAATGGCCGTGTTGACCAGGACGGCGTCGGCGCCAATCTCCATGGCTTGAGATGCGTCGGAAGGAACGGCCAGTCCAGCATCCACGATAACCGGGACATTGGCCTGTTCTATGATGATTTCAATCTCTTCCCTGGTGTGAATCCCTCGGCCGGAGCCTATCGCCGACCCCAAGGGCATCACGGTGGCGCAGCCTACCTCCTCCAACTGGCGTGCCAGCACGGGATCGGCGTGTATGTAGGGCAGCACGGTAAAGCCTTCTTTGACAAGCTGTTCCGCCGCTCGCAGCGTGCCCACGGGATCGGGAAGAAGATACCTGCCATCCGGCTGAACTTCCAGCTTGACCCAATCCGATAGTCCCATTGCCCTGGCCAAGCGCGCCGTCGTCAGGGCCTCCTCCGGTGTCTTGCACCCGGCCGTGTTGGGCAGAATGGTGTACTTCGTCCAGTCCAGGTAGTCCAGGATACCCTTGCTGCGGGTATCGTCCAGGTCCAGGCGGCGTATTGCCACCGTTATGATCTCCGTCTCGGAGGCCTCTACGGAGGCGACCATCTCCTCCATGGAGCGGTGTCTGCCGGTGCCCACCATGAGCCGGGAGGTGAAACTCTTTCCTGCAATGACAAGCTTATCTTCCATCCGCATGCCCCAAGAATATCATAGCCGCCATGAACAAGCCTGTTAATTCCATGGGTATTGTACACCCGTCACCGAGTTCATGCTGATAGCGCCGAAGATTCTCCGGCGCACTGTAGGGGCGGTTCGCGAACCGCCCCTACCAACGTCGGCATATGAGTGGACATGACGTAACCTACCGTCACTCCCGAGAGTCGGGAGTCCACCTCCCCTGGATACCCGTTTTCACGGGCATGACGATTGCCCACCCCCTCACACCCGCGGCGATACCTTCCCCGCCTCGTTTACGTGATGGGTCTCCCAGCTCTTGGCGTTGTTCTTCGCAATAACCTCTTCCAACGCCGCCGACGCCAGGTCTTGGTCTAAACGCAACACAGTGCCTATCGCCACGTACAGCACGTCCACCGCCTCGTTCGCCACCCGCCGCGGCGTTTCGTAGAGCACGGCCTGGTGCAGCTCGCGGACCTCCTCCTCTTGGATGGGTATACGGCTCAGCAGCTCCTCTTTAGACGTCGATCCCACCAGCCCGAATCGCTCATGGAACAGTTGCACCGATCCTGCCAGCCCGGCAATCAGGCGTTGTATATCGCTCTCTATCATTGACAACCCTCCCCTGATTTCAGGGCCAATTATCAACCCCAGCCACTGGCAGACCCAAGGGGACTACCCCCCTTATGGAAAGCAAACTCCGCCTCTTCTAAAGCGCGATAGGTTGCGTGAAACGCAGGAATTAATCTACAGTTTTAGGCGCATCCACAGCATAGTTAGGAGATTCCCTTTTGAAAGAAGGAGCCCCGACGGCTCAGGCGCCGTACCAGCCTAGGACGAACATCCTGGTGGCGCGGCTGGTGGTAGCCGTTGCCTTCCTCGACCTCTTCATACAGTTCCCCGTAATTGCTCCCTTTGCCAGGAGCCTGGGAGCAACGGCGTCGATGACCGGAATCATTGTCGCCGCCTACTCGCTCACCAACCTGGGAGGCAACATCACCGCCGGGTTTCTACTCGATCGATTGGGGCGCAGCGTGCCCGTGCAGGCGGGTCTGCTGCTTACGGCTTTGGCCCTGCTTGGCTACGTCTTCTCCAGCTCGCCGGCCCACCTGCTGACGGCGAGGCTGGTCCACGGTCTGAGCGCGGCCATCCTCGCCCCCGGAGCATTCGCCATCATCGGCGATGCGGCCACGGAGGGCAGCAGGATGCGCCTCATGGGAAGAAGCAGCGCACCCATAGCAGCCGCTGCCGTCGTCGGCCCGTTGATAGCGGCTGCTCTCGGCAACGCAGCCGGTTATCCCGCCGTTTTCCTGCTCAGCTCCTCGCTCATGTTCATTGTCTTCGCGACGTTCCTCATAGCTTCCCGGTCCGCCTCACGACCATTGGCAAGGGACGACCAAGACCCATCGGCCCAGCTGGAAACCGGCGGGGTTAACTACCCGCGGCTTATCATCGCTTATACCGCCGCCCTCTCTATGACCGTGGGCCTGGGAGCGCTCGTCGCTCACCTGCCGACCTGGCTGGCGGAACAGGGCCAATCGGCCTCGGCCTCCGGCCTGCCCTTCACCACCTTCGCCGTGATAGGCATGGCAATCATGGCCAGCCCCCTGGTCTCAGTGGGCGAACGGCGAGGCAGGCTGCTCTCGCTGGTCGCGGGACTCCTGCTCATCAGCGGCGGAATGCTCCTGCTTTCCGCTGTCCAGGGAATGCTTGGTGCAGTCGCCGGTATGGCCGTATTCGGTGGCGGTTTCGGACTGCTCTTCCCTACCATGACCGCCATAGTGGCCGAAGCTGCTTCACCGGGCACCCGGGGCAGAGCATTCGGCGTATTCTATGCCGTCTATTCGCTGGGGGTCGTCATTGGCTCCGTGAGTAGCGGCGCTCTGGCCGGTACCTACGGAGACGCCAGCCCTACGCCGTTCTTGCTGGGCATGGCGGCCACCCTGGTAGCCGTCCCGGCCATAGCCTTGATCGAGCGTCTTGTCCGGGATAAGGCGCGACAGGAGTGAAGGCCGACAGACCTCGTTTTTTCTACGGCTGGAAAATTGTAGGGGCGTCGTTTCTATCCCGGTTTTCCTTCGCCAGCGGCAACGCATCCGTGCTCGGCCTGTTCTTCACCCCGCTGAACAACGAGTTCGGCTGGTCGCGCACCGCCATCTCCGCCGTCCTCAGCCTGGCCCGCCTGTTCGAAGGGCTTACCTCGCCCCTTCTTGGCCCCATCATCGACCGCTATGGGCCCAGGGTGCCCATGGTCATCGGCGGAATACTGCTCAGCCTGGGCTTCATAAGCCTCAGCCTAGTGGGGAACCTATGGCAGTTCTACCTGGTCAGAGGCGTCTTCATGGCGTTTGGCTTTGCCCTCACCGGCATGCTGGTCACCAATACCGCCGTTTCCAACTGGTTCATAAGACGCAGGGGACGCGCCATAGCCACGGCCGGGATGGGGACCAACACCGGTATGCTCATCATTGCGCCGGTTACAGTTGGCATAATCGCCGTCTGGGGATGGCAAACGGCCTGGCTCTTTTTCGCGGTCCTGGCCTGGATAGTCGTCGTGATCCCGTCCGCCATTCTGATGCGGCGCAGGCCGGAGGATATCGGCCTCTTACCCGACGGTGACCTTCCCCCTGACAGTGAAACCCCCGACAATCCGTCCCGCCTGAGTGCGGCAGCACGCGCCTCCGCCGGAGAAGCAATCTGGACTCGTAGGGAGGTGATAAGGACACCGGCATTCTGGCTGCTCATCATCGGCATCTCCTCCTCTATGCTGGCTTTCCAGGGCGTCAACATCAGCTTAGCCCCTTACGCGGAAGACCTGGGCTTGGGCGCATTCAACATCGCCGCGTTGCTCATGGCGCGCTCCATTGCCACCCTGTCCGTGGCGCCAGGCTGGGGTATCCTCAGCGAACGGGTGCACCTGCCAGCCGTTAGAATCAGCCCCTTCTTTATACAGATGCTGGCCAGCGCCTTCCTTGCCATGGCCGATAGAACCGTCATGCTCTGGCTGGGCGTCGTGTTCTATGGAGCGGGGTTCTCCGGCATGATGATAGTCCAGGAAGTGCTATGGGCCAACTACTATGGCCGTCTCACCCTGGGCACCGTGCGCTCCACCTCTCTGCCGTTGCAGGTGCTGATTGCGGCAGGAGGGCCTGTCCTCATCAACGTAGTGTTCGATATCACAGGATCGTACCAGCCTGCCTACACAGCGTTCATCGGCCTCTATTTGCTGGCGGCTCTGCTGGTATGGTTCGCCAGGCCTCCCCAGGCAAAGAGATTCGCCCAGGCTTAGCCCCCCAATCAAGACCTGCTACAATTCGTTGTATGCTCCAGTACCTGGCCGATTCACATACCCATCTTGACCAGTACCAGCCTGAAGAGGTGCCCGACATCCTGCACAGAGCCGCCGATTCGGGCGTTGAGCTTGTCGTCACGGCCGGTGTCACCGAGGAATCGTCCCTCAAGTGCATTGATCTCGCCAGCCGGTACGACAGCGTCTACGCCGGAATTGGCATTCATCCCATGGACGTTACGGAGCCAATGAACGAGGCCGCATACCAACGGTTCCGTTCAATGGCCCTTGCCAGTCCCAAGGTGGTCTGCGTAAGCGAAGTTGGGCTGGACTTCAGCGAAGGCATGCCCGACCTGGAGATGCAGCTTCAGGTGCTCCGACAGCACGTACGCCTCGCCAGAGAGCTCGACCTGCCCGTCATCTTCCACTCACGCGAGTATCCCGGCCGCATGGACGACCATTACCGGACGCTGCAGGCGCTCCAAGAGGAAAATGTGCAAGAGGTCGGCGGTGCAATGCACTATTTCCAGTGGGACGCAGAGATAGCCAAAGTGTGCTTGGAAATGGGCCTTGCCGTGTCTATCGGCAAGCCGCTCCTGCGCCTGCCCCAGCTTCAAGAGACGGTCAAGGATATACCCCTGGGCAGCATCGTTCTGGAGACCGATGCCTATCCGCAATACTTCAAACGCAACAGGATGCGCTGGACGGAGCCCAAGGATATCAAAGACGTGGCAGAGAAGCTGGCCGAGTTGAAGGGTCTCTCGGTGAGCGAAGTGGCGGAAGCCACAACCGGCAATCTCCTGCGGGTATTGAAAGGGCGGGGGAAACTGCGAGGACCTGTGTGAGCGGACTGAAAACGGCCGGACGCCTCATTCCTCTATCCCTCACTCTGGCCTTCGTTTGCGTCACTTTAGGCGGTTTATACATGACAGGTTTTATAGAAAGGCGTCTCATCTATCACCCTGAGAAAGATCTGACCTCAGACCCATCCCAGCTAGGCTTGGCCTATGAAGACGTGCTCTTCACCGCCGGCGACGGCGTCCGGCTGCACGGTTGGTACGTACCCGGGTCAACAGACGTGACCCTCCTCTGGTTCCATGGCAACGCGGGCAACATCGGTAACCGCCTTCACAACCTGAAGGAGATGCACGATGAGCTGGCAGTGAACATATTCATCTTCGACTACCGCGGTTACGGGCAAAGCAGGGGAACCCCCAGCGAGCAAGGGACTTATCTGGATTCCATAGCCGCCCTTGATTACCTAAGAGCGAGAGAGGACGTCTCAACACGTAAAATCGTCTACTACGGGCGCTCTCTGGGAGGCGCTATGGCTGTGGAACTGGCCACGCAAGAACCGCCCTACGGACTAGTCCTGGAATCAAGCTTCCCCTCGGTGCCCTACATGGCCCAAAAAGCCAACCCCTTCTTGCCGCTCTGGCGGCTGCTGCGCACAAAGTACGATTCAGCAGCCAAAGTACCCCACCTGCAAGCGCCCCTGCTGCAAATGCACGGAGACAGCGACGATACCGTCCCCTTGGAAGCGGGCAGGGCTCTCTTTGAAGCAGCGGCCAACAGACCCAAGGAGTTCTACGTTATCCCTGGTGCAGACCATAACGACACTTACCTTGTCGGAGGAACGCCGTACTGGGAAAAGCTCCGTGAGTTCATAGACAGCTTGAACGAGTCCAGTACCTAGGCTAAAAGCGTATATACGTTGAAAGGCACACCTTATGAACAACGACACACATGAATTCTCCGTAGTCCCGCGCCTTGCCGTTGGCGTCATGGGCTCTGCCGGCGGTGATCTGACTCTCCAGACACGTCGCACTGTCCACGAGTTGGGCAAAGAGATAGCGCGCCGCGGCTACGTGCTGATCACTGGCGCCGCCCCCGGGCTTCCCCACGACGCTGTACTGGGAGCGAAGTCGGAGGGAGGGCTTGTCGTGGGAATCTCCCCCGCCCTCGACATGTTTGAGCACGTCGGGAAATACAACGCCCCCACCCGCGCCTACGATGCTATTATTTACACTGGCAGCGGGCTCATGGGCAGAGAGATAGAGAACATCAGAAGTTGTGACGTAGTTATCTTTGCTGGTGGCCGCTCCGGCACACTGGGCGAGTTCGCTATCGCCTACGACGAAGGGAAAGTCATCGGCGCTCTGACCGGCACGGGGGGAATTACGGACAACATCCGCGAAATCATCAAGGTCTTCGACAAGGAGACATCCGCCTATATTTGCTACCACTCGAACCCCAAGAACCTGATGGATGATTTAGAAAGGGTCTACGCGGAACGGATACTCCCAAGCTACATGAGGACCCTGGAAGGCCACGACCCGGACGGGACACTTGAAGCTTGACTACTCATCATAGGGCCTGCGGAACAACCCCATATACGCCATGCACAGCTCACATGGCGCGGCCTGTTTCGGACTGGAGGGTCGTTGGCTGACTTACTTACGGCGTTTGGCCTCTTGGCCGCCGTTCTAACCATTACCGCCCTTTCCTCCGGTTTCATTCGGAGGTCGCCGCTGAGCTTTCCATTGATGTTCCTTACCCTTGGACTTGTCCTGGGGCAGAACGGGTTAGGCTTCATCAACGTATCACCTCACGATCCAATCTTGGAGATAGTAGCCACCCTGACCCTGTCCTTGGTACTGTTCCTGGATGCGCTACAAATACAGATCAGGGAGCTCGGCAAACGGTGGCTTGTACCCGCCCTGATACTGGGGCCTGGTACAGTGCTGATCATCACGTTGGGGGCAATACCCCTAGCCTTGATGCTGGGCTTCACTTGGACCGTAGCCTTCATCGGCGGCGCTGTCCTCGCATCGACCGACCCTGTGATACTCCGCGAAATCCTCCAAGACGAGCGCATACCCAGACCTGTGCGGCAGGTATTGAAGATAGAAGCGGGCACCAACGACCTTGTGGTATTGCCGGTCATACTGGTTCTGATAGCAGTGGCCCAGTCAGAGATCGGCACTCCGGTGGAATGGGCTGGCTTTCTCTTCAAGTTGCTCATCCTGGGCCCCACTGTAGGCTTTATAATTGGAGGCCTAGGCTCCTGGTTGATGGCCAAGAGCAATGAGCGCCTTGGCGTCAAACGAGTGTATCAGGCCCTCTTCGGTCTCGGCCTTGTGCTCGCTTCTTACTCTGCCGCTACCGCACTGGGTGGAGACGGATTCCTGGCGGCTTTCTTTGCCGGCCTTGCTGTAGTGCTGCTGAACCAAACGCTCTGCAGCTGCTTCTTGGACTACGGAGAGATCTCCGCGGAAATGGCCATGATGGTGGCATTCATTCTATTCGGCGCAGTCCTATCCGGCATACTGGGCCAAACAGATTTTTGGCCCGCTTTGCTCCTGGCTGTACTCGTAATCTTCCTCATCAGACCATCCGTCCTTGGCCTGGTCTTAGCAAGGTGGGAAGCCCACTTCCTGGTGGCCTGGTTCGGCCCCAGGGGGCTCAACTCGCTCCTGCTTGCCCTTCTGGTTGTGCAGGCTAACCTCCTTGAAGCGGAAGCGCTCCTCGCAACGGTAGGAGTGGTGGTCCTCGCCTCGGCGGCTGTGCACGGAGCTTCCGCGGCGGCGCCCTTGGCCGGATGGTACGCCAACAGAATCGCTAAGAGGGCCGACAAGAAAAAGCGCCAAAGGCGCCGCCGCGGGACTTAGTCCCCGGACTGTCCTATAATGCTTTTATGAGATAAACTTCCGGGAGGCCATTTAATCCCGCCTCCACCGTCCCTGGTAGGATGCCTCCTACCCAAATGAGCATGATGGAAATAGCAGCACGCACTCCGTTTAGCTCGGTTGAGATAGCGGTATCTCAACAATACAAAGATGCTCCCAACTTATTGGTCCGCGCAGCGGCGCTCATTGCGGGAGGATCGTTGCTCGCCTCTGCCATCGCCATCTTCACCGTTTCCGGCCAGTACCCCAATCCGGAGCACCAGGTCCTAGGCGCTGCCGCCACTCTTCTACTGGGACTCGTAGTGGGAGCCGCTGGCCTGGGTCTGGGCGCCACAAATCGTTACATCGACCTCTCCGTGTTCGGCCTGCTCTTCTTGCTCGTGCTCGCCCTACCGCTCCTGCGATTCATTCCGTCCGTCTACACCATCGTCTACGAGCGAGACCTTGAATCCCTGTTCCCGCCGTTCTGGGTGTTCAGCCTCAGCATCCCGCTCATGGTCATGGTAATAGCGGAACTGGCTCTAAGCGGTAGGAAACGCACCTTTTCAGCGGCTCTGATGGTGGTCGCCGTGGTCCCCGCCGCCTTGCTCCTGTTCTACAGCTCAGTAATAGTCGACATCATGTCCTCTTTCGCATTTGTGACCTTGCCAAGCAGAACGCTATATGCATACAGTGCGTGCGTTGGGCTGAGCAGCTTGCTAATAGTTGGCGCTGCCATGACTACGCGGAGCATGACGGTACTGGGTATTCTGATACTGGTGGCAACAGGCTTGTTCTTGGAGGTAACCTCCATATACTTCTATGACGGGATCTCAAGGTACTGGACCTTTAGCAAGATCTGGCTCCCCTATTCATTCTGGGTGCCGTTCCTCGCGGGAACCGTACCCGGTGCTATGGCTTTACTAATAGCGCTGGCAAGAGTAATCTTCACCGACTCAACGGATCAAACCGGGCATGAAGCATATGTCTCAGCCGGCACGGCTGCAGACACGGATACAACCAGGTTCCAAAGGAAGGTCATCTATTGACCAAGCGTTTCTATACAGTATTGACTATAACGGCGCTGACGCTGTTCTCCGCTATCAGCTCCGGCTTTACCGTCTTCTATTTTATGTTCTACGTGCTGCTGGCTTCTCTGCTGGTCAGCTTTCTATTGACGCGCCTCAACCTGGCCGGCGTCCACATTTCCGCGCGGCGCAGATCCGGCCGGGCTCAGGTTGGGGACTACGTGGAAACGGAGCTGTTCATCAGAAACGCCAGCCCCTTGCCAAAGCTCTTCTTGGAAGTGCAGGACATGGCCCAGTTGCCCGGCCAGTCGACAGGCGCCGTGCTGAACATGGCCCCTTACCGGGCAACGGTCTGGCAGGCGGAAGCTCTTCTCAGAAAGCGCGGCGTCTACCAGTTGGGCCCGCCCCAAGCATTCGCCAGCGATCTCTTTGGCATATTCAGCTTCCAAAAGAGTTTCCCCGGCGTCAATGAGATCACCGTTTACCCGCACACCGTGGACGTGCCCTACTTCCAGCTATCGGCCAGCCATGGGTTTCATCCTAGCATTAGCCGCAGGTTGACTCAGGACGTCACCCCTTCCGTATCCACCATACGGGACTACAAGTACGGCGATGCCATGAGACGCATCCACTGGGTCTCCACAATGCGCCTCTCCAAGCTCATGGTCAAGGAGTTCGACGGAGATACCAGGAGCCAGTCCTGGATACTTCTGGACTTGCACAAAGACGTTCAATTCGGCGATGAGATAGACAACACGGAGGAAATGGGCGTCACCCTTGCCGCTTCCGTAGCCAACAAGATGCTGAACATGGACGTACCGGTGGGATTTATTGCCTACGGCGATCAGAAGTACGTCGTCTCGCCTCAAAGGAGCGCCTCAGCCCACGACGAACTGCTGAGGGTCTTGGCGGTGGCCAAAGCCGAAGGGACTCGCTCCATGGCTGAGGTGCTCAGGGAGGAGCGCAATCTGTTTGCTGTGTCTTCCAGCCTGGTGATCATCACCCCTTCCATCAACGGGGCCTGGATTCAGGCTGTCAGCGCCATGGTGGCCGAGGTTCCCCAGATAGTGGTAATCCTCATAGACCCCCACTCTTTCGGAGCGGAAGACAACATTGACCGTGCCTTGAATATGCTGTACTTGAGCGGCGCCTTGAGCTACGTTGTACGCAAGGGAGATAACCTGAGCGAAGCCCTCAGCTTCCGCAGGACCGCTCCGGAAACGGCAAGCGCCTCCCTTGCCGGACAGGCTGCGTCATGATCCAAGTAAGAGCCATACCCAGAATCGACGTGCTCCGCTGGCTGCGCACGGAGGACTGGATCACCTTTGTTCTCACCGCCGGAGTAGCCCTTATCGTAATCAGGTCCATAGAATCCGCGGAGTGGGTGGCCACGCCCTCCCTTTCCCTGGCGGCTTTATTGGGCGCCTTCGCCGGCCTCATCATCGCCCGCTCACCCCTGGCAGGATGGCGGGCATATCTAGCGGCCGCGCTTCTTGGCCTCTTATTGGTATATCTTCAAGCACTAGGCCTGGTCGAAGGAGAGTCCTTCACGGAGCGTGTCTCTGACCTTAATACGCGCTTGTGGTCCTGGCTAAACGCAATCTTTGGCAACGGCATCAGCACCGATGCCGTTCCATTTGCCGTCATTCTGTCCTCAGTGGCCTGGTCAGCGGGATATCTGTCGGCCTGGGCTGTCTTCAGGTTAACCAAGATATGGATAGCCGTTGTGCCCGCCTCCGTGGGCCTGTTCATCAACCTGACCTACCTGCCGGAAACTCATTTCTCCGTTGTTTTTTCCGTTCCTGCTGGTCACCTTGCTCTTGGTGGCGCGTTTCACGTCTCTACAACGCCAAGAGTCTCTGGACAAGCAAGGCATCTCCTACCCGGCTTCGCTGCGCTGGGTATGGATCGGCATAGCCCTGGTCTTCTCCGCACTGATCGTGGGGGTGGTGTTCATACTTCCGGATACCCGCGTCAGAAGTGAGTCGCTAACCGGCGTGTGGAACGTTTCCCGGGAACCCGCCTCCTTGTTCCAGCAAGAGTTTGGGCGCCTTTTTTCCGCTATAGAGAGCAAGAAGGACTCGCCTCAGATATTCGGCCCCGTACTGGCCATTCTGCCCAATGCATCCATCAGTGAAGAACCCGTATTCAGGGGAGACATTCCATCTCCAACCTACTGGAAAGCCCGGGCATACACCACCTACACCTCCGGAGGCTGGGACCACCGATGCCACCGTCTCCGAGACGGCGTTCACCTTCTTCATTACTCCGGAGTCCCTGGCATTGGAAGACGAGCCCGAGGAAGCGCAGGCCATCGGCGGCCTCAGCTTCAGGGTACAGTTGGAGTCATCTCCAAGGTATCTTTACATACCTCAGACCGGGCTGGACACCATGCCCATCAGGCTGGAGGTTGAGACTCATGACGGTTCTCCGGTTGAGCAAAACGTCATCACCATCCGCGCTGAGGAGCGCTTGGGCGAAGGCGATGTATATTTCGGCACTATGCGTGTGCCCGTTTTCACGGAAGTTGAAATACGCGGTTCAGACACGGACTATCCGGATTGGGTCACTGAGCACTACCTGGACCTTCCAGATTCCCTGCCGGACAGAGTCCCACACACTGGCGCAAGAGGTCACCCAGGGTGCGGCTACCCCCTATGACAAGGCTCTGGCTATTGAGCGCTACCTGCGTGATTTAGAGTATTCCACTGACCTCGTCCCTCCCAGGTTCGACGAAGACCGTGTAGACCACTTCCTCTTTGAGAGCAAAGCAGGTCATAGCGACCACTTTGCTTCCGCAATGACGGTGATGCTCCGTTCCGCTGGTATACCGGCGCGGCTGGTGTCCGGTTTCAACACGGGTGTCGTTGATGATGAAACTCGGTCTTTCATCATCAGGAAAATGGACAAGCACAGCTGGGTTGAGACCTACTTCCCCGGGCCGGGTTGGATACCCTTCGAGCCTTCTCCAATATTTGACCCCCTACCTCAAACGGCCCAGGACTACCTCGTCCTGTCAGGATTAGACGGAGAGGTACCGACATCAGCCCCGGAGTTTGTGCCCGAGGAGACCACAACGCAAGAGACCCGGGAAGGTCCGAACGAAGATCTTCGCGGCGGTCGGGAGCAAGGCGGCGAAGGCGGTCGGCCCCCGCCTCTCTCCTTTACCGCTTCCCCATTCGGGTCAGGCGGGCTGCTCTTGATCACTACAATGGTTTGCCTTTATTGCCGCGCTATGGCTGCTCTGGCACAGGTTCATAATGCGCCTGCCCCGCCCGGAGCTCACCTACTTCAAAATGCGCCGCATGGCAGGTCTGCTTGTCTCCCAACCGGAACGGACCCATACTCCCCTGGAGTTCGGACGCCTCTTGTCCCGGGCCGTCCCTGAAGCCGGAGACGACATCGGCTACATCTGCAACACCTACAGCAGGTCTACATATGGCAACTCGCCCATTTCCATGATGGAAGGCCTGCGACTCCGCTCGGCATGGAACCGCGTCCGCAAGGCGCTCGTCCTCCGCACCTTCAACTAGCCCAGACAGCTCCCGCCTTCCGTCATACCCCCACGACTTGCGCCCTCGTCATGCCCGTGACGACGGGCATCCAGGGGTAGCGCGGTGGGGCCACCCACCCCGCGTTGCCCGTTTGCCTGTTTGCCCGTCTGCCTTGCCCGTTCCCAGCCCATAGCGGATAATGCCAACCATCCTTCCATCAGGAGGCCACCCTGTGCAGATCGTCAGACCGTCCCAAGTTGCCAAGGAGCAGTACCTAAGCGACCTCTTCACCCATTCGGACGTTACCCGCCAGCCGGTAACGCCGGGAAGCAACGACTACAACGCGAACATCATCGGTTTCGGGAAAGGGGTGCGCAACAAGCTGCACACCCACACCAGCGAGCAGATACTCATCGTAACGGAGGGCAATGGCATTGTCGCCACCGAGACGGAGCAGCGGGAAGTCACTACCGGCGACGTCATACTCATATCAGCCGGCGAGAAGCACTGGCACGGCGCAACCGCCGATTCCGAGTTCGCCCACATTGCCATCACCCGTTCCGACAGCCTCACGGAGCAGGTGGAGAAGTAGCCCAGGCCGGAGCGCGTGACCATGACCACAGCCGCAGCTTGGTATCTCTATAACGAAGACGGCGCACCCGCGGGGCACCGCATAGTAGAAGGCGATTCGCCGTTTCCCGTAGTGGGAGACCGCATAGCCAATACCGGAGAATGGACCACAGCGGAGATAGTCGCCTTTGAAGAGCTGGCTCACGTCTGCGCCATGAGACGCTTCAAAGTTATTATCCGTATCCTCTGCTAAACCTCGCCACACCCAAACCCGTCGTTCCTGCGGAGGCAGACCTTTGTAAAACCTCTTCCCCCTCGATGGGGGAAGATTGAGATGGGGGTGAACCGTGCGTGAACAGCCGACAGGCAGGCTTACCTCTACCCGGAGTGGCCGTTCCCCCCGTTCTTCGCCAGGTAACGCACGGCCAGGGGCGTAAGCCTCCCCTCAGGGGTAACGTATTCGCCCGGCTCAAGCTCATCCAGGCTGAACGGTAGATACTGGCCCCACGAGTATTCCTGGTAGTCCTGCTCGCCTGGATAGCTCACCGGTTCGCCGCAGGGCCAGCCGTAGCAGTAGCTCAGCGTCCTGCTGGCCGGCTCCAGTATCTCGGAGCTTACGGTGCCGCTGCGCTCTCCGTCGGAAGATTTCGTGTGCCCGTGCGCGCATATGGACCAGCCGGTCTCGGCCAGGGTTTCGTGGTCGCGATAAAGGTCGGACAGATACGAAACGTCTATACGGCCCTCTCCGTTCCCCATCAGCTCCGTGGCCCTTCTCAATCTCACCTGGCTGGAGCTTTGTTCGCCGGACGATCGCCCCTTGTAAGCCATCTCCTCCGACACCCAGTGATTGCTTCGAGCCAGCCAGCCGTCCCTGGTGCGCGTCTCCACGTGCATCGACTGTGTGCTCACCTCTATCAGCGCCACCTCGCCTCCGGCATCCGCGAAGAGGTAGTTCCCGTGAAACGCCCTGGGAATAGACTCCAGGAGATCGATGCCTTCTGCTACGGAGCCCGCCCTGCTCAGCAGCATCCTGCCGAACTGCTCAAACGGAATGCCGTACGACCCCCTGTAGTCAGGTTCGTACTGCGTGTTGGGCGGCGCTCCCGACCACACGTAGGCAAACCCCTTCTCGTTCACTCCGCGTGTGTGCATGTGGTGGAACTCCACTGGCTGATATCCCGGCAGGGTCACGATCTGCGTGGCCACAAACCTGTACCCATCCTCCGGCTCCACCGCCACCACCCGCGTTCTTGTGCTGAACGGGTCGTCGCTGGTGCTGGCTATGAACGGCGCTCCTCCCCTGGTAGCCGAACCGGTAGCGCCGACTATGGTGCAGTTCAAGTCCAGCGATTCCATCTTCCCGATGCGCTCCATGATGCCCTCCTCGTTTACTCCTCACCGAGGATTATGTCCCCGCGTATTACTCATGTCAATCGAGTAATGATATCCTTGTAGAGTGAAGGCCCTACTGCCAAGACCGTTCTTTACCTGGCGCACCTTCGTTGCCCTGTTGTCGCTGCTCTCCATAGCGGCGGGACTCACTGGCACCGTGCAGGCGCAACAGCGGCACGTCCTGCTGCTGGAGGTCGATGGCATCATCAACCCCATCTCGGAAGGGTTCATCGCCAGGGGTATAGAGCGTGCCGAACAGGAAGGCGCTGAGATGGTCATCATACGCCTGGACACTCCGGGCGGCATGCTGGATTCGACCCGTAAGATAACTCAGCATCTCCTGGAAGCCGACGTTCCCTCCGCCGTCTACGTAGCGCCTCGCGGCGCCAGGGCGGCCTCTGCCGGGACGTTCATCACGGCGGCGGCGAACTTCGCTGTGATGGCGCCAAGCACCAACATCGGAGCCGCCAGCCCTATCTCAGGCAGCGGTGAAGACCTGCCCGATACCCTCAAGTCCAAGGCGTTTCAGGACGCCGCGGCCGAGATGCGCGGCATAGCCGAGGCAAGGGGAAGAAACGCCGAGCAATTGGAGGCCACCGTGTTGGAGGCGCTCTCCTTCACCTCGGATGAAGCTCTTGCCGAAGGCATGATCGACTTCATCGCCAGTGACGTGGATGATTTGCTCCAACAAGTGCACGGCCTGGAAACCCCGCTGCGTCCTCCCGGAGGCCCAAGGGTCACCCTGGACACGCAGGGCATCACGGTGCAAACTATGGAACTGAGCTTGGTGGAGCGACTTCTCCGCTTCCTCGCCAATCCCAACATATCGTTCCTGCTCCTCTCCCTGGGCGGACTTGGCCTATTCGTAGAGCTGTTGAACCCCGGCCTTATACTGCCCGGAGTCGTAGGCATCATCCTGCTTGTCCTCTCCTGGGTCGTCCTGGGAAATCTGCCCGTGAACTGGGCCGGAGCCATCCTCATCCTGCTTGCCTTCGGGCTCGCCCTATTGGAATACTACGTCGCGGGCTTTGGCGTCCTGGGGGTAGGCGCCATCGTCTGCCTGCTGCTGGGCGGCCTGTTGCTCTTTTTCCACACCGGGGTGCCTTCTCCAACGGCCCCGCCATCCGTCTCCGTTAGCCTTTGGGTCCTCATCCCCACCGTCCTCGTCCTCGGATTCGGAGGAGGCCTTGTGGTCAGGTTCGCTTATCAATCTCGCCACGGCCCGCCCGATCCGGAGGTTGTGGACCTTATTGGACAGGTGGTGGAGACCACCAGCGACCTCAACCCCAGGGGTACCGTTCGTGCCCGCGGCGAGACGTGGACGGCAGTGCTTGAGGGACGCGGTTCCATCTCCATGGGACAGCAGGTGCGCATTGTTGCCGTGGACGGCATCATGCTAACCGTAGCCCCCATTGAAGAACCCACCGAGCCGCCGTCCCTGCCGGAGTAGGCCAGCATACCAGGGACACTACAAAGTGGACGTCTCCGCTTTTGTGGGGCCTGTGCAGGGTACTATATAATCCCCTCCTAAACTTGCTGGAGGATAGCGTCAATGATGCGTGCATTCGGGATATTCACGCTCTTAGCTTTGCTGGTACCCATGATGGCTTGCCAGACGAGCCTTAGCGATGAAGACGTGGAGCGGGTTGCGGAGAAGGCGGTTGAGAGGATGTCAGAGATTTCGATGGACGAGGCGACCGTCAACCGTATGGTCGATGCCATGATGGAACACCCGAAGTACCTAGAGGCGGTTCAGTGGAGCGATGCTGAAATCCAAGCCCTAGTTGCCGCGCAAATGGCGCACCCAGGCTTCAGAGCGATGTTAGAGTGGAGCGACGAGGAAATCCAAGCTATGGTTGCTGCACAAATAGCGCACCCCGACTTCCAAATCACTCCAGAAGAGGATTGCGCTACTGTCATATTGACGGCCGTAGTTATAGCTGGGGATTACCAACTTCCCCCAGATTCAGAAGTGGAGCGCCTTTGTACCTGGTATCTTGGCCAGACGCAATAGCCCGGATGAGTTGCTTGTGGATCTCCAGCCAGCCTATGACCACCGCCGGAAATTCATTCGTCCCTGCTCCAATCTAGGGGCGCTCCCGATACGTCCGTCACCGCGCCTGCTCGCTTGCCCACCTTGCCCGCATGTCCCTATGTCCGGCATGTTCGCATATCCGCCTTGCCCGTTTGCCCGTTTGTCAATTTGCCCGTTTGCCCTTCAGATGGTAACGTTATCTATAGGGGACTGCGATAGGAGGAAAAGATGGCAACCGGCATAGTAATAGTCAAACAGTACGAAAGAATGGTGAAGTTCCGCCTTGGCCGTTACGTAGGCGACGTCAAGGGCCCGGGCTTCCACTTCCTCATACCAATCCTGGAAACGGGAAAGGTCGTGGATACCCGTGAAGTGCCTGAACGCGTGCCCACTCAGCAGTACATCACCAAGGACAACGTGGTGGTCGACATGGACTTCGTCCTCTACTACCGCGTCCTGCCCGAAATGGCCGACAGAGCCGTCCTGGAGGTTGCCGACCACCAGTTGGCCGTCCGCAACCTTGCCATGGGCGAACTGCGCGCCATCATGGGCAACGTTAGCCTCGCAGAAGCTCTGTCGGAACGTGAGCGCATACAGAGCCAGCTCCAGGTGGCGCTCGATGAGAACACGGGCCGCTGGGGAGTGAAGGTGCAGGGAGTGGCCATCAACGAGATCGACCCGCCTCCCGGCGTGAAAAGCGCCATGGAGCGCGAGAAGTCCGCGGCAGCCATCAAGACCGCCGACATCACCGAGTCGGAAGGCCAGCGACAGGCCCAGATCAACCGCGCCGAGGGAGAAAAGCAGGCCGCTATTCTTTCCGCCCAGGGCGACCGTGAAGCCGCTATCCTCCGCGCTGAAGGGACCCGGCAGGCCCAGATCCTCAACGCAGAGGGCTTCTCCAACGCCCTAGACCAGATAAACGCCGTGGCCCAGGGTGCCGACAGCCGCACCATGAGCCTGCAATACTTCGATACGCTGCAGCGGTTGGGAGAGGGGCAAGCCACCAAGTTCATCTTCCCCATGGAGTTCACCAGCATGCTGCAGAACTTCGTCAAGGGCAACGGTACGGACGGTAACGGCCAGAGTTAGCGCCGGGTAGCCGCACAGCTGTCCTTCGTTGATTCTCAACCGTACCCTCCCGCCGGGGGACTGGGCTGGTCTTGCGCACTTCTTGGAATAGTCGAGTACCATAGAGGGACATGGACATAACATTTGAAAGAGGAAGCCAGGACCAACCCAAAGGCCACGCCTTTTTGTATTACCTGGCCGGCGAAAAGGTGCTGGCCACCTACCTGATCGTCCTGCCCCTCAGGATGGATCCGACCAAGTATGTGCCGCCAGCCTTAGCTTCAGGCATGTTTGCTTCAGCTATGAAGGAGTTGCCCTTTTTACCTATTCCTCCTCTTCCAGAAGAAGTGGCGAACCTGGAGTTCCTGGAGCGGCTCGCCGATCTGCGGGGCGACGACCTCATCTACGCCGGCCCCGTGGGTGAAGACGATCCTCTGGAAACCCTCCAAAAGCTAAACGACGCGGTTGAGGAGTACGCCCGCTTCTACAACAGCGCCGTTCAGGCCGAACCGGGTCTGGGCGCGTCGCACGCTCTCCCCTCTGAGTCCTCCTCCGACCTGGACGTCGGAGAGGTCATGCTCTCCCTGATGAGCGAACGCGATCGGCTGGCGGAGCTTGCCAAGCTGGTTGGCAAGCTGCAATTCGCCATTGAAGGCAACGATGGGCGACTCATGGAAGAGTCCAAGGGAGAGATAGCCGTCCTTGCCAAGTATCTGCCCCAGAAGTACCACGCTTCCCAGATAGTTGATGCCATAAGCCGGCCTGGGCCTCACGGCTCCAAGCTGGCCCAGCTCTACCTTGACCGCTGCTACAAGATCGCCGCCGACGACTTCGACGGCCTCCAACAAGTGGAACAGTCCATCAAAGACCTGCTCAACAGTTCGCCGGGAGGACCATGACGGAGCCCCTTTACCACCACGACAGCTACATCAGAGAGTTCCAGGCCGAAGTCGTAGAGACGCTGGACAAAGGCGTCGTTCTGGATAGGAGCGCCTTCTACCCGGGCGGCGGCGGACAGCCCAGTGATACCGGTGTCCTCCGCGCCGCGGAAGGCGAATACCGGGTAACCAGGATTAGCCGGAAGGACGGCAAGGAAGTCCATGAAATAGAGGGCGACCCTCCTCTGGCGGGCACACAGGTCACCGGAGAGATCGACTGGGACAGGCGTTACATGCTGATGCGCACCCACACCGCTCTCCACATCCTCTGCGGCGTGATCTGGCGCGACTACGGAGCGCAGGTCACCGGCGGCGACATGCAGCCCCTCAGGGCGCGCATGGACTTCGAGCTGGAGAACATGTCGGTGGATTTTGCGCGTGAAGTGGAGGAGAAGATCAACGCGGAGGTAGCTGCCTCACGCCCGGTTACCACTCAGAACCTACCCCGTGACGAAGCCATGCGCATCCCAGACCTCATTCGCACCAAGATCAACCTGCTTCCGCCCGCCATTCAGCAGGTGCGCATCGTAGACGTCACCGGGCTTGACCTCCAGGCCGACGGCGGCACTCACGTCGCCAGTACGGACGAGGTCGGGCGCATTCGTGTCGTCGGCCATGAGAGCAAGGGCCGCATCAACAAGCGACTTCGCATAGAAGTGGAAGAAAAGCCCACCGGCAACTAGCCCCGCTTGTTCTGACTTGGAGTTGACCCTTCGTGGCGTTACTGTCCAGACCGCAGCCTAGAACCCTGGAATGCGCGATAGAAACGCCCGCATGGTTGCAACACACTCCGCTGGTTTCTCTATGGGCAGGAAGTGGGTTGCATCCGGAAGAAAATCGTAGTCCACAATGGCCACGTCGCTAAAGTCCAGGGTGGGCAGATAGGAGTACGGCAGCGTGGGGTCTGCCCCAATGACCTTCAGCGGGCACAGCATCATCTCAAAGTCCACGGCCAGGGAGAAGACTCGCGCGTAGTCAATGATCCGGGCCTCATACTCCAGAGGACACCTGAGCTCTACCCCATCGCCGGTGCTGCTCTCCCGGAGCGTGGTCTTCGCCATCAGCTCATACGCTCCGGGTACCATGTTCTGAAAGGCGGGAATGAAAGGCAGTACCTGGGAGAACTCTTCCGGCGACCGGAACTTGGTCGTGCGACGCCGCGCCAGCCCGGCGGTCCGCATGGACGCCTTGTCAAACTCCTCGTCGGAGAGGTTCGGACGGCGAATCGGCGGGTCGAACATGACAAGCCCTGAGTAAGCAGCCCCTCGCGTGGGCGACAAAAGAGAAACCAGTGCTGAAAAGGAGTGGTACACGCCCACCTTGGGCTTCTCCCCAAATTCCTCGTCTATGGCCTTGATGACATGGTCGTGATCATCAACCAGCGTTGGCACGTTGTGCCTTTCTATAGGGCTGACCTCATTCCACCCATGGTTCCTCAGGTCGTACATGAAGATATCGTACTCGTCCATGAGCAGTGACCAGAACGGGTAGTAGAGGTCTATGGCCAAGCCGTTCCCATGGCTCATCACCAACCGTGGCCCGTTAGGATTGCCGTGCCTCCGCACGGTGATGACGGTGTCGGCATCCACAGCTACCTCGTGGGTCGCCAGAGGTTCGGGAACCTCCCACTTTGCCTTAGCGCTAGCCATAACTGTGCTGTCTTCCCATAGCGTTCTTTCGATGGCTTCCGGCGCTATCCGCGACAATCGGCTCCACCGCAGGTCTCCTCTGTTCGTTCCCCGGAATTGCGGCATCGATGCCTGTCATCTCATGGGCAATTGCCGCGGCAAAGTCACTCGTGCCCAGGTCTTCCACCCACCACGCGACTTCCGGTAGGTGAGGGAATCGAAACTCAGCTCCCGTACTGCCGCGCAGCAGGGCCATGGGCGCTTGAAAAGTGGATACATCCAAGTAGAGACCGGTGCCCAGCGCCTTGACCAGCGCCTCCTTGGCTGTCCAGAGCCTGTAGAAACGCTCTACCTTCTGCTCTCCCACCGCTGTGATCAGGGACGCCTGTTCCTCTGCGTCGAAGACCATCTCGGCCAACCCGTCCAGGTCGCGATTGACGGACCGTTCCTCAACGTCGATACCCACCGACCCAGCCGGAGCAACGGCAATGAGTCCATGCATCCCGCTATCGCTAACGTTGAACTGGATAGAAGCCGGAGTACCGTTCACAACGGCATACGGCTTCCCTTGCTTCTCTCTCCTGAAGGAGAGGGCCTCGTTGCTGCAGCCAAGCCGGTCGCAAAGGAGAGACCGCAGCGCAGCACGAAGAAGGATGTAGCGCCGCCGTGGCCCGGGATAGAGAAATCTGTCGGCGCGCCGGTGTTCCCCGTCGCTGAGCAGAGTCGATGCTACCGCCTCGTTCTCAGATTGGGGCATGAGCTCAACGTGGAGTACTTCAGCCGCTCCAACTTTGCGAAAGGGGCTCCACCACTGGTCTGCAACAGAAATAAGCATGGAGACATTATAGTCAGCAGAGTGGCTCAAGTGCCAAGCAGAATACGGAAAGGGCCGTTCGGCTGCTTACTTGTCCAGGAAGGCAATTAGATCCGAAAGGCTCTGGAAGTTCTGGCAGTCGCCGGCGCTTATGTCAACGCCGAACTCGTCTACCACTACCTTCATGAAAGCAACAAAGTCCGTAGAGCTTACGCCTACGTCCCTCAAATTCTTGGACACATCCAACTCCCGGCCAATCGGTCGTCCGTCCACCTCAAGGTTGTCGTCCACAAGTTTACGTAGGCGCTCTTCGGTAGTGGTCATAGAAATAATCTCCTTAAGTTTATGCTTCTCCGTACTGCAAGGTACTAGACTAGCCTTAACCAGTCAAGCAGTGTAAAGGAACTGAGCCTTAACTTGGTTCCCCCACTGCTGCAGGTCAGTGTGTCAGAATCTGGTCCAGGAAGAGCTGGGTGCGCGCCTCCTTCGGGTTGGTGAACAGCTCTTCGGAGGTGCCCATCTCCACTATTTCCCCCTCGTCCATGAAGATGACGCGGTCGGCAACCTCTCGCGCGAAGCCTATTTCGTGGCTGATTATCAGCATGGTCATGCCGGAGGTGGCCAGCTCTCGCATAACGTCCAGCACCTCCTTGATCATTTCCGGGTCAAGGGCCGACGTTGGCTCGTCGAACAACATGATCTTGGGCTGCATGGCAAGGGCGCGGGCAATGGCGACGCGCTGTTGCTGGCCGCCTGACAGCTGGCTGGGGAATTTGTCGGCCTGCTCCGGGATCCCGACCCTCTTCAGAAGCTCATTGGCTATGTCTTCCGCCGTGCTCTTGGGCCACTTCCTCACCTTGGTGGGCGCCAGGGTTATGTTCTGCATCACCGTGAGGTGGGGAAAGAGGTTGAATTGCTGGAAAACCATCCCAATCTCCCGGCGAATGGTGTCTATGTTGCGCACGTCGTCTGTCAGCTCAACCCCGTCCACTACTATCGTGCCTCGCTGATGCTCCTCCAGCCGGTTCAGCGTGCGGATGAAGGTGGACTTCCCCGAACCGGACGGTCCAAGGATGACCACTTTCTCCCCCCGTTTCACGGTTGTGGTCACGCCCTTCAGCACGTGAAAGGAGCCGAACCACTTGTGCACGTCCGTGGCTATGATGATATCGTCTGACGGATTGTTGTTCTCAGCGTCCATATCAGTCTCCTAACAGGCTTCAACGGCTCCCTACGCCCAGGTGCTCCTCTATTCTCCTGCTCACATAGGACATGCTGTAGCAGAATATCCAGAACACCAGCGCCAGGAAGATGAACAGCTCCTGCGCGCTCGGTATAAACTCAGGGTTGCCCTGGATGAACGCTCTGCTGATCTCCACCACGTCCAGCATGCCTATGATGTACACAAGGCTGGTGTCTTTGAACAGGGCTATGAACTGGCCCACTATCGCCGGTATGACATTGCGAATGGCCTGAGGCAGTGTGATGAACAGGGTGATCTGCCAGTTCGCCAGCCCTAGGGACGCCCCTGCCTCAGCCTGTCCGCGGTGAAGCGCCTGCAAGCCTCCACGGATGTTCTCGGCCGTGTACGCTGCGCTAAACAGGGTGATGACTATAGCGGCGCGCAAAAGCGAATTCAGAGGGAAATCTTCAGGGAATGCAAGAGGCACCAGCACCTGGGACATGAACAGAAGCGTTATCAGGGGAACGCCCCGGAAGACCTCTATGAACACCACGCAGAGCAGCTTCACCACGGGAAGCCTGCTGCGCCGTCCCAAAGCCAGCGCAATGCCAATGGGGAAGCTGAGCGTTATGCCGGCCACAGCCAGTAGCAGGTTCAGCATCAGGCCGCCCCAGTAGATAACGGACACAGGCTGAAGGCCGGGTACTCCCTCCACTCCCCTCAGCAGGACTAACGTTATGAGGAATGCCCCCACGAAGAGTATGGCCAGCCAGCGAACACTCCCCAATGGCGTGAATTTGGCCAGGGCCCAGCCGGCCGCCAGAGCCGGAATGTTGGCCAGCAGCAACAGCCGCACGTCCAAGCCCATCCGTTCCAGGCTGTATGGCAGAAGGGAGAAGGCGGCCAGCACGGCCACCACCCCAATTGCCATGCGCTTAGCCAGCCCTCCGCCGATCATCCCCCAGCCCATTCCCAGGAGCATTGTTACCAGCAACAAAGAGACCTGCGGCCTCCAGAAGCAGTTCTTCCCGGGGCATGCGGCTTCTATGTTGTACTGCCCTATCACCATCTGGCCGCCCAGTGTCGCTATCACGGTCCAGTCCGCGTCCAGGATCAGCCACCTAAGCCCAAACCAGGCTACCAAACCCAGAGTGACGCCGAACAACACGGTTAGGGCGGTATTGAACCTACTGCTGAACAGGTTGGAGTAAACCCAGCCGATTGCCCCACTTTCCGAGACGGGCGGCTTAAGCTCAGGGGCAGGCATTATGTTTGGATTGGTTGACATCAGGTGAACTTCAAGAGAACCGTATACGGCGGTTGTAGAGATTTCCGATAACGGAATAGGTCAGACTCATCGCCAGGTATGCCAGCATTATCAGAAGGAAAATGGACACGGCAGGCGCGGTCTGGGTCATGGTCTTGGCCACGTTGGTCAGGTCTGAGAAGCCAATGGCCCCGGCAAGGCTGCTGTTCTTGGTGAGGTTCAGGTACTGGCTTATCATCGGAGGGACTATAACCCTCAAGGCCTGCGGAAAGGTCACGTGGCGTAGAGCCTTCAGGTAGGGGAGTCCCAGGGATCGGGCGGCTTCTCTCTGCCCGCGGCCGACCGATTGGATGCCGGCCCGGACTATTTCCGCAATAAAGGACGACGTATATATGACAAGTCCAATCAGTAACGCTATCAAACCGGCTGAGGCGGTGAACCCTCCCACGTGTTGTAGGAAGGCCCCCTGTTGCTCCGGAACGGATATGGTGAAAGGAGCGCTGCCAAACGCCATGCTGAGGGACACCCAGCCTATTGCCACAATGAGTATGGCCGCCCCTGCCGCCGACACTAAGGGATAGGACGCCGCTCCCGTAAGGGTCTCCCGCCGCTCCATGGCGCGATGGATGGCGAAACCGGCAAGCGCCGCCGCCACTAACACAACCGGAAACATCCACGCCGCCCCGGGACTAACAGGGGTCGGCCACGGCATTGATACCCCTCTGTTGTTTATGTGCAGCACGTCCGCTATCACGATTTCCTCTTGGATGGGCGGAAGCGCCAGCATTATGTAGAACCAGAAGAACAACTGGACCAGCAGAGGCACGTTGCGGAAGAACTCTATGTATACCAGCGCAGCCTTGGACACAAGCCAGTTGCCCGACATCCGGGATACGCCTATGAAAATCCCCAGCGCCGTCGCCAGTATTACGCCTACTATAGAGACGAATATGGTGTTCGTTGTCGCTACGACAAAGGCGTAGAGGAAGGAGTCTGACGACTCATAGGGCAGGAAGTGCTGCCCTATTGGAGTCTGGTACGCTCTGGAGAGAAAGCTGAAGCCATGCGGAATATCTCTATCCCGTATGGCTCCGCTAATGTTTGCAAAGAACCAGACTACGAGGACAACCACCAAGATGCCGGACACTACCTGCAGTACCCACTGGATAATCCTGGTGTGTCGCCAGAGTGGTATGCCCTCGTAGGTCAGTCCTCGCAGTACGGCCTGCCATGATGGCATTGAGTTTTACCTCAGTGGAGCGGCGTAAATCTGCCCTCCCTTGGGACAATCGGTGCAAGGGGCGTCGGACCAAAGAGCGTTCCGACCGCCTTCTCTGGGCAGGTTAATGCCATCGGGCCCCAGGTTGCGGGAGTAGATCTCCCCGTAGTTGCCCACGCTCCGGATTACGGTCTGGGCCGCTGTATTGCTGATGCCCAGGGACTCCTGCCCGAATGAGCCTTCAAGTCCAAAGAGCCTGTCGACTTTTGTGTCGCCGGTAGCGGCGCTGGGCACACTACCTGAGGTTACGCCGTAGGCCTCAGCGTAGATGAGCATGCCCATAACCGTCTTCACTATGTCGAACCACTGGTCGTCGCCGTGCGGCACCACGGGGCCCAACGGCTCCTCGGAGATGGTCTCCGGAAGAATCACGTGGTCGTCGCGGTTCTGCAGCGCGGTGCCCAGGGCAGCAAGCTGCGAATTGTCATTGGTGAAGGCGTCGCACTGCCCGCTCTCATAGGCGGCAACAACCGCATCGGTATCCTCAAAGGTCAGAGGCGTGATGTTCAGGTTGTTCTGCCTGGAGAAGTCCTCAAGGTTCAGCTCCGTAGTGGTCCCTTGAGTCACGCACACAGTCGCGTCCCTGAGTTCTAGGGCGCTGGAGATTCCCAGGTTCTTTCTCACCATGAATCCCTGCCCGTCGTAGAACATTGTCTGGGCGTAGTTGCCCCACTGGGCGTCGCGGGAAGTGGTCCATGTGACCGTGCGAACCAGCATGTCAACCTCGCCGGACTGGACCGTAGGGCCGCGCTCGGCTGCCGAGATCAAACGGATCTCAATGGCGTTGGGGTCGCCCAGCACGGCGGCGGCAAGCGCTCGGCACAGGTCTATGTCGAAGCCGACGTTGTTGCCGGAAGCGTCCAGGGATCCGTAGCCGGGAACGTCGTTGCGGCTGGCGCATACTACGTTGCCCCGCTCTTTCACCGTATCCAAGCGGCTGGCCATGGTTTCCTCTTCTGTATCGGATTCGCAAGCTGCCAGAACCAGCAACGACAAGGCCATCACCATTGCGGTGAACAATACACTATAACGGTTCATCCTCTCCTCCACGTGAAATAAGCTATAAATTGCAAGTATATATTATGTTTTTTAAGCCTTTCTTGCAAGGGAACTGATTTCACTTTTTTATGTCACTGCCGCCACGGCCTAGTTTGGGAGGGGAATGCTCTGGTGTATTTGCGGCAGACCTCTGCAGGTGCTAAGTTAGTGGAACCATGTATCAGCGAATCCACGTAGTGTTCCCGGACGGTGCCGAGGCCGATGCCCAGATCCATGACGGCCAACGGTGGTACATTGAACCAGATTCATACGTACCACCGCGGGGTCAAAGCCGTAGACCTGGGGACTTGAAGGAGCGGGAGGAGGAGCTTGCGTTCAACCTGGAGATGTTCTCGGACGATATGCTCCCCGCTGGGGGCTTGCCCCTGGCATTCCAGGTCGGGGACATATTTGCCCTGCACTGGCCGGGATCGCGCACCCTAGAAACCGTGGGGCAAGTTGAGAGTGTCCCTGGTCGCATCTACTAGCCTGCATGATGACGAAACAGCAAACGATGCTGTATTGAGACGTCAGAAGAATAAGATACGCTTGTTCAATGGACGAGTGAACAGGCGATTGTGCTAGGATAGACGCGCTAACTATACTAAGTAAATACAGATTTGCGTAAGACCTGCAGCGAGATTGCATGAAGTACCACCTAGACCTCTTCACTCCTGAGACATGGGAGGCATTCAGCAAGATAGGTGCAACAGTCACCGGCTTCCGGGAGCGGCATCGGCGCTTGGCTGAAGAACGGGTCAGCCGAGGTGATATCTTCCTCTGTTACCTCACGCGCCTGTCTCGATGGTGGAGCGCTGGAAGTCGAATCTGGTCCCTTTTTCGACGACACTCCGAGATTCGGCGACCCCGACCCTTTCACTATACGGTTCAAGGTCAAACCCATAGTTGTCTTGGAGCCGGAGTTAGCGGTACCCATACGAGAGCAGCGGGTTTGGCAAGCAATTGTCCATAACAAATCAGCACGACATGGGGAACCGGTACTGGACGGGCTTTTTTCGTGCCTCCCTCAACACCTTTGAGGACGTTGACGGAGACTTCCTCCTGAAGTTGCTAAAGGAACAGCAGGCCAACCAGACAAATTACCCATTCACCGATAGGGACAGGCGTCAGCTTGCTCAAAGAAAGAGAGTTCGAACGCTGGACAGAGAAGTGGAGGTAGAAGTTCCAGACCAAGAGGACGAGGAGTCCTCAACCGAACCAGAGACGGTGGGAACTGCCCTTCCTCTGGAGTCGACTCGATATCAGGCGAAGGTGGCGCAGATCGGGGCAGAGATGGGATTTCGCATCTGGGTACCCAAGAATGACAAGGCGCGGGTGTTGGAGCTCGTGCCAGGGACAATGCACGAGAGGTTCTTGGATTTGCTCCCTCTGAACTATGACGATACGACTCTGAGAACCGTAGAACAGATCGACGTGCTGTGGCTCAAGGGCCGGTCAATGGCGAGAGCTTTTGAAATCGAGCACACAACCGCTATCTACTCCGGCTTGCTACGAATGGCGGATCTGCTGGCATTACAGCCCAACATGGATATCAGACTGCACATTGTGGCGCCTTTGGACAAGAGGGAGCGGGTTCTGCGCGAGATAAGGCGGCCCGTATTCTCACTATTGGATCGAGGACCTCTCTATGATCAGTGCTCATTCCTGTCCTATGACTCGATTGATTTGTTGGCGCAGACGCAGCATCTCTCCTACATGAGCGACAGAATCATTGCAGAATACGAGGAAGCTGCGGAAGTCTAGGCTCCAAGCTTGATTTCGGTCCACCCCCACCCCGGTTGACCTTCCCATTTTGCGCCAATAGAATCAGCCCACTATGTCCAATCAAGAACTGCACTACCTAACCGTTACCGAGCTTGCCCCCCTGCTACGCGACAAGAAAGTGTCGCCCGTGGAGCTGTTGCAGGCATGCCTGGAACGCATCCACGCCCTGGACGGCGCGTTTCACTCCTTCATCACGCTGATGGAGGAGTCCGCGGTCAGGGAGGCGGAGCAATCGGAGAAGGCGTTAGCCTCCGGCGACTACAGCGGCCCGCTGCACGGCATACCCATTGGGCTGAAGGACCTCTACTACACCAAGGGCGTGGTCACCACGGCGGGATCGCCCATCCTGGGCGACTTCGTGCCAGACGAGGACGCCACATCGGTGACGAAGCTGAAGGAAGCGGGCGGCATCATCCTGGGCAAGCTGAACATGCACCCCTTTGCGTACGGCGCGATAGGGATCAACCCGGACTACGGCACGCCGCCCAACCCATGGGATACTGAGCGCATACCCGGAGGATCCAGCAGCGGTTCCGGTGTGGCGCTTATGGCCGGTATGCTGCCCGCGGCCACAGGCTCCGATACGGGCGGCTCAATACGCATCCCGGCCTCGATATGCGGAGTGGTGGGGATAAAGCCTACCTACGGACGGGTGAGCAAGCACGGCGTGGTGCCGCTGTCATGGTCCCTGGACCATGCCGGGCCCATGGCTCGGAGCGTGGAGGACTGCGCCATCCTGCTGCAAGCCATGGCAGGGTACGATCCCAAAGACCTCGGCTCCAGAGAGGCGCCGGTGCCCGACTACGTCGCGGAGATGAAGAGACCTCTGAAAGGTCTGAAGGCAGGCCTGCCCCGAAAGGAGTTCTTTGTCCGTTTGCAGCAGGGGGTAAGTGACGCCGTGGAGAAGGCCATCGAAACCCTGGAGGAGATGGGCATGGAGATGCGCGAGGTAGACGTCCCCAGCATGGACGACGCCGTAGCCATCTCACTCGGTATCCTGGGCCCGGAAGTGGCGGCGTTTCACCGCAAGTGGTTAGAGGAACGACCCGGTGATTACGTGCCGCAGGTGCTGACACGGATAAAGTCGGGGATGTTCGTGCCGGCGGTGGACTACATCAAGTCGCACCAGGCCAGGGCTGTGTTTACACAGGGGTACCTGGATGCGATGAGTGACTTGGACATACTGATAACCCCCACGGAGCAGCTCACCGCGCCCAAGATCGAAGAAAGCCGCGTGACCATAGACGGAGTGGAGGAGACAACGCAAAACCTGATGCTCTGGCATAACCGTCCCTTCAATATCACGGGGTTCCCCGCCATAAGCGTGCCCTGCGGCTTCGACGACAAGGGGCTGCCGATAGGGCTGCAGATAGTAGGGAAGCCGTTCCAGGAAGGGACGGTGCTCCAGGCGGCTTATGCCTACGAACAGGCCACGCCCTGGCATGAGAAGCGGCCGCAGTTATAGGAGATCTCCGTTGCGTTTTGGAATAGTAGTCTTCCCGGGAACCTGGAGCGATACCGATTGCTATCACGCAATCACCGACGTGTTGCGCCAGGACGCCAAATATATCTGGCACAAAGACACCGATTTATCCGGTGTGGACTGCGTAGTCCTGCCGGGCGGCTTCTCCTACGGCGACTATCTGCGCACGGGCGCCATCGCCCGTTTCTCGCCGGTGATGAGCTCGGTGAGAGAGCACGCCGAGCGCGGCGGTCTGGTTATAGGGATATGCAACGGCTTTCAAGTGCTCTGCGAAGCAGGTCTGCTGCCCGGCGTCCTCATGCGCAACCGTGACCTCCGCTTTCACTGCGAATGGACGCACCTGAGAGTGGAAAACACCCACACCAGGTTCTCCTCCGCCTATGAGAAAGACCAGGTGATTCAAGTGCCCATTTCACACGGTGAGGGCAACTACTACGCGGACCCCGGCACTCTCCAGGCTCTCAACGATGACGGTCTGGTCGTTTTCCGTTATTCCAGCCCCTCTGGCGAGATAACGGAAGGTTCCAACCCCAACGGTTCGGTGCAAAACATAGCCGGTATCGTCAACAAGAGTGGCAACGTGCTCGGCATGATGCCTCATCCTGAACGTTGCTGCGAGATGCTGCTTGGCGGAACGGACGGACGGCCAATCTTCGAATCGATAGCGGCTTCGGCGGGCTAGATTGGCCCTGGCAATCGTCTTCGCGCTACTGGCCGCGACCGGATGGGGAGCGTCTGCGATCTTCGTACGCTTGGGATTGCAGAATATCAGCTCAACAACCGGCACCGCGCTTTCCCTGGCCGTCGGGACGCTTCTCATTGGCGCTATCGCCTTCGCGGTTCACGGCCCTGACGACTTTGCCTTGTCTTCCGCAGCAATAGGATGGATAGCCCTGCTTGGCCTTCTCAACTACTTGCTGGGCCGGTTCCTCAACTTCAACAGCATACGGCTTGCCGGTGTGTCGCGCGCCGCGCCATTGCTCGCCGCGGCGCCCCTGGTGGCGGTGACGCTGGGCGTGCTCATTGGCGGCGAGACTCTGAACCCTCTGATTGCACTGGGAACGCTCACTATAGTCGGAGGCGTTGTTCTCATAGTGACCGCGCCGGAGCGGCGTTAGCATGCACACACCCGGCAGGCTCAACAACAAACCCATTGTCCTGGGCATGGTCCTTGCCCTCATGGCCGCTACCGCCTACGGTTCAAGCCAGTTCCTTGCCAGGCAGATTGTGACTGAACATGCGCCGCCGCTGGTAGTAGCCACTGTGGCCTTGTTCGTGGGCTTTATTGTCCTTACCGCACTTGCCAACAGGAATATAGTCAAAGACCGACGTGCGCCCAGGAAGGCGTTTCTCTTCCTGGTCTTGTCGGGTATTGCGGCATCGTCCGGGGTGGCCTTTAACTACTCGGCGCTCAGCCTTGCCCCCGTAGTAGTGGTTGCTCCTGTATCGTCCGTTTCTCCCCTCATATCTTTGAGCTTGGCGCACGTTTTTCTGCAACAGTTGGAGCGGATAACGCTGAGAATATGGATAGGAGCTTTCCTAGTAGTGGGAGGGGTGATCTTGGTAACATTGGGAAGCGGCGGTTAGTCGGAAGTTAGGTGTACAAGTGGCCATATCTAAAGAAACCCTAGACCAGATAGCCCTCACGGAAGAGGAGTACAGCGATATACTGCGCAGACTCGACAGGGAACCAAACCCCGTTGAGCTTGGCATGTTCGGCGCGCTGTGGAGCGAGCACTGCGGCTACAAGCACTCTAAGCAGCTCATACGCACCTTCCCCTCGGAAAGTCCGCACCTTCTCACCGCTCCCGGTCAGGAGAACGCAGGAGTCATAGACATAGGCGACGGTCTGGCTGCCGTTATCAAGGTGGAGTCACACAACCACCCTTCCGCGGTGGAGCCGTACCAGGGCGCGGCCACCGGGGTAGGGGGCATAGTACGCGACATACTGGCAATGGGCGCCCGGCCCATAGCCCTGTTGAACTCGCTGCGATTCGGGCCCTTGACCGAGCCGCGCAACCGCCACCTTTTCCACGGAGTAGTCGGCGGTATATCCGGGTACGGCAACTGCATAGGCGTACCCGATGTCGGCGGAGAGATCGCCTTTGCTAGCTCATACTCCGGTAACCCGCTGGTAAACGCGCTCTGCGTCGGAATTGTCCCCTCCGACAGCCTGGTGCGAGCCGTGGCCAAAACACCGGGCAACTTGCTGGTCCTGGTGGGCGCGGAAACGGGGCGCGACGGCATACACGGCGCATCAGGCCTGGCGTCCCGAACGTTCGAAGAGGAGACGGAGCTCAGGCCAACGGTACAGGTGGGCAACCCCTTCATGGAAAAGGTGCTCATAGAGGCCTGCCTGGAAGTGGCGCGCGCTGATCTGATAGAAGGGATGCAAGACCTGGGCGCAGCCGGACTCACCAGCTCAACCGTGGAAGCGACAACCAAAGGCGGCACCGGGTTCAGGCTGGATGTCTCGCGTGTGCCCAGACGGGAGTCTGGCATGTCTCCTTACGAGGTCATGCTTTCCGAGTCCCAGGAACGGATGTTGCTCATCCTCCGTCCAGACAACCTGGAAGCGGTGAGAGTCATCATGGACAAGTGGGACATTCCATGCACCGTCATCGGCGAGGTGACCAGGGACGGCATGGCGCGTATTTTCCAGGGAGAAGAACAGGTCGGGATTGTCCCTGGAGGAATGCTCACGCACCCACCGCTTTACAACGTTGTCGGAGAAAAGCCCCAGCTTCTCAAAGATCTGCAGGCGTACAACCTGGACTCCACGCCGTTGCCAAGCGAATCGCCTTCCCAGGTGCTGCTAAAGCTTCTCGCCTCACCCAATATTGCCAGCAGGGCAATGGTGTATCGCCAGTACGACCACCAGGTGCAGACCAACACGGTCCTTGCCCCGGGAGCAGCCGACGCCGCGGTGATTCGAATCAAAACCACCCAGCGAGGCATCGCCATTTCCACCGATTGCAATGGCCGCATCTGCTACTTGGACCCCTTTGTTGGCGGCGCGCTTGCCGTCGCCGAAGCCTGCCGCAACGTGTCTTGCACGGGAGCAACGCCCGTGGCCGTCACCGACTGCCTCAACTTTGGCAACCCCGATGAATCCTACGTGGCCTATCAGATGAGGGAGTCCGTGCGCGGCATGGTGGAAGCGTGCATCGCTCTGGACGTGCCTGTGGTGAGCGGCAACGCCAGCCTCTACAACGAGACCAGGGGAACGGCGGTCTACCCCACCCCGGTTGTCGGCGCAATGGGACTTCTGGAGAACGTAAGCAGCGCTGTGGGGTCGGCTTTCAGGAAAGAGGGGGACCTCGTCCTCCTCATCGGCGCATCGCAGCTTTCGGAAGACACCGCGTACTTGGCCGGCAGCGAGTACCTGGAGCTGATTCACGGTCTAGTGGCGGGCCGGCCAACCATCGACCTCGATTTGGAAGTGCGAGTACAGCAATGCTGCCGGCAGCTTGTGACAGATGGTCTAATCAACTCCGCCCATGACTGCTCAGAGGGTGGCCTCGGCATAGCACTAACCGAAAGCGCCATTCAGGGCAAACTGGGCTTCGCCGGCGGCGTTGGGATGGGGGAACGCTGGGACGCGGCCCTGTTCGGTGAAGCGGCCTCAAGGATTCTGCTCTCGTTGGATCCGGCCAATCTACGGGCGGTGGAAACAGCCTGCCAAGAGATGGGTGTACCGTATCTCTTGCTCGGCACAGTGGGAGGGGATCGTTTCTCATTCCCTGGTATTCTCGATAGCCCGCTGGCGGAGCTTTCGGATGCCTGGCACAACGGTCTTGAAAGAGCGCTGCAGAGCTGATGCTACGGCCTTCCCGCTTCCATCCCTTCTCAAATCGGAGAATTCTCGATACAATAGCTCAAACGTTCCAATGAGCTATTATTGAACTGTTAAGGTAAAATTCTCTTTTCATCTTCTTGGGGTTTAGCTCCAATTTAGAGAAAATCTAATTTTCTGAGGTGTTTGGATATGAAAGTAATCTTCCTGTCAGATGTGCCGGGCAGCGGCCAAGCCGGAGACGTCAAAGAGGTGAAGAACGGCTACGCCCGTAACTTCCTCCTCCCCAGGCAACTGGCCGTCCCCGCATCCCACGACCATATGCAGAGGCTGGAAGCCATACGCAAAGCGGGTGATGAGCGCCGCATCAAAGAGCAGCAAGACCTGAACGCCTTGGTGGAGCAGCTTAGCGAGCTGACGCTGCACCTCACCGCCCGGGTTGGGCCCACCGGCAGGTTTTACGGCGCGGTGACCACCACCCATGTCACCGAAGAGTTGACCCGCCTTACCGAGCGTGAGTTCGACCGCCGCTCCATTCACCTGGAAAACCCTATCCACGAGCCGGGAGCCTATGAAGCGCAGGCGCGCTTTGCCTACGGCATATCGGCTACTTTGAAGCTCATCGTCGATGCCGAGGGGCAGGAGGGCGCCGTGGAGGCAAGGATGGCCGAGGAGGCGGAACAGTCCGAAGCCGCCGGCCAGGACACCGAGCCGGAGGCCGTGGAATCCTCCGCTATGAGCGATGCGGCTGACCAGGCCCCCTCAACCGATCCTGAACCGCCCGATCCTGAACCGGAAGCAGAAGAGGAACCGCAGCCTTGATGTACACCGACCGTTTGCCACCCCATGATGACGCCGCCGAAGAAGCCGTGCTCGGCTCCATCCTCTTGGACGGCAACGCCATGCTGCAGGTGGCGCCCTTCCTTAGAGCGGAGGACTTCTACCGGGAACGAAACAGATGGAGTTTCGAAGCGTGCCTTGCTCTTTTTCAACGCGGTGAGCCTATAAACCAGGTCTCCGTTGCCCACGAGTTGGACGGCCTGGAGCGGCTTGACCCGGCCGGGGGCGCGGCGTTCCTCAGCCACTTGGTGACCACCGTTCCCACGTCTGTGTACGTAGAGCACTACGCCCGCATGGTGAGCCGCACCTCTACCATGCGCAGCCTCATCTTGGCCGCCACGGAAATAGCCGCCCTTGGTTATGAGCAGGACTCCGACGTTGATTCGGCGCTGGGCCAGGCGGAGGAGCTGCTGTTTCGCATCAGGTCCCGCAGGGAAAACAGGGACTTCGTTCCGCTGAGAGACGTCCTGGACAAATACCTGGAAGATACGGCGTCGGTGCACACCGCCCTGGAACACGGCACGGCGCCGGTGCCAACGGGATTCATGGATTTGGATACCGTCCTGGGAGGACTGCAGAGGTCGGACCTTGTCATACTCGCCGCCCGTCCCAGCATGGGTAAGAGCACCCTGGCGCTGAACATTGCTCAGCATGCCGCCGGTCAAGGCGCCAACGTGGGCATATTCAGCCTGGAAATGAGCGGTGAGCAGCTGGCGATGCGTTTGCTTTCTTCCGAGGCGCAGGTGGACAGCCACAGCCTGCGTATAAACCTCATGAGCGATCGCGAACAGCAACGGGTCATCGAAGCGGTGGGCGCACTTTCAGACCTGCCCATCTTCGTTGACGACACGCCGCTTCAGACAATCATTGAGGTGCGCAGCAAGGCAAGGCGGCTGCACATGGAGCGGAGGCTTGACCTGATAGTTGTCGACTACCTTCAGCTCATGCAAGGCAGCAGCCGTTCCGAAAACAGGGTCCAGGAGATGAGCGATATCTCGCGCGCCTTGAAAGGCTTGGCCAGAGACCTCAATCTTCCCTTGATTGCCATTTCGCAGCTAAGCCGCGCCGTGGAGCAACGCCCCTCGCATCGACCTCAGCTCTCGGACCTCAGGGACAGCGGCAGCATAGAGCAAGACGCCGACGTGGTGGCGTTCATCTATAGAGACGACATGTACTACAACGAAGAGGAGTGGGAACGGCAGCATCCCGTGGACCCATACCCCAAGAACATCGCCGAACTCATCATTGCTAAGCATAGAAACGGTCCCCTCAAGAGCCTGAGCCTATACTTCCGCGACCAGTTCTCTCGATTCGAAAACCTGGCTACTCAGAGAGCGGTCTAGTCATGCCGCCAACGCTCGCCTTCCCCAAGGGAACCAAGCTCGTCCCCGTTCCGGCGCAGGCGCTGGGGCCGCTCCTTGCCGAGATAGACTCCCTTGCCGAGCTGAAATGCACCCTCAGGTTGATCGGGATGGTGCACCAGCGTCGCAGCAAACGTCTCTGGGTCACTGCAGCAGAGTTGGAGAACGATGCGGTCCTTGCCGGTGCCCTGGCCCAGGAGCCGGAAGGCTCCAAGCAGGCAATTGTCAAGGGAGTCCAACTGGCGGTAGCCCGCGGCACCTTGTTGGAAACCGAGCAGAACAACGAGAAGGTGCTGTTCTTGAACGACGAGCCGGGAAGAAAGGCCATGGCCGGGTTGGGTGAAGTGGTAGTGGAGGAGCCGGCGTCTTCATCTCAAGGCAGCGACCGCCCCAACATCTTCGTTCTATATGAGCAGAACATCGGCTCCTTGACTCCCATGCTCGCGGAGGAACTGAAGGAAGCGGATTCGGAGTATCCCAGGTCATGGATCGAGGATGCGTTTCGCATTGCCGTAAGCTCTAACCAGAGAAAATGGCGGTACATAGCAGGGATACTCAAAAGTTGGGCCGCAGAAGGAAAGGACGATGGAGAGCCTAGGCGACATTCTCAAACGAGTGACCGCAAAGAATATCTCCGACGATACGGTTACCTGGCGCGCTGAGGAGGAGACCCCCTCGGACGATTGCACCGTTTGCGGAGGCAAAGGCTGGATACGGCAGGACGTACCCGTCGGCCATCCCGACTTTGGCCGGGCTATCCTCTGTTCCTGCCAGGAAGAGGTTACTGAAGCTCAAAGACTGGAACGGCTTCAGCGCCACAGCAACCTGGGCGCACTGACCCGGCTCAGATTCAACTCCCTGGACTCCAGCGGACGCTCCGCCAATGCGGAAGCCCAGCAGAGGTTCGCCCAAGCCTACCAAGCCGCCATGGAATACGCCGGCGACCCCCAGGGCTGGCTGCTCTTCACCGGGGCGGGAGGCTCCGGCAAGACCCACCTGCTTGCCGCCATAGTCAATCTCAGCATAGAGCGGGAGACGCCCGCCTTCTACATATCGGTCCCTGACCTGCTGGACCACCTGCGCTCAACGTTCGCTCCCAGCAGTGAAGTCTCCTATGACGAGCTCTTTGAGCACGTGCGAAACATACCGCTTCTTGCCCTTGACGATCTGGGCGCACACGCCACAACTCCCTGGGCCCAGGAGAAGCTGAACCAGATATTGAACCACCGGTTCAACCGGCAGATGCCCACCGTAATCTCCCTCAGCGTCCCCCTGGGCCAGCTCGACGAGCAGCTGCGGGCGCGCCTGGAGGACCGCGGCCTGGTAATGCAAATCGTGCTGGGAGAACAGGCCGTCACCTCTCCCCACTGGCAGTTGGACAGGATGAAGGCCGATCTGAAACCTCGCATGACTTTCGAAAATTTCAACGCCAGAGGCAACAGAGCGGACGCTGAAGATCAAGCGAGCCTGAATACCGCTATAAATGCGGCCCGCGTCTTTGCCGAGCACCCCTCCGGCTGGCTGGTGTTCGCCGGGGGTGAAGGCTGCGGCAAGACCCACCTGGCCGTAGCCGTCGTCAACGAAATAGAGCGCGACGGCAGATACGTTTGCTTCGCCTTTGTGCCCGACCTGTTGGACCATCTAAGGTATACGTTCAGTCCCGATAGCCCGGTCAGGTACGATCAGCTGTTTGAAGAAGTAAGGACGGCCCACTACCTGGTCCTGGACGACCTTGGTTCTCACAGCAGCACGCCATGGGCGGAAGAGAAGCTGTATCAAATAATCGTGCACCGCCAGGAAGCCAGGCTCCCCACCATAATCACCCTGCGTGGTTTGATGGAAGAACGCCTCCCGCCGCCGGTGAGGTCACGGCTCAAGGACGTAAACGTGAATTGGTGCCCCATTTCCGCGCCGGATTTCCGTGACAAGGGTAGTGGCAAAAGGGGGAATAAGCGCTGACCATCGCCCCATGCGTATTCTGTAGGATAGTCCGTAAAGAAGAGCCTGGCGACATCATCTATGAGGACGACGACGTAATGGTCTTTCGCAACCGGCTCAGGTGGGCGCCAGTCATGCTCCTGGCCGTACCCAAGAAGCACCTGACCCAGGGAGAGCTGTGGAGCGGCCAAGAGATGGCCAAGGTAGCCTCAACAGCGGCGCGCATCGGCAAGGATCAATGCCCCAACGGGTTCAGACTGCTTTCCAATTTCGGGCACGATGGTATGCAGAGCCAGCCCCACGGCCACATACACATCATAGGAGGCATGCACCTGGGCCCCTACGTCTAAGGGAACCTGGATACCTCGTTGCCTCCGCTGTCGAACAGTATTGCAACGTCGCCGTCGTTGTTCCAAATATGGCCCCGGTAAGGGCTGCCGTCTGATTTCAGCCACTGCAACACTCCGGGAGGGTCTTGCCGTCCGTTGGGACCGCTGGTAACCAGGACGGTAGCGCCTGGGTCTAGAGTGAACCCGGGGAACACGAAACGCTGTCCGCCCTCCTCGCTCAGCAGCTCCCAGCCGGTCATAACCTGGGGGTCGGCCCCGGCATTGACAATCACTACGACCTCCCCCGCTAGGTCAACTTTCTGGATACTCACCTGATTTTGAGACTCTATCTGCGGAGTCGGTAAAGCCTCAATAGTAGGTGTAGACACAGGTTCAGCCGTAGCGGTAGCTGTAGGCTCCGGTTCAGCCGTAGCAGTAGCCGTCGGCGTCGGTTCAACCGTGGCAGTAGCCGTCGGCGTCGGTTCAACCGTAGCAGTAGCTGTAGGCTCCGGTGTAGCCGTGGCTGTGGCTGTAGGTGCCGGTGCAGCCACTGCGGTGGCTGTCAGCGCCGCACTCACGGTGGCCTGAACCGCCGATACAACCGTCGCCTCTAGATCGGGCGTGGTAGTGAGATTGATGACGGCAGGTGTCGCCGTGGGAGTAGGAGGTGAGGGTGAAATCGTAGGGATCGCGGTAGTCTCACTCTGGGCACACGCGGACATGAGGAGAGGGACTGCAGCATGGACGCAAACAAACAAGACCCGCTTCATCTCTCTCCCTCATCCGACTTGCCGGTGTAATGCTCCTCTCCCCTCAGCCACCAATATGCCAGTGAAGCCGCTGCAGCCCCGGTGAGAGGGCCCACAACGTATAGCCACTGGCTGGACCACGTCCAGCCCACCAGCGCCGGCCCCAGTGAGCGCGCCGGATTCATGGAAGCCCCCGATATGGGCCCGGCGAAAATGGATTCAAGCCCAACCGTGCCGCCTATGGCCAGCGCCGCGACCCCTCCGGCGGCTCGCACGTCTGTAGCCACCGCCATGATCACAAACATGAGGAAGAAGGTGAGCACAATCTCAAGGCCCAGAGACTGCAGGTCGCTGCCGGATGGCAAAGTTGCTCCCATATCCGCTACGTCTCCCAAGATTGCCAGCAGCGCCAGGCTGGCTGACGCGGCCCCGGCCAGCTGAGCCGCCAGATAATAGGGGACGTTCTTCCAGGGAAAGTGGCGGCTGATAGCGAACGCAACGGTGACGGCGGGGTTTATATGCGCGCCGGAAATGTGCCCAGTGGCAAAGATCATGGCCCCCACCGCCAGTCCAAATGACAGGCCTACGCCCAGATGGGTCAGCTGCCCGCCCATAAGCTGGTCCACCATGATTGCTCCGGTTCCGGCAAAGACAAGACCAAACGTCCCTATGAACTCTGCAACGCTTTTCTTCAGCATGGATGTATTCATCATATCCGCCATTGTTTAACGTGTATCAACAGGCTCTTTTAACAGATTCCCTTCAGTTTGACGACCCTTCAAGCGGCTTGTACACTCCACTCAGCAAGGTTGAGGAGAAGGTTATGGGTAACTTCCAAGGTGTCGTTCCGGCACTGATTACACCGTTCGATGCGGATGGCAGGCTCAATGAAGAAGCGTACCGCGGAGTAATGGAACACAACATCCAGGCCGGCGTAGACGGGTTCTGGATAACCGGCGGCACCGGCGAGAGTGTGCTGCTCAGCGAAGAAGAGGTTATCAGGATAGCCCAGGTTTCCGCCGACCAGTCCAAGGGCAGAGCCAAGACCATTGTCCACGTGGGAGCGCTCACCACGCAAAGCGCCGTGCGAATGGCCGAAGCCTCCCGCGCAGCGGGCGTCGACGCCATAAGCTGCGTGCCTCCTTTCTTCTACAGGCCCACTGATCAGGGAGTCGTCGACCATTACAAGGCTGTTGCCGGCGCGGCGGATCTCCCTTTCTTCGTATACAACCAGCCCAAGTACACCGGCGTTGAGATTACCCCCGCACTGATGAGCACCCTGATTGAGCAGGTCCCCCAGGTAGCCGGGGTCAAACACTCGGCGCCGGACTTCCACAACATCCGCCGCTTCTCTCAAATGGGCATAGACGTCTTCACCGGGAGCGGCTCGTTGTTCCTTGCTGCGCTTACCGCCGGAGCCGCCGGAGTGGTCGACGGCCCGCTCACCGTGGCGCCGGAGATCTGGGTGGGGGCTTACCGAGCGTATAGAGAAGGCGACGTTCAGCGTGCCCAGGAGCTTCAAGAACAAGGCGCTAAGCTGATAGACCTGGCGGGCAAATACGGGATGCAAGCCACCTGCAAAGCGCTGGTCAAGGCCCACTTGGGAATCGATAGCGGCGAGCCCAGGCTGCCTATCTCGTCTCTCAGCGAAGAGCAAACTAACCAGCTACTGGACGATGCAAGGGCTATAGGAGTGCTTCCGGCCTAGCCGGACTCCCGCTTTAGTTGCTTCTCAGGCTCGTTGCGCGCCCTCTCTTTAGTCTCTAGGAAAGCGCCTCGGATTATTGGGGCCAAAGCAGTCTTTCCTAGTACACCAGTAGAGAACATAGCCGGGGAAATCCTGGTCGGCGGTGTATTCATTGGTCGATTCACGCCAGCCTCCAGAACGAGGACTGGGGTTAAGAGACTGCCCGCAGCTAATATGAACAATCCCGTGTGGACTAGATGAGTTTAGGTATAGATTCACACGCACCATTATTTCATTCCTATTTTCGGCAACTTGTGTGTTCTAGCTTCTATAGAGCATCACGCCAGTTGTCACTTTTTACCCACTCGGCTGCTTCAAGCCGCCGGCGTGATCCATATGTTGCCGTAGTCGTCCACGCGCCCTGAGTACCCAGGCGGTATCACCGTGGTCGCGTCCAACTGCTCTATCACCGCGGGGCCGTCCATTTCGTTCCCGGCCTTGAGGCGGTTCCTATCGTAGACCAGGCATTCCGTTGCGCCGCCGCCCTGTGCAAAGTAGACCTCTCTTGAGCCTGTACAAGCCCCTGAGGAGTCCTCGCCGCCTGCGGCAATACTCTTGACCTTGAGCGGGGACGAGGAAGCATAGGCATGGACGCGAAAGCTCACCACCTCTACCGCATCGGTATCGCTGGAATGGCCGTACATCTGCTGGTGAAGGCGCACGAATTCTCTTCGAGCGTTCTCCAACTCCTCCTCCGAAGTGGGCAGATCGCTGAGATTGACCGTAAGCTCCCAGTTTTGCCCCACGTAGCGCATGTCCATGGACCTGGTGAGCGCTCTCTTCTCGCTGTCGATGCCCTCTCTGTCCATCCAGTTTACTGCTTCCTTTTCCAGCGCGGCCACCGTGCCCAGCATGGTCGATAGATTGGCGTCCTCCCAGCGAGTGACCCGCGTCCTTACGAACTCGTTGAGGACGTGAGCCTGGCAGAGACCCTGTGCCGAGAACAGGCCCGGATAAAGCGGCACCACCACCTCCGTAATGCCAAGGGCGTCTGCCAAGTCCACGGCATGCAGCGGCCCTGCTCCGCCGAAGGCCACCAGAGTGAACTCCCTCGGGTCAAACCCGCGACGCACCGACACCACTCGCAGGATCCCTTCCATCTGCGCGTTGGCCACCTCTATGATGCCCTCGGCTGCCTGAGCAACCTTCATATCCAACCTCTCGGCTATGTGCTGTTGAATAGCCGTCTCGGCCCTGGTAACGTCCACCTCTACCTCGCCGCCCAGTAGGCGGCCGGAACCGATTCTCCCCAACGCCACTTGCGCATCAGTTACGGTTGGCAGCTCTCCTCCCCGGCCATAGCTGGCCGGGCCTGGGCTGGCGCCTGCGCTCATCGGCCCGACCTTGAGCACTCCGGCGGGGTCCACCCAGGCGATGCTTCCGCCGCCTGCGCTGCACTCCACCAGGTCTATCATGGCCGCCCTCACCGGGTAACCTCTGCTCCTCGTGGTGAAAGCGCCGTGCTGCTCCGTGCCTACCTCGAATTCAAAGGCAAGCCCGGGCGTGGCGCTCTCCATCAGGCTGGCCTTGGCCGTCGTGCCCCCCATGTCAAACGAGACCAGCTTCTCCCTGCCCAGCATGCGACCCAGTTCGGCGGCGGCAAGCACGCCCGCGGCGGGGCCGGACTCTGTTGTGGTATGCGGTTGCCTGATAGCGGTGCCAACGCCAACCAGTCCACCGGCGGACTGCATGATATACAAGCCGGACGGCTGGGACAGGGCTCTGGCGAGCTCGCGTTCCAAACTGGCGACATATCCCTGAAGCACCGGCGCCAAGTATGCCGCCACCGCCACCGTGCTCGCCCGCTCGAACTCCCTGAACTCGGCGGCTATGCCGGACGATATCGAGACGAACCCCTCAACGCCGGCCTTTGCGAACTCCTCTTCCACAATCTGTCTGGCCCTGATCTCGTGAGCGGGATTGACGAAGGAGAACAGGAAGCAGATACCCACGGAGTTCACGCCTTCCGCAATGAAATCCCTGGCCAGGCTGCGGCACTGCGCCTCATCCAGAGGGACCACCACCGAACCGTCGTTCGCTACCCGCTCATCCACCTCTCTTCTCAAATACCGCGGAGCCAGGGGCTCGGCGCGGTCTACGGTGTAATCAAACTGGTCCGGCTCTATCTGCCTGCCTATTTCCAGGATGTCGCGGAATCCCTTGGTGGTGATGAAGCCAAGCCGCGCGCCCCTGCGCTCCAACAGGGCGTTGGTGCAGACGGTAGTCCCATGCGCCACGTATGGCACTACTGCATCGTTCTGATGATCGCTGTACATGCGCTGCAACCCATCGACAAAGCAGACCGCAAGGTCGTGTGGCGTCGTGGGAACCTTGACTACGGAGAGGTCGCCCGTAGCCTCGTCATACCATAGGTGATCGGTAAAAGTGCCGCCTATATCTATGCCTACGCGGAATCTGGCCACCTATCCCCTTGCCTTCCTCAGAGCCGAGGTCTCCTCTTGAAGCACAGTCCAGCTTTCCGCGTCTATGGCCACACCGTATACCTCACGGGCGCGCTCCAACGATACTTTGCCGTCTCTCACGTCGCTAAGCACGGCCGACGGGTCGCGGTCCAGTGGACTTGCATAACCGCCTCCGCCGCCCGCTAACACGGTTACAACGTCGCCCTTCTTCAGAGGATAGTTGGCAGTCTCGCGGGGCAGTTCAACAGGTTCATCAGAATCGTAGTTCAGCACCAACCTGGACAGCCCGCCCGGCTGGCCGCCTGAGACGCCCGGAGCCGGTATCTTGTGCCTGTTGGAATGAGTGGCCAGGTTTACGTCCGTCAGCACTTCCCAGTCCTGCCTCACGCCTACTCCGCCGCGGTACTTGCCGGCCCCTTCCGAGTCCTGAATATACTCAAGTCGACGGCCCCTCAACGGATACTGCATCTCCATAGGCTCCACCGGCAGGTTGAGGACCTCATGCACCGAGTCCACGCCGTCCTTGAACGTGCGGGCTCCGCCTCCGCCGCCTACGGTCTGATAGTGGATGAAGTAGCGCTGGCCTTCCATGTTGCTAAAGCCCACTCCGTGAACGCCGTGCCAGGGGCCTCTGGCCTTCTCCGGAAAAGCCTCCATTAGAGCAGCCAGTATTACGTCTCTAACCAGGTAGGTGGTCTCCGTCCTTGCGCCCACAGCGGAGGGAGGCTTGGCATTGATCAAGGAGTGTTCCGGCATGGTCACCTTGAAAGGTTTTAGAAAGCCTGCGTTTATCGGCACCGTGTCGTCTACCAGCAGATTCCTGAACACCCCGACCACCATTTGCCATGTCCCGTGGTAAGCAACGTTTATGCCCCACTTGGCCGGCGGCCCGCTGCCCGTGAAGTCCACGTCTATCAGAGGCCTTGGTCTATGCTTTATGGACACCTTGACCTTGACCGCTATCGGAACGTCGCTGCCCAAGTCGTCATCCAGGTAATCAACAGCCGACCAGCTGCCCTCGGGCGTATTCAGTATGGCCTGCTGCAACCGCGTCTCGGAATAGTCGACAAGCGCGTGCATATAACGTTTCAGGCCCTTGGCTCCGTATCGTTGCGCCAGTTCATGGACGCGACGTTCCGCCAAGTGCAATGCCGCCATGTGCGCCCTGATATCCGCCGCCCTTTCGTAGGGGCCGCGGATATTCGCCAGCATGATCTCGTAGATGTCCTCTTCCAGACTGCCCGATTTGTACAAAGCCACAGGCGGCAAGCGGAGGCCTTCCTGGTATATCTCCGTGGCGTCACCCACCACGCCCTGCGCCGGAGCCTTGCCACCCACATCCGCCCAGTGGCCTTGGTTGCATACGAAGCAGAGTAGCTCTCCGTCATAGAAAACGGGTTTGATGAACGACATATCCGGCAGGTGCGTGGGCCCCCCCAGGTACGGGTCGTTCATCACGAAGACATCGCCGTCCGACATCCTGGAGCCGAACTTCTCCAGGATGCGAGCCCCCACGGGGCCGTACCCCGAATTGTTGTACTGACCGCCTGAGTAACGGCCTCCGCAGAAAGGCTGGCCGTCCGAATCCAGCAGCCATGCTGAACAGTCCTTGCGTTCCTTGATATTGGTGGAATACGCGGAGCGCACCAGTATCGCCTGCGACTCGTCGCAGAGCGTCATGAAGGCGTTGAGCATCACCTCCATGATCACGGGGTCAACGCCTAGAGACTGCTTCAGTTCCAAAGAGTGCTTCATGCCACTTCAACTAACACGGGCATCCGTCGGATCAAGGGACGTCCATGGTGCGCAAACGAAATACCGCCAGAAGGAGGAAGACCAGCGAAACCGCCGCCGCCCCTACGATGGCCGCCTGAAACTCTATCACGTTCCCTCCCAGCGCTTGGAAAGTTGTTTCATCCAGTTCGTACATAATGGCCAGGATGTAGTTTCTAATGCTTACGTACCGTATTCCTTCCAAGAACGTGCTAACAAGCCCCTCCCAGAGAAACACGTAGACCAGCCCGAACGCCAAAGCGCGAGAACTGATGAGCCCCGCCCAGGTGAATACGGATGCATAGGCGACAACACCGGCAAATAGGGAAAGCGCAACGGCCAGCAGAGGCTGAAAGCCCCCGCCCAAGCCTATCGTCACGGCCAGCATGGAGCTGATTATCAGGATAGGGGAGGCCACTATTACGGAGGCCAGGAACTTTGGGACTACTATCTGGTATCTCGGCACGGGTTTCAGGGTCAGGTAGTTTAGCGTTCTATCGTCCACCTCATCTCCGAACGCGGCAGTGGCCAAAGCCATGGTTACTATCGGCGCGATGCCGCCAATTATCATGCCGTTTACCAGGATTGTTACAAAATCGTCACCGAGAGATCCCTCAGATGATGAAAAGCTCGCCACAACTGCGGCCAAAGCCACGGGCAGCATGGACAGAAGCGCAATCACTATCAAGCGGCGCTTGCCCGTCTGACGCAACGACAGCAGCAGTATATGTACCATCAGCGCTCCACCACGTAGCTGAAAACGCTCTCCAGCGAATCATCCAAGGGTTCCACGCGAAGCAGGCGTACTCCCAACTCCTTTGCCAAGCGGGGCAGCGAACGTTGCAGTACGCTTACCCTTTGGCTCAACACGGTGAGCACCCCTTCGCCATCTACCGATACCGAATCCGCCTCCTCCATCTGGAGTATCGCCGCCGCCATCTTGCGCGGCTCGCTCACCACCACCCTCACGCGATACGGGCGCTCGTCCAGCTTGGCGCGGATGGCGCGGTAGTCCCCGGCGGCGGCCAGCTTGCCGCTGACCATGAGCAGTATCTGCTCCGCGAATATCTCGACCTCCTCTAGTATGTGAGAAGAAATAACAATCGTCCTGCCCTCGCTGGCAAGGTCTTTCATCAAGCCTTGAAACTCCAGCCTCTGGCGGGGGTCGGTGCCGTTCAGAGGCTCATCCAATATCAAGACCTGGGGATCGTGCACCATGGCCGCGGCCAGTCGCATGCGCTGGCGCATCCCCCTGGAATAGGTGGATAGTGCGCGGTGCTGCGCCTCTTCAAGGCCCACTCTTGCAATCGCCTGGTCCACGTATGCTTCCAAGGGCTGCAAACCGTACAACCGTCCCGAGAACTCCACGAACTGCCTGCCTGTGAAGAACCCGTATACCCCCTCGTGCTCCGCCATGATGCCCACGCGGCGATACAGCTCCGCATTGTCTCTGGGCCGTTCGCCAAGCAGCTTGACCTCTCCCTTGGACACCTTGGAAAGCCCTGTGATCATGTGCAATATGGTCGTCTTCCCCGCGCCGTTGGGGCCCAGAAGACCCGTTACGCCCGGATATATGTCGAACGAGACATCGTTCACGGCAACCACGTTCCCGAACCACTTGGACACCCCAACAACGTTCACGGTGGGTTCGGTGCGGCTTACGGAAGATGTTTGCAATGTGCTCATATCGCTATGCTCTGATAACGCCGCCAGAGGAGGAATCCGGGTCCCGCAGTCAGAATCAAGTACCAGCCAATGGGGACTATGTCCGGCAGCTCCTCCACCACCGCGCCGAACCCGGACTCCGCCTCTTCGCCAAATATCAAGTCGTTGATTCTGATCGGCACGTCTCCAATGCTCAACAGGGCGAACCACTTGGCCATGTCTCCCGCAATAGCCCCGCTCTCTTCCACCTCTACGCTTACAGTCCCATCAGGGGCGGTGGTGGTCCTGACCTCGGTTTGTTCAGATGTGGCAAGTATTCCCGCGGTAGAGGTGGAAACTATCCACAGACCGATTACGAATGCAGCCGCATAGGCCCTTCGACTTGTAAAGGCGGCAACCGCCAGGGGCAGGGTTGTGGTGAAGATCGCCACAACTAAGCCAGCCGCTAGGAAGCGGGGAACGTCCAGCCAGTTTTCTCTAACATAATCCACCGGGTCAGGCGCCGTGAGGAGCAACCCAAAGAAAGGGAATTATATACCTAATTACCCCTGGGATATAGGCTGCGTCTATACCTAGCCTAAGAGTCACCTTCTTCTCCCTTGTCTGCCAGCATCTCCCTTTCCTCCTTGCTCCTTGTCCGTAGCAGGGAGCGGGTGATGTTGGAGGGAGTGTCCGGTATGGGCAGGGGTCTGCTAATCTTGGGCGGTCTGCCCTTGCGCTTCTTTAGTCTAGGCATAAGCCAGCTCCTTCAACTGTGCTAGTAGGTACTCCTGGGGTCGGTTGCCCTTGATGCGGTTGCAGCTAGGGCATAGCAGTTGCAGATTCTCGATATGGTTGCCCCCGCCTTTGGAACGAGGTATGACGTGGTCTACCTCGAATATCTTGAACGGGAAGTCCATGCGGCAACCCGCACACCTACCCTCCTGCTGCCCGAATAGAACGTGGGCATTCTTCCGGTAGGCGATTGGAGCGTCTATGTCTGTGCGCCGGGGTATGTCCGTCCGCACTGTGACGTAGCCGTGATGGAAGAGGCTGCCCATGGTCTGCTGTAGGCGCATGTTCACCAATTCCCACCGCCTTTGGGGATAGGTCTATCCCTACCCACCTACGGCCTAGATTCTCGGCTGCTACGGGCGCGGTAGCGCACCCGCAGAAGGGGTCTAGGACGATATCCCCCTCATTGCTGGATGCCTTGATGATACGCTCCAACAAGGCAAGAGGCTTCTGCGTCGGAAAGCCTGTTTTCTCCCTCTGATTCACTACTGGGAAGATGTCCGTCCAGTAGTCCTCTATCACCTTCCCCTTTTTGCGCAGTTCGTCCACCCGTGCTTGACTGTGTGATGTATCCCTCCATATAGGGCCGCCCGGTGTGCCAACCAACACCTTGTAGGGAACACGGATGGCCTCGCGGTCGAAAGCTGCTTGCGGTGACTTGCCATAGAACAATATGGAGTCGTGCTTGCGGGGGAACCATCGGCGCACGTTTGAAGGGCCGAAATAACACCATGAAATATCATTGCGGAATTGCCCATGCGCAAAGATGGCGTCCATCAACAGTTTCAAGTAGTGCGAGGCGTAGGGGTCACAGTGCAGGTAGATGCTGCCCGATGGCTTGAGTATGCGGTGTAGCTCTATCAGCCGTACCGCCATCATGGTCAAGTAGGACTGCATCCCCTTGCCGTGCGTTAGGCTTGCCGTGTGAAGCAGGTTGGCTATGGCGGGGTGTGTGTCGGCAATCAAGCCCATCCAGGCCACGTCCAGATCATCCAGCGTCCACGTATCCTTGAACGCTGCCCCCGCTGCTTGGCTTCCTACCGGGGCTGAATAGTTCTTGTTGGAGTTGAAGGGAGGGTCTAGGTAGATAAGGTCTACGCACTCGCTGTTAATACCCCGTAGGATTTCCAGGTTATCCCCCGTCCATATCGTCTTGTCGGCAAAGTTGGGGGCAGCCATTAGAGCATCCTCGGCTGCCGAGTGTTCTTATCACCTATCAGGTCTGCGTAGCGTAGCCGCTTCCCCTCGGTGTTGGCCGCCATGCTCGCCATTTGGTCTACGGTGTCAAGGCGGCGGTTGTTGTGCCTGCCCTCGAACTCGGTAACGTAGCGGTCTAGGTGCTTCTCGCTTAGGTGGTGGTACGTTCCAACGATGCCCCTCTTGAGCAATGCCCAGTGGCTCTCAATGCCGTTTGTGTGAGCCATGCCGTCCACGTACTCGCCCGCGCTGTGCTTGACCGCCTTGTGCGCTCGGTTGAGGCCAGCGTATGCCCTATTTTCATCGGTGTAGACGTGCGCCCCAAGCTCGGTGTGTCGGCGCACAAAGCCTTGAAGGGCTACCGCCCCCGTCGAGTCCACTACAGAGGTTGCAACCTTGCCCGTTGCCCTATCCCTTGCGCCGACTACGGCAACCTTGCCGACTGGACCCCGTCCAGCGTTGAGCCTCTTGTATTCGTGCTTGTTGCCCTCTTTGCCGCCGATGTAGGTTTCGTCTACCTCTACCGGTCCGATGAACTGCTGGGTGTCATGCTCCCAGGTCTTGCGGATACGGTGTCCCAAGTGCCAGGCCGTCTTTTGAGTAACGCCCAGGTCTCTGTGCAGCTTCATGCTGCTGACACCCTTTAGGCTGGTAGAGGCAAGGTAGAGAGCCAGCCCCCAAGCCTTCAAGGGCAGCTTGGAGGCGTGCATCACCGTGCCAGACTTGACGCTGAAATCGTAGCGGCAAACGTTGCATCGGAACGGCTGGGGCTTGCGGGATGGTCTGACCTGTACGCTATCGGAGTTGCATTCGGGGCAGCGTATGCCGTTAGGCCAGCGTTGCTCAACGAACCAGGACTCCGTAACGTCGGGGTCTACAAAGAACTCAATCGCCTGCGCTAGGCTCAATCCCTTCCTGAAACTCTTGCCGGGGCCTTTCCTCTTGTCTATCATCTCGTTTCCTCTCATAACAGCCTTGCTTTATGAGAGTATTTTACCCCAAATCGGGAATCTTGTCAACAGTTATGAGCTTGAATTCGGGAAATCTGCCAGCCCAATCGGCCAGGGAGATTAGGTAGGAGTACATTATCCTGTCCATCCCTTCCCTGCGCTTTAGGATTGCTTCGATGCTGTCCAGCCGGTCAAGAATTTCGGGGATTTCAGCGTGGGTATGGGTATCCGTTGCCATTGTGAGTCTCCTTGATTGATGCCCTGATTTAATCGGACTGGGTGCAACTTGTCAATAGGTTGCCCCCCGTTCCGTCCGTAGGGGTAATTAGGTATATAATTCCCCAAAGAAAAGCAAGACCTGCCCGGAATACACAATGGCAAGCGTGACTAGGAGAAACGCCGACCACCTGCCGGCAACGTAATCGGTGGGGGTTAGAGGCCTTACCAGGTAGAGGTGAAGAATACGATCGCGACGGTCGGGGATCAGCAATTCCGGGGCAATTATCGCGGAAAAGAGGAGGAGGATCGTGGCAATCATTGAATAGTAGCCCGCATGACCGGACACCTCAAACCCGGGCCCGGTCACAGAGGCAATTATGACCATGACGGCTGCCGGGCCCACGGCCGACAAGAAGAGCAGTACCGGCAAGACCTTGGCGCGCGAACCGCGGCCTATCCCCAGCGCTGACCTTATGCCGTTGACAAGCAACGCCCGACGCGCTCGCGCTCTGCCTTCCCTGGGGCCGTCGTATCTCTGGTACCCCAGGTCATATACCTCTCCTCGCCGCTCGGACGTCATGACTCGCTGCCTCTGAAGATGTCCTGCAGACTGCCCCGTCTGGGCGCCAGGCGGCGCAACCTGCAGTCAGCATCCACCAGGGCATCCCTGATGTCGTCGTACTGCTCTTCGGTTACGTCCTGCACCACCACGGAAGCTCCATCCAGTTCAGCTTGGACACCGTGCTTTTTCAAGGCCTCCATCAGCTCGTCCAGGTTGTCGTCAACCTCCAAGAAAAGCGTCTGGGTCTCCTGTGTGAACTGCGCGACTGCCCCTGCCTGGGTGACGCGGCCGCCTTCCAGAACAATGATTCGATCGCACGTCCTTTCCACCTCACCCATCAGGTGGGAGGAAAGAAGCAAGCTTATCCCGAACTCGCGGCCTGTGCGCCTAATCAAGTCCAGCATCTCTTCACGCCCGCCCGGGTCCAGGCCCGCCGTAGGCTCGTCTAACATTACAATGGTGGGGTCGTGGACTAGCGCCTGTGCCAGCTTCACGCGCTGTTTCATGCCCGTGGAGTACTCGCCTATGGGACGGTAACGTTCTTCGTCCAGGCCAACGTGCCGTAGAACGTCGGCGGCGCGAGTGCGCGCATGGGAGGGAGGCAGTCCGCTGACCTGCGCCATGTGTGATAGGAACTCGGAAGAATTGATAGCATCCGGCAGGCAATCGTGTTCCGGCATATAGCCAAGCCGGCCGCGTATCTCGATGGAATTGTACGGTTGCTGGCCCATGACCTCGGCGACGCCGGATGTGGGCTTGAGCAGTCCAAGGAACAGTTTGATAGCCGTGCTCTTACCGGCTCCGTTGGGGCCCAGAAGCCCGGTGATTCCCTGCTCCACCTCAAAGTCCACCGAATCAAGGGCGATGGTGGAGCCGTAACGCTTGGTCAGATTCTTGGCTTCCAGGATAGGCGGCATAAAAAGGAGTATATTAAATCGGTGTTAGTTTTGGAATCCTCGCTTACTTGCACCGGGACTTGCTGAACCATGGCATCTCGCATCTTTAGCACTTTGAGCATCCGCGACTTCCGCCTGTTGTGGGGAAGCAGCTCCTTCTATGTAGTAGGAGCGGCAACGGAGCTCATTGCCCAGGGCTGGATGGTGCTCCTGCTCACCAACGATTCCGCCCTCTGGGTTGGCATAGCTTCAGGTACACGCGGCGCCGGACACATAATCTTCGCGCTTTTTGGAGGGGTCCTGGCAGACCGCTTGAGCCGCCGCTTTGTGTTAGGCACGTTCAGAGCCATGAGCGGGCTGGTCCTGTTGGGCCTGGCAGTGCTGGTCGTGCAAGAAAAGGCGGGAATCTGGCACATACTTGTCGTTGTTTTTATACAAGGTTCCGTTGACGGCATGGTCGCACCCGCCTTCAACGGCCTCATCTACGACACCGTAGGCCCGCGCCGGCTGATGAACGCCGTCGCCTACACCTTGGGAGGGTTCCACATCTTTTGGACCGTTGGATCCGTCCTTGCCGGCAATTTAATCGACTCATCAGGTATAGGAGCAGCCTACGCTCTGGCCGGTTTCATCTACTCGGCTAGCGTAATTCCCCTATTCTTCATGAAGGTTGCCGGGTCGGGGCAGCAGAGGCAGGAGTCCATCTGGCGCAACCTTGGGCAGGGACTTGCATACGTTGCGGGCAACAGCACCCTGCGTGCCTTGCTGATTCTCAGCGTCCTCACCGAAACATTCGGATTCTCCTACATGATCATGCTGCCCGTGATAGCCAAGACCGTTCTCAACGTGGGGGCCGCCGAACTGGGGTACCTTTTCGCGGCGGGGGGCGCGGGGGGACTGATAGGCACGGCGGCGGCCGCTGCATTCAGCGACTATCCGAACAAATGGAGGCTGCTCACCATCGGCACGCTGGGCGCGGGAGCCTGCATCGCCCTGTTCGCCTTCTCCTCCTGGTATGCGGTCTCGCTTGTCCTGGTGGCCGCCATTGGGCTTTGGCTTGTCATGTACGACGCATCCCTCAACACGCTGCTTCAGCTAACCTCTGACGACAATATGAGGGGACGCGTCCTGGGACTGTACGGCATGACGTGGGGGTTCACACCGGGGGGCGGCTTCCTGATAGGAGCCATTGCCAGCATAGCAACCGCGCCACTCGCCGTAGGAATGGGAGGCGTCGTCATCGTAACCTATGCGGCAGCAGTCATAGCCAGGATGGGATCCAAAATCAAGTCGCCGGAACCCAACTAGGCCCGCCCCACACGCGTCATACCCGTGACGACGGGTATCCAGGGGCAGCGGTGGGGAGTTTACCCTGAGCCTACCGAAGGGTCGTTCCCGCGCAGGCAGACCTTTTGCATAACCTCTTCAAGATTGAGATGGGGGTGAACCGTACATGCACAGCCAACCGCCCACCCCACACCGTCGTTCCCGCGCAGGCGGGAACCCAGGAGCGCAGGCGCGCGTGGGGCAAGTTGCAGGCGACCGCCTTGCCCGATTGTCCGTTCGCCCGTTTGCCCACATGTCTGTGGGGCGGCGGGAGGCGGCCTTGCCCCCTTGTCCGTTTACATATAACCTAGTGCCGCCACCGTGGCAGGGAGGAGGTACGCATGACCATCGAACAGACCTTTGAAGAAGCCGTAACTGAGTTCATTGCAAAGACCAAGGAGTTCATCGATACGGAATCGCTCGAGGGCATTCCGCCTAATGAGCCCTGTCCTTACGAGCAAGAAGGGCCTCCCTACGAATCACCCATCCGGCTCGATTCCAACTTCATCACCAAGTATTCCCGCGCCATAGGCGACAACAACCCTATCTATACCGACCCGGACTACGGCAGGAAGACCAAGTATGGCACGCAGCTGGCCCCTGGACCGGTGCTGAACTACATAAGGTACCCCGGCATTCACGGCGCCACCCGTCCCCAGGGCTATCCCGTAGCCAACTTTGTGGCCGGATGCGCCTGGGAGTTCTTTGACGTGCTGCGGGTAGGCGATAGGTTCAGGACGTCCAAAGAGACCAAGGAGCTCATCGAGAAGAAGGGAGGCCACGGAGATCTGCTGTTCCTCATCTCGGAGGTGAACTACTGGGACTTCCACAACGACCTCAGGGCCAAGTCCTACGGCACTCTGATCATGGTGCCGCAGAGGACAATGGGCACTTCCAGGGCCATGGACGTGCAACGCCTGGGTGAAAGCATGCTCTACGAGCGAAAAGCCCAAAGCTACTCCAAAGAGGAGATGGAGGAGTTGGTCAAGCGATTGGAGGGTGCCGAACGCAGAGGCTCCAATACGCTGTATTGGGAAGACGTGGAAGTGGGCGACAAGCTGGGCCCCCTTGTACTTCCGCCCTGGACTCTCCAGGACCAGGTCTGCCAGGACACCGTCAACTCCCAGACCGTAGGCACGGGAGACAATCCGGGAGACGTCCCAATTAAAGAAAAAGACGTCCTTTCCTTCGAATCGGCTTACCGCCGCATGAGAGAAAGGCCGGGCAGCGCGCGAACCCATCCCAACACTCTCTGGCCCTGGACTCCGGGCGCGGAGCACGAGGACGCGCTGCTGGCCGCTTTCCGCGGTCAGCCCGGCCCGTTCGACCACGGCGGTCAGCGGTTCCAGATACCGGAGCAGCTTTTCACCAACTGGATGGGCGACGACGGTTTCATCCGCCGCCAGTACTCGGCGCTGAGAAGGCCCGTATACTACGCCGACGTCACAACCTACACCGGTGAAGTGGTAAAGAAGTACACGGAGGTGCAGAAGGGCAACGACGAACCGGGAGGCGTTCCCGGAGAGGCCACGTACCACGCAATTGGCATCCGCTGGCAAGGAGCCAACCAAGTAGGGGAAGCGCAGGTGCCGGGCACCGCCACGGTATACCTGCCGTCGAGAGAAAACGGCCCGGTGCAGCTACCGATACCGCATGCGGCCAATCCGCCTTTCGTCAACTACGAAACGTTCCGCAATGAGTGGTATTGAGGCTAACCTCTTCCCCCATGACGGGGGAAGATTGAGATGGGGGTGAAACCAGTAGGGGCGGGTAACCCGCCCCCTACCATTTAAGACTTTTCCAGTGCATCCTTCAAGTTATGGTACGCCACCCAGGGACCGCTCGCACCTGCGTTGGCCCTCTCCGCGGCCCTCTGTTCAATCGTCCTGATCTCAGGCTCAATCCTGATTGTTGCCAGCACGGGCCCTTCCGTATCGAATATCTCTGCGGCCGCAGTGCTGAAGTCCTCCAAGTCATCAAAGTCGTAGGCGGCGTTGTACCCCGCGGACAGCGCCATCTCTTTGAAGGAAACCGTATCCGCTCCAACTATGGGCTGACCGCCCGTTGAAGCATATACGCCGTTCTGCACCACAAAGTGGTACAGGTTCTTGGGCTTCTGCTCTCCAATGGTTATCAACGCGCCCAAGTTCATTTCAAGGCTGCCGTCGCCGTCCAGCAGGATAACCGCCTTGTCCGGCCGGGCCAGCGCCACTCCCAGGGCAAACGACGATGCCTTGCCCATGGCGCCGCCTACCGGCAAATCTAGCTCCGGGTGATCGCTCACCTCTTTCCAACGCGGCGTAGCCCGAAACACCGGGATGACCACCGCTTCTCCCCTATATTCTTGAATTACCCGCATCATCTCTGTTTGCTGGATCATTGCCGGACTCTCCTATAGCTATTTGGACTATTGCCTGTAAGTCTGCCTCTCCTGCGCTACCTCTGAAAGCGGCCTGCCCGAGTCCAGTTGTCCAAGGGCGTACGCCTCCCACTCCTCAAGCTCCAGGCACGCATCAAGCTGTTCCCGTGCTTCATCAAAGGTGCACACTATCACGCCGTCCTCGTCAGCGACTATGAGGTCGCCGGGATTCACCGTTATGCCGCCTACCTCCACCGGAACGTTGACCGCGCCCTCATCCGGGCCGCCCCGCTTGGCGATAATCGCCGAAACACCGCGGCAGAATATGGGGAACTTCAACCGTTCAATGGCCCGCTGGTCCGTGACCAGGCCATCCGTGATCATTCCCGCTATGCCCTTTTCCTGGAAATTGAGCACCGCAAAGTCGCCGGTAGTAGCGTGTCGATTCTCGCCGTCGCGGCTCATCACAATTACGTCGCCCGGCTGGGCAATCTCCACTGCTTTACCCAGAGCAGCCGCAGAGTTGGGAGTGGTCTGCACGGTCAGCGCCGGGCCAACCAGCTTCACCGGCTGCCATAACGCCTTGATGGCCGGGTCCATCCCTCCATCCAGAAAGTGGCCGAGTGAAGGGGCCAGTATCTTCTTGTAAGCCTCTATCAATTCACTGTCTGAGGTAAAAGAACGCGGGTTGACGGTTACCATTGATGCCTCCAGTCTTTATCTGCGCCTGGGCTGGGCTCTAGTAGGCTGTATATAGTGAGGCTCCGCTGCCGCCAGTGACTCAGCGGATGCCTTTCCCATTTGCTCATCCAGGGCATTGTGCAGCTTCAGCGTGGTCTCCACCTCCTCGTCGGAAGCGTGGAGGCCCTCCTGCCGCAACAGTTTCCTAACCATCTCTTTGGTTATGCTCATGGCTCTCTCCCTAGATTTCAGGATGTCTCTTATGCCACTCCGTAGCCTGCTCGTAAGCGTGGGCCACCTTCAATACCAGGTCGTCTTCAAACAAGCGACCCGATATCTGCAGGCCAACGGGCAGCCCCTCAGCGGAGAAGCCGCATGGCACGCTCACCGCCGGCTGGCCCGTGAGATTCTGGGGACGTGTGAAACTGCGTTGTGTGGCCATTCTCAATGCTCCGGCGTCGCCGCCCGCTGCCACGCTTGCCTGTATCTGTCCGGGAGGAGCCGCCGAAGTTGGACCCACCAGAACGTCCACGTTTTTCATGACCTGGCTTATCTCATCCTGGATCTGCCTTCTTAAAAGCTGCGCCTTGTGATACATGGTGGACGATATCACCGACCCCACCAACACCTTTTGCTGCACGCCCACGGTGTATTCCTTCAGCCGGTCTTTCCAAGGAGCGTGTACTTGGGCAGCCTCGCTCCAGGTGATGGTGTTGCCGGAGGCGGCGGCGTAATCCGCCGTTATCGGCAGCGACACCTCCTCCACGGAGGCGCCCAGCTCGCTGAGCACCTCTATAGCCTCTTGCACAAGACCTATCACCTCTTCTGTAGCGCCTTCGGTGAACTCTTTGGACACCCCAACGCGGATATTTCCGATACCCCCCTTCAGCGCCTCCGCATAGTCGGGCAGGCGCACCCTCGACGACGACGGGTCTCTTGAGTCGTAGCCGGCCACTGCCTGCAGCATCAGAGCGCAATCTTCCACAGTCCTGGTCATAGGTCCGGCATGGTCTATGGACCAGCTCAGAGGGAAAACGCCGTACCTGCTCACCAGGCCATACGTGGGCTTCAGGCCGACGATACTGCAGAAGGAGGCCGGTCCGCGTATCGACCCGCCGGTGCAGGAACCCATGGAGCCAAACACCATGCTGGCCGCCACGGAGGCCGCCGAACCGCTGGAAGAGCCGCCGGGGGTGTGGTCCAGGTTCCAGGGGTTGCGCACTTCCCCGTATAGGCCGTTGTGGTTGCCGCAAGCGAACTCCAGGCAGTGGTTCTTCCCAACCAGCACTCCGCCAGCTCTGTTCAAATTGCGCACGGCGGTACTGTCGTGGTTCGGAACGTGCTCAGAGAACACACTGGAGCCGTTGGTAGTGCGTATGCCTCTCGTGGAATAGATATCCTTGACTGCGTAAGGTACACCGTGCAACGGCCCGCGATACTTCCCTTGAGATATCTCTTGCTCCGCCTGTTGCGCGGTTGCCAGCGCTCTATCACCCAACACGGTAAGGAATGCGTTCAATTTGGGGTTGAGCGCGTCAATACGATTAAGGATGGCCTGCGTAAGCTCAACAGGTGAAAGTTTACGGGACCCTATTGCTCTGGCCGCGTCCCCCAAAGTCAGGCTGGTTAGTTCCGCAGACATCTGGCTCCTCCCCGCTTCTGTTCTGGTGCTTAGAGTGCGGCCTATTCTATCAAAGATGACGAGAAATCCAAACTGGATTCTTGTTCGTAATCCATTTTGTAGCTTGGGAATCTTAAATTTGCTTCAAGGAGGTATTGACAAACACGATATATCCCATAGAATTGTTGAGATTTCTCGCTAAGCGTGCCGTCACGCTTGGTGGAACTTACCTTTGGAGGGGTGAGATATGCATTTAGGATTTAGCTTAAGGAAACTACTGGGTGTAATTGTTTCCATTGGGCTTCTGGCAGTTCTAGCGTGCGGGCCTTCAGAAGAAGAGGCTTCACCTACTACGCCAGACCAGCCCGCTGCTCCCACTGCCACACCCACGCCGCAGTTGGTTGTGCCGGAGATCACGGTACCAACGCCAACGCCAACAGCCGCACCGCTCCCACCGGGAGTTACGGCCACACCGCAGCCCACCAACACGCCGACTCCGGTTCCGGAAGGTGGCGGACCCTCTTACGGCGGCACCACCGCCATAGGCGCGGGTGGCGTAGGGTCCCCTGGCCACTTCGATGCTGCTGGAGGCTCTGCCGGTTACGGATGGACTGGGCTTGGACTCATTGGCAACGTCTGGGGTCAAGTGCTTCGATTCAGCCTGGCAGACAAGCAGACCGTGGAGAACGACCTTGCAGAGTCGTGGTCAGTTGACGACGATGGAACCACTTATAGGTTCACCATTCGTGACAACATCTACGACCATGACGGCAACCGGTTCACCGCGGAAGATGCTGGATACTCCTTGTACCGCTACATCGAGCGCCCTAACAGCCTGTCCTCAAAGCGACAGGGTTGTCTCAGGGCCTATGTCAAGGACATACAAGACGACTCGATGAGCACTCTGCCCGAGCCTGGCGTCGAGGTGGTTTCCGACACCGAGTTGATCGTTAGGACTCAGCAGCCTGTTGCAGCGTTCGTGGCCTGCTTCGTCTCACCTTGGACGAGTGTCATGCCTGACACCTACACCAAGGCCATCGATGAGAGCGGTGAGTGGAGAGACGTCGACTTCGCCCAGGGTGAAGTTATCGGCACCGGTCCGTTCATTCTCAAGGTATTCGAAGACAACAACCGCGCCGAATTGGAGCGAAACCCCAACTACTTCCTGCCTGAGTTCCCCTACCTGGATGGCTACTCGGTCTTGGCAATACCTGATGCCAACACGCGCACAGCCGCATTCATGGCGGGGCAGGTTGACTACCTGGGTCTATTTGGTGATGCTCCTACACCGCGTGACGTTGAGCGAATAGTGGCCCGCTTGGGTGAAGACGCCATCAAGCAGCCTCGCGTGAACGCCAACGGCTGGCGCGGCTTCCCTCTGAACACCATGAAGCCTCCGTTTGGCCCGGTGGGTGACCCCACCGCCGACAAGCTTCGCACCGCTATTCAGTGGATGGCGGATAGGAACGAGTTCAACCAGCTTCGCTTCAACGGCACCGGCCATCTGTCAACGCCGTACTTCATCGGCTGGGACTGGATCTACACCGTCGACGAGTGGCTGGAGCAGTACAAGGGGCTTGATTCCACGCCCGACGTGAAGGCGCGGGACCTGGCCGATGCACAGGCCATAATGACCGAGCTGGGCTACGGCCCGGACAACCCGCTGGAAGTCCACTTTGTCTGCTCGACCGGCAGCCGCAATGACTGCGATATCTTTGTCCAGCAGCTCGAAAGGATCTGGATAAAGTCTAATCTCGACATAGCTCCGGACTACGCCAGCTCCGACAAACGCGGTCAGGACGGCGACTTCCAGGTCATCCAGATCAGCAAGGGACTCTCCTTCCAGGACCCCGACGGATACAGCGTCTCCACCTACCTGACTTGGCAGGAGGGCGGTCGTAACTACAGCGGCTGGGTCAGACCTGAGTGGCGAGACCTCATGGAGCAGCAGTTGTTCATTAACGACCAGGCCGAGAGGGCTGTAATCCTCCGCCAGATGGCCAGGATCTTCTGGGACGACGCGCACATGATAGGTATGGTAAGGCCGGGAGTCATTGGCCTCCACAGGTCAACCTGGCAGAACTGGACGCCTCCGATTGTGCATACAGACTCCTACTCCCTGGAGAGGGTCTGGCTTGACGACATGATGTAAGTCAGTCAGTTGGTTCGCGTATCAGTGGGCGTCGCTTTTCAGTGACGCCCACTGGCATAACTGAGCTATGAGACAGTACTTATTACGCAGACTCGCTCTATTCGTCCCTACTTTGATAGGGGCGTCTATCGTTATATTCGTGATTCTGCGCATCCTCCCCGGGGATGTGGCCGCCATTCTACTTGCCGGCCCAACCGGCGACTCTGTATACACCCAAGAAGACATAGACAACCTGCGTGAGTCCCTGGGCCTGAACAAGCCCATCCCCATACAGTATCTGGACTGGGTCTACGGCATGATCCGTTTTGACCTTGGGAATTCCTACGTAACCAATAGGCCAATAGCCCGGTCCATTCAACAGCAGTTCCCTGTCTCTCTGGAGCTCGGCATCTTTACCATCATAGTGACCTGGATAATAGCCGTTCCCATAGGCATACTCGCCGCGATACGGCAGGACGGGATCTCGGACTATATCCTGCGTGGAATAGCTATCATCGGTCTCGCCATGCCCAGCTTTTTTGTCGGTCTGCTTGTTGTTCTCTTCCTTTCGGTAATATTCAACTGGATACCTCCCATTGGCTTCACACACCTCTGGCAGGACCCGGTGGTAAGCTTCCAACAGCTCGTCTTCCCCGCTGTAGCTCTGGGCTTCTCAGTCAACGGCACACTGCTGCGCATGACACGTACCCAGCTATTGGAGGTGCTCCGTGACGACTACGTACGCACCGCCAGGGCAAAGGGGCTATCGGAACGAGTTGTCATAATGCGGCACGCCGTGAGAAATGCCTTGCTTCCGGTTGTCACCATAGCCGGAGCACAGATGGGCCTGATCTTCTCCGGCACCATCGTGATCGAAAACATCTTCAGCATTCCCGGAATTGGCCGAGGCGTCCTACAGGCTATGTTCTTCCGTGATTTGCCCGCGGTGCAAGCATATCTAACCTACTTTGTACTGGTGGCATTGGTCGCCAACCTGCTGGTTGACCTGACTTATGCCTACCTTGACCCGCGTATACGGTACTCCTAGGGAGAATTCAGTATGACCACACGTCAAGACTCGATCGAAGTTCCCGTAGCTTTTGGGAGGGTCAAGCGTCCCAACGTTGCACAGCAGTTCTTGACTTTCATGCGGACCAAACCGCTGGGTGGGACCGGTGTTGTCATATTGCTCTTGGCTACGCTGGTGGCAGTGAGTGCGCCTGCAATCGTACCCTACGACCCCTGGGACATCAACGCAAATACTCAACTGCTGGCCCCAAGCTCAGAATTCTGGTTCGGGACGGATCTACTGGGAAGAGATATCCTCAGCCGGACAATCTACGGGACCCGGGTCTCGCTCTTTGTCGGCGTCATCGCTATGATTGTAGCAACCAGCATAGGAGCATTCGTAGGTATAGTCAGCGCCTACTACGGCGGCAAGACCGACTTGGTTATTCAGAGGTTCATAGACTCTATAACCTACCTGCCTTCGCTTGTCCTAGGCCTTGCCCTCATGGCAGCGTTTGGGCCCGGTTTCACTAGCTTGATTCTGGCTATGATCATCATCTTCACCAGCCGCGGAGTGCGGATCATCCGTTCACAAGCTCTCAGCATCAGGGAACTGCCTTACGTGGATGCGTCCTACTCCATCGGCGCCAGCGACCTCCGAATCATGCTGCGCCACATCCTACCCAACACCTTTGGCCCAATGATGGTCGTCGCAACGACCATGATCGGTTCCGCAATTGTGATCGAGGCCTCCCTCAGCTTCCTGGGAGTCGGGCTGCCCCCACACGTAATCTCTTGGGGCGGAATGCTCTCCGGCGAGATACTGCTGGACTTCGCCAGCGCGCCCTGGATTGGCATTTTCCCTGGAACGGCGCTTACGCTGGTTGTATTCGCCATCAACGTCTTGGGCGACGCTATGAGGGACATCTTCGATCCCAGGCTACGCGGGCGCTAGTCAGGACCAATCACCAGTTCTGCGGATACAGTATCTGGTAGCCGCCGGTGCCCGTGAGATCAGGCCAGGTGCGGTCGGAGTATTCAGGGAAAATCTGGCGATAGTTCTTCACCGCCGCTCTTAACTCAGGTATCGGATTCGCGCTGTCGTCCACCCTCACGTCCAAGTTCGGGTTCGCGTCTATCCTCTTCCAGTGCATCTGCACCGCCGCCGCCTGTCTCCCACGATGGTCTCCTCCCGTTGCCTGCGCCGCCTCCAAACACCTCAGCAGCCTCTCCTCCAGCGGCATCCCTATACCCTCCGTCTCCTCGAACGTGTCTCCTAGCGCCTTCACCACCTCTGGACCCACCATGGTGTTCGCACTGCACGCATAATGCTTCCCTGTCCGGCTCCCGGCCCACGGGCTCAGTCCAGGCGACGTATACGCCGCTGACTGACCCGTTCTGTCTACCAAGCTGTACTGGCCCGCTCCGTTGCTCACTTTGATCAATGCATCAAGAACCACATCGGCCGGAAAGCCCAGCTGCAACATCGCTATTCCGCGCCGCCTCTGCGTCTCCACCGAGCTGAACCCCACCATACCCACTTCTCCCATCCCGCGCAGTACCCGGGAGCCCACCGCTGGGTTCTTCGTAGCCACCGCGCCGCCAAACTGGCCCGTCTCTGCGTCGTAGCCCACTATCGTCATCGTCATGGCCTACACCCGCCTGCCTTGCACGGCGCGCTCCTTCTCGCCCTCGGTGAGCGCCTTCATCACCGTAATGCTGGAGTTCTGCCGCTGCTCCAGCCGCTTGGCAAAAGCGCGAGCTTCCTCCTCGTCCCGCTTGGAATACGTAAGCACGATGTCAGCTTCACCTTGGGTCCAGTAAAGGCCGTAATAGCCGCTGCTCGTAGTAATGGCGGAGATCCCGCCGCTCTCCTCTTGGGCCAGATCCAGCGCGGCCTTTCCTGCGGCAAGCTCCTCTTCGCCAGTTCTCTCTCCGTTCAATTTCACCAATGCAACATATACCGGCATCTTAGTCTTCTCCCTTGTGTTCCAACAGGCCTACCAGCCGCCGGGGTACAGGATGTTGTAGCCGCCCGTGCCCGACAATTCAGGCCATGTCCTATCATGGTACTGGGGGAATATCTGGCGATAGTTCTTTATCGCCGCCCTCAGCTCGGGTATAGGATTCGCGCTGTCGTCCACCCGCACGTCCAGGTTCGCGTTCGCGTCTATCCTCTTCCAGTGCACCTGTATAGCCGCCGCCTGCCTCCCACGATGATCCCCTCCCGTTGCCTGTGCCGCCTCCAAGCACCTCAGCAGCCTCTCCTCCAACGGCATACCCACACCCTCCGTCTCCTCGAACGTGTCTCCCAGCGCCTGCACCACCTCTGGACCCACCATGGTGTTCGCGCTACACGCATAATGCTTCCCTGTCCGACTCCCGGCCCACGGACTATGCCCAGGCGACGTGTACGCCGCCGACTGGCCAGTCCTGTCTATCAGGCTGTACTGGCCGGCTCCGTTGCTCACCTTGATCAACGCCTCTAGCGTCACGTCTGCCGGGAACCCCAGCTGCAGCATCGCTATTCCGCGACGCCTCTGCGTCTCCACCGAGCTGAACCCCACCATACCCACCTCTCCTATGCCGCGCAGCACCCTGGAGCCCACTGCGGGGTTCTTCGTAGCCACTCCCCCGCCAAACTGGCCCGTCTCAGCGTCGTAGCCCACTATTGTCATCGTCATTGGCTAACTCCTTAGTAAGACTTCCCCTGCACCGATAGCCGTTTCTCCCAGTCCACCAGCGCCGGCGACACCGCTATCGTCGCGTTCTCCTGTTCGCCCAGCTTGGTGAATATCGCGTTCGCTACGGCTTCATCCTTCGACTCCAGGGTCAGCACCATATCGTAGTCGCCCTCCGACCACAGGATGCTGAGGAACCTGGCCCCGTGATTCTCTATCTCGGCAATAGCTCGCGCTACCCGGCCTGTGGCCAGCTCCTCGTCCCCGCTCCGTTTGGGCGACTCATTGAATTTCAGCAACCCTATGTAAGCTGTCAAAATCGGGCCTCCTTGCAAGTCTGGACGCATTATTCAAGGCGCAGCCGTAGGTGTCAAGCTTGCCCCCTTACCCGCCCTCCTCCCTCTTCCCCCTTGACGGGGGAAGACTGAGATGGGGGTGATCCAGACGCCCCCCTTCCTAACCTTCCCCCTTCACGCCCTCTCCTGTCATTCTTGTATCTTGGAAGGGAGGCGTGGCAGACCGGTTCATTCTGGGTTGTAGGAGACCGTCGCTCAGCAAGGTCGTCACGCCCTATTTCCAAAAGAGCCCGAACAGTTGCCTGGGCTAAGGAAGCCCGCATGTTGCAAGGAAGGGCAAGAAAGGGGAACTATGGAGACAGAAGCCTTATATGTAGGCATAGACGTATCCAAGGCGCATCTGGACGTAGCGGTATCTACAACAGGAGAGGTATGGCGAGCCTCCAACGACGAAGCAGGTATCAAGAGACTTGAACAGAACTTGGCCACCCGCGATCCTGACCTAGTGGTGATGGAGGCCACAGGCGGATATGAGATGCCCCTAGCGGCCGCCCTGGGCGCAGCAGGGATACCTATAGCTATACTCAACCCACGACAGGTACGAGACTTCGCCAAAGCTACAGGCAAACTAGCCAAGACCGACGTCTTAGACGCACAAGTGCTGGCACTCTTTGCCCAGAGAATCCAACCCACTCCACGTCCCCTAGCCGAGAACCAGGTACAGGAGATGGCCGCCTTGGTTGCGCGGCGACGGCAACTGGTGGAGATGCTAGTGGCAGAGAGGCAGCGGCTGGGGAGGGCCATGCCCACAGTTCGCACCAGCCTCAAACGGCATATCGCCTGGTTGGAACGCACCATCCACGATCTGGATGGAGACCTGCGACGCATGGTGCACAACAGTCCCTTGTGGCGGGCACATGAAGACCTGTTGCGCAGTGTACCAGGCGTGGGTCCCAATCTTACCGTGACACTCTTGGCAGAGCTGCCGGAGTTGGGCGCCCTGGAACGCAGGCAGATCGCCGCACTGGTGGGTGTAGCTCCCATGAATCGAGACAGTGGCGCCTTCCGAGGCAGACGCTCTGTCTGGGGTGGCAGAGCATCGGTGCGAGCTGCCCTTTACATGGCTACTCTGGTAGCTACACGCTTCAACCCCGTCATCAAGGCCTTCTATCAACGTCTGCTCGTTGCCGGTAAACCCAAGAAGGTTGCACTCACCGCATGCATGCGCAAGTTGCTGATCATCCTCAATGCCATGATCAAACATCGCAC
>CBDCQF010000011.1:0-632436 GCA_965220545.1 Dehalococcoidia bacterium
GTCCGTCCACGTCGGCCCGATACCCGCCGAGCAGGCGGCCAGGACGCTGGAGTGGCAGAAGGTCCGCTTTGAGAGCGCTCAGTCCCTCTCCTTCAAGCGGGGCCGCACCATGTCACCCGAGGCGGAGATCGCCCTGGAGGACATCACCCGGCTCAGGGACGAGGTGCAGCGGGGCAAAGAGAGGCTGTTTCACTCCTCCCTGTCCGTGACCCTCCATGCAAAGGACGCCGACTCGCTGAAGGAGATGACGCAGCGGGCGAAGGCCCACTTCGCCGCCACGTTGGGCAAGCTCGACAACCTTGCGTTCAGGCAGCGCGAGGGGCTGCTCTCGACGCTGCCGCTGGCCCTGAACGCCGTGGCCGAGTGGCGCAGCCTGGACACGTCCAGCATCGCCCGCCTCTTCCCATTCTCTCCGCCGGACCTGGACACCCGCAGCGGCACTCTCTACGGCATCGACATGCGGGCCTGCTCGCCGGTGGTCTACGACCCCTGGGACGGGACGCACCTGAACGCCAACACCGCCGTCCTGGCGCGGTCGGGGAGCGGCAAGAGTTTTTCGACCAAGCTCGGCGTGCTCAGGGGTTTGACCAGGGGCATCACGGCCTACGTCATCGACCCGAGGGGGAGTACGCGGACATGGCGAGGGCGGCGGGCGGGCGCGTGCTCAGCCCCGGAGTACCGGGCGAGGGCATGAACCCCTTCGTCATCGAGCGGGGCGACTCCGAGGAGATGCTCCAGCGCATCGGCAGCCTGCGCCGTCTGATTGAAGTGATGGTGGGGGAGAGCCTCGGAGCGGAGCGCCGCTCCTCCCTCGACCACGCCCTGGCGGCCTACTACGCCCAGCCCAGGGAGCGCACCGGCTTCCGCGACTTCTACTCATATCTGCAAGAGAGCGAGGCTGGAGACCCCGACCTCGCACGGCTGCTGCGGCCCTTCGCCACCGGCAGCCTGAGACACCTGCTCTCCGATGAGGGCGACGACCTGCTGGGCAACGAGGCGTTGGTAACCGTCTTCGACCTGCGCCTCCTCGAACCCGAGCTCCGCCCCGCAGCCGCGATGGTCTGCACCGAGACGGTGTGGGCCGCCGCCGCCCAGGACCCCAAGCCGAGGGCTGCTGGTGGTCGACGAGGTGTGGTCGATCATGCAGCACCCCGAAGGGGCGGCCTTCATGGTGTCGATGGCGAAGCGGGCGAGGAAGCACCGGCTTGGGCTCCAGTTCATCACACAGGACGTGCAGGACCTCCTCTCCGAGGATTCCTCACGAACCATCACCGGACACTCAGGTCGCGCCCTGCTTCAGAACGCCGCCTTCAAGCTGCTCTTGCAGCAGGACGCAGCGGCCATAAGCACCGTGGGCGACGCCTTCGACCTGCCCGAGGACCTCCAGCGCTGGCTGCTGTCATGCCCCCGTGGTGACGGCCTGTTGCTGGCGCGGGGTAACCGATTCCCCGTCCGCATCGAGGCCACCCCTGAAGAGACCGAGGTGATCGAGTGGCGGCCCGGAATCCATTAGAGAAAGGACTGAAACCCATGAAACTGAACCCGAGGAAACTGCTTTTCGGAACGACGAGGAGGAGAGAGGCCCAGTCCTGCTGGCGGTGACGCCGCCCAGGGCCGGGGAGCGCACCCTCCTCGGCGTCGAGAACCTCCTCCAGTCCATCGCCGTGCCGGAACCCTTCTCCCTAGAGCTTGCCGGGGACATGGACGGCGTGACGTTGATGGCCCGCTGCCTCGACGACAAGGTGGTGCGCAGCCAGATATCCGCCCACTACCCCCAGGCCCGCATCCAGCAGCTGCACCCCGGCGAGGACCCGCTGTGGGTGCGCGACGGGGAGCAGGCGTGGTCCATCACGCTCAGGGCCGACGCACCCGAGTACGTGCCCCTGCGCACCTTCCGGGACGACGATCTCCTCGACCCCGGCTCCGACCCCCTCATCGCCCTGATGGGCGCGCTGTCAGCCCTCTACGAGAGGGAGCGGGTGGTGGCGCGGCTGATGCTGCGCTCCCTCGGCCCCGATTGGTCCCAGCACCACATGGACAAGGCCCACCGGCGTCCCGGCATGGAGGCCCGCGAGCCGTCCTACACCTTCCAGACCAAGCCGTTGCAGATGGACGGCGTGACCATGGCCGTCCTGGGCATCGGGGCCCTGGCTGCCCTCAAGGGCTACCTGTGGGTGCAGGACGGCGAGATTTGGAAGGCAGCCCTCCTCGGCATGGGAACGGCGCTGGGGATGGCCGGCGGCGGCCTCGCCTGGCACCGCTGGAAGAGGGCCAGGAGCCGGGTCGAGGACCCACTGCTCATACGGGAGAAGGTCTCCCGCATCGCCTTCGACGCCGAACTCCAGATCGTCGCGGTGCTGCCTACCAGCACGGAGCATCACCGGGCCAGGGAGCTGCTCGGCGCCCTCGCCGCCGCCTACCGTCATTACGATAACCCAGCGGGGGCGAGGTTCAAGGTGGGGAAGGTCCGGCCTGTCGTGCCCGACCCCGAAATCCTTCACCCTTCCGGCGGCGGCCTGTTCGCAAGGCGCAGTGTTCTGGGAGTCCGGGAGGTCGCCTCCCTCTGGCACCCGCCGGGCGCGGGCGATGAGACGCCCCTGGTGGAGCGCTCCGGCGCCAGGGCGCTCAGCCCACTGGCCAAGGGCGTGAAGGGCGGCGCGCTGGTGGGAGACACCACCGCCGGGGCCAAGCGGGACATCCGTTTCCCCGAAGACCTGCTCCGCCGCCACCACCTCTACGTCGCCCGCACCCGCATGGGCAAGTCCACCCTCATGCACCACGTCGCCGTCCACAAGATGCAGGAGAAGGCGGCGGGCAGGGACGGCGACGCCATCGTCGTCATCGACCCCCACACCGATCTCGTGGCCGGGCTCATGGAGCACGTCCCCGAGGCTCTCGTCGACCGGGTGCGCCTCATCGACCTGTCGGACGAGACCCGCTCCCCCGGCATCAACCTGCTGGACACGAGGATATTTGCCGACCGCGACCGCACCGCCGACTCGGTGGTGCGCGTCGCCAAGGGCCTCTGGGACCAGTGGGGGCCGAGGATGCAGTCCATCCTCGAACAGACCGTGAAGACGCTCCACGAGGCCAACGAGCAGGTGGAGGAGGAGCAGCAGTACACGATCCTCGACGGCCTCAAGCTCCTGTCGGTGGAGAAGTTCCGCAAGGAGGTGCTGAAGAAGGTATCCGACCCCTACCTGCTGGAGTGGTGGGGCAGCACCTTCACCGGCTGGAGCCGCGACTACAGGGCCGACTCCCTGGCCCCCGTCCAGACCCGCCTCTCCTACTACGCATCATCCAAGCGGGCGCGGGCCATCCTGGGCCAGCGCCGCTCCACCATCGACCTGCGCCGCACCATCCACGACGGCGGCGTGCTCGTTGTCTCCACCTCCCAGGGGACTGTGGGCCGGGACGTGGCCGCCCTGGTGGGCGCATCCCTCCTCAACCTCGTGGACGCCGTGATCCGGGAGCAGGGGAGCCTGCGGCTGGACCAGCGCCGAGGCGCGCTGGTGGTGGTCGACGAGATGCAGTCCATGCCCGGCGTGGATTACGAGTCGATGCTCTCGGAGTTGGGCAAGTTCGGGGCGTCATTCATCCTCGCTACCCAGAGCCTCGCCAAGCTGGACGACCTCTCCCGCACCATGCGAGACACCCTGCTCGCCAACGTCGGCTGCCTCGCAGTCTTCCAGGTGGCTGGCAACGACGCCCGGACGCTGGTCTGGGAGCTGGGCAAGGAGCGGGTGGCCGAGGACGACATCACCTCGCTCCCCGTCCACCACTGCTACGTCCGCGCCACGGTGGCCAAGGAGCGAATGCCCGCCTTCTCGATGATGGTGCGCAAGCCGGAGGACGGAGACCCCGCCGTCGCCGACCGCATCCGCCAGGCTTCCCTCGCCTACACCGTCCCCGACCGGCAGGCGGACTACGCTGACGCCGACGGCCACAAGAAGGTGGACGACTACCACAAGGGCGTCGAGGACATCGAGAACGCCGCTCAGGAGGAGGAGGGGAAGCAGACCGGAAATCCAAATAAAGCCACCGCCGAGGCCGGGAACGATGACACCGGCGAACCAGCCGAGACAGACATGGAAGAGGAGGCCCAGCCATGAGACCTGAAGGCTGCGAGCCCCAGGTGCTCCGCGCTCTGGGCTGGATGCCCTTCCTCGACCGGCAGGAGATGGCCGCCGTCACCGGCTGGTCAAGGGGTGCGGTCCACGAGGCCGTGGAGAAGCTGGAAGCGGGCGGCGTCTGCGCCTCCGTGCTCCACTCCATCGACCCGCTCCCCCCGGTGCGCAGGTTCCACCTGACCGGGGCGGGGCTGCGCAGGCTCGCCGAAGAGGAGGACGTCTCGCTTCACCGGCTGGTGCGCACCCGCCCCCTATCGGCCCAGTGGCGGCGCGGCCTGCTGGAACGCCTCGACGCCCTGGCCGCCATCTATCGCCTGGTCGCCGTCCTCTCCGGCGTCGCCTTCCCCATCCGCTTCCGTTGGTACCGGTCCGTGCGGATGGACGCCGCCGTGACCCTGCCCGACGGCAGGACCGTGGGCATCGTCAGACAGGGGCTCACCGCCGACAGGTCGGGCTTCGCCAAGCGCCTCTGGCGGATGCGCGAGGAGCCCCTGCCCGGGGCGGTGCTCGTCCCTCATGGCCGATGACGTGCGCCTGCGGCACGCCCGAAGGGTGCTCTCCACCACCGACGTGCCCGCCCTCTTCGCCCTGGAGCGGGAGGCCGTCCTGGCCGGGGAGGATGACCGGATATGGCAACCCGCCAGGGTCGCCGCCTCCGTCGACCTGCGCTACGTCCTCGACCGCACCGACCCTGGCGGGGAGATCCCCGAGGAGGACGAGCCGCAGCGACTCTCCGTCCCCGCCGATATTCCCAATAGGGGTGCGGCGGGCGACTTCGCCGACCACCTGCTGCCCGTGATGCTCAGGCCCGCCGAGAAGCGCGCCCTCGATCTCATATCCGACTGGCCCTGGATCTCCCTTTCGGACCTGGCCGGGATGCTGGGCGTGTCGCCGCCGAGGGTCACCCAGCTACTCAACCCGCTGGAGGGATTCAGGCTCGTGGCGCGACACCGCGAGGCGGGGGGACGGCTGGCGGTCACCGACCGGGCGCTGACCCTTCTGGCCCGAAGGGACCGCACCTCCGTGGGCGTGGGCAAGCGGCGCTGGAGCATCGCCCCCGAGGACGCCGACGCTCCCTTCGAGTGGCGCAACGTCACCGGCAGGCGGGGCCGGCAGTTGCTCAGGAACATCGAGCACACCGCCGCCGTCCACGTCTTCCTGGCAGGGCTCACCGCCCAGGCCCGCCACCTGGGGTGGGAGATCGTCCAGCTCGACCCGCCACGAAGGGCCTCCCGCCACTTCCGGCACGACGGCGGTATGCGCGCCGTCAACCCCGACGCCTTCGGCGTCCTGAAGAGGGGCGATACGACGTGGCCCTTCTTCCTCGAATGGGAGCGCCGCGCCGTGCGCCCATCCACCATGTCGGCGCGGCTGGCGCCCTATCTGCGCTATTACTCATCGCACAGGCCCACCGACGATCACGGCACGAGGCCCGCCGTCCTGGTCGTCTTCGACAACGAGATCGCCCAGACCCACTTCCTGCGGGTGGCGCGGGAGGAGATGCGGGCGGAGGGGGTGAGCGTGCCCCTGTGGGTCTCCCACAGGGAGGCCGTCGACGCCCTGGGGCCCCTGGGACGCGCCTGGCGCACCCCCGGCCATTGGGAGTCCCTTCAGGCCATGCCGCCGCCCCGTGAACAGGGTCCAACGCTGGGGGCGTGAGCCAAGCGCCACTTCCGGCCTATTTGATACAGGAGAAACAGGAGAGCACGAAGCTATGTCTTTGCCAGACGCCAACGATGCCAAGGGACGCCCGAGGCGTGCAGGACGGACCGTTGTCCGGCTCGACACGGCGGCGCTCTGGAGGCGGTTGGCAGTGCTGAACCGCTCCCAGAACTGGCTCGCCAGGGAGGTCGGGATGAGCCCCGGATACCTCTCCACGCTGGTCAACGCGGGGCGAGCGCCCTCGGGCCGCATCCGACGGCGGATGCAAGTGGCCCTGGGAATCACCCGATTCGAAGAGCTGTTCAGATTGGAGGATAGACATGACCAACACTAGCTGCGCGTCCCGTCCCGACGGGACGCAGAAACTGATCCCGGACGACCAGGAGCGCCTCCTCTACGGGAGCCTGCTTCCCGGCGACTTCCCCGACCGGCTCAGGCGCCTCAAGGAGGCCAGCGGCCTCACCTGGAGCGGCTTCGCCGCAGCCATCGGCGTCGATTACAAGCAGATGTACCGGTGGCACAGGGAGGGCGTGGAGCCCAGCGGGGGCGCGATGTTCGCCCTCTTCGACTTCGCCAGCACCATCTCCGGAGGGGTGGCGATCCTCTTGGCCCGGGAGTTCCAGTTGACCTACCTCAAGGACTGACCGGCTCGCTCCGCCCGCGCAACCGCAACGGCGGTGCATGAGCCGGCTTAGACGCCGACCGGCGCTCGCCCTTCCGTCCGCGCCGGGCGGCGAATCCATAGACCCAATAAGAGAGGCCAGCGGACCGGCGACCCCCCGCTGCGATTGCACACCATGAAAGAGACAACCGGACACGACGACAACAAACAACGACCGAGTCCCGCAGGGGAGATACCGCACGAGTCCCTGGACGAACTGCTGTCCTCCTACGCCCCCAGGCAGCGGGAGAAGGTCCTGAAGGGACTGCGCATCTTGGCCCGCGTCGCCATCCGCTCCCACATGAAGCGGCAGGCGGACGCGGACGCCGGAGATCTGGCGCAGGATGACGACGAGGAGAAGAGGGCCTGACAACCCGCAAGGCTGAGGAGGTTCAAACGATGAAAACCAGGTACAAGAAGAAGAGATGCAGGGAGTGTGGCGGGGTCTACTACCGACGTTTCCGGCAGAACGCCGCGACCGACGGTTGGTGCAGGCCGAGGTGCTACGCGAAGGAATACTACCGGAGACGGAAGGACTGGGGAGAAGCTCAGGAGAGCGCGCCGGGGGAGTAGGAGCCTGTCCTGGTACAGGGTCATGTGAGTGCCCCCTGGTATTCGATCTCGAACCGCCGTACGTCCGCCAGCAGGAAGCTCCGCTTGCCGTGGCCTCAATGTCCAACTCGCGCAGAAGTCGCCTCTATGTCCCGCACCTGTTGGCCGTCCACACTGGCGATGGGCAGCGGCCACCAGAAAGCACCATAGGGAAGCCTCATCGTCGCAGTGCCCAACACCCCATCTCGTCCGATTTGGACTGCCTCTCACGGATGCCCGACCATTGACAACGGGGGCCGGTTCGTTCATGATGGTGATATGACTTGATATGACTAAAGAGAGTAAAGGACATGGCCAGAACCACGAAAAGAGTCACCTTCTCCATGCCGCCCGCCATGGAAGAGCAACTGAGGCAGGTGGCCGAGGAGGAGGGCCGCACCGTGAGCGAGCTGCTGCGCGAGGGGTTTCGCCTCTACCTCGAAGAGAGGGAGTGGCGCAGACGGGAAAGGACGCAGATGCGGCGCTCACGCCAGACCCAAAAGGAAGAGACAAGAAGGAGGAACAGATGATTGAACAACACGACTTCACGCCGGTGGCCCTCTACGCCAGGGTGTCCAGCGACCGCCAGGACGTGGACAACTCCGTGGCCGCACAGCTGAGGGCGCTCAGGAACTACGCCGAGAAGAACGGCTACATGGTCTTCCGCGAGTACGTGGATGAGGCCGAGAGCGGTCGAGTCGCCAACCGCCCCGAGTTCCGCAAGATGATCGACGAGGCCGCGAAGCCCCAGGCCCCGTTCCGGGAGATCTTGGTCTGGAAATTCAGCCGATTCACCCGTAAGCGCGAGCACGCCGTGGCCTTCAAGTCGATGCTCAGGCGCAAGGGCATCCGCGTGGTGTCGATCACCGAGCAGGCCGAGGACACGGCCACCGGCAGGCTGCTGGAGGGCATCATCGAGAGCGTCGACGAGTTCTACAGCGAGAATTTGGCCCAGGAGGTCTTGCGGGGCATGAGAGAGGCCGCCTCCCGCGGCTTCTGGGTGGGCAGCAAAGTACCCTACGGCTACAACAGGGTCATGGTGCAGGACGGGGCCAAGAAGCGCCCCACCCTGGGTCTGAACCCGGACACATCCCCCGTCGTCGAGCGCATCTTCGAGATGTCCGAGGCCGGCAAGGGGATGGTGGACATCACCCGCATCCTCAATGACGAGGGCGTCGCCAGCCCCGGCGGGAAGCTCTGGGGCAAGACCGGCGTCCACAAGGTCCTCACCAACGAGGCGTACACGGGGACTCTCCTTTGGGGCGTGAACGCCAAAGATGGGGCGGACCCCGTCCGGGTGGAGAAGGCGTTCCCCGCCATCGTCTCCAAGACCCGGTTCCGCCGCGTCAACCAGCAGCTGCGCCGCCGTGCCCCCAAGGTCGTCAACCCCAGACGGGTCGGAAGCTCCTTCCTGCTCAGCGGGCTGGTCAAGTGCAAGACCTGCAACAGGGCGCTGACCGGCCAGTATTCCAAGAGCGGCCAGTTCCCCTACTACGTCTGCCAGTCCCTCATGAAGCGGGGCAAGGAAGCCTGCAAGACTCCCAGGCTAGCCGCCCGGCGCTTCGAGGAGATGGTCGTCAATAAGATTCGCTCCAACATCCTCACCGAAGGAAACATCCGCGCCCTGGTGAAGGTCGTGGACGAGCAGATGGATGGCGTGGCGGGCGACCAGCGCAAGAAGCTCCAGACCATTGAGAAGGAGCTTGCCGACGTGCGCCGCAGGCTGGACACGATCTATAACCTCGTGGAAACCACCGAGGTGGAAATGGCCGACTTCACCCCGCGCATCCGCCAGCACCGGGAGCGGCAGGAACGCCTTGAGTATTCCGCTGACCAGGCGAGGGCGGCATTGGCTCAGCGCCGTAATGTTCTCGACGACGTGAACACCATCGCCGCCTACGCCCAGGACATGAGTGAGTTTCTCAAGGAGAGCGAGTTGACCGAGCGCAGGACCTTCATTGAGTCCTTTGTCAAAGAGGTCATCGTCATGCCCGACGACGCCCTGATGCGCTACACCGTGCCCATGCCCGAGGACAGTTTTTTAGCTGGAGGAGCCACCGAGAAGGTAGCCCTTAATGGCTCGGTGCTAGCTTCCGTACCGGTTGGTGGAGATAGGGGGACTCGAACCCCCAACCTCCGCGATGCGAACGCGGCGCTCTCCCAGTTGAGCTATATCCCCACAAGATACAGCTTACGCTTAATCCCAGGGAATTGGAAGGCGATCAGCCCAGCCGACGGCCATCAAGCCATGCCGGAGCCTAACTTAGTTTCAAGGGCAAGTCTTGGAGTTTATCCAGCAGGTTGCTTGCTGTCAGATCCGTATGCAGTGGAGTTATCGAGACGCGGTTGTTGCGCACAGACCATATATCGGTACCCTCCACCGGCTCCGCGACGAGCCTGCTTCGGCTGATCCAGAAGTACCTTCGCTTGCCGTCGTCTCCACTCCGTATGCGGTCAGCGTAGGCCCGGCCACCCTGGCGAGTGATATCAATGCCTTCAATCTCCTGCTCCTCCAATGGAGGCAGATTGACGTTGAGCAGGGACGGACTCGGCAGCGCTCCACGTTCGAACTCGCTCGCCATTCGCTGTAAGAGAGAAGACGCCGCCTGGAAACTCGTGGGATGGAGAGACGCTACGGATATGGCAATGGCAGGCAAGCCGTGTACGTACCCTTGCAGAGCAGCGCCAACAGTGCCAGATATGAAAATATCCTCACCCAGGTTGGCGCCGCTGTTTATGCCCGCGACCACCAGGTCCACGCCCTTGAAAAGGCGCTCCAAAGCCAGTATCACGCTGTCTGCAGGGGTGCCTTCTATGGCATAGGTGGTCACACCGGGGACTACGGGCCTCGCCTTTGTCGCGCGCACCGGTCCGTTCAGCGTCACCGATGTCCCAACCCCACTCTGCTCTCTGTCTGGCGCCGCCACCACTACCCTGGCCTCTTCCCGCAATGAAGCGGCCGCAGCTCGCAAACCGGGGGCATTCAGGCCGTCGTCGTTGGTGAGCAGTATCTTCACTGCGTACCCTCTTTCCCCAGAATCACGTTATCGATGAGACGGGCCTTGCCGAACCAGGCAGCTACCGAAGCCATGGCGGGAGCGGTTACCCTGTCCACCTCCTCCAAAGTGCCCAGTGCGGCGATGCTGACGTAGTCAAGCTTGGCCGGAGACCCCTCACTGATGACGCGTTCCATCTCCCCGCGCAGTACGCCGGCATCCGTCTCGCCCTTCCGCCACATCTCTTTGATATTGGATAGAGCTTTGTACAAAACCACGGCGTTACCCCTCTGCCAGGGAGTGAGGTAGACGTTGCGGCTGCTCATTGCCAGGCCGTCAGGCTCACGCACCGTAGGCATTACGACGATATCCGCTCCCAGATTGAGATCACGGTTGAGCCGCTTGATGACGAGGTTCTGCTGCCCGTCCTTCTGTCCGAAGTAGGCACGGTCAGGCCGTACGATGGTGAGCAGCTTTGTCACTACGGTGACGACGCCCCGAAAATGTCCGGGACGATGTTTGCCTTCCAGCCTATCCCCAACTTCACCCACGTCAACGTAAGTCGAGTAACCGGGCGGGTACATCTGGGCTGGATCAGGTGCAAAAACGATATCCACGCCGTGTCCGGCAAGCACGTCAATGTCCCGCTCAAAGTCGCGGGGATAGCTATCGATGTCCTCCTCAGGGCCGAACTGGGTGGGATTGACGAACACTGACACCACCACGCTTTTGTTGTCGTTCCTCGCCTGCTTTACAAGCGTCATGTGGCCTTGATGGAGATATCCCATGGTCGGCACCAGTCCAAGGGGACGCTCCGCCCCGTCGCGTGCCTTCATCATGGCGGATACGGTGCTGATTACATCCATCGACTAGGTTGTAAGCAGGTCTGCCAGTATAGCTTCGTCCATGTGGAAGCTCTGGTCCTCCGTAGGGAACCTGTGCTCCTGCACTTCTTGCCTATAAGCGGTGAGCGCCTGCGTGATCGCTTCGCTGAGGTTGACGTACACCGCGGCATGCTTGTGAGCACGAGGCGTGAGTCCCAGTATCTCATAGATGACCTGTATTTCACCGTCGCAGTCGGGACCCGCCCCTATCCCGATAGTAGGAATAGTAAGCCGATCAGTAATGATGCGCGCCAGCTCTGAAGGGATGGTCTCCAGAACAACGGCAAAAGCGCCGGCATCTTCCAGCGCCACCGCGTCGTCGATCAGAGCAAGCGCGCCGACCAAATCCTTACCCTGAACTCTGAACCCCCCCAAAGCATGCTCCGACTGAGGAGTCAGGCCAATATGTCCCATCACCGGAATACCTGCTTCAACAATTCGCTTAACCGTCTCCGCGGAACGGGTACCGCCTTCCAGCTTAACAGCATGGGCTCCACCCTCCTGTACCAGCCTGCCGGCGTTTCGCAGCGCCTCTTCGTTGCTCACCTGGTAGGACATGAACGGCATGTCGGCTACTACCAGAGCATTCTTGACCCCTCTGACCACGGCCTTTGTGTGATGCAGCATCTCGGCCATGGTGACACGGACAGTGGTCTTGTAACCCAACACCACGTTGCCCAAGCTGTCTCCCACCAGAAGCAGCGGTATGCCGGCCTTATCGGCGAGGTGTGCCATGGTGTAATCGTAGGCGGTTACAGCAGTGATGCGCTCCCGTCTTTGTTTCATGTCTTTGAACTGACGCACTCTAGTCCGCATTGCTGCCCTCCTTTAACTGGAGACCTAGAAACCGTATCCATTGCAACCCATCCATCAACGCTCAAGCTCCCTTACGGAAGGTACTCCAGCCAACCCACTGGCCTGCGTAACCCCCCGGATCACCGCCTGCGCCATTACCAAAGCGGCTACTGCGCCCAGCCTTGTTAACTGCGTGCGGTTCACCTCGCCAGGCCAAGCGCCCGTAGCCAGGGCGAACACGGTATCGCCGTCAACCATGGTATGGGATGGCCTCACAGAGAGTGCAACGCCATCCTGGCCGCGTTCCGCCAGCTTATTGGCCTGCTCTTTGCTCAGAGAGGCATTAGTAGCCAGCACGCCTATGGTAGTGTTGCCCCCAGAAGTCTCCTGCGTCTCTTGGGGCCGTTCTGTGGGAGGACTGGCCATGAGCTCAACCGTGCTATGGAAACCGTTATCGTCTTCAGTACTGGGAGCGGCAATGACACGGCACGTCTCCGGGTCTACAACATCGCCCCAGGCATTGACCACGGCGATAGCGGACACTACAAGGCCATCGCCCAGGTCCCGGCTGCAAGTACCCAGTCCGCCCTTGACGGCATGCCTCAGTCCCAGTGCCTTGGCCACGGTAGCTCCCGTGCCCGCTCCCACGGTACCCTCCTCCACTTCGCCGGAAGCAGCGCTCTGGCAAGCGTTATAACCGTCGTCAGCCGTGGGTCTTACACTTGAGCTACCTAAACCCAGATCGAAGATGATGGCGCCGGGAACGATAGGGACTACCACTTGACCAATTTCGTTGCCTGTCCCTTTCTCTTCAAGGTAACGCATAATCCCGGAAGCGGCGTCCAAACCGTAGGCGCTTCCTCCACTGAGGAGAACCGCGTGAACCTCGTTCACCAGGTTGCCCGGCCTCAATAGATCCGTCTCCCGCGTGCCAGGAGCGGAGCCCCTAACATCAACCCCGCCGACGGTACCTTGAGGACAAAGCACCACGGTGCAGCCCGTGGCGTGTTCAAGGTCGGTTGTGTGTCCAACCCTGATCCCCGGTATATCCGTTATAGACCCTGATCTCTCGTTCATGCAAAACGCCCTCCCTAAGAACCGGGAAGGCGCTTTGCAACTTTGCATTGTCGCTCCAGCCGTCTCGGTCTCAAGGGATCCCAGCGGCGATTCGTCCTCAAAACATTCTCTGCTCATCTCCAATCGGTAGATGGCGACGCCATGCTAACAACCTGTCGCTTGACCAGTCAAGAGAACCTGATGCTCCATTGTTCCTTTCAATTCATTGCGGCCAAGTTATCAAAATTTGCAATCGGCCATTGCACAAACCCGCCACGTTCGCTCCGCTTGTCTCCACTTGAAGGACATGTCTAAATAACGTAAGAGAACTACCCTGAAAAAGCATTGAGAGGACACGAATGAGGTGCTATACTCCGCCAAATTTACTTGGTAGAGTGTGCAAAATGATCGGAACGTTGAAAGAGGTCCGGCATGCCTACGGCTTCGAAGACGTCGCCATAGTTCCAGGCGATGTAACGGTAAACCCCGAGCAAGCAAACCTGGACATGGAGATCGGCCAGTTGCGTTTCTCCCTTCCCATCATTGCATCTGCCATGGATGCGGTGGTCTCGCCGGAGTTTGCGGTCAAGTTGAGCGATATGGGCGGCCTTGGTGTATTGAACATGGAGGGGCTGTATTCCCGTTACGAAGACGCCGCCGGCAAGATAGAAGAAATCACGTCAGTGCCCGCGGAAACGGTTACGGAGGTACTGCAAAAACTGTACCAGGAGCCCATGAAAGACGACTTGGTAGCAAAACGAGTCGAGCAAATCAAAGGCGCAGGGGCAACCTGCGCCGTTTCATTTACCCCACAGAACACCAAGCGAATGGGACCGGTGGCGGTAGAGGCCGGAGCGGACATCCTAGTGGTGCAGTCGACTGTGACCACGGCACGGCACGTATCCAAGAGCTATCACGGTCTGGTCTTCTCCGAACTCGTCGATCAGATCAATGCGCCTATAGTAGTGGGCAACTGCGTTACCTATAGCGCCAGCATAGAGCTGATGGAAACCGGTGTAGCGGCCATCCTGGTCGGCGTAGGACCCGGAGCGGCATGCACTACACGAGACGTGACCGGCGTCGGTGTTCCCCAAGTTACCGCCACCATGGACTGCGCCGCTGCCCGAGACGAGTACTACCGCCGCACAGGGCGATACGTATCAGTAATCACCGACGGCGGCATTCGCACCGGCGGGGACCTCTGCAAATCGATAGTAGCGGGCGCCGATGCAGTGATGATAGGCACGCCCTTTGCTCAGACGGAAGAAGCGCCGGGCAAAGGGTTCAACTGGGGAATGGCCACGCCTCACCCGGCCCTGCCCAGGGGCACCAGGATAAATACCGGCACCAAGGGAAGCCTGAACCAGTTGCTCTTTGGGCCCTCAAGCCGTACGGATGGCACGCAAAACCTGGTCGGTGCGCTACGGGTCTGCATGGGAATGTGCGGCGCGCTTAGCATCCGCGAGCTGCAGCAAGCCGAAATGGTAGTAGCGCCTGCCATTGCTACCGAGGGCAAGGCATTCCAGCGAGCCGGGCTCATATAGCACCCCTTCCTCCTGGCTAACCATGCTCATCCTGAGCATGGTACCCTGTTAACCGCATCCTACTCCCGTTATACTGTTGGCAATTCGGAGGCTGCTTTGACCAAACGAGACCTACTATCCGTAGCCGACCTCTCGCCGGAAGAGGTCCGGCAGGTCGTTGGACGCGCCTCGCTCCTCAAACAGGGCGAGAAAAGCACGGCGTTGGAGGGCAAAAGCGTAGCCATGCTCTTCGAGAAGCCGTCGCTGCGCACCAGGGTCAGCTTCGACGTAGGAATCAAGGAACTGGGGGGGCACCCCGTATACCTTGGCAAGGACGAAGTGGGGCTGGGAGGCCGTGAGGCCATCTCAGACGTAGCTCAGGTGCTTTCCAGGTACGTAGACGCCATTGTGGCGCGCGTCTACCAGCACCAAACGCTGGAAGAGCTGGCCAAGCACGCTTCCGTTCCCGTGATCAACGCCCTATCAGACGTAGAGCACCCCTGCCAGGCGCTGGGAGACATGTTCACTATCCAGGAAAGCCTGGGTAATACCGACGGCGTCTCCATAGCATTCGTTGGAGACGGCAACAACGTTGCCGCCAGCCTGGCGCTGGCGGCTGCATCCATGGGAGCAGGTTGCACCGTCGCCTCTCCGGAGGGATACGGGCTTCCCGAAACCTTGCTACAGGCAGCCGGTCAGCGGGCAAAAGCCGGTGGCGCCGGAGTCGTGCAGGTCGGCGCGCCTGAAGAAGCGGTGGACGGAGCAGACGTCGTCTACACTGATGTCTGGGTCAGCATGGGACAGGAAGACGAAACAAAGGAGAGGCTGGAGATCTTCAGAGGCTACCAGGTAAACCCCAGCCTGTTGGAGCTTGCCAAGCCGAAGGCAATCTTCATGCATCCGCTGCCGGCTCACCACGGAGAAGAGGTTAGCAGCGGCATGCTGGAGCATCCCGCATCCGTGGTGTTCAATCAAGCGGAAAACCGGCTGCACGCTCAAAAAGCTGTGCTCGAAAAGATTTTGGAAGGGGCAAGTCGATAGTAAGCCAGGCTTACCGGCTTTGTGATGAGCAAACCTGTAATCGTCATAGTAGGACGTCCCAACGTAGGGAAGTCCACTCTATTCAACCGTCTCGTAGGGCGTAGGGCCGCCGTAATCGCGGAAGAGCCGGGCACCACCAGGGACCGCATCTCCCTTGACGCCATTTGGGAAGGGCACCCTTTCATCATAGTTGACACAGGCGGCCTGGAACACGGCACGACAGCTCCTCTATCGGAAGAGATTGAGGAACAGGTAGAGGCGGCAATAGAGTCGGCGGACGTAATCGTCTTCCTCACCGACGTACAGGACGGCGTAACCCCGTTGGATTTGGAAATAGGGGGGCGCTTGCGTAAGTGGGAGAAGCCGGTCTTCTTGGCGGTCAACAAGGTGGACAACCCCAGGCTGTCTCAGGGCACGACGGAGTTCTATGAGCTGAGCCTGGGAGACCCCATTGCAATAAGCGCCTATCACAACACTGGCATAGATGCCCTGATGGACGCGGTGATAGAGCGGTTGCCCGCTGCCGGTTATGAGCAGGCAGACGAGGAAGAAACGCTTTCGCTGGCCATAGTAGGCCGGGTCAACGTGGGCAAGTCCTCGTTGCTCAACGCCATCTTGGGTGAGGAGCGAGCAATAGTTAGCGACGTGCCCGGAACCACCCGCGATGCAATAGACACCTCCCTGCAATACAAGGAGCAGCGGTTTCTTATCATAGACACGGCAGGGATACGGAGACGAGGTAAAGTTGTCCCCGGCATAGAGAAGTTCAGCGTTTTGCGCTCCGTCCGTTCTATAGACAGAGCAGACGTGGTGTTTCTGGTGTTAGACGCCTCCGAGTTGGCAACCGCCCAAGACGCCCACATCTTGGGGCAAATAGCCAACGCATTCAAGGGAGTGGTGGTGCTTGTAAACAAGTGGGACCTGGCGGATGAACTGGAGATGAACGAAGCAGCTTGCATAGCGTTGATACGGGACAAGTTCAGGTTCATCCCATATGCTCCCATAAGGTTTGTCTCCGCCGTAGAAGAGAGCGGCATAGATGAGGCGCTGGATGCAGCATTGATGGTATCCAACGACTTGAATAAAGAGGTGCCGCAAGACCAGCTGACCAGTGAAGTTATAGCGGCCATGTCACGTCATCTGCCGCCGCACAAGGGAAAGCGCTATCTGAAACTGAACAGGGTGGCCCAAGAGGGCGTCAACCCGCCGACTTTCGCCTTCTACGTCAACCACCCCGACCTGATGCACTTCTCCTATCAAAGATACCTTGAAAACCGCTTGCGAGAAACTTTAGGATTTCGCTGGTCGCATTTGAAGCTGGAATTCAAGAACGGCAGGAAGAAGTGATTGAATACGCGTTGATTCTACCGGGAGCCTATCTGTTGGGAAGCATCTCCTGGGGATTGATCATGGGGAAGCTGAAACAGGGCGTTGACATACGCCGTCACGGAAGTGGTTCCACCGGAACAACCAATGTACTGCGCTTGCTGGGAGTACGCATGGCGGCCATAGTTCTTGTGGCGGATATCTCCAAAGGAATCATTGCAGTCTTAGCGGCAAAGCTTGCAAGCAACGACTCGCTCCTGGAAGCGCTGGCCGCTCTTGCCGTAGTCGCAGGACACAACTGGCCGGTCTTCAGCAAGTTCCAAGGCGGACGAGGGATCACTGCCGCTGTAGGTTCCCTCACTATGCTGGCTCCAATAGCGACGGCGCTGGCTCTTGCCGCCTTTGTTCCCATTGTCTCCTTCAGCCGGTACGTCTCCTTGGCGTCGGTTTCAGCGGTAATAATGGCGGTTGCGGCAATGCCAGTCATGGTTGCATTGGACTTGGCTCCCTGGCAGTACTTGGTCTACACAACGGTCGGCGGACCTCTGATCATCTGGCGTCATAGGGGCAACATACAACGCCTTATCAACGGCACTGAAAACCGCCTACAGTTCGGTGGTGGCCCTCCCGGGGCATGATGACAGAAGACAAGAAAAGAGTAGGAGTGGTCGGCACCACTAGCTGGGGCACTACACTGGCGATTCTCATGGCCTCTCAGGGCCACCGGGTCACGTTGTGGGCCAGAACACCGGAAGAGGCCGACATCCTCAACAAGGATCGCGAGAATACGCGTCTGCTGCCCGGCTTTCCCTTTCCTGAGACACTGACCGTAACCTGTTCCACAGACACAGCGTTTCAAACGGCAGACATGGTCATCATAGCCGTTCCCTCAAAAACATTCCGAGCAAACCTTCAGCAGGTGCGTAACAGCTTGAATCAATCCGGAGTGATCATCAGCGCCACCAAGGGCCTCGAGCTCGGTACGGGTTTCAGAATGAGCCAGATATTAGAACAGGAACTTCCCGAGTCTTTGAGCTCCCGCATCGGTGCATTGTCCGGGCCTAATCTTTCCAAAGAGATCGCAAAGCGCGTCCCTTCATCAACTGTGGTGGCCTCCAAAGATGCTGAGCTGGCCGGCACGGCTCAGGCCATGATAATGACTCCGTACTTCCGCATCTACACCAACACCGACGTGCTGGGAGTAGAGCTGGGAGGAGCTCTGAAGAACACCATAGCCATTGGAGCCGGCATAAGTGATGGACTGGGGCTGGGAGACAATGCAAAGGCCGCTTTAATCACCCGCGGTCTGGCGGAGATTACCCGGCTGGGAGTGGCGGCAGGCGCCAGTCCGTTGACTTTTACAGGTCTGGCGGGCCTGGGCGACCTTATAGCCACCTCAGTAAGTCCATTGAGCCGCAACAGGTACGTCGGAGAGCATCTGGCCAAGGGTCGTAAGCTGAACGATATCCTTGCCAGTATGCAGAACGTGGCCGAAGGGGTGGACACCACGGCTGTAGCAATGAAGATGGCGCACGATCTCAATGTTGAAATGCCCATTACTGAGGCGACCTATAGAATCCTCTTTGAAGGACTAGACCCCAAACAGGCTGTCACGGAGCTTCTGGGAAGAGCGCCTCAGCCAGAATAGTCGATGCCGAAGTAAACTCACGAACCATGGCTGTAGCGCCTATACTTATAATCTTTGCAAACTCGTTCCTTGTGGGCTTCTCCGGTGCAATCTCTCCGGGCCCTCTACTCGCCTACAATATCAAGGAAACCGTAAGAATTGGCTTCATAGCGGGGCCTCTGGTGGTAGCCGGACATTCCCTGCTGGAACTGGTTACCGTGGCAGCGCTGGCTTTTGGGCTAGCGCAAGTCTTGGACTCAGATCCCGTAGTGGCAGCCATAGGACTGCTGGGCGGAGGTTTCCTGTTATGGATGAGCTGGGGGCTGCTGAGAAATCCGTCCAAGAACGCCCCTTTCCTTCCCGGGCGGGGCGCACCGCTTTCTAGCGTAAGCTTGAAACCGGTGATAGGCGGAGTGCTGGTCAGCTTGAGCAACCCCTTCTGGGCCCTATGGTGGCTCACGGTAGGGGCGGCATTGATCACACGTTCACTGGAGGCTGGATTGGTGGGCTTAGCCTCCTTTTATCTGGGGCATATTCTGTCCGATTTGGCTTGGTACGGCTTTGTTTCTGGCGCCGTTACCTCCGGAAAACGTTTTCTGTCCCAAAACGTCTACCGCGGCATAATCCTGGTCTGCGGCTCCTTCCTAGGACTTCTCGGCGTCTACTTTGTGGTCACGGGAATACGCCTACTGGGATGGTGAGTCAGGCTTTCGCGCTACCACAGTCAACCAGTCGCCGTCGGTGAAGGACTGCTCAACAACGAACGATTCAGCAAGCGCCGCTTCGACCTCTCCCCGGCGTTCCTCCAGGATGCCTGAGGCAATGAGAAGGCCGTTTCTCCTCAGCGCCCTGGCCAGCGATCCGGCAGAGGAGGCAATCACACCGGCGGTAATGTTGGCCAAGGCCAGGTCATACTCACCATCCTTGACCGTGGAGTGAGGCAACGAGCCGTGTATGAGCCGTACCTGGCAGACCCTGTTCTGTTCGACATTGGCACGGGCCACTTGGACCGCCGTCTCGTCGGTGTCCAGGCCCACTACGCAACCTGCGCCTAGCTTTACAGCGGCAATAGCCAGTATCCCGGAGCCTGTGCCCAGGTCAAGGACGCGCATGCCGGGAACCAGCAGCCTCTCTAGCTGCTCCAGGCACATGCGCGTGGTGGGGTGGTGTCCGGTGCCGAACGCCATGCCGGGGTCAAGCTCAATGATTACGTCATCCGGCGAGGGCTGGTATGTCTGCCACGTAGGCTTGAGAACCAGCCTTTCCCCAATGTGCTTAACGGTGAAGCGGGACTTCCAGGCGGTTTCCCATTCATCCTCATCTACAACTCTATCTTCCAGCGAAGCTCCGGGCTCCAGTATTGAAACCAAACGAACGCCAGCGTCTATCATCTCACGCCGGCTGTTTGTCGTTGAGTCCATGGGGAGGCATGTCATCACTACTACAGAGGTTGGCGGAGCCATTTCGCCGGTGTTGTCAGGATCCCAGTCGCCCTCTTCCTGGACAATTACGTCCCTTTCTCCATAACGCTGGAGGAGCTCGGAAACGGGCTCCACGAATTCAGGAGTGGTGCGAACGCTTAGCTGCAGCCACTTCATTTATGACCCTGAACCGCCCCCAAAGGTATCCTTGATGCGATGGAACCATCCCTTGTCCTCTTCCATAACTTGGCCGCCACTCAACTTCCCCGCCAGTTCCTCCAACAGCTTCTTCGCCTCGGGGTCCAGCGAGCGCGGCGTGCTGACGTGCACGGCAACAAAGAGGTCGCCGCGTCCCCTGTCATGGACCTTGGCCACACCCTGACCCTTGACTCGGAGCACGGTTCCCGTCTGTATGCCGGCAGGAATAGCCAGCGGCGCTGCCCCTTCCAGGGTGGGAATCTCCACTGAGTCGCCCAGAGCTGCCTGGGCAAAGTTGATTGAAAGATCAAGAAGTAGATTGGACCCGTCTCTTTGGAAAACCCGGTGCGACTTCACGTTGAGCAATATCAAAACATCGCCGGGCGGGCCTCCGTGAGACCCTGCGTCGCCCTCTGCAGATAGTCGTAGCTGAGAACCGTCTTCAACCCCGGCCGGAATCGCCACGTCCAACTCTCGCGTGTTTCGCTCCACGCCTCGTCCGCGGCACTCCTGGCATGGCTGCGACACAACCTGGCCTTCGCCGCGGCAACTGGGACAAGCCGCCACCTGGACGAACTGTCCAAACAGGCTCTGCTGGGAGCGCTTCACCTGGCCGGCGCCGCGGCAAGCGGCGCACGTCTCCATGGACGTGCCTGGTTCACTGCGGCTGCCCTGGCACCGGTCACAGGCCTCTATGCGCGACACCCTGATCCTCTTTTGCGTGCCCATAGCCGCTTCTTCAAAGGTCAGTGTTAGGCCAATTTCAAGGTCGCGGCCGCGAGTGGGGCGTGCTTTGGTTCTTGCGGCGGCTCCGAAGCCGCCAAAGAAAGCATCGAAGATGTCACCGAAGCCGCTGAACGTATCAAACCCTTCAAATCCGCGCCCCGTGCCGCCGTTGGGCGTAACGCCGGCGTGGCCGAACCTATCGTACGCCGTGCGCTTCTCCCTGCTGCTCAGCACCTGGTACGCTTCGTTGACCTCTTTGAACCGCTCTTCAGCGTTCGGCTCCTTGTTCCTGTCGGGGTGATACTCCAGGGCAAGCTTGCGAAACGCCCTCTTGATCTCCTCGTCGGAGGCTCCGTTGGAGACGCCCAGCACCTGATAGTAGTCTCTCTTCACTGCCATAATAGATGTAAGATTATACGCTAAAACGTCTACCTTAGTTTCAGGCATCTGGAGCAGCACCTGGGCATCGTCGCCCTTCAACTCATCGGACGAGTCAGCCCCGGTTACCTGCCGTGCAGGCTTCCCATCATTTCAGTCATCAGGTGGGAGAAATAGCGAACGTTGGATATGGCGTCCGGGTACCTCATACGCGTGGGCCCCAGAATAGCGACGACGCCTCCTGTATCCGAAGGCTCCCCGTAGCGCGCGTAGACAACGCTGAAGGGGTGAAGCTGATTCATCCTATGCTCCGTCCCTATTGTCACATTGACGTCACCTGCGATGGGGGCCTGCGACAGTACCACCGGTACAAGTTCTCCATCCTCCACCAACTCAAGCACGTTCCTCGCCGTGGGTCCGGCGGCAAGCTCCGGGTAGGCAAACATGTGACGCAGTCCGTCTATGAAGTGGACCGGTTCCGAGTCGTATTCCTGCTTCAGCAGATCGCCGGCGGCGTCCATCACGTCGGACTCAAACGGGGCGAGTTCCCGATCACGCGCCGTCACCTCTTGCTGAGTATTGCCTGAATAGAGCGAGTTGAGCTTGTTGGCTACTTGGGTGAGCTGGTCCTGGGTCATGGCCTCTTTGAGAGGTAGTAGCCTCTGGCGCAACCTCGACTCGTCCAGCACCATTACCAGAAGCGCTAGGAACTCCTGCAGGTAGACTAGCTCCAGGTGTCGCCAGCGGGGAGGCGCCGCCGCGGGGAAGCTGATCATGGCCAGGGTGTGGACAAGTCCGGCCAGCATACGTACCGCCATGCGCCCCCACGCCTCGACCTCCATGTTCGTCTGGCTGAACCTACCTTGTATCTCCTCTTGCACCTGCCTGGGCAAGTCCGGTATGTACAGCGACTCCACATAAGCGCGGTAGGCCTTGTCAGAAGGGACGCCCCCTGCTGAGGTGTGCGGACGCGTGATGTAACCCGCCTTGTCCAGCTCCGCCATCTCGTTGCGGATTGTCGCCGAACTGACGGGGCGGTCCATCTTGCTCGCCACAACATCGGAGGGCACGGGGGTGGAGCTCCGGATGTACCGGTCTACGATAATATTCAGTATTTGCTTCTGTCGGCCTGTAAGCATTTGTTGGCGCCTGTTATTAGGTAAGTGCCCGCAATTCGAATCTAGCAACCGCGGCTTGGGGGTGTCAATAGGCTGGGCCCACAACCCCATATGGGATTCCTACTTCGGGTCACCTTGGATGTACATCCCCGCTGTCTCTGGCCGTGAGCCAGACCCGAACCCCTCCGCTCCAGCCAGCTTTATTCGTACCAGCCTGAGGCGAAGATCAGTCCGTCATGAAGCACCGCCCAGGTGTGCTTCTGCCGGTCGTCGCCTGTTTCCGGGTTAAGCAGCACGTAGTCTACCCATTTCCCCGACTCAGTCGCCGACAGCAGGTCGTCACCATAGAAGTACCCATCGGCGTCAATCCGGAGGCTGGGGTCCCTGCCTATGAACATCTGATTATGGTGAGATATGGTATGGCCGTCCTTGGTGTCTACGATGAACACGTACCACTGGCCGTCCACGCTCTCCATGGTCTTGTAATAGGCCACAGTGTCATCACGGCCAATAGCGTTATACAGATTGATCGCTCGCTGCACGAAGGCCTGGGTGTACGCCGGGTTGTCAGCCTTGCTAGGACCAGGCTCGTACCACCCGGACCCGAATATAAGACCATCGTATTCGACTATCCACGAGTGCTTGGTCTCGACCAACCCTGATATGGGGTTAGTGAAAGTGTAATCAAGCCACACACCGCTCTCCTCGGAGACGGCTAGGATGGAAGGCCCAACCGGGTAGCCATTGTCTCCCAACACCTCGGACTCACGCTTGCCTACCAAGTCAGGGTTGGCGGCATGGGCAACTTTGTAGCCGTTGTTGTCTATGATGAAGACGTACCATTGGCCGTCTATGCTCTCCGGCGTGTTGTAATACGCCACGGTGTCCTTTAGGCCCACCGCGTCATATAGATTTATCGCCGACTGCACGAAGGCCTGCGTGTATGCAGGTTGGTCCGATTTGCCAGGACCGCGCTCATACCAGCCTGATCCGAAGGTCAGGCCATCGTACTCCACCACCCAGGAATGCTTGGCCTCAACTCCGCCTGTGGCCGGGTTGGGGTATGTGTAGCTGAACCATTCACCGTCCTCGTCGGCAACGGCGACCAATGCTTCTCCAGCCGGATAGTTGTTCGGCCCGACAGCCACGGAGTCCGGCCGGTCAACCAGAGTAGGATTCGCGGCGTGGGAAAGCATGATGTCGTTCTCATCAAAAATGAACACGTACCACTGACCGTCGATGCTCTCCTCGGTGTTGTAGTAAGCGACGGTGGCATCGAGACCTTCTGCGTCATACTTGCTAATGGCCTCGTTTACGAAGTACTTGGTGTAGTCGGCCGCCTGCCACTTGGGGGGCGCGGCCGACATCGGCTCCGCTGTGGCGGCAACCCCCTGTTCTCCGGCAGGCCCTGTATCTCCCTGACAGGCAACCGACAGAACAAGAACAATGACCAGGATTGCCGCTATTAGTAGGCGCATCGTTGTTACCTCTCCGTTTGCGTAGTGGCTGAGATGGGATGTAGCCCCGCTCAGCTCGGTGGTGTACCTCTAAGTTTAACTTTAAAACATATCACATGAGAGATGGCGTCACTATTGCCCTTCCTTGACAACCCTGCCGTCGTACTGTACCCATGAGCAAGTTGATCCGGGAGAGTCAGTTGTCTCTAAGTGGGACATCCTCCTCTGAATGAGAGAGGACGCGAGCGAATCGTGTATAATACTGACCGCTATTCTTGAGGAGCGCACCTCCAATGAGCAACGCGCTGACATCCAGAAGCATGCCAGAAATCCGCGGTCAGGTCATAACCGCATGATGACTCGGCATGAACCCTCGGTAGGCACTAACCTTGCCCCGCTCGAAGTGCGAGAAGCTTATAAGCACTGCGAGCAGTTGGCGCGCACCCACTACGAAAACTTCACCGTCGGCTCCTGGCTCCTGCCCCGCGCGCTGCGGCGGCACCTCTTCGCCGTCTACGCCTTCTGTCGTCGCACCGATGACCTAGGCGACGAAGCGCCAGGCGACCGCCTGACCCTCCTAGACGACTGGGAAGCCGAGCTGTCCCTCTGCTACGAAGGCCAACCCACCGATCCCTTAATGGTGGCGCTGCAGGACACCATTCGCCGGTTTGACATTCCGGCAGAGCCCTTCACTCGGCTCATAGAGGCAAACCGCATGGACCAGCGCCAGCAGCGCTACGGCACATACGAAGATTTGCTGCACTACTGCAGCCACTCGGCGGAACCGGTGGGCCGCATGGTGCTATACGTGCTGGGATACCGCGACCCCGAGCGGCAGGCTCTCTCCGACGCCACCTGCACGGCTTTGCAGCTTGCCAACTTCTGGCAGGACGTGCGCCGGGACTACCAGATGGGCCGAATCTACATCCCCCAGGAGGACATGACCCGCTTCGGCTACTCTGAAGAGGATCTGGCAGCCGGCTTAGTGAACGACCGCTTCCGTTCTCTGATGCGCTTTCAGGTAGACCGAGCGGAGGCACTGTTCCGGCAGGGATTGCCTCTGCAAAAACTCCTCCGCGGCCGGGCCAGGCTGGACATCGCGCTGTTCAGCAGGGGAGGCATGGCTGTTCTGGCGGCGATCCGTCGCCAGAACTACGACGTGCTCAGCCGCCGTCCCGTGGTGACGCGAAGCCGCAAGCTCTGGCTGATGCTCTCAACCATGGCGCGGCTTGCCGTCTCAAGGCCCACCTCGTTCGCAGATAGGCGGTCGTAATGGCGGCGGATGGAGCTTTGGCCCAGGCTTACAAACACTGCAGGGATGTGGCCAAGCGAGAGGCGCGAAACTTCTATTTTGCCTTCCTCACGCTTCCTCCCGCCAAGCGTCAGGCCATCTACACCGTATACGCCTTCGCCCGCATCTGCGACGACATAACCGACGGTGACGCTTCCACCGAGGCCAAGCTGGCCGGGCTGGCCGAGGTACGCCGATCCCTTGAGCGGGCCTATGCCGGCGCCCCGGAGGGCCCTGTTTTCACGGCGCTGGCAGACGTGGCGGCCACATATCGCGTGGAGCAATCAATGTTCCAGGCGCTGGTGGGCGGCGTTGAGATGGACACGGCTCAGAACAGATACGCAACCTTTGAAGACCTGCGCCGATACTGCTACGGGGTGGCCTCCACCGTCGGGCTCATCTGCGTTGAGGTCTTCGGATATTCGCGGCCGGAGGCGCGTTCCTATGCAGAGGACCTTGGCCTGGCCATGCAGCTTACCAACATCCTGCGCGACATCCAGGAGGACGCCGAGCGAGGCCGGATCTACATTCCTCAAGACGAGCTGACCCGCTTCGGTTATTCTGAAGAGGAGCTATCCAAGAGTGTCGTCAACCGGTGCTTCATAGAGCTAATGCGCTTCCAGGTAGAGCGCGCCCGGAGCTATTACAGCAGCGGCGCACGGCTGCTCCCCCTTGTGCCTGTCCGCTCCCGCGCCTGTGTCTCCGTCCTTCACGGGCTGTATTCGAGGCTGTTGGATCGGATAGAGGCGTGCCGCTTTGATGTCTTCCACGGCCGGGTCAGGCTTAGCACCGCCGAGAAGGTCTTGCTCACGGCCAAGCTCTGGGCGGCAAGCCTCCTCCCGGCGCGCCGGGGCACGTGAGCAGCGTTGTCGTACTGGGCGGGGGACTGGCCGGTATGGCCGCGGCATGGCGTCTCTCCCGCCTGGGCCACGACGTGACTCTGGTGGAGCGCCGGCCATACCTGGGGGGGAGGGCTTTCTCCTTCACAGACCGCGAGAGTGGCGTCCAGGTAGACAACGGGCAGCACGTGTTTCTGGGTTGCTGTACAGAGTACGCTCAATTCCTGGACGAGATAGGGACGCTGCATCTCACCCACCGCCAGCGCCGGCTCCGTATAGAGGTCTTCGATCCACGTGGAAAGCGCGGTCTGCTCTCCGCTCTACCGCTTCCCGCGCCGCTTCACCTTGGGTGGTCGCTGTTGCGCTACCCGCACATCAGTTGGACTGACAAGCTGACCGCGATGCGGGCACTGCTGCGCATCCGGCAGGAGCGCCACTACGACCGCCACGACCTAGAGTCGCGTTCCTTCCGGGACTGGCTGGAGGAAGCAGGCCAGAGCAGCAGAGCAATCCGAAATCTATGGGACCTGCTGGTGCTCCCGGCGCTCAACGATTCTTCAGAGGTCGTCAGCGCCAGCGCCGGTTTCATGCTGTTCAAGACCGCCATGCTCAAAGACCGCCATGGCGCTAACGTTGGCTACGCCAGCGCTGGACTGTCAGATGTCATGGGTTCCGCTGTCGAACGAAGACTGCGCGAGCAAGGGGCTACGCTTGTGCTGGGGCGCACGGTGGAGCGTCTGCACGTAGGCCACGGTTCCGTGACCGGTGTGGCGCTGACCGGAGGCGAGTTGGTGCGCGCCGATTTCTACGTGAACGCGCTCATGCCAACGGTGCTGCTTGAGCTGCTGCCGGAGGAGTGGCGCCAGCATCCTGCGTTCGCTCCTGCCGAAGCTCTTACCTGGTCGCCGATTGTGAACCTGCACGTCTGGTACGACCGTCCTGTGGCCGACTTTGACTTCGCCGCGTTTGTGGAGAGCCCGGTGCAGTGGGTCTTCAACAAGACGCGCATCCTGGGTCTGCCCGGGCCCGGCCAATATCTCACCGTCTCGCTGAGCGGGGCCTGGGAGCACTGGCCGGTGAGCAAGAAGGATCTCGCGGACTCCTTCCTGCCGGAGCTGGCTCAGGTACTGCCGGGTGCACGGGATGCAATCGTGGAACGGTTCGTGGTTGTCAAGGAGCGGCAAGCCACGTTTCGACCGGCCCCGGGGTCTGCGACGGCGCGTCTGCCCATAGAGACGCCGCTAGGCAACCTACTCCTGGCCGGGGACTGGACCGATACGGGTTGGCCCGCCACCATGGAGGGCGCCGTGCGAAGCGGCAACTCAGCGGCGGACAGGATTCACCAACGTACTACTGAGTAACGCGCTGCCCGCCTTGCCCGTTTGCTCGTTTGCCCGCATTTAGGCTTTTGGCGCGGCCTGGTTTACGGTACCAGGACGCCAGCTTGCTCTACGTAAAGCCAGTAGCCTTTGCACTTCCACGTCGACGGCGCAGTGGCTAGCAATACCCGCGCTGTGGTATCTTGATTCCGTGAAATTCGATGGTTACAACCTAGAACCGTCCATATATGATGAGATGTTCCTGCAGGACGGAACGCCCAGGGAACATCTCCGGCCCCTACACGAAAGCCTGCTCTCCCTCTCCTCAGAGGAGATCAGGAGCATCCAGGAACGAGTGACTCGCTCCTTCTCCAACGAAGGCATATCCTTCACTGTCTACGGCGATGAGGAGGGCGAGGAGCGGATAATACCCGTGGACTGCATACCAAGGGTCATCTCCGCTGACGAGTGGCGTTTCTTGGAGAAGGGGCTGGCCCAGCGGGTGAAGGCGCTCAATCTCTTCCTGGAAGATGTGTATAACGAAGCCCGCATTCTTGAAGACGGCGTCATTCCCGTTGACGTGGTCATGGAGTGTCCCCAGTACCGCACAGAGATGCGCGGCTTTTCGGCGCCCCACGGCACCTGGGTTGGCATCTGCGGCACCGACGTCATCAGAACCAACGACGGCTTTCGAGTGCTTGAGGACAACCTGCGAGTTCCCTCCGGCGTCTCCTATATGATCGCAAACCGTAAGGCGGTGAAAACCAGTATGCGCCGGCTGTACAGGAGCTCCCGCGTACAGGAAGTGGAGCACTACGGCCGTTTGCTGCTGACCACCCTCTTGGAGCTTGCCCCCAGGGGCCGGTCCCAACCGAGCATTGCTCTCCTCACCCCCGGGGTCTATAACTCCGCCTTCTACGAGCACATGTTCCTGGCTCATGAGATCGGCGCAGAGCTTGTGGAGGGCCGGGACCTGCTGGTGAACGACGGTTTTGTGTACATGCGCACCACCACAGGCCTGCGCAGGGTGGATATTATCTACCGCCGGGTTGACGACGATTTCCTGGACCCGCTGGTCTTCCGTCCCGACTCCATGCTGGGAGTGCCTGGACTGCTCCACGCTTACAAGCTGGGCAACGTGACCCTGGTGAACGCTCCCGGCACCGGCGTCGCTGACGACAAGAGCGTGTACGCATACGTGCCGGATATGATCAGGTACTACCTGGGAGAGGAAGCCATCCTGGCCAACGTTGAAACGTACCTTTGCCGCCGGCCCCTTGACCTGGAATACACCCTGGACAACCTGGCTAACCTCGTGGTTAAGCGAGTAGGAGAATCGGGAGGCTACGGAATGATCATCGGCCCCCACGCCACGCAGAAGGAACGAGACGATTACGCTGCACAGATCCGCGCCAACCCCGCCGACTTCATATCGCAGCCTGTGCTCTCCCTTTCCAGGTCTCCGTGCCTGATCGACGGCAACTTTGAACCGCGGCACGTGGACCTGCGCCCCTTCATACTCCACGGACAGGAAACCCGTATGGTGCCCGGCGCATTCTGCCGTGTAGCCCTGCGTCGTGGCAGCCTGGTGGTGAACTCCAGCCAGGGCGGCGGGGGCAAAGACATCTGGGTGCTGGGGGACTGATTAGGGTGCTTTCTCGCAGCGCACAGGGGTTGTACTGGATGAGCAGATACCTGGAGCGGGCGGAGTTCGTCTGCCGTATGCTGCGGTTGCAGACGGAAGCCCTGGTGGACCGCCCCGTTTCGGAGATCCACTCAGGCTGGAATCGTATCTACAACGGGCTCAACCGCCTGCCTCCCCTGGGAAGCCAGGTGATGACGAGCAGTGACGAGTTCACCCAGGCCGATTCCTTTACCCTGGCCGACGACCTCACCTTTGAGCGCACCAACCCTGATTCGGTATGGAGCTGCTTCTCCATGGGGCGTGAAAACGCCCGGCAGATGCGCCATCACATCAGCGGCGAGTTGTGGACCAGTATCAACCTGGCCTACCTCAAGATGCAGAAGCTGACCATCACGGATATATGGGCAACCACGCCGGAGGGTTTCTACGCCGAAACGGCGGCGGAGATGAACACCTTCTCCGGCGTGGCCGGCGCCACCATGTACCGGGATGAGGGCTGGAGCTTCATGCAACTGGGTCGATTCATAGAGCGTGCCCAGCTCTCCACCTCGCTGCTTCTGACGCAAATCGACGCTGATGCCCAGGCCGGGGAGTACTCTGAGGCCGACTGGACCAGCTTACTCCGTCTCTTCCACGCAGTTGAGGCTTACAACCGCAGCTACAGCGTGGAGGTGCAGCCAAACCAAGTGCTGAACCTGCTGGTCACGGATGCCCTGCTTCCGGACTCACTCTGCCGGTCCCTGGACAGGGCCCATTCCGGCATAGCATCCATTGGCTCCGGGCCCAACGTCAAAGCCAGCAGTGCGGCTCTACGACTAGCGGGCCGCACCGGCGCCCTCATCCACTACAACTGGCCGGATGGAGAGAACAGGCCCAAGCTGCTGCGACAGGTGCAGCAGTACAGCCGCGAGCTACACCACCTCATGGCCGATGCCTACTTCGACTATCCCATAGAGGAATTACCAGCCCGTTAGCCCATGGTCGAATCGACGCTGGAACTCTATGAAATAGAGCACGTTTCCCGCTATCTGTACGCCTCCCCTGTAAGCCGGAGCACTTTATCCCTCTGTCTCAAACCGCGCAATGACCGGCTGCAACGGCTTTTCAGCTACGACGTAACCACCAGCCCCCAGGCGAATCTGAGCAGTGAAACGGACTTCTACGGCAACACAAAGCAGATTATGAACATCTACCAAGAGCACCAAGTCCTAGAAATTACTTCTCTATCCGTCGTGGAGTGCAGCTCTCCCCCTCAGCCGCCCCGCTCCTCCGACACCGACGCATGGGATAAGATACTGTCCTGGCAGGGTTCCTCCAGGCATTGGGAGTTTACTCGCCCAAGCGCCTTCGCCAGACCCTCTCCCTCTCTAGACTCCTTCGTGAAGGAGCTGGACGCTGGGCCAGGGGACGACCCGCTGCAGTCCCTTCTCCGGCTTTCCGGTACCCTCTTCCGAAGGTTCCAGTACGTTCCGGGCGTCACCTCAGTGTTGTCTCCCATCGAGCATATCCTGGAGACCGGGCAGGGGGTATGCCAGGACTACGCCCACGTGATGATAGCTATTGCCCGTACCTGGCATATACCGGCCAGATACGTATCCGGCTACCTATACCTGGGCGGCAGCAGGGAGTCTCTCCAAATGGCGAGTCACGCCTGGGTGGAGTGCCTGTTGCCCAGCTTAGGCTGGATTGGCTTTGACCCCACCAACAATTGCACTGTAGATCAGCGCTACGTAAGGGTAGCCATTGGCCGCGATTACCAGGATGTGCCTCCGGTTCGTGGAGTTTTAATGGGAGGCGGAGAGTCCCAGCTTGACGTGAGCATACGTGTCAGGAAGGCTTGACCATCACGGTCATAGTCAGGGCATTTCGCCTTTCGGGGGGATGCTCAATACGCGTAGGGGTGGATTGACATCGCCACGGACGCCTCAATGTCTCGAATGGCCTGGGTCATGGCCTGGCCTATGAGGTCAAGCTTTTGCAGCTGCTCTATCCGGTCGGCCAGATTGTTGAGTTCGTTCCTGGACAGCAGATGTTCAAAGATGCGACAGGCATTGACCAGAGAGATGATCACCACGTCTCGCGGGTCCGGAATCTCATTGCTGAAGAGGATGCCCATTATGCGCAGCTTGACCTCCTGCTCAGCCCTACCCTCAACGGTCGGGTAGCGTCGGGACTTGAACACCCAGAGGAACCGGGCATCCCGTCGCTCCAAGATTCCCTGGGCAACCAGCCTGGATAGTGCTTCCTCTCGGATGAATGGGCCGCGGGCCGCCGCTCGCTCCACCCAGTAACGGGCGTTGTGTCCGTCTCCAGCGGCAATGTCGGCCAGCGTAGGGTCCAGGAGACTGTCGCCCACTGGGGTAGAATCAAGTAAGACAAGACTTTCCGGATCCGTGTCGATGCGGTTTTCCAACGCCAAGTCCATCAACACGCCTCCGGCAAGGGCATAGTCCAACGCCCAACTGGGCACGCGCGCGAACCGACCGCCCTCATCGTCGAGCAGCAACAGCATCAGTTCCTCAGCAAATCTCAGCACAGTGTTTTCCCTCCAAAGCTCCTCTATACGGCGTTGGGCCTATGTCTTTGCAGTGGTTGCAAGTAAAACGCCTTGGTCGCCGCGAACCAGTTGCTGCATTGTACTAGAGGCAACGCATCTTTAGCAATTCAGTTGTCTAGTACCTGAAATTGCGCTATCATGCTTTCTTGGCTGGGCCATTGGCCGTAAAGCGCGCCTAGCCGGGAATCTCCATTCGCGTGAGGAAGGAATGAGTATAAGAGCAGAGTACATCTGGATAGATGGCAGCGTACCCACACCCAAGCTCAGATCCAAGACCAGGATTCTCAATGAAGGTGACCCCCTACCCATCTGGGGCTTCGATGGCTCAAGCACCAACCAGGCTCCCGGAGGCGATTCCGACTGCGTCCTGAGACCGGTCTTTCAGTGTCCTGACCCTGTGAGAGGCGGGAACAACATCCTGGTGATGACAGAGGTGTTGAACACCGACCTCTCTCCCCACGAGTCCAATACCCGCGCCGCATGCGCAGTGGCGGCGGAGAAGTACGCCGAGCATGAGTACATCTTCGGCATCGAGCAGGAGTACACCTTCTTCAAGGGCTCCAGGCCATTGGGCTTCCCTGAGCAGGGAATCGCCGCTCCGCAAGGAGGCTACTACTGCGGCGTTGGAGCCGATGAGATATTCGGTAGGCCGGTGGTAGAAGAGCACCTGACCGCTTGCCTCGATGCCGGACTGGACATCTCCGGCATCAACGCGGAGGTAATGCCCGGCCAGTGGGAGTTCCAGGTAGGGCCCGTTCCGGCGCTGGAAGTATCCGACCAGCTATGGATTGCCCGCTGGCTGCTTTACCGGGTTGGCGAGCACCATGACATTAACGCAACCCTGGATCCAAAGCCCGCCCGGGGCGACTGGAACGGCGCCGGAGCGCACACCAACTTCTCTACCAGGGAGATGCGGTCTAGCTACGATGCCTGCGTTCAAGCAGCCGAGGCTTTGAGAACCAGGCATGAGCTGCACATTGCCAACTACGGGTTCGGAATAGAGGAGAGGCTTACCGGACGGCATGAGACATGCTCCTACAAGGAGTTCCGCTATGGAGTCTCAGACAGGGGCGCATCCGTCAGGATTCCATGGCAGGTGGAAAGGGAAGGCAAGGGCTACATAGAGGACCGCCGCCCCAACGCCAACATGGACCCATACGTGGTCACGCGCCTAATCATGGAAACGGTCTCGGAGGCGGCATAAGCGTTGCAGGATTCTGTACGGTAGATGGTATTGCCCTAGCGATTGATTTTGTGTATGCTTCCACAGCACAGAGCTAGCTCTAAGCTCTATAGTCTAAATTTGACAGTGATCTGGTAGACTGGTGGTATCCGCTGATCCAGTTCCGTCAACCCGGAGCAGATGAGTTGGATGTGGGTCTATAAGGTGCTGTGCTAAGTCTCTAGGGAGGAATGACTCTCCCTAACTGATGGTAAGACATTATGATAGAATACACGTCGCTGTAACTTAAGCTACAGGCACGGCCAGGGAGATAGATTGCATGGAGATTCAACAGGAGCGAAGGGGAGACACTCTAATAGCAATGACGGAAGGGCGAGTGGATGGCACCAACGCCAGGGACTTCCAGGTTGCTTTGGAAGGCGCCATAAACGGAAGCGAGACCGCCGTGATTCTGGATCTGGAGAAGCTTTCCTACATCAGCAGCGCCGGCCTTCGTGTGATTCTGCTAATGGCCAAGACGCTGCGAAACCAGCAGGCCGAGTTCGCCGTCTGCTCTCTCTCCGAGTCTATCCGGGAAATATTCGCCATAAGCGGCTTCGACAAAATTGTGAATATCCACAACTCTAAGGACGAAGCCCTGGCTGCCCTCAGCAGCTAGCCTTGGCCGGCGTGCTTAAGGAAACCCGCGCCACATTTACTTCAGCTACCGGGCAATCCCACGACACAGGACTTGACAGACCCGCAATGCCCTGTAACAATCATCAAACCCTCTGATACCGAGTATCATGACAACTCCTCTGACAGCACACCCGGACATAGCGTCCCTCCTGGAAGACCGGGGCTACAGGTCCACGGCGCCAAGACGCGCCATCATCCACATCCTGGAAGGGAAGCAGGAAGGCTTCACCGCGGAGGAAATAGGCAATGAGCTGCCGGGAGTGGGAAGGGCGACCATCTTCCGCACCATCAAGATTCTCATGGAAGTCGGCGTCATATGCAGGCTGAACCTCATTGATGGAGCCCCCAGGTACAGCCTCTCTCGCATTGGGCACCATCACCACACGGCATGCGTCAAGTGCGGCAACGTTGGTGAGTTCCGCGCCGCTACCGTCGAGCGGTTGATGAGGGGCTTGGGGAGCGGTATACCCGGCCAAATTGTAGGTCACCGAATAGAGATCTACGTCATCTGCGACAAGTGCGGTAACGGCCAGGAAGAGTAGGAATATCAATCAAAAAATTCACAGCATATCTGGTGCGGCACATGTTGAGATTGAGTATCATTTCACATTAGCCCACGCGTAGTTCGTGAAGTTTGTTGTTCGAACGTAAAGCAAAAGGAAAGGACAATTGAGCAATGATGATACCAGGTATTGATAGACGTATATCCGGCTTGTGGGCAACAGCGCTTCTAGCGTTTACCCTAGTGTTAGCTCTGACCGCCTGCTCCAGCGAAGCAACACCAACGCCTACGCCAACACCCGGACAGACCACTACTGCACCACAGCCAACTCCCACTCCGCAGCCAACACCTACGCCTGAGCCAACCCCCACTCCAGAGCCGACCATTCTCAGCGTAGTCACTTCCACCAGCATAGTCGCGGATTGGGTGGAGAACATCGGTGGAGACAGCGTAGAGGTCTTCAGCCTCGTTCCAAGAGGAGCGGACCCTCATGGATACCAACCGGGCGCCAGGGATGTTGCCCGAGTTGCCGACGCCGACCTTGTGCTGACCATCGGTCTGGGGCTGGAGGAGTCATGGCTCACAGAGTTGCTCCAGAACGCTGCACGGGACCCGGCAAACATCATTGAGTTGGCCGATTCGATCGAACCGATAGAGTTTGGCGAGACCCACATAGAAGATGTGGAATTCCTGGAAGAGCTCGAACACATAGTCCATGAGGTGGAAGAAGGAGAGATAAGCGCGGAGGAGGGACTGGAGGAGGTTGCAGAGCTACTGGAAGGCCTTGAGCATCACGAAGAGGAAGGCGCCGAAGAGGAAGGAGAGATGGAAGAGCCTTCCGAGCATGTGGCAGAGCTACTCGAACAGTTCCAAAGCGGGCAGATCGACGCCGAGGAAGCCATTGAGGAGATTGAACACGTTGTCGGTGAGGGTGAGGACGAGCACGAAGGCCACGGCCACGGTGTTCACGACCCCCATTTCTGGTTCGACCCTCTTCGCGTCAAGGCCGCAGTCATTGAAATCGCCACCCAACTTGCCATGATGAATCCGACCGGCGTGGAGACCTACACTGCTGACGCCACTGCCTACGTAGCCCAGTTGGAGGAGCTCCACGCGTGGACAGAGCAGCAGGTTGCCGCGGTGCCGGAGGAACGCAGACTGCTGGTCACTTCCCACGACAGCCTGGGCTATTTCGCGGAACTGTACGGCTTCCGTGTAGTTGGGGTTATCCTGGGCACAACCACGGAGACAGAGCCGTCCGCTGAGGACCTGGCTGAGTTAACCCACGAGGTAGAGGAACTGGGCGTTCCGGCAATTTTTGGTGAGACCACAGTTAGCGAGCGCTTGGCCAACGCCGTAGCGACGGAGTCGGGCGCACAATTGGTGCGCCTCTACTCAGGATCTCTGGACGACCAGGGCACCGACGCCGGGAACTACATAGGCATGATTAGAGCCAACGTAGAGCGCATAGTAGAAGCATTGAGGTAACCCACCGGCCATTGAGGTGAGTACTCGCTGATGAGACGAATAGAGAGAGGCGCCCTTCTTGAGGGTGCCTCTCTCTATTTACGAGTGCACGCTAAGACCTACGAGACTTCGTTAAGCCGACCCGTTTCGCAGTCGTAAACGAACCCGCGAATATTGTCCTTGACCGGAACGAATGGGTTGGCCTGTATGCGAGCTATGGACTGGCGCACGTCCTCCTCCAAGTCCCCGAACGCCTCCAGTGCGAAGGACGGACGAAGGCCGGTGTCCGCCAGGATGGCATCCTTTACGTCGTCATCGCGGAAGGTCAGCATGCCGCAGTCGGTGTGATGTATGAGCACAACCTCGCGGGTGCCCAGCAGACGCTGGGAGATCACCAGCGAGCGAAGCACGTCGTCGCTGACCACGCCTCCCGCGTTGCGGATTACGTGGGCGTCGCCCTCCTCCAGTCCCATCAGCTTATGGGTGTCCAGGCGCGCGTCCATGCAGGCCACAACCGCCATGTTGAGCGCCGGAGGCAGGGGCAGGCTGCCTTTGTCGAAGCTCTCAGCGTACCGTTCGTTGTTCTTCAGCGCGTCATCCGTTGCAGTCATCTGCGCCTCCTTAGGGTGAATAGTAGAATGCAAACGCAGATTCTACCCGCATTTAAGGTCAATGTAAAATTGGACGGCGGCGTAAGCCCCCAACGGCAGTTCGTATTGACAGTGCCTGCCTGCCATAGTACCATTTCCGCAATTCAATAGGTTTATTCTCTTATCAAGAGAGGCAGAGGGACCGGCCCTGTGAAGCCCGGCAACCGATCGCCTCGGTGAACGTAGCGATACGGTGCCAACTCCGGCAAGCTAAGCAGCTTGAAAGATGGGAGCGAAGGCGCTTAGGCTTCTCGACTCATCGAGAAGTTTTTTTGTGCCAACAGAGAAAGAGATGCCAGAGATAGTACCCCTAGAGTGGACCGGAGACTCCCTGCGGATGCTGGACCAAACCATGCTTCCCCAGGAGGAGGCCGTGGTCACGGCCCGCACCCACATGGACGTGGTGCAGGCAATAAGCAGCCTGCAGATACGGGGCGCTCCCGCCATTGGCGTGGCAGGAGCTTACGCCCTGGTGCTGGCGGCCAAAGCGGTGAGCACGCTGGACATGCAGCGGATGTTCAACTATCTGGCAGACGTGGGCAAAGAGGTAGCCAGCGCAAGGCCCACTGCCAGGAACCTGCAATGGGCGGTGGCCAGGGTGTTGAACGCCGCATACTCCACTCGCTCCGTTTCAGATATGCGGCGTCGCATGGAGGCCGAGGCCATAGCCATTCACCAGGAAGACCTGGCAGCCAACCGCAGCATTGGACAGCTGGGAGCGGACCTGCTGTCCAGCGGGGATGTTGTGCTCACCCACTGCAACACCGGTGCGCTGGCCACGGCCGGCTACGGGACGGCGTTGGGAGTGATACGGACAGCCTGGGAGGCCGGAAAGAAGATCAAGGTAATGGTCACTGAGACTCGACCCGTGCTTCAGGGAGCGCGTCTCACCATGTGGGAGTTGGTGCAGTTGGGGATACCCGCCGAGCTCATCGTGGACTCAGCGGCGGGGACGTACCTGGCAAAGGGCGAGGTGTCGTGCGTGCTAGTCGGCGCCGACAGGGTCTCTGCAAACGGGGACACAGCCAACAAGATCGGGACCTATCCATTGGCGGTAGTAGCGCGGGAAAACAGCGTGCCTTTCTACGTGGTGGCTCCAACATCTACGCTGGACATGTCGCTGGCGTCCGGGGACGGTATCCAGATAGAGGAACGCAACCTGGAAGAGGTGTACCAAATAGGGAAGGCGATGACAACGCCAAAGGGCATCAAGGCGCGGAACCCCGCCTTCGATGTTACCCCCAATAGATACCTGAGCGGCATAGTCACTGAAAAGGGCATCGTGCGCCCTCCCTTTGCGGAGGAGCTCAGAAAGCTGACCGGTGAGGAAGCGGCGGCGGACGATTCGGCCCTGGAGGACGAGGGAATGGCGGCGAGCAAGGTCAAAGGAGAGGCGGTTGGCTGAAGCGAAGATAGGCGTGATCGGGGGCAGCGGTCTGTACGAAATGAGCGGCCTGGCCGATCTCCATGAGGTAAAGCCCAATACGCCCTACGGCCTGCCCAGCGACGTCATAACAATAGGCCATATAGAGGGAATTGCCACGGCGTTCCTTCCCAGGCACGGCCGCGGTCATCGCCTTCTGCCAAGCGAGGTGCCCACGGCGGCAAACATATACGCGCTGAAAGAGCTGGGCGTTGAGCGAATCATTTCGGTCAGCGCAGTGGGAAGCCTCAAGGAAGAGGTGCATCCGCTGGATATCCTGGTGCCAGATCAGCTGATCGACCGCACCAAGCAACGTCAGAGCACGTTCTTTGGGGCAGGAGCGGTAGGCCATATTGGATTCGCCGAACCGTTTTGCCCTTCCCTGAGCGATATCCTGGCAGAAGAAGCGACCGATGTGGGAGCCACACTGCACAAGGGCGGCACTTACGTAGTGATAGAAGGGCCGGCCTTTTCCACCCGGTCGGAGTCTTTCCTCTACAAGTCGTGGGGAGCCAGCATAATAGGCATGACTGCTTTGCCCGAGGCCAAGCTGGCCAGGGAGGCTGAGATTTGCTACGCAACCCTGGCGCTGGTAACCGACTTTGATACCTGGCATGAAACGGAAGAGTCCGTTTCCGTGGAGCTGGTTATAGGGAATCTGGTGAAGAACGTGGAGAAGTCTCGAGAGATAATCGGCAAGGCTGTGCCAAGACTGACGGGGGAGCGCAACTGTGCATGCGCAACGGCGTTGAAGGACGCCATTGTGACAGCAGGGCAATCCATCCCGGAAGCCACAAGGCAACGCCTGGAGCCTTTGATTGGCAAATACATAGCTAGCCCAACCAGCGCTTGAAAATACAGACAAGGGATTGAAGCATGACAAGTCAACAGGAGCCGTTCAGCAGAATATCGGTAGAGAAGGCGCACGAGCTGTATCAAGGCGGTGATTCCGTTGTTGTAGACGTACGCCAAATGGACGAATGGGTGGACGGCCACGTAAAGGGCGCTGTCCACATTCCGGTGGACGAAGTGATCTCCCGCGTGGATGAGCTGCCGGCAGACAGGAAGCTGCTGTTCATCTGCGCCCAGGGCGTGCGCAGCGCCCTGGCCTGCGAGATGGCGGCGGCGATGGGGCGATCTCCAGAGACGCTGTTCAATATAGAAGATGGCACTCAGGCCTGGATAGACCGGGGATATCCCACCAGCTATCAAAACGAACCTTAGCAGTCAATACAACTTAGGAGTTTAGATGAATAAGCGCAAACGAGTGGCGATGATGAAGCACCGCCAGAAGAGGAAGAGATACGAAGCCCTGCGCAAGGCGGCGGTGCTGGCAGGAACAATACCGTCGCCATCAAGGCAACGAACAACTCCCCGGCTGGTGGAAACCCCGCTCGAAGCGGTGGCGGCCAGGGCTCCCAGGCGCTCCCGCCGTACGGCCCAGGCACAGGACCAAGAAGCCGCTGTAGCTCAGGTAGCCACCGCAGAGGCAACCGGAGCTCGCAGGGTGAGGCGGACCAAGGCGGCCGAGGCAACTGCAGAGGAAAAGCCGAAGAGGACGCGACGCACCACCGCGGCGGCCGATGACAACAAGGCCGCTGAGGAGAAGCCCAAGCGCACCAGGCGCACCACCAAGAAAACGGAAGATGGCGAATAGCTCTGCGGGCGTCTCGTGCGCCCAATAGAGGCTTGTCCCAGAGGATAGGACGTAGGCGCATCCTACCGGGTTGAAGGAGGGAACCGTTGACAGTTCAAAAAACACCGGGAGACGTGAAGGACCTGGCGCTGGCCCACCAGGGAGTCGACCGCATAGAGTGGGCGGCTAGGGAGATGCCGGTATTGCGGCTGATCAGGGAGCGATTCAGCAAAGAGCGCCCCCTGGAAGGGCTGCGCATATCAGGGTGCCTCCACGTAACCACTGAGACGGCCAATCTGGCCCTGGCGCTGCGAGACGGCGGAGCCCAGGTCGCAATGTGCGCCAGCAACCCGCTGAGCACCCAGGACGACGTTGCCGCCGCCCTGGTGGAGGTATACGGCATACCCACCTTCTCCATAAGAGGTGAAGACAACGATACGTACTACGAGCACATCCGCTCAGCGTTGGAACACGGTCCCCATATAACGCTGGACGACGGCGCTGATCTGGTGGCAACCATACACACAGAGAGCCAGGATCTAATCGACAACATCATCGGGGGAACTGAGGAGACCACCACCGGCGTAATCCGCTTGCGCGCTCTTGCGGGAGACTCCAAGCTACGCTACCCGATCATAGCGGTGAACGAAGCCGATACAAAGCACTTCTTCGACAACCGGTACGGGACGGGACAGAGCACCCTGGACGGTATCACGCGCGCCACCAACATGCTGTGGGCGGGCCGCAGGGTTGTGGTAGCAGGCTACGGATGGTGCGGCCGGGGCGTGGCCAGCCGGGCCAAGGGTATGGGAAGCCACGTCATAGTAACGGAAGTCGATCCGATACGCGCCCTGGAAGCAGTGATGGACGGATTCCAAGTCATGCCGATGGAAGAGGCCGCCAAGGTAGGAGAGGTGTTCATCACCGTCACCGGTGGCATGAATACAATCGACAAGGCGCACCTGGAGGCTATGAGCGACGGCGTCGTGCTGGCCAATAGCGGCCACTTCAACGTTGAAATTAATATCCCGGCGCTGGAGGAGATGTCTGAGACGCACCGTCAGGTCCGCGAGTCGGTGGAGGAATACTCATTGGAGGACGGTCGGAAGCTGTACCTGCTGGGTGAGGGAAGGTTGATCAATCTGGCAGCCGCGGAAGGCCACCCCTCTGCAGTAATGGACATGAGCTTTGCCAACCAGGCCCTTGCCGTGGAATACCTGGCAAAGCGGGGTGAGCCTCTGGAACCGGATGTCTACCCCGTACCCAAGGAGATAGACCGCGAGGTGGGCAGGCTCAAACTGTCCTCTCTAGGAGTTGCCATAGACACGCTTACAGCGGAACAGGGGGAATACCTCACCAGTTGGGAGGTAGGCACTTAGATGCTAAGCAATCGCGCTAGAGGAGGATATCATCGATGGGTCTGAGCTTCATGGAATCGCCTTCCTATCTGTTCACCTCGGAATCGGTGACGGAAGGCCATCCCGATAAACTGTGCGACCAGATATCTGACGCGGTCCTAGACGCCATAATGGCGGAGGACCCCAACGCCCGTGTCGCCTGCGAGGTGAGCACCACAACGGGACTTGTAGTAGTGATGGGTGAAATCACCACCAGCTGCTACGTAGACATAAGCCAAATCGCACGAGACACCATCCGGGACATAGGCTACACAAACGCCAACTACGGCATTGACTTCAACACGTGCGGAGTGATGATCTCCGTGCAGGAGCAATCGCCGGAGATCTCAGAGGCAGTGAGCCATTCCCTGGAAACACGGGACGGGCACAACAAAGAGGCGGAAGAGGAGGTAGGAGCGGGAGACCAGGGCATGATGGTAGGTTTCGCCTGCACCGAGACCCCGGAACTGATGCCGTTGCCTATATCGCTGTCTCACAAGCTGTGCCAGCGTCTCTCCATGGTAAGGAGAGAAGGGATACTGGACTACCTGAGGCCGGACGGCAAGTCGCAGGTTACTATTGAATACGACCACGGAACGCCGAAACGGGTGCACACTGTGGTACTGAGCGCGCAGCACTCGCCGAAGGTGAGCCTGGAGCAGCTAAGCGAAGACTTGAACGAACACGTGATCAAGCCCGTAGTGCCCTCCAACCTGATGGACAAAGACACAAAGCTCTTCATCAATCCGTCGGGCGGATTTGTGATGGGAGGGCCGCATGCTGACACCGGTCTTACCGGGCGCAAGATACTGGTGGACACCTACGGAGGCGCGGCACGGCACGGAGGCGGCGCATTTTCTGGCAAGGACCCCACGAAGGTCGATCGCTCCGGCGCGTATGCGGCAAGATGGGTGGCGAAGAACGTGGTCGCGGCAGGTCTGGCAGACAGGGCAGAGGTTCAGCTCTCCTATGCAATAGGCGTCGCTCACCCCATATCCATCAGCATAGAGACTTTCGAAACTGGCAGAGTGCCGGACCAGGTGATTCTGGACCTGATAGACCGCCACTTCGACCTACGGCCAGGAGCCATCATCAACCAGCTTGACCTGCGCCGCCCAATCTACAAAGACACAGCGTCGTTTGGCCACTTCGGGCGTGAGGAGCTCGGTGTGCCCTGGGAACGGACGGACAAGGCGGAGATGCTGAAGGCTGAGGCCGGGCTGTGACAGCTCTGGCATCAGAGAGGCCCGGATGACCATCCGCTTTGGAACGGACGGATGGCGGGCTGTCATAGGCTGGGAATACACTGCCGATAACGTAAGGGCCTGTGCCGCGGGTACGGCGCAATATCTGAAGAAGAACAACCTGGCGGAGAGAGGCCTTTTAGTCGGCTACGACACTCGATTCCTATCGGAAGAGTTCGCCGCTGAAGTGGCAGGGGTAACCACGGCAATGGGTGTCCCAACCTATCTCTGCAACGCAGCGTCGCCAACGCCGGTGGTGAGCTACAACGTCATCGACCGTCACGCCGGGGGCGCGGCCATAATCACGGCCAGCCACAACCCGGCGAACTGGAACGGGTACAAGTACAAGCCCGACTACGGCGGCAGCGCATCGACGGAAGAGGTCGAAGCGTTGGAAGCCGAGATAAACCAGTTCCCCAGGGACTCCATTCAATCGCTATCTCCGGATGAGGCTCTCAAGCAAGGAGTGCTGGAATACATCGACGCATCGACTCCATATTTGAGCCATGTGGCAAATCTCGTCGATCTGTCCGCTATCAGGGACAGCGGCTTGAAGGTAGCGGTGGACGCGATGCACGGCGCAGGCGCGGGCTATCTTCCCAAACTGCTAGACGGAGGCCGCACTACGGTCACAGAACTGCGTGGGGAGCGCAACCCGGCCTTTCCCGGCATGCAACAGCCTGAGCCGGTGGCGCATAACCTGATGCCGCTTTCGGAATGGATAAAATCTAACGGCGCTGACATTGGCATAGCGCTGGACGGGGATGCAGACCGCGTGGGACTTGTGGACGAGAAGGGCAGGTTCATCACCACTTTGCAGACGTTCACCCTGCTAGCTCTGTATCTCCTGGAACAGCGGCAGGAGCGTGGAGCGCTGGTGAAGTCGACCACTATGACCAGCATGATATACCGCCTGGGAAAGCTGTTCGACGTGCCGGTGTACGAAACCGCAGTAGGCTTCAAGTACCTGGGTCCGGTGATGATGCGGGAAAACGCTTTGACGGCGGGCGAAGAGAGCGGCGGCTTTGCCTTTAGAGGGCACGTGCCGGAACGAGACGGCATCCTAAGTGGCCTTTTCCTGCTGGACATGGTGGTAAAGACGGGAAAGCGCCCCTCTGAGCTGCTGGACTATCTCTTCAGCAAGCTGGGACCCCATTATTACGACCGCCTGGACGTACCGTTCTCGCCGGAGAACCGCCAAGCCACGGAGAAACGGGTAGGCGCTCAGAGACCGGACGCCCTGGGCGGCTCCAAGGTGGTAAGCCGTGACGAGACGGACGGTGTGCGGTTTATGTTGGAGAACGGCGCTTGGCTGCTGATACGGTTCTCAGGAACGGAGCCTCTGCTGCGCATCTATGCGGAGGCTTCCAGCGAGGACGCGGTGAAGCAACTGCTGGACGAGGGCAGAAACCTGGCAGGGGTTTAAGAAACTAACGCTTGCTGTACTGCTGGGCCTTCCTGGCGCGTTTCAAGCCGTACTTCTTGCTCTCTTTGATCCTGGCGTCGCGGGTGAGGAGGCCGTGCTCTCGCAAGGGCTTCCGGTAGCTTTCGTCCAAGGACACCAGCGCCCTGGCTATGCCATGTCCAATGGCCCAGGCCTGGCTGCTGGGACCGCCGCCCTTGACCTTGACCTGTGCGCTGTACCTTCCTCCACTGCTGGTGACCTCTAAGGGTCGAATCGCCATCTCTTGCCATGGCCTCCAGGGAATCACTTCCTCTATGGGCTTGCCGTTGATGACTATGCCTCCCGGCTGTATGTAGAGGCGCACCTGGGCAATGGCCGTCTTGCGCTTGCCCACACCGTGATAGTAGGTTTCCTGGGTCATTTACTCCTCCGATTCCTCCGGGGCGTCGTTCTCCTCAGCGACGGTTGCTGTCGCTGCGCTTTCCGTCTCCGCGCCGCCGACCGGCGTTGCAGGCGCTTCTTCCATTGGCTCTTCGGCAGCTAGAAGGGCTTGCCTTCTTTCCGTCGCGGTGACCTGCGCTTCATGGGGATGCTCAGCTCCGGCGTATACCTTCATCCTGCGGAGCATGTGTCGGCCAAGGGTGTTCTTGGGCAGCATACCTTTTACGGCGTGCTGGATAGCCCTTTCCGGGTGCCTGTCCAGAAGTCGTTGAAGCGTGGTAGTACGCAGGCCGCTGGGATAGCCGGAGTGACGGTAATACTTCTTTTGCTCCAGCTTCTTGCCCGTAACCGCTACTTGAGCCGCGTTGAGAACAATGACGTAGTCTCCGGTAAGGATGTTGGGCGTGTAGACCGGCTTGTGCTTGCCCTGCAAGACACGCGCTATCTCGCTGGCCAGCCTGCCAAGCGGCTTGCCAGCAGCGTCCACAACCTTCCATTCAGAGGTTATATCCACCTGTCTTGCTGTATGTGTCTTGTTGTGTTTAGTAGCCATTGGGTAGAAAGTCCTTGTAGTTAACTTGCAGCAGGCAAAGGCCTTGGGGAGGCATTGTTCTGGCCAGACCTGAGCTCCAAGGGTTGCTGCGACCGTGCAGCGTGGCGGGGACAGCCTCAGGGGAGGCGCGGCCGTTGCCTATAGCCACCAGCAGTCCGGCAATACGGCGCATCTGATGGGGAAGAAAGGCGTTGGCCTCCACTTGAAACCTCACCGTATCGTCATCACGGTTCACGGCGCCGGCCAGGATACGCCGCACGGTGCTCTTTCCCGGCGGCACCGGGCCGCTGAGAAGCGCAAAGTCGTGCTCTCCTATCATGCAATCCAGGGCGAGGCGCATGGCCTCCTCATCGAGCGATTCCGCCACGCGGGCGGAGTAGCGCTCCCGCAACGGCGAGGGCGAGCCGCTGTTGAGAATGGAGTATCCGTAAACTCTGCTGACTGCATGACGCCGGGGATCAAAGGATGCGTCTACATAGCAGGCTTTCTTTACGGCAATATCGCTGGGAAGGAAGTGGTTCAGTCCCCTGAGCAAACTGTCCGCAGATAGATTGGAGCGGGTGAGGAACGCCACGGCTTGACCCTTGGCGTGCACGCCAACGTCGGTGCGGCCCGCAGCCTTGATGCGGACTTCCTCCAAGGTCAGCCGGTGAATGGCGGACTCTATCTCGCTCTGGACGGTGGGAACGCCGGGTTGATATTGAAAGCCGCGGTAGGAGGTACCGTCGTACTCAACGATGAGAGCGGCTTTGCGAGGTTGCGGGCTCTGCATACTTACACCAACTCCAACAAGGCCATGGAAGCGCCGTCCCCCTTGCGCGGGGCCAGCTTGAGCACGCGGGTATAGCCTCCCGGCCGTTCCGAATATCTTTCGCTGAGGTCATCGAACACCTTGGCTATGACATCCTTGTCAGGAAGGAAGGACAAGGCCAACCGGCGATGGTGAAGGGACCCCTTCTTACCATAGGTGATGACGCGCTCCGCCAGGCCGCGTACCTCTTTGGCCTTGGCCTCCGTGGTAGTGATGCGCTCATTGAGCAGCAGATCACGGACAAGGCCACGGTAGAGGGCTTTGCGCTGACCTCCGTTGCGGTTGAGCTTTCTTCCAGCGACTCTATGCCTCACAACTGCTCCTCCTGGCTTTCCGGGGCAAGTCCAAGCGGCTCAAGTTCCTCTTCTACTGTGGTGAGGTGCTCTTCGGCGGGAAGGTCGCCATTGCCAGAGCCGTTCTGGGACTTCATCTCCTCAGGGAGGTATCCCAGGTCTTCCAGCTTTGTATAAAGCTCGCGCAGCGACTTTTCGCCGAAATTACGTATCTTGAGGAGGTCCGACTTGTCCCTTTCCAGCACTTCGCCGACACGGTTGATGTGCGCTCGTTTGAGGCAATTCAAGGTCCGCGCCGAGAGGTCCAGCTTTTCGACGGGTGTGTTGTAGACCTCCGCGGGGACAGCCACGGCCAGGGACGCGACCTCTCCCGTCGCTTCGGCTGACTTCCGTATATTGGCGAAGAGGAAGAACCTGTCCACCAGAATGTTGCCGGCTTTGGCCAGCGCTTCCAGAGGACTTATGGTGTAGTCCGTCCATATCTCCAGCACCAGCAGCTCAAAGTCAGTCCTGTGACCGACACGGGTGAGTTCAACACCGAAGTTGACGCGGCGCACGGGGGTGTAGATAGCGTCCATGGGCAGTACGCCTATGGGCAGGCCGTCGCCTTCGACGGCTGGGACGTAGCCCGTGCCCTGCTCCACGTTCAACTCCACGGAAAGGCTGGCTTCCGGGGAGTCCAATGTGGCTATGTGAAGCTCAGGGTTGGCTATCTCAAAGTCGGCCGACGTCATGATGTCTCCGGCGGTGACCTCTCCTTCTCCCGTCACTTCCAGCCTGAGCTTGCCGGGTCTGTCTGCCAGAGAGCGGAGCCTAACGGCCTTGAAATTGAGAAGAAGGTCTGAGACTCCCTCTTTGACGTGGGGTATGGTGGAATATTCATGCGCAACACTCTCCACCTTTACCCAGGTAATAGCGGTGCCGGGTATGGAACCGAGCAGCACTCTGCGCAGGGGGTTACCCAGCGTGGTCCCATATCCGCGCTCCAACGGACCTATGATGAACTTGCCGTAACCGTCCGTGATATCTTCAACCTTGATTTCAGGTCGAGGGATTTCAACGTTTGGAACAGGAACAGGCGTCAACAACACAACACCTCCACTTGGGGCGATACATTACTTAGAGTAGTACTCAACTATCAACCTGGTTTCAATACCGCTTTCCAGCTCGCTGGCATTCGGTGGCCTGAGAATAGTGCCCGAGAGGTTCTTGGCGTCTACAGTCAGCCACGCGGGAACCGCTTTTCTGGGCATGCCGGCTATCAGGTCTTGTACAAACTGCTTCTCGCTATTGGCCGGCTTCCAGGCTATGACCTGGTCGGGCTTCAGGCGGTAAGAAGGAATGTTCACCTTTCTACCGTCGACAGTGAAGTGTCCGTGACGCACCAGCTGGCGCGCCTGTGACCTTGACTCCGCAAAGTCCAACCGGTAGACCACGTTGTCCAACCGCTGCTCCAACAGTTGCAGCAGAGCTTCGCCCGTGTTCTGCGGGCTCTTCTGGGCCTGCTCAAAGTAGTTGCGGAACTGGCGCTCCAACAGTCCGAACATCACACGCGCCTTCTGCTTTTCTCTGAGCTGAATACCCCAGTCGCTGGCCCTTCTGCGCCTTGGCGTCTGGTCGCCAGGCGGACGCCGCCTGCGCTCGATGGCACAGCGCGGTGTATAGCACCTCTCACCCTTGAGCAAAAGTTTCTCTCCTGCGCGGCGGCACAGCCGGCACGCAGGACCGGTATATCTACCCATACTCTTCTACACTCTCCTTTTCTTTGGTGGCCTGCAGCCATTGTGCGGGATGGGTGTTACATCCCGTATGCTTGTCACGTTGATGCCGGCGGCCTGGAGGGAGCGGATAGCCGCCTCTCTGCCTGCACCGGGGCCTTTAATCAACACTTCCACTTCCCTGACGCCATGCTCCATGGCGCGCCGCGCCGCAGAGTCAGCGGCACGCTGAGCGGCAAAAGCAGTGCCCTTGCGAGCCCCCTTGAAACCCACCGTGCCTGAACTACCCCAGGATAAGACGTTGCCATCCGGGTCCGTCAGAGTGATCAAAGTATTGTTGAAGGTGGAATGGATGTAGGCCTTTCCCTTGGGAACGAATTTTCTTTCCCTTCTGCGCGGTCTTGATCTTCCTCTAGCCATTGATGGGTCTCCTACTTCTTGCCTACGGTGCGGCGGCGCCCTGCAACGGTCCTGCGCGCGCCGCGCTTGGTGCGTGCGTTTGTCTTGGTCCTCTGCCCACGGACGGGCAAGCCACGCCGGTGTCGCAGACCGCGGTAGCTTCCTATGTCCATGAGACGCCTGATGTTCATGTTGACCTGGCGGCGGAGGTCACCCTCTACTCTGTGTTCCTTGTCTATGACCTCCCGGAGCCTGTTCAACTCCTCTTCCGATAGGTCTCTGACCCTGGGATTGGTCTTCACATCAGCCCTGTCCAACACTCTGAGAGCTATCTTGGGACCTATGCCGTAGATGCGTCTCAAAGAGACCTCCACTCGCTTGTTGTCCGGAATGTCCACGCCCGCTATGCGCGCCATATTGCCCCCTCCTTGGGTGATACGCCATGCCGTTTCCTGATCTGCCTCATCCTTGCCTCTGCATATGCTTAGGATTAGTGCAGATAACCCTAACTCTACCTTCACGGCGAATTATCTTGCACCTGTCGCACATTTTCTTTACTGAAGAACGTACTTTCATTTCCTATCGTCCTACCTGAAGCGGAAAGTCACTCGTCCGCGGGTGAGGTCATAGGGAGACAGTTCCACCAGGACGCGGTCTCCCTGGAGCACTCGTATGAAGTGCATCCTCATCTTTCCGGAGATGTGCGCCAGAACCTGATGTCCATTGGCCAGCTCCACTTTGAACGTAGCGTTGGGCAAGGCCTCCTTGACCGTCCCCTCCACTTCTATGGTCTCTTTCTCTTTCTTAGCCATAAGCAATCAGACTGCGGTGCGGGTCCTTTCACTGTTCCGCCTGGTGAGGACTTCCGGTCCCTGCTCCGTTACAGCCAGGGTATGCTCGAAATGGGCCGAAAGGGAGCCGTCTGCGGTAACCACGGTCCAATCATCCTGAAGGACGCGGGTCTGCCACCCCCCCATGTTGAGCATGGGCTCTATGGCAATGACCATACCCGGCCTGAGCAGCGGGCCCCTGCCGGCCTCGCCGAAGTTAGGTACGGAAGGTTCCTCGTGTAGGGAGCGGCCTATGCCATGGCCAACGTATTCCCTGACTATGCCGTAACCTCCCGGTTCGGCGAATCTCTGAATCGCGGCGGAGATGTCTCCGATACGATTCCCCGCAACGGCCGCCTCGATGCCCTCTTCCAAGCTAAGGCGCGTAGTCTCCATGAGTCGCTCAACCTCAGGGGACACGCTACCCACAGCAACGGTTACCGCGCTGTCCCCATGGTGGTCGTCTACTATCGCGCCACAGTCGATGCTCACAATGTCGCCCTCGCGGATGACCCTGTCTCCCGGTATGCCGTGCACTATCTCTTCGTTGAAAGAGACGCAGATTGTGGCAGGGAACCCGCGATAGCCCTTGAAAGAGGGAACTGCGCCCAGACGTCTTATTTCCCGTTCGGCTATGAGGTCAAGGTCCTTGGCCTTCATCCCGGGCCGAATAGCGGCAAGCACGGCTTCTATGGCCTCCGCCACGACCTGTCCGGCCTGGCGCATGCTTTGAAGCTCCTGCGGCGATTTTATGGTGATTCCGCTGGCGCGCGGCTGTATTTCGTTCAATAAAAGGTCAGTCATGTTTAGCATGGTCAACTTATCTATTATACTTCAATCTCCAGCGCTTCCAAACCTCGCTCATTGAACGGCAACAAGCCCGGAGACAGCGTGCAAGGTCTCTTCGGCAACTTGTTCGGCAGGCTGCTCTCCGTTGATTTCAATCAGTTTTCCCTGTGCGCCGTAGTGCACCAGCAGTTCGTCGAGACCGGGCCACTGGACCTGCAGGCGGTTTCTTACCACTTCCGGCTTGTCATCGTCTCGCTGATATAGCACTCCGCCACACTTTTCACACTGGGAGGCGGCGCCCAGGCCGGTCCTCGAATAAGGGGCTCCACAGCCGCCACAGACCAGCCTCTGGCTAAGCCGTTGCACAAGCTCGTCTTCGCTAACCTGGATGTAGACAGCGCCCTCTATTGGAATGCCGTTCAACGCCTGGTCCAAAGCTCCGGCTTGTGGGAGTGTCCTGGGAAAGCCGTCCAAGACAAAGCCCGCGCCGCCAACCTGTTCAATGCGTTCAAGGATCATTCTTATTGTCACGTCGTCTGGGACAAGCTCGCCCTTCTCCATGTAGCTATTGGCAAGCCGCCCCAGCTCAGTGCCTTGGGACCGGTGATACCGGAACAGGTCGCCGGAAGATATAGAAGGAACGCCCAACTCCTCTGAGAGAAGGTGGGCCTGTGTACCTTTGCCGGCTCCAGCCAGTCCAAGCAATACTATCCGCAAATCTTACCTACCTTAGAAATCCTTCATAGTTACGCATGAGCAGCTGCGCTTCTAGCTGTCTCAGCGTGTCCAAGGCCACACTGACCATAATGAGCAAACTAGCGCTGCTCAACTGAATAGCGCGTATGTCCGTTGCTATAGTGGCAAAGTAGGGGATGATAGCTACAACTCCAAGGAAGATAGCGCCGCCCCAGGTTATGCGTATGATGACGCGGTTGAGATAGTCCGCGGTGGGACGCCCGGGCCGGATGCCCGGTATGAAGCCTCCGTTCTTCTGCAGGTTTTCGGCCAGATTCTGTTGCTGGAACGTGACCAGTGTGTAAAAGAAGGTGAACACGACTACCAGAATGAATAGAAAGATCCAGTAGGTCAGCCCGGTGGGCGCCAGCGAGGTTTCGAAGAAACGAGAAACCTGACCCCATACCGATGTGCTGGTAGGGCTAGCGATGTAGCTGGCCATGGTGGCGGGCAGGACCATGATGGAAAAGGCGAAGATGAGAGGTATCATGCCAGCGGAGTTTACCCGCAACGGGACATAGGTAGTGCCCGATTGTCGATACATACGGCCTCCCCTGAATACGCTTCTGCCGTATTGCACGGGAATGCGTCGCTGTGCTTCCGTGAAGTAGACGATTAGGTAGACGATCACTACGCCGATAGCGATGAGTAGAAACAGGCCGCCAAGGTTGTTCCGCTCAAGGAAGCCTTGCCCAACAAGCTGAGGGAACTCTGCCACTATGCCCGCGAATATGATGATGGAGATCCCGTTTCCAATACCCCGTTCAGTGATGAGCTCACCGAGCCAGACCAGGAACACAGCGCCTGCCGTCATGGAAATGACCATGGTAATGGTGGTCAGGCCGAGGCCGGTGGTAAAGTCGGAGCCCGCAAGGCCGCCAAAGCGGTGTATCAGCGTAAGCTGCCCGTACCCCTGGGCAAGGGCTATGGGCACCATGAGGTAATGGGTGATCTGGTTCATCCTCTGGCGTCCGGCCTCGCCTTCCTTGGCAAGCGCCTGCAGACGGGGAATGACCGGGGTCATCAGTTGCATGACTATGGATGCTGTGATGTAGGGATAGACGCCCAGCGCCATTATGCTGAGGTTGCGCAGTCCGCCGCCGCTGAACAGGTCTATAAATCCGAACAGTGCGTTGCTCTCAAAGGCGCTGTTCAAGGCATTGCGGTCTATGTTGATGACGGGGACATGAGCCAGGAAGCGGAATACCACCAGCATAACCAACACAAAGAGAATGCGGTTCCGCAAGTCCGGCACACGAACGGCGTCTATCATCGCCTGGAGAAGAGCCGGGCGAGATGACTGCTGCTGCCTTACGGATGAAGCACGGGTTGTCATACTACCTCTACCGAACCTCCCGCTGCTTCTATTGCAGCCCGCGCCGATTTGCTGAACTTGTGGGCGGTCACGTTGAGGGGTGTCGTCAAAGTGCCCCTTCCCAGTATTTTAACCGGTTTCTTACTGCTTCTTATGATGCCAAGTTCCTTGAGCGTTGCGGGGTTCACTACGGCATCAGAAGGGAGCGATTGAAGACGTTCCAGGTTCACTTCCTGGTACTCCACACGAAATATATTGGTGAATCCCCGCAACATGGGCAGGGCCTTCATCAAGGGCAGGGTGCCGCCGGAAAATCCACGGCGCATCTTGCCGCCGCTTCGCGACTTCTGCCCCTTCATACCGCGCCCGGAGTAGTTCCCGCGGCCGCTCCCGTCGCCGCGACCCACGCGCCTATAGCGAGTACGAGCTCCTCTGGCGGATTTCAACTGATGCTGTTTCATGATTTATCCGTCATCCCTGGGATTGTTCAACTCTAACCAGATGCCGCACCTTGTGCAGCATGCCGCGTATGGAAGGCGTATCGGCGTGTTCCACCGTGTGGTGCAACCTGCGCAAGCCCAGCGCTTTGATCACCCTTCGCTGAGTATGAGGATAACCTATTGTGCTCTTGGTCCACGTTATCAGCAGCTTGCTCATATTCTACGCCTCAGCCTGGATATCCGCTCTCTGGTTGCCGGTAGTCCCGTGCCCCCTCTTCTTCAACCTGTTCAACCAGCGGAGAATCCGCCGATTCTTGTTCAGATTCCACTGGGGCTTCCTCCTGTTCAGGCGCAAACATTGCCAGCTGTCTCAATGCCTCCACGGTAGCTCTTACAACATTGATAGGGTTCTGACTGCGCAGAGACTTGGCCACAACGTCTTTTGCGCCAACCATGTCCAGCACGGCGCGCATGGACGGCCCTGAAATGATTCCTGTTCCAGGAGGAGCAGGCTTTAGCATCACCTGAGCGGCGCCGTACTTGGCCTTGACCTGAAAGGGTACCGTGGTGCCTTTCAGAGGCACAGTAATCAACGTCTTTTGCGCAATGGTGGCGCCTTTTCTCACGGCGTCAGGTATAGCGATGGCTTTGCCTAAACCGGAACCGACCCTACCCTGGCCGTCACCGACCACGACGAGGGCGCTGAAAGTGAGATGTCGTCCGCCCTTGACGACTTTGGCAACACGGCGAATGTTGACAACCCGCTCGGTAAGGGTTACTTGCTCCCTATCCAGGTCATCGATAACTCTATTCATCTGGTCCACCATTAGAATTCAAGACCTCCCTCACGGGCAGCATCGGCCAGCGCCTTGACCCTACCGTGGTATTGATATCCCCCTCTATCAAAGATAACCCTGGTAACACCTGCCTTGTTTGCCGCCTCCGCAATCTGTTTGCCCACGGCGGCTGCGGCCTGTGTCTTTACCATACTCGCTCCATTCTGCTCTAGAGACCGGCTGGAGGCAGCAGCAATCGTACGGCCTGTTGAGTCGTCTATGACCTGAGCGTATACCTGGCGCAGGCTGCGGAACACGCTCAACCTGGGCCGCTCGGCTGTCCCCGCCACCTTCTTGCGTACCCGGAGATGCCTAGAGCGTCTGCTGTGTGTCCTGTTTTGTTTTCGAGCCATGTTTACCTAGCCCTCGCCGCACTCTTCCCTGGTTTGAGACGGACACGCTCGTCAAGATACCTTATCCCTTTGCCGGTGTAGGCGTTGGGGCGGCGTATCCTCTTGATACGGGCGGCCATCTCTCCCACCAGCTGTTTGTCTATGCCGTTCACGTGTATACGGTTGTTGCCCTGTACTTCAAGGTCTACGCCTTCCATGGGCTGCACTTCCACAGGATGGGAATAGCCGACTTGGACTATCACGTTGCTACCGGATTGCTGGGCTCTATATCCCACCCCAACTATGTCCAAGGTCTTTTGGAATCCCTGGGAGACGCCTGTGATCATGTTGGCTATCAAAGTGCGCGTCAATCCATGCAGGGAACGGTGCTCTCTAGCTTCGGATTCCCTGGTCACCAGAACCTGCGAGTCGTCCACTACCACGTTTATGCCGTCTCTGATCTGTTGAGCCAGAGAGCCTTTGGGACCCTCTACTCTGACAAGACCGGCCTCTACCGTGACATTGACCCCTGACGGTATATCTATTGGCTGTCTGCCTATTCTGGACATGTTCCTACCAAACGTAACATAGTACTTCTCCGCCTATTCCCCGTCGCCAAGCGTCCTGTCCGCTCAGCAAGCCCCTAGATGTGGATATGACCGACAGGCCGCGGCTGCCGTAGAAGCGAGGAAGCTGCTTCTTGTCGACGTACACTCGCAAGCCCGGCTTACTGATGCGCCTGAGTCCCTTTATAACGGACTGGTTGTCCTCATCGTAGAGGAGTCTGATGCGCAGCACCTCTCCGGCCTCTTCTTGGAACAGATGATAGTCACTTATGAAGCCTTCCTTCTTCAGAAGCTCAAGGATGGCTCTCTTCAGCTTGGATGGCGGGGTGGCCACCCAATCACGGTGCACGGCAATGCCGTTGCGTATCCTCGTTAGCATGTCCCCTATGGGATCCGTTTGAGTCACAGTAGCACCTACCAACTAGCCTTTCTAATGCCGGGAAGCTCACCGCGTAGAGAAAGCGTTCTGAAACAAATGCGGCACAGTCCAAAGTGGCGAATATACGCTCTTGGCCTCCCACAGAGGTTGCAACGGTTGTGATGCTGTACTTTGAACTTTGGCGGCTTCCGCCATTTGGCTACTTTTGCTGCTTTGGCCATTCTTACCTCAGTCGAGCCTCTCCCTGGCAAACGGTACTCCGAACATCTCCAGGAGGCGGTATGCTTCTTCATCCTTCTGCGCAGTGGTGACAAAGGTCACCTGGAAGCTGCGGATGCGGTCTATACGGTTGTAGTCAATCTCTGGGAAGATGATCTGTTCTCTAATGCCTAACGAATAATTCCCTCGTCCATCGAAGCTGGTTCTGGGCACGCCGCGGAAGTCCCGTATGCGGGGGAGTGCGGCATTGATGAGCCTCTCCATGAATTCATACATGCGGCGTCCCCTCAGAGTGACCATGACGCCAATCTGCATGCCGTCCCTGATCTTGAAGCCTGCTATGGACTTCCTGGCCCTGGTAACCACGGGCCTCTGACCGGAGATGGCGGTCAGCATTTGAGATACGGAGTCAATGGCGTTGGAGTTGGTCAGCGCTTCTCCCAGGCCCACGTTCATCACGACTTTCTCCATGCGCGGGGCCTGTAGAGGGACCTTGTAGCCAAACTCGCTGATGAGCTGAGGCACAAACTCCTGCCGGTACTTGAGCAGCAGAGCCGGCACGGGGTTGGCAGCAGGCTGAGAGCCGTTTTCTTGAGTGCTCTGCTGCCTGGCTCGGCTTCCGCGCTGGGAAGAGGCCGAACTCTTCCGGCCCCGGGTGGATTCTGGTTTTGGTTGCTTTTGTTCTTCTTCCATAACGGTCTTCTATCTATCGATCATTTCTTTGCAGGAACGGCACACCCGTACTTTACGACCATCGTCAAGGTACGTGCGCCCAACGCGAACCGCTTTGTTGCAGTTTGGGCAAACCAGCATAACCTTTGAAGCATTGAAAGCGGCTTCCATCTGGATTATGCCGGCCTGACGCAGGGTAGAGGTAGGGCGCTGGTGCTTTCTAACCATATTGACGCCTTCCACGGTGAGCCGGTTCTTGTCAGGCTGGACAGCCTGAACCGTACCCCTCTTTCCGGCGTCCTTGCCGGAGATGACCTCAACCGTATCGTTCCTTCTAATGTTCACTAGAGGACCTCCGGAGCCAGGGAGACTATCCGCATATACTCTTTGTCCCTCAGCTCTCTAGCCACCGGGCCGAAGATGCGGGTGCCCCTGGGCAAGAGCTGATCCGTGAGGACTACGGCTGCATTGTCATCGAACCGGATATGCGAGCCGTCAGGACGTCGATAGGGTTGAGACGTCCTAACCACCACCGCTTTGACCACGTCTCCAGATTTCACCGGGGCGTTGGGCGTGGCCTCCTTCACGGCGGCAACGATGATGTCACCCACACGAGCATAGCGCTTTCGGGTGCCGCCCGGGATATTGATGCACATGATCACCCTGGCGCCTGAGTTATCGGCTACCTTAAGTCTGGAGTAAGTCTGTATCACGGTCCTTCCTTACTTTCCTTCTCTTCAACCGGCTCCTGCTCAGCTTCTTCAGTCGATTCCTGCTCAGATTCTTCAGCTGGCTCTTGCTCAGCCTCCTCAGCCGACTCCTGTTCTGGTTCCTCAGCCGGTTCCTGCTCAGCTTCTTCAGCGGATTCCTGCTCCGGCTCTTCAGCTGGCTCCTGCTCAGCTTCCTCAGTCGACTCTTGTTCCGGCTCCTCAGCCGGTTCCTGCTCAGCCTCTTCAGCGGATTCCTGCTCTGGCTCCTCAGCCGGTTCCTGTTCAGCCTCTTCAGCGGATTCCTGCTCCGGCTCTTCAGCTGGCTCCTGCTCAGCTTCCTCAGTCGACTCTTGTTCCGGCTCCTCAGCCGACTCCTGTTCAGCTTCCTCAGCCGACTCTTGTTCGACCGTATCCGCCATTTCAATCTGAGGGGCGTCTGCTACGGCTACGGCAGCCTCCGGCTGGGCGATCTCTTCCTCTATGTCCGCGCCTATCTCTTGGGGCGCTATCTCCGGCACTTCGTGTCGTTCTAGTATTTCGGCTATACGCCACCGCTTGAGGCGGGACAACGGCTTGGTCTCTACTATCAGCACCCGGTCGCCTATGCGGGCGTCGTTCTGCTCATCATGTGCGTGGAACTTGGAGATGCGGCGTATGCTCTTGCGATATATGGGATGCCGCTGCCGCCACTGGACAGCGACCACCACGGTCTTATCCATCTTATCGCTGACCACTTGACCAATGCGTCTTTTGCGGTTTGCAGCGCTCATTTCGCCTGCTCCAACAGTTGACGCTCCCGCAGCACGGTCTTGATCCTAGCTATCTTGTTGCGCACCTTTCTTTGTTGAGAAGTATCGCTCAACTGCCGCGTGGAGAGCCGGAAGCGTATGGTCAACGCCTCTTTGTAGGTCTCTTGCAACTCCTTCTCCAAGTCTTCCTGGGACAAAGCCCTTACTTCATATATACGCACGATTACTCTCCCGCTCCGGCGGAGACGTGAGCGTCTTGCCGGGCAATGATGCGGACGTCTATGGGCATCTTGTGAGAAGCTAGGCGCAAAGCCTCTTTTGCAGTATCCTCAGGAACGCCTGAGATTTCGTAGAGGATCCTGCCCGGCTTGACCACGACAACCCACTGGTCCACGGGGCCTTTGCCTGATCCCTGCCGCGTTTCCGCTGGTTTCTTGGTGATGGGCTTGTCCGGGAAAACCCGGATCCAGATGTTGCCGCCTCTGCGCACATGACGCGTAATGGCTCGACGGCCCGCCTCAATCTGGCGCGCCGTGATCCAGGCGGGCTCCATTGCCTTCAAGGCAAAATCGCCAAAGAGAACCTGATTACCGGTATGAGATGCTCCACGCATGCGACCGCGATGCGTTTTGCGATACTTAACTCTCTTCGGCTGCAACATCCTGTGCCTCCGTATCCTTCACTGAATCATCCTGAACATCGCCGGCATTAGCACTCCTACTACTGCCGGACGTCAGAACCTCATCAAGGCCATCTCTCTCCGAATCGGTATCACCGGCCTGGAGTGTCACCTCTATTGTGCCCAGCTCCTCTACCTCTTCCTGCTGCTGCGCCAGAATGTCACCTTTGTACAACCAGACCTTGATGCCTATTCTGCCCATGGTGGTGGCAGCCTCGGCCAATCCGTAGTCTATATCGGCGCGCAGCGTATGCAGGGGGACGCGTCCATCCATGGCTTTCTCTTTACGGGCTATTTCGTTGCCTCCCAGCCGGCCAGAGGTGACAATCTTGATACCCTGAGCTCCGGCCTGCATGGCCCTGGACAAAGCCTGCCGCATGGCGCGGCGGAAAGCCACCCTGCGCTCAAGCTGGTCGGCGATGTTCCTAGCCACTAGGTAAGCATTCAGCTCCGGCTGGCGGATCTCCTGGACGTTGACCCTGGCGCGTTTGCCGGTGATGTTCTCAATGTCCCGCCGCAGCTCTTCTATACGCTGGCCGCCACGTCCAATGACGATGCCGGGGCGCGAAGTATGCATGGTGATCACCAAATCATTGCTGGGTCGCTCTATATTCACCAGAGCTATACCGGCGTCCACGTATGTCTTGTTGATGTGCTTTCTGATCTTCAGGTCCTCCTGAAGGAGATCTCGGTAGGTCTCGCTCTTAGCAGCAAACCACTTGGCGTCCCAGTCCTTGATGATGCCAAGTCGAAAGCCTATGGGATGGGTCTTCTGGCCCAATTAAACCTCCTCGTCCACCACAACGGTGATATGGCTGGAGCGCTTGCTTATACGTCCGGCGCGTCCCCGCGCCGAAGCCCTGAACCGCTTCAGGGATGGAGCCTGGTTGGCGTATATCTGCGCCACTCTCAGCTCGTCAGGCTCAAGCAGTAGGTTGTTCTCGGCATTGGCTACCGCCGACTTCAGCACTTTGGCCACTTCTCTTGCAGCAGGGGTCGGCTGATGATGCAATACGGTAAGCGCTTCATCAACCCTTCTGCCGCGGACCAGGGCTGTCACCCACTTCAGCTTTTTGGCGGATATGCTTATATTCTTGGCTGTGGCTTGTGCAGGCATGCTTACCTCACAGAACTGGTGCGCTCAGACTTGGAAGAGTGACCCCGAAACGTCCGGGTGGGGGCGAACTCTCCCAGGCGATGTCCAACCATGTTCTCAGTAACGAAGATAGGCACGTGGCGGCGGCCGTCGTGAACGGCAATGGTTAATCCCAACATATCCGGCATGATCATGGAAGCGCGCGACCAGGTGCGGATTACCGTGCGAGACCCGCTTCTCTGTACCGCCGTCACTTTCTTTGCCAGCTTTGGGTGCACGTAAGGCCCCTTCTTTATCGAGCGTGACATAACTTACCTACCCTACCTCCTATTGCCTCTTCTGCGGACTATCATATTATCGGTACGCCTGTTTCGGCGCGTCTTGAAGCCCAGGGCGGGCTTACCCCAGGGCGTTTTCGGCCCGGGCATGCCCACGGATGAGCGACCTTCGCCGCCTCCATGGGGATGGTCTCTGGGAGTCATAGCTGCACCCCGCACCGATGGGCGCCTGCCAAGGTGTCTCTTCTTGCCGGCCTTGCCAAGCTTCACGTTCTTGTTGTCCGCATTCCCCACCTCGCCAACGGTAGCCATGGACCGGCTGAGTATGCGTCTAACCTCGCCCGATGGCAATCTGATGAGGGTGTAGTTGGTCTCCTTGGCCAGCACCTGCGCTGACAGCCCGGCGCTGCGGACTATCTTGCCGCCCATGCCGGGTTGCATTTCTATGTTGTGCACCTGGGTGCCCGTTGGTATGTGGCTCAGGGGAAGCGCGTTGCCAACCTTGATCTCGGCGTCAGGGCCGGCTTCAACGCGATCTCCCACCTTCAACTTCTCAGGGTGAAGTATGTAGCGCTTCTCTCCATCCGCGTAGTGAATGAGGGCAATTCTTGCCGAACGGTTGGGGTCGTACTCAATGGAGGCCACTTTGCCGGGCACCCCCACTTTGTCTCGCTTGAAGTCAATGATGCGGTAAGACCTTTTGGCGCCGCCGCCGCGCCGCCGCACTGTGATCTTTCCCCTGGAATTTCTTCCTCCGGAACGCTTCAGCGGGGCAACGAGCGACTTTTCAGGGCGGGAACCGGTCAACTCTTCAAAAGTGGTGGAAACCGCTCCGCGCCGGGAGGGAGTTGTGGGCCTATATGTCTTCAAAGGCATTGTCTACGCTCCCTCGAATATCTCGATTCTATCGCCGGGCTTGAGAGTCACAATCGCTTTCTTGATGTCTCGTGTTTGCGTCCAGCGGGGGCCAAAGCGTTTCCTCTTGCCCCTGTTCTTCACAATGTTCACCTGGAGCACTTCTACGTTGTAGGCGCGCTTCACCGCCTCCTTTACCATTATCTTATTGGCCTTAGGCGTAATCTCGAACACGTACTTGTTCCGCTCCTGGAGTACGGTGCTTTTCTCAGTTACTATGGGGCGCAGGAGAATGTTGAGCTGTTGCATGGCTACGCCTCCTTACGTCCTTCTTCAGGTTCTACCGCCACTTCCGGCTCCGCTTCCACAGCCGCTTCCGGATCTACTTCCACAGCCGCTTCCGCCTCCGCTTCCGACTCTGCTTCCACCGTCGCTTCCGACTCCGCGCTTGCCTTGGTCCGACGGCCCCTGCCGCTACGGGCAGAGGTGGTCGAAGCGCGCCGGCGCGGCCTGGCCTTTGGTTCCATCTCCACTTCAGCGGATGTTACGCCGCCCGCCCACAGCTCTTCCGCCCTGTGAACGGCGTCTACCGTCATGATGAGGCGATCGTGTTCCAACAAGTCCAAGACATTAATGTTGGATGCGGGGAGCGTTTTTACCTTCTTGATGTTGCGGGCGGAGAGGACTAAGTTGCTGCTGGGTGGATGCGTGACTATCAAGGTGCTGGAGGCTGCGTCCAGTGCTTTCAGGACGTTTATCATCTCCTTGGTCCGGGAAGTGGGTAGGTCAATGTTCTGAAGAAGAGTGAGCCTGTTGTCCCTAGCCTTGTCCGAGAGCAGGCAACGAATGGCGAGCCTGCGCATCTTTTTGGGCATGCTTTGTCGGAAACTACGCGGGCTGGGGCCGAATACAATGCCTCCGCCAGCGTATTGGGGAGAACGTATGCTGCCCTGTCTGGCGCGTCCGCTATGCTTCTGAGGCCTGGGCTTGGCACCGCCGCCCGATACCTGGGCGCGCGTCTTGGTGGAGGAAGTGCCCTGCCTGGCATTGGCAAGCTGGCGCACCATAGCCTGGTGCACCACCGGCCGGTTGGCCGGAACACCAAACAAACTATCGCTGACTTCCAGCGTTCCAACCTGCGTACCAGTTATGTCCATTACGGGAAGCTTCACTGGCTCTTTCCTTCCTTTTCTTCGCCTTCTTGGCCTGGCTCCGGCGCCTCTTCTTGAGATGGAGCAGCTTCTGATTGAGAAGGCTCCTCCGCTACATCTGAGGAACCTTCTTCGGCCTGATCCGCCGTTTCTGCTTCTGCGAGGGTTTCTGCCTCCGGTATCGATTCAGAGGCCTCTGCCTGGGCTGATGCTTGGGGCTGCTCCGATTCCTGTTGCTGCACCGGCTGCTCGGCGGCGGACTCTTGCTCTTCCGCCTCTTCCGCAGTGGCCTCGACCTGCTCTTCGGCTTCTACAATGGCGTCCGGTTCTTCCGGAAGTTCCGCCTTTTCAACGGGCCTGCTCCAGATAGGTTCCTGCTTCAGTCGCTGGATTCCTGCATTAGTGTGCTGAATGAGTACGAGTTGACGGTTGGCGCCCGGAACGCTTCCTTTGATGAGCAGCAGATTGCGTTCCAAGTCCACCTGTACCACCTCTACGTTCTGAGCGGTGACTCGGACGCTGCCCATGTGGCCGGCCATGCGTTTCCCCTTGAACACCCGTCCCGGTGTGGTGCCTGCACCAATGGAGCCGGGAGCGCGATGCCTGTCGGACTGACCGTGAGTCTTGGGCCCGCCGCTGAAGCCATGCCGCTTGATGCCTCCGGCAAAGCCGCGGCCCTTGGTGGTTCCCGTCACGTTTATGATGTCTCCGGGCTGGAATATAGAGACATCCACCGTTTGACCTACCTGAACGTAGTCCAGGTCCGCGGGCGGCAGTTCCCTGAGATAGCGGAATTTCCCCGCCTGTCTCAGGTGTCCCTCTTCAGCTTTGTTCAGCCGGCGCTTTTCCCCGAAGCTGAGTTGCACCGCTTCATAGCCGTCTTTGGCCATGGTCTTGACTTGGGTCACCATGCAGGGGCCTGCCTCCAATACCGTCACCGCCTGAGCCGTGCCGTCTTCTTGGAAGACCTGGGTCATGCCTAATTTTTCACCTAGTAAACCTATTGGCATCTCTATTCCAACTACAACTTTATCGATATATCGACGCCCGCGGGCATATTCAGCCTGGTCAGCGCGTCGATGGTACGGGACGTGGGGCTTAGGATATCAATGAGCCGCTTGTGCGTACGCAGCTCAAAGTGCTCACGGGAGTTCTTGTCAACGTGCGGCGAGCGGATGACGCAGAACCGTTTGATGGACGTAGGCAAGGGTATGGGCCCGGCCACCTGGGCTCCCGCCCTCTCAGCCGTTTCCACTATGTGCTCCGCCGACTGGTCAAGCAGCCGGTGATCAAACGCCTTCAAGACTATTCTTATGCGCTGCCTATGCTGTGTTGGGGCTGAGGTTGTCATATCTTCCTGCTTTGCCGTACCGCACTATTCGCGGACTACCTCCTGTACAATGTTGTCAGGCACGCGCTGATAGTGGTCAAACTCCATGGTGTAGCTGGCGCGGCCCTGCGTAATGGAACGCAAGTCCGTGGCGTAACCGAACATCTCCGCCAGCGGGGTGTAAGCCGAGACCATCTGAGTATCTCCCTGACCTTCCATGTTGTTTATCTGAGAGCGGCGGCCGCTTAGATCGGCGAGTATGTCGCCAAGGAAATCGCCCGGCGTGACCACTTCCACCGACATGACCGGCTCAAGCAGGGCCGAACCGGCGCGGCGCAAAGCCTCCCGCATTCCCATGCCGCCGGCCACCCTAAACGCCATCTCGGATGAATCGACTTCATGGTAGGAGCCGTCGACCAGCGTTGCTTTAACATCGATCACGGGGTAGCCGCCGATGATACCGTTGTCCAGGGTGTCTCTGATCCCCTGATGAACGGCAGGGATGTACTCCCTGGGTATGGAGCCGCCTACTATCTTATCTTCGAATACGAAGCCGGCGCCGCGCTCCAACGGCTCTACCTCCAGCCAGACGTGGCCGTACTGGCCGCGGCCTCCGGTCTGGCGCACGAAGCGGCCCTCAGCACGTACGGCAGACGTAATAGCCTCGCGATAGGAGACCCTGGGTTTGCCTATGTTGGCCTGAACGCTGAATTCGCGTTTCAGCCGCTCCACCAACACCTCCAAGTGCAGTTCGCCCATCCCGGAGATGACCGTCTGCCCGGTCTCCTGATCAAACCTCATGATGAAGGTGGGGTCTTCTTCAGCCAGCTTGACCAGAGCATCGGTAAGCCTGTCCTGGTCCGCCTTGCTTCTTGGCTCTATAGCCATGGTGATGACAGGCTGGGGGAAACGGATGGCTTCCAGCAGGACCTGTGAGTTCTCTGCGGTAAGGGTATCGCCGGTAAAGGTATTTTTGAGGCCAACCGTAGCGGCTATGTCACCGGCCTGGAGCTCGCTAACCTCTTCTCTGCGGTCGGCAAACATTTTGAGAATGCGGCCCATTCGTTCACGCTGGCCTTTGGTGACGTTGTAAACAGTGGAACCGCTGGTCACCTTGCCAGAGTACACGCGCAGGTACACCAAGCGGCCCGTATATGGGTCTGTAACTACTTTGAAAGCCAGCGCGGAGAACGGCTCATCCGTGCCGGGTTCCCTAAGCATCTCTTCCCCTGTCTTGGGATGAACGCCCGTCACGGGGGGAACGTCCAACGGAGACGGGAGGTAGTCGACTATGGCGTCCAGCAGAGGCTGAATGCCCTTGGTGCGCAGCGCCGTGCCGCACAACACGGGTACAATATGGTTCTGGATTGTGGAGCGCCGCAGAGCGGAGCGCAATTCGCTGGAGGATATCTCCTCCCCCTCCAGGTACTTGATGAGAAGTGCTTCGTCCGTCTCGGCCACCTTCTCCATCAGGGCATCTCTATAGTTGAGGTACTCTTCCCGGCACTCCTCTGGGATAGGGGCTTCCTCCGCCAGGATGCTTCCATCGGTATAGATGAGCGCCTTTTCTTCCAGAATGTCCACCACACCCTGAAATTCGGAGTTGCTGCCAATGGGCATCTGTATGGGTACGGGGTTGGCCTTCAGGCGGTGCCGTATCATATCGATGGCTCTTTGGAAGTTGGCGCCGACGCGGTCCATCTTGTTGATGAAGCAGATGCGGGGCACGCGGTACTTGTCGGCCTGGCGCCATACCGTCTCCGATTGGGGCTGCACGCCTGCCACGGCATCGAAAACGACCACTCCGCCATCGAGGACACGGAGGCTGCGCTCCACCTCCGCGGTGAAATCTACGTGGCCGGGCGTATCTATGACGTTGATCCGGTGCTCTTTCCAGAAGGTGGTGGCGGCAGCGGCCGTGATGGTGATGCCCCGTTCACGCTCCTGGTCCATCCAGTCCATCACCGCAGTGCCCTCGTCCACGCTTCCCAGCTTGTGGGTCAGCCCGGAAAGAAACAACACCCGCTCCGTGACGGTGGTCTTACCAGCGTCGATATGCGCAATAAACCCTATGTTACGAATCTCATCCATGAGGATAGTCGACTCCGAGATCCAAACCCGTGTAGGGGAATTAAATATATGCGGGGCACTACCAGCGATAGTGGACAAAGGCCCGGTTGGCCTCAGCCATACGATGCAAGTCCTCCCGCCGCTTCACTGCCGCTCCCTCACCTCGGGAGGCTTCCAGGAGCTCTCTATACAACCGTTCAGACATCGGCAGCCCGCTGCGAGAGCGCGCCGATGTAATGAGCCAGCGCATGGCTAGCGCTTGACGCCGATCCGCCCTGACCTCTACCGGAACCTGGTAGGTGGCTCCGCCGACGCGGCGTGGCTTTACTTCCAAGGCCGGTGTGGCGTTGCGCATAGCCTGCTGGAAAACCTCAAGCCCTGGGCGGTGCGCTTCTTCCTCCAGTCTGGCCAAAGCAGAGTAGACAATCCTCTGGGCAACGGACTTCTTGCCGCCAATCATTACGCGGTTGATGAATCGGGCAAGCTCTTCGCTCCCATACCTGGGATCGGGCATGACCTGCCTGCGCTCTGCTCGCCTTCTTCTGGACATAATGACCGCCTGAGTTGCTCTAGCCCTTCTTGGATCCGTACTTGCTGCGGCCTTGCTTGCGGTCCGATACGCCGGTGGAGTCCAGAGCGCCGCGAACTATGTGGTAGCGCACCCCGGGAACGTCCCTCACCCTGCCTCCACGAACCAAGACCACCGAGTGCTCTTGGAGAGTGTGGCCTTCGCCCGGAATGTAGGCCGTGACCTCTATCCCGTTGGTGAGACGCACCCGCGCCACCTTGCGCAACGCGGAGTTTGGTTTCTTGGGGGTTACGGTTTTAACCTGAACGCAGACGCCTCTGCGCTGCGGGCAACCGGGACCTCTCACGGTACGATTACGCAGCGAGTTTTGCACGAACCTGAGCGCAGGCGCTTTGGTGCGCTTGTGCAGATTCTTGCGACCCTTGCGTATCAGTTGGTTTACCGTAGGCATGTGTTTCCCAGCCCAAGCATAAGTAGCCGAGCCATCGTAGATGGCAACAATCGGCTATTCTAGCTTCTACGGCCAGCCTTGTCAACCGCAAGCCGCCAGGTCTACCAGGCCTTTGGCAACGTTCACTCCAAAGAGGCCACGAATTCCAACGAACAGGGTTGTCTTACCCATGTTAAGTTGAGTAAATTATATAATATCACGGAATATTAGCTCAAAAGTTACACGCAAGTAACACACATGCGGTTATAATTCAGCAGGGTGGGGCAGGTGACCTGACGCAGTCCTCGTTGGGTCAAGCGAGCCGCCGAGCCTGCCCCACTCAGCGCGTTATGCTCTAGCGAGACAGGAGCGCTTGGACGCATCTCTGACCTTTGCGTGGCGCCTTAACGGGACGGTCGATCACATCCGCACATACGACAACAGATGTCAAAGGCCGTCAGCATACTGACACTTCCTCTCTGGCGCAGGTTACTGAACATAGCGAAAGAGAACTAAGGGATGTTCGGAGATTCGTGGTGGGCGGTACTGGAGTCGAACCAGTGACCTCCGCGATGTCAACGCGACGCTCTAACCAGCTGAGCTAACCGCCCCCTGTCTGTAGCCTCGCAGTATAGTATTGCGACGCCTGCTTGGCAATGACAGCATCGCTGCTGCGACCGTTGCAATGGGCGGTCTCACCACAATCCCGTCACGTTCTCACCGAGCCGGCCGCGAAAATAGGAGCCAACCCGTTCCACGTATTCGTCCGGCGCGTCAATTACGGCATCGGCGTGTTCGGAACCCGGGGACAGCCAAAGCTCGCTGCCCACCGCCGCGGCGGCGTGTATGCGGACGCTCTGCTCTGACGGGACGCGTTCGTCCGCTTCGCCGTGAATCACCAGGATAGGATAGCCCAGGGTTCCCGCCGCTTTCTCCGGCACTATGGCGCCTACGTCTATGCCGTACAGAACGCGGGATACGATTTTCATGCCCGGAACGAACACAGGCACCACCCACTGGGGAAAGACCGTGGCACGGGCCGTCTCCTGGGCAATCAGGTCGTGCACGTCAGCGAAGGAGCTGTCCGCTACCACGGCCTTGATCGCGGGCTCCTCGGCAGCAGCCAACAGAGCCGTAGCCCCACCCAATGACCAGCCCAACAAACCCACCTTCCCTGGCGGCGCGCCTCTCTGCACCAGGAGGTCATACGCGCCCAGAACATCCCACTTCTCAAAGTATCCGGCTGACAACCGGTCGCCGCTCGACTCGCCGTGACCCCTTATGTCAAACAACAGTACGTTGAAATCGCGTTCAAACAGTCTTCTGGCCAGCTCCAGAGCATTGTCTCCGGTGCGGTTTCTGTTCAGACCATGGACCAGTATCACCGTCAACTCATTCCTCTCCTCCTCAATGATCCAGCCTGTCAAGACAATGTCATCCCACTCGTCGCCGCGCGGAGAGAACGCCACGTTCTCGTAGGGCAGTCCGTATTCGGTGGGATGCCCTTCCAATGGGCTTCTGTCAACCTTGGTCACACCGGATGCCATGGAATAGGAGACGTAACCGTAGAAGCCTACCAGCAACAGCACAATGGGCAGTCCCCAGCGTAGGACGCGGGAGCCGGTCAAGCGTCTGTTTTGTCGTCGCCTACCGGCACGCTTGCTCTTCCTCAAAGGTCTGCGGCCTCTTGCCATAATTCCCTCGCGGCTGTGCCTTCAATAGATTGCAAGAACCCCAGCAGGGTCCAAGTTTCTAAGGGAGTCCTCAGCGGTAGGCAGGAGTCTCTCTATTATCAAAACAGCCCGTCTAAGGCGCGGTCCAAGTTAAAGGCCGAACTGATGAGGGCCAGGTGCGTAAAGGCTTGAGGAAAGTTGCCCAGGCTCTCGCCACTGTGTCCGGTCTCCTCGGCGTAGAGTCCCAAGTGGTTGGCGTACCCAAGCATCTTCTCAAACATGAGTTGGGCCTGTTCCAAGCGCGCCTGATCGGAGCGGCCGGCCCGGGTAAGGGCCTCCACCAGCCAGAAGGTGCAGATATTGAAGGTGCCCTCCTGACCGCTGAGGCCATCGGGCGACACATTTACGTTGTAGCGGTATACAAGGCTGTTGGAAACCAGTCCGCCCTTCTCAGGCGAGCGGTTGATGGCGTCCAGGGTCTGAAGCATACGGGGGTCCGTGGGCGCCATGAAGAACACCAACGGCATCGTCAGGTTAGAGGCGTCCAGATGCTCGCCTTCGTATGTCTGGACAAAGGCTCCGCGGCGTTCGTTCCACCCCCGCTTCATAATCTCCTCGTAGATGCTGTCTCTTGTCTTGTACCACCTTTCCCGGTCCGCTGGGAAAGCGCGGGCATCGGCTATGCGCAGGGCGCGGTCTATGGCCACCCAGCACATTAGCTTGGAGTAGACGTAATGGTCCTGCGCACTGCGCACCTCCCAAATTCCCTCGTCGGGCCGCTGCCAGTTGTCACAGACCCAGTTAGTAAGCCCCCGCAGGTGCACCCAGAAATCTCTGGAAATGGGATGGCCGTATCTGTTGTAGAGGTAAACGGCGTCCATCAACTCGCCGTAGATGTCCAACTGTAGTTGAGAGTAGGCGCCGTTGCCAATCCGCACCGGTCGAGAGCCGCGGTGACCCTCCAAGTGGTCTAAGGTCTCCTCTGTCAGGAGGTGACGGCCATCGATGCCGTACATGATCTGCAGCGAGCCATCCGGGTTTAGCTCGCCAGCTCTGGCCTCGATCCAGTTCATGAACTGGGTTGCCTCATCGGTGAACCCTATGCGCAGCAGGGCATAAAGAGTGAAGGCGGCGTCTCTAATCCACGTATAGCGATAGTCCCAGTTGCGTTCGCCCCCCAACTCCTCGGGCAAGCTGCACGTGGGCGCAGCGACAATAGCGCCGGTGGGCTTATATGTGAGGAGCTTCAACACCAAGGCCGAGCGCTCAACTATCTCTCGCCAGCGGCCCCGGTAGGTGGAGGTTGCCAGCCAGGAGCGCCAGAAGTTGACGGTCTCCTCGAAAATCCGCTGGCTTTCCGTGTCGGAGAAGGGCGGCAGATAATCGCCGCACTCGCCGCACATCTCCCCAATGGCGAAGGCTACGGTCTGCCCCTCGTGCAGGGTAAACTCCGTTACCATGCCCTCTCCGTGGGGACCAGGACTGCGCTGCAAAGGCACGGAGGCGGAAAGCTGCAATATGATGTCGGATGAGTAGAAGTAGGCCCCCGAATCGGCGAGTTCCACCACCTTATGGGTGTCCCGGCCATAGTCGAAGGCTGGGAAGCACTCTACGCGAAAGCGCATCACGCCGCGAACCACGCTGACACGGCGCACCAGCTCATTGTGCTGGTGTCTATACTGTTCCTCATCGGCCTCCACTGGCATAAAGTCCGTAACCTCGCCAACGCCATCCGGGGACAGAAATCGCGTCACCAGCACATTGGTCTGGGGCCAGTAGAGTTGCTTATGGGTTACACCACCCGCGGTGGGCGCAATCTTGAAGTGCCCGCCTTTGGCATCATCCAGAATTGCCCCGAATATGCTGGGCGAGTCGAAACTGGGCATGCAGAACCAGTCGATCGAACCGTTCATACCGACCAGGGCAACAGTGTGCATGTTGCCAATGATTCCGTAATTCTCAATCGGTTGATAGCTCATGGTGGATTCTTATGAACCAGACCTAGCAGTGCCAGCCGAATCTAGTCTACCCGCCCTAGCGTGTCAATTGCGTGACACTAATTCTAGCAGATTACCGCCTCCTTTCGTGAGCAAGGGCAGCGCCTGTTCAGGTAAATCCGTACGCCTCCATGTCCGTATGCCCAGCGTGCCGTGCACAGCGCACCTCATTTTGATAACCTAGTCTGCTAAAGACCAAAGGAACCAGTAATGCGTGTATCCCAATCGTTAGGCAAAACACTGCGGGAAGCCCCAGCAGAGGCTGAGACTGCCAGTCACAGGCTCATGCTGAGGGCGAGCCTCATCTACCAGGTGGCGGCGGGCGTTTACGCATACCTTCCACTGGCTTACCGCTCTCTGAAGAAGCTGGAACAGATTATCCGTGAAGAGATGGACGCAGCCGGGGCGCAGGAGGTGCACATGCCCACCCTCCAGCCGCTGGAACTATGGCACAAGACCGGCCGGGACGCGGCGCTGGGCCAGAACCTGTTCCGGCTTCAAGATAGGAGGGAGCGGGACCTTGTGCTGGCCCCTACCCATGAAGAGGTCATCACCAACATTGCCAAAGCCAACGTCAACTCCTACCGGGACCTGCCCCTAAACCTGTACCAGATACAGACCAAGTTCCGAGACGAGCCGCGTCCCCGCGCCGGGCTGCTGCGCGTACGTGAATTCGCCATGAAGGACGCCTACTCCTTCGACGCCGACGAAGAAGGACTGGCAATCTCCTACAACAAGATGTCACAGGCCTATCGCAACATATTCAGGCGGAGCGGCCTGCCCACCCTGGTCGCGGAAGCGGATAGCGGCGCCATCGGCGGCAAGGACTCGCAGGAGTTCATTCTCCCCGCGGAGGCCGGAGAGGATACGATTCTCCATTGCCCCGGTTGCGATTATGCCGCCAACGTAGAACGGGCCGGTTTCAACCTGGAGCCCCTTCCTCACGAAGAACAGGCCCCCTTGGAAGAGGTAGCCACTCCGGGAGCAAAGACCATAGAGGACTTGGCGCAGCTTCTCAGCGTGCCCCAGAGCAAGACGCTGAAAGCCGTTTTCTACATGGACGGAGACCGCCTGGTGTTCGTGGTAATTCGCGGCGACCTGGACGTCAACGAGATCAAGCTGAGCAATGTCCTCAAAGCCACTGACCTGCGCATGGCGTCAGACGAAGAGGTGGCCGAAGCAGGAATAGTAGCCGGTTCGGCATCACCCATCGGCCTGAAAGACGTGACGGTTGTGGCGGATGAATCGGCCAACACCGGCAACAACTTCGTCGTGGGCGCTAACAGGGACGGATACCACTTCCGCAACGCCAATTTCCCCAGGGACTTCCAGGCGACTCTGGTGGCCGACATAGCGCTGGCCAAGGAGGGGTACACCTGCCCCAAATGCGAGTCCAAACTGGAAGCCATTCGCGGCATAGAGGTGGGCCATATCTTCAAGCTGGGCACCTTCTACTCCGAACGCCTTGACGCCGGCTACCTCGACGAGCATGGCGACCAGCATCCCATGGTGATGGGGTGCTACGGCATAGGCGTGGGACGTCTGCTGGCCGCCGCCATCGAACAGAACCACGATGAAAAGGGAATAGTTTTTCCTCCACCTATAGCCCCTTACCAGGTGCACTTGCTTTCCCTCAACCCTGAAAACAGCGAAGTGCACAAGACCGCGGAAGACCTCTACGGGAAGCTGCAAGAAGCAGGCATGGAGGTCCTGTATGACGACCGAGAGGAGTCCGCGGGCGTGAAGTTCAACGACGCCGACCTGCTGGGGCTTCCTCTGCGCTTGGTGGTTTCGCCGCGCAACTTGCGGCAAGCCTCGATAGAGCTCAAAAGCAGAATAGAAGAAAAAGGAACGCTGGCGCCGTTAGACAACGCGGTTGAAACGGTTAAATCAATCCTGAGCCAACCGCAGTGATCGCCTCGTCACGCTCTTTGAGCAAGGCGCCCCAAAGCAAAGTACATCCTGGCCTGTATCAGAACCTGAAAGTCGTGTATCATCGTTGCGTTAAAGGCCAATACGTCTTCCGGAGCAACTCATGACTGAGAAAGACATAACACTGGGCAGCAGGGTCAAGGTCACCGACCCGGAATCACTCTTCTACGGCAGGACCGGATTGATCGCGGCATCCGTTGACAAAGAGAACGACGGTGATGGCCCCTTCTGGCTGGTGGTATTCGACTGGCCGCTTGGAGGCATCGCAGGGCGCGCCGTTCTGAGCCGGAGCCATCTGGAACTGGAACAATGGGATGTCTCCGGAGACCCTAGGCTGAAACTGCAAAGTTGACCATGTGAATCGACATTGGATACAATCCATGTACTGAAACCTTGTATCATCCTCAACGGGAGTAAGAGATGGCTACCATAACCAAAGAAGAAGTCTTGGAGAAACTCAAGGAGGTCTACGACCCTGAGATACCGGTCAACGTGGTTGACCTTGGCTTGATCTACGGAGTAGATGTCAACGAAGACAACGAAGTGCACGTCCTGATGACGCTCACCGCCCCCGGCTGCGGCATGGGGCCGTACATAGCGCAGCAGGCGGAGTGGGCCGTCTCTGAGTTGGACGGACTGGAGGACGTGACCGTGGAGATGGTCTTCGACCCGCCGTGGACGCCCGATATGCTCACCGAAGACGGCAAGGCCCTCCTGGGCATCTAGTCAATGGCGGCAGAGCGCAAACTACCCGAGATGAGCCACCAAGAGCGGGCTCGTCTTGACTCTATCAAGCGTACCTGGCAGCAGCGCCTCCAGATAAGCGACCGCCTGAGCCGCATCAAGGTAAAGCTGGGCGTTTACAGCGGCAAGGGCGGTGTGGGCAAAACAACCGTAGCGGTGAACCTGGCGGTTGCTCTGGCAAACAAAGGTTTCTCCGTTGGACTGCTGGATTCCGACATAGACTGCCCCAACGCGGCAAAGGTCATAGGCGCTACGGAGTCTGCCACTATGGATAACGGCCAGTTCATACCTCCCCGCGCTTACGGCGTAAAGGTCATATCCATGTCCTTCTTCCAGCAGAACGAAGAAGAGGCCATCATCTGGCGCGGCCCCATGATTCACAACGCCCTTAATCAGCTGCTGGAGAACACCGATTGGGGTGAACTCGACTACCTTGTGGTCGACCTTCCTCCCGGCACCTCGGACGCACCGCTCACCATCATGCAGGTCCTGCAATTGGACGGCTTTGTGGTGGTGACCACACCTCAGTCGCTGGCCAAGCTGGACGCCAAGCGGTCCATAAATATGATCAAGAAAATGAACGTGAACGTGTTGGGTGTAGTGGAAAACCTCTCCGGCGGTGTATTCGGTTCAGGCGCCGGAGAAGACCTCGCCGCAGAGATGGGCCTGGCCTTCCTGGGTAGACATCAACTGCTGGCAGAGTACATGAACACCAAGAAACCCACGGTGCTGGAAAGCAAGCTGGTGGCCGACGAATACGACCGCCTAGTGGAGGCCGTTCTACCCAAGCTGCCATCGACCAGCCAGGCCGTAGGCTGACTTCGCTCCCAGCGCACCGCCTTCAGATTATTCGACCCTCTTGCCAACTAAGGTAGCGTACTTGCGCGTCATGGCACGGTGGGATGCATCGTCAAATGTTGCGTAGTCGAGGTCACTCGGAGCGGCGGACAATGCCTTCGTCTTCTAGCTGGTCCATGAGTCTCGCCGCTCTGGGGTAGCCTATACGCAGGCGCCTTTGAAGCAACGAGGTTGATACTTGCGAGTGGGTGCTGGCCAGCTCTATGGCTTTGTCCAGCATGGCGTCCCTCGGCCCACCCCCTGCTGCGCCGTTGCCTTCAGCTTGGGACTCGACCACTTCAGGCTCCAGATTGAACTCGGGCAGTTGGGGGCCGCTCTGCTCCCGCCAGTAATCCATGAGTGTCTCGGTTTCCTTGTCTGAAACGAATGCTCCTTGTACTCGCTGCGGCTTGGGAGTATCTCCGGAAAGGAAGAGCATGTCTCCCCTGCCAAGGAGCTTCTCTGCCCCGGCGGCGTCCAGGATAGTTCGAGAGTCTACCTGGGAAACAACGGCAAAGCTGATCCGGCTAGGGATGTTGGCTTTTATAAGGCCGGTGACTACGTTCACTGAAGGCCGCTGCGTGGCAACAATGAGGTGTATGCCGGTAGCTCGGCCCAGCTGCGCCAAGCGAGTAAGGGTCTGCTCCACCTCATGGGAAGACGTCATCATGAGGTCGGCCAGCTCATCCACCGCTATTACCAGGTAGGGCATGGCTTCCAGGGCTTGGGGGTGACGGTGATAGCCCTCTATATTGCGCACACCCAGCTCCTCCATGCGCCTGTACCGCCGGTTCATCTCGCCAATGATGCCCTTGAGTGCCCTGACCGACTCTTCCGGATCCACCACAACGGGTGTCATGAGGTGCGGGAGCCCGTTGTATGGGGTGAGCTCAACTCGCTTGGGGTCTATGAGAAGCAAACGCACCCTCTCCGGAGACAATTTGCAAGCCAGGGAGAGTATCAGAGTATTCATGCAAACGCTCTTACCGCTGCCCGTGGCGCCTGCAATGAGCAGATGAGGCAATCTCCTAAGGTCGGCGACAATGGGATTCCCTCCGGAACCCTGTCCAAGACCCACGGCGAGACCTCCCTTCTTGTGCAAAGCGAGAAACTCTTCGGATTCCAGTATGCTGCGAAGAGCAACGAGCACCGGATTACGGTTGGGCACCTCAATGCCGACCACTGCCTCGCCGGGAACGGGAGCCTGTATGCGCAAACTGGGCGCCGACAGGGCCAAGGCCATATCCTTTTCCCGGGCCACAATGGCGTCAACTCTTACGCGGGTCTTCTGCTTCCATCCGGGAGTCAGGCCATACAGTGTAACTGTGGGGCCGGGTTTGATCTGCTCGTTCTTTACCTCTACGTCTACACCGTGTTCGGCTAGGGCCTCTTCTATTCTGCGCGCCACATCCCTGCGGACCGCTTCCTCTTTCTTGCCGTCAGTCATCGTGGCGGGAGGCTTATCAAGGAACCCGGTGCCTGGAGGCTTCCACTGGGAGACGGTAACAGCCTTTTGGGGCATGGGTTCTTCCTCGTCTTCCGTATCCCCTACTATAGAGAGCTCATCGTCATCAAAGTAATCATCTTCTTCATCCGGGTATATGATCTCTTCCATATCCTGCAAGGGGTCATCCATATCTGCCCTTGACCCGTCAGACCTTCCGGGACCGCGCACAAGCAGCAAAACCCTGGCCCAAATCTTCCGTGGCGCCGCTTTGATAATTCTCCACATCCCCCTTAATGCAGCTACAGCTAGCGCACGAAGCTTCCTGCCCGCAAATCTCAGCGCGTCCTTTGCTGCTACGTAGAAACTCCGGGGCCAAACAATGATTGCTGATAGCAACAGCAGGCCGGCAATCAGGGGAATGCCGCGCAACCAGTCGCTCCACAACCACCGGCCGGCGACGCCGCCGTACGTTGTATCCGCTACAACACCATCCGAGCCATGAATCGACCCCAACGCGGTTTGAAGCGCCACCACCACGAGGGCCGTGGCTGCCCACCACTGCCACGTGTCCAATACCATTCGTGGTCTGATGCGCAGGGCCGCCAGAAATGCCAGTGTCCAAAGGGTCAGGAAGTACACCCCTAATCCTACTGCGCCAAGCACTCCATCACGGGCCCATGGATAGAAGTCGTTTACAAGGTAGCTCTGGAATACCAACCCCAGAGCTACCAATATGACACTGATTATGAACAGCCTTCCATACCAGTTCTTGGCGAAAAAGTTAAGAAGCCTGCGCCACCCAGACTTTGACTTGGGCTTGCCTTTGGCCTTGGAGCTTAGCTTTGCCATGGGCTTACCCCTACACCTCTACCGGAACGGGGATCACCAGTGGTCGGAGCCTTGTCTCCGCATAGAGGAAACTCCCCACTGAGTCCTTCACCTGTGCTGTGATGGCCTCCCAATCAAGGTGCTGATCACCGTTGGTCCCGTTCACCGCTCGGAGCGCGGTCTCGGCAGTGCGAGCCATCAGGTCAGGGAAGTCCTCCATGTCTACAAACCCGCTGGAAACCGCCTCCGGCTGACCCAGGACCCGTCTGTTGGCCTTGTCCACAGCTAGGGAGACAACCACTATGCCGTCGCGAGACAATGTTCGACGATCTCTGAGAACCAGGCTCTTCATGTCCCAGAGCTGCAAGCCATCCACGTAGATGTGACCGGCGGTCACGTTCCCCGCAATACGCCCCGCTTCCTTGGTCAGCTCCAAGACGTTCCCGTCTTCCAGCACAAAGGCGTTTTCGGGCTGAACACCCACTTCCAGAGCAATGTCGCGGTGAGCCACCAAGTGCCGGAACTCGCCGTGGATAGGAACAAAGAACTTGGGACGAGTGATGTTCAGCATGAGCTTCAACTCTTCCCGGCTGGCATGACCGTGAACGTGCACCAGAGCCACCTTGTCGTATAGGACACGCGCTCCCTGCCGGTAGAGATTGCTTATGGTGCGGCTGACGACAAGCTCGTTGCCAGGGATGGGCGTAGCCGATATCACTACCGTATCGCCCGGCATCACTTTGATGTCGCGATGGTTCCCATTGGCGATTCGCACCAGGGCCGATGTAGGTTCGCCCTGGCTGCCAGTGGCAATGATAACCGTTTTTCCCGGCGGCAGCTTGCTCAAGGTCTGAAGAGGCACCAAGACTCCGGCCGGGTCGCTCAAATAGCCCATTTCCATGGCCATTTTGACGTTGTTCACCATGCTGCGGCCTATTACGGCCATCTTCCTATCGTGCCTGGCACAGGCATCCAGCACTTGCTGAATCCGTGTGATGAGAGAGGCAAAGGTGGCAATCATTACCCTTCCCTCAGCCTGTTGGATGACGTGGTCAAGTGCTTCTCCCACCACCATTTCTGAAGGCGTATAACCCGGCGTATCGGCATACGTGGAGTCTGAAAGGAGAAGAAAGGCGCCATCCTTGCAGTGCTCAGCCAGATTAGCCAGGTCAGTTGGCTTTCCATCCGCGGGGGTATGGTCTATCTTGAAATCGCCTGTGTGTATAACCATCCCCAAGGGCGTCTTGATGGCCAGTCCCATAGCGTCCGGAATGCTGTGGCAGACCCTGAAAAACCGCACCTGGAACGCCCCCGCCTTGATCTGCTGGTCGGGTCTTATCTCATGGAGAGACGCCTCTTTCAGCATCTTGTGTTCCTTGAGCTTCACCGAGATCAGGCCGTATGCCAGCCGGGGAGCGTAGACAGGAACGTTCAACTCGCGAAGAACGTAGGGTAATGCGCCGGTGTGGTCTTCGTGGCCGTGTGTGATGAAAATGCCGCGGATGCGGTTCTTGTTTTCAACCAGGTAGGAGATGTTGGGTATGACCAGGTCTACTCCAAGCATGTCTTCCTCAGGGAAGAGAACGCCGACATCAATGACAATGATGTCCTTGCCGTACTCCAGGGCCATCATGTTCTTGCCTATCTCTCCCAATCCACCGAGGGGTATTACTCTGAGGGGGTTTTTGCCCATGTTTGAAACTCTACTGGAACATGGAAATTTGCCTGGACTTGGGTTCCTCCGGCTTTTCCAAGGGGACGTCTCCTTGCAGTAGAGACGGTATGGCCTGGAAATCTTGCTCTAGTACAGCGCGCAGTGTGTGCTGGCGCAGTGCAGCCGCCGGATGGTAGATGGGGTATACAATCACATTTCCTACTTGGCGCGGTTTGCCATGGGTCTTGCCTATGGTCTCTCCCGGCAGGAACTTGCCCAGTGAATGACGGCCCAACGTGACAATTACCCTGGGCTGGATCAGCTTTATCTGAACATCAAGGTACTTGCTGCAAGCCTGGATTTCCCCGGGGAAAGGGTCGCGGTTATTGGGTGGGCGACACTTGACCATGTTTGTGATGTATACATCGTCCCTACTGAAACCTATGGAATCCAGCAACTCTTCTAGATACAGTCCGGCCTGGCCCACGAACGGCCTTCCTTGCTGGTCTTCGTTGTAGCCGGGGCCTTCACCTATGAACATCAAGTCGGCATCTTCCGGTCCCTCACCTGGGACAGCCCTGGTGCGATGTTGTGACAGGTTGCAGTCCATGCAACTGCTTATCTGACCGGCTAGTTGTTGAAGTTCCGACATATCTCCTGGTGAGTTCTAACCCCCGTCCAACACACTTATTATAAATCATCTGGGAATAGTACTAGCATTTGCCCAAACTAAAGGCAGTCTTCTGCCTAGGACAAAGCCTTCCAACATGCACTAGACACCGGGCCAATTAGCTGTCTTTGATGCCCTTGCCCTTGAGGTAGTCGACCGCATCCGCAACGGTATTGATGTTCTCCGCGTCTTCATCCGGGATCTCTATGGCTTCGCCGTCTTGGGAGAACTCTTCTTCAAACGCCATGATGAGCTCGACCAAGTCAAGCGAGTCGGCGTTGAGGTCGTTGGTAAACGACGCCTCCGGTTTTACATCGGCTTCGTCAACTCCGAGTTTATCGACTACCAACTTTTGCACGCGCTCAAATACTGCTGCCATTATTGTGCTCTCCTTCAATAGTTGTTAGGGAATCAGTACCGTCTATTATGACATGGATTCCGCAACAGCACCCAGTACCCCATTTATAAAGCGGGGCGAACTCTCCCCACCAAACCGTTTGGCCAGCTCTACTGCCTCATTTATGGCCACTTGGAGCGGTACTCCCTGTCCGCGCTTAATCTCATATATCGCTATCCGCAATATATTGCGGTCCACCGGTGATAGCTGCTCCACAGGCCAGCTCTGAGCATAGCGCTGAATTTCAATGTCCAGATCGTCTCTTTGTGCTATTACCTCTTCAGCAAGATGGCGTATGAAGGAACTGCCGTTGTTATCCAAATGAGCCTGTTCGGTGACCCAACCAAGGCTCTGCTCAAGAGAATGACCGGATGTATCCACCTCGTAGAGGACTTGTAACAGCGCTCGGCGCGCTTTGCGACGCATAGAGCGCTTCCCACTGCCGTTCATGCGCGTCCCACTGGCAAGCTCTGACCTATCAGGACCAGGGCTACTCTTTGTGGCCGTTGGCAACCAGCTCCCTTACTGATGAGAAGTCGTGAACAGCCTTAACGCTGGCATCGCTGGCGATGCGTTTCACCATGTTGGTGAGCACTTGGCCTGGGCCAAACTCAACGAATTCGCCCACGCCTGATTCCACCATGTAGTTAATAGAGTCCTGCCAGCGTACACAGCCGCAGAGCTGTTGGGCCAATTCCTCTTTGATTTCCCAGGAAGCGCTCAAAGGTTTGGCAGTACAGTTGGCAATCACAGGAGTAACGGGGTTGCGGAAGTTCACGGAATCCAGAGCCTTTTGCATGCCTTCCATGGCCGAACCCATGAGGTAGGAATGGAAAGCGCCTCTAACCTTGAGAGGGATGCTCCGCTTGGCGCCCCTTTCCGCCGCCAGCTCTATAGCCCTATCCACGGCCTCCTTTTCACCGCTGACAACTATCTGGCCGGGAGTGTTGATGTTGGCTACTTGTGCACCGGTTTCGCGGCAGACCTCTTCAACAATATGCTCTTCCAGGCCAAGGACAGCGGCCATAGCGCCGGAATGGTCGTTACAGGCTTCTTGCATCAGCCGACCCCGCTCACGCACCAACTGCACGGCCTCTATAAGATCAATGACGCCAGAGGCCGCCAGAGCCGTATACTCGCCCAAGCTGTGACCTGCCATGAAAATCACATCATGGTCAAGGTCGCCGCCCGCCTGTTCTCTAGCCGCGGATAGGCTGGCCAAGCTGACCGTCAGTATGGCCGGCTGCGAATTGTCCGTCCTGTTTAGCTCTTCGGCGGGACCTTCGAACATCAGGCGTGACAGAGGGCTTTCCATCGCTTCGTCAGCGAGACGGAAAACATCCCTGGCTGCCGGAGAATTCTCATAGAGGTCAAACCCCATGCCAACCTCCTGAGACCCCTGTCCAGGGAATAGAAACGCAGACTTCTTGCCGTTTTTTCCGTTCTTCCTTGATAGAGCCACAATTTGCTCCTTAGTGCCCGGGTTTACTTATGAGAAGTCCAACCATCTACTCACTCTTCAACTTCCGAACCCGCCGGCGAAAATACTTCTCTGCCGGCGTAATATCCGCAATTGTGACATACCCGGTGAGAACGCTTTGGCACTCTGCACTGCGGGCACACGGAAAGGTTAACCGGACTGAGCCCTGAGTGGCTCCACCGCTTACCTTTCTTAGACTGTGTTCTTTTCTTTTTTGGTAATGCAGCCATATATCACTTCTTGGGGGAGATTACGACGTCAACTCAAGCAATGGTGCCCATCTGGGGTCAAGCTCATTGCTTTCACAAATACACCCTGAGTTCAGATTCATGCCGCAGTAAGAGCACAGACCGGCGCAATCTTCTTTGCACAACGGTTTCATGGGTAGGGCTACTATCACCGACTGGCGTACGGCCTCAGTAATATCAAGTTCATGGTGGTCGTTCAATAGAAAGAAAGGAGCAGTCTCCTCTGAAACGTGAAGAGCTGCTCCTGAACTGATGTCGACAGTGGGAATATAAACCTCGCTGAGCCGCAACTCCAACAAGGTATTGAAGTCTTGAAGGCATCTGCTGCAAAGGCACGTGGCAGAGACCCTCAGCGACGCATCAACTAGAATGCCCTGATTAACACGGGCAAGCCGGGCCTCGCCTTGGACTACGCTACCACTGGTCTCCTCCGGAGACTCCAGGGTGGAGTACACAACGTAGTCTCTGCTTGTGCCCACAGGCTCTTTGAGAAGATGGGCAACGTTAAATTCCATAGGTTAACAAACCCTCAAGGGCGCCATTATAGAAACCGAGCAATGAGGTGTCAAGCTAACTAGTCTCATGTTACAGCATACCCTGGCCATCCCAACTGTTCCCAAGTCCAGCCGGTTGCATCCATGCCCGTATGTCCGCATGCCCAACATTGCCCACAGGCATGCCCTGTGCTATACTTCCGTGCCACGTGTGCATTTTCTAACGGCTAGGAGTTTACATGGTTGAAGAAGTCCAGAGGATTCCGGATGGCAATGGGCAAGCAAGGCCACCGGAAGACGGTCTCATTCAAGAGGAGGGGACTGTCACTATGAAGGCCCTGCTGGAGGCGGGCGTGCATTTTGGCCACCAAACGCGGCGCTGGAATCCCCGGATGAAGAATTACATATTCGCCACCCGCAACGGCATACACATCATTGATCTACAGCAAACTTTGGGCCTGCTGGAAGGGGCCTGCGAGTTTATTTCGGAGGTCGTCGCCTCTGGAAGAGACGCCCTTTTCGTTGGCACCAAGCGCCAGGCGCAGGAGACCATAGTCAACGAAGCACAGCGCTGTGGTGCATTCTATATAGATACCAGATGGCTCGGGGGCACCTTCACCAACTTCACCACTATACAGAGACGAATAGATTACCTGGTACAGTTGGAAGAGCAGGAGCTAAAGGGGCAGTTCAGCGTACTCTCCAAAAGAGAGGCCCAAAAGCTGGAAGAGAAGATAGTCAAGCTGAATCGATACCTTGGCGGCATCAAGGCCATGACAAAGCTCCCCGGCTTTGTCTTCTTGATAGATATTGGCAAAGAGAAGATAGCCGTGGCGGAGGCGCAGCGGATGGGCGTGCCCATAGTTGCACTGGTTGACACCGACGCCGATCCGAACCTAGTGGACCATCCAATCCCAGGCAATGATGACGCCATACGCTCGATTCGCCTCGTCACACATAAGATTGCGGACGCCGTACTGGAAGGTATGCAAAGACGGGCTGTTATAGAGACGGATATCGCTGTCCCTTCAGAACAGGTCGAGGATGAGACGTCAACGCCCGAAGAGATAGCACTGCCCGAAACTGAGGTTGCCGGGTTCACCACCGAGATCAGGAGGTAAGCCGGCCTTGGAAATCACCACCGAACAGATCAAAGCCCTGCGAGACCTTTCAGGCGCTGGAATCATGGATTCCAAGAAAGCCCTTGAGGAAGCGGGGGGAGATATTGAAAAAGCGGAGTCTCTGCTAAGGGCCAAAGGCATAGAAAAGCTGGCCAGCAAGTCTCACAGAGAGACCAGTGAAGGGCTGATTGAATCCTACGTTCACAGCGGCAGCCGTATTGGGGCTCTAGTAGAAGTTAACTGCGAAACCGATTTTGTCTCCAGGACGTCGGAGTTCAAGGACTTAGCTCACAACCTCAGCATGCAGGTTGCCGCCATGGCCCCTCTGTACACGGACAAATCCGAACTCCCAGAGGACGATACCAGTAACCCGGAAGAGGTCTGCCTCTTGCAGCAGCCCTTCATCAGAGACAACAGCAAGACCATCCAAGACATAGTTACTGAAGTAGCCGCCAAGGTTGGGGAGAACGTACGCATCAAGAGGTTTGCTCGCTTTGCTCTAGGAGAGTAGGGCAACTAATGGCTGCTTTGGCTTACAACAGAATCCTGCTGAAGCTCAGCGGGGAGTCCCTCAAAGGCGACCTTGAATACGGTATAGACCCCAAAGCATTGGCCTATCTGGCCGGCGAGATCAAGGAAGCCTTCCATATGGGCGTCCAGCTTTCTGCCGTCGTAGGCGGAGGAAACTTCTGGAGAGGCAACGAGTGGGAAGCGCGCGGCATGGATAGAGGCACCGCCGACTACATGGGTATGCTGGCCACCCTCTTGAACTCGCTGGCCCTGCAGGATGCACTTGAGCGAGAGGGGCTGGACACCCGAGTGATGACAGCCATAGATGTCCGTGCCGTGGCGGAGCCTTACATCCGGCGCCGCGCCATCACCCATCTGGAGAGAAACCGGCTCGTTCTCTTTGCCTCCGGTACGGGGAATCCCTACATGACTACGGATACGGCTGCGGCACTGCGTTCCCTGGAAATAGATGCCGAAGTGCTGTTCATGGCCAAAAACCGCGTCGACGGCGTATATGACTCGGATCCGCACAATAATCCAGGCGCAAAGAAATTCCAGCACCTAGACTACATAGAAGCGCTGAATCTCAGACTTGAAGTCATGGACGCTACCGCTTTATCCTTGTGCATGGAAAACCAGCTCCCCATAGTGGTCTTTGATCTGTTTGTTCCCGGCAGCCTTTCCAGGCTGCTCAGAGGGGATTCGCTGGGAACCGTTGTTGGGCAGCTGCAGGCTCTGACCCCTTCTCAAGGGGACCAAAAAGTCCCTGCCGTGGATACCTAGCTGGGCCCGCAGTTTCTCTAGCCGCTGCCGCAAATCAAACGTCAGGAGGTCTTGTCATGACAACAACCTCACTTCTAACCGATGCGGAATCCCGGATGAAGAAGACCCTAGAGGCATTGAACCGGGAGATGAACACCGTAAGAACCGGCAGAGCCACACCCAGCCTTCTGGAAAACGTCCTGGTGAACTACCACGGGGTCCCCACCCCTATCAACCAACTCGCCACGGTAACGGCGCCGGAGGCCAGGCTCCTTGTTCTACAACCGTGGGACAGAAGCGTTATCTCTGAGATTGAACGGAGCATCCTCAAATCAAGCCTGGGACTGAACCCAGCGAACGACGGCACCGTAGTGAGAATACCCATACCAGAGCCGACGGAAGAGCGCCGCCGCGATCTGGTCAAGGTGGTCAGACGCCACGCCGAAGAATCACGCGTCGCCGTGAGAAACATACGCCGCGACACCATAGAGAAGATCCGCGCCATGGAGCGAAACAAGGAGCTGTCTCAGGATGAAAGCCGGCGTAATCAAGATCAGACACAGAAGCTTACGGACTCCTACATAGGCAAGGTGGATACAGCGGCTATGGAGAAAGAGGCCGAAGTCCTGGAAGTGTAATCGTCCCCTTGCACTAATCTGAATGGTTGTGTACATATCCATAGCTGGCGCAGAAAGTGCAAGCCGTAGAGGGCGGTTGCCCTCCAGCTAAGACCATGACATCATCTAGTCCATCCGGCTCACACTGTCCACCTGAACCGTGCGATAGGCCCACGGCGGGCAAAGATACGCTGGTCCTGCGCCTAGTCACCGCTATCATCGGCGTCCCCATACTGTTTGGCTTGGTCTGGTTGGGCGAGCTTTGGACCCTTGCCCTAGCTATTACAGCGGTTGCCCTGGGCCTAGCGGAATTCTATGGCTTGGTAAGCATCAAGTCGTTATGGGCACGCCTGCTGGGCATCGGCCTAGGGGTAGCGCTGGTGGCGGGGGCAGGTTTCCAGGCCCATATATGGGCTCCGCCCGTCCTGTTCACTGGGCTAGTGCTTCTCTTTGTCTCCTACAGGTTCTTGCCCGCACAACATAGATTGTGGCCGCTCTTAGCCGGCGGCCCCTTCTACCTTGGCGCGGCGTTGGCCTTCGCAGTCCTACTGAGGGAGATAGAAGATGGCGCCATATGGCTATCGCTAGCCCTCGCCGCTACTTTCATAGTGGACACGTCCGCATATTTCGCCGGCAAAGCACTCGGTAAGCACCGCATGGCTCCTGCCATTAGTCCAGGGAAGACATGGGAAGGAGCGGTTGCCGGACTACTTGGCGGCATCCTTGGATTTATTGTCCTCTCATCGTTGCTCTCCCTGTCCCTGGCGGTTTGGAAGGCTGCCCTGCTGGGTATAGCGGTAGGCCTTGGAGCCCAGGCCGGCGATTTGCTCGAATCGGCGCTGAAACGCGCCAACAGCGCCAAGCAATCGAGTCGCCTGTTGCCCGGGCATGGGGGCGTCTTGGACAGACTGGATAGCGTTGTACTCAATTTGGCGCTGGTTTATTATGGAGCTACATGGGTGGCAACGTGGTGAAAGGCATAGCTATTCTCGGCTGCACAGGTTCCATAGGCCGTCAGACCCTGGAGGTGGTGCGGGCTTTCCCGGAGCAGCTATGCGTCGTGGGCCTCGCCGGCTGGCGCAACGTGGACCTGCTGCAAACGCAGCTCGCGGAGTTCAACCCCAAGATAGTATGGAGCCACAACGATTCGCTGCCTTCAGCGCCCCGGAGCACTCTTGCCCGCAGCATGGAGGAGCTAGCCTGCCATCCGGATGTAGACCTTGTGGTTATGGCTACCAGCGGCCTATCCGGATTGACTCCTACTCTGGCTGCCCTCAAGGCGGGAAAAGCCGTGGCTCTGTCCAGCAAAGAGGCCATTGTCATGGCCGGCGCCATAATCGCAGAGGAGATGCAGGCGGGAGCACGGCTCTTGCCAGTGGACAGCGAGCCCAGCGCCATCTGGCAATGCCTGCAGGGAGAAGAGCAAGACGTGGCTCGTTTGATCATCACCGCTTCCGGCGGCGCTTTCCGTGATAGACCGCTGGAAGAGATGGCAAGCGTGACTCCTGAAGAAGCGCTGAAACACCCAACCTGGGAGATGGGCAAGAAGATCACCATAGATTCGGCCTCTCTGATGAACAAGGCCTTTGAAGTCATAGAAGCCCACTGGCTTTTTGACGTTGCCTGGGAGCGGATAGAGGCGGTGCTCCATCCCCAGAGCATCATCCACTCTTTTGTTGAGTTCCACGACGGATCCATAAAGGCGCAGATGGCGCCTCCCGATATGCGGCTTCCCCTGCAGTACGCCATCTTCTATCCAAAGCGGCTCAGCAGCAACTGGACCGACGGCTTTGATATAGCCCGCATAGGTTCGCTGGATTTCTTGCCCCTAGACGAGAGCAGATACCCCTGCTACAGGACCGGCTTGAATGCCGGGATGGCCGGAGGTACTTACCCGGCAGCCCTCTGCGCTGCGGACGACGTGGCCGTTGAACTTTTCCTAGAGGGGCGAATTGGATTCCTGGACATCCCCAAGTTGGTGGATAGCGTCCTTGAAGAGCACCGGCCCGGCAACGAGACCTCCCTGGACGACATCTTGGGCGCTGCTGACTGGGCGGGACAAAGGGTGCGAGAGCTGGCCAGGGTCTAGACATGTTCGCCGTACTTCTTTCAATACTGGGTTTCGTGGCGGTGCTTGTTGTTCTCATAGTTATCCATGAGGCTGGGCACTTCTTTGCCGCCAAGCTGGCCAAGGTCAGGGTGCTTGAGTTTGGCATCGGCTTCCCACCCAGGCTTTGGGGCCTGCGCAAGGGCGAAACGGTCTACAGTATCAACGCCGTTCCCCTGGGAGGATTCGTCAAGATGCTGGGCGAAGAAGACCCCTCGGAGCCGCGCAGCCTAGCCGGCAAAAGCGCCGCCGTAAGGTTCGTGGTAATGGCAGCGGGCCCCTTCATGAACCTGCTGATGGCGGTAGTCCTCTTCAGCGCGCTATTTGTCATTCCGCAAGTCGTGCGGGTAGGCGATGTCTCTGTGGTGAATGTGGCCCCCGGCTCCCCGGCCGCACAGGCCGGCGTCCTCCCCGGCGACGTCATACTGGAGGCCAACGGCCGCAACCTGGAGAACGTAGGCCACCTGAGCTATCAGATAGCTCTCAGCCAGGGTCAAGAGATGACATGGCTGGTCCAGCGCGGCAGGGAGCAAGTCACTGTTGCCTTGGTGCCAAGAGTCAATCCCCCTGAGGGAGAAGGAGCCGCCGGCGTCACAGTAGATCTAATAAACTACACTAATGAAAGCCGTTCGGAAGCTCTATGGCGCGCGCCCATACTGGGTCTGCAGAGAACGGGTGAAGTACTGGTACTGGTCAAGAACGAGTTCATTAAGTGGATATCGGGAGGCGCGGCCCCCGAGGTGACCGGGCCCGTGGGGATGGCACACTTCTTCGGAGAAGTGGCGCAGGCAGAGGCGCCGCCATTTTACCGCGTAATAACCACGTTGAACCTGGCTGCGGTCATCAGCCTGAGCCTTGGCATTGTCAACCTTCTACCCATCCCGGCGTTGGACGGAGGGCGTATTCTGTTTGTCGCCATAGAGTGGATACGGCGGGGCAAACGCATCTCCCCCCAAAAGGAGGGGCTTGTACACCTCGTAGGATTCGCTGTATTAATAGTAGTAGCCGTACTGGTCACATTCGCAGACCTGGACCGCATCTTCCGGGGCGAAAGCCTCATAGGCGGCTGATAGCCTGATTACGAGGCAGAGGAGTTAACAGTGAACCGCAGAATCACCAAACCCCTTTACGTAGGCGATGTAAAAGTAGGGGGTGACGCCCCCATCAGCGTGCAGTCGATGACCAAGACCGACACCCGCGACGTCAAGGCGACCGTGGAGCAGATAAAGGGTCTGGAGGAGGTCGGCTGCGAGATCATCCGCTGCGCCGTGCCCAATATGGACGCGGCGCTCGCCCTGCCTCAAATCAGGAAGCAGATCTCCATCCCTCTGGTAGCGGATATTCACTTCCACTACCAGCTGGCGCTGGAAGCGATCAATGGCGGCGTAGACTGCCTGCGTTTGAATCCCGGCAATATCCGCGACCCGGAGCGCGTCAAGCAGGTGGTATCAGCCGCCAAGGAGCGCGATATCCCCATACGGATCGGCGTCAACTTCGGCAGCCTGCCTCCTGTGGGCAGCATCGGCAAGACCCGAGCTAAGCACCGACTGTCCGACGGCGTAAACCTGCTGCCCAAGTCGGGCGCCGCCGCCATGGGACAGTACTCTGTGGTCGACCACATGGTCGACACCGCCCTATGGGAGATTGGCATCCTGGAGGCGCTAGACTTCGATCTGATCAAAATCTCCATGAAAGCGTTCGACATTCACACCACGGTTGAAGCCTACCGCCGCCTGGCTGAAATTGTGCCCTATCCTTTTCATCTCGGTATCACGGAGTCGGGCACGGCCAAATCGGGCAGCATTCGCACCGCTATAGGCCTGGGCGTACTCCTCTACGACGGAATAGGCGACACCATCCGCGTCTCTCTGAGCGACGACTCCCGTGAGGAGGTGGCCACCGGCTACGAGATACTGAAGTCGCTGGAACTCCGCCAGAAGGGCACCACGCTGGTTGCCTGCCCTTCCTGCGGCCGCGCCGATGTCGACGTCATCAAGCTCTCCAACGCAGTGGACGAGCTTCTCAAGGGTATCGACAAGAACGTAAAGGTGGCCGTCATGGGCTGCGAGGTCAACGGTCCCGGCGAAGCTAAAGACGCCGACGTTGGCATAGCTGCGGGGGCGGGGCGCGCCATCATCTTCCGCAAAGGCCAGAAGGCGCGGGTGGTTGAAGAGTCGCAGATGCTGACGGCCCTCATGGAAGAGGTGGAAGCCCTTTGACGTGGGGCACCTTTAGCGTAGACATAGAGTTAGGCAACCCGTCCGGCACAGGCTACCAGACGGTATCCGCCCTTGTGGACACCGGCGCCAGTCATACCGCGATACCGGCCTCTATGTTGAGCGAGCTAGAGATAATTCCGCACACTAGAGGAGTGTTTCGCTTGGCCGATGGTAGAAGCCTGGAACTCGACATAGGACAGACGTGGGTTCGGTTGGATGGTATCGCCCAGATGACCCTTGTCGTCTTTGCCAATGAGGATACAAGCCCTGTTCTCGGCGCAGTCACCTTGGAAGAGTTCCGCCTTGGCGTTGACCCGGTTTCCCAGCGGCTCATTCCCGTGGAAGGCCTGCTCATGAGCGGGCACCGTATAGATTAGCCGAATCGATGAGCAATACAATCGTCGTTGACGGCGAAATCCTGCTGCGACGCCCCACCTTGGAAGATGCGGAGGACCTCTTCGCCCTGGTTGATTCGAACCGGCAGCATCTGCGTCGCTGGCTCCCCTGGGTCGACTTCGTAGCTTCCATAGAGGACGAACGATCCTGGGTCCAAGCACATCTAGCGGAGGATGCGCCTGAGTTTGTCTTGCTGATGGTCTACAAAGGCGAGGTAGCCGGCGCCGTCGGCATAAGAGGGCGAGGTTCGCGCAGCAGAAGTGGCGAGATCGGCTACTGGATAGCCGAGAACATGCAGGGCCGGGGAATAGTGACGCGATCTTGCTGTGCCCTTGTTGACTATATGTTTGAACGGCTGAATATGAACCGCGTGGTCATCCGCGCCTCCGCCGATAACGCGCGGAGCCGGGGCATTCCCCACCGTCTAGGGTTCACCCTTGAAGGCATCGAGCGGCAATCGGAGCTCCTCTACGACGACACGTTCCAGGATATGGCGGTCTACTCCATGCTTGCCTCGGAATGGCCCGGCAAGAAAGCAACGCTCCAGCGTGTGCAGTAGCAGAGCGGGCTGGCAACGGGCATGACGGTAGGGTGTTGCCCTGCCGGCCTCAGGGATTGACAAGGCTATTGAACGGGTATAGATTCCGAAATCGAGGCACGTTCCAAGCGTGAACGTGCAATCCTGCTTATTCAGAACGGGGGGCAACACAGATGGCAGACAAGTTGAAAGAGTTCATTGAAGATTCCAAAGCTCTCATTGGGCAAGACGCGACGGACGTACCGCAAGGGGTCAACGTGGCCGATTGGTCGTCCATTCAGAAGCTCTGCTCTGCACTGGGCGACGTGAATCCGCTGTACAACGACGCCGCGGGCGGCGTCGGCACCCTCTACAACACCATGATCGCGCCTCCCTCCTTCATATTCGCCGCACGGACCCCGGAATCAGGCGCAACCTACGAACAGAAGGCGTACGGCCTGCGCAGGTTCAGCACCAAGGCCTGTGCGGAGTGGAACGACGTGATTCGCCTGGGAGAGCGGCTGGTAACCGACCTGAAGGTAACCGACGTACGCAGCGGGCCCAACTGGGGAGACCGGGAGACCGCCGAGGTAGACTCGACAGCCACGTACCAAACCGTCTTTGGCGGCGTGCTGGCGGAGGCTTCGGGAACGGTGACCCTGGTGCCCTATTCCACGGGTGAGCCCCTCATTGAAGATAGGGATATCTACCAGTATTCCGACGAAGAGATACGCAAACTGGAAGACGACCTGGACGCCATAGCTCCACACCGCGGCGACGTGCCCCTCTACTGGAGCGAGGTTGAGGTAGGGGCCAAGCTGCCCTCCCTGGTGAAGGGCCCCCTCTACTACACGGAGATATCCTCCTGGAAGGTGGCCGAGGCCAAGCCCACCGCCCTTTCCGTTGGCACCGTGGCTTATCGCCAACTCCTGGAGAGGCCAGGCAGGATAGCCGTCAACCCCAGCAACGACTGGCCGTACCTGGACACAGAGCAGGCCTTCGGCGACCTTCTTGCCGTGAAGGCCCTGGGCTTCAAGATGTCCGTGTCCAAGGGCCTGATGCGCTTCGCCCTGGCCAGCCAGGTCATAACCAACTGGATGGGCGACCTGGGCTTCCTGCGCAGGATGTCCCTGGACCTCCCCAATCACTTCATGTACGAAGACACCATGTGGCTCAGCGGCGAGGTGACCGGAAAGTTCAAAGAGCAAGTCGGCGACGCCGAGTACTCCGCAGTGGAGGTCAAACTCTCCGGCCACAACCAGCTGGGGCAAACCCTGGTAGACGGCACGGCAGTAGTCTACCTGCCGGAAAGAGGCTTCCTGGTGGGTCTACCCATCGGCAACCCCGTGATGTAGACCCGCAGTACATTGATAGATTTCCGAAGTGAGGAGAAAGGAGCGGCAAAATGACCACAGAAGAAAAGCAAACATTTGAAAGCCTAGTCGACGAGTTCAGGCGGCTTTCCCACGAAGACCTGGAACACGAGGTCATCGGGGAAGGGTACCCGCTCGGTATGTACCTACACCCGGGCGTCACTCAGCCGTACGACGCCTCGGGCCCTCCATACAAGAGTCCCTGGGTGCTCACCGAACCGGTGATCAAGGCGTATGCCGCCAGCATCGGCGACGACAACCCCCTCTACACCGACTCCGAATACGCCAAGAGCGGCCCCTACGGCTGTCTCATCGCACCGGGTACCGCGCTCATAATCGCCAGAAACGCCATGTGGCACGGCGCTCGCCGCGTCGGCGGCTGGCCCATAGCCAACTTCCACTCCGGCACCGCCTGGGAGTTCTTCGACGTGCTACGCGTCGGCACCGGATTCAAGACTTCATCGGTGGGCAAAGAGATCATCGAGAAGCCGGGAGCTCACGGCAACCTCTTCTTCTTCATCACCGACGTCAACTACTGGGACATGCGCGGCGACCTCCTCGGCAAGTGCTACGGCACGCTGATCATGGTGCCAAGGGAAGAGATGGGCACCGGACGAGCCATGTCGGTGGAGCGCCTGGGCGAGCGCATGATGTACGAGCGCAACGTTCCCAAGCTCAACGCCGAGCAGGTGGAGGAGATACTGGACCTCATGGAGAAGTCCAAGCCCAGGGGCAAGGATGTCCTCTACTGGGAAGACGTCAACGAGGGCGACAAGCTCCCCACCTTCATCATCCCGCCATGGACAGACCAGGACTGGACCGCCACCGGATTCATCCGCAACGGCCCAGGCAGAGGCTACCAGTTTGAGGGCGGCTATCAGATGCGCCGCCACATCAGGCACGAGGGCCCCGGCGGCTTTGCCTACACCCACCCCGTCTCCCGCTGGCCCTGGGGCGCCGCCGACGAGCACGGCGACCCTCTCATGGCAGCCTACCGTGGCCAGGCTCTACCCTTCGACTGGGGCGGCCAGAGGTCGCAGATACCTCAGGCCCTGATGAGCAACTGGATGGGGGACCACGGCTTCATCCGACGCCTCCAGATGGCCCTGCGCAGACCGTTCTACTACTCCGACATCGGCCTCTATAACGGCACGGTCACCAAGAAGTTCACCGAAGTCCAGAAGGGCGAGCCCGGCGAGGGCGCCGTGGACGGAGAGCGCACCTACTACGCCGTCGGCATAAAGTACGAGGGACGCAACCAGGAGGACCAGGTCTTCGTACAGGGCACCTCCACCGTGTACCTGCCCTCGCGTGAAGGCGGAATGGTGCAGCTCCCCATCCCGCACGTGGCCAAGCCACCAGCCATCCCCTACGAGACCTTCTACCGCGACTGGTACTAGACCGCATTCAATAGGGGTGCGCAGACTTCAGCAATCTGCGCACCCCTCCTTTTTGGCGAGTTGGCTTCTATGAGGACTCCGCTGCGATGGCGATAAGGCGCAACAGCGTGGATGCGGCAAAGTTCAACCCCCGCGTCCACCTGCCCTATGAGCTACGCCGACAGGACTTTGAACTGGCGATGCAGGACGTCTATGACTTCCTCTACGACGTTAACGCTTACCTTACCGGCAAGGGTCTGCGACGTTTGGACGATATGCTGAGGCCGGCGATAATGTCGGGTGTGCTATCGGACATGCTTACTGCCAGCCTGGCCAAGCACTCTCGGACTTTGACCGAGAACCAATACCACAATGGGCATCCCGACCTCATTGTCCAAGGAGTACATCCCGGCAATGCGGTCAGGGCCGGAGCGGACGGCGTGGAGGTGAAGACCACTCGCAAAGCGGGAGGCGCAGTCGACACCCACGGAGCACGTGAACAGTGGCTGTGTGTCTTCGTCTATCAGGTGGATACGAAGTCCGAGCCCGCTCTTGACCGCAGGCCTACCACCTTCACCGAAGTTTATCTCGGTCACGTTACGGTAGAGGACTTTCGAAGGAACCCTCGCGGGGAGCTTGGAACACGAACGGCCACGCTTCACAAAGACGGCATCAGGAGGCTGCGAGAAAGCTGGGTATACAGAGAAGACGGGGCCTAGCTCCCACGTATGCTGGCCAGCTTGGGGATGGCTTCTTTAGCCATCTCAAAATAGACCTCGTCCTTCTCCACACCAACGCTCGCATACCCCACCGATTCGGCGGCAGCCAGGGTTGACCCCGCTCCTGCAAAAGGATCCAGAACTCTGCCCTCACCCATTGGCAATACGGACCGCACCAGCTGTCGCAAAAAAGCCTGAGGCTTGAGGTTTGGGTGGGGAGCGATCTCCCTTTCCGATTTCCTGGTTGGCGAGGAATGAATCACGTCTCCAAACGGCCTATCTTGGTCCGGGCGGCGGAACCCTCCCGTCTTCCACCTGCGCAGGTTGTCCTGAACTCTCCCCTCTATCGGCTTGCGGCAGACTATCCACGGCTCCCACATAGATCGGGGCATGACGCTGACCTCTGGGAACTGGTCGTGGGCCGCTTTTGGACGGTCCCCGCCGCGCAACGTCATTGTCAATCTAACGATCTCGCCCCTGCGCTCTAAACCCGCTTCTGCCAAGGCGGAAGACACCAAGTAGGAGACCAGCGGGTTGGACGCCACCACTACGTTCGCTCCCGGCGCCAGCTTAGGCATCAGTAGCCGCCCCCAAACAAAGAAGAATGCTCTAATCTCGTCCAATTGCTCCGGCGTAAGAGTGGTAAACCGGGGCAGCGGAGAACGCAGATGCCCATCGAAGGACGGAGGCATTCGCCATACTCCACCCTTCCCCTTTCGAAGCTTGGCCTGCTGCTCGCTGTTGTACTCGCGGAGACCGTACGGCGGGTCCGTAACAACGGCGTGGACGCTGTTCTCTTCCTGTTGGCTTAGCCAGTCAAAGCAGTCTCCGTGATGCAGCGTGGCCCGCCCAAAAGAAAAGGGCGGTTCCCACTTGCCCTCCAAGTTGAGTTCCCTCTGACTCCCCAGCACGGTCGCAGGGCGAAGGGTATACACGCCCCTGCTCTCCCGTACGAAGGTCTCCGGTGTGTTCAGTCTCAAATATGACCGCACCGACGAACTCCGGGTCGGTCCGACTACGCGAGATACCCTCTCTTGGATTTCCTTAACCGTCAGCTGTTTAGAAGTGAGGGACATTACCTGAATGATGCCGTCTCTCACTTGCCCGGGCGCGTACCTGTTTCGGCTTTTCTCCATCTCAATTGGAATACTAGACGTCTGGACGTCTATTGTCAATTTTTAATTGAAGCCGCCTGCCCGTCTCCCTGCCATGCTTTATACTACGGGGGTGCTTGCCCAAGCCAACACCCGCAGCCTGTACCTGGGACTCGCCATTGGCGTTGTAGCCGTATCTTTTGCCGCCATATTCATCCGCCTTGCCGAAGCGCCGTCCCTGACCATAGCCTCCTACAGAATGACCATCGCCGCGGCCATCATGATTGGCCTTGCCGCGGGCTCCTGGATAAGGAACGGCAGCCAGTCCGTCTCAGGTCTAAGCAAACGGGACCTGCCCCTTGTCCTGCTCTCCTCCGCGTCCCTTTCGGTGCATTTCTGGGCCTGGATACTATCGCTGGAGTACACCTCAGTTGCCAGCTCCGTCGTCCTGGTCACGACCAGCCCGTTCCTCGTCGCCATTGCGTCACGCGCCTTCTTCGGCGAGCCGATACACAAGTACACGTTCGCCGGTATAGCCGTAGGCATCGCTGGTGGGGTAATCCTGGCCCTGGGCGACGCCAGCGGCGGCGAAAGCGAGATTTGGGGTGATCTGCTGGCGTTCGCCGGTGCTGTTGCCATCGTGGGCTACATGCTGGCCGGCCGGAGGCTGCGCCGTCACGTTCCGGCGTTGAGCTACAACTCCGCCGTCTACAGCGTGACCGCAGTCATCCTGTTGATCGCTGCCATCTTGGCCGGAGACCCATTCACCGGCTACACTCCGCAGACCTACCTCTGGCTGGTGATGGTGGCCCTGGTGCCACAGGTAATCGGGCATTCCCTGCTCAACTGGTCGTTGGCCCACGTCACCGCCACCGCGGTGGCCATTGCGGTCATGGCCGAGCCCGTCATAGCCACCGCAGCGGCCGTGGTCATACTGGGGGAAGCGCCGCCGTTGACCAGCGTATTGGGAGGCGGCCTGATACTGTCGGGAATCTACGTGGCAATGAGATTCGGGCAGTCCAGACGATAACCGGCGCTAGCCCAAGTCTACCAGCGCATGGCCTGCGGTCACGCTTTGGCCCGGCGCAATGTGCACCGCCTGCACGGTGCCGGACGCAGGCGCTCTTATGGCTTGTTGTAGCTTGATGGCTTCCAGGACGCACAGCGCATCGCCTTCTGCCACGCTCTGACCCGGCTTTACCCCAACCGAGACAATCACACCCGGCATGGGCGACCTGACTTGCACCGTCCTTCCCGCAGGCAGTTGAGATGGGGTGTGCGCGGGCAGGATAGCCTCGGTCAGCCCTTCTACGTTGACCTCGACCGCCTCGCCATCGACCAGCACGCGGATGGGGTTCGTCGAGATATCGCCTACCTCGACTTCGTACCACTTATCGCCGATTCTTACCCTGATGCGCTTTACCATGGTCTAGCCAAGCAATGAGATGAACACGCCCGCCACCACCGCCGATCCGATGACGCCCGCCACGTTGGGGCCCATGGCATGAGGCAGAAGGAACGTATCGGGATTGGCTTCCTGACCCTCGGCGTGAGCAATGCGGGCCGCCATAGGCACCGCGGAAACACCCGCAGCGCCTATCAACGGGTTTATCTTTTCCTTGGAAACCAGGTTCATCAGCTTGGCAAAGAGTATCCCTCCCACGGTGCCAACGGCCAAGGCTACCAGGCCCAGTACCAGGATGGCCAGCGTTTCCAGCTGCAGCACTTTATCGGCGGAAAGCTGCGCTCCCACCGTAACCATGAGGAAGATGGTGACCACGTTGATAACTTCGTTGGAAGCCGCTTGACTAAGGCGAGGCACCACGCCGCTCACGGCCAGCAGGTTACCCAGCATGAACATGCCTATCAACGGGGCCGCATTGGGGACAAGCAGAATGATGAGGATCATGGCCAGAAGCGGGAATACCAGTCTTTCCAGCTTGGACACCTCACGCGCTGGGGGCATCACAATGCGACGCTCCCGCTTGGTGGTGAGGAGCCGCATCAAGGGGGGCTGTATGAACGCCAGTCCGGCCATATAAGTGTACGCGACCACGGCGGTGTGACCCAGCAGGTCGGGAGCCAGTATGGCGGAAAGGAATATCGTGGTTGGGCCGTCCGCGCCGCCAATGATGCCGATAGAGGCCGCTTCCCTGGTGGAGAAGTCTATGCCTAGTTCGGGGACCAGGCTGATAGCCAGAGCACCCCAGAAAGCCACGAAGATGCCGACCTGTGCCGCTCCGCCCAGGAGCAGCGTTTTGGGCCTCGCGATTATCGGCGTGAAGTCGGTGAGCGCGCCAAGGCCAAGGAATATCAAGGGGGGCAGTATATTCCAGAAGGAGAGCCCGAAATGAAAGGTGAGCCCAAGTACGCCTGACCCCTGCAGCGCATCCGGAGCCAGCGGGTCCGGGGCAAGCTGTATCAAAGCATTGAGAGGCAGGTTGGCGATTATGACCCCTATGCCTATAGGCAACAGCTCGTACGGTTCCGCCTTCTTGGCGATTGCCGTGTAGATGAAGAGCAACCCCAACGCAATGAGGAAAAGATTGCCCGGAGTCAAGTTGAGGAATCCGGTCTCGTTCAGGTACTGGCTAAGGTCAGGCACAGGCTACTCTATTCAGCAGGGTCATCTTCAGTTTGCCGCGTCTGCGCCAGGGCAACTCCCACGGCTATGGAAGCGGCCATCGCTTTGTCACGTGTCTCCACCGCCGCAGAACCGAGCAACCGCCTCTGCAGCCACTGCTGCCGCAGCGACCACCCGGTGAGCACGACTATGACCATCAGTATAACCAGCGCCGCAAAGGCAGTGCCCACACCAAACAGGGTCAGGCCTATAGCTTCCTCAAATTCGGCTGTTGTCATATAGGGTCTCCAGCCGCGCGATTCGCGGTCAACTCAGAGGCGCCACGCTGAAGATCACGTGGAACGGCTTGCAGTATATAACCACGGAGCGGTATTGAGACAAGTCCAGCTCCGGGATGGGATAGTTCTGGTTGCCTATGTTGCCCTTCAGCTTGTCTAGCTCGACGTAATCCTCGCTATTGAATTCACCTCTGTTCATGGGATCGGGATGCGCGCTGAGCAGTACTCTCAAATCAGGACCGTTCGTTACTCTCAGATCCTCCACCCGGAGAACGTGCTCGCCGTCAGCCAGCTTGTATATCGTGGCCTGCCCGCTACCCGTGTGAAAGCTGTCGGCATCGCGGAAAGAGCCGGACTTGACTACCATAGCCGTTGCCTCGTCATCCATCATGGATTCCATCATTGGGGCGTCCATCTTGGCCATGCCTTCCATGATGGTCTCCACTTCAGAACGGTCCATCCCTTCAGGAATGTCTGCGTCGACGGTGAGAGGGAACTGCTCGTCTACGGTTTTATCGATGAACAGCGGAGAGCCCAGCCACCAGGCCAGCGCAAGGACAGGGATGAGCACCACAACCAATCCGCCAACTATCAACCGTCTTCGCTTAGTAGAAAATAATCTCATTTCACCCACTCTCGGATTATGTCTTTTCAGCACGTATAAGCAGCATGGGATGCGTGAACAGTATGGCGTCGCCATCCCTCCTCACTTCCAGCCCGCTCTTGTCGTCGACTACGTCCTGCTCGAACAGCAAGCGCACCCTATCCCTTGTCTCGGACGGACAAATGGTCATCCACTCGTCCAGGTCGCGGTAGGAAGGCAGCACTCCAAGCAGCTTGACATTAAGGCCTGCGTTTTGCGCCATTCGACGCCAGTTGGAAGGCGTGAGGTTCGTGATGTGGGAAGGGTCGCGCAGACGCTCCATCTCCTGGTGAAGTGCCCTTATCGGCGGCACTTCCGACGTAGTGATGTCCAGGGCACAGAGAGCGCCGCCCGGCCTCAAAACGCGAGCCATTTGCGCCATTATCCGCTCAGGCTCGTCAAAGTGATGGAAGGCAGAGGTACAGGTAACTATGTCGAATGACCCATCAGGAAACGGAAGGTCTGAGGCGTCTCCCAACACAAATTTGCAGTTGCTGACGTTTTTCTCTGCGGCCAGCTCCTCCGCTTTTTCGATTACGGCGGGCGTCAGGTCCAGTCCGGTCACGTGGCGCACATGCTCAGCCATGGGCACCGCAACCACCCCGGCGCCGCAGGCCACGTCCAGCATTTCCAATTCCCGCAACTCATCGTCGCTGCCGCTCAAGCGCACCAGGTCAAGCAGCCATTTCAGCCGCTCCTCGCTAACGAATGCAGGGCTGGTGCTGATGTACCCGGCCTGGGCGGTGAACGCAGACCTTATCAGGTCCGCGTGGCTCTGCTTAGACTGCATTCCTGCCCTCCTCCGTATGTATGCTGAACCCCGTCGTGCCTTTGTGTTGTCTTTGGGCTAGTATAGCATGGCGCAACAGACCAGACGGTAGACATGGCTGAGTAAAGAGCTAGCAGGAATTTGGCCTTCCCCTCCCTTTAAGGAATTTACCACGTACTGCTAAGCTGCTAGAGTAGCAGGTGAGTTCTTCCCCGCCCGCTGGAGTGTGGCTTCGGCCATAATCCCTGGGCGGGTGTTTTTTATGCGAGGGACTACCGCTCACCCAAGCAGTGACATCTCAAAGACGGTTCCGTCTACCGTCAATTTAGCCCCAAGAAGCTATATAATGATAGCCGCCGCATGATTCTAGGAGGCGCTATGACGGCCAGAATAGACTTCAACTGTGACATGGGAGAGAGCTTTGGCTCCTACAAGCTGGGCCAAGATGAAGAGGTTATCAAATACATCACGTCGGCCAACGTGGCCTGCGGCTTCCATGCCGGCGACCCGCAGTGGATGCGCCACACCGTTAAGCTCGCTGAAGAGCACGGCGTGGGCGTAGGCGCACACCCCAGCTTCCCCGATCTTCAGGGGTTTGGCCGTCGCAACATGTTAGTCACCTCCACCGAGGCCAAGAACGATGTGATGTACCAGATAGGCGCGCTCAAAGCCTTTACCAGAGATCATAGGTTGCAGCACGTGAAGCCTCACGGCGCCATGTACAACATGGCGGCGGACGGAGGTGATCTGGCCAAGGCAATCAATGAAGCGGTACTGGAAATAGACCCGGGAATGATCCTCATAGTGCTGGCGGGCAGTCCCTGGGCCGACGTGGCCCGCGGAATGGGTCTGCGCGTGGCAACGGAGGCGTTCGCCGACCGCGCCCTCAACCCGGACGGCACGCTGGTCTCCAGGTCCAGGCCCGGCTCCGTGATTCACGACTTGGATGAAGTGGTGGAACGAAGCCTGAAGATGGTGACGGAAGGCAGGGCTACTGCTATAAACGGTGAGGAGGTGGAGGTGCAAGCCGACACCCTCTGCCTGCACGGGGACACCCCGGGCGCGGTGGAGATGGCGCGCGCCGTGCGGGACGGTCTGAGAGACGCCGGCGTAGAGATCGTACGCCTGAGCGAGATGGTCTAACCCATGGCCGATTTGAGATTCGTTCCGGCAGGAGACAAGGCCTTCGTCATCGAGATGGGCACAGGCATATCCCCTGAAATCAATCGCAAGGTGCATAACCTGTTCATGGCTATAGAAAAGCAGGGCATGCCGGGAGTCCTTGACATGGTGCCGACCTATCGCTCCCTTCTCATCAACTACGACCCGTTGACCCTGCCGTCGAACGAGTTGGAGGAGCGGGTACGAAAATTGACGCAAGACCTGGACGAGACTCCCTCCGGAGCTTCCAAAGTGGTCGAGCTGCCCACCGTGTACGGCGGCGACCACGGCCCCGACTTGGGACACGTAGCTGAGCATAACGGCCTTACGGAAGAAGAGGTGATCGCGCTGCACTCCGGTGCGGACTACCTAGTGTACATGATGGGATTCACGCCCGGATTCACCTACCTGGGAGGCATGTCGGAAAAGATAGCCACGCCGCGTTTGCAGACGCCGCGCACGGCGATACCCGCGGGCTCCGTGGGCATTGCCGAACGGCAAACGGGCGTCTATCCCATCGAGAGCCCCGGCGGCTGGCAGCTCATCGGGCGGACGCCGGTGCGGCTATTCGATTCATCGAAGCAGCCGCCCGTCATAGCGGAGCCAGGTGACTATATACGGTTCGTTTCCGTCTCGCCGGAAGAGTACGGAAGGATTCTTGACGAGGTTAGGAACGGGGTCTACCAACCGACCTCACATCCCGCGGAGTAGATATGAATATCATTGAAGTGCTGGACGGCGGTATGTTCACCACGGTGCAAGACCTGGGCCGCTACGGCCACCAGAGATACGGTGTGCCCGTATCCGGCGCAATGGATGCCTTTGCCCTGCGTACCGCCAACCTCTTGGTGGGGAACCAGGAGAGTGACGCCGGCTTGGAAATGACCCTGGCAGGCCCACATCTCCGTTTCCTGGACGAAACCGTAGTAGCGATAACCGGCGCCGACCTTGCGCCCACGTTGGACGGCAATCCGTTTCCTGCGTGGCAACCCGTGGCAGTGCAGAAAGGCGCAGAGCTTCAGTTCCATGAGATTAGGGACGGGGTGAGAGCCTATCTTGCCATAGCGGGGGGCGTGGACGTTCCGCCCATGCTTGGCAGCCGCTCCACCTTTACACGGGCCAATATGGGCGGGCTGGAAGGACGCGCCCTGGTTCATGGCGACAGGATAGCCGCCCCTACAGGCATGGAACGCGTGGAAGGGCGGCGTTTCCCCCGGGGAGCAGTCCCCCACTACGGTCACACTCACCGGCTTAGAGTAACCCCGGGACAGCAGTTCGACGCCTTCACAGAACAGGGTATAGAGACCTTTCTATCGTCCAGCTACATGGTCACACCACGGTCGGACCGCATAGGTTACAGGCTGGAAGGGCCGCCCATCGAGCACAAGGCCGGCGCGGACATCGTCTCAGACGGCATCCCGCTGGGAGCAGTGCAGGTAACCGGTGACGGCATGCCGATTGTGCTTCTAGCAGACAGGGGCACCACGGGAGGCTACACCAAGATAGCCACCGTGATCAGCGCCGATATCATGCGCCTGGCACAGGCTGCGCCGGGAGACACGGTTACGTTCCATAGAGCAACGGTTGAAGAGGCACACGCAGCCCTGCTGGAACAGGAGAGCCTCATCCAAGAGATCAGGGAGGGCCCCAGCGTCGTATTCGCCCGACGTAGGCTCAGCATCCGCGTGAATGACCGCGAGTACATCGCGGAAACTGGGCTATCAGAAGCAATGGAGACCGCGGCCGGAGCCAGGACGGTTCGCGCTTCGTTGCACGATGAGACGCACACCTTCACCGTTGAGGTGGACCGCAACTCCTCCGCTTGACACCTCCTGGGAAGGAGCCTACCATCCACCCAAGTCATTACGAGGAGGCGTATCATGACCATGGGCCTCACTTCATTCCGTCCCGCCATCACAGGAACGTCCCACATGGTATCGTCGGGCCACTGGCTGGCCACTGCGGCGGGATACCGCATTCTGGAAGAGGGCGGCAACGCCATAGATGCCGGCGTAGCGGCGGGCATTGTCCTGGGCACCGTGCTGCCACACTGGGTCAGCTTCGGCGGTGTGGCGCCGATGATCATACACCGCGCCGACCGTAACGAGACGGTGAACATCGACGGCCTGGGCCGCTGGCCCAAGAAGGCCAACATAGACTACTTCAAGGAGAACTCTGGAGGGGAAATAGAGGCGGGAGTGCTGCAATGCATCACGCCGGGCGCCCCCGATGCCTACCTCACCGCGCTCAAACGTTACGGAACCATGACCTTCGAGCAGGTGGTGACGCCCGCCTTGGAGCTTGCCGAGGGCGGTTTCCCCGTTTCCATATCGCTGCAGCAGGTGCTTGAGATGGGCACCGCCCAGACGACGGCCTTCCAACTGCGTACGGGAAGCGGCAGAGAGGGCACGGAAGGCAGCATCTACTCATGGCCGTCCACTGTGGAAATCTTCATGCCGGACGGGAAGATACCGAGTATTGGCGACGTCATAGTGCAGAAAGACTTGGCCAATACGTTCCGCAGGTTGATCGATGCGGAGCGCGCCGGTTCCTCGAACGGGAGAGAGGCCGGGCTTCAGGCGGCGCGCGACCTGTTCTACAAGGGCGAAATAGCCGAGCAGATCGTCAACTTCATACAATCTGAAGGCGGTCTGCTCAGCCTGGATGACATGGCGTCCTACTCGGTCACTGTCGAGCCTCCGGTGAAGGGCAGGTTCAGAGACGTAGACCTGTACACTTGCGACCCATGGTCGCAAGGGCCGGTCAATATACAAACGCTGCAAATCCTGGAAGGTTTCGATCTGAAGGCGATGGGCCACAACAGCGCGGATTACCTTCATGCGTTCATCGAAGCGCTTAAACTGTCGTTCGCAGACCGCGAAGCGTTCTACGGCGACCCGGAGTTCATCAACGTGCCCCTGGCGGGTCTCACTTCCAAAGATTATGCTGCCGCGAGGCGGGAAGCCTTGCAGATGAGGCAGGCCTTCACCGAGATGCCTCCGGCCGGCGATCCCTGGGCCTACCAGGAAGGCGCTGCCGGCCCTGTTCCCAAGGCGCCCGAGCCGGTGAGCGGCGCCGTGCCGCCGGACACCAGCTATGCCTGCGCTGTCGACCGCTGGGGGAACGCCTTTTCACTAACGCCAAGCGACGGGATATACGGCGCACCGGTGATACCGGGGCTGGGCCTGATCGCATCGCCGAGGGGATCGCAGAGCTGGCTCGACCCTGAGCACGCCAGCTCGCTGCAGCCAGGGAAGCGGCCCCGGCTGACCCCCAACCCTGCGATGGCGTTCAAGGACGGCAAGTTCTGGATGGCCTACGGCACTCCGGGCGGCGATACCCAGTGCCAGTCCATGACCCAGGTGTTTCTCAATGTCGTCGAGTTTGGCATGGACCCCCAGGAGGCGGCCGAGGCGCCTCGGGTGGCCACGTTCAGCATGCCAAGCTCGTTCTGGCCGCATGCCTACTTCCCCGGCCAGTCGGCGGCGGAAGGGCGCATAGACCCCATGGTCATCGACGACCTGCGGAGCCGCGGCCACAAGGTTGAGGTGTGGGACGACTGGTCGGGCCGTACGGGCAACGTCTGCCTCATAACAATGGACAGAGAGAGGGGCATACTCCTCGGCGGTGCGGACGCCCGCCGCGAGTCCTATGCCATGGGCCGTTAGGCGGCCATCACCCCCATCTCAATCTTCCCCCATCAAGGGGGAAGAGGTTTGCAAGCAGGAGGGCAGTATGTTTGACGGCGACCTGACTCTGGACCAGATCATGTCTATTCCCGCGCCGGGGCCCGGAGAAGCCGGCAATGCGCCTCAATGGTCGCCGGACGGGTCTCGCATCCTCTTCGTTTCATCGCTGGGAGGCTCTGCGGACATCTGGAGCATCAGCCCAGAGGGAGGATTCCCCTCCAGGGTTACCCTGGGCCTGGGAACTGCAGACTACGCCGCGTCACACATGCCGATGTGGTCGCCGGACGGCCAGCAGATCTCGTATATATCAAACAAGTCAGGCACAAACGAAGTGTGGCTGTGGCACGCGAACGGCGATGCTGAATCGCAGCTCACCAACCTAGGGGCTAACATCCAGTCCGTGTGCTGGGCGCCGGACGGCAAGAGCCTTGTCCTGTCCGGCAACCGCTACGGCGGCTACGACATCTACCGGGTCGATTTACCCTCCGGAGACGCTACACGACTTACCAAGGAACCTGTTTATGAGGTAAACCCCGTCTTCACCCCAGATGGGAAGCAGATCATCTATATACAGCTGAACGAAACCTGGGAAGACCACCAGATAGTCCAGATAAACAGCGACGGTACAGACCCCAAGGTCATCGCTGAGGACAGAGATTTCTTCGACTATTCGTTCGGCCCCTCACTGGGGGTTCCCCAGGTCTCGCCCGATGGCAAATGGCTTCTCTTCCGCTCACAGCGAAGCGGCTATATAAACTACTGGAAGGTATCCGTTGAGGGAGGAGAGCCCAGCCCGCTGGCCCCAGGGGAGGCCGAACAGAGCGGCGTGGCGTGGTCTCCGGACGGCAGTGAGGTGGCGTATGTCTCCAACCGCAACGGAACCCTGGAGATAAGAATCGTTGGCGCGGAGGGGGGCGAGTCGAGGTCTCTGTTCAATCCGGGCATGGGTGTGTGTAACGCCCTCAGCTGGTCGCCGGACGGCTCCCAGATATGTTTCCTCCACGGCACTCCGACTGCTCCCGATGACCTATGGGTGATATCAGCCAGGGAAGGCGAGCCCAGACAACTGACCTTCTCCTTGCCCGAAGGCGGCTTGGAGAACCGGCTTGTCGCTCCGGAAAAGGTGGCTTACGCCAGCTTCGACGGCCTCACCATCAACGGCTATCTGTACGCTCCCAAAGACAGAAGCCGGCGCTACCCGGGCATCGTGTTTACTCATGGCGGACCGACCTCTCAGTTCTTCGACAATTACCAGCCGTATGTCCAGTACCTGGTACAGCGAGGGTACGTGGTGCTGCAACCCAACGTCCGAGGAAGCTCCGGATACGGCAAGATGTTCGAAGAGGGTAACGACGGCGACTGGGGTGGCGGCGACTTGAAAGACGCAATAGCAGGCGCCCATTTCCTGAAGGGTCTGCCCTACGTCCACCCGGATAGAATGGGTGTAACCGGCACCAGCTACGGAGGCATCATGAGCATGAACGCCGTCTGCTTTGCGCCGGGGGTGTTCCAGGCCGCGGTGCCTATGTCTGGATACGCCGAATGGCCGGTGGAGCTGAACAGAATGGCCGTGAAGCACATCAAACTGCTGGAGCACGAGCTGGGCCCATATGAGGACAATAAGGAGACCTGGCATCGCTGCTCGGCCATCTACTCGGTGCGTAATGCCAGGACGCCGACATTCGTCCTGCATGGCAAGGGCAGGGATCCTCATTCGGACGCCTCCAGGGAGTTCGCTGAAGCCCTGAAGAAAGAGGGCAAAGTGGTGCAATACAAGGCCTATCCCAACGACGGCTACTACGTAGTGAACAGGGCCAACATCCGAGAGATGCTCAACGACATCGGGAACTTCTTCGATAAGTACCTAAAGAACGGAGTTCGTTGAGGTTTTAGTGCCTGATTTTTTTGACTACGGCTAAGTTTTTTGCTAAAATTATATCTGCACAATACCTTGAGTCGGTGCAGTAGCTGAACAACAACATAAGCGAAATTATCCTCTCTTTTTCACCCTGCTGCGCCGCTCCTCAAGGTTCCAAATCCGGGCGCCCTTTGTATTGGCGGAGGCGACCCCATATGAGGAGTACCTATGGTACGCAAGCAGATTGAAAATATGCCCCAGTACACTGCCAGCGATATCCAGGTCTTGGAAGGCTTGGAGGCGGTACGCCGCCGTCCCGGCATGTACATCGGCAGCACCGACCACCGCGGCCTGCATCACCTGATCTACGAGATAGTGGACAACGGCGTAGACGAGGCGATGGCCGGCACCTGCGACCGCATCTCCATAGTCCTGGAAGAGGGCGGCTCAGTACGAGTTGAGGACAACGGCCGCGGCATTCCCACTGACATTCACGCAACCACGGGCCGCCCCGCGCTGGAGACCATAATGACTACCCTTCACGCCGGCGGCAAATTCGGGGGCGGAGCATACAAGGTATCGGGCGGACTTCACGGCGTAGGCGCTTCGGTGGTGAACGCACTGTCGGAGCAGATGAGGGTGGAGGTGCACCGAGACGGACACGTGTCCGTGCAGGACTTCGTCAGGGGAAAGCCACAGGGAGACGTGGAGACGGTAGGTGACAGCAAGAAGCACGGAACAATCATCTCATTCCTGCCAGACTCCAAGATCTTCGGCGAAATTGAATACAACTACGAGGAACTGACCCAGCGGTTCCGCGAGATGGCCTACCTCAACAAGGGTCTTCGCATAAACTTTTTCAGCCCCTGGCACCTGGCGCGCGGAGCCGAAAAAGCAAAAGAGTCCTACTACTACGAGGGTGGGATCTCAGACTTTGTAGAGTTGCACCTCAACAAAAACCGTGACGTGCTTTCCAAGAAGCCTATCCACATAGAGAAGCCGGTGGAAGACACCATGGTAGAGGTGGCGATGCAGTACAACACGGGCTATTCGGAGCTGGTCTACGCATTCGCCAACTGCATCAACACACCGGACGGAGGAACTCATCTGACCGGATTCCGCACCGCGCTAACCCGCGCCCTGAACGACCACGCCCGCAAGCAGAAGTTCCTGCGGGACGACCACCCCAACCTGGCCGGAGAAGACGTTAGGGAAGGGCTGGCGGCGGTGATCAGCGTCAAGCTGCTCGACCCCGAATTCGAAGGGCAGACGAAGGCAAAGCTGGGCAACCCCGAAATCAAGGGCATGGTGGAAACCGTGGTCGCCGAGGGTTTGGAATACTACCTTGAAGAGCATCCCATGGAAGCGCGGCGGATCATAGACAAGGCCCTGACGGCGCAGAAGGCCAGAGAGGCGGCTCGCAAGGCGCGCGAGATGGTGCAGCGAAAGAACGCCATGGACGGCGGGTCGCTGCCGGGCAAGCTTGCCGACTGCCAGGAGCGCGACCCCTCCATGAGCGAGCTGTTCATCGTAGAGGGCGAATCGGCCGGTGGGTCGGCCAAGATGGGCAGGGACAGGAAGTTCCAGGCCGTGTTGCCACTGAAAGGCAAGATTCTCAACGTGGAGAAGGCCCGTGAGGACCAGATGATAGGCCACGAGGAGATACGGACCATAATCACGGCCCTGGGGACCAAGTTCCACTCCCGGATCAGCGTCAACGGTGACGACGCCAACGGGAACGGCAATGGCAATGGAAACGGGAACGGGCATGCGCCGGAAGGCTTTGACCTTGACTCGCTGCGCTATCACAAAGTAATCATCATGACGGACGCAGACGTGGACGGGTCTCACATCCGCACCTTGCTGCTGACCTTCTTCTACAGGCACATGAAGCCGCTGGTAGAGGGCGGCTATTTGTACATAGCGCAGCCACCCCTGTACAAGGGTTCCAAGGGTAGGTCGGACCAGTGGCTGTTCACAGAAGATGAAAAGGACCGCTGGATGGCCAGGCAGCAATTCTCCAACCTGAAGCTGACATCCGCTGACGATTCGATATCTGCAACGGGCGTGGGAATCCAGACTATGCTGTCGCAGCAGGAGGGCCTGGATAGGATCCTGCAGGACCTCCAGCAGACCGCCGGTATCCCCGCCGAGTTCATGTTGAAGCTTCTGAAATCGGACGTGGCGGAATGGCACCTGCATGAGATGTCGAACATAGACCAGTTCATGTTGCAGGTCAGGGGCTGGCTGGAGTCGGAGGGCATCCCCGTCGACCCGGGATTCAACAAAGAGACCGAAGAGAAGTGGCTCAAAGTAGAGTTCCCCTCCCGCAACAAGTTCAAACTGTCTCAGACGCTGTTCGACTTGCCTGTGATGAAACGGTGCTTCAACCTCTACTCCAAAGTGAAGGACGCGATGGAGCAGGATAGCTTCACTCTGACCCGCAAAGGCAAGGTGCTGGATACGGACATCCCACTGTCCGAGCTAGCAGTCAGGGTGAACAAACACGCCGACAGAAGCGGCGTCAGCATCCAGCGCTACAAGGGTCTGGGCGAAATGAACGCCGACCAGCTCTGGGATACCACGATGAACCCGGAGACGCGCACCGTCCTCAAGGTTGGAGTGGAAGACGCCATCATAGCGGACGAGGTCTTCAGCGTGCTGATGGGCGATTCCGTGCAGCCGAGGCGGGAGTTCATCCAGACCTACGCAAGGGAAGTGCGGAACCTGGACGTTTAGCGGCAAGCCGGGCTGGCAGGTGCGTTATTGGTGGATTGTTCCCTGATGGAACACCATGCGCCATCCACTTTTCTCATGTCTCCAGATAGAGCTGCGCAATGAGGCGGTATCTTCCCCGTTACTTCCAACAGGGCAAAGTGAATACATTGCCAAGGCTATTGTGGGTGCAAGGAGCTTCACCTGAAAGTCCGTCAGTTTAACCTGTACTTGTGACCTTTGAGGCAGGGCGGCAATGACATCCTGCTTGCAAAACACGGACCCGGAACTACCAAACTCCAGGAAATCATCCGACAGAAGAAAGGCAAGCTCTTCAATCGTACTGGTATGGAGTCCGATTAGCTTTTCCTCTAGACAGCGGAGATGCTCTTCTAGCTCGGTACTATCCTTCATAGCTGCGTCTAATTGCCTAGAGGTCGGCTAAAGCTATGATGCCATGGGGTCGCTGGCGAGCCAGTCCCTGACGGCGCTCTCTTGCTCTCGTGTTATGCGCCCCTCTGAGGAAGCCAGATCAAGCAAGGTGGAGACGGAGGAAAGCGTGACCAGTTCAACACCCACCTCACGGTATGCCTCTATCGAACGGGGGAACCCGTAGGTGAAGATGCTGTAGCTGTGGTTGATCCTGGCTCCAACGGCATGCAATCCCCCAACGGCTCTGACGGCGCTGCCAGCGGTACTGGTGAGGTCCTCTACCAGCACCGCCAGGCTTCCGGGTTGTACGACTCCTTCCACCTGCTGGCCTGTGCCGTGACCCTTGGCCTGATCTCGCACGTAGGCCATGGACTTGCCAGCTAGGGAGGCTGCCCAGGCCGCCCAAGGTATGCCGGCCGTGGCTACTCCCGCCACCACGTCTGCTTCCGGTTCCGTTTCCAGGATCCTATCCGCCAGGAGCCTTGCAATTCGCTCCCTTTCTGCGGGGTAGGAGCAGAGCAGACGCAGATCGCAGTAGATAGGGCTGAGGATACCGGATGAGAACACAAAGGGCTTCTCTGTGTTGATAATGACGGCCTCTTTGTCCAAGAGGATGGCAGAGACTTCCCTGGCCTGCTCATCCATGGCCGGCTTGTCTTTACCTGTAATCACTGTTCCTCCCAAACGGGGTCCGGTTAAGGATGAAGTGGGCGAGATGCCACTCCGTGGTTGGAGTCATCTCGCCCACTTCATACGGGTCTAGTACCAGTCGCGGTAGAAGGTCTCGTAGGGGACGGCCGGCGGCTTGGCCACGTGGGGAACAGGGAGCTCCACCATGCCGCCTTCGCGCGAGGGCAGGTACACCGCAGAGGTACCCTGTACAAAGACCTGGTCCTCATGGTTGCGGCCCTCGTACTTGATGCCGACGCCGTAGTAGGTGTGCTCGCCGTCCACGGCGCCTTCGCCGGGCTCGCCCTTCTGCACCTCTTTGAACTTCTTGACGACCGTGCCGTTATAGATGCCCAGGTCGCCGTAGTACATAGGCCGGCGCAGAGCCATCTGGAGGCGGCGTATGAAGCCATGGTCGCCCATCCAGTTGCTCATCAGGGCCTGAGGTATCTGGGACCTCTGGCCGCCCCAGTCGAAAGGGAGCGCCTGGCCGCGGTATGCGGCCAGCAGGGGATCGCCGTGCTCCTCGCCGTGAGCCCACGGCCAGCGGGTTACAGGATGGGTGTAGGGGTTGCCCGCGAATCCCGGAAGGAGCTTGTGCCTGCGCGCCTTGTACCCGGCCTCAAAGGCGTACGACCGTACCGCACCGTTGCGGATGAACCCGGTTACCGACCAGTCCTGGTCGCTCCAAGGCGGCACAACGAACGTGGGCAGCTTGTCTCCCTCGTTTACATCCTCCCAGTAGAGTATCTCCTTACCCCTGGGCTTAGCCTTCTCAAGAAGGTCAAAGAGCTCTTCCACCTTTTCCTCGTTGTACTTACCGGCTTGCCGTTCGTACATCATGCGCTCACCGAGCCGCTCCACGGACATGGCTCGGCCGGTGCCCATCTCTTCACGCGGGATCATGATCAGGGTGCCGTAGCACTTGCCGAGGAGGTCGCCGCGCATGTCCCAGTAGAAGACGTCCGTGATGAGGAAGAAGAGGTTGCCCTGCGCACCCGGCTTCTCTATGACCTCGGTAGCCTTGGAGGTCGTGCGGAGACCGGTACCGACACGAAGGACATCGTAGAACTCCCACGCCGTGCCGGAGTGGAAGTTGGCGAACGGTATGCCGCCGGGCCTGTCTCTCCACAGCTCCTCCGGGCCGTGCCACATGGGCGTGCGGGCCATGATCATCGCCGTTCCCGGGGTCGTCAGACAGCCGTAGGGGCCGTTCTTGGCGTACTCGGGGTCGGTATAGAGGGGATTGTCGTCCCCTATGTGGACGGCATACGCCTTGGCAACCTTCTCCGTAAGAGTCCAGGGACTCTTAAACGGTGGTCCGGAAGAGTCGTAGGGCTGCCTCGTCCCGCTATACAGGCCAACGTCAAGAGGGTAGCCTTCATGGACCTCTTCGCCAATCATTCCCCTTGACGCCTCACGAAACTCGTTAACCAAGCTTTCAAAAGTCTCGCCTGTTGTCGTCATCGCTTCACTCCTTGTTTGTTTTTCAATTGCCCTGGCACGGGGATTACCACCACGGACTGCCCACCGGCAGTCCAACCAGGAATCCCTTTTCCGGCAGATAGACCACTGCCGTGCCGTCAACAAGAGACTCTCCAAGCTGGTTGTTGCCGGAGAGCTTGATCTCAACGGCGTAGTAGCTCTCGTCTCCAACGGTCTCTTCAAACTTTCTGGCCACCTGGCCGCTGACCCACATGGTGTCACCATAGCAGTAGTGGTTGGGCAAGTCCAAGCTTATGCTTCGCAGAAAGCCCAGGTCTCCCATCCAGTTGGTGATAACCTGGCTGGCCAGGGCAAATCGATGCAGTCCTCTGGCCACCGACATCTTGAATCCCAACGCGCTGGCCGACAAGAGGTCCTTGTAGGTCTGCTCCAGGTCCCAGTAGGGCCACAGGGTGGTAGGATTGACTGTGCGGCGTCCCGGGCTGTCCAGTGTCAGCCGGTGGGCCACAGGGCCCAAGGAGGCCGTAGATGACTTGGCCAGCGCAACTTCCCAGAGTTCCATGGAGTTGTACTCCACGGGCCCCTTCACCAGGGCGGGAACCGCATCGCCCTCCTGCACCTCGCTCCAATACAGGGGCACCTGACCTCGGTGCGGCGGGATGGCGTCTATATCGTTTTCCAGGTTCTGGATCTCTTCGTCGGTGTACTGGTAGATATCCCTGTCCAGAATGAGAGGCTCGCCTGGGGTAAAGGGAACCATTGCCGCAGTTCCCGTGGCTGTCGCTATGACGCCGCCATGAATGGTGCTGTAGGTGGCGGTGGAATCAACCTCTGCGGTCTCCCTGTCTCCCCACTTGGGCCCGCTGCGCACGTCGGACACCTTCAGGTCACTTGCCACGCGTTCCCCCAGCCGTATCACGTCGTTCCACTCCGCACAGACGCGGGTGGTAAACCGTCGCAGGCCGTACTCCTTCTGCTCGTATGCGGCGCCGGAATCGGGTGTGCGCGCCGCAAGAACAAAGCTGGGAGGCGCTATCAGTGTATTGTACAGGGTGCCCACGCCTCCCGCTGCGTCGTTGTACAGGGGATTTATGTCGCCCAGCGAGGCGCAGAACTTCTGAATCGCGGACCAGTCAGCTACGCTAACCCCTTGATCCACGTCCGGCGCTTCCCTGCCGACCAGCTTTTTGCTGTCCTCTATGAAATCACTCAAGCTTCCTGCCATAAACCTACCTCCTTGAATTCGCTGTTGTGTCTTTACAGGTCAATGTTATCTTTATAAGTGGGCCGAGGGCAGGATACATGTACGAGGGAAGATGGTCAATTCATTCGGCTACGTCTTTGTAAAGTCCCCGCTCCGCGATATATCTTTCGATCTCAGGCGGCACCAGATATCTCACCGACAGGCCCGAGGCGACTCTGCGCCTGATCTCCGTACCGCTGATACCAATGGACGGCCCTTCGATGAGTCCGAGCTTCCGCCGCAATGCTGGATACTGCTGCTTGACCTCCTCGAGAGCTTCCGGCGAGTATCCGGGCCTGGTAACGGCGGTAACCGTACAAAGGTCAAGAAACCGCTCGGGGTCTTTCCAGCGGGGCAGGCTCAACAGGGAGTCAACGCCGATGATGAAGTTGAATTCGACGTCCGGCCCCCACTGCCCGGCCAGCTCTTCAAGGGTGTCGACAGAATAGGTGAGGCCCGGCCTGTCTATCTCTATCGACGAGGAATCGAAGGCGGGGTTATCGGCCACGGCCAGCCGCACCATCTCCATCCGCAGTGACCCTGCCGTAATCCGCCTGTCGCTTTTCAGCCAGGGCTGCCCGGTTGGTATGAACACCACCTTTTGCAAGGGAACCCGCATGCGGGATTCCTCTGCAATTATCAGGTGGGCCATGTGTATCGGGTCGAACGTGCCTCCCAGTATGCCGATTCGCATTTCATTCCCACTGGAACTCGCGAGTCCCAATTCTCACCGTATCTCCGTGTTTAACGCCGGCTTGCTCCAGGACGCGGAGCACGCCAAGCCTGGCTAGTTCCTCCCGCAACTGGAGCCGTACTTTGAACTGCCGCAGATCCGGCAGGACTACCAGGCGCTCCGCTGGCGGCGATGATACCACAAATGCGGCGCCGTCCTTTACGACTGAGGGGCGCCCTGTCCTTGACCTGGGGGTCACCAGGGGAAGGCCTTCCGGCTGGCGTCGCGGCACCACGGGCGCCTGCGCCAGAAGTTTATGCAACCCCGCCCTAAGGTCATCGACGCCCTCTCCCGACTGGCCGGAAACGAAGTAGCGGGCTATCCCGTGTGAGGCAAGCTTCCTTCTCAACGTCGGCAATTCCTGCGCCACTTCAGGGAGGTCCGCTCCGCTGACGACAACCACATAGGGACGCTCCAGCATTCTGGGGTCGTGGATGCCTACCTCTTCACGGAGGTCCTTGAGATCGCCGATTACATCCTCGCTCCTTCCGGCCAAAAGGTACACGTGGAGTCGCGGCCGCCAAAGGTGCCTAAGGAAACCGTTGCCTAGCCCCTGGCCCTGGCTGGCCCCGCGGAGGAGACCGGGCAACTCAAGAATGGAAAACGCATCCCAGTTGTGCTCAGCCACACCTATCACCGGCTCTCTTGTGGTGAACGGATAATCAGCCACTTCAGGCGCAGCGCCAGTCATTGATTTCAACAGGGCCGACTTCCCAGCATTTGGCTTTCCGATAACAGCTATATCCGCAATCGCCTGCAGTTCAAGGGCGTACTCTCGTTGCTCTCCTCTCTCCCCCGTCTCAGCAATGAGCGGCGTCTTATTTATCGACGACGCGAAGTGGATATTTCCCCGGCCACCCATGCCACCCTGAGCGGCGAGCAACTCTTCCCCTGGCTTAAGCAACTCCCCCTTGAAGGTATTCCCCTCTGCTAAATCCCAGACGGATGTGCCTAAGGGGACTTCAAGACGCGCCACACCACCGGACCTGCCTGTCCGCTTCCCACCTTGGCCATCCGTGCCCGGCTGCCCTGCAAATACCCTTGGAAAGCTTGCTCCAAACTCTTGAATAACCGGTGACCCCAAAAAGTAAACATCTGACCCAGACCCACCGTCGCCGCCATCTGGTCCACCAAACGGGCGATACCGAACACGTGAGAGGCTTATACAGCCATTCCCTCCACGACCTCCACTGATTCTTATTTCGAATAGATCACTCATAAGAAAAACTAAACTATATAGATATGATTCTTAATCATAGTAAGAAACCGAAATCTAAGTCGACTCCCTATGGAAATAAGGGAATCTATGCCTTCTCTTGTGGTTAGTCTCAAGGAAATGCTTAGGGAATTCTGGGGGAAATACTTTATCGAGCTAGGAATTGCCTAGTCCAAGGTTGCTCTTTATAGAGGCCACCTCGTTAGTGATGGCTGGTTCCGACAAGAGAGCTTCATTGATTTGCTTTATCGAGTTCCGCACAGTCCGAGGGTTCCAATTCCCCATAAGGGTTGCTATTTCCTTTATGGGCTTGCTGATTGTTAAGTCCAAGAGGAACATGGCAACGCGTTGTGGATGAGTCGTTTTCCGGTCTCGCGTTCGTGTGCAGAGCAGATGGGTTGGCACCTGATAGAAAGCGGCGACGGACTCCAGGATGTTGTCCAGGCTCAGGTTCTGCTCGGAACGGGCTGCCGGCATGCCTGAAAGGGCCATATCAATGAGATCCGATGTTATGGGCGAATCGAAGAACTGGGACAGCGCGATGATACGGTTCAGGCACCCTTCCAGGCTCCGGATGCCGCTAGGTGCGCGCCTGGCTATTTCAAAGGCCATCTCTTCCGTAATGGGCGCGTTCTGAGCCTGAGCCTTGTGGATGAGTATGGCAACGCGGGTTTCCAGGTCAGGCTCTTGAATGTCAGCGATCAGGCCCCACTCGAACCGGGAGCGCAGCCTGTCTTCCAGCAGCGAGACCGAAGTGGGCGGTTGATCGCAGGCGACGACTATTTGCCGGTTGGCGTTGTGCAGGTCGTTGAAGGTATGGAACAACCCCTCCTGGGTTTGCTCCTTGCCGGAAAGGAACTGCACATCGTCGAGGAGGAGGAACTCAGCGCTGCGATACTTGGCGCGGAACTCCTCCGTCCGACGCTGCCGAATGGACTGGACGAAGTCGTTGGTGAACTGCTCTGTGGTGACGTACAGGGGAGTAACGCCCCGTTGAGAGACAGAGGAAGCGATTGCGTGTAGAAGGTGGGTCTTGCCTAGTCCAACCCCTGAGTAGATGAAGAGAGGATTGTACTGGACGCCCGGTTTGTCAGCTACAGCGCGGGCCGCAGCGTAGGCAAGATGATTGGAGACCCCCGTGATGAAATTGTTGAAGGTGTAACGTCCGTTTCCGCGGTAGTTGCCGACGGGGCCAGCGGGCGTCGGATGCATCCCTTCGCCGTACGGCAAAGGGACGGGAGCGTCCATTGCGTCATGCTCAGATGGACCGCTCTCAAAGTGCGGAGAGACAACCTTGATGGCGACGCGGGTAGGCCGGCCAGCCACGTTCGAAACTACCTCTTCTATTACCTGGTGCATACGTCGCTCCAGCCACTCGGAGGCGAAGGTAGTGGCGGTGCCAACCGAAAGCAGGTCTCCATCCATGGAAAGCCCGGTGGTGCCTTTCAACCAAGTCTCGTAGCTGGAACGGGGGACCTGCAGTTGCAGTTGGCCCAGGGAGGCCGTCCATAGTTTTTGAGCAGAATTAGTCATAGAATTAAGGTTAGCCGGATTTCAGGTCGGCAAGAACGTCCATGGCAATGGACGCGATAGACGGAAAGATATCATTGTCTACACCGTGGGAGGACAAGTAGCGAATTTTCGAAAATTCGCTGAAATTTTCCTCTTTTCTTTTTTACGACACGTGGAGACGGGAAAAGGTCGAAACAAGGAGCCTATAGTATCTGATTATGAGACTGGTTTTTATGGGAACGCCGGACTTTGCAGTGCCCGTTCTGGATGCGCTTTGCTCCGGCGGACACGACGTGGCGGCGGTCTACACCCGCCCCGACCGTCCCGCGGGTAGAGGACGCAGGCTTAGTCCACCCCCGGTCAAGGTGTATGCAGAGCAGAACGGCATACCGGTCATTCAGCCGGCCAGTCTGAGCGGAGAGGAAACCATCGAAACCCTGGCATCCCTGGAGCCGCAGGCGATGGTGGTGGCTGCTTACGGAAGGATTCTGCCTCCTGAGATGCTGAGAATACCCCCAGTGGGAGTGTTGAACGTTCACCCGTCGTTGCTTCCCAGGTACAGGGGACCATCGCCGGTGACGGAAGCTATCCTGAATGGCGAGTCGAAGGTGGGTGTGACGGTCATGTTGCTGGATGAAGGGATGGATACGGGCCCCATTCTGGCGCAGAAGGAGACGAATGTATCCCCCGAAGAAACGGCGGATCAGCTAACGCGAAGGCTTTTTGCACTGGGCGCCGAGCTGCTCACGGAGGTATTGCCGGCATGGGAGGCCAGGGAGATCAAACCCGTGCCGCAGAACGAAGACGAGGCGAGCGTCACCCGGTTGTACAAAAGAGAGGACGGAGAGCTTGACTGGTCGTTGCCGGCGGAGTACCTGGCCCGACGGTTACGTGCGCTGCATCCCTGGCCGGGTTGCTTTACGCACTGGGAGGGCCGGTTGCTCAAGGTGATCAGGGGCCGGGCAGTGGAAGAGGACGCTGTTGAAGCTGCAATAGGACGGGTGGTAGCACCGGGCAGAGCCGGAGAGTACACAGTGGGAGTGGCTACGGGCAAAGGCGTGCTGGTCCTGGATGAAGTCCAGCTGGAAGGGAGAAGGCCTCAGCCAACGGGAGAGTTCCTAAAGGGACAGCCGCACTTTCGGGGGGCGGCGCTCAGTAGCCGGGCAAAGGAGTGAGGCCACTCCGCGGTAAGGAGAAACAGCCGCGGCTCAGCCGCTGTCTTCTTCGGACTCGGCCGCAGGCTCACCTCCGACAAGCTCCACTTCGGCGGGTAACTCCTCTTCTTCAACGACTACAGCCGGAGCATTGACGCGCGCCACGAGTTCCTCAGGATCGTTGAGGACGGTTACTTTGTCGCCGAGGCTTACATCAGAGACATGGATGCCACGCTCAAAGTCTTCAAGAGAGGATACGTCAACCTCTACGAATTGAGGCACGTCAAGAGGGAGGCTTTCCACCTGCAGGGAGTACAAGGCCTGGTTGAGCACGCCGTCCATCAATCGCACGGCAGGGGCTTCTCCGATGAGATATACGGGAACCTCTGAGCGAATGGTCTCCGTCAGGGGTACCTGCAGGAAGTCGACGTGGAGGATGTCTTCCGTTAAGGGGTGCCGCTGCACTTCCCTGATGAATGCAAAGTGGGAGTCACGGTCGACATTGACGGTGACGGGGACGTTGCTCCCGGCCTGCATCACTATCTTGCGCAGGGTTGCGGCATCGGCTTGGAGCGCGGTCGGCTCCGTTCCCCGCCCGTATACGTGGATCGGGGTCAAACCAAGCCGCCTCAGCCCCTTGACCTTCTTCCCCGTCACACTACGCGGCTCTGCTTGCAGGGAAAGCGACTCCATAGTCATGATCGAATGGTCTCCTTATAACGAAGTAGAGACGCTGTCTAGGCGTCTCAGGCATGTGCAAACTATGTCCTATAGCGCTGTCACTATACCATTCAATTTGCTAGCCTTCAAGCTTGCGTGCTATAATTCGTCGGTATGGCTAGCCTGTGGGAGGTGCGGACAGGATGAGGGTGCCAATGAAGGTGGACTACGGGGTACGGGCCCTGGTGGAGCTAGCCCAGCACGGCGAAAACGGACCATTGCCAACAGCCGAAATAGCTGGTCGCCAGGACATACCGGAGTCATATCTGGATCAAGTCCTATCGGTCCTCCAAAAATTTGGTATGATTCGGAGCCGGAGAGGTCCTCAGGGAGGACATACTCTGGCCAGAGACCCAGGTGAAATCAACCTGGCCATGGTGGTGGACACACTAGAAGGGACAGGAGCTCCGCTCGTGTGCATTGAGCATCCATCTGAATGTACGCTTTCCGGCGCCTGTGCTCAACGTGAAGTCTGGCAGACTGTGGAGTCGACGGTTCGAAACGTACTAGGCACGACGACCATTGCCGACCTGGCGAGCCGCCAGCAAGCGATGGCGAGTCGTGGCATGTACTACATCTAGGCTCGTAGAGTACTCACGAAGCCCTGAACCGTTGTTTGGTCTAGCGACTGAGCGTATGAGTTCAGGGTTTTTTGTGTCTTGAACGAGAACGGACCAGGATGGCTGGTTGACACAAAGAATCGGGAGTTCGAAATTTGCTGTTAGGGGGTAGGCAGTGACGCAGACAACAGAGGCAAGGGTGTTTACGCCGGAACAGGCGAGACGCTACAGCAGACACATCATAATGCCCCAGATAGGCGGCAAGGGCCAGCGCAGATTGCTGGACGCCAAGGTGTTGCTGATTGGCGCCGGGGGGCTCGGTTCTCCCGCCGCCCTGTACCTGGCGGCGGCAGGAGTGGGTACGCTGGGCATTGTAGACTTCGACGAGGTAGATCTGACCAACCTGCAAAGGCAGCTGCTTCACCGCACCAAGGATGTGGGCAGGCTGAAGGTGGATTCCGCCGAGGAGATGATCAACAGCCTCAATCCGGACATTAACGTAGTAAAGCACCGGGTGCAGCTCTCCTCGGATAATGCGTTTGACGTGTTTGCGGATTACGACATCATTGTGGACGGCAGCGACAACTTCCCCACGCGATACCTGGTCAACGACGCTACGGTGATGCTGGGCAAACCGTGCGTACACGGTAGCATCTTCCTGTTCGAAGGGCAGGCGTCAACGTTTGTGCCTGGCCACGGCTGCTACCGCTGCTTGTACCCAACGCCTCCTCCCCCGGGGATGGTGCCGAGCTGCGCCGAAGCCGGGGTGCTTGGCGTTTTGCCGGGGATCATCGGCTCCATCCAGGCGGTGGAGACCATAAAGCTGGTCTTGGATCTGGGCGACACCTTGACGGGCAGGCTACTCCTGTTCGACGCCCTGGATATGAACTTCCGCACCGTGAGGGTGCCTCGCAATAGAGAGTGCCCGGTCTGCGGCGACAAACCGACGGTGACCGAGCTCATTGATTACGAGCAGTTCTGCGGCATACCGCATCTACAGGAGGCCGCACCCGCCAATTAGCCCTGCAGCTGACGGCGGCCTGCTATGCGGACCAGGATAACCAGGGAAGAGAACCTTCAAGGAGGCAGTTCTAAGGCGGAAGGCCGGAGCGGGATAATAGCCGCAATAGGCAATACGCCGCTGGTTGAGTTGCCTCACCTCTCTCCAAAGCCCGGCATACGCCTGTTTGCCAAGCTGGAGGGCGCCAATCCCACGGGCAGCGTAAAGGATCGGATCGCCCTTACCATGGTGGAGCAGGCAGAGGCCGAAGGCGTACTCACGCCCGGCAAGGTGATACTGGAGCCCACCAGCGGCAATACGGGCATTGCACTGGCCATGGTTGGCTCGGTGAAGGGGTACGACGTAGAGGTGGTGATGCCGGAGAACGTGAGCCAGGAGCGCGTACAGCTCTTGGAGGCGTTTGGGGTCAAGATCCACTTCTCGGACGGAAACCTGGGCACCAACGGGTCCATCCCGGTAGCACGCAAGATGGCCGAGGAAGACGAACGGTACTTCATGCCGTATCAATACGGCAGCAAAGCCAATCCTCAAGCTCACTATGAGGGTACGGGCAAGGAGATAACGGATTCCTTACCCAACGTGGACATGTTCGTGGCCGGCCTGGGCACCGGAGGCACGCTAACCGGCGCGGGACGCTGGCTCAAAGAGCACAACGAAGATGTCAAGGTGGTAGCGGCGGCACCCGAACCGAACGATGCCATTCAAGGGCTGCGCAGCTTGGAAGAAGGGTTCATACCGCCGGTCCTCGATGAATCGCTGCTGGACGCGCGCATTTTGGTGCCCAGCGATGAGGCGTTCAAGATGACCAAAGAGCTTCTCCACAGCGAGGGCGTGTTTGCCGGAATCTCCTCGGGCGCGGTCATTGCCGCCGCACTGAAGGTAGCCAGCAGACTGGATGAGGCGGACATAGTCTGCCTGCTGGCGGACGGCGGGTGGAAATACCTTAGTACCGGGCTCTGGACAAAAGAGTACGACGAGCTGAGGATGGAGGTGGAAGGGAAGGTGTGGTGGTGACGTACGAAGTGCGCGTGCTAGCTACCAGGAGCGACGCCGACGGAGGCTTGCTGGACGCCCTCTTCAGGGAGCAGGTTGGCTACGCCGTCATTTCCAGCCTGGATGGCAGGACTAACCAGGTGGATGCAGTACTGCTGGACCTGAGCGCATCGGGGTTGGATGAGGTGGATACTCTGGTGGAGCAATGCCGCAGGCTGGGTGTGCCGCTCATCTGCGCTCTGCCCAGGGAGCTTGTAGCTAAGTACGATGCTTCGCAGGCCAGCGATTTCCTCCTACTGCCGCCGACGCCGGGAGAGGTGAGCGCGAGGATCAGGCAAACGCTGAATCGCCTCAAGCAAACCGAGCCAGCGAGAAGCGAAGAGTCGCTCAGAAGGGGAGACCTTTACATAGACCTGGCCCGCTATGAGGTGTTCCACCGCGGCAAAAGGGTGTTGCTCACGTTCAAGGAGTACCAACTCCTCTCATTGCTTGCGGCCAGTCCCGGCCGGGTGTTCACCCGTGAAACGCTGCTCAGCGAGGTCTGGCAGTACGACTACTACGAAGGGACGCGGACGGTAGATGTGCACATACGGCGGTTGCGCAGCAAACTGGAAGACGCCGGTCAAGACCTGATAGAGACGGTGCGCAACGTGGGCTACCGCTTCAGAAGAGAGGCCGCGTTGCTTGGCGAAGGGTAGACAGAGCAAGAAGCCCCCAGCCTTGCACATTGCCTTGTCCCCACGGAAACATCGCCTTGGCCCCCTACTTTCCTTTGCTTTTGTAACAAACAGTTAACATCCCAACCGTCATTTTGGTCAAAAGAGGCGTATAGTGCATTGCATCGGGCCAGATTGAAAAAGTAATCACAATGTATTTGACCAAGAATTCACAATCGGAGTAGACTTGCTCTTTCCCATGCAACAAGACCGCGAAGAAGCTATTGAATACACGCTCCGTACGGTTAGAGATAACGATGTGCGGTTTGTCCGTCTATGGTTCACGGACATTCTGGGTAACCTCAAAGGGTTCGCTCTGAACGTGGCTGAACTGGAGAACGCTTTCGACAAAGGCATGGGATTTGACGGTTCGTCCATTGAAGACTTCGCCCGCATTGATGAGAGTGACATGGTGGCAATGCCCGATCCCACCACCTTTCGCATCCTCCCCTGGCGCCCCAAGCAGAACGCGGTGGGACGCATGTTTTGCGACATCCTGACACCCGACGGCATGGCTTTCGAGGGTGATCCCAGGACGGTGCTGAAGCGCAACCTGGAGCGGGCAAGCAACCTGGGCTACACGTTCTACGTTGGCCCTGAGTTGGAGCACTTCTACTTCAAAAGCGCGGACAGCACCGAGCCCCTGGATGCGGGTGGTTACTTTGACCAGACCCCCCAGGATGTGTCCACGGAGCTGAGGCGGGATACCGTCCTCATGCTGGAGGAGATGGGGATCCCCGTGGAGTACAGCCACCACGAGGTGGCGCCCAGCCAGCATGAGATAGACCTGAGATACACGGACGCCTTGACCATGGCCGATACCGTAATGACGTACCGCCTGGCAGTAAAAGAGGTTGCTATAAGATACGGGTTCTACGCCACCTTCATGCCCAAGCCGGTAGCCAGCTTTAACGGCAACGGTATGCACGTCAACATGTCGCTGTTTCAGGGGGACAGGAACGTCTTCTTTGAAGAGGACGACCCTTACAGGCTGTCACGGCTGGCGCGCTGTTTCGTCGCCGGCCTTATGAAGCATGCTCAAGAGATAACGGCGGTAACCAATCAGTGGGTCAACTCTTACAAGAGACTGGTGCCAGGCTATGAAGCGCCCGTCTACATCTCTTGGGCCAAGACCAACCGGTCGGATCTGATACGTGTTCCCGCCTTCCGTCAAGGAAAGGAAGAATCGGTGCGCGTTGAGTACAGGGCTCCGGACCCCGCCTGCAACCCCTACCTGGCTTTCAGCGTGCTCCTGGCCGCCGGGCTGGAGGGTATTGAGAAGGAATATCTGGTTCCCGTCCCTGTGGAAGCTAACGTGTACCAGATGTCGGAAGAAGAGAGAAAGGCCGTAGGCATAGAGACACTGCCGGGGAGCCTCTTTGAAGCAATCAGCTATGCCGAGCAGAGCCAGCTGGTTAAACGCACCCTCGGCGAGCACGTATTCAATAGCTTCATCAAGAACAAGAAGATCGAGTGGGACAGCTATCGCACCCACGTCACGGACTACGAGATCAAACGGTATCTGCCGGTGCTTTGAGGGATACATCGATGAAAGAGGACAAGCCGAGAGGACTGTACCGCCCAGAGTTTGAGCACGACGCCTGCGGTGTGGGTGTCATCGCCGATATAAAGGGCCGCAAGTCGCGCCAGATCATCGATTGGGGCATGGACATACTGCGCCATCTGGCACACCGCGGCGCAGAAGGCAGCGATCCGGATACGGGCGATGGGGCGGGAATACTTCTCCAGACGCCGCACACGTTCTTTGTCCATGAGAGCGGCGTGGACCTTCCGCAACGGGGCGAATACGGGGTTGGAATGGCGTTCTTGCCGCAAGACCAAGATGAGAGCGCGCGCTGCGAGGAGATCATAGAAGCCACGGTACAGTCGGAAGGCCAGCGGTTCCTGGGATGGCGGGACGTCCCCGTGGATGAAAGCCGCATTGGTAAGACGGCCAGGGCGGTGCGGCCAGTCATACGGCAGTTCTTTGTGGGGCGCGGCTCCGACATCCTTGATCAAGCCTCCTTGGAACGGAAGCTGTACGTCATACGCAAAGTGGTAGAGAGCGCAGTGGCCGCTTCCGGGATGAAGGGAACGGATGACTTTTACATCTCCAGCCTCTCCTCCAACACGGTGGTCTACAAGGGACTGCTCACCGGCCTGCAGGTGGAGCACTTCTACCTGGACCTGAAGAACCCTCGCATGGAATCCGGGTTTGCCATGGTTCATTCCCGGTTCAGCACAAACACGCTGGGGTCATGGAAGCTGGCGCATCCGTACCGCTACATATCACACAATGGAGAGATCAACACGCTGAGGGGCAACATCAACTGGATGACTGCCCGCGAGGCCCTGTTCTCGTCACCCCTGTTTGGCGATGACGTGAAGAAGCTGTTCCCGATCATTACGCCCCGCGCCAGCGATACGGCCAACTTCGATAATGCTTTAGAGCTGCTGGTATTGGGCGGCAGGACTCTGTCCCACGCCATGATGATGATGATTCCGGAGGCGTGGAACGGCAACAGGTCCATTTCAGCGGAGAAGCGTGCCTTTTACGAGTACCACGCCAACCTGATGGAACCTTGGGACGGCCCCGCGCTAATAGCTTTCACCGATGGAAAAAGGATAGGCGCCAACCTGGACCGCAACGGCCTGCGGCCTTTCCGCTACACAGTGACCAAGGACAATCTGCTGATCATGGCATCCGAAACAGGGGTACTTGAGGTGCCGCCGGAAAACGTGCAGTACAAGGGCCGCCTGCGACCGGGCCGGATGTTCCTCTTGGACACGGAGCAGGGACGGATCATAGACGATGAGGAGATCAAGTCGGAGGTCGCTACAAGGCAGCCGTATGGTGGATGGGTCAGGAAGAACATGGTGCGGCTTGAGGACCTGCCGGAAGAGACGATGGGGCCGCCCGCGGAACCCTCGACAATGGTTGAGAGACAGGCAGCGTTTGGCTACACCCTGGAAGAGCTCAGGATGCTAGTCCAGCCCATGTCTGAGACGGGGTCGGAGCCTGTGGGTTCCATGGGCAACGATACTCCGCTGGCCGTGCTTTCCGACAGGCCGCAGCTGCTGTTCAACTACTTCAAGCAGCTTTTTGCCCAGGTAACCAACCCGCCGTTGGACGCTATACGGGAAGAGATAGTCACCTCTTTGGAGATATGGCTTGGCTCTGAAGGCAACCTCCTTGAAGAAACGCCTGAGCAGGCCCGTCAACTGAAACTGCCGCACCCCGTGATAACCAATGAAGAGCTAGAGCGAATACGGCAAAACCAGGTCCCGTATCTCAAGACCAAGACACTGTCTGCCCTGTTCAACGCCGGCGGAGGGCCGGGAGCCATGGAGAGAGCCCTAGACGAGCTGCTGAGAGAGGCGTCCCAGGCCGTAGAGTCGGGGCATACCATCCTGGTGCTGTCGGATAGAGGCGTGGACGCCAATCGCGTCCCCATACCCAGCTTGCTGGCGACCTCCGCGGTGCACCATCACCTGATAAGAGAGGGGCTGCGCATGAAGGTTGGCCTCGTTGTGGAGTCGGGTGAGCCGCGGGAAGTGCAGCACTTCGCTTTGCTCATCGGCTACGGGGCGGGAGCCGTGAATCCGTACGTGGTCTTTGAATCGCTGGCCGACATGGTAGGACAGGGAGGCCTGCTTCCTGAAGGACTGGACTACGATACAGCCCGGAAGAACTTCATCAAAGCGGTGCACAAAGGCCTGCTCAAAGTTGCTTCCAAGATGGGCATCTCCACTATACAAAGCTACAGGGGCGCCCAGATCTTCGAGGCGGTCGGCTTGAACCAAGAGACTATAGACAAGTACTTCACTTGGACGCCGTCCCGCATCAGCGGGATCGGCATAGACGCCATCGAAGAGGAGAGCCTGAGCCGGCATCGCAGGGCATACGGCGAATCAAAGCTGGCCGCCGTGCTGGACTTGGAGGTAGGCGGCGTCTACCAGTGGCGCCGGGACGGCGAGTTCCATATGTGGAATCCCAACGCCATCGCCTTGCTGCAGCACGCCGCCAAGACGGCCGATGTCGGTGTGTACAGGCGGTTCGCTGAACTGGCCGACGAATACGAAAAACGGTTGTGCACGCTGCGCGGGCTCCTGGAGTTCAAGACGGCGGAAGAGCCGGTCTCCCTGGATGAGGTAGAGCCGGCCAGCCGGATAGTGAAGCGCTTTGCCACCGGGGCCATTTCCCTGGGCGCTATCAGCAGGGAGGCCCACGAGACCCTGGCCATTGCCATGAACCGTATAGGCGCCAAGAGCAATACCGGCGAGGGCGGTGAAGACTACCGCCGCTTTACTCCCGATTCCAACGGCGACTCGCGGAGCAGCGCCGTCAAGCAGGTGGCTTCCGGCCGGTTTGGCGTTACCACCAACTATTTGGTGAACGCTGACGACTTGCAGATCAAGATGGCGCAAGGTTCCAAGCCCGGAGAGGGAGGTCAACTCCCCGGCCACAAAGTCGACGAGTACATAGGGTGGGTGAGGCGGACCACGCCCGGCGTGGAACTGATATCGCCGCCGCCGCACCACGATATCTACTCTATCGAAGATCTGGCGCAGCTCATCCATGACCTTAAGAACGTGAATCCTGAGGCGCGTATCCACGTCAAGCTTGTGGCCGAGGTAGGCGTTGGCACCGTCGCCGCCGGGGTTTCCAAGGGACACGCCGATGTTGTGCTGATCAGCGGAGACAGTGGCGGTACGGGCGCATCGCCCGAATCGTCCGTCAAGCATGCCGGTCTGCCCTGGGAGCTTGGCATAGCTGAAACGCAGCAGGTGCTGGTGCAAAACGACCTGCGAGGCCGCATAGTGGTGCAAACGGACGGACAGTTAAAGACAGGCCGTGACGTGGCTATAGCCTGCCTGCTTGGCGCGGAGGAGTTCGGCTTCTCCACCGCTCCTTTGATAGCGCTGGGATGCATCATGCTGCGTAAGTGCCACCTGAACGCCTGCTCGGTGGGCATTGCCACCCAGGACCCCGAGCTGCGCAAGCATTTCGACGGCCAGCCGGAGGCTGTGATCAACTACTTCTTCATGGTGGCTGAGCAGCTGCGAGAGATCATGGCGCAGATGGGGTTCCGCACCGTCAATGAGATGGTGGGCCGCGTTGACAGGTTGGACAGCAAGAAGGCCATAGGCCACTGGAAGGCAAGGGGTCTGGATTTTAGCCAGCTTCTTCACCGTCCTGAAGCATCGGACAAGGTGGCTACCTATTGCTGCGAGTCGCAGAACCATGGCTTGGACCAGGCTCTTGATAAGGAGTTGCTCCGCCTGGCGCAGAGCGCTCTTCATGGAAACGGGCCGGCAGAGGCCACGCTGCCAATCCATAACTACAACCGTACGGTGGGGACCATGCTCAGCGGAGAGGTGGCCAAGCGTTATGGAGAGGAAGGTCTACCTGAGGGAAGCATCCATTTCCGCCTGCAGGGTTCGGCGGGGCAGAGCTTCGGCGCGTTTCTGGCCAAGGGAGTTGCCCTGACGCTGGAGGGCGACGCCAACGACTACTTTGGCAAGGGGATGTCCGGCGGCAGGCTCGTGGTTTACGCCCCGGAGGGCTCCACCTTTGTCGCAGAAGACAACGTCATCATCGGGAACGTGGCCCTCTACGGGGCCACAGGAGGCCGCGCCTTCATTCGCGGCATGGCCGGCGAACGGTTCGCCGTGCGCAATAGCGCCGCGCATGCCGTGGTGGAGGGCATCGGCGACCATGGCTGCGAATACATGACCGGCGGTATGGTAGTGGTGCTCGGTAGGACAGGACGCAACTTCGCTGCGGGAATGAGCGGCGGCATAGCCTTTGTCCTGGATGAAGACGGCGAGTTCGCCGACAAATGCAACAAGGAAATGGTGGTGCTGGAACAGGTGGATGATCCGGCAGACCAGCTAGCCCTGCGACAGATGATTGAATGGCACCAGGAGTACACGGGGAGCGCCAAGGGGCAGATGGTGCTGGACAATTGGAAGGGCATGATCGGCAAGTTCGTCAAGGTTATGCCCGTGGCGTATCGCAACGTGCTGGAGGCGCAGAAGGTGAAGCAGCCTAAAGAAATAGAGCTGGTAATCCATGGGTAAGCTACTGGGGTTTGTTCATTTGGGTCGAGAAGGCCCCAACCGTGAGGCGATCGCGGAACGGGTCAAGCACTGGGAAGGAGTTCTACCAGGAATGGCCAGTGCAGAGCATACGCGACCAGGCAGGCCGTTGCATGGACTGCGCTGTGCCGTTCTGCCATACCGGCTGCCCGCTGGGGAACTTCATCCCTGACTGGAACCATTTGGCTTATGCGGATCGCTGGAAGCAGGCGCTGGATATGCTCCACGCCACCAATAATTTCCCTGAATTCACCGGCCGCATCTGTCCCGCTCCCTGTGAAGAGGCCTGTGTGCTGAACATAAACCAGGACCCCGTGACCATCGAGTACATAGAGAACGCCATAGCGGAGAGAGGCTTCAAGGAAGGGTGGATAAAACCGGAGCCGTCGCAGGTCAGCACCGGCAAGAAGGTTGCGGTGGTGGGCTCAGGTCCCGCCGGACTGGCCGTTGCCCAGCAGTTGACCCGCGTCGGGCACGGCGTCACGGTGTTCGAGCGGGACGAGTATATTGGCGGGCTCCTCACCTTGGGCATTCCCGATTTCAAACTGGAGAAGAGCGTGGTGCAGCGCCGCGTCGACCTCATGTCCGAGGAAGGCGTCATCTTCAAGACGAGTACGAATGTGGGCGTTGACATCACTGGAAAAGACCTGCTGCAGGATTTCGACGCCGTTTGCTTGACGGGCGGAGCCACCAAGGCCAGGGAACTACCGATACCGGGGCGCGACCTTGAGGGCATCCATCTGGCCATGGACTATCTAACGCAGCAAAACAGGATAATCGCGGGTCAGACGGTCGCTCCTGAGGAGAGGATCAGCGCGGAGGGCAAACGCGTGGTGATCCTGGGCGGCGGAGATACGGGAGCCGACTGCCTGGGAACGGCGCACCGCCAGGGCGCCGAAGTCGTGTACCAGTACGAGCTGCTGCCGGAGCCGCCGGTGCAACGCGCCATCGATGAGCCGTGGCCCTACTGGCCGGTGATCTTGAGGTCTTCCGCGGCCCACGATGAGGGCGGCGTTCGCGATTACAGCATCCTGACCAAGGGCTTCTCCGGCGACGGGCGCGTGGAGAAGCTGCATGGCGTACGCTTGGAATGGGGGCCGCCGGATGAGACGGGCCGGCCCGTGATGAATGAGGTGCCCGGCAGCGAGTTTGAAATCGAGGTGGACCTGGTGTTGCTGGCCCTGGGATTCGTTTCCCCGGAGCACGAAGGTCTGCTGGAGCAGCTGGGCGTGGCCTATGACGGAAGGGGCAACGTCTCCACGGATGAAAGCCACATGACCAGCGTACCCGGCGTCTTTGCCGCCGGAGACATGCGCAGAGGTCAGTCGCTGGTGGTCTGGGCAATCGCGGAGGGACGGGAGGCGGCGCACCACATGGACAGCTACCTCATGGGCTCGACCAAGCTGCCTCGCAGCCTGCCCGGCGCACTATCCCGGTCTATTTCTTCTTAGACGTTCTGCGCCGTTGTTGCTTGATACGCACGTGGATAGGGCCGCCGCGGGTTTTTGATGCCCTGACCTCAAAATCTTTGGTATGCGCCCGTACCAGGCTGGATAGCTGTTTCTGGCCGTAGGTGCGGGGATCAAAGCCCGGGTCGAGCTGCCGCAACCTGTCGCCGATGGTACCGAGGAGTGCCCAGCCGTCATCCGATGCCGTCAGTTCATGGGCTGCCTTGAGAAGCGGCACAGGGTCAGGCGCCTGGCCGGCTGAGTTGTCGGAGGATGAAGGCGATGCCTCGGCCTTCTCTGAGGATATGTTGTCGGTGTAGACGAAGACCTCGCAAGCGTTGACAAAGGAACGAGGGGTATCTCTCCGTCCAATCCCCATGACAAACAGGCCCTTCTCTCTGATGCGAGTGGCGAGCCGAGTGTAATCGCTGTCGCTGGAAACGAGGCAGAAGGAGTTGACCACGGTCTCGTAGAGGATGTCCATGGCGTCGATGATCATGGCGCTGTCCGTGGCGTTCTTGCCTTTTGTGTAGCGGAACTGCTGGATGGGCTGGAAGGCGTGAACCTGGAGCGACTCGCGCCAGCTGTTCATGTTGGGAGTAGTCCAGTCGCCGTAGATGCGTCGGATGGTGACCAGGCCGTACTTGCTGGCCTCGGCAAGGATGTTCGCCACCAGGGACGGCTGGGCGTTGTCCCCGTCGATGAGGAGAGCCATACGCCTGTCTATTTGATGCTCTTCAGTCATGTGCGGCTTCATTATACGGCAGGAGCAAGTTTCTTGCTCACGGCGCGGGGTTCACCCCCATCTCAATCTTCCCCCGTCAAGGGGGAAGAGGTTTTGCAAAGGTCTCCTTAAAACGGGACAAACCCTCCCTAACTAGACTTCCCTATCTCCCCTGCTTACAATTCAGGCATGCGGACTTTCAGATTGGCCATGGCCCAGATCAATCCCACGGTGGGAGACCTGAAGGGCAACACGGCCAAGATCACCGGATACATCGAGCGGGCGCGTTCTTTGAAGGCCGACCTTATCGCGTTCACTGAGCTGGCCATCCCTGGCTATCCGCCGGAGGACCTGCTCTTCAAACCGCAGTTCATCCGGGACAACCTTCGTTACCTGGACAAGGTGGTCAAAGCCAGTCGCGATATCGTGGTGGTGGTCGGCTTTGCCGATGAAAAAGAGGGCAAGCTCTACAACGCGGCGGCGCTGGCCTACGACGGCAGGCTTGTCGACGTCTACCACAAGATGTTCCTGCCCAACTACGGGGTCTTCGACGAGAAGCGATACTTCGAGGCGGGCCGGAAGTGCCCCGTCTACACCATCAACGGCGTCGATGTAGGCGTGAACGTGTGCGAAGACATCTGGTACGAGGTGGGCCCCACCAACGTTCAGTGCAGCGCAGGCGCAGAGCTCATCATCAACATCAACGGATCGCCGTATTACGCCGGCAAGAGCAGCTACAGGCATGAGATGCTGGCGAAGCGCGCCGTGGACAACCAGGCCATCGTCTCGTACACCAACATGGTTGGCGGCCAGGATGAGCTGGTCTTCGACGGCGGCAGTGTGGTGTTCGACCATGAGGGCAAGCTGCTGCTGCGGGGGAACCAGTTCAGGGAGGAACTGCTTTTCATAGACCTGGAGATGGATGCTCTGTCGCAGGCCCGTCGGGACCGGGCCAAGTCTCGCTTGGAGGACCACGAGGCCCTGAAGGAGATGGGCGAGCCGGTCAGGTTCCACGTATCCGGCTACACCGGCGACGGTTGCCAGGCCGCCGCTGCCCCGGCAGGAAACGGCGGAGCTTGGGCCTGTCGCCGAGGTTTACCGGGCGCTGGTCATGGGAACCCACGACTACGTGACAAAGAGCGGCTTTCAGAAGGTGGTTGTCGGCCTTTCCGGCGGCATCGACTCGTCGATTACGGCGGTGATCGCTGTGGAGGCCCTGGGCAAGGAGAACGTGGTCGGCGTTACCATGCCCTCTCGCTACTCTTCGGAAGGGAGCGTGGTCGATAGCAAGCTGCTGTCGGAGAACCTGGGCATCCGGATGATGACCGTGCCCATAGAGCCCGCCTTTGGCGTATACCTGGACATGCTGGAGGAGCCGTTCCGCGGCACGGAGTCCGGCATTGCCGAGGAGAACCTTCAGGCCAGGGTGCGCGGCAATATCCTCATGGCGCTGTCCAACAAGTTCGGCTGGCTGGTGCTGACCACCGGCAACAAGAGCGAGCTGGCCACCGGCTATAGCACCATGTACGGGGACATGGCCGGGGGGTTCGCCGTGATCAAGGACGTCCCCAAGATGCTCGTCTACGAGCTGGCCCGTCACGTAAACGAAGAGAAGGGGAGAGAGGTTGTGCCGGACGCGGTGATTGAGAAGCCGCCCAGCGCCGAGCTGAGGCCCGACCAGCGCGACGAGGACTCGCTGCCGCCGTACGACGTGCTGGACGCCATATTGAAGGCGTACGTGGAGGACGACAAGACGTACAGCGAGATCCTTGCCGCCGGCCACGACGAGGCCGCTGTGCAGAGGGCGGTCCGCCTTGTCGATGGAAGCGAGTACAAGCGCCGCCAGTCGCCGCCGGGCATCAAGATAACGCCTCGCAACTTTGGCCGCGACCGCCGCATGCCGATTGTAAACCGGTACAGGCAGTTCTAGCCGGGCCGGCTGGTAGGGTTGTGGACAGGCTGAGGGAAGGGGATTCGTTTCCAACGTTATGTCAAATAGCAAGGCTAAAATGGTTCGGAGGTTGGCGAAAAATGGGGAAACGAATCCGAATATAGTCATGACATGGGAGGTTGTCGTAACGGCTCCGGCGAGTATGTCTGACACGATGGAAAAGCGGGCTGAATAGGTATATAGGCATGGATAGAGGATAGCGTGCGAGGGCTGGCATGGGGAAGGAGGAGATGGCAGGGGGTGATGGTTTTATTGCTTACTTTGTAGACGCCAAGATCCGCAACATCACCCCGTCTCGGCCACACGGGCCGTTGAGACCAACGGTCAGGTGCTGTGCAGCCTGATGCAGTACAGCGTGATTAGCGAATCAACCGTGCCGCTCGTTGCCGGGGAAGTTCAGGCCGGAGACGATGACGTTGGTGTCGAGGACGACTTTCATGCACGGGCCGAGCCGACCTCGGCCCGGTATTCTTCCACCAGATCGGCCACGTCCTCAGGGCCGATGCCCTTATCTCTAGCCCGCTCCTCTCCGTACTGGAGAAGCTGCCGCCACTCCAACTCCTCGATGTAGCGCAGCAGCGCCTCTCGAAGGAACTCGCTCCTGGACCGTCCCTACTGCTTAATCACCGCGTCCACCCGGTCCGCCATGTCCGGCGGCAGCGAGAAGGTGATGGTCTTGGTGGTTCGCGACATGTCCCACCTCTTGTTAGTCAGTCTTACCAGAGTATGGCGCTATCTGCGGCTCTATGTCAATCGGGCGAATTCTCGGTTAGCGCCCTTAGGGACGGGCCAACAATCTGGCGCGGGGCAAGTGCTCTTGTGTGGGCGCAACCATGCGGCGCTTGGAGTGTCCCAAAGACTCTGAATGGGAATTATGCCGAACTATAGCCGTCGTCCTTGTTCGACCATCGGCTCACCCCCAAAGGCGAACCGCCTGCACCACCCGCAATACCATGAGCACAGCCCACCACACCACAACCAAGATCAGCGCCAAGATAGTGCACGTTATGATCGCAGCAGGCGTATCGTCACAACGCTGAGACCGCAGGTGCCACCATCGTAACGTCCGGTTGCGCAGCCGGTCCCATAGTCGTAGAGGACCGGTGCCAACACGCCTATCAGAGAGATAGCGAAACAGACCGTCAACCGGCGGCCCCATTTCCCAAAGAACTTCCTGTCAAACGCCCAGAACAACAACAAGAGAGGCAGGAGTATGAAGGCAGTTCCCAGCAGTGTGAATCCAAGTATGATTGCCACTCCTTCCATCGGTCCATCCATCGGCGCTTACTCCTTCCGCTTGCGGCGCTGGGGGAAAGGAACCCGAGAAATAGCCCTAGAAGCCAATCGTTCTTAGCTACCCGGCGCAACAGAAAATGCCGCGGTGCTCCACTATACCGCATAACACCCCTTCGCCGCCGGAATGCCCAGTGTAGAGACGGATAAAGGTCACTGTCAATTAAACTTGGAGTGCAGAAAACGAGGCGCTTTGCACTTCCCTGCGGTCTACCCCCCCCCACTTGACAAAGCCTCTCTTCTATCGTTAAATAGCACGCACGTTCTACTAATGGATACGTCACGACCCTGGGGCAAAACGTACAGCAGCTTCTTGGTAGCCTGAAGTAGCGCGTGCTACCATGCGATGAGATTGGAGGAGTTATGACCGCGGAACGAGAGAAGGCGTTAGAGCTTGCCATAAGTCAGATACAGCGCAGCTTCGGCAAGGGCGCCATCATGCGCCTTGGTGAGGCTGAGGTTGATACGTCGGTGAAGGCCATACCCACCGGGTCGCTGTCACTGGACATCGCGCTGGGCGTGGGAGGCGTGCCAAGGAGCCGCGTCGTCGAGATATTCGGCGCTGAGTCGTCGGGTAAGACGACGCTCGCCTACCACATCGCGGCGAGCGCCCAGCGCCAGGGCGGCACCGCCGCTTATATAGACGCTGAGCACGCTCTCGACAAGAGCTACGCGGCGCGGTGCGGCGTCGACGTGGACGCGCTCTATTTATCCCAGCCGGACGATGCCGAGCAGGCGCTAGAAATCGTGGAGTACCTGGTGCGCAGCGGCGCTGTGGACGTGGTGGTTGTGGACAGCGTGGCGGCCCTGGTGCCTCGAAACGAGCTGGAAGGGGACATGGGCGATACCCACGTCGGCCTCCAGGCCCGCCTTCTATCGCAGGCGTTGCGCAAGCTCACCGCGGCTATAGGCCGCTCCAATACGACGGTGATCTTCATCAATCAGCTCCGGGAAAAGGTCGGCGTGGTGTTCGGGAACCCGGAGGTCACGCCCGGCGGCCGCGCTCTGAAGTTCTACAGCTCGGTGCGCATCGATCTGCGCCGCATCGAGTCCATCAAGCAGGGCGGCGATATAACGGGCAGCCGGGTACGCGCCAGAGTTGTCAAGAACAAGGTTGCGCCGCCCTTCCGCTCCGCTGAGTTCGATATCATGTTCAACCGGGGCATCAGCTTGGAGGGAGACCTGGTGGACCTGGGAGTCGACTACGGCATACTGAACAAGAGCGGCGCGTTCTACTCCTACGGCGATACCCGGCTTGGCCAGGGAAGGGAGAACGCCAAGGGCTTCCTGTCCAGAGACACCGATATGCTGCAGAGACTCGAAACCGATATCCGGACCGCCGCTGAGATAGCGTCGGCGGCCAGGATGCCCGTTGTAGCGGGAACGATTGCCCAAAACGGCAGGTCAAAGGAGTCTTAGCGGTAAACCGGAGCATTCAATGGCCCGGCACATCCGGCGTGAGCAAAGCGGCATAGCTGAACCCGAAAGGGCGTACCTCTCCGGCCTGCGTCTCCTCTCCTACCGGTCGAGAAGCCGGCTGGAGATGCGCCAGCGCCTCGGCAAGCGGTTCTCCGCGGAAGCCGTTGAAGAAGCGGTGTCCCGCCTGGAAGAGTCGGGCTATTTGGACGACGCCTCATTCGCCAGGTCCTGGAAGGAGGGCCGCGAAGCCCACAAGCCGCGCAGCGCAACCCTTATCCGCCATGAACTGCGTCATAAGGGTGTGCCCAATGAGCTGGCCGAGTCCGTTACCGCCGGCATGGACGATGAGGCAAGCGCGTACGAAGCGGGCAGGCGGCGTCTGAAGACCTTGGCCGGCGTCGATAAGAGAACATTCAGGCGTCGCATGGGCAACTACCTAAGAAGGCGCGGCTTTGCCACGGGACTGGTAATTCGCACGGTGGACAAGCTGTGGCAGGAGAGGTCGCTTTGACCCGCTGCGTGAAGTTCAGGATGTTTAGTTTGGGAATTATATCGAATTTTAGCCAAAAGAGGGCCTGAAAGTGGTGCAACAAAAGCCGTGGGGTAGGTTGAAGGACAAGCAAACCGCAATGATAGTAATTGACGCAAGGCGATTAGACTCTATTGAAGGGCGCGACAAAGCAATAGAGCATCTTGTGGCTCACGATATGGGGGGGGCATGGAAGCAATGGTCGTAGGTCGGCTCACCGCATATTGGACTACGCTACGTTCAAGTACATAGACTGCATACCGAAAGAGCTACCCCTTTGGCGTGAACAGCGTGACCTAGAGGACGCAGCTATCAAAAGGCGTGCTGAAGCACGCAAATTACTTCCGCAACTAATGGAGCGCAATAAAGGTGCTTGCGAGGGTGTGGTAAAGACGTAACAGGAAGGGACGCAACGGTTGACCATATCGACCCTAACGGCAGTAATGAGTCTAGTAATCTAGCTCTGCTTTGCCGGAGCTGTAACTCAACGAAAAGAGACGGGGATTTAGACCGATGGGCTGCCATCCTTAACCGCAAGAGTTTCCAAAGGCGAATTGAGGATGTGCTTACCCCTATGGTCGAACGCCTCGTTTGGGCTGATAGCCCTGTTGGTGTCTGCCCCCAATGCGGCATCCACGCGCCACGCGTTGGAAATATCGAGGTCGCTTTTAGCTTCGTTTGGCACTGCAGGCCGTGTCGGCTTTACTTCAAGGTTTCGGCGATAGATGGCTTGGGCGAATTTATTGAAGACGTTAGAGCCAGCATGTGGGGGGCGTGGTGGGCAAAAGAGGAAACCAGTGCAGTTGTAAAGACGATTGGTGAAGGCCAGTCGTTGGCGTATGTTGAGTCGCTTGTAGCGTCTTGTGCTGGCGATATAGAGGGATTGAAAAGGCTACGCCACCGCCACGCAAAGGGAGCATGTTGGTGCGAATTTGGAGGCGATGGCTTTGAGTTTACCGGGAAAGTCTATCCCCAATCGACAAGGTTGTGAAGGCGGGGAGTTGGCTTTGGGCTTGGCTAAAATTTGATATAATTCCCTTTAGTTTGAGAGATGATGTGTTCGGCCAGCAGCACAATATCCGCATCCGGCATGTGCACGGCATGAGGGATTTCTGCGGGGAGTTGTGCCCCCACAAAATACGGAAAGCCAACGGCCTTCAGCATTGCCAAATCTCCACCGGAATCTCCAACAGCCGCAACTTGCTTCAAGCTAAAACCTAGCGAGCGACTCAAGTTGGCCAGCCATATGGGCTTGTCATCCGGCCAGAAGTGGAGGATCTCGCTCTCCTCGGTGAGCTTTGTGCCGACACCGTAGTCTATTCCTAGCCTAGTGCAAAACCACTTGACGGCGAATTCCCGGGTGAGGGAAACAATAGCAGTCTTGATCCCGGCTTCACGAAGCATAGCAATGCCCTCGGCTGCTCTTGGAGCTTCTTTGACTGCCGGCAGGTAGGATAGGAGCGTTTCCATTGGTACGTTTCGGTACCATCCGAATACTTCCTTGCGCGCTCTTTCTATAGCCTCCAAGTCAGCCCATGAAGTGGTGCGTTCCAATTCACGCATCCTGTCCAGCTTGCCAAGGTTCGCGGCCAGCACTTCGAGGACTGTGTTGCCACGAATGAGGGTTCCGTCCAAGTCGAAGGCAACGAGCTTCACATTCTGCCGGTTCATCAAAGAAGAATAGCATGGAGGGACGCCTTCTTTGACCCTGATTTCGGACAGGTGGTAGAATCCAATAATCAATCCCTACAAGTGTGCAGGGGTAAGGCTTATGTCTGGTCACTCAAAATGGTCCACTATCAAACGCGCCAAAGCGGCAAATGACGCCAAGCGCGGCCAGCTGTTCACCAAGCTGGCCCGGGAGCTTACGGTGGCCTCCCGCGAGGGGGGCTCCGATCCTGAAATGAACGTGCGCCTCCGTCTCGCCGTGCAGAAGGCCAAAGAGAACAACATGCCCCACGACAACATAGAGCGCGCCATCGGCCGCGGTTCCGGCGAAGGCGGGCAGGACTCCCTGCATGAGGTGGTCTACGAGGGATACGGCCCCGGCGGCGCGGCCATCATGCTGGAAGCGCTCACCGATAATGCCAACCGCACCGTGTCGGAGGTGCGCAACGCCTTTTCCAAGGGTGGAGGAAATCTGGGCGAAAAGGGTTGCGTGGCCTGGAACTTCGACACCAGGGGAGTCGTGGTGGTGGAAGCCTCGGAGGACAGGTCCGAAGACCTGACCTTGCTGGCCATAGACGCCGGCGCAGACGATTTCGAGGACGATGAGGGAGTGCTGGAGGTTCGCGCCGACCCTGCCTCGTTCGAGAGTGTGCGGAAGGCCTTGGAGGATGCCGGAGCGCCTATAGTCCGCGCCGAGTTGTCCATGGTGCCCAAGGCTACGCTGCTCCTGGAGAACAAGCAGGCGGAACAGACCCTCAGACTCATGGACAGGTTGGAAGAGCTTGACGATATCCAGCGCGTATACACCAACGCCGACTTCCCCGAAGAAGTGCTGGAAGTATACGGCGCATCCTGAACCGAGCTAAGGATAAAGCCATCTCACTAGTCCTTGGTATAGACCCCGGAACGCTCTATTTGGGTTACGGCCTTATAAAAGAGGACGGGGACAGTCCTTGGGTCGTGAAGTGCGGGGTCTTGACCGCCAAGCGCAGCCTCTCTTTGGGAGAGCGGCTTCATTACCTACACACCGAATTGCTGGCGCTTATGGAGACCTTCCCCCCTGACGAGGTGGCGGTGGAAGACCCGTTTGTCTCGATCAATGCCAGGACCGCCATGGCTGTCGGCCAGGCCCAGGGTCTGGCGCTGATGGCCGCCGCCGCCAGAAGCGTCCCCGTTTCCAGGTACTCCCCGCTCCAGGTGAAGCTGGCTGTCAGCGGACACGGCGGCGCAACCAAGGAGCAGGTGCAGCAGGCTATACGGATGCAGGTCGACCTTGACGTTGCGGCGATGCCTGAAGACGCCAGCGATGCCCTGGCAGTGGCGTTGTGTCATCTGCAGAACCGTCGAGAGGCGGCGCTGATGGCCGGGGAGAGCATGTAGTCTCATGATTAGTTCAGTCAAAGGGGTAATCCAGGCCATCGGCGACAATTACGTGGTCATTCAGGTGGCCGGGATAGGCGTCCAGGTCTACGTACCGGGTTCCGTTACCGAGACCATAGGACGGGAAGGCGATTCCGTGGCGCTCCATACCTCGCTTCTCATCAGGAACGAGGTTCCCGTCCTTTACGGATTCCCTGTACCGGCTGGTAAACGTCTGTTTGATCTGCTCCAAGAGGTGAGCGGCGTGGGCCCAAGGCTGGCCTTGGACGTCCTCGACGCCCTGACTCCTGACGATGCGGCAGTGGCGATAGTGTCCGGCAATGCAGACCTGCTTTCCAGCGTTAAGGGCATAGGTAAACGCACGGCCGGCCGCATAGTCATCGATCTGCAGAGCAAGCTGCAAAAGGAGTGGGAGGCCGCTGCCGTTGGCACCATGGGTCCAAACGGAGAGGTCGTGGCCGCGCTGCAGGCGCTGGGCTACTCCCCCGCCGAGGTGCAGCAGGCGGTATCCGCCCTTGACGATACGGAAGCCCCCCTGGAAGAGCAGGTGCGCCAGGCGCTGCAGCGTCTGGCCAGGGAGTAGAGTTGTCGTTTTACGGGGATGCCTGGGCTGACCTGTACGACCGGGTGCACACGCTGAAGGAGGACATCCCTTTCTGGGTGCGGGAGGCGAAGTCGTGCGGGGGGCCCGTTCTGGAACTGGGATGCGGCACGGGCCGCGTGGCCATTCCCGTGGCCCAAGCAGGCGTTCCGATAACCGGAGTGGACAACTCTCCCGCCATGCTCAGCATGGCGCGGGCCAGAGCCCGCAAGCTGGGGCTGGCCAAGGGAATGCTCAAGTTCCGGCTCGGCGATATGCGCGACTTCAGGCTGGGGCAAAAGTTCTCACTTGTAATCGTTCCCTTCAGGTCGTTTCAGTTGCTCTTGTCGGTGGCGGAGCAGCGGCAGGCTCTGGAGAACATCAAGCGGCATCTCACTTCGGAAGGCCGCCTCATAATCGACCTATTCGTGCCGGACCAGGAGCGGTTGATCAGGGAATCGACGTCACCGGTGTTCAGGCGGGAGATTGTAGACGAATCAACCGGTCGGCGGCTCAGGGTCAGCGAGCAGAACCAGCACGACCCGCTGGGACAGATAATAAATGCCCGCACCATTCTTGAAGAGGTCGATGTTGAGGGAGAGAGGACGGACAAGTGGGAGGTGGCCTATCAGCTGCGATACCTGTACAGGTTCGAAGCGATGCATCTGCTGGAAGCTGCGGGATACCGCGTGCTGGAGCTATACGGCGACTTCAATCGGGGACCTTTCGACGAGACCAGCAGCGAGATGATATGGGTGGTGGCGCCGGTGTAGACGGGGCTGGCATCTGCTATCCTAGAGAGCGCGATTCTCGATAGTAAGATGCATGTTTAGAGGACGTTGACCATGCGCGCAGTGCAAGAAGGAAAATTTGAGGTAGTCTCCGACTTTCAGCCTACGGGAGACCAGCCGGGGGCCATAGACAAGCTTGTGGAGGGCATTGTCTCCGGCCGGAGAAACCAGGTGCTTCTGGGCGTCACCGGTTCGGGGAAGACCTATACCATGGCCAAGGTAGCGGAGGCCGTACAGCGCCCCACGCTGGTCATCGCCCATAACAAGACGCTGGCGGCGCAGCTGGCCACCGAGTTCAAGGAGTTCTTCCCCAACAACGCCGTGGAGTACTTTGTCAGCTACTACGACTACTACCAGCCGGAGGCTTACGTTCCACGCACGGACACGTACATTGAGAAGGACGCCGACGTCAACGATGAAATCGACAAGCTGAGGCACGCCGCCACCAGGGCGTTGCTCACCAGGCGGGACACGCTGATAGTGGCCTCCGTTTCGTGCATATACGGCCTGGGGTCGCCGGAGGAGTACCAGAGCTTTGTCGCCTACATACAAAAAGGCGAGCAGAGGAACCGGCAGCGGCTTCTGCGCCACCTGATAGACATGCAGTACGAACGGAACGACTTTGACATGTCGCGGGGGAAGTTCCGCATACGCGGAGACACCTTGGAGATACTTCCCGCCTATGAAGAGCTGGCGGTACGGGTCGAGTTCTTTGGCGACCAGGTGGAGCGCATCATAGAGCTTGATCCCCTTACCGGCGAGGTCATGGCGGAGCGCGACGCTATCGAGATATACCCGGCCAAGCACTTCGTGACCTCCGCCGAAAAGCTGGAAATGGCTATCGGCGACATACGGGACGAGATGGTGGAGCGCGTCGCATGGCTTACATCGCAGGGCAAGCTGCTGGAGGCACAGCGGCTCGAATCGCGGACCAACTACGATATAGAGATGCTGCGAGAAACGGGGTACTGCGCCGGAGTGGAGAACTACTCACGGCCACTGGCGCAGAGGGCAGCGGGGAGCACACCCTGGACATTGATGGACTACTTCCCGGACGACTTCCTACTGTTCATCGACGAGTCGCATATGACCGTCCCTCAGCTGCACGGCATGTATCACGGAGACATCTCACGCAAGCAAACGCTGGTAGATTACGGATTCCGCCTGCCTTCGGCGCTGGACAACCGGCCACTTAACTTCGAGGAGTTCGAGGCCCACGTCAACCAGGCGGTCTTCGTATCGGCTACGCCGGGCCCATATGAGATGCGAAATGCTGAGCAGGTGGTGGAGCAGGTGATACGGCCCACCGGACTTCTCGATCCCACCATAGAGGTCAAACCCACTTCCGGCCAGATAGACGACCTGCTGTTCCAGATAAACGAAAGGGTCAAAAAGGGTGAACGCTGCCTGGTCACCACGCTGACCAAGCGCATGGCGGAGGAACTGACCGATTACCTAAGAGAGATGAACGTGAAGACCCAGTACCTCCACTCGGAGATAGACACGCTGGATCGCAGCGAGCGGTTGCGAGACCTGCGCCTGGGCGTGTACGACGTGGTTGTGGGCATCAACCTGTTGAGGGAAGGGCTGGACCTTCCCGAGGTGAGCCTGGTGGCGATTCTCGATGCTGACAAAGAGGGCTATCTGCGGTCTCAGTCGGCGCTGATCCAGACCATGGGCCGCGCCGCCAGGCACGTGGACGGCCACGTCATCATGTATGCAGACGTGATGACGGATTCCATGAAGGCTTCCATAGAGGAGACGGAGCGCCGGCGCAAGATACAGGAAGCCCACAACATAGAGCACAACATCACTCCGGAGGGCATCCGGAAGGCGATCAGAGACATCACCGACCGCGTCAAGGCTATAGCGGAGACCAAGGCCGTCTATACAACCTATAGGGACATGCCCAAGGACGAGCTCTTGCGCGCCGTCAAGGACCTGGAGTCGCAGATGAAGCAGGCGGCAAAGAACCTGGAGTTTGAGAAAGCGGCCCTTCTCAGGGATGAGATAGTGGAGCTTAGAAAGGTGCTCGCCGGTGAACAGGATGCGCGCATAACGGAAGCCATCAGCAGCTAGAATGAACCGTTTGCCGAAGAGACTCCTCATCCTGGCCGTGCTTATCGTGCTGTTCCTCGCCGTGGTTGTTACGCTGTTCATGGTCACCCGCTCACCCACGCTATTGGAGACGGATCCAATGCTCCCGCCCGGCTTTGAAGAAGCACGCCTGCCGGACGGCGACTTCAATGCATACCTGTACCTGAGCCACAGCACCCCTATCGCCATGCCGCTGGCCGCCTTCGGCGACGGCGCTTCGACACAGCCCGACCTGGAGCTTTCATCGCTGGGAGCATGGGTAGGCCCGAACCTGGACAGCTTTGGGGCCAGGGCGGAGTTCCAAGAACGAATGCAGGCCGAGGCCGCTGAAGCAGTTTTAGGCGACGACATGGAGAAGTGGCAGGAAGGCGGCGTGTTGTCGCTGGTGCGTGGAGAAGGCGTCTGGGCGGACGATATAGAGGCTGCAATGCGAGCGGGTGGCGGCGTGACCTTCAAGGAGAAGTACGAAGATACATGGCGGCTGTTGCGTCTCCTACCTGAGGAGCCTCCCCTTGAACCTGCCGCTGCGGGCTTCATCAGCGTCGACCGTGATTTGCTGGACTCGTTGACCTCCAGAGCCGGTCTTGAACTGGGCGGATTGGGCCAGGCCCTGGGCACGATAAATATCGAGAACATAGCCTACGTTGCCTACGCGGAGGACGAACTGCGGCTGCCTGAGAGCGTGGATAGAGAGTTCGTGGAAGGTTCCGGGGTAGCGGCCGTATTCGTGGCCCGGTCCACCTATCCCGGCTTCTTGCTGAGCTTCTTCCTCAACACATTCGCCGATAGGGTGGACCTGCAGAGCGATACACGGATTGCGGGGGAAGACGTCCTATCGCGGGACTTGGACGGCGTTCACTTGCTGGTCAAACCGCTGGGCAGCGTCATCTTCATTGTAGTCGCTTCTGAGGAGCAGACCTCTGAGAAGCTGATGGAGAGCGTTCTACAGAAGCACTTGGAAGGCTAGTCGCCGACCAGCAACCGTGCCGGGTCTTCTACCAGCTCTTTGATCCTGACCAGGCAGGATACCGCCGACTTGCCGTCGACTACGCGATGGTCGTAGGTGAGGGCTATGTACATCATGGGCCTCACCGCTACCTGTCCATCTACCACCACGGGGCGCTCCTTGATGCCGTGCATGCCAAGAATGCCCACCTGCGGCGGGTTTAGCAGCGGCGTGGACATCAGCGAACCGAAAATGCCCCCGTTAGTTATGGTGAACGTGCCGCCTTGCAACTCTTCGATGGTCAGCTTGCGATCCCTGGCCCGCGTCGCTAGGTCCAGGATGGCCGATTCAACTTCGGCAAAGCTCTTTTTGTCGGCGTCTCTAACCACGGGCACAACCAGGCTGTCGTCCGTGCTGATGGCTATGCCTATGTCGTAGTAATGCTTGCGAACAAGCTCGTTGCCTTGCAACTCGGAATTGACGATGGGGAACTCCTTCAACGCCTCCACCACGGCCTTGGTGAAGAAGGACATGAACCCCAGAGACACACCGTGACGCTCTTTGAACGAGTCGCGCCTGCGCCGGCGTATCTCCATGATGCCGCTCATATCGGCTTCGTTGAAGGTGGTGGTCATGGCCGTGGTCTGCACGGCTTGGGCCATGCGGACGGCCATGGTCTGCTGGCGGCGGCTTAGAGGGATGCGCTCTTCGCGGCGGTCTGCTGAGACAGCAGGAGCGGGGGCAGGCGCGGGGGTCTCCGGTGGGGCAGCCGCCTGGGATTGCCGTTTTTCAAGGTAGCCCATCACGTCCTCTTTGGTCACTCTGCCGCCTGCGCCGCTGGCGGGCACTTGTGACAGGTCAATGCCGTGCTCGGCAGCAATGCGCCGTGCCACGGGAGTTACGCGCTCAGCATCCGCTGGAGATGAGGACGTGGCGGGGCCTGCTTCCTGTGCGGCCGCTCCATTGCCAGCTATGGCCTCCGCGGGCGGAGTCGCGGCCTGTGCCGCGCCGGAGGCGTCTCCCTCAGCCACCGTTGCCAGAACGTCGCTGACGGTTACGGTGGCGCCCTCCTGCTTGATTATCTTTTCTAAGACACCGGCTTGGGATGAGACCACCTCAACGTTCACTTTGTCGGTTTCCAGCTCAACCAGGGGTTCATCGGCGGAGACGGGCTCTCCGACCTGTTTGAGCCACTTACCCACGGTGGCTTCGATTATTGATTCGCCCATTTCGGGGACTTTAACTTCAAGCACCATTGATCACCTCAAAAAGGAGCTGCGGTCATCGACTTGATGGGAGCAAACCCGTCACGGATGAGCCGTTCCTGTTCAACTTTATGGAGAGTGGCCGAGCCTTCGGCGGGACTGGAACGCCCCGGGCGGCCGATGTAAACCAGCGGCAGGCCGGGCTTGATGATAGCGCGCAACTTGGGCTCTACAGAGGTCCAAGCTCCTCTCTTTTGAGGTTCCTCTTGCAGCCAGACCACCTCTTCTACGTTGTTGTACGAGCCGAGAACCGTGGAGAGTATCTTGCTGGGGAAGGGGTAGAGCCCCTCCACGCGGACGACGGCCACGGATTCGGCGTCAACGTACTCCTTGCTGCCGATGAGGTCTACGTGGACCTTGCCCGTGCAGAGGATGACACGCTTGATCCCGCCTGGGTTTTCTTGCGCCCGTGCATCGTCGATGACCGGTTGGAACGAACCCTGCGAGAGGTCTTCCAAGGACGAGGCGGCGTCGGGATGGCGCAACAGGCTCTTGGCAGTCATGATAACCAGCGGCCTGGGGTCTGTGCGGATGAGCGCCGCCTGCTCTCTGAGCAGGTGGAAGTACTGAGCTGCCGTAGAGCAGTAGGCAACGCGGAAAGAGCCTTCATTGGCCAGCTGGAGGAACCTCTCCAAAAAGCCGCTGGAGTGGTTTGGACCCTGACCCTCGTAACCGTGAGGAAGAAGCAGGACAAGGCCGGAGCTCAGGCCCCATTTGGCTTTGGCGCTAGCTATGAATTCGTCCACTATGGACTGGGTGTTGTTGACAAAATCGCCAAACTGAGCTTCCCATAGCACCAGCGTATCGCTGGCTTGCACGCTGTAGCCGTATTCAAAGCCCAGCACTCCTTGTTCGGATAGGGGGCTGTTGTATATGGCGAAAGGCGCCCGGGCGCTGGGCAGAGAGGCCAGGGGCGTAAACCGGTCGCCGTTGTTCACGTCATGAAACACAGCGTGTCGCTGGGTGAAAGTGCCGCGCTCCGTGTCCTGTCCGCTGATGCGGATGGGAGTGCCGTCCGCGATTATGGAGGCGAACGATAGAGCTTCCGCGTGTGCCCAATCGATACGCCCGCCGTTTTTGAACGCTTCACGACGCCGCATTAAGGGGCGCTCCAGCTTGGAGCTCAGCGAGAACCCTTGCGGCACAGCGTGCAGTTCCTCGTTGAGGCGCATGAGCGTTTCCGCCGGCACCGACGTAGCTATTTCCGGAGGATCGCCTTCGGAGGCAGGCTCAGGCAGCACTTTTGACTCGTCCTTCGCCATCTCCTGCACGGTGGTCAGAGCTTCCTGAAGCCGGTTCCGTACCTCTTGCACCATCTCCGCAGCTTCTTCGGCGGATACTACGCCCTCTTTGATCAGCTGATCGGCCCAAATGGCGCGCACCGTAGGGTGGTTATGGATGGCGTCGTACATGATGGGTTGCGTGAAGGAGGGCTCGTCTCCTTCATTGTGCCCGTAACGGCGATATCCAATGAGGTCGATGAGGAAGTCTTTGTTGAAGCGCTCTCGGTAGGCAAACGCAAGGCGCGTGGCGTTGAGACAGCCTTCTACGTCGTCGGCGTTGACGTGGATAATGGGGATGTCAAACCCCCGGGCTATGTCTGAGGCGTAGGGGGTGGAGTACGATTCGTGGGCCTCGGTGGTGAAGCCGATCTGGTTGTTGACTATGATGTGGATGATCCCACCGGTGGTGTACCCTTCAAGCTGAGCCATGTTCAGGGTTTCAGGCACTACCCCTTCGCCGGCAAAGGCGGCGTCGCCGTGGACCAGGATGCCAAGAGCCTTGCGCATGTTTGGTTCCGGTGTCGTGCCATCGCGGCCGTTGGAGTCTTGAATTGCGCGCACAGCTCCCACCACCGCCGGATTGACAAGCTCCAGGTGACTGGGGTTGGGGAACATGGAGATTGTGACCTCGTTGGATCCCGCGGCAACCCTGGTCTCCGCGCCTTGATGGTATTTGACGTCTCCGGATGAACCGTGGTCGGTTTCTTCGTCACCAAGGCTGTAGCCGTACATGAACTCAGCCAGCAGGGAGTCGTATGGCTTCTCGAAGATGTGGGTAAGGACGTTGAGTCTGCCCCTATGCGCCATGGCGATCATTATGGACTCCAGGTCCGACCGGGAGGCTTGCCGCACGATTTCATCCAGCACCGGCACCAGGGTGTCGTTCCCTTCCACGGAGAACCACTTCTGTCCTGGGAAGCTGCGATGGAGAAAATGCTCGAAGGCCTCAGCCTGGCTGAGGCGTTTGAGCAGGGAAATCCGCTGGCTGCTGTCAAGCTGGGGGCTGAACTCGCCGGATTCCACACAGTATTGCAGCCACTCCTTTTCCACGACGTTCCGGATGTGTCCAAATTCATAGCCCGTGTTGCCAAAATACAGCTCTCTGAGCTTGGAAATCACCTCTTGTGCAGTTGCCGCCCCTTTGGCGAGCGGGCTTTGTACCAACTGGGGCGGGAGACCGCTGAGTTTTCGTTCGGGTATGCTCTGAAGCGTGGCCTCGGAGGAAGGCTCGCGAATCGGACGGAGCCCCAGGGGGTCCAGGTTTGCCACTAGATGGCCGTTGTCCCGAATGCGCTCCACGAGGTTGACGACGCTGCGAAGCTGTTCATAATCGACGGACGGAGCGTCCCCTGCCGGGGCTTGTGCGGGAGCGCCGTCCGTTAGGTAGGGCGCCCAGCTATCGAAGAAACTGCGTACCTGCGGATCAACCGATCCGCTGTCCTTGAGGTAGGCTTCGTAGAGCTCTATTAGATAAGCAGAATTCGGCCCCGTGAAGGGTTCCATACCGGTCATGCTAATCCTCTTCCTTCACCCCTCTCGCAATGTCTTGGGCCAAGGGGCACTCCTCTTAGTCCACCTGTGAAGATGGACAGCGCCGAGACCTTTATACCATATTGCTGAAGGCAATAATAAGTCTACCATGAAAGAATGCCATGAAGCTAGGAGAAATACAGGCATCGGCTAGCTTTGGGGGGGCGTATTTAGCCGCGTCGTACTCAGATTGACACTCCAGTCTCGCAATGCTAAATTAGGTAGGTGTTAGCAGTCTTGTAAAAGGACTGCTAAATGCTGTTAGAGGGTTCCTATCGCGTGCCTACTTACGACTATCAGTGCTCCGTCTGCGACCACCCGTTTGAGCTGAGACACGGGTTCAACGGCGCCACGGTACGGGAATGCCCCGTCTGCAAGGGGGAGGCGCACCGCAAGCTGCACTCCGTGCCCGTCATATACAAGGGCAGCGGTTTCTATACAACCGACTACGCCCGCAAGGGTTCTCCCGCCAGTAGCTCTTCCAGCAAGTCCTCCAGCAGCTCTCCCAGCTCCTCTAGCGACTCCTCTTCTGATTCGTCAGACTCAACAAGCTCTTCAGACTCTCCAGAGTAGCCTTGCGTGCTCTGATACAGCGCGTTTCCGAAGCGTCCGTTGCGGTAGACAACCAAACTGTAGGCTCCATCGGTCATGGACTCGTCGTGTTCCTGGGAATTGGACAGGGCGATAGCGAGGCGGACGCCGCCTACCTGGTCGAGAAGATAGCGAACCTGCGGATATTCGCTGACTCTGAAGGCAGGTTTAATCTATCGGCGCTGGATACGGGTGGGGAAGTCCTGCTCATCAGCCAGTTCACCCTCTACGCCGAAACTCGCAAGGGCCGGCGTCCGTCCTTTACGGGAGCTGCGCCTCCGGAAGAGGCGAGACCCATGACGGAGAAGGTCGAAGATATGTTCAGAGAACATGGCCTTCAGGTGGCCACCGGGATCTTCCAGGCCATGATGAGCGTCAACCTGGTCAACGAGGGCCCGGTGACTATCTTCATCGACAGTGAGGACAGGAAGCGGCCACGGGCGGGGTAGTGGCCGGTTCCAGACCAAGGACTACCACAGGCGGCGCACGCCGTATCGATCGAAGAGCGGATCATTTGATACGAGGACGAGGTTAAGGGACAACGCCTGCGCGATGAGCATCCGGTCGAATGGATCGCGGAGCGGACCCGGAAGCGCGCCGGCACGCGCGGCTTCGGCTACGGTTACCGGCAGCTCTTCAAAGCCTTCGCGAGCTATTGACTCAATCATATTGTCGGCCAGAGGCTCTGCCTCGGGCAGTTTGCCGGTTCGGTGCTTGGTTGTGATCTCCCAGGCCGTCGCTGCGCTGACCAACACGTCGTTGTTGTCGTCCGCTATCATCTGCCTGGAGGCCTGTGACAATCTCCGGTCATTGATTACCCACCACAGAAAGGCGTGGGTATCCAAAAGGAGCCGCATCTGCTATGCGGTTCCTTCCCATAACCGTAACTCCTCCTCCGGCAGTGGATCAAAGAAGCTGTCAGGTACCGTAAAGAGTCCTGCCATGGAACCGGGCTTCCGCTTGCCGCGCTTTTTGCTGCTCACCAGCCGGGCCACGGGTTTCCCGTTGCGGGCGATGGTGACCTCCTCCCCTGCCTCGACCTGTTTCAGCAGGCGTGACAGGTGGGTCTTCGCTTCGTGGACGTTCACCGTTACCAATTGTCCGGCTCCTTCATGGGTCAATTTAGCTAATGATATGACTAACTCTGCAGGCCTGTCAATCGGAGCAAGTACGGAGTCATACCGCGTGTCCTAGGGTGGACACCGACGTTCAGCCTATGCGAGCATAAGACGGAATGAATTTGGGGAGGGCCGAAAAATGACGACTACCGACTATGAACCCAACATGGTCCTGGAGACCGGAAGCTATAACGTAGTGGGCACCAGGCCGGTCCGTCACGACGCAATCAACAAGGTAACAGGTCGGGACCAGTTTGGCGCGGACGTTCAGTTCGCCGGCCTCCTCCACGGCAGGATATTGCGCAGTCCGTTTGCCCACGCCCGGATCAAATCGATAAACACCGAAAAGGCGGAGGCTATGCCGGGAGTGAAGGCCGTTGTCACCGGCGACGACCTGCCCAAGACCGATGACATAGGGTTGAAATACCGCAGGGCCAACATACTGGCCGGGGACAAAGTCCTCTACGCGGGACAGGCGGTGGCTGCCGTGGCTGCGGTAGATTTACAGATCGCGGAAGAGGCGCTGAACGCCATAGAGGTCGAATACGAGGTCTTGCCGCCCGTGCTGACGGCTCCCGACGGCATGAAGAAGGATGCACCCGTGCTTCACGACGACCTCAGGACGGAATCCCTCGGTTCGCGGGAAGAAGTCGCAAGCAACATAGCAAGCTACGCCAGGCACGAGCTTGGGGACATAGACAAGGGGTTTTCAGAAGCGGATGAAATTGTGGAAGGCGAGTTCTACACCAAGACCGTTCACCAGGGTTACATAGAACCGCATACCTGCACGGTGTTGTGGAATGAAGACGACAGGATCATAGTCTGGTGCAGCTCCCAGGGGCCGTTCATGGTCAGGGACTACACCGCGGACAGGCTGGGCGTGCCGGTATCCCAGGTAAAGGTCATCCCGTTGGAGATAGGAGGCGGATTCGGGGGGAAGACGGCGATATACCTGGAACCCGTTGCCGCCCTGCTCTCCAAGAAAACGGGACATCCCGTGAAGATGGTCATGTCCCGGCAGGAGGTGTTCGAAGGCACCGGCCCGACGTCCGGTTGCTACATCTGGGCGAAGATAGGCGCGAATAAGGAAGGCAGGATCACGGCTGCCCAAGCCTACCTGGCGTTCGAGGCCGGCGCGTTCCCCGGGTCTCCGGTAGGCCTGGGCGCGACTACCATATTCTCCCCATACAATCTTTCCAATGTGCTGATAGACGGGTACGACGTTGTGGTGAACAAGCCAAAGGTGGCCTCATACAGAGCGCCTGGCGCGCCGCAGGCCGTTTTTGCATCGGAGCAGCTTCTTGACGACCTGGCCGCCAAATTAGGGATGGACCCGTTGGAGTTCAGGCTGAAGAACGCGGCAACGGAGGGGTCGCGGCGAGTTACCGGCCAGCCATATCCCAGGATAGGCGTGGTCGAGCTTATAGAGGCCATGCAGCAGCACCCGCACTACAACACGCCGTTGAGCGGGCCCAACCAGGGCAGAGGCGTAGCCGTGGGGCTGTGGTACAACATTGGCATGGCGTCCAGCTGCTCTATCAAAGTGAACAATGACGGCACGGTCAACCTGATAGAAGGCTCCGCGGACATCGGGGGGACACGGGCCTCAGTTGCTATGCAAGCGGCCGAGGTGTTGGGGCTGCGGGCCGAAGAGGTCTTGCCGACGGTGGTGGATACGGATTCGATTGGCTACACGGCAACCACCGATGGCAGCAGGACCACCTTCGCCACGGGCTGGGCGGCATACGAGGCGGCTCAATCCGTGAAGCGCCAGGTGGAAGAGAGGGCCGCCGCAGTCTGGGGGGTGGAACCGGATAGCGTGGAGCTGGTCGAGGGCGTGGTTCGTTCCAAGACGGACGAATCGCTGCAAATGACGTTTGGAGAGGTGGCGGCTCAGATGGCCGATACGGGCGGTCCCATAATGGGCAGCGCCGTGGTGCATCCTCGCGGCATCGGGCCTTCCAGCTCCGGCAATATCGTGGACGTGCAGGTCGACCCGGAGACGGGGAAGGTCGATGTTCTCAGGTACACTGCGTTCCAGGATGCGGGCAAGGCGATTCATCCCACCTATGTTGAGGGGCAGATGCAGGGGGGCAGCGTGCAGGGCTTGGGCTGGGCTCTCAATGAAGAGTACTACTACGATGAGAACGGCGTGATGAGAAACGGCAGCTTCCTTGACTATCGCATGCCTATTTCGCTGGACGTGCCGATGATCGATACGGTCATAGTAGAGGTGCCAAACCCGGGACATCCGTTTGGAGTGAGGGGCGTGGGCGAGTCCAATATCATCCCGCCCGTACCGGCCATTGCCAACGCCATCTATCACGCCACGGGCGTCCGCATGAACACCCTGCCCATGAACCCCGGCTCTATCCTGGATCGCATCAAGAAGGCCAACGGGAGATAGCCCGTTACATGGCCACGGTCTACATACCGTCCCTGATGCGCGACATCACTTCGCAGGCCAAGCTGCAGGTCGCAGGGTCGACGGTGCGCCAGATCGTAGACAACCTGGAGCAAGCCTATCCTGGGCTAAAGGACAGGCTCATCGAGAACAACAGGCTCAGGGAAAGCATTTCCGTGGTGGTGGACGGTGAGGTCACTCCCATAGGCCTGCTGGAGAAGGTTGGAGAGGATAGCGAGGTGCATTTCGTTCCCGCCATAGCAGGCGGGAACATCTCCGGCTAGCTGTTGGACCAGGTAGCCAGCGACCCGCTGGCGATGGCCCGGACAGGCTGCCGTTCCTCCAGGCTCAGGACGTAGATCCGGCTTTGCGTCCCCCTGTCTTCACCGGCCAGAACACCGGCAAAGAGCAGGCTCTTGCTATCCGGAGACCATACCCGGTGCGACTGTGCGTACTGATCGAAGAAGGCGTACCAGGTCAGCTGGTCCGATGACGGGATGAAGTCGACCAGCTCCCTATCGACGCCGGTGGCCACATCGATGACGCGCCATTGCAGGTTTTCTCCGGCGTCGTTCAACGATACGTAGGCTATCTTGGACCCATCAGGCGACCAGAAGAAGGCGACTATGGGCCTCTGCACCAGAACGGTCTCCTCCTCTGAAACGGCGTCTATCAACCGCAGCTCCTCCAGGAACGGGTCGTCCGCGTTGAACGATTGCCCCAAGGCCAGCTGGTCGCCTCGCGGCGACCAGAGGAACGCCGCATCCCCTATGGCGCTGCTCAGCTCCCTTCTCCGCGAGCCGTCGGCCCTGGCTACGTATAGGGACTGCGAGTTCAGGAACGCCGCGATGTTGGACCTGGGAGACCAGGAGGCCGCTCTGTAACCGCCGGATGTGGCTCTCAGGTCGAGCAGGCGCTCAGGGGCGTCTATGTCGGCTCTGAACAGATCGCCCTGCAGGTGTATGAGCAGGCTGTGGGAGTCCGGCGACCAGCTGACGTAAAGGGGCGCTCCGCCGGCAATCCTGACGGCATCGCCGGTTCCCGATGCTTCGACAAGGTAGAGAGTCAGTTCGCCATCATGCATGGACAGGAAGGCTATGTGCTCGCCGTTGGGCGACCAGAGCGAGTAGTGAGGAGCCCTGGGCCCGATGGCGGGCGGGACTCCGGCAGGGTTCTCGAATATCTGTACCTCGTCAGCGCCCCCATGGTCAACGGTGTAGAGCGCTTTGTCCGGGCCCAAGAGCTCTTCCGAGAAGGAGGAGAAGACCAGTCCGCTCCCGTCGGGCGACCAGCCGGGCCAGGAGTACATGCCGCCCTCTGAGGTTAGCTGCCGTTCATCGGAGCCGTCCGGGTTGATGGTGAAGATCCGGAAGTCGTGGTCCACGTAGGCAATCCGGTTGCTGGCGGTTGGCTCCGCCGTGGGGGTGGGAGACGGCTCTTCGGTAGGCGACGCCGTAGGGGATGGTTCCTGCGCCGGGCCCCGGCAGGCGACAAGAAGGAGGGCCAGTACCAGTAGAAGCAGAGCGGGATTCCTGCGGATGCTCATAGGTGAAGCTTAATGACTCTTGCGTAAGAAGTCACGTTGTTGTGATTCCGGCAAGAGACGATGTATCTTGCACGGTATGTTGCCAAGAAGGATATGCTCTACGCTTCGACTGCGGCTCACAACCGCAGTAGTGGTTGTGAGCTTGACGGCTACAGCGTGTACGGCTCCTCAGACCCAGGAGCCGGAGGTGCCGTACACACCCAATGACGTGCCCATAGCGACGTTGTTCTACCCTACTCACGGGTTCCAGCAAAAGTACCCCCATGAGGCTACTGGTGGAAGAGGAACTACACATTGGAATGTCTACGGGCCAATTGGGTCTGAGGACCCTTCCCCTTGGAGTGGCTTCACCACTACTTGGCCGGAGATTGGCTGGTATGCCTCCAAGGACGAGGACACCATCGCTTGGCAGATCAGCCAGATGCAAAGGGCAGGAATCGACACTGTAATCATCTCTTGGTTCGGGTGGGGTGATACCAGGCTCAATGGCACAATAGACGAAGAAGGCCTGTTTGCTCAGTACCAGGAAGCAGCCATAGCGCTCCTAGAATATATCGAAAACAACAATGTCCCCATGAAATTCGCGCTACTTGTCGAGGCCTTCACCTATTTTGTTGGTAACGACGGTATATCTACGGCTGTCCTGACCGACGCCCAACGGCAAATGGTCACAGACTACGCATGGGACAACTTCTACGATCCATCCAAGTATGGCAAGTTCGCTCTGCATCTAGAGGGAAGGCCTGCACTCGTTAGCGTTCCCGACGTGAAGGGCGGCTGGTGGAGGAATCACGGCTGGACCGACGATCGGTTCAGACTAATTGAGATTTCCAACAACCACGAGGACGAAGACGAATTCACTACCGATTACGTGTATCTAGACCCACCATCGGCCATTCCCGGTGTGGACGGAGTCGTCAACATCTGGCCGAGGTTTAGCAGCGCTGTAACCTACGCCTCGAATAGCCCGTACTTCCCTTGGTACAACCCTTCCGTGGGGGGAGATCCGAACAGGCCGGTGAACCTTCCTGAAGTTGACCCTCTTGGAGCAGAAGGAGCGTACGACGGTGCCTGGCGGAAGATCATCGAGCATCCTCGTCGCTCTGAGATCAAACTCGTGTTCATCTGGTATTGGAACTCATATTGGGAAGTCAGCTACATTGAACCCGACGCCGGCATAGGGGCCTACGCCGTCGGTGATCTCTATGTACGCAAGACCAACCACTACGCCAACCTGTTCCACAAAGGCTTGCCCTTCCAACAGTTTGACGACATAGGGTGAGTTAAACCGCTAAACTGTGGCAGATAACTGTTGGAGGGCGTGGATGCGCTCAATGGTTCGACAGTGGGTCCTGATAGTAGCAATGGCTGCAACGCTGATGACAACGGCGTGTGGCGGGGAGACGGTGGAGGAGGAGCTGCCACCCAATGACGTGCCCATAGCGACATTGCTTTACGTGGGGTTCGGCTTCGAACAGAGTCCACCATTCGAGTCTATTGGAGGCTTGGGGACAACTGGATGGAACATCATCGGCGGCAATCCTCCGGTACTGTGGTCTGGTCTGACGGTTACAGAGCCCGAGATAGGGTGGTACAAGTCGAAGGACATAACCACAATAGACTGGCAACTGGAACAAATGCAAAGGGCTGGAATCAATGTCATCTTCCTCTCTTGGCAGGGCTGGGGAGATGACAACCTCGACGGCGTAATTGAGCCAAGCATCAACGTTGAATATGACGCTACGGCCAAGATGGTCCTGGACCACATCAGGGCCAACAATCTGCCATTTAAGTTCGCCATCCTTTGTGAGGATTTCCCTGGCAACTATCATGGCATCTCCCTGCTTGATCTGACAGATGCGCAGCGACAGATGGTAGTGGACCACCTGTGGGAGAACTACTACAGCCCTGAAGCCTATGGAGACATGGCCTTTCACTGGAATGGGAAGCCTCTCATTGCGGGAGGCGCCAATACACCTGGTCAGTGGTGGGAGGCGCATGAATTCACCGACCCCCGGTTTGAGCTTCGAGAGATTTACGACAAGCCAGAGGATGAGGACGAACATTGGGCAGCGGCTTATTACACCGATCCTCCCTCGAAGTTGCCGGGACCAGAAGGAGTGGCAATGATATGGCCCAGGCACGACGGGTTTCTGCCATTACTGGCACAGAATGCTCCGTGGGTTACGAAGGAAAGCATGAGGCGAGTGGATCCTCTTGGGGTAGAAGGAGCCTACGATCGGGCCTGGCAAGAAGTAATTGAGTATGCACCTAGGTCCGATATCAAACTCATCTGGATTTGGATATGGAACTCCTATGCAGAGATGACTTATGTTGAGCCTGATTCTGGCCTTGGCTATGGTGTGGTGGGCGATCTCTATGTACGCAAGACCAACCACTACGCCAACCTGTTCCACAAAGGCTTGCCCTTCCAACCCTTTGACGACGTATAGGTGAGTTAAGTGCGCTCAATGTTTCGACTGTGGGTTCTGATAGCAGCAATGGCCGCAATGCTGATGGCAGCGGCGTGTGGCGGGGAGACGGTAGAGGAGGAGCCGCCATCCAATGACGTGCCGCTGGCAGCATTGATGTATCTCTGGTTTGGTTTCGACCTACAGACTGGTGAGAGCATTGGTGGGTTGGGGTCGAGCCACTGGAACACTGACATAGGTACCTTTGGAAGCAGAGTCGGGGTAACCGATGAGCCTGAATACGGCTTTTACGCTTCTGACGACCCGAGTGTCATTGCACAACAGCTTGCTGACATGGAGGAAGCAGGCATTAGCGTCATCATAGCCTCTTGGCATGGCAACGGAGACACCGATTTTGACGGGGTAGTGGACGACTTTGAGAAGCAGGCAATGCACCGAGCACTGATTGTCCTACTTGATTATATCTCGGCTACTAGCGCCCCATTTAAGGTTGCCGTCTTGGTGGAACCGTACATGATCAATCCACCGGACATCTCTCTAGAGCAGAAGCAGACTATTTTGGATTTCCTATGGAATAACGTTTACAGCGTTTATTCTGACCTGATGTTCCAGTGGGAGGGAAAGCCACTGATAGCGTCGTGGGGGGCAGTGGACTTGAAAGAGCCATCTGACACCCGGTTCACGGTCAAGAATTGGAGCAGCACTAACGATAGGGATTGGAAGGCCAAATCTCATATAGATTGGAACTGGTATCCCGACCTCACTCTCTTGCCTAACATGGTTTCCGATGACGGTGTCTTTGTCGTCTTCCCGCGATTCGACGAATACTGGATGGCCGTAATGGGAAAGGAGCTTTCCTATCCTTATCGCCGCCTGGATCCCACTTTGACTGAAGGAGTCTACGAACAGACCTGGCAGTTTGCGGTGGATAACAGGGACCACATAGACCTGCTCGTCATATATTGCTGGAACGAGCATGAAGAGCACGCCAGCATTGAGCCGGACAAGGGCATCTCGCCGGTAAGCTACGGTCGGTCTCTGGTAGAAAAGACTTCGGCCTACTATCGTCAGTTCAAGGCAGGGAAGCCCATTGCCTAGTAGCCCTCAATGCAAAGACCAATATTTTTTCTAGAACAACGTCCTTAGGGGGTCTGAATGCGCTCAATGGCTCGACAGTGGGTTCTGATAGTAGCAATAGTGGTTGCAGCAGTGGTGGTTGCAGCGCTGTTGCTGGCTGGCGTGCTTTATGACAGTGAAAGTTGCCCTATTCCAGACCCGGATCCATTAGAGGAGGTTGACATGTCGAAGTATGAGGAAATTCCAGGTTATGTACCCAACATCAAGTCCAGAGAAGCGACGGAGCGAGCTAGGGCTATACGCCACAAATACGAAGACCTGTTCTGGCGCCAGCCCAACGTCTATGGAGTTGGCATAGGGCGTTTGGAGGACGAGAACGGTGAGGGAACTGGGCAAGTGGGGTTTGTCATTACCGTTACGGAGAAGGTTGATCAAAACACACTTCCCCCGGAAGACCGGATACCGGACTGTCTTGAAGGCGTCCCTGTACAGATTATCGAGGGGCCGAACGACGCAATCTTACTGATGGGTATGAAATCAGTCGGGGAGGAATCCAATGGGAGCAAGGCATTCGCCTTCTAATTCCACCCTTCAAAGCTGCAGGTCCAGGCTGATATCCAGGGCCTTGGGGGAGTGGGTAAGCGCTCCCACGGAGATCAGGTCTACGCCGGTTTCCGCTATTTCTCGGACGTTGTCCAGGGTTACGCCGCCGGAGGCCTCGGTGAGGGCGCGGCCTTTCGCTAGGGCCACCGCTTGGCGCATCTCCTCCGGCGACATGTTGTCCAGAAGAACGATGTCGGCGCCCGCGCTCAGGGCTTCTTCGGCCTGTTCCACGGTCTCCACCTCCACCTCTATCTTCAGAGTGTGGGGAGCCGTTTCGCGAGCGCGCTTGACCAGGTCGCTCAGGGAGAGTTCGTCAAGGCGGGCCGAGGCTATGTGGTTGTCCTTGATCAGAACGCCGTCCGCCAGGTTGAGCCGGTGATTGTGGCCTCCTCCCGCGCGCACCGAGTACTTGTCCAGATAGCGGAGGCCGGGAACCGTCTTTCGGGTATCGATGATCCGAGCGTTCAGGCCTTCCACGGCCTTCACGTACTTGGCGGTTTCGGTGGCTATGCCGCTCATCCGCTGCAGGAAATTGAGCGCGATACGCTCCGCGCTCAAGATGCCACCCACCGGCCCCTGAACGGCGGCGATGGTGTCGCCGGGGTTCAGGGGCGAGCCGTCGTGAAGAAGCGGCGACGTTTCCACGGCGGCGTCCAGCCTGGAAAAGGCGGCGGCGGCCACGCTGAGGCCTGCCAGTACGCCTTGCTCCTTGGCAACGAGCGCCGCTCGGCCCATACGGTCGTGCGGGATGAGGCGAGTGGTGTGGTCCTGCGAAGCCAGGTCCTCATCCAGCGCTCTGTCTATGATCTCCAGTATGTCAGGGGTAATCTGTAGCAACTTACCCAGATATTCCGTGTTTTCCGGGTTTTGCGCAAGTCCCAGACTGGATTGTTCAGCCCCAGACGTAGCGTGCGGTCTCAGCGACGACGCGGAGCTTTGCGTTCTGCTGCTCTATTGTGAGGGGATTGCCAACGATGGACGTGCCGAACCCGCACTGAGGACTAAGGGCAAGTTGCTCGCGAGGGAAATGGCGCGCCGCATCGGCAATCCTGGCCGCAAGCTCCGACTGGGTCTCGGCGTGTGGCGACTTGGTCGTGACCAGCCCAAGCGCCACCGTCTTGTCGTCCGGTACACTGCGCAAAGGCTCGAACGAACCTGAACGCTCGTCGTCGTACTCCAACATCAGCCGCTGCGCATTCACGCGCCGGAGCACCGGCTCGACGAGTCGGTCGTAACCGCCTTCGGTCAGCCAGCGGCCGCCCTGGTTGCCTCGGCAGAGGTGGAATGCAAATACGGCCTGCGGGAACCCATCCATCACTGCGTTGTCCAGTTCTATGCCTTGGGCAATCCAGTCCTCCGTGCTCCGCGCCTGGCTTTTGTAGAAGGCCGCCCACGTTGGGTCCAGCACGAGTGGGTAGTGCGGAGCATCGAGCTGGATGTAGGTTGCGCCGAGCCTGATCAGCTCTTCTATCTCATCGCGGATAATCCGCGCGACGTCTGACAGGAACGCATCCAGCGTGGGGTAGGCTGCGACGGACTTCACCGGCGACCAGAAGTTGGCAAACAGGCTGGGGCTCGGCAACGTTATCTTCGCCAGGCGCGCCGTCCGACCGCGCAGGTAGGTGAATTCCTCCGCCGACAGGTGACGTTTGCGCCGGAGAGGCCCGACGACCCCCAGGGTTGCAGGGCGCTCCTTGTGCAAGTCTCCCACCTGTTCGTCGCCCCGCCAATCGCCCCAGAGGAATGCATCGATATCGAACTCTCCGAAACCTTCGACTGCCTCCGGCATCTGACTCTGGAAAGAGAGCCGGCGCATCTCACCGTCGGTGAGGACCTCCAGGCCTGCCTCCTCTTGGGCGGCTACGGCGCTATCGACAGCGGCGTCCTCGATGCGCTTGAACTCCGAGAGCGCCATACGTCCGGCCGCAGCGTCCTCTCTCGCGGTGATCAGTTCCGGCGGCCTGATCAGGCTCCCAACCACGTCGGCATGGGGCAGCTTCAACATGACTGGAAGTCTCGCACATCCGGAGGGCATGTGCTAGGGAGGCGGGTGAGTCGACTACCGGCTAAGAAGGGCTTACGATTGCGTTTCGTTACCTTTTATGGGTTATCAGCACCCGGTTCAGCAGACCGTCGAAAAGCCGTCTCCTTCGAATATGGCGTTGGCGCGTTGCAACTCCCGGACATAGCAGATGATCTTATCCACCTCCTCCGGCGAGACTCCGGAGACGGGAGGCATGTTGCCAAAGACCCAGTGGTGTTGCGTCACACCATTGTTGACCGCGTTGCGAAAGCTGGAGTCCGGGTGGTGGCCGGGATGGTAGATTCGGTCGATAAAAGTCGGCCCCTGGCTGGTGCCGGAAGCATTCATTCCGTGACAGACCGAGCAGTTAGCGTTGAACAGCTCTTCACCCGCCCTCGCCGTGTTGGACAAAGCGACTTCCGGCTCAGAGACCCTCTCGGCGCCGCCGGGTTCCCTGGTCTCGTACTGCGTAGCGCCCTCTTCTCCACATCCACTTATTACAGCCAAGAGAAGCGCGAGGACGAAACTGGTTGCGAAAAGCCTGGCTGCTGGTTTCTGGACGTTGTTAATGGCCTGAAAATGCCTCGTGGTTTCACCCGGACTTGGGATGCGCAATGACAGAAGGAGCTACCCCTACAGCGACAGCATCCGCTCCAGGGCAACGCGCGCATAGTGGGTGGTCTGTCAACGATAACTCAATCTCTCGTCTCTTTCTGCTAGGTACTCTCCGATCAGCGCAGGTGGCGACTCGTTGCCCTACAGCTACACCCTAATAAGTTCGTACGACTGCGGCTCTGGAACGGGCAAACCGTCTTCCTCAAGCGCTTCGACGTAGAGCTGTATAGCCTGTTGAATAAGCGCACACACCTCTTCTCGGGTTTTCGCGGCGGCCACGCATCCGGGTAAGTCCGGCACGTGGGCGCCATAGCTGGTTGGCCCACTTTCTATCACCACAGCGTATCCCATAGTTAGCTCCTTCTTTGTAACCCAGCCTGTTTCAGGACATTGTTCCACGTTCCTTGAGGCATATCAACGCCCGGATGCCCTGCGATAACGACGATCCCCGGCTTGACCAGATGTTTGTACACGCGGTGACTGCCTCGAGTCCGAACCAAGCGCCAGCCGTCTCGTTCCACCATCCGAATGGCGTCCCTAATCTTTGGCACAGCTCATATCCACTATAGCGGCCAAAGTGGTTATCGCATTCACATGGAGCCCCCTTGGGATGAGATTGGGCTGTTTTCTACTACCATGCAGGCCGCTATTATGAGGCCTCGACAAGTCCCTACAGCGACAGCATCCGCTCTAGGGCAACGCGCGCATAGTGGGCGGTCTCGTCGTCGACCTTAACCTGGTTTACCACGGCGCCCTCAACCAGCCCTTCGGTGACCCAGGCCAGGTAGGCGGGGTGAATGCGGTACATGGTGGCGCAGGGGCACACCACAGGGTCAAGGCAGAACACCGTCTTGTCCGGGTTCTCCTGGGCCAGCCGGTTCACCAGATTGATCTCCGTGCCTATGGCGAACACTGATCCGGCGGGAGCTTGGCTCACCACCTTTATGATGAACTCCGTCGAGCCGTCCATGTCGGCGGCGTCCACGACCTCGCGCACGCACTCCGGATGCACGACGACCTGGACATCGGGGAACTTGGCCCTGGCGTCCTCTATCTGCGCCACCGAGAACCTGGTGTGCACGGAGCAGTGCCCCTGCCACAGGATTATCTGTGCGTCCTGGATCTGGCTTTCCGTGAGGCCGCCCAGGGGTTTGAACGGGTTCCACACCACCATCTTGTCCAGCGGTACGTCCAGCTTGAGGCCCGTATTGCGGCCCAGATGCTGGTCCGGCAGGAAGAGGATCTTTTCGCCGCGCTGGAAGGCCCACTCGAAGGATGCGGAGGCGTTGGACGATGTGCAGACGATGCCGCCGTTCTGGCCGCACAGCGCCTTTATCGACGCGGTGGAGTTCATGTAGGTGATCGGCACCAAGCCGCCGGAAAGGACGTCGTTCAGATCGTCCCAGGCGTCCAGAACGTCGTCGGTGGCCGCCATGTCGGCCATGGAGCATCCCGCGTTCATGTTGGGCAGGATGACCTTCTGGTTGGGATCGGTCAGGATGTCCGCCGTTTCGGCCATGAAGTGGACGCCGCAGAAGACCACGTACTCCGCGTCCTTCTGCCGGGCGGCGTTCTGCGATAGCAGGAACGAGTCGCCGCGGAAGTCGGCGAACTGGATGATTTCGTCACGCTGGTAGTGGTGCCCCAGTATGACCAGCCGATCGCCCAGCTTGTCACGCGCCGCCGCGATGCGGGCGTGGAGGTCGTCGGGATTCAGCCCGATGTACTCCCTGGGGAGCCGCTGCCACTGGACGTGCGCCTTGAATTCCTCGATAAGAGGCTTGGCCGTCAGCGACGAATCGGTGCGGCAGAAAGCTGACTGCTCTATGTCAGTTACGGGAACGGTAGGCTGGCGCTGAGCTGAAATCATACAACCCCGACCCCATCGGCGAGTTAATCTAATAAGTGTACTACGTTGCTGGAAAAGGCTCAACTAGTGGAAGCTTGAGTAGGGTATGAGTTTGAATCTAAAGCTTTTCCGAACTTGAGGTCTTCCTGAACCAACCGCTATAATGGCCTCGTCACGGAAAGCTGTGCGCTAAGCAAATAGCGCCTCGCTGAGATGCATGTAGTCATCGTTGTTCCTACATGTCTCCCGGCAGGCGTATCTCACGTTGGCTTTCCGTGACAGGAGCAACGGAAGTTCTGTCGGGAGGCTTTGAATGTTGCGTTTCGTTCGCCCGGATAACTGGGTTCTCTGGTTCATCGTCGGTTGTGTCCTTATCCTCGCTCTCATCGTTTTGACGGTTTCTCTCGACGATTCGCAAAACAGCACTAAACCGCCCTCTACTACAGAACGTTGGCACCCTTACGATGAGTTTTCAGAGAGTTCGATACGTGATACTTGTCGACTTTGGCTTCACTACGAATCTGCTACACCATTCGAACAGTACAAAGAGTCTTTGCGTGGTTCACAGCGCTCTTCACTTACAGAGGAGAAGAGAGAGCGTATATTGTACTCTGACGCTGACTTCTACGCGGCAAGTGCGATTTGGGGCAAGTTCGAGAGAGATGCGGCGAAGATACGGTCTCATTGTAAGGAGATGATTCGTGGAATACCGACTCCGTTGCCTAAATGAGATCGTTAGCATAAGAGAGTTCTGGAGATACGACACACTGACAAACTTGCATTGACCTAGTAGACGTAGAAGTGGAGTGGTAAAGTTCTACTGTTCATCCACTCGGCTTATTCATTAGCGCGTCCAGCCAGACTACGATATCCAGGATACGGACTTTGGATAGTTCCGTGGTTACGCCATATAGGTTGTTGGCGTACTCGTGCAACTCGTCCAACACACGTTTGTTCTCCCGACCCAACGACCGCACGGCGCGCTGCACTGCTGTGGCCCGTTCCGCGTACCACAAGTTGCCAGCGAGGCTGGAACGTGGATCGCGTATGCCGAGCGAGGCCCGCACGTAGTAATCGGAGACCGCGATGAACCGGGGGCGTAGCAGGTGCAACGCCTTGGTGGGCGCAACGTCTCCCACTCGATGCATATCAGCCATCCGGCAGACGAGTTCGCGGACGGCGTCGATGCCGTCCTTCACCTCGGCGTCCCCGCCGTTAATCAGATCGAGGTCGGTTGGGATGCGCCGTAGCGCATCCAGGGAGTGATTGCCCCAGCAATCCCAGAAGGCTCGCGGTGACCGCGCGGACATTCCGCCGTTGACGGCTTTGCGTTGCCTGTCGGTGAGTGTGTTGGGGTCGTCGCAGGAGCGCAATGCGCCGGCGCAATCGTACAGGTTGTAGGCGTATTCCTTGACATAGCGCCGGATCAACGACTTGGGGTTCTTGATGCGTCGGCAGTCCGGCAGCTGGATCATAGCGGCTTTCGCTATCTACCCAACCACAACGCCCTGCAGCGACCAGGGCGACGTCTTCTCAATGCGTACGCTCACCGTCTTGCCCTGAAGCTGTCGTTTGTCCTCAAAGAAGACCAGCTTGTCATTGCGGTTGCGTCCCTTCCACTTGCCCCTTTCGTGGCCCTCCACCAGCACATCCGTAGTGGTGTGTAGCAGCCTGCCGTTGATCTCCCCCGCGATGATTTCCTGCGCCTGCTCGATAGCCGATAGCCGGCGCTTCTTCTCATCGTAAGGTACGTCGTCGGGCAGCTTGCGGGAGGCTATAGTCCCCGGCCTCTCCGAGTAGGCCGCGGCGTGCACCTTGTCGAACTGGACGTCTTCCAGCATCCTCAGCGACTCCTGGAAAGCCGCCTCGCTTTCCCCGGGGAAGCCCACTATCAGGTCCGTGCTCATAGATACGCCGGGCACGGTTTCCCTTATGCGCTCCACCAGTTCTCGGTAATCGACGTTTGTGTAGCCGCGGCGCATGAGCTGCAGGACTTGGTCGTCGCCGGCCTGGAAGGGGAGGTTGAAGTGCTCGCACACCTTGTCTAATGACGCCACCGCCTCGATGATGCGACGGCTCATGTCGTTGGGATGCGACGTGAGGAACCGTATGCGCTCCAGCCCGTCCACCTCGTTCACAGCGGTCAACAGATCGGCCAGGTCAGGCGAGCCGGGCAGGTCGTGTCCATACGAGTCCACGTTCTGCCCCAGAAGGGTCACCTCTTTCACGTTGCGAGCCGCCAGAAGCTCCACCTCGCGCACAACGTCGTCAATGGTCCGGCTCACTTCGCGGCCTCGCCGGTAGGGGATGATGCAGAACGTGCAGAACTTGTCGCAGCCGTGGATGATGGGGACGTACGCCGTAACCGCTACGTTGGGGGGCGTGAGCATGGTCAGACAGCCTTCGGCGTCTATGCCCATGCGGTTGCCCAGCAGTTCCAGAAGCGGGCGGTAGTCCTGCGGGCGCATGAAGGCGTCCACGTGTGGGAACCTGGCCTGTAGCTCGTCCGTCTTGGGCCCCACCATGCAGCCCATCAGAGCGATGATCCGGTCGCTGTCGCCCTGCTTCAGCGACTTCAGCGAGCCGAGCATGCCGGTCACCTTGTCCTCGGCGGCTTGGCGCACCACGCAGCTGTTGAGGACTATGACGTCGGCCTCTCTGTGCTTGGACACCGGCGTCAGGCCAAGCTGGATCAGGGCGCTCTCCAAGCGGTCGGAGTCCGCCTTGTTCATCTGGCAGCCTATCGTCCACATGTAGTAGCTGCTGGGGTCTGCGGTTTTTTCCACTGTTGTCATAGAGCTATCGTCCTGAGTACGCTTTCCATGGTATCAAAGGGAAAGGGCTGCTTCCTGTTGAACTGGACGCAGCCGCGCATCACCTTGAACCCTGCGCCTTGCAGCGCCTCCTTCTGCGTGTCCAGCCAGTAGTAGTCGACCGGGTTCCACAGGTGCACCGTCAGGCCCGCCTTCCTCTCCGCAATCAGCACGTGTACGAAGCGGGGATCGATTGTGCCTTTGGCCTCTTCCAGAACATTCTCCCGCTCGATTTTCCATCCGGGGAGATTCCATTCAAAGGCGGCCTGGGCCGTGGGGAAGACGGCTTCGACCACCTCTCCCAAACGGGAGTACGCCTCCTTGTAGCGGTCGGAGGCGCCGTGGAGAGCCTGCTCTATCTTCTGGTCGATGTCGTCGTGCGCCATCAGATGGTTCCCTATCAGATCTGAACGTCCAGACAAGGCCTGACAATGATTGTACCACCCAGCGCCACGTTGGGCGCTTCTCCGGCGATTTCGATTGCGTCTTCAAGCGAGGCGGCGTTGATTACCATATAGCCGCCCAAGTCCACATTGTCTAGGGGATGGTCCGTAACGGAATCTTTTGTGACCGCTTTTGCGCTCCACTCGAGAGGCAAGCCGGAATCGTAAGCGCCCCTCTCCACCAGTCCCGCCATCCATGCTCCCCACTCCTGCATATATTCCTGTGTTAAAGGGTCTCCGTCCTCAGGGTTCAAAGATTGTCCTATGAACAGCAGCATGAACTTCCCCATGGCTACAGTCCTTCCACTATCGCCAGCTCGTACATGAGCAGGAAGCCAAACCCGATGCTCAGTGTGGCGGCCAACCCGGCGATGGCGGCATTGATCCTGCGGAACTGACCGGACAGCGAGAAGGGGATGCCCATGAGGATGGTCAGCGTGGACATTGAAAGGACGGTGCCCACGCCAAAAAGGACAAGGTAGCCCATGCCGGCAAAGAAAGAGGGGATGGCGTCCGTGGCCAGAACCGCCAGCATGACGGCGGCGCTTCCGGCAAGGCCGTGCACCACTCCGATTACATACGATTTCACCCGGAACACCGGTTTGCCCGCCAGCGCCAGGAAGGGATGGACGGCTTTGTCTACCGTCTCCACGTCCCTGGCGTGGGAATGGATATGGACGTGGGGGGTTTCCTGGTGAGTGTGCTCGTGAACATGGAGGTTCCGGCTTTTCAGCCGCCAGAACACCTGCAGGCCAAGCAGGACCAGCATGATGCCCACGCCGAACTCCAGGTAGGGCGCATACTCGTCGTATACGTCGATTAGCGACCCTTTGATGAGGAGAATCGCCGTCCCCACAATGAGGAGCGGCGTGGTGTGTCCCAGCCCCCACGACGCGCCCACCCAGATGCCGCGCCAGGCGCTGCGATACTGGCTGACTATGGTGGATACGGCCACTACGTGATCGGCGTCCGTGGCATGCTTTAGGCCAAGCAGAAAGCCTAGTCCTAGAGCGATTAGCGCGGGCGATTCCATCTCAATCCTCCTCTTGGTCTCCTAGCGCTCGTGCACAGCTGGAGCACATACCGCTCACCGTGAAGTGCTCCAGGTCCGGGCTGAAGCCGTACTGCGCAATCAGAGCCTGACCGAACTCCTCCAGGTAGCGGGGGCTAAGGTCGTAGGCGTTGTCGCAGAAGCGGCAGACCATGTGGTGATGCGGGCTGTTGGCGTTGGTCAGTTCATAATGCAGCCGGTCGCCGATGGCCACCTCGGTTACAATGCCCAGCTTCTTGAACAGATGCAGCGTACGGTAGACGGTGGAGACGTCTATGAAGGGGTACGACTCCCTGGCCTTGCCCAGCAATTCGTCAACGTCCATGTGCCCGTTGCCGTTCGCCACTATTGAAAGGAGAAGAAGCCGCTGCGGAGTGAGCCGTACTCCGTCGCGGCGTACCATCTGAAGCACATCTTTGTAGGTGGTCATGGTTAGCTAGCTGCAAACGTTTGCAACAGCAATTTATCGCAAGAAAGCAGAGTTGTAAATATACGATTTCACCCTTCCCGTCTTGCCCGCGGAGGCGGGCATCCAGGTGTGGATGGGGGCACCGTAGGGGCAACCCTCGTGGTTGCCCTGGCCTGCACCCGGCCCGCAAAACCTCTTCCCCTTTGATGGGGGAAGATTGAGATGGGGGTGACCCGTCCCTATTGGATCTTGCCATGGTCATGCCCATGCCCGCCGCCCGTATGTCCCGCCTTTAATACCTGCTAACAATCCTTTAATACCTTGTTAAAGGCACGTTCAACAAACCGTGCTAGGTTGATACCACTAGGAACGGAGCGCTGCCTGTGTCACGAACTGAGCTGAAAACAAGGTTGAGCGAAAAGGACAAGCTTTGGGGGTTCCCTATGGTCTTGAAACCGGCCGATCCCGAAATTGTAGCAAGCCTGCAGAACGACGGAAATGGCAACGGCGACGATTCCAAACATAGCCTGGGCCAGGGCGAGGGTCAGGAACGGAACTCTATCGGAGACCGCGTCAAGGGCTTGATAGGGAGCGTTCTTGGGTTGCTCTTCATGCAGCAGACCCTCACCTCCCGGTGCTCCAGGTGCAGCAGGCCCATAGAAATCCCGGTGAGTTCGTTCCTGCGTGACGAGGTCTATCTGGCCAAGGAGGACTGGCTCTGGTCGTGCGAGCTCTGCTGGGACGAGTCGCAAGGGAGACATCACTTTAGCAGCCAGGATTTTGGCTAGGAAACAACGGCAGACCAAAGATTTAACAGGAGGGATGGTTTGACAAATTTATCTAAGGTTCGCGGACTTCTTGTCCTTGTGGCCGGGGCGCTGGTCCTCGGTTTAACGCTTGCTTGCAGCAGCGATGGGACGACCGGGGAAGACGGCTTAAGCGGGGCGATAGAGATAGACGGGTCCAGCACGGTCGGGCCGATCTCCGAAGCGGTAGCGGAGGAGTTCAGCAAGATACACCCCAGGGTGCAGGCCAACGTCTCCATCTCCGGAACGGGCGGCGGGTTCAAACGGTTCACGGTAGGTGAGACGGACATATCGAACGCCTCCAGGCCCATCAAGGACTCGGAAGCGGAGCAGGCGAGGGAGAACAACATAGAGTACTTAGAGCTCACGGTGGCGTTGGACGGTCTGGCGGTGATGGTGAGCAAAGAGAACACGTTTGTTGACTGTCTGACGGTGGAAGAGTTGAACATGATCTGGGAGCCCGGTTCTGAGGTGAACAACTGGAACCAGGTGCGGAGCAGCTTCCCGGATGAGGCGATCAGGCTGTACGGACCCGACACGGACTCAGGTACGTTTGACTACTTCACGGATGAGATCAACGGAGATGAAGGTGTGTCGCGAGATGACTACACGGCCAGTGCGGACGACAACGTGCTGGTGCAGGGGATATCGGGAGACACCAATGCACTGGGGTACTTTGGGTATGCGTACTACGCTCAGAACGAGGACAAGCTGAAGGTGCTAGGAGTGGACGGTGGGAACGGATGTGTGGTGCCCAGCGACGAGACTGTGGCCAGCGGTACTTATGCACCCCTGTCGAGGCCGATATTCATCTACGTGAACAGTGAGAAGCTGAAGAATAGTCCTGAGCTGCAGGCGTTCATAGACTTCTACCTTGAGAACACCGGAGAGCTTGCTGCCCAGGTGGGGTATACTTCGTTGACCAGCTACGATTCGGAGAAGGCCAAGGTTAGGGCTGCGCTGACCGGATAGGGCGGGGCCTGCATCTAAGACCTAGCAGGAGCGAATTGAGGGTGGCGTCCAGCACGTCACCCTCAATTGTCTGAGGAGTCTACCAATGGAACAGGACAGTAGCTCGAAGACCCGGATGAGGCTGAGGGCTACCATCCACGGCCGTGTCCAAGGGGTGAGGTTCAGGCGCTTCGTTAACTACCATGCCCAGCGTCTAGCTCTTACCGGTTGGACTGGAAATCTACCTGGAGGAGCAGTCGAGGTATGCGCAGAAGGGCCCAGGGAAAACCTGGAGCGCTTGTTGCAAGAGTTGCACGTAGGCCCTCCACGCGCCGACGTGGCCGCGGTAGACGTAGAATGGACGCCCGCCGACAACTCCTTCGACTCCTTTATCATGTACAGGTAAGCCCCGGAGCATGCTCTCCTCCCCCGTCTTGCCCGCGCAGGCGGGCACCCAGGTGTGGCCGGGTTATACAAGGGCCTCTGGCCTTGGGCTACTCCGGCGCCAGCGATACGGGAAATCCCACGTTGGGGTACTTCTCGGTCAGTCGCCGCCAGGCGCGACGCCCTATGCGGTCGGCCTCGCGGACAATCGCCTCCTCGTCTACGGTTAGCACCTTGCCCTGACGCATTACGAACTTGCCGTCCACCATCACCGACTCGATGTCCGAAGGCTGGCCGTTGTTGATAAAAGAGGACACCACCCGCATGTTGGGCGCCAGGTTGGAGCGCATGGTGTTCACGATAACCAGGTCAGCCCTCTTGCCCACTTCCAAGGAACCGATGGCGCTCTCCATGCCCAGCGCTTTGGCGCTGCCCATCGTCGCCATTTCCAGGGCGTCCTCCGGCTGAGGGTTGACCGGGTCGTCGCGGAGTATGCGCTCCGTTAGCATACCGATGCGCATCACTTCGACCATGTCCTGCGTATTGTTGTCGGTGCCCATGCCAATGGTGCAGCCGGCGTCGCGCAGGGACGGTATGGGGGGTATTACGGCGCGTCGCGCCGCCATTGCGGGCTGGTGGGATACCGAGACGTGGGATTTCCCCAGGAGGGCTATTTCAGATTCGTCGGGGTAGCGCAGGTGCGCCGCTACCAGCCTGGGGCCCAGGAAATCGTTGGCGGCAAGGTAGCTCGCCGGACGCATGCCGTGCATCCGCAGCACCGTCTCGACCTCCAGGCGGCTCTGGTCAAGGTGGATGGTGTAGCCGCAGTCGTGCCGTTCCGCTAGATCGAGCACCTGTCGCAGCAAGGCCGGTGAGCTGGTCTCCACCAGGGTGACGCCGGTCATGCAACGGACGCGCCCGTTGTCGTGGCCGTGCCACTTTTCGAAAAGGCGGGTGCCGCGCTCCATCGCCTGCTCGCGTCGTGCCTCCGAGAACTCGGTGACCGGCTCCCCGGGCTTGTATCCCGGGCCGGTCACGCCGTCGCCGCTGCACTCGGCAAGGAACCAGCGCAGTCCGCTGGCCGCTATGGGCTCGGCGTATCGCTCGATGCCCTCGGCGACCTCCGCCGTGCCGGTGCTGCCGGTACGGATGCATTCGATGGCTCCAAGCATGGCCATGACGGTTAGCTCTTCATCGCTGAGGAAGGAGCGGACGTTCTCGGGAAAGCGGAAGGGGAATGGAAAGCCGAAGTCGTCGGTGATGCCGCGGTCTATGGTGGCGGTGACGTGAGCGTGGCAGTTGATGAAGCCGGGGAAGACCGCCCTGCCGCTGCCGTTGACCACCTCAGCCGACGGGTACAGGCTTAGCACCTCACGAGTAGGCCCAATGGCGGCGATAGCGCCGTCTTGGACGGCTATGGCGGAGTCGTAGTGGATGCTGCGCTGGGCATCGCCGGTGACGATGGTGACGTTGCTGAGTACGGTGGGCGGCATGTGGCGCCCTTACTCTTCTTCTTTGCGCAGGTCCGACCAGCTTCCCACGGAGCCGCCGCCGTCTATGACGTAGGCGCCTCCGGTGATGAACGACGATTCGTCTGAGGCGAGGAACAGCATCAGGTTGGCGACGTCTTCAGGCCGTCCGGCGCGCCCTAAAGCCACCTCGTTGGACCTCTGCTCGAACCGTTCCTTACTGCCGGTGCTGCCCCTGGACTGGGGCGTGTCGATGAGGCCGGGGACTATGGCATTGGCCCTGATCCCGTTTTCGGCGTATTCGCGGGCCGCGGTCAGCGTGAGGTTGATTACGCCCGCCTTGCTCACGCCGTAAGAGGCGGCGCGAGGGGTGGGGCCTATTCCCGCGCTGGAGGAGATGTTAACTATGGAGCCGCCGCGCTCCATCATGTGGGGGATGGCGTACTTGCAACCGTAGAACACGCCTCTGAGGTTGGTGTTCAAGGAGAGGTCCCACTCCAGGTCGGAGATGTCGGCGAGGCGAGACTGAGTCCGTATGAGCATCCCTGCGCCGTTGACCATGACGTCCAGCTTGCCGTAGCTCTCCAATGTGGCGTTGACCAGGTCCTGCACCTGCTCCGACTTGGAAACGTCGGTATGGATGAAGATGGCGTCGCCTCCGTTTTCTCTGATGCCGGCGACGGTTTTCTCGGCCTCGATGTCGTTGCGGTCGGCGACCACAACCTTAGCGCCTTCAGAGGCGAAGAGCCTGGCTCCGGCGCGGCCTATCCCGGTGGCGGAGCCCGTAATGATTGCCACTTTGTCTTGTAAACGACCTGCCATATGCTTCTCCTAAGCTGGGTCAGCTAAACGTGTCACTGGCTAGACTCTAGCCGGTGACCAGGGCTACGCCGGCAAGGGCGCACTCTTCGTCCTCGTCGGAGGTGCCGCCGCCCACGCCGCAGCCGCCGATGATTTCGCCGTCGCGGATGATGGGCACCGCGCCCTTGCTGAGGATCATGTGCCCTCCTTCAGCAGCAACAATGCCCCTGTAGATGGGCGTGTCGGCCCGTTCCTGGAGGTCGCCGCTAGCTCTGCCCGTGGCGGCGGAGGCCACGGCTTTGCCCTGGGAGCCGTACATGCCGGCCCAGCCTGCGCCGTCCATTCTGGCGAAGGCCTTGAGCCTTCCTCCGCCGTCGCAGACGGCTACGTTGACCTTGATGCCGAGCTCTTCTGCCTTGGCGACTGCGCCTTCTAGAATACGGTTGGCTTCAGCCAGTGTTAGGGCCATGTGCTTCCTCCTGCTAATCTAACTCCGGTGTTGACGGCCTAAAGACTGCTATGCCTCACCGTTACTGCCCGTTATTAGGAAGACTATTATAAAGACGATAACGTTAAGAAAGAGTACAGGGATGAAGGAGATCAATATCACGAAGAACGCGCGCCACGTCGACGTGTAGTCCAGGCACTGCCGTACGGCTACCACCATACACGCGAACGTCCAGATGCGAGCTGCCCACCATACGAACCCGCCGACGTACGGCACGAAGATAAACACGTTCAGGAGCCCCGGCGTCTGTGCGAATCCGGTGCCTCGGGCCAGCTGCCCCCAGTCCGCTTCGGTCTGCTCCGTTTTCAGGATTGTTACTCCGACCATCCAGGTTACCAGCGCCCATATGGCCCAGCTTGCTATGCTTAGGACCAAGCCGGCTGCCAGGGAGACGATCACGTTGATATCATCGCCGCCGCTTAGAACAGTTCCGATAACGCTGGCAATGGCGACTATGATCACCACCAGGAGAGCCTGTATAGTTGCTCCTCCGTCGCTCTCTACGTCTTCGTAGGTCTCCGCATTCAGCCGGGCGGCTCCCAACATTCTGCCTATCATTGGTCTCCTCCTTGCAAGTGTGAGGTCCTTGAAATGGCCGACTAGGCCTGCTACATGGTACCACACGAAGCTACTATCGGTGTTGTTGCCTGTAGTGATCTGTCCGGTAGGTTATCAACGCCTATAATCGGACACTGGTAATGTGGTGATTCGTGCTTGGGAGGGAGTGGAGCGGGCGAAGGGATTCGAACCCTCGACCCTTTGCTTGGGAAGCAAATGCTCTGCCAACTGAGCTACGCCCGCTAACCGCTGGCCTATTCTAGCACATGCCCCGACCCCCGGCAGTTTGCTGATTGGTGTGCCGCATGTTCAATGTACCTGATAGGGATATATATGTGGACATTGTACATTGATATGTCCTGTAATTTTAGCTACGATATACACGTGAAACTATCTGGACAATGTCCAAGACATTGTCCAATTGCAAGTTCACTGCCCTCAACGCTCCGGCGCCGTCTTCCCGCCGTCCCGCAAGCTGAATTCCCTGTCCTGCCGAAAACACAGGCCATATACTGCGGCGCATCATGGGCAAGATAGTGGCCATAGGCGGGGGAGATATGCGCACCTTGCCGGTTAAGCTACGGGCACAGTGACAGAGACGTTCTTGACCAAACCGGTCGGCGAGGGCCTTTGTCTTTCTATGTGGTCTGTTCCGGAGAAGGAGCGCATGGCTTCTCCGGATTCTCAAGCAGAGATTGCGTTAAGCTACAGTTGCGCTCAGCAGGAGGGTGAATCTGCTCCGTTACTGTTATGTGTGGGGATTGTATGATCAATGAGGTCTGGTCGGCCTGGCCGCACGCGCGCCAATACCGACCTTGTCTAGTCGGAGGCGGCTCCGATCAGCCAAGCATTCCTTGAATCTCTTCCGCTTGTTTGTCACTCACGATTCTGAGAACCTTGCTGGACGGATCTTCCGACGCGACACCGCGGACAGCCTTCCGTCCATTCTTCAGGGTCACTATCTCCGGGTCCTTGATGGTCACCATCTTCCGCAGCTTTACCGAATAGGCTTTCAGTTCATCCATATCGCCTCCTTGCGAATTGTTTTCCTGCGCATGTTTCTTCACTGCCCTCAATGATCGACGGCCCCGCACTGGAGCGGCGTGTTCGTTCCGTGTGAGGTCGGAACGGGGGCTCAATCCAATGCCTCTCCGTTAAGTTAAAGAAAGTGTTTGATACTCTTTTACCCAGGGCTTGGGTATACTTATCAAGTGTTGGGTTTGGCAGGGCGAGGTTTCAGTTTCCTCGAAGATTGTCTGTGCAATTGTGATGTAGTTGTCGTTCTTCTCCATAACCACACCGACGGTGATTGCCTCTATTGGTGCTATCTTCGCAGCGTGCATTGCTGGAATTTCGGGATGCTTTTGGGCGTCTAACCAGTTGATTACTGCATACTCCATGTTAATCCTCTTTCCACGTGATTTGATTGCTGGCTACCCCAAGCAGGACTCAAACCCGCAACCTGCGCCTTAGAAGGGCGTTGCTCCGTCCTTTGAGCTATTGGGCCTGTTCCAGGAGACCAACCGTATGCTGACCGTCGAGGCCCTCAGCGGTAGACACGCCCGCCGCCCGCTTCCAACTCCGCGAGCGGCCGGTGCAGGAGCTCCTCCACCGGCGACTCCGGGAATGCGACGCCCTAATCCTTAGAACTCCAGGGCCAAGGTTTCGATACCGCCCTTGTCTAGCCGGACGGCCCGATCAGCCGAGCGTCCCTTGAATCTCTTCCGCTCGTTTGTCACTCACGAATATGATGACCTTGCTGGACGGATCTTCCGACGCAACACCGCGTACAGCCTTCCGTCCATTCTTCAGGGTCACTAGCTCCGGGTCCTTGATGGCCACCATCTTCCGTAGCTTTACCGAATAGGCCTTCAGTTCATCCATATCGCCTCCTTGCAATTTGTTTTCCTGCGCATGTTTGTTCACTCACTGAAGCGGCGCGCTCGTTCCGTGTGAGTTTGGAGCGGGGTTCAATTCAATGCCTCAACAAGCACTTCTACGTTTGCTCTCATCATGCCGAGGTACGTGCCGGCTGGGCTGTCCTGCTCGCCCAGGGAGTCCGCGTAGAGCTGGAAAAGAGATGCTCCGGTCTCTCTTGCCAGGGCCTCCGGCAACCTTCCACTGACCGTCGTTTCGCTGAACACTGCCGGCGCATTGTGCTCACGGATCACCTCAACCAGTTCCGCCAAATGCTCAGCAGAGGGCTCCACGTCAGGCGCCAGGGAAGGAATGAGCGCGCCGATGACCTCAAACTCATAGACGTCCGCAAAGTAGGCGAAGGTGTCGTGGGATGTAACCAGCAGCCTGCGTTCCGGCGGCACCACGCTGACCTGCTCCTGAATCCAGACGTGGAGCTCGTCGAGCTGCCGCCCGTATTCTAAGGCGTTCGCAATGTAGACCCCTATGTTATCAGGGTCCAGAGCCGAAAACAGGGCGGCTATATCGTTGACTGCGATCTTCACCCGGTTCGGATCGAACCAGAAGTGAGGGTCCAGAGGGCCGTGGTCGTGGCCTTCATGGCCATGGTCGTCGTGCATATCCTCGCCCTCGGCAATATGTTCGATCTCCTCGATAGCTTTCTCTGCGTCGATCTGCCCGTCTTCGAACTGGTGGACTATATCGTGTACGGCCTCTTCCTGTTCACCGTGATGGTCCATGCCTTCCAGAAGCTCTTCAATCTCCTCCAACCCCTGCTCCGCAGTGATATGTCCGTCTTCCACTTCATGGAGTATGTCGCGGAGTTCTTCTAGGAACTCCCCTTCATGGCCATGGTCGTCGTGCATATCCTCGCCCTCGGCAATATGTTCGACCTCCTCAATAGCTTTTTCGGCGTCAATCTCTCCTCTTACGAACTGTAGGAGTAACTCGTGCACCAGGTCGGCAGGCCCTTGCGGTTCCTCTCCTTCTGCGTGATGCTTAAAGTTTTCCAACAGTTCTTCTATCTCTTTTAGTCCCTGCTCCGCACTAATGTGTCCGTCTTCCACTTCATGGAGTACGTGGCGGAGTTCTTCTAAGAATTCTGCGTCGAGGTCATCGTGGCCGTGGCCGCCCATCTCCATGAACTCCAGGGGATCGACACCCTCGCCAAGCGCAACCACCCTGGACTCATCTGCACTGGCGTTGTGCACTAGGTCCTCTAACCAGGCGGTCTCAAGGCCAAGACCAATGGACAGCACAATGTCTGCGTCGGCCACTTTGGCAACGTCGCCGGCTCCTGGCACGATATTGTGCGGATCGCCACCCGGTGGATGCAGGCTGAAGACCTCAACCCTATCCCCGCCTATCACCTTGGCCCAGTCGGCTACTATGTTGGAGGTAGCAACCACTTGGATTGGCGGTTTTGAGGGTGTGGGTGTAGCAAAATCGGTGCTGGTAGGCGTAGCAGTTGGCTGGGCGCTGGTAGGCGTAGCGGTTGGCTGCGGCACTTCGGTTGGCTGTGGTTCTCTGGTTGGCGTTGCCTGTTCGCTTGAACAGGCAAGCAGGAAAGCCACACCGAATACGACAAGACCCAAAGCTAAAAGCCGGGTCGTGCGTTGCAAGCCATCGTTGATACCTTGTATCGTATACATATTAAGTTTTTCCTCCTAATCAATCGCATTAGAAATTTTCTTGAAGTGAGTTCCTACCGCTGCCTATTGTGTGTTGCTGCCGTTACTTGGCAGCCCCCAGCACTGGTGTCTCAGCTGGTTGGAACAAACCACCATTTTGCCCCCATTGGTGGGGCAATAGTCGCAGGCCACGTACAATTCGATCCGGTGGTCGACGACCTGTCCTGGAACGTCGGCGCCAATGGACCGGAGCATCTGCTCAATTGCGGCTGTCCTAAACTCCGCCACCGCGCCGCATTTGACACATACGTAGTGGTGATGATGACGAGCAGCCCGGGAGACGCTGTAGAGGTGGGACCCATCCAGCATGGCAAGTTTGCAGACCACCCCCGCCTCAAGAAGGAGTTTGACGGTGCGATACACCGTTGCCCTGCCCACCGAAGGCAGCTCCTCATGGAGCGATTCGATGGTGAAGGCCCCTTGCTTCTGCTCCAGGAGATCAGCTATCGCTTTCCTGGGGGAAGTGGCCCGAACGCCTCGACCATGCAGTACAGTCATCAAGTTTGGATGTGATGCTTGAAACGCCGTAATGATATGTTATCTCACTTATATATCGTGATTGTCTATATAGAATCTCGTTGAAGATGAGACAACATATCAAATAGAAAATCCTATTGTCAACAACCACCATGCTTTTTGTGGATTGTTGTAGGGCAGACGTCAAGCTGAATTGGCTGCCCAAGCGAACCGACACAACTCCCCTGTCACCGGGAAACAAGCTATACTACGGCTCATCATGGGCAAGATAGTGGCTATAGGCGGCGGGGATCTGCGCACCCTGCAAACGCTTGATATCGATAGAGAGATCGTAGAGCTGAGCGGCAAGGAGCGACCCAAGGCGCTGTTCATCCCCACGGCCAGCAGCGATTCGGTGGAGTACTGGGAGGCGTTCCATAGAGCCTACGGCGGCGAGGTGGGCTGCGATACGGATGTGCTCTACATGCTGGGCAAGCGCCCTCCACAGGAGCGGCTAGAGGAGGCAATCCTGGGCGCCGATGTCATCTACGTGGGCGGCGGCAACACGCTGAAGATGATGCGTCGCTGGCGCTTGCTGGGCGTGGACAAGCTGCTGGAAGAGGCATACGCCGGTGGGACGGTGCTGGCCGGGCTGAGCGCGGGCTGCATCTGCTGGTTTAGCTACGGCCACAGCGACTCTATGTCGTTCTATACCGAAGACGACGACTGGAACTACATAAGGGTCAAGGGCATGGGCTTCATAGACGCCTTCGGCTGCCCGCACTACAACGGCGAGACGCGGCAACCGGACTTTCAGGCAATGGTGCGCCGTCACACCGACGTCGGTATAGGAATAGAGGACTGCTGCGCCCTGGAGGTGGTCGACGGTTCCTATAGGATCATCACGTCCAGCGAGGACGCAGCCGCCTATCGAATCGAGAAGAGCAGAGGCGGCCTGCTGGTGGACCAGATTCCACAAAGCAGAGCGTTTGCGCCGCTGGCGGATTTGCTGAATTAGCGAGGTCAATCTATGGATGAGTTCGTTGCCTACTTCAACGGAGAGTGGATACCGAGAAGCGAGTGCAAAGTGCACATCTCGGATAGGGGGTTCGCCCTGGGAGACGCGGTCTACGAGGCGGAGCGCACCTTCAACGGCAGCATCTTCGACCTGGAAGGCCACATAGACCGGCTCTACCGCTCTCTCCGCTACGTGCGCATGGACCCTGGGGTGAGCCACGAGGAGATGATGCGCATATGTCTGGAATCGGTGGAGCGCAACCGTCACATGTGGCGTGATGGCAACGACTTTGCTCTCAGGCAGTACGTGACCCGGGGGTCCGGGGCTTCGGTGAGCGATGACGTGCCGCCGGTGCTCTATTCCGGCGTCGACTATGTGGCCTTCGGCAGGTTCGCCGGCATGTACGATACGGGCGGGCACGTGGTCTTTGCCCGCTCCCGTTCCTACAATCCCAACTCGCTGGACCCCAAGATCAAGCACCTGAGCCGGATGAACTTTGCCCTGGCCGAGCTTGAGGCGGCGGACGTCGACCCGGAGTCGTGGCCGGTGCTGCTGGACCAGGACGGCAATATATCGGAAGGGGTCACGTTCAACTTCTGGATAGTCAGCGACGGCGTGATCAAGACGGCCCGCGACAGGAACATCCTGGAGGGCGTGACGCGCAAAACGGTCATTGATCTGGCCGGAAAGCTGGGGATACCCGTGGTGGAGGAGGACATACAGCTGTACGACGCCTATACCGCGGATGAGGCTTTCATTACGGCAACCAGCTTTTCCGTGCTGCCCATCTCCATGATGGACAGCCGGCCCCTGGATGGAGACGTTCCGGGTCCGGTGGTCAAGCAGCTGATAGCGGCGTGGGGCGAGATGGTGGGCGTGGACATCGCGGACCAGGCGAGGCGGAACGGGTAACGAGCAGATCGACAGCTTCCGTCTGTGTTGAGCGCTCCTCTGGAAAGGCGTATCATCCCGAAACATGGAGAACTTTTGCGCAACTCTCGCCATACCCGCTGCCCAAGATGCAGGCTAGGAGCGCATGATTGCCGACCACGACTAGGCTAAAGAGTCGCGTATCAGGCACGTACTTTGGCTGGTGGATGGTGGTGATAGGCGCCATCGTCAGCGGCATAGGTTCCGTACAGTCGGCGTCTCAGGCCGTGTTTTTTCTTCCTTTGGAGCGCGAGTTGGGGCTGACCCGCGGTCAGCTGTCTTTGGTCTTCTCGCTGACGCGCCTGGAAGGGAGCATCGAGTCGCCGGTGGTTGGCTGGATGATAGACAAGTTCGGCCCGCGCCTGCCCATCGTCATCGGCGCCGTACTGGGCGGCGTGGGCTTTCTCATTTTGCCCGTGGCCAGCACCTTCTGGCCCTTCTTCATCATCTACATGGGCATGATATCCATAGGATTCCAGATGGGGTTCATCAGTTCCATGCACGCCGTAGCCAATCTCTGGTTCATACGGTACCGCACCCGCGCCATGAGCTTCTTTTCGTCGTCGCTGCGGCTGGGCAACGCCTTGTTCGCGCCGGTGCTGGGCCTCATAGTGGCGGGGTACAGCTGGCGGTATGGCTCAGTGTTCTCTGCCGTGGTGGTGCTGGCCATCGCGCTGCCGCTGGCCGTGCTCATAAGACGCTCCCCTGAATCAAAGGGTCTATTGCCGGACGGCGACAAGCCGGGAGAGAAGCCTAAAGAGGAAGTCCGGACAAAGCCGCCCGCGGTACAGCAGACCACCGTAGATTTTACTCTGAGGGAGTCGCTGAGGAGTACGTCATACTGGCTCATCATCCTCAGCACCTCGGTACGCTACATCATCATCGGCGGGGTGCATCTGCACTGGGTGCCCATATTCGTGTGGAAGGGATACAGCGAGGTGATTGGGGCGGGGTTCATTGGATTCCAAGCCCTGGCGGCCTGGCCGCTGATTCTGCTCAACGGCGTGCTGGGCGACCGCTTCAGCAAGAGGCTTGTATTGATGTCGGGGCACACCTCGCTGCTCATATCAATGTTCGTCCTGGTGAACTCGGAGAGCCTGTGGTCGTTGTACCTGTTCTCCGTGCTGTTCTCTTACGGAGAAGGGGTGTCGCCGACCAACTATTCGATAATCGGCGAGTATTTCGGGCGGCGGGTGTTCGCCACGTTGAGGGGGTTCCTCACCACCTTCACCACCGTGGCCATATTCAGTCCGGTCTACGCCGGCTGGGTCTTCGACCGCTACAATGACTACACTCTGGCGCTGTTTACGTACGCGGGCATCGCCGTGTTCGGCATCACCATGCTGCTCTTCCTGAAACGGCCACGCAAGGCGGAGCCTGCAGTAGCGGCAGAGCCTGCGTAGGAGGTAGGTGTTGAGCATCGCAGACATTCAGGAGCACGCAAAGGAGCTTGCTGCCATTTTGCCGGAGACAACAGTTGAGAAGCGCATGCTGTATTTGATGTCGGAGGTTGGTGAACTGGCGAGAGAGGTACTTAATCTACGTGAGCTACAGAACCAAGAAGGCTCAGACAGGGTATTGGACAGTATCGGGATGGAGATGTATGACGTAGTGTGGAACGTTTGCGACCTCGCTAACAAGCTGGGAATAGACTTACAGTACTCATTCGACAGGAAGGCTCAACTGAACAAGCAAAGAGACTGGCAGTAGCCAGCCCACTAAGAGCAGCCGTCCTTGTCTACTACCGTTTTCCTCTGTAGGATTGTGCCGATTCAGGAGGTGTGCTCGTGACTACCAAGCAGGGCGAACTCAACTTGCAGCGTTCCCAGGCCATGATGGAGGAGGCGTCGTCGTTCAGTCCACGCGGCGTGCCCAACTGCAAGTGGTGGGCGCCGGACACCTTCTACGTGAAGAGCGCCAAGGGCTCACGCATCTACGACGTGGACGGCAACGAGTACCTGGACTACTGGTGCGGCGCGGGCCCGCACATCCTGGGACACGCGCCCTCTGAGGTGATAGAGGCGGTAACCGGGGCGATAAACGAGGGCAACGTCCAGTTTGCCATGCCCAACTTCCGCGACGTTGAGGTGGCGCGCAAGCTCACCGAGTACATCCCCTGCGCGGAGAAGGTGGCGCTCTGCGTCAGCGGCACCGACGGACTGCTCTACGCCATCAGGCTGGCCCGCGCCTATACCGGCAAGACCAAGATTGTGAAGTTCGACGGCGGCTACCAGGGCTGGGCCGATCCCCTGGCGGTGAACAGCGCACCCGATTCTTACGACACCGGTGAGACAAAGTACGCCACCGATTCGGCGGGAGTCCCGCCGGACAACTACGCGAACACTGTGCTCCTGCCCTACAACGACATTGAGACGGCGTCGACCCGCCTTCACCACGAACACGACCAGATAGCGGCGGTGTTGGTGGAGACGATGATCCACAGCAGCAACCTCATAGCCAGGCCGGACTTCCTGGAGGGACTGCGCCGCATCTGCGACGAGCTGAACATAGTCCTCATCTTCGACGAGATAGTGACCGGGTTCCGCCACGGCTTAGGCGGCGGACAGGCTATCTACGGGGTAACGCCGGACCTCGGAGTCTTTGGCAAGGCCATGGCAAGCGGCTACGTCATAGCCGCCATCTGTGGAAAGAACGAGGTCATGTCGCTGGCGGCGCCGGAGGGCACTGTGCGCATAGCGGGAACGTTCGGAGGGAACGCGCTGGGCACGGCGGCGGCGCTGAAGACGCTGGAGATACTGGCTCGTCCTGGCCTCTACGACCACCTGTACAGGATGGGCGACACCCTGCGCGCCGGGGTCAACGACGCCATAAAGGAGCGCGGCCTGAAGGCGCGCTGTGACGGGTTCGGATCAGTGTGGTGCATGTACTTCAGCGACGTGCAGCCGCAGAGCCACGAGGACGTGGTGCGCTACCGGCAATCGGGCGGGGCTGCCATGGACCAGTCGTACCGCGAGCATATGATGAGGAACGGCATATTCGTAAGGCAGCAGGTGGTGAACCGCGCCTACATAAGCGCGGCCCACACTGACGAGGATATACGCCGCACGGTAAACGCCACGGTGGCTTTCCTGGATGAACACGCCGCCGAGCTGAGCTAGATAAGCAAGGCGCGTTGCATGAGCAATAGGAGGGAAGAGATGAAACTGCTCAAGGGAGTCGAGTTCAAGCTGGGCGCAGAGATGCACACCTTCACCGCAATCGGCAGGTGCCCGCGCACCGGTCGACTGGGCGTGGCGGTGACCACCAGCGAGATAGGCACGGGGGGCCGCGCTCCCCACGTCAAGGCCAACGTAGGGGCCGTGGGCACGCAAGCCTATACCGACCCTCGGCTGGGCATCCTGGCGCTGCAGCTTCTCGAGCTGGGATACCCGGCGGGCCGCGTCCTCTCCGAGCTGGCGGCCAGCGACCCGCACATAGAGTGGCGGCAGCTGGGTATCGTCGACCGCTGGGGGCATACGGCGGTCCGCACCGGCGCCAGCAACAGCGAGTGGGCCGGACACAAGACGGGCGACGGATGGATCACGATGGGCAACTACCTTGTAGGAGCGCAGGTGGTAGATTCCATGGCCAAGGCGATGGAGGACTCGGTGGATGAGGACATAGAACTGCGGCTGATGAGGGCCATAGACGCCGGCACCCAGGCGGGTGGCCAGCCCAACGGGCAGAGAGCCTCCGCCGTCATCGTGCACGAAAATGAGGGCTTCTCCATAGTCAACCTGCGCGTGGACGACCATGACGAGCCGATGAAGGAGCTTTGGCGGCTGTTCAACAAGATGCACCCGCTGGTGCCCTACTACCGCGAGCGCCCGGACAACCCCGCTATTGGCCGGGTGTCGGAGTGGGCCGCGGAACGGGGAATTCAGTCGTGATCTCGGTCTGTCGTACTAGTCACGCTTAGCCTTCTGCCGGAGTTGGACTGAAACAGACGAGAGGAGCAAAGCATGTTTACATTGGGCCCGGAGATGCACACTTTCACCGCCATAGGCCGTTGCCCGCGCACGGGACGGCTGGGAATATCCATATCGACCAGCGAAATGGCGGTCACGGGCCGTTGCGTCTACATCAAGGCCAACATTGGCGCCGTGGCCACGCAATCCCGCACCGACCCGCGGTTGGGCCTGCTTGCCATCGAACTGTTGGAGCTGGGGTACCCGGCGGGACGCGTGCTGGCCCAGCTTGAAGAGAGCGATCCGTACATAGAGTACCGGCAGCTGGGGATAGTCGACCGCTTTGGACGTACGGCGGTGCGCACCGGCGTCGACAACGGTGACTGGAAGGGGCACATGACCGGAGAGCAGTGGATAGTGATGGGGAACGCGCTGGTGGGTCAGGAAGTGGTCGAGGCGATGGCGGGAGCCATGGAAGGTACGGATGAGGAAGACCTGGAAGTGCGGCTGATGAACTCGATAGACGCTGGCACCAGGGCGGGCGGCCAGCCCAATGGGCAGCGATCGGCCGGTATCCTGGTCTATGAGACGGAGGGGTTCTCCATCATCAACCTGCGTGTCGATAATTCGGCCACACCTATGGATGACCTCAATGACATGTTCGGCAAGTTCTACCCCCTGCGGGACTACTACAAACAGAGACCGGACAACCCCGCTATAGGCGGCATGGACGACTGGGCCAAGGCTCACGGCGTCCAGCTTTAGCGGCGGCGTTACCAATTCACCAAGAGAGGCAGTACATGCCCAGCTACGTTCAGACAGTCCTTGGCCCGGTTGCCTCCGACCAGCTAGGCGTCACCATGATGCACGAGCACCTGCTGGCCGACGCCACAGTGCTCTACGAGGAACCGTCCACGGCCAGCGACAAGTTCATGTCGCGTCAGCCGATCACAATAGAGACTCTGAACTGGCTGAGGTACCACTACACCAACCACCTGGATAACCTGCAGCAGGGCGACGTTGACGTGGCCATAGACGAGGCTATGATGTTCAAGGGGGAAGGCGGAGGCGCCATTGTGGACTGCAGCGTCACCGGCATGTCTCCCGACCCGGAGGGGCTGGCGAAGATATCCATCGCCACGGGGCTTCACGTCGTCGCGGCCACCGGCTTTTACATCCAGCCATCTCATCCAGCTACAGTCTCCGCCATGTCGGAGGAAGAGCTGGCGGCGTTTATGGTCAAAGAGATGACCCAGGGAATGAAGGGCACGTCAGTCAAAGCGGGGATCATTGGCGAAATAGGCTGCTCCTGGCCGTTGCATCCCGACGAACGCAAGGTGGTTGCCGCGGCGGCGATGGCCAGCCGCCGGACGGGGACGGCCATTTCCATTCATCCAGGCCGCAACGAAGCGGCACCTATGGAGATAATGGATGTCTTGCAGAGAGGCGGCGTTGGCGTAGACCGCATCATCATGGGTCACTTGGAGCGCACGATCTTTGACCGCGCCAGGTTGAAGGAGCTTGCCGAGACCGGTTGCTACCTGGAGTACGACCTCTTCGGGCAGGACATCTCCTACTATCCCATAGCGCCTCACATAGCCCGGCCCAGCGATGCTCAGCGCATCGAGACCATAGAGTGGCTCGTATCAGAGGGACACGTTGACCAGATAGTCGTTGCCCACGACGCCGGGGCCAAGGCCAACCTGACGAAATGGGGCGGCCATGGCTACGGGCACATATTGAGGGTTGTCGTGCCTTGGATGCGGCGGCGTGGCATGGAGGAGTGGCAAATAGAGGCGATTCTTGTACATAATCCCCAGCGGGCTCTCAGCATAACTACGGGCCAGTAAAGGAGGCATCAATGACTACATCCGGTTACATACAGACCGTTCTTGGCGCTATCGATCCTGATGAGATGGGCGTGACCATGCCGCATGAACACCTGCTGGCCGACGTAACTTGCTTGTACGTTGAACCGACTACGGCAAGCGACAAGTTCATGTCCAGGCAGCCCATCACCATGGAGAACCTTTGGTGGCTGAGGTACCACAACAACAACCACATGGACAACCTTTACATTGACGACGAGCAGACCGCAATAGAAGAGGCGCTGATCTACAAACGGGAAGGCGGCCATACGATAGTGGACGCCACAACCATCGGTGAGGCTCCGGATCCCCTGGGGCTGGCCCGCATCTCCAGGGCGACAGGTCTTCACGTCATAGCCGCCACCGGATACTACGTGGCATCGTCGCATCCGCCGGAAGTGGCCGCCATGAGCGTAGATGATATGGCGACGAAGATGATACGCGACATAACCAGCGGCATAGACGATACAGGGATAAGAGCGGGCATCATGGGTGAGCTGGGCTGCTCCTGGCCTCTACATGACGATGAACGGAAGGTGCTTGTCGCTGCCGCTATGACCCAGCGGGAGACCGGCGCGGCCATATCCATCCATCCCGGTAGGGATGAAGCGGCGCCCATGGAGATAATGGGCATCCTCACCGAGGCAGGCGCTGCGCCGGAGAAGATTATCATGGGCCATATTGAGCGCACCGTGTTCAACCTGGAGACATTGAAGGAGATAGCTGACACAGGCGCTCTCATCGAGTGGGACCTCTTCGGGCAGGACCTGTCTTACTACTCTGCGGCGCTGCCGCACATAGCCCGTCCTACGGATGCCCAGCGGCTGGACCAGATTGCCTGGCTCATAGAGCAGGGCCACGCCGACAAAGTGCTCGTCTCGCACGATGTAGGAGGCAAGGCGTATCTGACCAAGTACGGAGGTAACGGCTACGGACACATCATGCGTGTCGTTGTCCCCTGGATGCGGCGTCGCGGCTTCAAAGAAGAGGACATCGACGCAATGCTGGTGGACAATCCCAAGAGGGCGCTCACCATCGAGTGAAGAAGGGATACCGTGAGTACGGATGAAATAAAGGCGCTGACATTCGACGTATTCGGTACGGTTGTGGACTGGCGTACTCCCGTGAATCGCGAGGCGCGGGCCTTGGGCGAGGCCAAGGGTATAGATGGCGTGGACTGGGGCAGATTCGCTGATGATTGGAGAAACGGCTACCGGCCCGCCATGGAACGCGTCAACAGCGGCGAACGTCCCTGGACGACGCTTGATGTGCTGAACCGCGAGATCCTGGATGAGATCGCTGGCAAATTCTACAAGCCAGGCTTGAACAATGCGGAAAAGGACGATCTGAACGGGGTCTGGCATCGACTGGATCCCTGGCCGGACTCCGCATCGGGACTGGCCCGCATCAGGGAGAGGTTCTTGATCGCCGCTCTGTCAAACGGCAGTATGGCGATGCTAGCCAACCTGTCCAAGCACGCCGGACTGGTTTGGGACTGCGTGCTATCGGTGGAGCTGTTCAAGCGCTACAAGCCCGATCCGGAGGTGTACAGGGGAGCGGCCTCTCTTCTGGCGCTTCCCATGCGAAACGTGATGATGGTGGCCGCCCATAAATACGATCTGGAAGCGGCCAAGCGCGAGGGAATGCAGACCGCGCTGGTGAGCCGTCCTGATGAGTTCGGGCCGGGGGGCCAAGTGGACGTCGACAGGGAAGAGTGGATTGACCTCTACGCCGACGATTTCCACGATCTGGCCGACAAGCTCGGCGCTTAGCCGGTTTCATCTGTTGCCAACGTCACAGGCAAGCGTTACTCTGCCCATGTCACTACCCGCCAAGGAGGAGCTATGTCATCGTCCATTATGAGAGGCAAATACTTGGTCGCCAGGGTCCTAGACGATGGCGCCAGCGAAATCATCGCTGACGGCGCACTATACCAGGAGGACGGCGAGATCAAGGATGTGGGCCCTTACGCTGAAGTCAAGGCCCGCCATCAGCCCGACGAAGAGATAGGCTCGGATAGGCACATAGTCATTCCGGGGTTGATCAACGCGCATCATCACATCGGGCTCACCCCCTTTCAGCTTGGTATCCCCGACCTGGCCCTTGAGCCGTGGATCACGGCTCGCTTCGCCATAAGGAACATAGACCCCTACCTGGACACGCTCTACTGCGCTATTCAGATGATAGAGTCGGGCATTACCACCGTGATGCACAATCACAGCATCAACGCCAACCCCGCGTCGGGAATATCCGGCCCGGTGGACTTGGGACGAAAAGTGCTGAGGGCCTACGAAGAGTCCGGCATGCGCGCCGCGTTCTCCTTCATGTTCCGCGATCAAAACAACCTGGTCTACCAGGACGACGCAGAGTTCATAGCCACTCTGCCCGCGGAGCTAGGCTCCAGAGTTAGGGGCCATGTGCAGGCCAGAGCGCTATCGTCAGAGGAGTACTTTGCCACCTTTGCCGAGCTGCACGACTCTTCCTCGGATAACGGGAGAATCAACGTCTTCCTTGCTCCGGGCAACGTGCAATGGTGCAGCGACGTCTTCTTTCAGACGGCAAAGGAGTACGCCACGCGCTACGGGACCGGCATGCACGTACATCTTCAGGAGAGCATATACCAGAAGATGTACGGCCTGCGCACCTGGAACAAGACGCCCCTTGCCCATCTGAAAGACCTTGGCTTCCTTGGCCCGGAGCTCTCCTGCGCTCACGGAGTATGGCTCACGGAGTCGGACATAGAGCTGCTTTCGGAGTCCGGCGCCATCATCTGCCACAACGCCAGCTCCAACCTACGCCTCAAAAGCGGCGTTGCGCCCCTGAACCGGCTCTGGGATGAAGGCGTCACAGTGGCCGTGGGCATTGATGAAGCGGGCATCAATGACGACAACGACATGCTCCAAGAGATGAGGCTGGTGCAGAAGGTGCACCGCCTGCCCGGTGTGGACACGCCCAGTCCCACCTCGCACCAGATACTGCACATGGCTACGGTCAACGGTGCCAAGGCCACGCTGTTCGACACCAAGGTGGGGACTTTGCAGCCCGGCAAACGCGCCGACGCCGTCCTGGTGGACCTGACCGGCATAACCGAGCCGTATCTGCACCCGGACACCGATATGGTGGATGCGCTGGTCTATAGGGGACGCGCCTCGGACGTGAAGACGGTGGTTGTGGACGGCGAGGTGCTCATGCGAGACGGCAGGATTACGAAAGTGGATAAGGAGGCGGTCTGGACCGAGCTCAAGCAGCACATGAACCGACCCCTGGCACAGAATGAGATAGACCGGGCCAACCTGGGTAGGGACCTGCTGCCGTACGTTAACCGGTTCTACGAAGAATGGGGTCTTCCGGGAGGACGGCCCCACTATCTCTACAACGAGGTGGAGTGATTACGTACCCGCTTCCTCAATATTGACGTTGACGTGCCGGTCGGCGGGGATATCCTCCAGCGTCTGGATCACTCCTCCGGCGCATTCGACGCGGAGTTCATCAATAGCGCTGGATGCGCCCAATCCAAAGTGAGCGATTCTTCCCGGTTCCTGCGCCACGAAGTTGGTGGAGGCGTGAAGCTCCCGCATCTGGGTAACCCGGCCAGTGGTGACGAATACCTTGCAGCCGAGGCCGTCGCGGTGCAAGGGAGGCTCAGCCTCTATGGTGACTTTGAGCCAGTGGTTGGGCAGAGGAGTATCGTTGCGGAGGAGGACGGGGCTGCCGGGGGTGCGGAGCGCGGTGCCGTCTTGAATGGCAAACTCCTGGTTGTTGGTGATGAAGATGTCCAGGTCGCCGTCGTTGTCAAAGTCAAAGAGAATGACGCCGCGCCCCTGCCTCAGGTCGTCGGCGCCGACCTGTGAAGCGACATCGAAGAAGTTGGAGTTGCCCAGGTTTTCGAACAAGCGGGCGGGCTTGTTGTTCCACTTACGGATAGTGTCAAGCCTTTCAGCGTTCACCCAGCCCGTAACGTGATATATGTCCAGGTCGCCGTCGTTGTCCAGGTCGCCGAAGCTGGAACCCCATCCCCAGTTGCCATCGCGGACACCGGATAGGGTTGTTACGTCTTCAAAGGAGGCGTCGCCGTTGTTGCGGTATAGGCGATTGCCAGAGCCGCCCCAGGGGCCTTCCTTGACCTCGCTTAGGTCATAGATGCTGGAAATGAACCAGTCCAGATCGCCGTCGTTGTCGAAGTCGCCAAAGGTGGAGCCCATGCCGTTCTCATCGGTTCCCACCCCGCTGGGCTCAGTGACATCGTCAAATTTGCCCCGGCCATTGTTCAAGTAGAGCTTTGACCTGCCGTAGTCCGAAACGACGGCCAGGTCGGCGTAGAAGTCGCCGTTGAGGTCTGCGAACCGGGGAGCGAATACGAAGTTCTCGCGGGACACAAAGGAGTCGCTGCGGAACTGGTATCCCTCCAGGTAGCCGTCACCGTGGTTGAGGTACATCCAGAGAGACCAGTAGGGATACTGCGGGTCGGCATCTATCACCCCGTCGTCAATGGCGTCCTGTATAGGCCCTTGTATGGGGTTCCACTCGCCAAGCACCAGCTCAAGCAGACCGTCGTTGTTGATGTCGCCCCAGCTTGGGCTGGTAGCGAATGCGGCCGGCTGCATGAGGGGCACGTCGCTGCGGCTGAAATGACCCTCGCCTTCATTTATGAGGAGGACGTGCGGAGGGAAATCGTTGGCCACGAATATGTCTATGTCGCCGTCGTTATCGTAGTCAGCCGCCGCTGCGGCCATGCCGCTTTCCGTGGATATGGCAGCGCCCCTATCGGCTGCCTCGTCTTTGAATGTACCGTCCTTCTGGTTGACGTAAAGCAAAGCGGGAGGGGCGTTGCCGGACAGTACGAAGAGATCGACCCAGCCGTCGCCGTTGAAGTCTTCGGCCACTGCTCCGCCCGCCATCCAGCCGTTGTCGACATTGTCATATTTCTCATCCAGAGGCACGTGTTTGTAGTCGATGCCGGACTGGAAGGTGATATCGGTGAAGCGCATTGGGCTGTCGGTTCGAGTGATTGTGGGCGCAGTAAGGCTTTCTCCGTGAGAGGCCGCTTCTATCCTCAGACCGGAGTCGTTGCTGGGAAGCGCCAGGCTGAAACCCAGAATGGCGACGCCGCCAATAATCCCAACGGTCCAGGTGGCGGCGGCGAAGGTGACCACGGCCCTCTTCGGCATCGATTTGGCCAGTCCCCAGAACGTTATCGGCCCCCCGGCGGCGGCGGCGAACAGGAGGGTGGCGGCGGGGGCGGTGCCCATGCCCAGCAGCAAGAGGAGCGCTACAAGAGGGATCTCGAACAGCAGAGGGACGTTAATCAGCAGTCCGAAGGTGGCGGCTATGGCCACGCCCATCACGTTGTTGCCCAGGTACTGTTCCACAACGTCCGGGCTTGTCCACTGTATTACAAGTCCGCTGGCGAACCCGGCCAGCACCATGATGGGGCCAAGCCGTACCACGAAACGCATGGTTGCCCTAGCCCAGTCTGTGAAGGCCTCCCGCATTGTCGGTCCCCAGCGGGCGGACAATGCAATCTCTGAGGACCAGTCCGGCCCCTGTTCAGGGAAAGCCCTGTTCCGGCTTCTGGTTAGGACCATGACCACTAACGGGCCAATGAGGAGCGCCGCGGCAACACCCATGACCAACCGGCTCACGCCAAGCAACGGCGTGAAGACCATGGCCACCATTACCAATGAGGGGATGTTCAGGGTGGCGGATCCCTGCACCATGCTGATGGCGCCTTCTATTCCTACTCCCGTTCTGCGGAACGTGGAGGATATGGGCACTATGCAGGCGGAGCAGAGGTTCATCACCGGGCCTATGGCAAGCCCCTTTAGGGTGCGTTTGAAAGAACTCTTCTCCGTGGTCGTTCCCGTACTGCCGTTGGGGAAGAGGAAGGCTTCCGTTAGGCCCGCTACCACAAAGGCAAAGACCATGCCCACGGAGACCAGGCGCAGATAGGTTAGGGAGAATTCCCACCAGCGGGAGAAGAAGGTTGAATCGGGATCACGGTCTATGCAGAAGCTCTGGAAGCATTCCAGAGTTGATCCGGTAACGGCCTCCAGATCTCCCTGTACGGTGTCCAGTTTGGGGAAGCGATTGAATATGAGGAACAGAGCCAGAATGACCGCCGCCAGCAGCAGTCCCACAAGCCGTTTCTTTGCCAGCGCAGTATCCAGCATAAGAGTTGTTTTCCCACGGTCAAAGCCGTATACGGTGATGATTTAAGCTACATGCGTCCCTTTGCGGTGTCAAATAAGTTTTCCATGAATCCAGAGCTGGTTTTCGTTCGTATGGAAAGAGTAGTGATGGGAGTGACATTGCGTCGCGGTATTTTCAAGATTGCTGGGCGTAAACACTTGACAATTGCGGGCATGATATGTAAATTCCTTTCACTTGCCGACACATAGGGTGTCGGCATAACTTGGATTGTCCCGCGGTCTGGGAGACTCCGAGTCCCTAAAAAAATACAGGGGGTGCTTATGTTATCAGGAAAACTAGCGAGACGGCTCCTCGCGGCGGGAATAGCCGTTGGCCTTTTGACCGTGCTGGCCTGCGGTTCCGCCGAGGAGGCTGAGCCGACGGCGACGGCCACGGCCACGCCGTTACCGGCTCTTCCCACCGTTGTGGCGCAGCCCACGGCAACAGCGGAGCCCACTATGGCGCCGCCCACGGGTGATGAGCCTCAGTACGGCGGGCGTATTGGTAAGTCAGAGGTAAACATTAACATTTTCGATCCGCACAACAGCCGGGCCGGATACGGGTTGCAGCTTGGCATGGTGGGCAACCTGTTCAGCCAGCTGGTTAGGATTCCGCTGGACACCAGGACAGGCGCCGAAGGCGACCTTGCCGAGTCCTGGGAGATCAGCGGTGACGGATCAGAATACACGTTCACACTGCGTGACGCCGTGGACCACGAAGGCAATGCTCTCGATGCGGACGACATCTATGCCAACATGCTCCGCTATGTTGAGAGGATAAATGGCGTCTCCGTACGCCGCCAGGGCTGTGTCCGCAACTACGTTGCTCCCATCTATGAGGGCGACAGCATGGCTATGGCAGCAAACCCCGGCGCTGAGGTCATAGATGACAAGACCATTCTGATCAGGCTGGTAGGCCCAAGAGCGGCCTTCATCCCCTGCATGACCGGTGGTTTCGTGGTATTCCACGCCGACACCTACATCACGCCCATAGACACCAATCCTAACGAGGAGAACAGGGACCTCAACCCAGCGGAAGGCGAGCTGGGCGGAGAGTTTGGACCGTTTAAGTTCGAGTCCTTCGAGATAGACAACTTCTTCAAGGTCGAGCGAAACGAGAACTACTTCCGTGAGGGCCTTCCCTACCTGGACGGCATTGATATCTTTGCCGTACCGGACGAGTCGGCCAGAGTGGCCGCCTTCAAGTCGGGACAGATCCACACCAGCTGCACGTGGGTGTGCTTCGGCAAGGCCAACGTTGATTCCATCGTTGCCGACCTGCCGGATACCGTGGTCCCGCACCTGGTAACCATTGGCTACAGAAGCTACCAGATAAACACACGGCGCGAGCCGTTCGGGCCTCCTGGCGACCCCGCCGCTGACACGCTGCGCCGCGCCATCAACCTGGCCGTTGACCGCGACATAGTCAACAAGCTGGCCTTTGACGACATCGGCTTCCTTTCACCGCCCTACTACGTAGGCTGGGAATGGATATACACCGAAGACCAGTGGCGTCAGTTTGAAGGTTTCGCCAGGAACGAAGACAAAGGCCCGGAGATAGAGTTGGCCAAGCAGCTCATGGAAGGGCTTGGCTACGGTCCGGATAACAGGCTCAAGACCACCACGCTAAGCGCCCCTGCGGGACAGGGCCTGCGGGAAAACGAAGCCTTACAGACGCTGCTGAGCGAGATCTACATTGACGTAGAGGTCATCAAGTTGGACTGGGCCACCAGGTCTGCCCAGCTTGAGTCATACGACTTCGACATCTTCTCCGACAGCGTAGGTGCGACGTTCGTTGACCCGGATGTCTATCACACCAACATCTTCTTCCTCTTTGAGGACGGCAGCCGGAACCGCACGGGCCATCTACCCGACGGCTGGAAGGAACTGCATGATCAGCAGACCGCCCTGCAGAGCCTGGAAGAGCGCGCGCCTATACTGAGGCAAATGGCTCAGCTGGCTATTGCAGACAACTTCATGCTGGGCACAATAAGGCCTGCCTTGCAGCAGCCGCATAGGGGCAACTGGAGGAACTACACTCCCCCGGTGCTTGACGGCTCCAACTTCAGCTACGAAACATTGTGGCTGGACCAGTCTTAGTAAGTCTGAGCTAAGCGATATAGAAGTTCAGAGCCTACAGGCGCCCAAAGCGCCTGTAGGCTCGACTCTTTAGCCTTTTACGACACGCTATGAGAAAATACGTACTAAGAAGGCTGATTCTATTTATACCCACGTTATTAGCTGTATCTATTGCGGTGTTCGTCCTATTGCGCATCATCCCTGGGGACATTGCCGCATTGATCCTTTCCGGCCCATCCGGCGAGTTGACCTATACACCGGAGGAGGCTGAGGCTCTCAGAGAGCAGATGGGACTAAACGAGCCAATCTATGTGCAGTACGTAGATTGGATGTGGGACTTCGTCCGCGCCGACCTTGGCAAATCGTTCGTTACTCGCCTTTCAATCGCGGACCAGATCAAACGCCAGCTGCCTATCACGGTGCAGCTCGCCATGTTCAGCATGATAGTGATATCCATCATCTCCATACCGATAGGTGTCCTTGCCGCGGTACGACAAGACAGCTTTGTGGACTATATTCTGCGGGGTTTCGCTATCTTGGGGCTGGCAATGCCCAGCTTCTTTGTGGCGCTGCTGGTGGTGCTGTTCCTGTCCGTCCTATTCTCTTGGTCGACGCCCCTGGGGTTCGTCCACCTTTGGCAGGAGCCTGTCAAGAGCTTCCAGCAGCTCATATTTCCCGCCATAGCCCTCGGCTTCGCTTCCAGCGGACTGCTGGTGAGGATGACGCGAGCCCAGTTGCTGGAAGTCCTGCGTGAGGACTACGTAAGAACGGCAAGAGCCAAGGGCCTGGGAGAGAAAGCGGTTGTCCTGCGCCACGCCGTGCGCAATGCGCTACTGCCTGTGATCACTGTTGGCGGGACTCAGATAGGCTTTCTTTTCTCCGGCACCGTGATCATAGAGAGTATATTCAATATTCCCGGCGTGGGGCGCGGCTTGATCACTGCCCTCAACTCCAGGGACCTTCCCGCTATTCAGGTATACATTATGTACTTTGCCATGATTGCGCTTGTAGCCAATCTTATAGTAGACCTCATGTACGCCTGGTTGGATCCCCGCATAAGGTACGGATGATTTAGAGCACATGGCTAGAGAACAAACAGCAGGAGTATGGACTGCCAGGAGCAGGCCGTTGTGGTCGCGCTGGCTCGAAAGCACCAAGAGGTTCATTAAGCAGAAGCCTCTGGGCGCAACCGGACTGGGCATACTGTTCGTTGCCGGCGTCATTGGAATTGTTGGGCCAAACTTTACTCCCCACGATCCCCTGAAGGCCAACGCTTTCGCCATCCTGGAGTCTCCCAACTCGACCTACTGGTTTGGCACTGACGTGCTGGGACGTGACATCCTGACCCGCATCATACTTGGCGCCAGGGTCTCCTTGTACGTTGGCTTGCTTGCCGTTGCCGGCGCCTCCATACTAGGGTCCGCCATAGGGGTAACCAGCGGCTTTTTCGGCGGCTACTACGACCTGCTGGTGCAGCGCTTCATAGACGCTCTCTCCGCGTTTCCGTCACTGCTTTTGGCCATTGCTTTGATGGCGGCTTTCGGACAGTCGCTCAACAACATCATTCTTGCCCTGGCCATCATATTCACACCCCGATTCACCAGGGTGGTGCGCTCAGTAACCCTGGGCATCAAAGAATATCCGTACGTGGAAGCGGCCCGCGCCATTGGAGCGTCTAATATTCGCATCATGCTTCTCCACGTGCTGCCCAACACCTTTGCCTCGCTCATGGTGATCTCCACCGCTTCCGTGGGCACGATGATCATCATCGAGGCCTCCCTCAGCTTCCTCGGCGTGGGTACGCCGTCGCACATCGTCTCTTGGGGAGCTATGCTCAGCGGCGACACACAGGCTTACTTCTCCGGGGCGCCGTGGATAGGCATCTTCCCCGGTGCGGCGCTGTCTCTTGTTGTCTTTGGCATCAACGTCTTCGGCGATGCTTTGCGGGACGTCCTTGACCCCAAACTGCGCGGCAGATAACATCTGCCCGCACTACCCCACTGCTCCGATAGGAGGTAACTTTGGCCTCTGACCGCCTTCCATTCGTCAAGCTCCTTGGCACGGGAGGGACCATTGCATCCTGGGGCTCGCCGCGTCTGGAGCTTGTCCAGTACTGGCTGGGCGGCCAGAATCTGGACGTTCAGCAGAACCTGGAGCGCATACCGGAGGTGGCAACCTACGCCAGGGTGGAGGCGGAACAGGTCTTGCAGACGCCGAGCATGGCAGTCGGCGCTCCCGAGTGGCTCGAGCTAGCCCGACACATCAACGGCATCTTCCATAACGAGCCGGAGGTGGACGGCATTGTGCTCACTCACGGCACGTCCACCATGGAAGAGACGGCGTACTTCCTCAATCTGACGGTTAAAAGCGAGAAACCGGTAGTGGTCACCGGCTCCATGAGGCCGCCCTCAGCCCTGGGCACCGATGCGGACAACAACCTGCTGGGCTCTATCATACTGGCGGGGTCGCGGGAAGCGCGGGACAAGGGTGTGATGATAATGCTCAACGACGAGATTCAAGCGGCTCGCGAGGTCACCAAGCAGAACTCATACCGGGTGCAGACCTTCGGATCGCGAGAGCTGGGCATGCTGGGAAGGAGGTAGGAGATGCGCGGATTCTTCAATTTCGTGAACCGGATAGATGTCAAGACAGGGTTCGATGCCTATGCCTCGGCGGTTCAGGACGACAATTTTGTCGGCACCCTGACCAGGGAGCAGGCCAAGAGGGACTACGACTGGACCATCGACTCTCGCGGTTTGCTTGACCTGAGACTGATTTAACACCCGTTTACAAGGCTGAGTGGACGCACCCCACACTTAGCTTTGGTTGCCGGAGAAAGGGCACGCCTCCAAGCGTGCCCTTTCTTCTTTAGTTATCCAAACCTGCCTGTTCTCTGATACCATCCGGCATCCCAAGACTTGTCAGACATACGGTCTTCTTTGATCCGTCTCTCTCGCAGCTCCGCCAGCGTCAGCTTGTTGCCTTTTGCGCCGTTGCATGGCGAGCACAGGAGCACTCGGTTCCGTATGTCGTCCCGTCCTTCACGGGACTTTGGCACCCGGTGATCAACCTCCAGGTACTCCTCGTGGTGCGGCACCCAGCCGCAACCCTGGCATTTCATCCCGTCATCAAATATCAGGCGTTCACGGAGCTGGCGGGCGGTGAGCCGCGGAGCCTTGGGCTTGGGGCTGACCAGGGTAAGCTCGGCGGCGGCGGGTTCGCCATCGTCCGTGCGCTTAGGTGGATCGCTGGACACCTGGACATCCTTGTTCCAATCCATGTTCTTGTTGACCTCACGCTTCAACCTATCCCGTATGACGGTCTCGGCCTCAGCGTTCACGTCTATGGCAATCCAGCGCCGTGCGCCTTGATTCTCCGCCAGTGCAAGCCGCTCTGCGGCAACGGCGGTTGTGGCACATCCGGCAAACGGGTCTAGCACAAGGTCGCCAGGGTTAGAGCTGGCCTTGATAATGCGCTCGTACAGCTCCAAAGGCTTCTGTGTGGGAAAGCCTGTGCGCTCTTTCTTGTCGTTTTGCCCAAGTATGGGAAGATTCCATACATCACCCATAACTTTCCCGTCTGGATGGTAATAATGAGCTTTTGAAGGGGGTATGTTGATGTTTGGTGAATATGGCTCTCTAACGGAGTCCTTATTGAATGTCCAATCTCTACCTTTCGAGTACCACAACAAAGTGTCGTGGCGTTTCCCAAATTGTTGACCTCTAGGCCCTGAGTTGTAATGCCAAACAATCTCATTCCTAAAATTCCTTTTGCCAAATATGGCGTCCATCATAGTCTTGACGTAGGCATGAGCGGTATGGTCAACATGCAGGTACATTGAGCCTGTAGGTTTGAGGACACGGTGCATTTCAAGCACTCGCACGGCCAGCCAACAGAGGAAAGCGCCCATGTCCTCGCCGCCGGCGGTATTGGCCGCCTCTATCACCTCTTTCAGCGCGGGGTGGTCCTCGGTAATCCGGTCAACCCATTCCTGCTGTACGTCTCGCCAGGTCCAAATGTCCCTGTAGGAGACCTTCTGGCCTGTCTTGTCGTAGCCAGCTGTTACTATCCCCTCGAACGCCTTCACGCCCTTGTTGAAGGGCGGATCCGTGGCTATGAGGTCTATACTCTCGGAGTCTATGCCGCGCAGGACAGGGAGGTTGTCGGCAATGAACAGGGTGCGGTTGAGGGCGTCGGCGTTCCCCACTAGAGCATCCTCTCTATGCGGGTGTGCTGGGGCCCTATCAGATCAGCGCAGCGGAGTCGCTTGCCCTCTACCTTAACTACCGAGGACAAGAAGTCCTGGTTCGGTAGTCTCAGGCTCATAAGGAACCCCCTCGTAGCAAATGGTTTAGGCTTCTCCTCCACGAGACACCTAACCACAAGAACGCGCTACTTGGGGGCATGTAGCCCAACCATGTAACGTTCTCATGGCTTGTGCTCGTGGAGGAGCAATAGCAACCTTAGAAGGTAATTCCGCTAAGGTCAAGCTGGTGTGGGGTTTGTGATAGGACGCTACTTGACGGATCTAGTTCACGGGCAGCATTCTGCAGCCGAAACCGTCATCTACCTCCCGTGCTACAATACGGCCACACACTTACTATCGAAAGGAGAGCCAGTGGCTAACGTAGAAGAGCGCGAGCGGTGCGAGCTATGTGAGCTTGATGTGGAAGGGCTTAACATCGCAACGTTCGTGGACGAGGACGGCACGCCCCTTCCCTGCGTTTGGGTGTGCGATGCGTGCCTTTCGGCAGGCCCGAAACGGGTAAAAGCCTACCTGCGCAAGCGGGCGTTGCGCTCGTGAGCGCCCTTGCCATGGCCTACGCCCTGGCGCTCCGGCTATGGGAGGACGAATGACTCAAGGCAAACGATCCATCATCGCCAACGTAGAGCGCTTGAACCGGCTCATGGACAGAGACGGCCTTTCCGCCGTGGTCGCCCGCTCCGGCAAGAACTTCACCTACCTGACGGGTTTTGCCTATCCCGGCACGCTGGCCCGCCACCTGGACTTCCCGGACTCACCGAGAGGCGTCCTTGTGGTCTGGCCCAGGCACGGCGACCCGGTCATGGTGCTCAACAGCTACGCCGCTCCGTTGGCGCGACGCGACTCATGGCTTGAGAAGATAGAGATGTACGACGACTATGGGGAGTCGGCTTACGCCAAAGCGGCCAAGGCGCTCGAGGAGATGGGGCTGCACGAGTCGCGAATCGGCTTCGAAAAGACGTACCTCAGCGTCGCCGCTTGGGAGGAGATAGCCGCTCTTCTACCGAAGGCTGAGGCCGTGGATTGCACCGCCATGATGGACGAGGTGCGCTGGATCAAGACCCCCGGCGAGGTGGAGCTGATCAGGGAAGGCGCCAGGCTGCTGGACGAGGCGTACCTGGAGGTCTTTCCATCGGTGCGGGATGGCGATACGGAACGGGAGATACACAGCAGGCTTATCGCCGCTTGCCTGCGCCGGGGAGCCAACTGGGCGCACGGCATCCTGAACTCCAGCCGCAACACGGTGGTCTACGGCGGTGAAAGCGATTTCCAGTTCAAGAAGGGCGACATCATCCGCAACGATTACGTGTTCTGGTACCAGGGTTACCCCGGCCATCAGTCGCGCACCGTTGTGCTGGGCGCGCCTTCCGATGAGCAGAAGCGGACGTATCAGAAGATACTGGACATCTATTGGGGCACTATTGAGCAGGCCCGTCCCGGCGTCAAAGCCAGCGACGTCTACCGGTATGCTTCGGACGCATTCAAGAGAGAAGGGTTCCAGGGCAGGGTAGCGCTGGCCGGGCATGGCGTCGGTTCCTGGTGGCATCAGCAGCAGCCGTACCTGGTGCCGTCCAACGACATAGTCATTGAGGCGGGGATGGTGCTAGCCTTCGAGCCGCACGTCGACTACTACCACCTCCAGGACATGTTCCTCATCACCGAGGATGGACGCGAGCACCTATCGCCGCTGTTTGGTATAGATCAGATGCTGGAAGTAGGCTGATGTGAATTATCCGCTCATCCTGAGCTTAGAGTTTATCCTGAGCGTAGCCGAAGGGAAGGAAATGAGCAGATAATGCGCCATTGCCAACACGTAGGAATACCCTACCCAGCGCGGCGCACCGTCTCCAATCGCAGGCTGTTCTCCGTTCCGTTGATAGGCTGCCAGCCGGTCAGATTTGAGTTGAACGCGTACGGCTGGTGACGCCAGATAACAGGCACAGCCCAGTACTCCTCATAGGTCTCGCGGTTCAACGATAGCAACCGTTCTTCTCTTTCCACCGGGTCTACTATGCCGCTCAACTCTTGGTGAATGGCGTCTCCCCGTTCCAAGTCAGGGTATGCCCGCCGTCCGCCTCTTCCGGACGTCATGTAGTCCTGTATCGTAGTATTGAACCGGGAGGTATGTGGAAAAGCCCCGTGTATAAGAGGCGCCGGCGCCAGGTCATCGAACTCCTGGGGCCTGGCTACCCACCGCGCCAGCATCTGGGGGAACTCCGTATTCACAACCTCCACGTTGACCCCGATCTCGCGCCAGTCTTCAGCCAACATCTCGTTTACGTCAAGCATTTCCGTGAGGCCGTAAGCCGCTAGTGATAGCAGATGGACAGGTTCGCCGTCGTAACCGGCGTCTTGGAGCAGACGCTGTGCCTCCGCACGGTCATAGGAGTAGGGAGGGAGCCCCGCGTCGTACCCTTCAGTGGGCGGGCTGAAGAATGGCGAGCCGCCCGCCAGCGTTGCCACCTCTGCCGGATAGAGTGCGTTTACTATGCCTTCAAGATCCGCCCCCAGGGCCAGAGCCTTGCGGAAATTCGGGTCGGAGGTCAGGTAGGACGGGTCGTAGCTCATGAAGTAGAGCAGTGTCGTTGCCAGCACGTATTTTGGCCCGCCTATGGAGAACCCATCCTCCTTGAGGGGCTCTACGTCGTCGCGGTCGATAATAGTCACGTCCACCCGGCCTGATCTTAGAGACTCCAGGCGTTCCGCGGCGTCTTCCACTTGCACCAACCTTAGTTTTTCGAAGGCCGGTATTCGTTGGCCGTCCCAGTAGTCCGCGTTTGCTTCAAACTCTACGTATTCTCCCAGCTTGCGCTCGCTGAACTTCCAGGGCCCGCTGCCGATTGGATTCTCTGCCAGACCCGCTTCTCCTTCCGATTCCCAGTGGTGCTTGGGCAGGAGAGGAACGTCCCCTTCAACCGGCCCCAGCAGGTGCAGAAACTCTACGTTCGCTTCCTTGATGTGGATTTCAGCTGTGTACCGGTCGGTCACCGTTACGCTATCCAGTGCCCCTTGCAGCAGTGCACAGACTCCACAGGCGGCCTCCTCCCGCGTGTAGTACTCCAGGCTGAACTGTACGTCATCCGCTGTTACTTCCCTGCCGTCGTGCCACTTCATCCCTTGACGAAGCCTCAGAGTTAAGCTCTTGCCGTCGCTCCCTATCCTCGCGGACTCTACCAAACCGGCTTGAGGGGAAGGCTTTCCTTCTTCAGAGACCCCTATCAGATGGTCGTACAGGTGCCCGTGATACAGCAAGCCCTGTGAGGAGTCCTGCGAGGGGTCAAGCGTCTCAGGCCCGAACGACGGTATAGCCACGGTGAGCACCTCTTCTCCGTCACTCAGCAGCGCCAGGACAGCGAATGTACCCACTGCTGCGGCCAAGACGGCTATAATGGCCGCAACCAACCAGAGCGGTGGGCGGGATCTCATGGAGACACCTTTGACACAGAGTTGTCGCCAAAGTTGGCTACCCAGACGTCTCCGCCCAGCGCCTCCACCGCGATGGGGTTCTTACCTGTAGAGTACGTGCCGATATCCTCTCCTTGCAGGCTTAGCCTCTGCACGTTTCCGTCCCTGTAGTTGACCACCCATATGCTCCCACCGTCATAGGCCAGGGCCATGGGCCAGTCGCCTACCTCATATTCACTCGTCACCTCTCCGTCCGCGCTGACCTTGCTCACCAGGTCTCTCCAATTTGTTGCTATCCAGATGTTATCTCCCTCGTGTACCAGGTCCACGGGCCCTTGCCCCCCCAACTCCCACGGTGTGTCATCGGACAACCCCACCTTGTAAGTGAGCACAATCTCCAGATCGTCGTTCAGCTTTTGCACCAGGGACTCATCCAGGCTGGCCACCCAAACGGACTCGCCATCGTAGCTGAGAGCCCAGGGAGCCGGGTGTGCCCCGGGGATGCGCACGGTCTTGAGGGTGTTGCCGTCCAGGTCCAGCTTGCTCACCGAGTTGCCCCAGGAAGTGGCGACCCACATGTATTCGCCATCATAGAGCAACGCCGTTGGCGCCGTATACCCACCTCCAATGGGGTAGGTGCCCACCGTGTTGCCTTCCAGGTCTAGCTTGGTCACCGAGCTCTCGCCGTTGTTGGCCACCCAGATGTGTTCTCCGTCGAACTCCAACGCTTTGGGCGCGCTGCCTACGGGGTAACTCCCTGCTACCTGGCCGTCGACTGTCATCTTGGTTACGGTGTCCTTGGCTACGTTGGCTACCCAAATATGCTCTCCATCAGAGGTAAATGCTCGAGGGCTGTGAATACCGGGGATGTTCTGGACGGTCACTCCGCCGGTGGTGACGGCAGGCGGTAGGACTGCCGTCGGCGAAGGGACAACTGTCGGTGTAGGGGTAACCGGCGGCGTTAGCTGTCCGTGGCGGCAGGCTGCCAGGGGTAGCGTGACGGCGGTAGCCAGGGTCAAGAAGAGGAAGAAGGCCCGCCTGCTCAAAGACTGTTCAGGCACTCCAGGATCTCGGCAGGGAGTTTGATTTCAGACGTCCTGGCGTTCTGTGCAATCTGTTCCGGTCTACTAGACCCTACGATTGCCGATGCCACAACGGATTTCGACAGGCACCAAGCCAGGGCCACCTGTGTCGGCTCGTAGCCAAGCTCAGCGGCCGTTTTCTTCACCTGTTCCACCATGTTGAAGGTGGCCTCATTCCAAAAACGGGTCTTTGCGCCCCCGGCGTGACGGGAAGCCATGTGGCTGTCTTTGGGCGGTTCCTTATTCGGATCGTAGGAGCCGGTGAGCAGTCCTCCCATCAGCACCTGGTAGGGTATGACACTGATGTCCTGGTCTTCGCAGGCAGGGAAAAGCTCGGCTTCAATGTCCCGCTGAGCCATGTTGTACAGGGGTTGCACCGACTCAAACCGCTCGATTCCCAGCTTGTTGCTGACCCAGAGCGATCTAGCCAGCTGCCACGCCTGGAAGTTTGAGCAGCCGATGTAGCGAATCTTCCCCTGCCGTACCAAGTCGTTCAGGGTGATCATAGTCTCTTCTATCGGCGTGTCCGGGTCCCACCAGTGCACCTGGTAGAGGTCAATGTAGTCGGTGTCCAAACGCCGCAGGCTGCCTTCCACCGCGTCGATCACGTGCTTGCGCGATAGCCCTCTGTCGTTGACGCCGGGGCCCATCTGTGAGAAACCCTTTGTGCCAATTACCGCATCATGCCGCTTGCCGGCGAGCGCCTTTCCCACCACTACCTCCGACTCGCCGTCGTTGTAAAGGTCGGCCGTATCGATGAAGTTGATGCCGCTGTCTATGGCGGCGTCAACGACTGAGGTAGCTCTGCTGTCATCCACGTAGCCCGCGCCGAACATGTTGGTGCCCAGGCATATCCTGGAAACTTTGAGGCCGGTGCGTCCCAAGTTGACGTATTCCAAAGATTCCTCCTTAGCTGGTGAAACCGTACTGGCGGCGCCACTCTATATAGTGGCGTATGCCCGCTGCGGGGTCGTACTGCGGCTCGAAGCCGGCGTCCTGGCGCAGACGCGTGTTGTCAGCGGGTCCTCTCCCCGTGCCAATGCCGCTGCCTTCGCCGGGAGGCGGCTCCAGGAACTGGATGTCTGGTACGGCTTGTCGGAACGCCTCCAAGACCTGGCCCTGGGTAACCATGATGCCGCGGGACACGTTGTAGAAGCTGTGGTTGAGCTTGGGTGCATCCAGTAGCCCGATGATGCCCGCCGCCAGGTCCAGCACGTAGGTGAGGTCTCCGCTGGAATGTCTGGGCTCTATCTTGATGGGCTCGCCGCGCACCGCCTTACCCGTCCAGTCGTACATCATAGACATCACGGCGCGGTGGCCGGTGGGGCGCTCCATGGGCCCGTACGGCCCGCTGAGACGGCCGCTGGCCGCTTCAAAACCGTGGAGCCGTCCGTAACGGCGCGTGATAAGCTCGCTGGCGTATTTGGTGACGCTGTACAGGCTCTCCGGATCAAGCGGGATATCCTCTTTCAGCGGCATATCGGGGGGGCTTCCGCCGTAGACGCCTCCTGAGCTTACGTAGACGAATCTCCTCACCCCGGTGAGGCGCGCCAGTTCCAGCATATTGACTGTACCGGTGAAGTTGATGTCCACCAGGCGCTTGCTATCCGATCTTTCGAGCTCGTCCAAGACCACCGTATACACGGCGGCGTGGATGATGCCTTCGACGTGTTTGCCTGCAGCCGCCTTCTCCAGCGATGCCATGTCCAGGATATCCGCCTGGGCCCAGGTGATGCGCTCCTTCACGGAATCCGTATAGCGCAGCAGAAGGTCGTCCGGCGGAGCTATGTCCACCGAGACCACGTCCCGTCCCTGCTCGGCGAGCGTCTTCACTACGTTAGAGGCGACGAACCCGGTGCCACCGGTAACGATAACCGTCATCTCCACCCTCCTATGGCTTGAAGCGAGGCCAGTATATCAGCAGACGCGGTCTTTGCGTACAGGCAGTCCGTGGCTGAAGCGGCAATCACCGCAAACCTAGACCGCTAGTGTGGTCATGTATACTGGTTGGCGATGTCCACAGAAGCCGAAACACCCCATGGCGACAGCCGCTCCTGAAACCCACGACAAGCCGCCGCGACTCCCCGTCCTTGGCCTACTGAGCAACAAGGACTTCCGCATGCTCTGGGGAAGCAGCTGGGCGTGGCATACGGGTCGCTGGACATGGATGGTAGCTTCCGGCTACCTGGTGCTGAAGCTGACGGATTCAACCTTCCAAACGCAGCTTGTCGGCGTGGCCTTCTTCTCCTCGATGCTGTTGGGCGGCATCCTCAGCGGCGTTGTTGCGGATGCTTTCGATAGGAAGCGCGTGCTCATAGCGGCGCATCTCATAGACCTGGCCGTGCTTGGCGTTACGGTTTTCCTGGTGTTTACCGGTCTGGCGGAGGGCTGGCACATAGTGATGCTGAGCGCCGTCTACGGAGTGCCGCACACCCTGGACATGGCGGCGCGAAGGACGTTTGCCCTGGACATTGTGGGAAGGCGTGGAATCAGCTATGCCAACGCTTTGGAGGGGATGAGCATGATGGCGGCGGGCATGCTGGGGCCGTTCCTGGCCGGCGCTCTGATAGACCTGATCCCCCTGGGCAAAAGCGCCGAGGCCACCACACCGTACTTGTTCATAATGGTCATCTATACCACTGCTCTGCTGACGTTGCTGCGCGTGCGCTCTCCAAGGCCGCAGAATAAGATACCGATAAGGCTCACCGCCATATTCACCCCGATAGGGGAAGGCGCGCGCGCCGTAGCGTCCAACCGTGCCGTGATAGGCACTCTGGGCGTTATTGTGATTATGAACCTGCTGTACTACTCCTATATCCCGCTGGTGCCAGTATTTGCCGACAAAGTGCTTGGCGTGAGTCCAACCCTGCTTGGGGTGCTGGCGTCGTCGCAGGGGTTCGGAGCGTTCCTCACCGCCATTTTCATAACCACAAGGCCAAGGATAAACCGCAACTCCACCTACTTTGTAGTGGGCACGACCGTGGCGTTCAGCGGGCTTCTGGTGTTTTCGCTTTCTACCTTCTATCCGTTGTCCGTGGCCGGCCTGATACTGGCCGGTCTGGGCATGTCCGGCTTTGTCAGCATGGTGTTCACGCTGGTGCTGCTGTCCGTGGGAGAGGAGATGCGGGGCAGGGCAATGGGATTCGCCAACACTGCGATAGGCATATCACCGCTGTCCATGCTGGCCTTGGGCTGGTTTGCCGACGCCATAGGCCCCGGACAGGCGGTGTCCATCAGCGCTTTAATCGGGCTGGTGCTGAGCGTACTGTGGTCGTACCGCTCCAGGGAGATGCGGCGGCTCTAGCCATTAAAAGCTTCCCAACGTCCTGTTGGGCATCCGTATGACTGCAAAGGCCAGCGCCGAGACCAGCAGGAGTGCGGCGCTGTAGAGGAACACCGTCTTTACCTGGAATGCGTCAGCAACAAGACCGGCGATGGGGGGAGAAACGGTGGCCGCTACGAACGTCATGCCGTAGGTCATCGACGAGATGGTGGCCTGCAGCTCCCTTCCACCCAAATCTGAGGCCGCGACTAGGAACAGCGCCTGCATGGAGTAGAGGAAAGCGCCCATAACTATGATCACCGCTATCATGAGGATACCGGGTTCCACGAAGTAGAGCGCAACAAGCATGGCGGAGAATGCCAGCAGCGCCGGCACTACGATGACCTTTCGTCCCAACCTGTCGGAAAGAGCGCCCATGACGGGCTGCGCTCCAATGCCGACCACCTGGGAAAGGGCCAGATAGACGGCCATTTCAGCTAGTGAGTACTCCAAGTCCTCTCGCAGGTAGACGGGGAGGAATATGACGACGGCGCTCTGGCCCAAACTGCGTATTCCTGAGACGGCCAGCACGGAGGCAAGGCGGCGGTCTTTGAACAGCTCGCCAAGCGCGCCGAAGTACTCTTTGAGGGAGGCTGCCCCTCCTTGCACGGCCGGCACGTTGCTCATCATGAACCAGACCGCGGCAGCGGCTATCAAAGCGGGAATGATGCTCCATTGCAACGCCCCGTCCCAGACAAGCGCGGTGACGGCAACGGCGGCGATGAGAGGGCCGGATGCTTCGCCGATGCTTCCTCCCATGCCATGCAGCGATATCATGAAACCCCGGCGATCAGGGAAGCGACGTGCCAGAGTGCCGAGGGCGGGCGGGTGATACAGAGACGGCCCCAAGCCGACCAGCAGCATGGCAAGAAAGAGTAGAGGGTAGTTGGGTGCGGAACCGACGAGGAAGTATGAGATGCCCATAAGGCTCAACGATATGGCAAGGAGTAGTCCGGCCTGATTGCTGAAACGGTCACCCAGGTATCCCGCGCCCAGCGTGGTGACGCCGCTGGTGGCCTGGCGGGCGGAGGCAAGCACTCCGAAGGAGGTGCCGCTCAGCCCCAGGGCAATCTTCATCTCCGGGAGGACAATGGTCTGGAATCCTGAGATGTATACATGCTTGATGGCGTGACCGACGACAATGGCTGCGATGAGCAATGCGCCCCTGCTATCGTCGCTCTTGTGCCGCTCTGTTGTTCCGCTCAATGTCTGGATCTCTTCAGGCGTGATACTTCATGCAAAACTCATGGAGTATAGAAGCTGATGAGAGGAAAGGCAAAGGCGTACAGAGAACTGCCGCCCAACTCAGCTCAGATGCGGAGCTGATTCACGGCGATATAGATGGCGGCGGCGACAGTAATCAAAGCGAAGAAGTTGAAGCCTATAAAGGGCAAGGCAACGAACGCGGTAATTCCCATGGCGACTCCGGCCACCCACTGCAGCTCGCGCCCCCGCTTGCCGCTGACCACGCGGCTTATGCCCTGGCCGATTAGGTAACCGATACCGACGAGCGCCGCCAGCTTTGCGTAATACCCAAGGATACCGAGCGGCAGGGAATGTATGAGTACCAAAACCACAACGCCTGCCATGGAAATGGCCGCTGCCGCGCCTATGGCGCGGGCGTAATAGGCGGTAGTAATGTCCCACTGGGGTATCTTGGTAGGCCGTCCGCACTCGGGGCAGCGAATGCCCACGGGATGCTGCACCACGCACTTGACGCATATGGGCCTGTTACAGTGGCCGCAGCTGAGGGCGGTTTCCGTATCGGGGTGTCTGTAGCAGTAGCCTGTCATAATCTATCGCGGTTCTCTTCCTGGTTGGGGCTGCGCTTAACCCAGTCGCTTTTCTTCATAATATCTCTGTCGTAAAGCAGGCGCGGCAAGACCTTGTCCCGCCATCGCAGTCCCGGCAGTTCGCTGCCCGGATTGGAGAGCAGCCGTTTCAGTATAGCTAGAACAAGCGCGACAACGGTATAGGCCGCAATCTCGGCAGGCTCACGGAAGAGCAGCGCCCACAGAGGGAGCAGGACCAGGCCGATACCCGTCCACAAAGCTATGCTGCGGAAGATCGCCCAGCCCACCAGCGCCACGACGACTAGAGCGATGAACTCCTTCCAGGCCAGGACAAGAAGGGCGCCTAAAACGACGGACAGACCGCGTCCGCCGCTGAACTTGAGGTAGATAGACCAGTTGTGGCCCACAATGCTTCCGGCGCCGGCAAGAGCCTGATACGTCAGATCGTGTCCCAAGGCCCCGACTATCAGGATGGGCAGAACACCTTTCACCAGACTATCGAAGAGGCCGACAAGGATGCCGTAGCTCCTTCCCACGTGACGGCCTATGTTGGATGCGCCCACGTTACCGCTGCCATGGGTACGGATATCGATGCCCCTGACCCGGCGCGCTATCACGTAGGCGGTGGGGATGGCGCCAACTAAGTAACCAAAGGCTAGAGCAAGAACCGCAGTTGATATATCCAGCAAAGACATGAGAACGACCGGTAAACGGTGCTATCTATAGTAGTGCATGTGACCAGCGGTCACAAATCTGAGCGCGTTTTTCGGACTAGCTGTCCGGCTGGTCCGGACTCTCCAGGTACTGGAACAGGTCGTTTTGGGATGAGAGCACAATGGTGGACTTTTGCGTAAGGAAGTTGGTGTAGGCTTCCAGGCTGCGCCGGAAGGCAAAGAACTCAGGGTCTTGCTCCAAGGCTTCAGCCAGGACCCGTATAGCCTCCGCTTCACCTTCACCGCGCGACCTGTTGGCCGTACGGTCGGCTTCGGCGCGAATGATGGCTACCTGGCGGTCCACGTCCGTGGTGATTGTGAGATTCTGCTCCACACCCTCGGCACGGAGACGTTGAGCTTGAACGTCGCGCTCCGTGCGCATCCTGTTGAACACCGTGTCCTCCACGGTGCTGGGGAAGTCGGCGGCCTTTATTCTGACGTCGACTATTTCGATACCGAAGTCGTTTTCACTGGAGCCCACAACTGCGTTGGAGTCGTTGAGGACCTGCCTGGTGAGCGCTTCCCTGGTTTCAATTCCTTGCTCAGTCCTGTTGGGAATGACGATTAGCGTGCCGTCATCCTGCGACTGAGCAATGCCACCGATGATTTCGGTGCGGTCGCTGGCGGCCACCACGCGGCGCAACTCTGATATCACGATCCGTCCAATGCGGTCGGCGGCGGTGAACTCGTCGCGCAGACGTTCCAGGAACTTCCTGGGGTCGTTTATCCTGTACCGCACGTAGGCGTCTATTTCAAGGAACTGCTGGTCCTTGTCCGGCATGGACTCGGCGGGTACGTCTATTCTAAGCAGCCGCTTGTCGAATCGGTTGACCGATTCGATGAAGGGAACCTTTACCTTGAGACCGGGCTCTCTGAGCGTGCGCTGTATTTCGCCAAACCTGGTGACGACGCCGAACTGAGTCTGGTCAACGACAAAGAGCGCCTGTGAGCCGACTATAGCGCCGACTATAATCACCAAGACCAGTATTGTGCCGAATGCTTTAGCCATTTTAATCCGTTATGGTGTCCCCGGTTCCGCGGCAGGCGTGGGTGTGATCCTTATAGGTACTGGATTGTCTTCGTCAATGGGCAGAGGCAGGAACTCCAGAAGGTTGCCGCCGGTATCCGGAGTGATGATTACTTTGGTGATGCCTGGCAGGATGTCTTCCATGGCCTCTAGGTACAGCCTCTGCCGTGTCACTTCCCGCGACTCCTGGTACTCCTGGAGTACGGCCAGGAAGCGATCGGCTTCACCGGTAGCTCTCAGGATGCGTTCCTGCTTGAATGCTTCGGCTGCGTTGAGGATTCTCTGTGCATCACCACGCGCACGGGGTAGCTGGTCTTGCTGGTAGGCCAGCGCCTCGTTGATGCGGGCCTCTTTGTCAACACGAGCCCGCACCACGTCGTCGAAAGCATCTCGAACGGGGTCGGGGGGACGCACGTTCTGCAGCCTCACTTCCAGAACTTCAATACCGCTGTTGTAGTTATCCAGGATGGTTTGAAGGAGAAGCCGTGTATCGGCCTGGGCCGCCTCCTTGTTGATGGTGAGGATGTCATCAATGCTGCGCTGGCCGACGACCTGGCGCAGAGCGGCTTCAGTGGCGTCCTTCAAGGTGAATCCCTCCGGCGCTCCCGGACGCACGTCTCGCTCCGGGTCGCCGGGATCGTCAACCTGGAAAAGGTAGGAGGCAAGGTCTTTGATCCTGTACTGGACGACCATCTGCACGTCGACGATGTTGAGGTCGCCGGTGATCATCAGGGCTTCGAACGGGACGTCGGTGATCTGGCCGCCTTCCAAGCTGCGGAAACCCAGCTCCATACGTCTTGTCTCCGTAACGGTTTCAACGTTGCGGGTGCCTACGGGCGCAGGCCAGAACCAGTGAAGTCCCGGCCCTTGCAGGTCGCCGGTGTACGCGCCAAAGAGGCGCACCGCGGCAAGCTGGGCGGGGCGCACCTGGTAGAAGCCGGTGGCCAGCCAGAGGACGGCAAGAATGGCGAGCACGGCTACGATGAGGACACCGGAGCCGCCAAAGCCGAACTTCCCGGTGAAGCGCCGGAAGAAGTCCTTGACCCTCTCCAGGATCTGGTCTATGTCAATTTCAGGCTGAGGCCGCGGAGGCTGGTACATTGATTCCTAAGACAGTCTTCAAACTGTGAAAACTTTATCGCATGGGATCTTTATCGCATGGGATGATAACAAGGGGGCAGAGCAAAGTCTATAGCTGCTGCCTAAAACTTGTGGGCAAACGGGCGACTGATGACTCCATCGCTGCGGGCCATACATGGCTGCCCGTTGTCCGTGTGACAGCAAGTTCACCCTAACCGTGTTTAAGCATCCTGCAGCCTGTCACGCCCACCACTATTGGCATCAGGGTGTCGATAATTACCCAGAACTGGCCGTCGGCCGCGTTGTTGGGAGATAGGTTGCTGAACCAGTTCCAGAAGAAAACCAGGAGCAGCGCCACGGCCGCGTAGAAGAGCACGTTCGCCTCCAGATAGCGCCTCAAGTCTCCCTCGCCGTCGACGCGGCGCTTCTCCATGTAGGTGGCGGCCACTGCGATCAACATTCCCGCTGCCATGAACCAGTTCAGTATCTCCCAGACGGTGTACGGCTCGTCTCCGCCGGGGTGGTACAGGGGAGTGGCAACGAAGTTCACCGCAACCACAACTGCAAGCAGTATTAGGTAGGCTGCTCCGGCACGCATTAGAATGGACATACTCTCCTCCTAGGCTTCAGACTGAGGCTATCCTCCGCATCAGGAATTCGGTTCCGCGTCCGTTGTTTGCGTCTCTTTCATAACTCTATCCCGTAACGCTAAGAGTTCCAAGATTTCGTTGCCGCAGACCATTCCCAGGAACTGGCCTGAATTCTGGTCATGTACCGGAATGACTGTCAGAGTGTGGGCAGTCATCCGCTCCATTACGTCGTCAATGAGCTCGTCAGGATTGGCTTTAGGCGGGTTGCGGCGCATTACGGCGCGGAGAGGAGTGCTGTCAAAGAAGCTTCTCTTCCAGAAGAACAGTCTGCGCCGGAGATTCAGCCTAGCCAGTGATACAGTGCCTACCGGGACGCCTTCATCCAGTACCAGATAGTCCTCTTGATTCGGAACAGTCCAATGGTTGAGAAAGTCTCCTACCGCTATGTCCGGACCCGGGTAGGAGCGTGTCCGGTCCATAACGGAGCGTACGGCCACGCCGGCCAGGGCAAGGCGGGCAAAAGAGGGCAGCATGGGCTGGGACTGAGGCGCCTCCTCCCGCGGCTTGACCCTGTTTGCCGCCAGGCTGATGATTGGCGGCATAAGCAGTATGTAGCCGAGCATGATAACTATCAGCAGCGAGAATACGTCAGGCCCAATCACGTGCGACTCCAGCAGGACTAGAAGCAAGGCAACCTCTGCTACGCCCTTTCCCATCAAACCTACGGACAGGACAACAGGCGTTTTCAGCCGCGCCATGTAGGTGCCGATGAGGGAAGCTATCAACTTGCCGACCATGGGGATGAACAAGAGGGCGACAATGATGGTGGCCGGCAGCTCCAGGAAAGACAGGCTCAAGTAGAGGCCGGCCGAGGCAAAGAAAAGCGGTATGAACAGCCCATCTGCGATGCTATGCATACCGGGCACGAACTCTTGGCGCAAACGGTTGGGCAGCCCCGACAAGGCGGCTCCGAACAGGAGCGCCGCCAGGGAGCCGTGCAGCCCGATATTCTCTGCTCCTACAACCACTAGGAAAAGGGCGCCCATCAACAGTCCAAAGAAAAGCTGTGGCACGTTCAAGAAGCGCTGCAACAAGGCCATAACCCTGGGAAGCACCTTGGACGATATGAGCCAGATCAAGATAGAGAAGCCTGCTATCTGGCCCAGCAGCTGAAATACGCCGAAGAGGCTCAGTGTGTGCCTGGCGTCTTCACCAATGGTGAGTCCCACCACCAGCAGGGCAAGCACCTCTGCAATGACAACCACGGTGAAGATGCGCAGGCCAATCAGTTCCTTGAGCAACCCCTTGTCGGCCAGCACCTTGGCCACCAGGCCCAGGCTAGACAGAGACAGGATGCCGGCAAGGCACAACGCTTTGTCGAATTCCAGCCCCAGCGAGTAGTCCTCACCCAGCGCGTTGGACGTTACTACCATGGACACCATGATGGATATAACCAAAGCCACTGTGGCAGCCACGAAATGGCGTTTGCGGATGGTGGCTACCAAGCCCGGAATATCGATCTCGTCCAGGCCTACCAGGAAAAAGAAAACAAAGATGCCAATTTCCAGGAAGATGAGGATATTGTCGGTAACTTCGACCAGCTCTAATACTGGCCCCAGCAGGATTCCGGCCGCGGCGTAGGCCACCAAGGAACTGATGCCGATGCGGCCAAAGACACCCTCGGCCAGCTTAGCCCCGACAATCAGCAAGCCAATAGAAAGCAGATCGTGAGTTATCATTCCCTAACACTCGTTTCTGGAGTGGCTCGGCGAGTATTCTATCGCATATGGCAATGGGCACTGCCCCGCCCGCGAGTTGCCTCATCTCCCGATCAGGATAATTCGTCTGGACAACTCCCTAAGCGGCGTGGAACAATGTGATTCGGCATGGCCATCTACACGGCGCTGTTCAGACCCTTCTTATTCAGGCTTTCCCCCGAGCGTGCCCAGGCTCTGGCCGATTGGTTCCTTGGGCGGCGCCTGTTGATGCAGGCGCTGTCTCCATACTTCAAATGCCGCGACCCCAGGCTTAGGGTAAGCGCCGGTGGCCTGACCTTTCTTTCGCCGGTGGGCATGGCGGCCGGCTACGACAAGGATTGCCGCTTCATAGACGGCCTGCTTTCGTTGGGGTTCGGCTATGTTGTCGCGGGCACCGTCACTCGCGAGGCGCGTCCCGGCAACCCCAGTCCCCGGCTCATGCGCCTGCCGGATAGGCAATCGCTGATCAATGCCCTGGGTTTCCCTGGCAAGGGACTGGATGCCGCCAGGGCGCAGCTCCACCGCCTGCAAGACAGGCGGGGCGACCGCCTTGAACCGGTGGTCGTCAGCATAGCCGGGCTCACCATCGACGAATTCCTTGACTGCCACGCCGCGCTGCAGCCCTTCTGCGACGCCATAGAGTTGAATATAAGCTCCCCCAACACCCAGGGCATACGCGTCTTCCAGGAACCGCAGAGCTTCAGGGACCTGCTGAACGCGGTGAACGGCCAGCGCTTCAAGCCTCTGTTCGTGAAGATACCACCTTATACGGACGAGGAGGGCAGGGAGCGAGTCCTTGCCCTGGCGCGAATTGCGGTGGAGGAGGGCGTCAGCGGCATCACCGCCGCCAACACCAGGCCGGTGGAAGCGCCTAGTCTCGCCATGGGGCAGGGCGGCCTCAGCGGACGCGCCTTGCTCGAAGATACCCTGCGCATAGTGGCCGACGTCCGTTCGGAGGTTGGGAGCGACGTCGCCGTGCACGCCTGCGGCGGCATCTCCACCGCGGACGATGCCCTGCGCGCTCTCAAAGCCGGCGCCGACACCGTGCAGCTACTGACCGGTCTCATCTACCGGGGGCCCGGTGTGGCTAAGGCTATCAACCGTGGCCTAGTCAAGCGCATGGACCGGCACGCAGCCGCCTCTCTTGGAGATCTGGCAAAAGCGGTTGGGTATGGCTCCGCTCAATAAACCCCGGGGAAAATCCGGTACTTCACCTTGGACTTGTACTCCGCCCACTTTTCCTCACCGTATTTCTCAGCGCAGAGCTTGTCGTCGCCGCGTTGACGGAACGTGAAGAAGGTGACTACGAAGATGAAGTAGAGCCACGCCCACGGATTTAAGAAGTGGCCGAACACCAGGCCGATCGAGAAGGAGAGGAACCCTTCGCCCATATAGTTGAAGTGGCGGGCCACGCCCCAAAAGCCGGTGTATAGGATTTTGCGGTCGCCGGCCTCGATGTACTTGGGCTCAATGAGTCCGAGGAATTTGCGGTCCGGCCATCGCTTGAAGGTGTACTTCTGTAGGTTGGCCCCGCGAGATATGACCCATCCCCCAAGGAACAGCCCAGCCGCCCCAATGAGCCAGACGTACGTCCACGCCGTCGAGAATCCGGGGTCGGGGTGAGCGGCCATGCCCCACAAAGGCAGTATGAACAGCCATCCGTAGACCACCAGGCCGCCCCAGAACAGCATGAAGCCCAGCTTCTCGTGGATGAGGTCGTAGGTATAAAGTTGGACGCGCTCAAAGATGAAGTAGTCCAGTATGTAGAAGGTGAAGAACCCGGCATAGAGGAAGACGCCCGGGTTGAAGTCGTCTCCAAAGCGGTCGTAGTGATACGCCGCGCCGGACAGGGCGTTGAGCGACAACATGGATCCGCCCACAACGTAGAAGTACATCTTGATGTCGAAGCGGTTCTTGAGCAGCGATATCTCCCGCGCTCGCCCAAACCAGAACGCCAGCAACGGGTTCTTTACATCGCCCTGCGGCTGGCTGAACACCGCCCAAGCGGCAAAGATAGCGGTGAAGACCGTTCCGCCGGCCACGGCATAGACGGACGATCGGTAGAACCAGTCGCGCGGCATCCCGGTGATTTCCGTCGCCCAAACTATCACGGCTATGACGAACACCAGAAGGCCGTTCAGCCGGTAGCTGCGTGGTTCGCCGGTATTCTCATCGACGACGTAGCCGGTAACCCGCCTTGCCGGCAGTATGACCTGCGCCAGGAAAAACACGGCGAAGATTGCCAGCGGGGTGAAGAACCCCGCAATCGCTTCCGTTCCGGAAAGCTCAAAAAGGTGGCTGATGCCAAGCCATTCAATCATTGTCCCAGTACCCCCTCCTCCGGTTAAGCGGCATTATGCATAAGAGCAAGTGAGGAGGTCAATAACTCAACACGCAGCGAGAGGCGCTACATAGCCAGTACGCGCCCTCCAGAGAGACTTGCAACACAGTAAGCCAATAGTGTATAGACTACACTGCAAGCTTTGGCGTATTGATACCAGTTTTCAAATACGCCCCCGGAGGAGGGATAGCCGTGTCGATGTTGTTGAGTGTTCTGTCTCATCGTCGCCCTGCTGCCATCCTGGCGGCCACGGGCATAGCTTCCGTACTCGTATTCCTGGCTCGTCCTGTCGCTGCCTATGCGGCGGGGATCGACGAGGAATCGGTTTTTGTCTTCAACACTTTCGCGTTCCTCATATGGGGCGTGCTGGTGATGTGGATGTGCGCTGGCTTCACCATGTTGGAGTCCGGCTCAGTGCGCACCAAGAACGCGTCCATGATCTGTCTGAAGAACATCGGACTTTACTCTATCGCCGGCCTCGCATACTTCTTCATAGGCTACAACCTCATGTACGGCGAGATCCTGGGAGGCATAATTGGCACGCCCGGGTTTATGTACCTGCCGTCCGGCGATGAGTTGAACCTGCTGGGTGGAGAGGATGGAGCGCTGGCGGCGGTGCTGGAAGACGGCGCCGGATACTCCGTCATGTCGGATTGGTTCTTCCAAATGGTCTTCGTTGCCACCGCGGCCTCCATCGTCTCAGGCGCACTGGCCGAGCGGGTGAAGATGTGGTCTTTCTTCCTCTTCACGCTGCTGCTTACGGCTATCATCTACCCCGTCGTGGGCGCGTGGACGTGGGGAGGCGGATGGCTCGCCGAGTTGGGGTTCAAGGACTTCGCGGGTTCAACCATAGTGCACAGCACCGGAGGCTGGGCGGCGCTCGCGGGGATACTGGTCCTTGGGCCCAGGCTGGGCAAGTTCCGCCGTGACGGAACGGTAAGGGCAACTCCACCCTCGAACATTCTGGTTGTGACTCTGGGCGTCCTCATCCTATGGTTTGGATGGTTCGGGTTCAACGGTGGGTCCCAGCTGGCGCTGGGCAGCGCGCTGGACGCAGTGGCGATGAGCATAGTGCTGGTCAACACCAACCTGGCGGCGGCGGCCGGTGTCATAACAGCCCTGGCAGTTTCGCGGCCGATTCTCGGACGAATCGACCTGTTCGCCGGTCTGAACGGCGCAATCGCCGGGCTCGTCTCGATCACGGCAGCCCCCGACATCGCCGAGCCGGTGATCGGCATACCAGGCCACCTCTGGGCGGTGATAATCGGCGCCATCGGCGGCGCTATATGTGTTGCTGGGCTGAAGCTTCTGGAGCGGGTCAAGCTCGACGACGTGGTCGGCGCGGTGCCCGCTCACCTGTTTGCCGGCGCATGGGGAACCCTGGCCGCCAGCATAGCCGGAGGAGCCGAGATCCACATCCAGCTGCTGGGTATTCTGGCGATAGGAGCATTCACGTTCTCGGTATCTTGGGTAGTGTGGCAGCTGATTGAGCGGACTGTTGGTGTGCGCGTTTCGAGCGATGTTGAGCGATTGGGCCAAGACGCCGGTGAGCTTGGAATGGAGTCGTATCCTGAGTTCGTGCTCATGCCTGATGACCTTGACGACGACGAGTGATATCCCGCATCTGACTAAAGCAGGCTCTTTGACAAGAGGGCTACCAGCTTCTGTCTAAACGGGTGGCGGCTATAACCAAAAAATTACAGCCGCCACCCTATTGACAAATGTAGCAGGGTAGTGTTATAGTGCTTCATTGGGTCTGCGCATGATCCATAAGTCCCTTCCTGAAATCCACAGAATCCATCGGTTTAGAGACCTCTTTCTCTCTTTTTGAGGGCAAGGGGGTCTTTTTGTCTTTGTTAAGGAGAGTGAAGTCGCATGGTTGATTTGGCCTCTGTTCCCACCGTTTCCCTGGCTCCGGCGCAGAAGTCTTATGCCCACACCCCTCAGGTCTTGGAGGTACCCAACCTCATCCAGGTCCAGATTGAATCATTCAATTGGTTCAGGGGAGAGGGGCTAAGAGAGCTGTTCAGAGAAGTTTCTCCCATTCAGGACTTTACCGGGGGACGCTTTGAGCTCGACTTCGTCGACCACGAGTTTCAAGCGCCAAAGTATTCCGAGCAGCAATGCCGCCAGCGAGAGATTACCTACTCCGCTCCCATGTACGTCACTGCCAGACTGACGGTGAAGGACACAAGCGAAGTAAAGGAGCAGAAGCTCTTCCTGGGCGATATTCCAATCATGACTTCCAACGGCACCTTTGTCATCAATGGTGCGGAGCGTGTTGTGGTAAGCCAGTTGGTGCGCTCTCCGGGCGTCTACTTCACCACGGAGGAGGATGCCGCCACCGGGCGCATTCTGGCCATGGCAAAGTTTGTCCCCTACCGCGGCGCCTGGCTTGAGTTCGAAACCAGCAACAAAGACGTTGTATCGGTCAAAGTGGACCGTAAGCGGAAGATACCGGTGACCACACTTCTCAGGGCCATTGGCCTTTCTACTGAAAAAGAAATGCTCGAGACTTTCAAGAGCGTGGACGACCATCCGGACCACCGCTTCATCCAGACCACTTTGGACCGCGACAGCGGCGTCAAGAGCAAGGAAGAAGCGCTTCTGGAATTCTATAAGCACCTGAGACCCGGCGAGCCCCCCAGTTTGGAGAACGCCCAAAATCTGCTGGACAATCTCTTCTTCAACCCCCGTCGCTATGACTTGGGGAAAGTAGGGCGGTACAAGCTGAACCGCCGTTTAGATTTGGATATTCCCTTGGAGAAGAGGACTCTGACCAGGGAGGACATCATCTCCGTTGTGCGCACCATGTTGCAGATCAACAATGGCCGCCAGCACGTAGATGACATAGACCACTTGGGGAACAGACGCGTGCGCGCTGTAGGCGAGCTCATACAGAACCAGCTTCGCGTTGGACTGGTGCGTATGGAGCGCGTGGTCAAGGAGAGGATGACTATCAACGATCCTGAGCAGGCCACACCTAGCGCGCTGGTGAACGTGCGGCCCATTGTTGCAGCTATTAGAGAGTTCTTTGGCGGTTCGCAGCTTTCGCAGTTCATGGACCAGACCAACCCTCTGGCTGAGCTGACACACAAGAGACGGCTTTCCGCGCTGGGGCCCGGCGGCCTCTCCCGGGAGCGGGCCGGATTCGACGTGCGTGACGTGCACCATTCCCACTATGGCCGCATCTGCCCTATAGAGACCCCGGAAGGTCCCAACATTGGATTGCTGGGCTCACTAGCAACCTACGCCAAGACCAACGAATTCGGTTTCATCGAGACGCCGTACCGCAAGGTGTTCCATGAAATACCCAGCAACTCGGACGACCTGGCAAAGCGTATTGCCAGGGAAGACGTCAAGGGTGAGGGCGGCAAGGTCGTAGTGAAAGCCGGTCGCGCCATTACCAAGGCCGCGGCGGCCAAACTAAAGTCCCTGCCCAGACGGAAAATGGTACCTGTGCGCGCCTTTGTCTCCTTGCAAGAAGGAGAGGTCAGCTATTTGGCCGCCGATGAGGAAGAGAAATACGTCATTGCTCAGGCCAACACTGCCCTGGACGAAAAGGGTCAGTTTGTTGAGGACAGGATTGAGATCAGGCAGGGTGAGAGGATCTCCATGGAATCTCCTGAACAGGTGGATTACATGGACGTATCGCCTATGCAGATAGTTAGTGTTTCCACCGCCCTGATTCCCTTCTTGGAACACGACGACGCAAACCGCGCCTTGATGGGTTCTAACATGCAGAGGCAGGCTGTGCCCCTCATAAAGCCGGAGGCCCCCATTGTAGGCACCGGCATGGAGAGACGCGTCGCCGCCGACTCAGGCCAAGTTGTGCTCGCTAGCTGCAACGGCATAGTGACCTCCGTCTCCGGAGACCGCATTGTGGTAACGGACGCAAAAGGCAAAGAGCATACTCACCCGCTTTATAAGTTCGTACGCAGCAATCAAGGCACCTGCATGTCTCAGCGTCCCATAGTCAATAAGGGCGACGTTGTCCGTATAGGCGACCCCCTGGCGGACAGCTCATCGACTGAGCACGGCGACCTGGCGCTGGGGCAAAACGTGCTGGTCGCGTTTATGAGCTGGGAAGGGTACAACTACGAAGATGCCATTATCATCAGCGAACGGCTTCTTGAGGAGGACAAGTTCACCTCCATTCATATCGAAAAGTATGAGGCGGAAGCCAGGGACACCAAGCTGGGTCCTGAGGAGATAACCAGGGATATTCCAAACGTGGGTGAAGATAGCCTGCGCAACCTGGATGAAGAAGGCGTCGTGCTCATCGGAGCGGAAGTCGACCCGGGGGATATCCTGGTGGGCAAGATAACTCCGAAGGGCGAGACGGAACTCACTGCCGAAGAAAAGCTGCTTCGCGCTATCTTTGGAGAGAAAGCCCGCGATGTCAAGGACAACTCCCTGCGCGTGCCCCACGGCGAGCGAGGCAAAGTCATAGACGTCAAGGTGCTTACAAGAGAGAACAAGGATGAGCTGCCTCCCAGCGTCAACAAGCTGGTCAGGGTTTGGGTGGCTCAGACCCGCAAGGTCGCCGCGGGTGACAAGATGGCGGGCCGCCATGGCAACAAGGGCGTCATCTCACGCATTCTGCCGGTTGAAGACATGCCGTTTCTACCGGACGGTACGCCCGTGGACATTATTCTCAACCCCATTGGCGTTCCGTCCAGAATGAACCTTGGCCAGGTGCTGGAGACGCATCTGGGCTGGGCCGCTAAGACCCTCAATTTCTCGGCGGTAACCCCGGTTTTTGACGGCGCTCAAGACGCCAGGATTCAAGACGCCCTGGCCAGGGCTTGGTTCTTCCAGCGCTCCGGCGCCGTCTCAAGCAATGGATACAGTGGAAACGGCAGTTCAAACGGGGCGACGGCCGACGCCAAGCTGCAAAGCTGGCTTGGCGAACGCGGCTACGACGCCAATGAGCTGTTCAATGAAGATAAGGCAGGAATAGCCGCTGAAGCATGCCTCAGGCTTTGGCTCAAAGAAGAGATGGGTGTAGACGCTTCCCAAATGGAGCGTGAGGAGCTTGAGGCTCGCGTACGCGCTCTCAGCATAGATGGCAAGAAGGTGGCGCCCACCTTTGGCAAATCCGTGCTCCACGATGGGCGCAGCGGTGAGCCTTTTGATCATCCGGTGACGGTTGGCTACATCTACATGATGAAGCTCATTCACCTTGTGGAAGACAAGATTCACGCCAGGTCCACCGGCCCGTATTCTCTGATCACGCAGCAGCCCTTGGGCGGCAAGGCCCAGTTCGGCGGCCAGCGATTCGGCGAAATGGAGGTCTGGGCCCTGGAAGCCTATAGCGCTGCCCACAACCTTCAGGAAATACTAACCGTCAAGTCGGATGACGTGGTTGGCCGCGTCAAGACCTACGAGTCCATAGTCAAGGGCGAAGACATAGTACAGCCCGGCGTGCCCGAATCCTTCCACGTGCTGCTCAAAGAGCTACAGAGCTTGGGTCTATCCGTGGAGCTTCTCAGCGGCGCCGAAGAAGGTATCGACTGGTCTTCCGACATGGATGGCGGTGTCGGTTTTCAATTCGATCTTCCTTCCGTAGGCCCAATGGCCCTGGAAAATGAAGACATCCTTACAACTGCTCAGGAGCCTCCGACAGACAGCGCGCCTTCTGAAGATAGTCAGGCGATGGTGGAAGACAACGCTTCTTCGGAAGAATCTGAACAGTCTGATGCTCAGGAGCCCCCGACGGACAGTGTACATTCCGAAGATAGTCAGGCGATGGTGGAAGACAACGCTTCTTCGGAAGAATCTGAACAGTCTGATGCTCAGGAGCCCCCGACAGACAGCGCGCCTTCTGAAGATAGTCAGGCGATGGTGGAAGACAACGCTTCTTCGGAAGAATCTGAACAGTCTGAACAAGAGATACCCTCGGAAGAAGGCGAGTCCCAGGAAGAAGGCGTAGCTGAGGAAGCCCGGAGAGACGCCTAAGGGCAGGGTCTAGAGGAATTAGAGGGCTTAGAAAGCCTTAGAGCCCATTACATCAAGGAGAACTGGAAAGCATGGTACAAAGTGCCGGTTTCAATTCCATTAGAATCTCGCTGGCTTCACCTGACCAGGTGATGAGTTGGTCGTACGGAGAGGTGACCAAGCCGGAGACAATCAACTACAGGACCCTCCGGCCTGAGAAAGACGGCCTGTTTGACGAGAGGATATTCGGCCCAACCAAGGATTGGGAGTGCTTCTGCGGCAAGTACAAGAAGATCCGCTACAAGGGCGTCATTTGCGACAGATGCGGAGTTGAGGTTACCCGCGCCAAGGTACGCCGTGAGCGCATGGGACACATCAAACTCGCCGCACCCGTGGCTCACATCTGGTTCTCCAAGAGCACGTCCAGCCGTCTTGGCCTGCTCCTTGACCTCTCGCCCAGAAATCTGGAGCGCGTCCTTTACTTTGCGCAGTACGTTGTTGTCTCCGTGGACGAAGAGGCGCGCGAGCGATTACTGGAGCAACTGAAAGCTGACAAAGACACCGAACTGGAGAAGATTCAGAAGGCGATGGACGACGAGGTGGCAGCTGCTGAGGCGTCCGTGGAAGAGCAGAAAGAGGACCAGTCTCAGGAAGCGTCTACGTCCGAAGAGGCGGAGACGGAAACTCCCGCGGACAAAGCTGTGCGGAGATTCCAGAGCGCTAAGGAACGTATCCTGGATGAGTTCCAGACCAGGATAGACGACCTGGAAGACCTCAGGCAGTTGCAGCTTCTTACTGAGAACAGATACAGAGAGATGCGAGAACAGTTCGCAGAGGTTTTTGATGCGGGTATGGGCGCGGAGGCTATCCTCAAGGTATTGCAGGCTCTTGATTTAGATGATCTCAATGAGTCCTTGCAAAACGAGGTGCGCTCCACCGCCGGCCAGCGCCGGAAGAAGGCTATCAAACGTCTGCGCGTTGTAGAGGCGTTCCGCAAGAGTGAAAACAAGGTAGATTGGATGATCCTTACCGTTCTGCCCGTGCTTCCTCCCGACCTGCGTCCAATGGTCCAGCTGGACGGCGGACGGTTTGCCACCAGCGATCTGAACGACCTGTACCGTCGTGTCATCAACCGGAACAACCGCCTGCGAAGACTGTTGGACCTGGGCGCGCCCGAGATCATCGTAAGGAATGAAAAGCGCATGCTTCAGGAGGCCGTGGATGCCCTTATAGACAACGGGAGACGCGGCCGCGCCATATCCGGCAGCCACAACCATAAGCTCAAGTCGCTGTCAGACCTCTTGCGAGGTAAGCAGGGCAGGTTCAGGCAGAACCTTCTGGGCAAACGCGTGGATTACAGCGGACGTTCCGTCATTGTGGTTGGCCCCGAGCTGCAGATGCACCAGTGCGGCCTGCCAAAGAGGATGGCCCTGGAGTTGTTCAAGCCGTTTGTAATGAATCGCCTCGTCCTGGAGGGACATGCCCACAATATCAAGAGCGCCAAACGCATGGTGGAACGCGTCAGGCCTGAGGTCTGGGATATTCTGGAAGACGTCATCAAGGACCGGCCCGTATTGTTGAACCGCGCTCCCACGCTGCATCGCTTGGGTATTCAAGCCTTCCAGCCCGTTCTCATTGAAGGGAGCGCAATTGAGATACATCCGCTGGTCTGTACCGCATTCAACGCGGACTTTGACGGCGACCAGATGGCCGTTCACGTTCCCCTCTCCAGGGAAGCAGTGCGTGAAGCTCAACACATCATGATGAGCAGCAAGAACATGCTCTCGCCCCGCTCCGGCGAACCCATAGTCTCACCCACACTGGACATAGTGTTGGGTTGCTACTATCTGACACAGATAGAGCCAAATGGTACGGGCGAAAAAAAGAGGTATCACTCCAGGGAAGAGGCAAGGCTGGCTTACGACCACGGCCTGGTTGGTCTCAGAGAAGAGATCAGCGTGCAAGAACCGGAGGCTGAAGAAGGCTGGGTCAAGACTTCTAGCGGACGTATCATCTTCAACGAGATCCTGCCGGGGGAGTTAGGCTTCAAGAACCAGATAATGGACTCCAAGGGGTTGAGCAACCTTGTTGCTGAGTGCTATCAAAACCTGGGGAACGATAGAACGGCGCCCATTCTGGATTCAATCAAGCGCCTGGGCTTCCACTATGCCACTCAATCCGGCGCTACCATAGCCATTAGCGACATTGAGGTTCCCGCCAAGAAGCAGGAGCTCATGGAAGCTGCCGATCAGAGGGTGGAGGAGTTGGAAGACCAATACCTTGCCGGACTCATCACGGGTGATGAGCTATACAACAAGAAGGTATCCATCTGGACGGAAGCAAGCGATCAGATGAACGACCTGATTAGCGAGGTCCTGCCCACCTACGGTGGTATCTACATGATGGCCGACTCAGGGGCAAAAGGTAACCTGGCTCAAATCAAGCAGATGGCCGGTATGCGCGGCCTTATGAGCAATCCCAGAGGCAGGATCATAGATTTGCCTATCAAATCCAGCTTCCGAGACGGGCTCAGCGTGCTGGAGTACTTCATATCCACCCACGGCGCCCGTAAAGGCCTAACCGATACGGCCCTGCGCACGGCGGAAAGCGGCTACCTGACCCGCAGGCTGATAGACATTGCCCAGGAGGTGATCATCCTGGAAGAGGATTGCGGCTCCACAGAAGGCGTATGGCTTGAAGCAGAACCCGACAACGCCATGGCTCCGCCTTTGAGGAATCGATTGGTTGGCAGGTACACCGCCGCTCCCGTCGCCGACCCCGATACGGGTGAAGTAATAATGGACTTCAACGTTCAATTGGACGAAGAAAACGTCCAGGCTGTGGTAGACGCGTCCATGGGGCGTGTGTACGTACGCTCGCCGCTGACCTGCAACGCCAGGCGCGGCCTCTGCCGGTTGTGCTATGGACGCGGCCCCGCCACTGGCCAAGAGGTGCTTCTGGGTGAGGCCGTTGGCATCGTCGCAGCTCAGAGCATCGGCGAGCCGGGCACTCAGCTCACCATGCGTACCTTCCACACAGGCGGCGTTGCCGGTATAGACATCACCAGCGGTCTGCCCAAGGTGGAGGAGCTCTTTGAAGCTCGCGCGCCCAAGGGGATGGCGCTTCTTTCCGAAATAGACGGCAAAGTGGAAGTGGATGAAGACCTTGAAGGCAGGCGTATTCGCGTGGTGAACTCGGAGGAGTTTCAGGAAGAGTTCTCCATGCCCAGGGGATACATCCCGGCCGTAGAGAACGGCGACTGGATACAAGCCGGATCGCCTCTGGCGCGTCACAAGGATGCGGAAGGGGAGGCTGAGGATAAGGGCGCCGCGGCGGATGCGATGTTGGCTCCCGTTTCCGGTCGCGTCTCCTTCACCAAGAGGAGCAGGAAAATCACCATTGCCTGGGAAGAACAGGAGCAACGGGAGTACCTTGTGGCGCACTCGGCGCATCTTATTGTGCAGGACGGCCAGGAAGTGCATGCCGGCGAACCGTTGACCTCCGGCCCGTTCAACCCCCAGGACATCCTCCGAATTCTGGGCAAGGACGCCACACAGCGTCACCTGGTCTCAGAAGTGCAGGCTGTTTACAGGACTCAAGGCATCACCATTGACGATAGGCATATTGAGATCATCGTCCGGCAGATGCTTCGCAAAGTGAGAGTGGACGCTCCCGGGGACACGGAGCTTTTGCCCGGTGAAATGGTAGACCGGTTTTCCTTTGAAGACATAAATGCAAAGGTGCTGGCGGAAGGCGGAGAGCCGGCTACGGCCAGCACCGTTCTGCTAGGGGTGACCCGCGCCTCCTTGAATACGGAGAGCTTCCTGGCGGCAGCTTCGTTCCAGGAGACGGCCCGCGTGTTGACCGAAGCCGCGGTTCATGGCACCACTGACCCGTTGCTCGGGCTCAAGGAGAACGTGATAATCGGACGCCTCATTCCGGCAAGGATGGACTCATCGGAAGAGGGTCGTGAACGGCTAGGGCTTCCCCTGATTGCTGAAGAACATCCCATGCTGCACATTGTTGGAGATGATTCCCAAAACGGAGACGGCCTAAGCCCCGAGGACTTTGGCATGACGTTTGAACTGGGCGGTGAGGAAATAAGCGTCGGCTTCGATATTGAGTCGGATGGGGGCGATGCGGAAGAGGTCACGGTGGAGGAGGCGCCCGCGCCTGACGAATAAGAGCCTTTAGCTCATCTGTAAGTTGGATGTGGAAGGGAGAGGCCAACCTTAGGGGCAGCCTCTCCCTTCTTTAGTAAAGGCCTGCAACAAGCGCGGCGGCTAGCCCTTTCTTCTTCCGCCCGCATTGCGTACGTGTACCACCACCGTTCGCCACAAACGGTTCAGCATGCTCAGTTCCGCGCTCGCAATAGGACGCTCACCGTAGCGACTTTCTACGTAGTCCTTTGTGATGGTCTGCAAGGCTTCTTTGTCCTCGACCAGTCGCTGCTCTAACTCAGGCAGGTAGTCGTACGGGGTCTGGCTTTCCTCCTTGGGGAACCCGGCTTGCCTTGCTTCGTAGAGAAGGCTGCTGTACAGCTGCCTGATTTCCATGTCGCCTTGGTAGCTAGGTACAGGAGAGGCCGGCCTGAGCAAGGGCACCTTGTGGCGCAAAGCCCTTCCTTTGCCTCTGAACCACAGCGCGAACATGATCAGTCCTGCAAGAATGTCACGTATTGCGTTTGACCACGTCCCAACGGATTCGTTGACTTCAGGCACGCTCTCGCCGACGGTGAAGCTGGAGCGCCGTCTAAGCACCAGCCTCGCCAGCAAATAGACCAGGGCGCTAAGCACCAATACAAGCGCCGCCCACTTCACTATCACAACCCATACCGCTGTACCGGTGGCTGGGTCTCCCTCCTCCGGGATCCTTCTCAGAGCACTGAAGTCGGGCAGTTCCAGGCTGGGTACGGTCCCTCCTCCGAACTGGCTGACAATCCATTGCACGGCAAAGACCAGTCCGGCGGCTAGAAAGGCAATTGGCAGAAGTATTATGTAGACCAGCAGCCCCATCAGGTTGGCGGCTAATGATAAGACCTTTAGCAGGGGCTGCCAGACGTCCAGGGATAGCAGTCCTGCCAGGATCCATGCCACCAGCAGCATTCCCCCCGCAACACCCATAAGCACCACCGCCCACTGCGTTATGAAGCTCTGTTGCAAGCCTTCATGCCTTGCCAGGTCTGCCCTGGCCCGCATGATGTGGCTTAGCGCCAGGGCAGAAACGCCTGCCAAGAAGAAGACGGATGCAATGGCAATTGCCTGGGTCCTCGTCGCTCCGAATTCTGAACCGGAGCGCAGCGCCGTTTCCCAGACCAGCAGACCAAGGACAATTGCCACTAGGCCTACCTTGAAGGAGAAAAGGACCTGTTCTCTGTCCAATCCTTCTTGGGCAATTCTGAAACCTCTCCACCACAGATAAGCTCCACCTAGAAGGGTTACCTGTAGGCCTGTGGGGATCCCTCCCACCAGGCTCTCGCGTGCAAAACCCAACCAGCCCAGGTCCAACAGGCCATAGCCGCCGCCGTTTTCCAGTCTTGCCACTGCTCCCAGGAGCACCACGACCAGGAGACTTGCCGTTAGACGAGTCCTGCCTGTGGCCCATTTCTGCTGCCCTATGATCTGCACCCCGTAATAGCTTGCCCAGAGAATTAGGAGGATAGAAAAGGGGGTGAACGGCATTTCGCCAACGCCAAAGCTATCCCACTGGCCCAGCCATATCATCCAAAGGTAAAACCACATGGCTTCCATGAGAAACGTGGCCCAGAGCAGCGCGCTTGACGAGCTTACCCAGGTTAGAATTCCGGCTATGGTTCCTTGCTTTGGCAGTGACAAGTTGGTCACTGGATCACTATCTCCTCTAGACTTTGCCATTCCGTGGTATTGGCCACCGTATACCTGGCAATTCCCTCCCTGGCGTAATCCACGGCATCACCGCCTACGTGTATCAGGGCTGTGGTCCAACCGGCTTTGCGCATCCTCATCAGCGTATTGATTGTCGCTTGATCCGGAATGGCGGTGGCCACGAGGATGGTGGTGCTCCAGGGCAAGCTGCGGCTCTTTTCCTCTATCAGGTTGGCCAGAGGCATAGATTCTTCAGGATGGACGTGCGCCATCACCTCCAACACCTTCACCAGCTGGTCCGGATGGCGTGCCGGAGGCACCTCCATGGTTTGCCTGGAATCGCGAGAGGTCTGGTTTACATAGACCCCTGCCGGGATACGTCTGTTCAAAGCATGGTTGACCAGGGCCGTTACCGTGAGCACGCCCATCTCCAGAAGGTGAGGGCGGCTGCCTTGCAGAGGCGGCTCTATGGTTCGCGTCCCAAAGAAAACGGCGAAGTTGGGAGTTGTGGACGCTTCAAAGATGCGCGTTTGGAGCATACCGGTATGCGCCGTGGCCTTCCAGTGTATGTGACGCAGCGCGTCGCCGCTGAGGTATCTCCTGCTGCCCATTGGCCGTGTTACGTCGTCCAGGAACCTGCGCTTGACCCGCACGTCGCCATACGGTTCCAGGGATGGCAGGGATGATACTCGGAGAGGCAAGATTCGTGGATAGACGGTAAGAGTCTGGTCTTTTTCCACCCGCATCTCTCGGGTATGCATGCCGAACAGGTCGCCGGAACGAATGCGCGTTGGCCCAATGAAGAAGTGGCCTCTGCTTGGGCACCGTATGTCATAAGTGCGCGTAGTGCGATGGTACCAGCTCATGGAGAGAACGCTAGTCAGCGCCATTCGCGTGGGATCAGTTGACGCTATGACCCGTCCCTGCCTGGCCGATACCTCCTTCGGCAGCTCGTCGTTGATCTGAATCCAGGGCAGGGGCAGGAACTTATTGTTTGTGGTCTGCGTGGTTAGCTGAACGTCTTCACCGGAGAACACGCGGTTGGCGTTCAGTTGGTGCTTGTACTCCACCCCTTGGAGGCTATAGTCGGCCCACCACTTGGAAATCAGAACAAAGAGCAGCATCAGCGTTCCCACCAGCAGCAGAGAGAGGGAGTTGATCAGAATGCTGAGAACTACAATTACGATAGCGGAAAAGACCCAGAACCCGCCCATCTTTCCTAAACGTGCCGGAAACCCGCAACGCCCATCTCGTCCTCTACGGGCACAGGCACCGAGTTGACCACCTCCCGTATGATGTCGTTCGGTGTATGGCCGCGGATGTGGCCCTGTACCTTGGGAATGATGCGGTGTGTCAGTACGTAGGGCGCCAGCGCTTTGACGTCGTCCGGTATGACAAAGGAACGGCCCCTTATCGCGGCCAGCCCCTGCGATGTTCTATACAAGGCCAGCATGGCGCGCGGGCTGGCTCCCAGGTCTACCCAGGGATGGGAACGGGTGGCGTGAACTATAGAGACCAGGTACTCTTCCACCGGCGGGGCCACGTGTACCTTGCGCACCAACCGCTGTAGCTCCACAAGCTCAGCGCTGTCCACTACCGGCTCCAGCTCTTCTAGAGGATCGTCTTCCTTGAATCTACGGAGTATGAGCAGGTCCTCTTCTGGAGACGGGTAGCCCAGGCTAACCTGGAGTAGGAACCTGTCCAGCTGCGCCTCAGGCAGGGGGAAGGTGCCCTCTAGCTCTATTGGATTCTGGGTGGCAATGGTGAGAAACGGCTTGGCCAGCGTCATCGTTTCGCCTTCCACCGTGATCTGACGCTCCTGCATTGCCTCCAAGAGCGCCGACTGCGTACGCGGGGTGGCGCGGTTTATCTCGTCCACCAGCAGCACCTGGGCCATTATCGGCCCTGAGCGAAACTCGAAGGCCGAGGTCTGCTGGTTGAAGACGTAGGTGCCGGTGATGTCGGTAGGCAGCAGGTCGGGCGTACCCTGAACGCGGCGGAAAGTGCATCCCAGAGAGCGTGCTATGGACTTGGCCAGCACCGTCTTGCCGGTGCCGGGCACATCCTGGATGAGCAGGTGCCCTTCACAAAGTACGGCTTCCAGCACCAGCGCCACGATGTCTCCCTTGCCAACCAGCACCTTTTCTATGTTTTCCTGGAGCCTGGCCGCCGTTTCGGCTATGCGTGCTACGTCTTCTGGTTGCATGACTCTCCGGGATTGTCCAAGTGTCTCCGGTCAATGGCGGGTCTAGTTTAACAGCTTTCTCCGCTCAGCGTATCTTGGAACACGCGTATGTGCCTAATACCGTATGCAAGGTGCTATACTACCAGCGTATTTTCCTGATTTCCTCAACTATCCAAGTTATATTCAAGCATGCGGTTTGCTCCTGATACTGTCACCGGAAGGCGGATGCGCAAGCATGGCGTCTCCTCGGATGCGTTGGCCAGGACTACAGTTCTTGCCTTATCCTGGCCTGCTCTGAGGGGGTTCACCATACCGTTGCCTCTTATGCGGCCGGTTATCCTGATTGGCAAGAGGTATCTGGACACGCAGCTGGATGGCCAGTTGGCGGATAACGAAGCTCTGGCTCCTCTGGCGCGCCAGTATTGCTACGCCAATCAGAGGCTCCAGTGGGGATTCTTCCCCTACGTCTGGCGTCATCTGATCTCCAAGCTGTTTTTAAGACGAGTGCCTGTTCACCATCGGCAAGTGGAACGCGAGCCTTATCAGACCATGCGCCGCGTATACGACTACTATGTGTCACAGAGAGGCGCTGTCTATGGAGGCTCCGAACAGGGTGGAGGACTACGCTGAACCTATGGAGAGTATTGAATTATGAGCGGTGACAAAGTTTATCCAATAGACCTTAGGGGCAAGCAGGGAGTTGTCTTCGGTGTGGCAAATAACCGAAGCATCGCCTGGTCCATAGCGGAGGCGCTGCACGATGCGGGAGCCACGCTGGCGTTGACCTACCAAAACGAGCGACTAAAAAGCCGTGTCGCCGGTTTGGTGGAGAACTGGGACGATGCCACCCTTTGGGAGTGCGACGTGACCGACGACGACCAGATAGAGGAAGTCTTCGCCGAACTGGGCAACCGCTACGACTCACTCTCCTTTGTGGTTCACAGCGTGGCCTTTGCCAACCGTGAAGACCTGGGCGGCGATTTTTCCAAGACCTCCCGCGACGGGTTCAAGACCGCCCTTGATATCAGCGCCTACTCGTTGCTGCCCATCGCCCGGCACGCAGCCCCTCTGATGAAGGACGGCGGCAGCATCGTCACCGTCACCTTCCACGCCTCGGAGAAGGTCTATCCCGGGTACAACGTCATGGGCACCGCCAAGGCCGCCCTGGAAAACGAGGTGCGACAGCTTGCCTCTGAGCTTGGCCCAAGCAACATCCGCGTCAATGCCGTGTCGCCCGGCCCGCTCGATACCCTGGCCGCCAGGGGCATCCGTGGCTTTCTGGACATGAAGCGTACCCATGAGCAGCGGGCCCCCCTGCGGCGCAACGTCACACAGGAGGAGGTTGGCAACGCCGCCCTGTTTCTTTGCAGCGACCTTGCCAGCGGCGTCACCGGTACCGTCCTCCCCGTGGATGGCGGCTACCACATCATGGGCGTTTGAGTGTGAGAGCTAGCGTTGCATGAGATGCCAGAGCGTCCCGCTGATTGAGTCGGCGTGGGACTAATTCCCCATCTTCGCGCAACCGTGATAGACTGTGCCCCGGAATAAACAATCCCCCGCATACTCGGTACTCAGGAGGTACACATGACGGAAAAGACTCGCATTGAACGGGACTCCATGGGAGAGATGGAGGTCCCTGAAGACGCTTACTACGGCGCGTCCACGCAGCGCGCCGTCCTCAACTTCCCCATCTCCAACCTGCGCTTCTCCCGCAACTTCAACCGGGGCATGGCCCAGATCAAGCAGGCGGCGGCACAGGTCAACATGGAGCTTGGCCTGCTCGACAAGGACACCGGCGACATAATCGTCAAGGCGGCGCAGGATGTCATCGATGGCAAGCTGGAAGACCACTTCGTCGTCGATATCTTCCAGACCGGCTCCGGCACCTCCACCAACATGAACGCCAACGAGGTCATTGCCAACCGGGCCGCGGAGCTCCTTGGCCATCCCAGGGGCACCCGAGGCCCCGTTCACCCCAACGACCACGTGAACAAGGGCCAGTCCTCCAACGACGTCATACCCACTGCTATCCACATCACCGCGGCGCAGGCCATCCAGGAAGAGCTCATCCCCGCCCTGGAGATGCTTCGAGACTCCATGCAGAAGAAGACCGACGAGTATTGGGGCATCATCAAGACGGGACGAACCCACCTGCAGGACGCCACGCCCATCCGGCTTGGGCAGCAGTTTCTCGGCTTTGTGGGCCAGGCGGAGCGTTCCATAGAGCGCGCTCGTGAAGCCCTTGACGAGCTCGCCGAAGTCGCCTTGGGCGGCACGGCTGTGGGCACCGGTGTCGGCACCCACCAGCAGTTCGCTCCCAAGGTCATAGAGAGGCTTAGCAAGGTTACCGGAGTAGAGCTCCGCGAGACCACCAACCACTTCCAGGCGCAGAGCACCCTGGACAACATCGTTGCGGCCAGCGGCGCAATGAACACCATCGCCACCAGCCTGATGAAGATTGCCAACGACCTTCGATGGCTCGGCTCCGGCCCGCGCGCCGGCATAGGCGAGATAGAACTGCCTGAGGTGCAACCCGGCAGCTCCATCATGCCGGGCAAGGTCAACCCCGTTATCCCGGAGTCGGTCTGCCAGGTCTGTGCCCAGGTGATGGGCAACCACGTCGCCGTTACCGTGTCCGGCCAGTCGGGCAACTTCGAGATCAACGTAATGATGCCCGTTGCCGCCTACAACTTGGTGCAGTCCATCGAGCTGCTGGCCTCCGTAACCAAGAACTTCGTGGAGCAGTGCATCGACGGCATCAACGCCACCGCCAAGGGTCCCGCAATGGTCGAACAGGGCCTCGCCATCTGCACCGGCCTGGTTCCCGCCATAGGCTACGACGCGGCGGCCAAGATAGCCCAGGAAGCGCAGCGCACCGGCAAGACGGTACGTGAGGTAGCTCGCGAGACCACCGATCTGACCGAAGAGCAGCTTGACGAGCTTCTGGACGCCGAAGCCATGACTGAGCCGACAGCCAAGATAGCTGCCGGCGGTTGAGGCTATCGATATGCCGTATGGCCTGACAATAAAGCACGACCGGTCCGGTAAGCGACTGGAAGCGCAGTGCGCGCACCAGAACGGCCTAATCTACGTGGTGCCCAGCGAGGCAAGCTGGGTATGCTCTGACGAGTACCTGCACGTCCACGCCCTGGCCGGGTTCTTCAGGGAGCTGACGGGCTTGGCAGACGCCGACGTCAAGCGGCTCATGCAGAAGTGGGGCCTCTACTTCAGAGAGCGCCCCCTGGACACCGAGGACGACGAGACCGAATAAGAGAAGGGCGGCTCCATCATCTGAGGAGCCGCCCTTCTTGCGTCGTCTTATCCGCGCGGGCTAGTCGTTGGATGGCGCCGCTAGGGGCTCGATCACCAGCGGAGGCGCCTCCGAATCCAGGAGCTTGATAAGAGCGTCGCCTTCAATGGTCTCGTTTGTTATCAGGTGCCGCGCCAGTTGCACCAGCTTTGCCTTGTTTGTTTCCAGGATTTCTTGCGCCCTGTCGTGGGCCTCCTGGATGAGGTTGTGCACCTCGTCGTCGATTTTCTGTGCCGTGTTGTCGCTGTAGTCGCTCTGCTCGGATATCTCTCTGCCCAGGAATACAAGCTCCTCGCGCTTTCCAAAGGTGCGCGGTCCCAGCTTCTCGCTCATGCCGAAGCGGGTCACCATGTTGCGGGCTATCTGCGTCGCGTGCTCCAGGTCGTTGCTGGCTCCCGTGGTGACCTCTCCGAATATCTGCTCCTCCGCAACACGTCCTCCCATTGCCGCGGCCATCATGTCTTTGAACTGCGCCTTGCTGAACAGGTGCCTGTCCTCTTCAGGCAGGAACCGGGTATACCCGCCCATGCTTCCGCGAGCCACTATGGACACCTTCTGTACGGGGTCGGCGTTGGCAAGCTTATGGCCCACCAGGGCGTGCCCGCCTTCGTGGTAGGCGGTGATCTCCTTCTCCTTGTGGCTGATCACCCGGCTCTTCCGCTCCGGCCCTGCGATCACCCTGTCTATTGCCTCTCCAAACTCATCGAACATGACGGTCTTCTTGCTGCGTCTCGCCGCCAGAATGGCCGCCTCGTTGACCAGGTTAGCCAGGTCTGCCCCGCTGAACCCGGGGGTCTCCTTTGCGATCACTTCCAGGTTGACGTCCTCGTCTATGGGCTTCCCCTTGGTGTGAACGCTCAGTATGGCCTCTCGCCCCGCGATGTCCGGCAAATCGAGCACCACCCGCCTATCGAACCGGCCGGGGCGGAGTAGCGCCGGGTCCAGGATGTCCGGGCGGTTGGTGGCCGCCACCACAATTACGTTGGTATTGGAATCAAACCCGTCGATCTCCACAAGGATCTGGTTCAACGTTTGCTCGCGCTCGTCATGGCCACCGCCAAGGCCTGCGCCGCGGTGTCTGCCAACGGCGTCTATCTCATCCACAAAGATGATGCACGGTGCGTTGCGCTTGGCCTGGTCAAACAGGTCCCGCACTCTCGCCGCTCCCACGCCCACGAACATTTCAACGAACTCGCTGCCGCTTATGGAGAAGAACGGTACGCCCGCTTCGCCGGCCACCGCTTTTGCGAGCAGGGTCTTGCCCGTGCCGGGCGGCCCCACCAGGAGCACTCCCTTGGGTATGCGCGCTCCCAGCGACACAAACCGCTCCGGGTACTTGAGGAACTCCACAATCTCCTGCAGCTCGATTTTGGACTCCTCCACACCGGCCACGTCGGAAAAAGTAACGCTGGGCTTGTTGCCGACCAGCAGCCGGGCCCGGCTGCGGCCAAAGCTCAGGGTTTGATTGTTGCTGCCCTGGGCCTGGCGCATCATGAACAGCAGAATAGCGCCAAAGAATATCAGCGGCAGGAAATTGAAGAGCAGCCCAAATATGTTGGACAGGCCGCTGGAGCCCTTGACGGTAACCTGCACGCCTTTTTCGCCTGTCGTTACTCCGGCCTGGGTGAGCACCTCCAGGATGCTGGTGCCGGGCTCCTTGCGAGAAGTGAACTCCGGTCCTTCACTCGGTTCAACGATCAGGTTATCTCCGTCCACAACAATGGACTTCAGAAGGCCCTCCTGGGCCATTTGGACCACGGTGGCTATATCCTTCTCTTGGCCGCGAGAGCCGGAGGTAATGTTGTAGAAGACCAGGATGATGGCAATAGCCACCACGGCATAGATTATTGTGTTGCGCATCCAGTGGGATCCCATAGCTTCTCCGATGGTTTTATCCGCCACTGACATTAAAAGCTGCACATTTATTGTACCTGAACTGCCATTTCAAAGGAAGTGCGGCCTTGATGTGCAGGTTGACACCCCCTTACGGCACACCTACAATCAATTGACTGATGACTGTTGAGGAAGGATCGGCGGCACCAACCACCCTTTCGGATGCTGCTGCGCAGTACCTGGAAACGCAGAAGGAGAAGGATGCGCACGCGGCTAAGAGGGAACTCTCTCGCTTTGTCCAGTGGTGTGGGCAGGACCGCCCCGTCAATGCAGTTCTACCCATTCAGGTTGAAGAATACAGCGCCACCCTGGAGTACGCCGGGGACGGCGGCACCGTAAGGCTGGCTATAACCAAGCGTTTCCTTAATTTCCTCCGCAAACATGGCATGACCGAGACCAGGCTTGCCTCGTTCGCCAGGATTAGGCGCAACGGCAAGAGAAGAGCCGCGGCGCAGGCTAAACGGGTTGCATTGGAGCCCAAGAAGATAACGCCGGAGGGTCACAAGAAGCTTCTGGAAGACCTTGATTCCTTGAAGGCGGAGAGGAGCAAGATAGCGGATGAGATCCGCCAGGCTGCTTCAACCGGGGACTTCAGTGAGAACTCGCCCCTGGATGCAGCTAGAGAGCATCAAGGCCAGACTGAAGCGCGGATTAGAGAGTTGGAGAGCATCCTGAAGAATGCAGTGATTATGGATGGCTCTTCCGCTGGAGCCAAAAGCGCTTTCATTAGCGTTGGTTCACGCGTAGTTTTGCAACACCTTCAGACCGGGAAGGAGATTAGCTACCTTCTAGTTGAGCCCAGTGAGGCTGATCCCTCTTCCGGCAGGCTTTCTACCGCCTCTCCTGTAGGCCAGGCCGTGTTGGACCGCTCTGAAGGAGACCAGGTAGAGGTAATCACCCCCAAGGGCGCGGTGACCTACAAAGTGACACAGGTGGGCTGATTGCTCACCCCCTACGTTTAGAAATAGGAAGCCCCTAGAGCGGGCTTCTTTCTTTGTGAGGTAGGGCCAGTGGAAGAAAGCTCGTCTACCGGAACCGGCATGCACAACTGGGCGTTGCTGGCCGTAGCCATTGGCCTGGGTATTCCTGCCGTCGTCATCAGCTGGCTGGTTATCCTTACCGGGAATCCGCACCTCTTTCCCTGGCTGGGTACAATCGTCTTCGGGGCAGGCATAGTAGGAGCTGCCGCTTTGCTTGCCTGGGCTTCGGAAGCCGCCGAGATCGATATATCCCAGGGGTTGGCCCTGGCCCTTGTTGCCCTGGTGGCCGTGCTTCCTGAATTAGCGGTGGACTTATTTCTAGCCTTCCAAGCGGGCAGCGATCCCTCATCTCTCTACTCTTCCTACGCTACTGCCAACATGACGGGAGGGAACAGGCTCATCGTGGGATTGGGTTGGCCACTGGTCGTGTTGCTCTACTGGTTCAAGCGCAAGCAAAACGTGTCCCTAGCCAACGGCGTATCGACCGAGATTGCCTTCCTTATCATCGGTGCGCTGTATGCGGTTTTCATCGTAGTAAAGGGTGAGATCTCTTTGTGGGACACCGCCGTTCTCCTTCCCCTTTTCGGCGTATATATCTGGCTTAGCGGCCGGGGCGGGCACTCCGACCCGCATCTCATTGGCCCTTCACGCGCCATAGCTTCTTTCGGGGCAGCCGGGCGCAGGATAGCCGTTGTTCTCATATTCCTGTACGCCATAGGAGTGATCATCTTTTCCACGGAGCTATTCGCCGAGGGACTGATAGATACCGGCGCCCAGTTTGGAATAGATGAATTCGTCCTCATCCAGTGGCTGGCCCCGCTTGCTTCCGAGGCGCCTGAAATGCTTATTGCCAGCTACTTTGCGCTGAGAGGGGCGCCAGGTGCGGCGTTGATTATGCTGGTGTCGGCCACGGTCAACCAGTGGACCCTACTTCTAGGCAGTCTGCCCATTGCATATAGCCTTGGCTTTGGAGGTGTTGCCGCACTCCCCTTGACCACCGGCGAATCGACCACCTTACTTGGAATCTCGGCACACAGACAGCAGGTGGAGCTCATTCTGACCATGGCTCAAACCGTTTTTGCTATTGCTCTGGTTCTTCGTTTGTATGCTTCCTGGAGAGGTATGGGCCTGCTGCTGGCTTTGTTCCTTACCCAGCTTGTCTTCTCCGGAACCGAGCAACGACTGGCCGTATCGGCGATATTCCTATCACTGGCTTTGCTCCTGTTGACCGTCGACGGGCGGCGCAGAGACGGCATTCGAGACCTCGCGGCCCACGTTGTCGGCGCGTTCCGCGGACGCCCCGTTTAGAGCTTTGTAGCTGTACAATCAAGCCATGCAGCCATCCAGTCCAAAGCGGTTCGCCGAATGTCCGCGTTGCCATAGTCCCGCCGTGCATGTCCCCTGGCGTCCCCAGGCGGCGGCTTGGCGCAGGAAGGTGGGGCTGTGGCTGGCCCTGCTCTGGCTGACATCTGTATTGTGGCTCATAGTTGGACTGGTGCAAGGGGGCTTTCTCTGGCTTGGCGCCCTGGCTGTCTACACAGTCATAACCGTGGTTGTCGCCGTTCTTCTCTACAGAAACGTCCGCGGTTACAGATGTGGCTCTTGTGGCCTGCGCTGGAGCATCTGAATCAGTAGGAAATTGACACCCCAAAGGGTCGGGGATATTCTCCGGCTGTCTCAAAATTAGAACAGAGGTGGATCATGGCAAGCTATCTGGTGCTGGGCAACTATACCGACGAGGGAATACGGAACATCAAGGATTCTCCCAACCGGCTTGCGGCAGTCAGGCAAGCTGTCGAGGGCGTTGGGGGCAAGTTGATATTCTTCTACCTGACCATGGGGCAATACGACTTCGTGTCTCTGGCAGAGCTCCCCAACGATGAAGTCGCGGCAACGCTATTGCTCAAAGTGGGCGGACAGGGCAATGCGCGCACCACCACCTTGAAGGCGTTCACGGAAGACGAGTATCAGAGCATCGTTGCTTCTTTGTAGGCCGGGCTGACATCTGTCCCCACCGTCGTCCTGCGCGGGCTTGTTCCCAGTGGAGACGGGAACAACCCAGGCGGGGAGGCGCGGCTGTCATGCTGAGGAGTCGGTTGAACTCGTCCGCACCAGGACCGCTCCCGCCGACGAAGCATCCCATACCGTCGCAACCGACGCAACCGACCGTCACTCCCGAGAAGTCGGGAGTCCAGGCGGGGAGGGGCCCATCACACCCCTTACGTCATTGCGAGCCTAGCGAAGCAATCTGGCGGAGGGGGTGTCACCCATCGTCACCCCCCAAACCACTCCGCCAGCCCGGCCCGGTTCTGCTCCAGCCAGCGTATGTTCAGCCCTATCCGCTCCAGCGACTGCTGAATCGTGCGGCTTGCCGAGGGCGTGGGGTGCTCTTTGAAGAACTCCTCCACCTCTTGACGCGCCTCGGGCGTGGTGAAACCGCCCGTAATCTGCACCAGCCGCATCATGGCGAAACCGCCCGCCCCGTACCGCCTGTCCAGCTCCTGCCAGTTGCTTTTGACATACTCCCAGGCGATCTCTCGACCGTTCTTGAGATTGCTCGCCACGAAGTTGACCAGCATTACGCTGTCCTGCGACCGCACCTTCTCCGATAGCGTCATCTCGATGGTTCTTTGCAGCAACTCCTGGTCTTGGAAGCTGGACAGGGCCATGAGCAAGCGCACCTTCTCTTCCTGCAACTCCGCCTCGTCGTGGAGGCGCTCCATGGACGTGTAGGTATTGCCGTCTCCCCCTTGCGCCGCCAGGCCATACACCGCGGCGCGCATGTCCGGCGACAGCGAAGACGGCTCCTCCAGGTAGCGGTGGAACCGTTGCTGCGCCTCTTCCAGGGACTCCCTGTCCCCGAATGCTCCCATCTGCCCTAGCACGGTGCTGCGCAGCAGGGCTTGCAGATGCCCTTCTTCCGCTTCTTTCTCCCAGCCCACTTTGTGAGCTATGCCGCTGAGCAGACCCCTGCCGAACTCCTGGTACTGCTGGTAGTAGGGCTCTTGGGCAATCAGCGATGCCAGCCCGCGTAGGTTGGCGGTGAGATCGGCCCATACCGGGTACTCGGTCTCCTCTCCGTAGGCCCTGGCCAGGTCCAGGAACTGTGTCGCCAGGGCCAGCCCCGCCCGTGCCAGCGCGTAGGCGTCCGCCTGCAACCCCAAACGGTCGGCGGTGGGCAGTTCCAGCGACTCCACCGCCGGTATCAGCCTCGCCAGGTCTTCCTGCTTGTACTGGACTCTGTAGAAGCCGGTCTGTTCGGAGTTGACCTTCACCCAGAAATCGCTGACTCCCTGCGGCAGCTGGGCTTCCAGGGCGGCTTCCCTGTTGCTCATCACCATGGACACCGGTTCTGTCACTCCTTGAACCGATGCCCTCACCGGGATCTGCCACAGTGTGGCGTCCTGGTTCGGCCCGGAGTAGAGGAAGCGTTGCTGCGTAAGCCCTATCGATACCGCGTCTGCGCGATCCACGTCCACGTTGAGGACGGGGTATCCCACCTGGTTGATCCAGCTCTCCATCATAGCCACCACTGGCTGTCCCGTCTCTTCCTGCATCGCCGACCAGAGGTCCGTACCCGTGGCGTTTTGGTAGATGTGCTCTGAGAGGTACCGGCGCAGCCCTTTTCTGAACTGCTCCGGGCCAAGGAACTGCTCCAGCATCCGCAGAATGGAGGCCCCTTTTTGATAGCTGATGGCGTCAAAGAGCTGGTTGATTTCAGATGGGTCTTTCACCTCTTGCTCTATGGGGTGCGAGTTCTCCAGTCCGTCCAGCGCCAGACCCGCGTTCACGTCGGACGATACAAATTGCGTCCACAGGTCCCACTCCGGGTACAGATGGTCTACCGCCTTGGTCGCCATCCACGAAGCAAAGCTTTCGTTGAGCCATAGGTCGTTCCACCAGTCCATGGTCACCAGGTCGCCGAACCACATGTGCGCCATCTCGTGAGCGACCACCTCCGCGATGAGCTGGCGCGCTCTTGGCGAGGAATTCTCTGGGTCAAATAGCAGCGCCACCTCCCGGTATGTGATGGCGCCCCAGTTCTCCATTGCCCCTGCCGCAAAGTCCGGTATCGCTAGCTGGTCCAGCTTCTCCAGTGGGTACGGGATCCCGAAGTAGTCGTTGTAGTAGGCCAGCAGCCGTTTTGCCGCTTCCAGCGCGAAACGCCCCTGCTCCGATTTCCCCGGTGTCGTCCATATCCTCAACAGCGTCCCGTTGTCCGCCGTGTCCTCTATCGACTCCAATTCGCCAACCACAAAGGCCAGCAGGTAGGTCGACATCGGCGGCGTCTCCGCAAACTGGACTCGCTTCTTGTCGCTGCCTTCCGCCGACTCGCCGACTATCGGCGTATTGCACACGGCGGTGAGGTGCGATGGAATGACCAGCGTCACGTCGAAGGTCGCCTTCTTGTTGGGTTCGTCCCAGCAGGGGAAGGCCCTCCTCGCGTCTGTCGGCTCGAACTGTGTGGCCGCCAAGACCCGCGTTTCGCCGTTTGCCGACTGATAGGTGCTGCGATAGAAGCCGTGCAGCCTATCGTTTAGCTCTCCCGTAAAGCTCAGTTCGAGTTTGGCGCGGCCGGTGGGCATTGGGTCTCCAAAGTCGAAGGTAACCGTCTGCGCTTCTTCGTTGTAGCTTATGTCGCTTGCTTGCTTCATCCCGCCGCCCGCTGGCGTAACAGCCGCCGACTGCACCTCTATATCGGCTGCGTTCAGCGACAAAGCGGCGGTGGGCTGCGTAATTTCAACGTCTATGGTCTCAGTGCCGGTAAAAGTGAAGCTCTCCAGGTCGGGAGCCAGTGTGATCTCATATCTCAAGGGGTGTGAATGCTGTGGCAGTATCACACGGTCTTGCGTATTAGCCATGGGGTTTCTACCTCGTCTCACTAAGTCGTTTATAAGGGCAGTGGTTAAGGTAACACAACGCCGTAGTTGAGGACAGCCGCCGGGCACCCGTCTTACCCGCGGCGGCAGGCATCCAGGGGCGGCGGATGGGAGTTCATCCGAGCAGCCGAAGAGAAGCGTCATTGCGAGCGCAGCGAAGCAATCTGGCGGCGGGTGGCGTCATTCTGAGGAGCCTCGCGACGAAGAATCCAAGGCCATCGCCAGCGCTTCCTCGCTCGTCATGCCCACGCACCCATCGTCATACCCGCGGCGGCGGGTATCCAGGGACGGGACGGAGCGTCTGCTCACCATGAACGGAAACGGCGGCACGTCCTTGACAGCATCCCAAGGCGGTGTTATGCCTATGCCACTCCCCGCGTCTTGAAGGAGGTGGCAAGATGAAGGCTTTAGTTGTGGGCGGCACGGGCCCCACCGGACCATTGATAGTTCAGGGGCTTCTGGACCGTGGCTATGAGGTCACCGTGTATCATCGCGGCTTCCATGAGTCCGACGACATTCCCCAAACCCACGGCCACGTGCACGGTGACCCCTTCACCAAAGAGACGTTTGCCAAAGACGTTGAGGGTCAGGAGTGGGACATCGTGGTGTCGATGTACGGCCGCCTCCGCCACATCGCCGATGTGGTTGCCGGCCGCACTCGCAAACTGGTCGGCGCAGGCGGGCCCAGCTTCATCCGCCCCGAGCACTTGACCTTCCCCCAGGGGTTGGAGATGCCCCTTCCCGAGGAGTTTCCCACCTACACTGAACGCGACCTCAACCCGTATGGCTTCGCCATTGCCCACACCGAGCGGCGGGTCATGGAGCACCACAACAACGGCGATTTTGCCGCCGTTATGTTCCGCTATACGTCGGTGTACGGCCCAAGGGCGCCACGGCAGTGGATGTGGTCCATAGTCAAGCGTGTACTGGACGGTCGAAAGCGCATCATCATCCCCGGCGATGGCAGCCAGCTCCGCCTCACCTGCTATGCCGAGAACGCCGCGCACATGATGCTCCTTGGCTGCGATAAATCGGAAGGCGACGGCCATATCTTCAACTCCGTAGACGAGGTGGGATACACCGTCAGCGACACCGTCCGCATCGTTGCCGAGGCGCTTGACCACGAGTTCGAGATGGTGGAGATAGGCCATCCCATGGCCTACGACCTGGCCGGCGGCTATTCCAACAGGCGCACCGGTCAGCTTAGCGTCTACAGCATGAAGAAGCTGCTGGGCTACAGCGACCTTGTCCCGCCGGATGAGGGTATGCGGCGTTCTGCCAAGTGGATGGTGGACAACTGGTCCAGCATTGACCATGAGCAGATGCAGGTCCTCATGGCCGACCCCCTTGCCTACGATATAGAGGACCAGTTGATTGCCTCCGCCAGGGAGTGGGCGGAAACCGTGGAGAGTTCCGTCCCCAAGCCGGAGATTCCTCAGTTGGACACATCGCGCGACTGGCGCGGCGCTTTCAGGCCGCAGCAACAGGGGTCTTCCTGAACGGCTCTTCCCCATCATTGCCAAACCCCACTCCGTCGTTGCGAGCGCAGCGAAGCAATCTGGTGGGGAGGCCCCGTTCATGGTGAGCTTGTCGAACCAAATGAGCGGAAATGTAGGGGCAGTTCGCGAACCGCCCTTTCGTCTTGCCCGTGACGACGGGCATCCAGGAAGGCGCCCGCCCGCTTGACTTCACACAGACCCTAGCCGATACTCTTGCCCTGTTACCGATGAAGCATACTCGGTTGAGGAGGCACGGTTAAATGCAAGCAAGCGCACCCGCCTATGGCGCTCTCGGCACGCTGCGTCGAGTAGACAAATCCCTCTTCGATACCCTCTTTCCCAACGCTCACACGGGCCATCGAGTTCTTGCCTCGGTCGTGCTCATCGCCCTGATGTTCGTTTGCGCCAAGGCCAGGTTCTACCTGCCTGAAAACCCCACGCCGATAACCCTGCAGACCTTCGGCGTGCTTCTCACCGGCGGGGTCATGGGCTGGAGATGGGGAGCGGGGGCCGTGCTTGGATATATCGGGCTGGGCGCACTGGGACTTCCTATGTTCGCCAGCTCCGACCCGTGGGCGTTGCGTACTCCCGTGGATGCTTGGAACGCTTCCATCGCAAGCGTAACCGGCGGCTACATCATCGGCTTCATAGTGGCCGCGGCGGTGACCGGATATCTCAGCCAAATGGGGTTCACCCATTCCAGGTCACTGTGGGCAATTACTCTCGGCGGGCTGGCTTTGTATATCCCTGCACTGATATGGCTCTCCGTCATAGACTTCGGGTGGCCGGCGGAAGGCAAGCTGTTCGTCGATGGCATGTACATCTACATGCCCGGCGACATCGTCAAGATGCTGGGAGCTTCATTCGTCGTAACCGGGCTCTGGAACCACGGCGAGCGCCTAAAGAGACTCTTCAGGAAGAAGCCGTAGCGAGGGCTTCTATAGAGCGTAGCGGCCATTCGACTTAGTGACTGGGATGTAGGGTCATTAAAGCTGTGAGTGAACAAGCGAAGGTCGACATCCCACGGCACTTTTGGTATGTTGATTGATACCACCCCTATCGCTTCGCCGGTAGGGTCGAGACCGCCCAAACGGGCGGTCTCTGTCCTTGTATAGAGAATAAAACCACCCGCATCCGCCTGCTACAGCATGCTGATCAGCTGGCCCCCCAGGGCGGCGAGTATCACCACCAGCCACGGCGGGAACTTCCAGAAGGCAAGCAGCACAAAGGCGGCCAGTCCCAGTGCAAAGTCGGCGGGTCCAAGGATAGCGCTCGTCCACACCGGGTCGTACAGCGCAGCCAGCAGTAGACCGACCACGGCCGCGTTGATGCCCATCAGCGCCCGGCGGAAATTGCCCATGCTCCGCAGCCTGTCCCAGAAGGGCAAGACCGCCGTGACCAGGAAGAACGACGGCAGGAAGATGGCGACTAGGGTGAACACGCCTCCCATCCAGCGGGCGGGCGTATCCTCTATGACCGCTCCCAGGTAGGCGGCGAATGTGAACAGAGGCCCCGGTACCGCCTGTGCCGCGCCGTATCCGGCAATGAAGGCGTCGTTGCTCACCCAGCCCGGGGGCACGACCTCCGCTTGCAGCAGCGGCAGAACCACGTGCCCGCCGCCGAACACCAGCGACCCGGCGCGTAAGAAGCTGTCGAAAATCTCCAACGCCTCGTACGACACTACTTGTCGAAGCAAGGGGAGGCCGATCAGCAAGCCGGCGAAAACCGCCAGCGATGCGATGGCTATGCCACGGCCAACGGGGGGTCTGCTTGCCGTCGCCGTCTCGGACTGTTCGCTGCGGAGAAACAGCCATCCCAGTATCCCGCCTGCCGCGATAACCGCCACCTGGAGCAGGGCGTTGGGCGCGGCCAGTATGGCTATGGCCGCCAGAACGGCCAGGGTAACGCGCGGCTTGTCCGGGCAGAGGTTTCTCGCCATTCCCCAAACCGCCAGGGCGACCACCGCAACCGCCACGACCTTCAGGCCGTGCAGCCAGCCCGCATCGGCTATGTCAAACGAGGTGACTCCGTAGGCGAACAGGATGAGCGCAGCGGCGGAGGGCAGTGTGAAGCCAAGCCAGGCTACGAAACCGCCCAGCAGACCGGCTCGTGTCATCCCCACCGCAATGCCCACCTGGCTGCTTGCCGGACCCGGCAGGAACTGGCATAGCGCGACTATGTCGGCGTAGGTGTGCTCGTCCAGCCACTTCCGCCGCTGCACGTACTCCTCGCGAAAGTAGCCCAGGTGAGCCACCGGCCCGCCGAACGAGGTCAGCCCCAGCCGCGTCGTTACAAAAAGCACCTCCCACACGCGCGGCAGCCAGCCTTTTGGCGTGTCGGTTGTCATGGTTGGTATCATAAAGGCTAACGGACGCGGATTACACCCTTCGCGAGTATCCAGGCGGTGGCGTAGCTCGTAATGCCCGTGGCGACGGGCATCCAGGGGGCGGGGCTCCGTTTCCACCTGACATCTCTCCCTTCCCTATACCCCTCCGCGCCCGCTACCCTTAACCCATGCACTCCCAGAACAGCGCCCAACAACCCCTACGGCATCGGCGTAGCTCCCCCATAGGGGGCCAAAACGCCCGCCTCCATACCCTCTACTTTGCCCCGGAATCTGATTCGTTTCTCACCTCCGCCAAAATTTCGCCTGAATTTAGCCTTGTACTTGACATAACGTTGGAAACGAATCCCCTTCTCAGGCACAACACGACTCCACCGTTAAGCGCCATTTCACGCCAAAAACCCCCTTTTTGGTGCCAAAAACGCCACTTTTGTCAACACGACTTATGTCAAGTGGTCAACCATCACCCGGAACCTGCATTACACGATACTCCGGTTGGCATAGACACCGGCAGCCGCTACCATGTAAAACAAGAACAAGACCATCTGCACGCCGCCTTGAAAGGAGCACGACATGCCTGAGCAGATCAGCCAAGCTCAACTAGACGCCCTCAAGAAGTACACCTCGCCTGAAATATCGGACACCATTCGCATGATGGGCGTCCGTCCCGCTACGGAGGGCTATCTGGGCTACGACGTCCGCTGTCTCTTCCCCGATCTGGGGCCCATGGTCGGCTTTGCCATCACGGCTGTTCTGGACAACCTCACCCCGGACCGCCCCGTGCGCCCCGACGTGCAGCGTCGTTACCTTGAGTCCATAGATGCCTCGCCCAAACCCGCCGTGATCGTGATGAAGGCGGGAGGCCACAACAGGGTCCGCAGCCTGGTCTTTGGCGCCATCATGGCCAACACCGCCCGCTCTCTGGGCGCAATCGGAATTGTCACCGACGGCGGCGTCCGGGACACGGATGAAGTCCACGAGATTGGGTTTCACATGTTTGCCCCGGGCACGGTATCCGCCCACGGCACCGGCGCGTTCGTCAACATGGTGGATACCGGCAACCCCGTTACCCTCAGCGACCAGATCATTCGCCCGGGGGACCTGGTGTTCGCCGACAAGATAGGCGTAATAACCATTCCGCACGAAGTGATCGATGAACTCCCAGCCAAGGTGGAAGAGCTCCATCAGCGTGAGACCGACCAGATATCGTTCCTCCAGAGCAAGGAGTTTTCTCTGCCTGAGCTGCTGAAGCGGTCCGGGCTGGATTGAACCCCACTCAACCGCAACCGTAGCCCCCGGAGAATGTGGAGGTGATGAAGGCTGGTGGATCGTTTTGTTCGTGCCGTAGAGTATTGTGGACTAAAGCACTGGCGCTTTTGCGGCCAGACTAAGATATAATTCACCCAATGCGGCGCGCTGACTCCAGACATAGTCCACAGCCTATTGAGCAGTTCTTGCAACCTTTGCGGGACTTCGTTCACAAACAGGCCTCCGGCGGAGTAGTCCTGCTCGTGGCCGCCGTTGTCGCCATGGTTTGGGCCAACTCCCCCTGGTCAGAGAGCTATTTCGACTTCTGGCACACTGAAATTGCCATTGAGGTGGGCGCCTTTCACATATCCCATGACTTGGGGCACTGGATCAACGATGGCATCATGGTGGTTTTCTTCTTTGTCGTTGGTCTGGAGATAAAGCGTGAGCTAATAGTTGGTGAGCTGTCGTCTTTAAGGCAAGCCACCTTGCCCATGATTGCCGCCGTTGGCGGAATGGCGGTTCCCGCGCTTATCTATACCGCCTTCAACTTCAACTCAGAGGGCTCGGTTGGCTGGGGCATACCCATGGCCACCGACATTGCGTTTGCCCTGGGGGTCCTTGCCGTACTCGGGTCTCGTGTTCCCCTGGCGCTAAAGGCATTCCTTGTTGCCGTCGCCATCTTTGATGACATCGGCGCGGTGCTTGTAATAGCTCTCTTCTACACGGAAGAGATATCTATTCTCAGCCTACTCATTGGCTTAGGTATTTTCGGTTTGCTGGTTGCCTTCAATCGTATTGGGATACGTCACCCCTTGCCGTATCTAATTATAGGGTTCTTCCTCTGGTTTGCCTTCTTGCAGTCCGGCGTTCACGCCACCATTGCAGGGATCCTTCTTGCCTCCACTATCCCGGCGCGCTTGGACACGGATGCCGACGAATTTCTTGAAAGCGGCCGTGAGATCCTGAATGAATATAAAGAAGCAGGCAATGTGAGTGAAGCCGGCCCCGCCCAACAGGGGCAACAGGTAGCTCTGCAGCACATGGAAGAGGCCATTACTCAAGTTTGGACGCCCTTGCAACGGTTGGAGCATACGCTTCATCCATGGATAGCCTTTGGAATTGTGCCTCTCTTTGCCCTGTCAAACGCCGGCGTTACCCTTGGCTCTGACTTTAGCGCGCATCTGTTTGATCCCGTAAGCATGGGGATCATCTTGGGCCTTGTTGTGGGTAAACAGGCAGGTATCACCTTTGCCGCATGGCTGGCCGTTAAGCTGGATTGGGGAGCCCTGCCTGAAGGCGTCACATGGCCTCAGATGTATGCCGTGGGATGGCTGGCGGGTATCGGCTTTACCATGTCCCTGTTCATATCCGGGCTGGCTTTCGGTAGTGGAGATCTGCTGGATGTCTCAAAGATAGGCATACTCACTGGATCCATTATCTCCGGCTTGGTGGGATACATTCTCGTGCGCATGTTTACCGCAGAGCCAAGGCGAAAGTTGTAGGAGGCTCAGGACATGGTCACCTTGGTCACAGGCGGCAACGGTTTCGTTGCTTCCAACATAGTGAGAGTCCTTGCCGAGCGCGGCCACCGGGTGGTATCGCTCGATATATCGAAGCCTGACGATATGCTGAAGGATTACTTGCAACCCTGGCGAGACCGCATAACCTTCCACACGGCGGACGTCCTTGACCTAAACGCCCTGGATGAGCTTGCCAGGGACCACTCCATAGACAAAGTGGTTCACGCCGTTGCCTACACTCCAGGGTCTCGCGGTCCCGTGGAGCACGACTACAGCCGGAGCATAGTGGAAGTGAACGTCATGGGCACCGTGAACCTGCTTGATCTTGCCAGCCGAATATCCGTGCGGCGCTTTCTCTTCGTCAGTTCCGGCGCCGTCTATGAGGGGGTGACTGCGCCCAGGCCTCTGAACGAGGAACGTTTGTCCATCCCAAAGCCCTCTATCGCATCTCCAAGTACGCCTGCGAGCGCATTGCGGAGCGGTACAGGGAGTTACATGGTCTTGACACGGTGAGCGTCCGACTCGGCGGCCCGTACGGCCCCATGGAGCGCATAACCGGCTACCGGGCCAACATGTCTCTCCTGCACGACTGGACAGGGAGCGCGGTGCGTGGCGAACCGATAGAGGTCATGGCTCAAGCGCCCGGGGACTACACCTACGTTCTGGATATTGCAAACGGCCTTGCCACCGTCCTGGATGCGCCCCAGTTGCCGCACCGGCTGTACAATCTGGCCAGGGGCATCACCACCCCAACCAGCCGGGTTGTGGATGCGTTCCGCGAGGCCTGCCCAGACACTAAATTCGTTGAGCCCATACCTCCTGACCTGGTCGGTGATGAGACCCCGCACATGGACGTCTCTCGAATGAAGGAAGATTTCGGCTTTGAGGCGACTACGGATGTGCTAAGCGGCCTGAAGGACTACTTCAAGTGGCGCGCCGAAAGCGGGTATAGCGGGTGAGCTCGTTGGCTGAGGATGTCAGGCATGCAGATGCGTTGAACGTTGCATCCGTCCTAACGTTCTCGGCTGATGCTACCCTCACGGGCATCTTCCAATCTGCCGCCCTTGGCTAACTCTTCCATTGCTGCCAGGTAGGCTACCCAGGACTGAGACCGCTCCCGATTGATCAGGTAACCAAAGTCGGGCACTTGTATATCGAGTTCTATAAGTTGTCTCACTATCAAGTTTAACTCCACTATCAGCGCAGAGCGGTCGGACACTTTACCTAAAGGTGAGGACGAAGGGGTTTCAACGTACTGTATAAGATGGTGCTTGGACTTCCCTAGGGGATCTTCCAAAGCTTGAAACTCACGAACGCGCGAGCGATTACGTAACAAGCCGATGCATTTCCCGATCAGCCAAATGCCTAGTTGCCCACCGCTATAGACAATACCGGCCAGAGCAATATACGGCAACAATGCTGCGCCTACCGGGAAAATATCGTTAACACTATCATCTAGACGTGAACGCCAAGCAGGAAAATCGGCGAGAAAGCTCAAGCTGGTGACAAGAATGACCAAGCCGGCAAGTGTTGGGGATAGCTGGGTGCGAAGCCTATGCATCTGCCGATGCTAACCCACCTTCCATGTCGTGTCAAAGTGAATGGCAATGACGCCGTTGAGTGTCCAGTCCAAGCAAGGATAGCGCCCCGATGAAGTCGGCCCGTCCAGGAGGCCTGATGGCCGTAAGGTAAGCTATTACGCCCCCCACAAGAAGCCGATTTGATGGTACTATTGCCGCGTATGTTCAGCGACGCTGGATACGAAGGTGCGGTAATTGGCGGAGTCGTCTTCGCTATATCGCTTGCCGTGGCTGCGGCAGTTGCGTTTGTGGTGCGATTTGTCGCTGCTCGCCTAGATACGAGAACCCCTTACGGCATCGGAGGCGTCGCCCTCAGGTCGGTTCGAAACTCTCTTGTGGCCTTCGTGGTCGTTCTCGGCGCGTATGTCGGAATAGGCTTCGTGGAACAGCTGGATCAGTGGCGCACCGAAGTGCAACAAGGGTTCACCATTCTCGCCATCCTGGTTGGCGCCCACGCTCTCTCGGCTGGGAGCAGCGCGGCGGTCAATTGGTACATAGCCAACATCGCGGCGCGGACGGAGACAACTTTCGACGACCGGAGCCTACCGCTGCTACGTCGCTTCTTGCGGGTCTTCATCTACGGCCTAGCGCTCGTCCTCATTCTAGACACCCTTGGCTACTCCATCGGGCTGCTGCTTGGCGGCCTGGGCATTACCGGGCTAGCAGTCGCTCTGGCGTTGCAGCCGACGCTGACCAACTACTTCGCCGGCACCTACGTTATGTCGGACCAGGCCATCAAGCCGGGAGACTACATTGAACTCCAAGGCGGGCCGGCCGGGTATGTGGTTGACGTGGGCTGGCGCACCACGAAGATCAGGACCTGGTTGAACACCCTGGTCATCATCCCGAACGCAGTTATGGCCGACACCATCATTACCAACTACCAAGGGCCCGACCCCGCACTCAACATCCTCGTCTCCTGCGGCGTCAGCTATTCCAGCGACCTGCAGCAGGTCCAGGAAGTGGCGCTGGACGTGACCCGGGGCGTCATTGCCGACAACGACGAAGCCGTGAAGAGCATGGAGCCGTGGTTTGGGTACGACTCTTTCGGCGATTCGAACGTGAATTTCTGGATATTCCTGCAAGCCACGGACCGCGTTGGTTCGTTCGTGGTGACCAACGACCTCATCAAGCGGCTCCACGCCAGGTTCGCCGTGGAAGGCATTGAGATCAACTACCCGGTCCGCAAGATAGTATATGGCGAGGAACCCCCTAGCGCGTCCTCCTGAGGGCACTAAGCGAGACGAGGGCGATCGAGGTACTGCGTATCAGGGAGCTGGCTCCCCGGGTAGGACTCGAACCTACGACCAATCGGTTAACAGCCGACCGCTCTACCACTGAGCTACCGGGGAGTGCGGAGACAACCCTCTGATTTTAGCCTGTCTGCTACGGGCAGGCAAGCCAGAGCGTGCCAATCAGCTCAGGTGGACGCCGTAGACCTGCCGCATTCTAGCCCGTTGCCCCGGATTCCTTCAGCCTGGCCTGCTCTTCCAGCGTGTAGCCTAGTTCGGTGAGGATGGCTTCCGTGTCGGATCCCATGAACGATGGCCCGTGGCGCAATTCGGCGGGCGTGCCTGCGAACTTCATGCCGAAACCGGGTTCATGCTGCTTCTCGCCGGTGTCTGGAGCGGTTGTTTCCAGTATCATCTCTCGGGCTTTGAAGTGAGCGTCGTTGAGGAAGTGCTCCATAGACGAGTTGACCGGCCCGAACTCGATGTCGTGCTCTTCAAGGATGTCCATCCATTCAGCAAGGGGCTTGCTCTTGAACTGCTCTCTGAAGAAGCGGAACATCTCATCTCGCAGTTCTCCGGTCGGGCGTATGTGAGGTATCCAATCATCCCGTTGCAAGAGGCGACAGAGACGTTCCCAGAACCAGGGCTCCCGCGTGCTCAATGCCACGTGGCGGCCATCGCTGGTCTCGTAGATGCTCAGACCGGGATAGGCGCCTATTAGCATCTCGTCCTTGTGCTCATTGGGCAGCCTCAGAGAGACGTCGGTAAACGACACGTCAATGTACTGGCCCTCGCCGTTGCTGGCGCATCGCAGCAGTCCCATCAACAGCGCCATGGCGGCGAAGTAAGCGGCATTGAGGTCGGCCTGACCCTGGCTCACTATGGGGACTTGCGGCTTGCCGTCGTCGTCCAACGGCAGCATGCCCGCTACGCTTTGGAATGCCAGATCGTGGGCGGCAAGGCCCGAATACGGTCCGGTTTGACCGAAGCCTGTCAGCGAGCAGTACACGATGTCCGGCTTGACCGCCTTTACCGAGTCGTAGTCAACACCCAGGCGCTTCACTGCGCCGGGCCGGTTGCTTTCCAGCACGGCATCCGATTGCTTGGCCAGCCGCATGAATACGTCGAGAGCGCCCTCGCCACGCATGTTTAGAAACAGGCTGCGTTTGTTGCGCTGGTTGACTGCGTCGCCGCGGCGCATACCGCCTTCGCCCGGTGCGGCGCGTTGCGCGTATCCCGGCTGGACCACGGAGACCACTTCCGCTCCGTAGTCCGCCAGAATAGCTGTGGCATGGCGGCCGGGTCCGGCGCGGCACAGATCTATTATGCGGTAACCTTCCAATGGGCCAGGCATAAGCGCCTCCTACTCAGCGAACTCCTCGCTCCTTGAGAAGGAGCGCATCAGCTTGAGATAAGACTCTTTCTCATAGGGCAGTTTGGCTTTGTGCAGAACGTCCTTTGCAAGCGAAGCCCCGTCCGCAAGCAAATCCACGACGGTCATGGCCATGGCTTTGGCGGGGTTGATCACTGCTTTGGTGTAGTCTTGGACAAGGTAATCGGCGCCATGGCCAATCCCGGTAACGCCGCCCGCGTAGGGATGGATAGCGGGAATGATCTGGCTGATGTCGCCCATATCCGTCGACCCTGTGCGGTGCCCGGTGTAGCTCACGTTCTCTTCGCTCACGAGACGAACCGCGTTTTCCCGCCACAAGCCCATCATCTCCCTGTTCATGTTGAGCGGCAAATAACCCGGGATGGTATCGATTTTCACCCTGGCGCCCACCGCCATGGCTCCGGCGCGCAAGGCGCGGTCGACCCTCTTATCCCAGTCCAAGATGGCGCTTACGTTGCTGGCGCGCACAAATGTCTCCAGCCGGACGTCGGAAGGCACCGCGCTCACCGCATCGCCGCCACGGGTTACAATGGGATGTACTCGCACCGTGTCAGAGCCTTGGAACGTTTCCCGCACGGCATGAACGGATTGCAGCCCCAGCATTGCGGCGTTGAGGGCGTTGATACCCATGTGCGGCGATCCACCGGCGTGGGCGCCCCTTCCCAGGTATTGGATGTGCTTCACCACAAGCCCGTTGTTTGTGCCGGAAGCGGCCAGCAGCCCGTCCTCCGGCGTGCTGGTGGTGTGGGTCATCATTGCCAGGTCAATGTCATCGAACTCCCCCAGCCGCACCAGCTCAGGCTTACCGCCTATGAACTCAACCTTGCCTTCCCGTCTCATACCGTTGCGGAACTCCACTTCAACCAGCTCTTCGGCGGGGACGGCAAAGAACACCAATCTGCCCGAAAGCTGGTTTAGCACACCGGAAAGCCGTAACCCCGTGGCCACACCGAGCATCATTGCAATCTGGCAGTGATGGCCGCAAGCATGGGCGGCTCCGGTATCCGGGTCAGCCTGGAGGTGGTCTGGTACTATCATGGAGTCCAGCTCGCCAATGACCGCTATCGATGGCCCCGGCGAGCCCGCATCCATCCAGGATTTGACTCCGGTAATGGCAAGGTTGTCCCTGTGAGGAAGCTCCAGCTTGTTGAACTCTTCCTGGACCAAGCGGGACGTTTTCTGCTCTCTAAAACCGGGCTCCGGGCCGGCAAGGATCCGCTTGGCTACATCTATCAGATCAGCGGCGTACCGATCGATAACCTCGTTGACCTTCGCCTTCATCTCCTCTTTGGTGGACAACGTGCCTCCTCAAACAAACCTGGCAACAGCCATCGTACATACCGCTATGAGCAGTAGGATAGCCGTGACCTGCCCCGATATCCTCAGCCGGGAGGATAGACCTTGGATTTCGTCCATCTCCTCCTCTGTTGGCTGTCGGCCCTGGATGGCATTGCCCATCTTCCGCATCTTGATGTTGGTGGGTATGGTCGTCAGGTTCAGTACATAAGCCGCCACGGTGGTAACCAGCCCCAGACTCATGGCCTGTCCCCAGCCCGTTTCGTGCAGCGTGTCCAGGCTGTTGCCCCTTAGCACGAAAATCAAAACGATGCCGGATACAATGGTGATGGTTCCCGTAGAAGCGAAGGTAACTCCAATGGCTCCTGCTATGGAGCGCATGACCATATGCTGCACGGCGGGCCCCAGGGCTCTCAGGCGCGGTTCAAGTACAAAAGCCAGGAACAGGGAGACGCCGGCCCAGATTACACCGGAAACTATATGCAGCAAACGCCAGAAGACCAGATCAATATCTATGGCTGACCTCCACCAATGGGTTCAGAGGGCAGTAGTGTATCAGAAGGCACATTTGCAATAATACACCTATGAAAGTGGTCATAACCCCACAGGCTTTCAAGGGCGGCCTCAGCGGCATGGAAGCGGCCCACGCCATACGGAATGGCGTGCTCAGAGTGTATCTGGATGCGGAGAACGTGCTGCTGCCGGTCGCCGATGGAGGCGACGGTACTTTGGAAGCCCTTGTGGGCTCTTCAGGCAGTTTCTTTGAGGCACAGGTCACGGGCCCGCTGGGTGAACCGGTCAGGGCGCAGTGGGGCGTGATGCCCGACGGCAAAACCGCGGTTATAGAGATGGCGCGGGCTTCCGGGCTGGCGCTGGTTCCTCCGGAACGGCGCGACCCCCTGATCGCTACAAGCTACGGCACCGGCGAGCTGATCAGGGAGGCCCTGGACAAGGGCTGTCGCGAGGTAATAATCGGTGTTGGAGGCAGCGCCACCAACGACGCCGGTGCAGGCATGGCGCAGGCGCTGGGCGCAAGGCTTACCGATTCCGGGGGTAAGCAGGTCAGATTCGGGGGCGCTGCTTTGTCGAATCTGAGTCGCATAGAGCTGGGCTCTTTGGATCCACGGCTTACAGAATGTCGAATCAGAATAGCCGCCGATGTCAACAACCCGCTCTGCGGGCCTTTAGGCGCGGCGGCGGTGTACGGACCGCAGAAGGGCGCTACTGCTGAAATGGTTGACCTGCTGGACTCCGCCCTGAGGCGCTTTGCCGAAATAGTGGAGCGTGACCTGGAAGTGGACCTGATACACATGGCCGGGGCAGGCGCCGCAGGTGGCGCAGGCGGAGGACTGGTGGCTCTGTTGGATGCACGATTGGAGCCGGGGGCGGCACTGGTCTGCGACGCGCTCCACCTGGAAGAACACCTGCACGGCGCGGACCTGGTCATCGTTGGTGAGGGCAGAATGGATGCTCAAACGGTCTACAACAAAGCGCCTATCGTCGTGGCCCAGCGCGCTAGGAAGCTGGGCTTGCCTGTTATAGCAGTGGCGGGTTCGCTGGGAGAGGGGCATCAAACGGTGCTTGAACACGGAATCAACGAAGTTGAAAGCGCTACGCCGCCTGAACTCCCCTTGGATGAAGCGATGCAGCGCGCCGGTGAACTGGTGGCAGCGGCCGTGGAGCGAGTGGTAAGGAGATTTGAGAGAGGGCTTTCCTAGAGACCGGCGGCATCGGGGGTTTCAAGGATGACCATATGGACTACTATTGGGCCGTGAACTCCCGTGACCAGGGTTTGTTCTATGTCCGCGGTACGGCTGGGCCCGGTGATCAGACTGAGGTAGCTTCCCATGTCGCCTTGCCCTTCCATGAAGGCCAGACGCCGCAAAGCGAACAGGTCGTCCAGGGTCTCATAGACCTGGTGCGCCTCGATAACCGCAACGTGTACCGGGGGAAGCACAGATACCAGGCGGCTCACCCCCTGGCGGGGCACCAGTACGCACGTGCCGGTCTCGGCTATGGCATAGTCCACGCCAGTAATGCCTATGTCAGCCCGCGCTATGTCGTTCCGTAGCTGCTCGCGTGACGACTCTTCTCTTGCCGTGGCCACGGTGAGGCGGACGCCGTGTTTAATCAGGTTATCGTCTATGGGCAAATGGTGGAACACTTCATGTGCAGAGCGCACGACCAGCCCTGCCCTCTGTTCTCTGGCTATGGATAGAATGTATTCGGTGGCTTCTTCCGTGGTTGCGGCCCTGAGCACGTTCCATCCGGCATTGAACGCGGACTGGGCCAGCCTTTCCAGCAGCTCGGTGCGGCGTGCCTGGGCGCGCGCCTCTATTGTTACAACCTTCTGCCGTTGTATCTCTCGCCTGGTCTTGAGGAGGTGGTAGTCCGGCCGCTCCGAAGTCCCCTTGCGTCCCAGGGCTTCCTGTACGCCGGTGATGAACTTATGCCTGGATGTGCCCGTCATAGTCTGCTCAATGGGTCTCTTTGTTTCCCTGCTTCAGCTTCTTTTCCCATACCTTGTGGAACGACTTGGGCGCCAAGCGGGGAAAGTCCCTGTTGCGCGTCCACTTGGAGAACGGAGCCAGCGGTATTCTTCGCAGACGGCTGCCTTTGACAAACGGCCGCTGAGCCAGGGCGGCGATGGCCCTGTACTTAGACAGAGTCCCTTTTGAAGAAACGATGTGGCTCCACATCCTAAAGCCGAACCGTTCCAGGAAGGTGGCCTTGCGGTTCTCTTTGTCGCCTTCCTTTAGGTCCTGCCGCAGCTTCAGCAGCATTCTTGGGATGTTGATTTTGACCGGGCATGCGTCGCGACACGCCCCGCAAAGCGTGGAGGCGAAGGGAAGGTTATTGGCATGCCGCGGCCCGTTCATGGCAGGGGTCAGAACGGAGCCTATGGGGCCGGGATAGACCCAGCCATAGGCATGCCCTCCTATCTTCTGGTATACGGGACAGGTGTTGAGACAGGCGCCGCAGCGGATGCAGTTGAGAGCTTCCCGGAGTTCAGGGTCTGCCAAGAGATTGCTCCGTCCGTTGTCCATGACCACCAGATGAAACTCCTCAGGCCCGTCCTCATCCTCGGGGCGGCGCGGCCCGGAAACTAGAGTTACGTAAGAAGTGAGCCGCTGCCCGGTGGCTGCCCTGGGTAGCAGGCGGAGCATGACAGACAGGTCCTCCAGAGTGGGGACCACCTTTTCCATGCCCATCAGCGCGACATGGATGCGGGGTAGGGAGGTGCTCAACCGTCCATTGCCCTCATTGGTGAATAGCGCAATTGTCCCCGTTTCCGCAACGGCGAAATTCACGCCTGTTATTCCCATATCCGCTTCTAAGAACTTACTGCGAAGCGCTTTTCTTGCCGCGATGGTGAGAGCGGGAATGCCGGCCTTCTTTCGCGTGCCCAGCTTTTCGTTGAACAGGACGCCAACTTCTTCCTTGGACTTGTGAAGCGCGGGCGCAATGAGATGAAAAGGCGTTTCGTTGGATAGCTGCAGTATGAACTCGCCAAGATCAGTCTCCACGGGTTCGATACCGTTGTTCTCCAGGACATGATTCAGCCCCATCTCTTCTGAGACCATGCTCTTGCTCTTGGTGGCAAGCTTTACGCCTCGGCTGCGCGCCAATTCCAGCATGATGTCGGTCGCCTCTTTAGAATCGCGGGCAAAGTGAACGGTTCCCCCGTTTTGCTGGACGCGGTCGGTTAGAAGCTCCAGGTAGTAGTCCAGGTTTGCAATGGTGTGCTCTTTGATGCGTCGGCCCTGCTCCCGGTACTCTTCCCAAACCGCCGGCGTAAGCTCCGTCACCGCTCTGCGGCGCGCCATGTCGAACCCTTCAGAGACCCGGGACAGGGAGCTCTGCACCTGCTTGCTGGCCAGCGCCTGAAGGGATAGCTCCTTGAACTGTTCAGATCTGACTTGCACTCAAGAGGCCTCGTGGTCGAGAAGCTGCGCCAGATGCATTGGCTGGGTCTTGATATTTCTCCGCGATAGACCCCCGCCTATGTGCATTAGACAGCCGGAATCGCAGGCAACGACTGCATCGGCGCCCGTTTTTTCTATCTGGTCCAGCTTGCTATTCAGGATAGCCCCGGAAATCTCCGGGTACTTCACGGCAAACGTCCCGCCAAACCCGCAGCATTCGGCTTCCCCTTGAAGCGGAACAAGGCGAGCTCCCTTTACGGTCCGCATAAGCTGCTGGCTTTCCGTGGAAGCTCCCAGCTCACGGAGCAGGTGACAAGAGGCGTGGTAAGTGATCCTTCCATCGTAGCTTGCGCCCACCCTTGATACGCCAAGGACGTTGACTAGGAACTGCGAGAACTCATGGGTACGCTCCGATAGGGTCTGAGAAGGCTCGGCCAGGGTGGGGTGGCTGCTCAGCATTTCAGGGATGAAAATCTTGAGCATTGAGGCGCAGGAACCGGAGGGTACGACGACGTATTCGCTGTCCGAGAACAGTTCTATGAACCGTTCCGCCAGGGGCAAAGCCCGGCTGGTGAATCCTGAGTTGTAGGCAGGCTGGCCACAGCACGTCTGGCCGGGGGGGAAGTCCACTTCCACGCCCAGCCGGCGCAGAACATTGACAACACTCTCTCCCACTTCAGGGAAGAACTGATCTACCAGGCACGTGACAAATAGAGAAGCCTTCAAGCAAGACCCCCTACGTCAATAATCATCCTGGTAAAGGTAGCAGAGGAGCGGGACAGGTGGCAAGAAACGTCGGTACCAAAAGAAAGGGAATTATATACTTGATTAACCTCAATTTACCATGTAAGCTATGGGGCACTATGAAGCGAGATATGAAGATTATCCGCAAGGTTCTTGAATTCGCAGAGTCTCAAACCGATTGCCGATACCATGAACCCCCGTCCTGCGTTTCCTACACTGTTGAAGAGATGCACTACCATGTAGGTCTCTGCGGTCAAGCAGGGTATTTGGAAGTCCAGAAAGTATCGGGGAGCGAGGAACCATGCCCCAGATACATCCTCCGAGACCTAACATGGGCAGGGCATGAAGCACTGAGCAAGATACGTGGTGGTACTCAACCCTGATTCTCCTAGTCCTCGTACTGCTTGCCATCTTCCTCAACGTAGAGATTGCGCCCCATGCTCCTGCCGTCCCCTATGAGCGTTCCGAGTGGGGACGCTGGATTGATGCCGACGGCGATTGCCAGGACACCCGACAAGAGGCTCTAATCGCCCACTCCCTAGTCCCAGTAGCCTTCACCACGTCAAAGGGGTGTAGGGTTGAAGCTGGACGCTGGCTAGACCCCTTTACAGGGCAGACCTTCACCGACCCTGGCAAGCTGGACATTGACCACCTTGTGCCTCTCAAAGAGGCGCACGATTCGGGCGGCTGGGAGTGGGAGCGTTCCGACAAGCGCACCTACTTCAACGACCTGGGCGGTCTGCTTCCCGTAAGCGCCTCTGCCAACCGCTCCAAAGGCTCACGCTCCCCGGATGAATGGATGCCGACCAATGAGGCGCACCATTGCCAGTATGCAACCGACTGGCTGAGGGTCAAGGTGTCATGGGGTCTGGACTTCACGGAACAAGAGCGGGAGAAGCTGTGGGGTGTCCTCTTGACGTGTATATGGGACGGCCTCTAAGCTAGGGGCACTATGGAAAGCCCTATGCTTCCTCATCCTGCTGTAGTCCTTCGAAAACACGAACGACTAATTCGACAAGTTCTGAAATTGCCTCCTCCTCCTGAAGGAGAAGGTCGGGGAAGATCCGGGGAAGTTCGTCCGCATACCGCCTCATCCGCTCAAAGAACGCCTCGGTTAGAACCCTGCCAGCTGGAAGGCTGTCCAAATCGGACAGCGTAAGAGCCACCAACGTCAAGAAGGCGTCCCAAGCCCGCTCTGGTATCACGACTTAAGCCCCAGTAGGTCTATGGAGGCCAGCGTCACATCGCAATCGTCGTCCCACCAGCCCAGTGCCTTGAATGACCACTTCACGGGGTAGTCCGTTCTCACCACCTGCCCCAAGTAAACATCCTGTTCCAGGTAGAGGTCGAAGAACACGTTGACCCGATACTCCCCGTCCGCGTTCTTGCCGAACCTTGACCACCTATCCCATAGCGGACCGCTCCAATATCCTGGGGTAAGTCTTGACTCGTCCCGTATGGAGTCCGTCAACTCTCTGGGCATGTCCATAGTGCCTTCCGCACAGTGTAGGCCGTAGGTGTCAATCTCTCTATCGGTGAAGCGGTCTTCAATGCTTGGAGAACAGGAAACGAGCATCACGGCAAGAATCACGACGGCGAGAATCCTCATGGGGTGCCCCCTTGCGACAGTAGGGTAGCCACTCACCACAAGTAGCCCACAAGAGCCTGCAAGGGGGCATAATGCCCCACTGTTCACAGGCTCAAGGGCTGACGGCTCACGTGGTGAGTGGCGACGGACACCCTATCAGGAGAGGGCGCATGATGTAAAGTGAAAGAGCCTGGAGGCGGCTTGGTGCTTCCAGGCTCTAACTTGGAGGGTGTTGCCCGTCGGACGGGATGGGGAGTGAGATTCCCCAAGCAAGCGGCTAAACCCGCTGTTGCGGTTCGACTCCGCTACCCTCCGCCGCAACCGATTTCTTCCCGTTCTTGGCCTCTTCCATGAATCGCCACTTCTTCTTGTAGGGCACTTGGAGGACTGTACGGGCTATGTCCTCCGGCGAGGCGTCAATCGGTTCAGGCCATTCAACCTCTGCGGGTCGGCCTCTCTGCTTCTTCTTAGTAGTCATAGTCCTCTCCTGCCGTTAGGGTCTGGTAGGTCAACCGCTTGCCGTCCATGCCTCTGACCACAGCGGCCATTTGGTCTGTAGTGTCCAGCGGTCGGTGATTGTGCCGTCCCGCAAACTCCCCGACGTAGCGGGATAGGTGCTTGACGGAAACGTGGTGATAGGTGCCGACGTAGCCCCTCTTGAGCATCGCCCAAAAACTCTCTATGCCGTTGGTGTGAGCCATGCCGTGGACGTACTCCCTCACGCTATGCTTGACAGTCTCGTGGTTAATCAGCCCCTGATAGGCGGGGTGTTCGTCCGTGTAGAGGACTGCCCCTAGCTCGGCATGGTCTACGATGAAACCCTGTAGGGTGTTGCGGTCTGTGGACGGGATAGCCTTGGCGATGATCTGGCCGGTGTCCCTGTCCTTGATGCCGATAACCGCCGCCTTGCCGACTGGACCCCGTCCAGCGTTGAGCCTCTTGTTGGCGTGCTTGTTGCGCTCCTTGCCCCCAATGTAGGTCTCGTCTACCTCTACCGGGCCAAGGAAGTTAGCCATTGCGTCATTCCAGCACTCCCGTATCCGCATGAGCATGAACCAGGCCGTCTTTTGAGTAACGCCCAGGTCGCGGTGTAGCTTCATGCTGGAAACGCCCTTTAGGTTGGTGTTGTAGAGGAAGAACGCAATCGCCCACTTGGACAGAGGAATGGGGGAGTTGTGTAGCAGGGTGTTAGTGCGGACGCTGAAATCGTAGCGGCAGGGTCGGCAACGGAATCGGGTAGGTCTAGGGTTGTCACGGGTCAGGACGTTCTCCCCTCCGCACTGGGGGCACTGGACGCCGTCCGGCCAACGCTTGTCAATGAACCAAGCCTCTGCCGTCGCCTCGTCCTTGAAACGCTCTACCGCCTCAATCAGGGAGATGCCCTTCCTGAACGATTTACCTGGTCCGCCTTTGCCTTTTCCTGTAGTCATTTTCCCCTACTCCGTAGCCCTTGATTTATGGAAGTAGTTTAACCCTTTTGAGCGGAATTGTCAACAGTTTGAGAGGGGAATTGAGGGAATTGGGGGAAATTGCTCGCCCATTTTGTGAGTTGTTGGATGCTGAGGGTCATCACGTCCATGCGGGATTCGATGCTGTTGAGGCGTGAATCAATGCGGTTGAATCGGCAGTCCATCTTCTCTTCAAGACGGGCAAGAGCCTCTAGCATTTCGGAATGGGTATGGGTGTCCGTAGCCATTCTACACTCCTTGATTGATGCCCTGATTTAATCCGACTGGGTGCAACTTGTCAACCCCTGTGGTTAATGTAGTATATAATTCCCAAAAGAAAAGATCCTGAGCAACTGCGGCCTCCGCTGGCATTGGCTTTGGCCCGCACAGTTGCCTGATACTGGCCTGCGGCCACTGCCTCGCTTCGTCCTCAGTTTGCTCAGGACTAGCGTAGTCTATCACGGTTGACACATGAGCATGTCAAGTATCGGAGTTCAGCAATTTTGGAGTAATTTCCTCCGATAGACCCGGTACGTTGACAGGTACTACACTACGCTGAGTGCTGATGTATCTCAGTTTAGATTTAGATAAGGGGGTGTCTATATGAGCAAGGGAATTGGCGGGCATTTGAGGAGAGCCTTTGTCAGGGGTCTCTTTGTCATGATACCTGTTGTGCTCACTTATATGGTGCTGAAGTTGCTCTTTGACATAGTAGACGGAGTTTTGCAGCCGGTGGTGGAAGAGGCGTTTGGCAGCAGGATTCCTGGGCTTGGCCTATTCTTTCTGGTGATACTGATCTACTTGGTGGGTCTTCTGGTTGCAAATGTTCTGGGCCGCCGAATGGTTGAACTATTAAAGAGAGGATTCCTTGGAATTCCTGTGGTTGGCAACGTCTACTCCACGGCGGGCAAGCTCATAGACTCTTTCTCCGGCAGCAGCGATATGGGTTTCAAGCGAGTTGTGGCCATAGAGCACCCAAGAAAAGGGGCGTGGACCCTGGGCTTCCTCACCAGCTTCATAGAGGAGGCCCCCGGCAAACGCATGGCGATAATCTATATACCCACAGCTCCCATGCCCAACTCCGGCTGGGTGGCCATCCTTCCCGTAGAAGAGGTCTACGATACCGACCTATCCATAGATACGGCGATGAGCCTGGTGTTGTCCGGCGGCATTACGGCGCCGGCACAGTACAAGCGGATGGCGCTAGCGGGAGACTGATTTACACCAACCACAGAGGCTTGACAGGTTGATAAAGCGTTCACTATGCGTAATCACTTAGGAGGCAATAGATGACCCTGAACCCCGGAGACAAGGCGCCGCATTTCTCGTTGCCGGCTTCCACTGGTGAGACCATCTCGCTGGCGGGCGTAGCGGGCAGGAAGGTGGTGCTTTACTTCTATCCCAAGGACGATACCCCTGGCTGTGTGAAGGAGGCCTGTAGCTTCCGCGACGCCAACGATGATCTGAGAGCGGCGGGCGTGGAGGTGCTTGGCGTCAGCGCCGACAGCCTGAAGTCGCACGGGCGGTTCGTTGAGAAGTACGGCCTGAACTTCCCTCTTCTGTCCGACGAGGAGAAGACGGTGTCCACGGCCTACGGCGCTTGGGGCGAGAAGACGGCCTGGGGCAAGACGACGGTGGGGATGAAGCGTATGACGTTTCTCATAGACGAGGAGGGCGTGATCCGTAAGGTCTGGCCCAAGGTGAGACCGGATGGCCACGCGGAAGAGGTGCTGAAAGCCGTGAAGGCATGAGCGTTCTGCTATGTCCCTCAGCTGTCAGCGCTTATGGCGGGTCTGGAGGGACTTCCGCGTAGAGCCAGGTGTTGAACAGGTCATCGAGTTCTTGACCGGAGACCTGTTCCGCCACCTCCACGAAATCGGATGTTGAGGCGTTGCCTCCGGCATGGCGAGACAGATACTCGCGGAGCGTGCGGAAGAAGGCATCGTCGCCGATTTCCAAGCGCAGGGCGTGAAGGGTCATGGCCCCTCTGACGTAGAGCGCCGCCGTGAACGGGTCTTCCGCTTGCGGCTTACCGGGCGGGCCCAAGTCGGCCATCCAGAGTACGTCCCAGAACAGATCGAACGCATTGCCGGACTTGTGGTCTTCCCACAGCCACTCGGCGTAGGTGGCGAAGCCCTCGTTGAGCCAGAGGTCCTCCCAGGTGGTGGGGGTGACAAGGTTCCCGAACCACTGGTGGGCCAGCTCATGAGCCACGATACGGTCGCCAAGCTGAGCGATGGCGAACGAGCCGTACACAGGCCTGGTCTGCGTCTCTAGGGCGGCGGGGAACGGCGCATCGATTACGATGGCGCCGTACGTCTCGAAGGGATACTCTCCGAAGATGTCGCTGAAGAACGCCATCATTTCAGGCGTCTTCTCAAGGGGTTTCCTTCCCTGCTCTGCCACCGTCTCCTGGATCAGGTCGAGAATCGGGGTCCCTTGCGGCCCTTGGCCGGTCACCTCGTCGAACTGGGAAATCGCTAGGGCTGCCAGGTAGCTGGCCAGATCGTCGCGCGCCTCCCAGGTATAGGTACTGGCGACTCCGTCGTCGACTACGCTCACCAGCTCCCCGATGGCGGCCACCTCGTAAGGGTTGGGGACCGTCACCACGAAGGTATATGAAGCCTTGTCCGTCGGGTGCTCGTTCACCGGGTACCAGGTGGATGAGCCCCACGGCTCTCCCAAGGCGTAGATGCCCGTGGGATATTTGATCCAGCCCATGGGAATGCCCATGCCTGGGGCCTCGTCAGGCGCGGGTTGCCCTTCATATAGTACCTCCACGACGAAGGATGCGCCGTTCCGAATTGGCTCGTCCGGCGTTATGGTCAGTTCGTTTCCGCTGCGACTGTGGATGGCGGGCCGGCCGGAGACGCGCGTCTCGATGACCTCCAGGCCGCGCATATCGAGATTAAACGCGGAAAGCGCTTGCGTCGCGTTGGCCTCAATCTCGGCGTTGCCCGAAATGAAGTTGCCGTCGACGTCGACATCGAGCGTGAGGGTGTAGTGGAAGACCTCGTAGCCGCCGTTGCCCAAGCCGGGATAGAGCGGATCGCCCAGACCCATGCTGCCCGGCGAAGGCTCTTCCGCTTGGCAAGCCACGAGCAAGAGCATCGAGGCAAGCAGCGCGAACGCTGTCAGCGTGACTAGAGGCTTTAGGCGCTTCATTACTGGTTAAACCCTGGACTTGGAATACCTGACCTGGAAACTGGCAAGTAGCCGTGCTACATCGTCAAGCGCGTCCTCCCGCGCAGTTGCTACTTGCCAGGTCTGCAGGCGAGAGGAGACCGGCCACTATCACTGTTCGGATTATACGTATAAAATACGTTATGAAATTGTAAATTTTGCTTTCTATAGACAATAGACAGCAGAATTTTACTATGCTATTATCGCCTAGATTGTGACATATCTACTCCGGCGGCAAGTTCGGTTGAAAAACGAGGTGTTTCGATGCTTAATGCGAAGCGGCTAACGTTGCCCGCGATAGGACTACTTCTCCTGTTGGTTGGCCTAATTGGCAATGCCATTGCGTCCAACCCCCAAAGCCCCGCGAATCCCCAAGCTAGCGCACCTACAGAGGTGACGCTGAGTTCCGAGGAGTCGTGGAGCTGCATTCTTGACCAGCATGAGATTACGGCCAACCTGGCTGCTGACGGGACCGCCTCGGCAGACGGGCGCATCGAATTCTTGCTCAACCGATTCCCGCATGCGGTCGGTGACATCGTCGAGGTAGCGGGCAGCACCAGCCCCACCAAGATGACCAACTCCTTCGCAGTTGTGAACACCAACGCAGACGGAGAGGCCACCGCAACTCTGGTGGCCACACGGCCGGGCGATACCGACGTAACCGCCTTCGCACCCGGCATTGAGGATAAGAGTGCCCACAAGGTCTTTGGAGTGGTGCACTGGGTAGACGGATGTCCTGAGTTCCCACCCGACGCGGAAAACCTCTCCAACACTCCTCACCCCATGAGCGTAACGATAACCAACGTCTCGGACGGCAGTCCTGTCGAGGGCACGTCCGTCCGCTGGACCATAACCGATGACGAGCCGGACGCCCGGTTCGCAAACGCGGAGGAAGACAGCAACGTCATCACAACCACAACCGACTCCTCCGGACAGGCTTCCGTCACTCTTGAGCAGGTAGACGCGCTCTTGGGTGAAAACAGCGTATTAATTGAAGTGCTGGATGGGCCGGGCGGCAAGACCATGTTCTCGCAAAGCATGCAGAAGCGGTGGGCCCAGTCAGTTCTGGATGTAGAGGCAACTGGCTCCGAGCAGATCGGCTTGCTTGACAACGCAACGTACACCATCTCGGTGACCAATACCGGTACATTCGATTCAACGAATACTGAGCTTACTGCCACACTGCCCGATGGCTTGACCTTTGTGTCCGCCACGGACGGAGGCACAGAGAGCGAATCCGTCGTAACCTGGGACCTTGGCACTATCGCAATCGACGGTTCCACGTCGGTTGGTCTGACAGCCCAGGGCACCAGCGTAGGCGAACAGACAATCACGTACCAGGCAAGCTCTTCCGCGGGCCTCGGCGACGAGACCACCACTGCAACGGAAGTCATAAGAGGCGGTTTGGAAGTCACCAAGACCGGCCCGGAACAGGCTAATATCAATGACAACGTCACCTACACCATTGTGGTGACCGGTACTGGCACTGGTGCAAGCACGGGCATCCAATTGGTGGACACCATACCGTCAGGCATGAGCTTAGTCTCATCCGACCCGGAGGGCATTCGGGTTGACAACGAGCTGACGATTGATCTGGGTACGTTGAACCCGGACGAGACGAGTTCAGTCTCAGTGGTTCTGCAGACGAACCAGACTGGCGAGTGGACCAACCAGGTGGCTGTGTCCTCCACAGAAGGCGCCACGGCCAGCGCCGAGGCCGCTACCACGGTCGTCCAGCCAGCGCTGGCCATCACCAAGATCGGGCCAGAAACGGCTCTGATAAATGAGATATTTGCCTACACCATAACGGTCTCCAACACCGGCACCGGTGTCGCCGAAAACACAACCGTAACCGACACCCTGCCTGAGGGTACGGAGCACGTAGGCAGCCTCCCGGCCGGTACCGTCTCGGATGACGGCAGCACGGTGACCTGGAACATCGGCAGTCTGGATCCCGATGGCTTGTCCACCATCACGCTGACGCTGAGGGGGACAACGGCAGGCGCCAAGGTAAACACTGCGTCCGCCACCGCCGACGGGGTTGACACGGTGCCTCAGGCCCAGGCAACCACCACGGTCCTGGTACCCGCCATAACGGTCGAAAAGACCGGTCGCACGGCGCTCTTCGTGGGCAACCAGGCAACCTACACTCTGACCGCCACCAACACCGGTGAGGCGCCGTTGACCAACGTGACAATCACCGACACGATCGCAACCGGCATGTCCTACGTGGCGTCCAGCCCCGAGGGCACCCTATCCGAGGACGGCGACACCGTAACTTGGTCGGTTGGGAACCTGGCAGTCGACGGCGAGGCCACAGTCACCGTGACGCTGCAGGGCGACACGGTGGGAACGATGGTCAACACAGCCAGCGTCACATCCACCGAAGGCGTCAGCGACGATGCCGAACTGAATATCGTGATACTGGCTGCAACTGGCGCCACCATCCAAATCACCGACTCCGTCGATCCGATCAGGGAAGGCGAGGAGGTTACCTTCACGGTGGTCGTGAGCAACCAGGGTAGGTCGCCGATGACCGAAGTGAGCGTGGCCGTGGAAGTGCCGGATCAGTTCACCATCGATTCCACGTCGGACGACACCAAGGCGACGATAGACGCCGAGACCTCGACGGTGACCTACAACCACGGTGAAGAACTGGCTACGGGTGGTGACTTCAGCTTCACCGTCACGGTGACGGCGAACGACCTGCCAGAGGGCCAGATCAGGCAGGACACGGTTACCACTGCCACCCTGACCTACGCAGAATTCACTGCGGAAGTCGGCAGCGACGAAGGCACGACGGTGATCGAGGAGTAGCAGCCCTCTGCCAGTGCCGATTGGATCATCAATCAGCCGGCGGGTGATAAACCCGCCGGCTGATGCTTTGTAAGTGACTCACATGCCAACGCGAGACGCCTGATCTGCGAGCGCATTTCCTGTCTTCATCTCTTCATCCGCGCTGCTGCCGCATAGCGCACTGTAAGGGACGGTACGGGAGGCCTGGAAGTGATCGGCAATGACCCTGCTGAAGTAGCAGGGCTACGATGTGGCTGGTGTGACCATGAAGCCGTGGAGCGGTGACTGGTCGGGGGCTCTGGGACGTGCGCGCGATTTCTGCATCATCGACGACGTGGAGGATGCACGCCGCGTGTGCCAGATCATCGATGCGCCCACTACGTGATGAGCTTTCAAGACGAGTTCCGCGCCCACTTCATCGACTACTTCATCGAAGCGAGTACAGGAGGGATGTACTCCCCATCGTTGCTTGGCCTGCAACGACAAGATCAAATTCGATTTCCTGGTATAGCGGACGAACGCGCTCGGCGTGGGGTAAGTGGCAACTGGGCGCTATGCCAGGATAAGCCTGCGTGGGCAAAGAGAAAGGGGCGGTTCGCGCGAACCGCCCCTACGGTGTTCCCGCTACGTATACTAGCTCTAGTACCACTCTTTGTAGTAGGTCTGGTAGTTGACGAATGGCGGGCGGGCGGCGTGGGGTATGGGCAGGACAACAGGGCCGGCCTCCCGCGAGGGCAGATAGACGGTGGCGGTGCCGGGCGTGCTGACCTCGCCGACCTGATTGCGCCCTTCAATGTTGATGCCCACGGCGTAGTATTCGCGCTTGCCGGGCGCGCCGCCCGGTTCGTCAGCGCCTTCCTGCACCTCTTTGAACTTCTTGACCACTTCACCGGTGTAGTAGGTGGTGTCGCCGTAGTAGACGGGCTTGCGGATGGCGGTGTACTGGCGGCGAATGAAGCCCTCGTCGCCCATCCAGTCGCTGAGGAGCCGGTTGGGTATCTGGACCCGCTGCACGCCGCCGTCGAAGGGGGCGGGCTGGGCGCGATAAGCGGCCATGAGGGCGTCTTCGTGCTCGTCGGCGGGGGACCAGGGCCAGCGAGTGGCGGGGTGATGGACGGCCTGTCCTCCGCCTGCGCCGCCGCGGTTCTCCCTGAGCTGACGGAACTTCGCCTCGAAGGCCAGCTCATCGCCGGGGCCTTCCGCCGAGCCGTGGACGGTCTCGCCGACTACGCGGGGCGCCCCATAGTCCTGCAGGGTCCAGGGCGGGATGATCATTGGGCCCAGCTTCTCGCCTATCTCCACGTCTTCCCAGTAGAGAGTATCGGAGCCGCGGCGCTTCACGTTCTCCACCTCTTCCATCATCCGCTGGATGTCTTCCGGAGAGTAGCTGGAGACGTTGCGGTCGTAGAGCAGCTTTTCGCCGAGTCGCTCTACGGGCATGGTGCGAGAGGTGCCCATGGTCTCGATGGGGACCATGATGAGGGTGCCGGAGCACTTGGCGGGAAGGTCGCCGTGGTCGTCCCAGAAGAGGAGCTCTGAGATGAAGAACAGCAGATTGCCCCGAGAGCCGGGCTTTTCGATGAGCTCCTTGGTGACCATGGAGGAGCTGAACTTGGAGCCGATGCGGAGCACATCGAAGAACTCCCATGCGGTGCCGGAGAAGAAGTTGGCCACGGGATAGCCGCCGGGCCGCTGTTTTCCCGCCTCTCCGGACTGCGCGCCGTGGGCGGTGATGCCTCTCACCATGGAAAGGAAGGGTCCGGGTATGGTGAGGCAGCCGTACTTGCTGCTCTTGGCGTAGGCGGGGTCCGTATAGAGAGGGTTGTCCTCTCCTATGGTGCGCACGTAGTTGCGAATGGTGCGCGCGTCCAGCCGGATGGCGCATTCGTAAGGCGGGCCTTCCTGTTGATACGGTGAGGGAAGACCGGGGGGCAGGCTTTCCGTGGTCTCCTCTTCCAGCATCTCACGTGAACGTTCTATGAACTCCTGGATGGCTTCTTCAAAGGTCTGAGTAGACATGGCATCAACCTCCTTGGGATGATGGCGCAATTCTACGAACGGGCTTCTCACGGGTCAAGTGCCGGGGGTGTTTAACATCAAAGCGCTTTGGATATACTGAGTAGTACTAAAGCAACTAGGCAGGTTGGAGCAGCGAGTGACTTTCAAACGAGACCCAAAGGGTAGATTCTCGTCTCGAGAACAAGGCTCTTTCTTCTGGAAGAAATCATACTGGCGCTTTCAAAGCGGCAGGTCCCAAGCAGAGGAGATAGATGACAAGACGTACAGCAGCATAATGGAACAGCAGCAGCAAAGGCCGGTGACGGTGCTGACCGATCCACTTAGCAACAAGACATGGTGGATGTTCAAAGGCGAGTTTTACTGGGAAGACGAAAAGTTCTCAGTTAAAGAAGTGGCCATTCTCATTATTGACAACGTAAAGCAGAGGAGAAAGAGAGTCGAGAGAGCCGCAGCCCGAATAAATCAGGGTAGTTCAAGGTTGACCAGACGCCGGCAACCGATACCGGACGATGTAAAGGTGAACGTCTGGCAGCGCGACAGAGGCCGGTGCGTCAAGTGCGGCAGCCAAGAGTCCCTTGAGTTCGATCACATCATTCCCTTGTCCAAAGGTGGGGGTAACACCACGCGCAACATTCAGTTGCTTTGCGAGAAGTGCAACCGCGAAAAAGCAGGGAACTTAGCTTGAAACGCTCGCCCCAAGCTAAGGTATAAGAAGCCCCCAGAATTTGGGGGCTTCTTATTAGTACCACTCTTTGTAGAAGGTGTTGTAGGGGACGAAAGGCGGCCTTCCCTGGTGCGGCACAGGCAGCTGCACCGGCCCGCCTTCACGCGAGGGGAGGTAGACGGTGGCGGTGCCGACAAGCTGGGCCTCGCCGACCTGGTTGGTGCCGCTGATCCTGATGCCCACGGCGTGATATTCGGCCTGGCCCGGCGTGCCGCCGGGCGTGTCGTCGCCGGTCTGGGTCTCGGTGAACTTCTTGACCACTTCGCCGTGGTAGAAACAGGCGTCGGCGTAGAACACGGGGCGTCGCATGCCGGTGTACATGCGGCGGATGAAGCCGTCGTCGCCCATCCAGTCGCGTAGCAGCTTCTGCGGTATCTGGACGCGCTGCACGCCGCTGTCGAAGGGGCCGGGCAGTCCGCGGTAGGGAGCGAGAAGGGCGTCGTCGTGCTCGATGCCCTTGGAGTTCCAGGGCCAGCGGGTCACCGGGTTGTAGCGCATCTCGTTCCATTTCCTGGCGTTGCGGTAGGCGGGCTCGAAGGCGATGGCGTCGCCGGAGCCGTCCTCGCCGCGGGTGGTGCAGGAGCTGACGATGCCGGGCGCCATGTGGTCCTGATGACTCCAGGGCGGCAGCACCATGGGGCCGAGCTTCTCTCCAACTTCGACGTCTTCCCAGAACAGGGTATCGTCGCCGCGGCGCGGCTGCTCCGTAAGCTCCGCCAGTACTTTCTGTAGCTCGTCGCTGCTGTATTCGTGCGTGCCCCGTTCGTAGAGCATCTTCTCACCGAGGCGTTCCACGTCCATGGTTCGAGTGGCGCCCATGGCCTCTTGCGGCACCATGGTGAGGGTGCCGTAGCACTTGGCGGGTAGGTCTCCGTGGTAGTCCCAGTACATTAGCTCCGTGACCAGGAAGTAGAGCGTGCCCCTGGAGCCTATCTTCTCCACGATCTCCTTGGTCTTCTTAGAGGAGCGGAACCGCGAGCCAAGCCTGACGACATCGTAGAACTCCCAGGCGGTGCCGGAGAAGAAGTTGGCCACGGGGTAGCCGCCTTCCCGGCGCGCGCCGTGCACGGCGGGGTAGCGCACCAGCGCAAGGGCGTTGCCCGGCGCTATCTGCGTGCCGTAGCGGGTGTTCTTGCCGTACTCAGGGTCGGTATAGAGCGGATTGTCGTCGCCTATGCTGAGGGCGTAGCTGCCGATGGTCTTGGAGTCGAACTTGAAGGCGGACTCGTAGTGGGGGCCATCCTGTTCGTATGGCGAGGGAAGCAGGGGCGGGAGGTTTTCCTGGGACTCTTCATCGATCTGGTCCCGCGTACGGTCGAGGAACTCCTGTACTGCCTCTTCAAAGGTCTGCGTGGTGGTCATGGTCAACCTCCCTCTGGTCTGTGCGATGGCTTCCGGCTGGATGATATAGGGAGACTGGCAAACGGGCAAGGGGGGGCGGCAAGGGCCACGTCGATCATGATTGTGGGGGCTGTTTGGCGGCGAATTGTTTCAGACGTTATGTCAACTAGCAAGGCTAAAACGAACCAAATTTTTTTGTGAGGTGAGAAACAAATCTCCTTCGGCAAGCTCAGGACAGGCTCTCCGTCATGGATGCGACCGTTGTAGCTGTGGAGGGCCGGTAGTTTAGGGGCAGTGTTCATGGATACATGATAAGGGTAGGGTGTCGGTGTGGGGAAGGGGTGTGTGGCAGGGGGGCAGGAGGGGGAGTGCTAAGCGAGCAACCCGTCTTTCACCAACATCTGCTAAGATGCCGTATTGTTACCCGCTGGTCAGGTCAGTCAAGGTGCTTCCTCCAAGGACACGATAAATATGGCTGGTCTATCTGTTGCAGCAGGTTCTATCAGGGTTCGTATATGGAGCGAATGGAGCGAAGAAAATACCAAGAGGACTTGCTGGAACGGGCGCAGAGCGCGCTCCAAGACTCCCAGCAGGCCAGAGTTATGTTGCAACTGCCCACTGGCGGCGGCAAGACGCGCATCGCCGGGAAGCTGTTGTCTACGTGGTTGAAGGACGGGCGCAAGGCTGTTTGGCTTACCCACCGCGAAGAGCTGGTAGCCCAAACGGAGGGTATGCTCAAGAAAGACGGTGTTTCGACAACCAAGGACATCCCGTGGCCTCTCGTCAACAGGGCTCCGACGATACCCAACGGCGTCGTCATCCTGATGGTTCAGAAGGTGAGTCGCCGCATTAAGAAAGCTGGCGTGTGGAGAGACTACAACGAGCGCGACCTGATGATTGTGGACGAGGCCCATCATGCCGCTGCCGAGGGTTGGTCAAGAGCCATTCGCCTGTGGCCTGGTCCTGTGCTGGGCATGACGGCCACGCCCTGGCGTCTCTCCATATGGGAGGGCTTTGACCACCTGTTTTATGATCTGGTCTGCGGCCCGCAGATCGCAGACCTGCAATTGGATGAATGGCTGTGCAATGCCCGTGTACTGTCGCTGCCGGGAGATGAACGGATACAGGGCGGGCGAGTTGACAGAACCGGGGACTACACTCCAGGCGGCATTGAGGAGGTCAACCGTGACCGTGAGGTCTGGACCGCTGGCGCTCTCCGGTTCTGGCAGCGGGCAGGAGAGGGCAGGCAGACTGTGGTCTACGCCGTGACCAAACAGCACGCTCGGAATCTCGTCGACGTGTTCAACCATGCTGGATACCCCGCCGGCGTACTGCTGTCTGATACACCGGACACGGAGCGTGCCGAGCTTGTCTACAGATTCAAGATAGGCGAACTGAAAGTGTTGGTTAACGTGGCCATCGCAACGGAGGGGTTCGACCTCCCTGACGCGGGCTGCGTGCTGATGACCCGGCCCACCAAGAGCCTCGCGCTCTATCTGCAGATGGTCGGCAGGGGACTTCGCCCAAAGCCAAATTCCGGCGACTGCGTTGTCCTGGACATGGCGGGTAACAGCTTCGAGCACGGTCTGCCTGAGGAGTATAGGGAGTGGTCGCTGGAGCCACGTGGCGACCAGCCGCTTGGTGACGCCCCGGTGATACGGTGCGAGAAGTGTGAAGCCCTGTCCCACGCCGCCAACCACTACTGCAAACACTGCGGAGCGCCCTTTGGAGAGGAGTGCGGACGCTGCGGCGCGTGGCGGGCCTGGAAGAGATGGAGCCTGAAGACCTCGTGCGGCCAGGATCACGATATTGTCTGCGACCTGTGCCATTGGGATGCGCACATCCTGACCAAGCTGCCCGTAACCCAAGAGCTTGAGGAGTTGGCTATACCACAACCCGATGATGAACTGAACGAGGGAATCGACAAGTACCCCAAGGCCCGGACCGACGACGACCCGCCGCCTTTCCCGCCTTCTTTCCTGACGCTTGCCCGCGAAGAAGATGGCCTTAATGTGCTTCCAGCCGATGAAGTCGCTGCGCTCGTAAAGCGACGAATGTCTCGTGAAGGAGTGAAGGCCAAGTCGATAAATGTCAGTAGTACATCGGGGTTCTACTACAAGACGCTCAAAGCGCGTGGTTGGGCCCCGGCACGCAGCGCCATAAACGCCATCCGTGAAGGTAAGGTATACCATGGCGAGGGTTCTACTGGGCGCGTATTGATAAGCTGGAAAGAGTTCGGCGCTGATGTCAGCATACGGATGCGGGTAAAGCAAATCCTAGCCGCAGTCACGGAACAGAGTACATCGAAAGCTCCTCAGGTCTATGGGAATACAGTTACAGTCTCGACACATCCACTAGACGCTGTTTTAGGACGATATAAGCAGCGATCTGTGAGAAAAGCAACTCCAGCCCAAGCAGATACCCGCCGCAAAGAAAGCAAGGATATGATCAAAAAGATCCAGGAAGAGGAAGTAGGTATATTACTGGACGGCCTGACAGAAAATGAGAAGCTCTTATGTAAGCCCTTGTTGTACAGCGTTTTGGAGCAGGATAGTGGTCACGGACCTACTTTGGAAGAGGTCGCACGAGAACAGAATATTTCAAAGAATACGATACGCACGATAAAGGAAAAGATGCGGCTCAAACTGCGCAATGTTGGCTCCAAGAAGCTGCGTGACTTTCTGGAAATTTAGGGACTCCCACCCCGCCGCCAGATTGCTTCGTTCCTCGCAACGACGAAATGGGGGGATGCGCCCTTCCCTTCGGCTAGGCTCAGGATGAGCGGCCAACGCCCTGCGCGGGCGGCGGCGCGACGCCGGTGGGCGTGATGGTGATCTCTTCCTGTTCGGGGAAGGTGGTCCTGCGTCGTATGGAGGGGAAGAAAGCGATGACGCCAAGCATGCAGACCAGCCCGGCGATGCAGTTGATGGTGACGGCTGTGGGAGCGCCCCAGGCCTGGGACATTGCGCCGGTGAGGAGAAAGCCGATGGGGGCGGAGCCGACGGCGACCATGTTCACTCCCATGGAGCGTCCCCTCATCTCCGGAGGAGCGCCGAGCATCATGAGCACCGGCTGCATGACAGTGAATCCGGCGAAGGAGAGGCCGGAGGCCAACAGCAGACTGAGCGACAAGGCATAGCTGGTCGATTGGGCAAAGCCGAGGACTGCCACGGCGGCAAAGGCGGTGCCGAAGGCGTAGATCATGCCCGGCCCCCTGATGCTGCGGCGGGAGGCCAAGAATAGAGCCCCTACCAGCGCGCCGAGGCCATCGGCGGCGGCGAGTATACCCATCAGCGTCTCGTTGACCTGGAGGACGTCGCGGGCAAAGACCGGGATCATCACCATGAAGGGGAAGATGAACATGTTGGCGGCGATGGTGATGAGTATGGCGGCGAGGAGCACCGGGCTTTTGACCACGAATCGCACACCCTCTGAGAGGAGCTGCTTTACAGGCTCTCTCTGTAAGGTGACGGCGCGTTGCGGAGCGCGCACCGGAATGAGGAGAAGGAATCCTATGGTATAGAGAGCGGCAAGCGTAAACGTGGCGGCCGCAGGGCCGGCTAAGTAGAGCAGCAGACCGGCAAGGATGGGGCCAAGCATCTTGCTGGCGGTCATGGCCGACATGTCCAGCGACATGGCGTTGGTCAGCCTATTGGAGCCGACAAGGTCCTGCACCAAGGAGGTGCGCGATGGAAAGGAGCACATCCAGGAGGTGCCCATGGCCAGGGTGAGCGCGGCTATCTGCCAGAACTGGATGGAACCGCTGGCGACCAGAATGAAGAGGATTATGGAGAAGACGGCGTTGATGCCTTCCGTAAGTACAATGATGAGCTTGCGGTTGAGACGGTCGGCCATGACGCCGGCGGGCAGTCCCAGGATGGGCATGGCCGCCATGCGGAAGAAGCCAATGGTGCCGACAAGGAAGGGGGAGTCGGTGACTTCCAGGATGATCCAGCCAAGGACTATAAGCTCCATCCAGCGGGAATGGAAGCGAAACAGTCCGGCCACCCAGAGAAGGCGAAAGTCCCTGTTGAACAGGACGCTGAACGGCCCGGGCGGCTTGGTGGGTGCGGTTGACGCTGTTGTAATGGCTCCGTTCATATCAGGCAAAAGCAAATGAGAGTACAGCCAGTGTAGACGCTGAGAGGCCGGTTACCAAGCCCTTGGTCACCCGTTCTCTGAGGAAGGCGACGGCCAGGATGGCGGTTAGCACAAAGCTGAGCTGGACGATGGGGAAGCTGATGGAGGCGTCGCCGGTTTGGAGAGACTCGATGAGCAGCAACGACCAGGAAAGCTGGAGAAGGCCGACAAAGGGGGCCATGCACATGGTGAGCGGGTTGGGCCGGAGCTTCCGGCTGAGCAGCATGCGGATGAGGGAGGAGCCGTTGAAGGTGATGGTGGAGACGATGACCAGCGGTATGGTTGCGCTGCCCTGGTTGGTGGCCTCTTTGTTCAGCACACCTGCGATGCCAAAGGCGAGCGTGGCGGCTAAGAGCATGAGCATGGAGCGCGGGCTTGCGCCCCGGCCGGACCTTAGGGCGGCAAGGTCGGCGAGGGAGAGGACACCGGCCACGGCGAGGAGTATGCCGATGAGCTTGGGCATATTCAGCGGTTCGTGGAGGATGAAGATGGCCGCCACGGCGGTGATGACGAAGCTGAGACGGAATATGGGGGCGTTCACGCTGACGCTGCCCTCTCTCAAGCTGGTGAAGAAGAGGAGGAGACCGACGTAGGCCAGCAGTCCAAAGGGCAGCCCGAACAGCCAGGTGGAGGGCAGGATGTTTGAGACCTGGCCGGTGGCTATGGCAATGGCCCAGATGGTGACGGTGAACGTGACCGATTGGTAGAAGACGAAGGTGGGTGGATCGATGCCCTTGCGCTGGACGACGCGGTAAATAAGGTCGGAGAGGGCGCCGGCCATCATAGCACCCAAGGCAAGAAGTATAGAAACGTTCATTAGTCCATTAAAGAATGCACCTCCGCTCATGTAGAGGGAGGTGTCCGGTCAAGGTATTATACCTTGGATTTGTGCAAATTGGAACGAATTGGCTTTGGTCAGGTGTGTATGCTCCTCCGTGCCGCGCAAAATTGACACCCGTTTTAATGAGTGTCATCCTGTAAAGCCGTAATCATTTCATACTGGTCAACTTTGAGGATAAATAATATGTCTCTAATGCTGATGCGCCGTATCATTCTTGCCATTTTCGTGGTCTCTTCCCTGCTCGTGCTGGGAGCCTGTAGGGACGAATCCGGCGCCCAACCCGACGTGGTGGAGCAGTTAAGGCAGAACGCCGAGGAGTTCGAATACACAATCGGCAAGCACGGGGGAACACGGACGTTTGCCACCGTCTCCGAGCCGCTCACCCTCAACCTGGCCATCTCCACAGACGCCGGATCGTCAGGTGTGCTGGGGTATCTCTTCGACGGGCTGACCGAGACCTCGTGGCTGACGGACGAAGTTGAGCCGTCGCTGGCGGAATCGTGGGAGCACTCCGAGGACGGGCTGACCTGGACATTCCACCTTCGCCGGGACGTGACCTGGCACGACGGCCAGCCTTTCACCGCCCACGACGTGGACTTCACCTTCAACCGCATCATCTACAACCACGACATTCCGGCCAGCAGCCGTCCGACGTTCCACTTCCGCTACCTGAACGAGGCGACCGGCGAGTGGGAGGAGTCGCCTATGACCGTCACGGCGCTGGACGATTACACGGTGCAGTGCGTGCTGCCCGTCCCCTTCGCCCCGTTCCTGCGCTCCATGGGCACCGCCATCTACCCCAAGCACGTCCTGGAGTCGCATGTTGACGATGACACCTTAACTTCGACCTGGGACATAGACACGGACCCGTCGGAGGTGATAGGCACCGGACCGTTCACCATCGGGAGCTACGTGCCGGGCGAGCGAGTGGTGTTGCAGCGCAACCCCAACTACTGGCTCAAGGACGACGCGGGCAACAGCCTGCCCTACCTTGATCAGGTAGTCCAGATCATTGTCGAGGACTTCGATGCAGAGCTTGCCAGCTTCCTGGACGGCGAATCGGACACATACGGCGTGCTGGGAGAGGACCTGCCACAACTGGAGCCGCTGCAGGATGAGGAGAACTTCACCATACACAGGCGCGGCCCCGCCTTTGGGACTACATTCCTTGGCTTCAACATGAACCCCGGCGAGGCGGAACCCGGCTCGCCGTACGTGGCGCCGGAGAAGCTGGAGTGGTTCCGTAATACGCAGTTCCGCCAGGCCGTGGCCCACAGCATAGACAAGGACGCCATCATAAACGACGTGCAGCGCGGGGAGGCCTATCCCCAGTGGTCGTCCGTGAGCCCGGCGGCGGGCGATTTCCATAACCCGAGCGTCCGGCGGTACGAATACGACCTGGACAAGGCCAACGAAATCCTGGACGGACTCGGTTGGACGGACACCGACGGCGACGGGGTCCGTGAAGACGGCGAAGGCAACGCCATCCAGTTCAAGCTCATCACCAACGAGGGCAACAGCGTGCGCGAGAGGGTCGGCGAGATAGTCAGCAAGGGGATGACCGATATCGGCCTGGGCGTGGACTACGAGCTGGTGGAGTTTGGAGATCTGGTCTCCAGTCTGACCACATCGTATGACTGGGAGGCGATGTTAATAGGCTTCACCGGAGGCACAGACCCGTACAGCGGCATCAACTTCTGGCACAGCAGCGAGAGCCTGCACCTGTGGTACCCCAACCAGTCGGAACCGGCAACGGAATGGGAAGCGGAGATAGACGATCTGTACATCAGGGCCAGTCAGGAGCTTGACCATGACAAGCGTGTGGAGTACTACCACCGCGCCCAGGAGATAGCCGCCGAGAACGTGCCCGTGATATATACGACGCTGTCGGAAAGGCTGTCCGCAGTTCGCAACGTGTTCGGCAACACTACGCCGACCCTGTACGGTCTGTGGGACATTCGCTACCTGTATCGGACGGACGTTTAGCACGGCGGGTTGTTACGCTACATATTGTAAGCAGACTTGGATTCTCGCTGTGCTCAGGGTGAAGTTCCCACCCCGCCCGCCCCTGGATGCCCGTCGTCACGGGCATGACGATAGGGGGGACAAGCTTTGGGGTGACGTAGTGTGCGGCAGGTATGACGGTGGTGAGTGAGGGGCGTCCGCTTGTCCGTGCGTCCGCCATACTGCTACCCTGAGGCTCACCGTGGCAGAGACAAACAAAGCAAGACGCCGCATGTCGGCCCTACGCGCCTTTCAATATAGAGACCTCCGCATTCTGGGATGGAGTTCCCTGTTCAGCGCATTTGGCATGCTGGGAGAGAACGTGGCCGTGGGCTGGATAGTTCTGGAGATGACCGATTCGCCGTTCATGGTAGGCGTGGCAATGGGTCTGAGAAGGGCGCCTCAGTTTGTACTGGGCATCTTTGCCGGGGCGGTGGTGGATATGGTGGATCGACGCCTGTTCATGCCGTTCATCAATGCCATAGTGGCCCTGCCCAACATAGCAATTGCATTGCTGCTTGCAGCGGGGCGCCTGGAGATATGGCACGTGATGGTCCTGGTGCTGCTGTCCGGGATTATGGTTCCCTTTATTCATACGGCAAGGCAGAGCTTTACCTACGACATTGTGGGGCCGTCACTGGCGATGCAGGGTCTGGCCGCTGTGGTGCTGGTCTCCAGGGCGGGCGGGCTGGTGGGCGCGGTGCTGATCGGGGTGATCATTGGGCGTGTCGGGTTGGAACCGGCCTTCTTTGCGATAGGAACTGCCCAGGTGGTGAGCGGCCTGGTGATGCTACTGATCAGGTCGGCGGGGCAGGCTGCGCCGCTGGTGCGAGAGTCGGTGATGGCGAACCTGAAGGGGTTCCTCAGAGAGGTGCGCCACAACCGGGTGCTGCTTCAGCTTGTGCTCTTCACCGGCGCGGTGGAGATGCTGGGATTCTCCCACATGACACTGTTTCCCAGCCTGGCGCGAGACGTGTTGAACGTTGGACCGGTGGGCCTGGGAATTATGAACGGGATACAGTCGGCGGGGGGCATACTGGGAGCGATAGTGCTCGCCTCCATGGGTGACGTGCGGCGGAAAGGGCTGCTGTTCCTGGTAGTCGTGCACGTATTCGGGGTGGCGCTGGTATTGCTCGGCATGTCCAATACGCTGGCGCTGGCGTTGGTATTACTGACCGTGGTCAGCGCCATGACGGCGCTGACAGACGTGCTTTCACAGACGCTGATGCAGCTGAACGTTCCCAACGAACTGAGAGGAAGCGCCATGGGCTCCTGGGTGCTGGCCATAGGCATCTCCCCCGTGGGCCACATGCAGATTGGCGCGCTGGCGTCCCTGATCAGCGTGGGGTTTGCCCTGTCGTTTAGCGGACTGGCGCTTGTGGCGCTGGCGGCGGGGTTGACGCTGTTTTCGGCGAGACTGCGCAGGCTGTAGGGGCAGACGGGCAAGCGGGCAAGCGGGAAGGTACCCGCTCATGGTGAGCCCTTCGGCCACGCTCAGGACATGCTTGTCGAACCAAATGAGCGGGGCGTTTGCAGACAGTTCAGAGCCTGCCCCGCTCACTCCCTTCGACGTTGCTCAGGGTGAGTGGGGATAACCTCCGGCGCAGGATGAGCGGCCCGCTCCGTTGCCGCCTCTGATATGATGCGGACACCCACAATGGCAGGCTCTTTACTACTCAGCTCTTTCAAGCAGCGCAACTTCCGTTTCTTTCTTACAGCGGAGTCGCTGACGCGCGTGGGAGACCAGATAGAGACGGTTGTGCTGGCCTGGGTGATCCTGGTGGAGACGGAACAGCCGCTTCTGCTGGGCATATTCGCCGCGCTGAGGTTCCTCGGCACCCTGGTAGCGCCGCTTTACGGCGTGATGATGGACAGGTACGACAGGCGGCTGTTGCTGGTGGGAGGCCGCTTGGTTTCGGCCGCGATGGCGGCGGGCATCCTCCTCCTGGCCGCCGTGGATTCGTTGCAGGTCTGGCACATCTTTGTACTGTCGACCATTTCCGGGCTGGCGCGGACGTTCAGCAACGTGATGCGGGAGGTGTTGACGGCGGACGTTGTGGAGCGACGTCTGTATGCCAACGCCATTGGCCTGACCAGGTCTGCGACGGACATCATGCAGATGATAGGGCCGCTCATTGGGGGAATCATGTTGAAGTGGTACGGCATAGCTCCGGCATACGTGCCGGTGGTGATTGCATACGTGAGCTCGGCGGCGCGGCGGGGTACATGCTGAGGCTGCCGCAGCGGGACCGCTCGGCGGTGAAGACGTCGGTCTGGCGTAACCTCACGGAGGCAGGAGGCTACATACGCCGCAGCGAGGTGGTGCTGGCGCTTCTGCTCATGGCGTGCCTGGTCAACTACACGGCGCTTTCGGTGAAGGACGTGCTGCTTCCCGTATTTGCGCGTGAGGTGCTGGATATAGGGCCGGACGGCTTGGGAAGGCTGTTGTCGTCGCTGTTTGCGGGTGCGTTCATCGGTTCTCTGGGGGTTGCCGGGGTGACCTGGCTGCAGCGCGGCGGGCGGTTCATTGTGGTGTCGTCCCTTGCCTGGCACGGCGTATTTCTTATCTTTGCCTACTCCACGTGGGTTAGCCTGTCCATGGGATCGCTGTTCGTGGTCGGCATATTCCAATCGTTCACCATGGTGACCATGGCTACTCTGCTGATCAGGGTGACCCCCGAGGAGATGCGGGGACGGGTGATGGGCGCAAGGTCGCTGGCGGTATACGGTTTGCCCATGGGTCTGCTGGTGGCGGGAGCAGTCTCAGGGACGCTGGGCGCTCCCATTGCCATGGCGTTCAACGTGGTGGTAGGTGTGGCGGCGACGCTGCTGATAGTGGGCTGGCTGAGGAGGCTGTGGTGGGCGCGGTGAGCGGGGGTGATGTACAATTAGTCAGGCAATGTAATACTCGTAGAATCGTCGGACGCTATGGACACCCTTTATAAATATGTCACCTCGAAGAGAGCCCTCACCTGCATCCCAGAAGTTGGTGACGGGACTCTTCGCGCCACTCAACCCGCAGCCCTCAACGACCCTTTCGAATGTGCTGTTAGGGCTTTGTACGTCTTTCCAAACGAAGCGGAAGAGGATCACGAATTAGCAAGGGTTCTCACCGAAATCAATAAAAGCAAACCCATCGTTGCGGAAGATGTGCAGCGCACTAGACGAGAATACGGCAGCCTGTTTACGCGTCAGTTGTTCGTTGAGCAGGTTTCAACCAGATTCGGTATTGTCTCATTTACAATGCATCCCCACCACCCCCTGATGTGGTCACACTACACCGTTAATGGTTCTGGCTTCGTCATCGGATACAATGTTGAGATGCTCAGCAAACTTACCGGCCCGAAGGGCTGTCTGCGAGATGTGACGTACAGCGATCAGCCACCCCCGATTTTCGGGCCGAAGGTCTTAGTTTCACCGGACTCCAATCTTCCGAAACTCCTGTCCTGCAAGAGTACCTATTGGTCTTATGAAAACGAATGGCGCTTGATAGTAGAGTTGAATGGGACCGTTGGCACAGGAGAAACTGACGACCACGGCCAATCCATAAATCTGGTTCGGATACCAAATGAAGCAGTAGTAAGTGTGTACTACACTGAGAGAACACCCCATGAAACAGTCAGGTTGATCGAAGATCGCTTGGCGGACAAGAACAATCGATACCACGCGGGTACTCCACGCAAACTAATCTTGTCTTCTAACTCGTACGGCTACGAAGAAGCTCCAGACGACTTCCAGTCCTAAAGGCAACTGAGTTGGAGTGGGTCTATGCGGCCTAATCCGTTAAAGGAGAGGAGCGTCCTGACAAAGGGCGCTCCTCTCAACTTGGATGCTTCCTAGATCCTAGTACCAGTCGCGGTAGAAGGTCTCGTAGGGGACGAAGGGGGGACGCGGCTCGTGGGGAATGGGCAGCTCCACTGGGCCCGATTCCCTGGATGGCAGATACACGGTGCCGGTGCCGATGACCTGGGCTTCGCCGACCTGGTTGAGGCCCTGGTACTTGATACCGACGGCGTAGTACTGCTTCTTGCCGGGCACGGCGCCGGGGGAGTCATCGCCCTCCTGCACTTCCTTGAACTTCTTCACCACTTCACCGGTGTAGATGGTGGTGTCGGAGTAGTAGACTGGCTTGCGGAACGCCATCTGCAGGCGGCGGATGAAACCATCGTCGCCCATCCAGTCGGTGAACATCTTTTGCGGTATCTGGGAACGCTGCACACCGAAGTCGAAGGGGCCGGGCTGGCCGCGGAACACGGCGAGCAGGGCATCCTCGTGCTCGGTGTTCATCGTCCAGGGCCATCGCATCAGGGGATGGGTGATGGAGCCGAAGATGGAGCCCTGGCGCAGACGGTGGTACATAGGCTCGAAAGCGAGGACGTCTCCGGCGTTGTCCTGACCGGAGATGGTTCCCCAAGCCACCGAGTGATAGACCACCTGGTCAATAAGGGTCCAGGGGGGCAGCACCAGCGGTCCAATGCTCTCGCCTTCATTTACGTCTTCCCAGTAGAGGGTATCCGCGCCGCGGCGCTTCATGTTCCCCACGTCCTGAAGGGTTTTCTCAATGTCTTCCTGGGAGTAGCTGGTGGCCTTGCGCTCGTAGAGCATGTGCTCACCGACGCGGTCGGCGGACATGACTCGCCCGGTGCCCATGCTGGGCATGGGGACGTAAATCTGCGTGCCGTAGCACTTGGCGATAAGGTCTCCGTGGAAGTCCCAGTAGTGGTTGTTGGAGATCATGAATACGAGGTTGCCCCTGGAACCGGGCTTTTCGAAGATCTCCTTGGTCTCCTTGGATGAGCGGAACTTTGCGCCGGCGTGGATGACGTTGTAGAACTCCCAGGCGGCGCCGGAGATGAAGTTGGCAAGGGGGTAGCCTCCCGGCCTGGTTGCGCCGTGCACCGAGGGGTACCGTACGAGTGCCAGGATGGGGCCGGGCGCAAGCTGAGAGCCGTACTTGGTGTGCTTGCCGTAATCGGGGTCGGTGTAGAGGGGGTTATCGTCAGCTATGGTAAGGGCGTACTTCCTGATGAACTCCGGGGTGAACCGCTGGGAGAACTCGTAGGGAGGGCCGTCCTGGTCGTAAGGCGTTGGCGGCCAAGGGGGGAGATTCTCGTCCGACTCGGTGTCGATGAGCTCCTTGGAGCGGGAGATGAATTCGGCTACTGCTTCTTCAAAGGTTTCCTGAGTTGCCATCTAAGCCTCCTCTGTAGCTTAAAAGGGGAGATTATCGCATGGGGTGATGCAGGTCAAGATGAAGGAGAAGCCGCCGCTTGCAGCTCGCGGACGTGGTCTCTCCAGTGATGTGTAATGGTTTCGATGCGAATGCGGGTGGAGAAGGTCTGGCCAGTGACGCGAATAAAGACGGTGTCGTCAATGTTGGGCACGGCCCGGGCCGCGGCGGACAGCCGTATCTGGAGGTCCCTGAGCTCTTCCGCCATCGAAGAAACGGAAGTCTCGGAGAGTTCATCGACTATCTCGTCGTTTATCTCATCGGATGAGGCCGGCACCTGGAACGGCGGCCCGCCGCCGGCCACCGATTCGATGCCCTGCAGGGAGGCGCGGTGCCAGTAGACCATGTGGGCCAGCACCTCTTTGGCGGTCCAGCGGTCTACTTGCGGGCTTGTGCCGGAGGAGGCTTCCTCCAGGTAGGCCAGGCCTTCCTCCACGGCTTGCTCCATTTGAGTAATCATCTCTTCAAGGTTGGTTTGTGTCATTCTGTTCTCCTTATGGGTGATGACGGCCGTAGGCGAACCCGTGCCGTTGACTCTGGTTGGATTGTATCACCGCGTCAAGCGCAACGGAAACGACCGTTGATGCCGCAGCGGCGAGGGTAAACGGGAGGTCTGAGATTCTTCGTCGCTGCGCTCCTTCCCGCTCAGTCCCTTCGACAAGCTCAGGGTGAGCAGAGGAAAAATGCAGGCCACTATCTCGTTCTCCTTGACAATGTGAGTACCTTGGTATACAGTATGGATATCATAGAGATAGTCGAAAGCGGGACTTTCAAGCGGTGGATTGACAACTTACGGGACAGACGAGCTGTAGCTCGAATAGATGCTCGTCTGAGAAGAGTATCGCTGGGCCACATCGGCGACGCTCAATCTGTAGGCGGTGGAGTGTTCGAGATGCGGATCCACTACGGCCCAGGCTATCGCCTATACTTCTTGCGCGAGGGTAGACAGATGGTAATCCTGCTCTGCGGCGGGGACAAAGATAGCCAAGAGCGCGATATTAGACAGGCCAAGGAACTGGCAGAGATTTGGAGGAGATGAGAATTGTCTGAGACCTTCACCAAATGGGACGTTACAGACCGTCTGCGCACCAAAGAGGATGTGTGCCTGTACCTGGAGGCGTGCGCCGAGGATGATCCGGGTGACGGCAGCCTGATTCGCGCGGCCTTAAACGATATTGTGCGAGCCCAAAATATGAGTCGCTTGTCCCGTGACATCGGCATAACCCGAAAGGGTCTTTACAAGGCTCTGTCTGAAGACGGCAATCCCTCTTTTGCTACAGTGATGCGCATCACCCGCGCCCTGGGGATGCAAATACGGATCACCGCGTAGAACCGCCACCCCGCCCCACTCCTGGGTTCCTGCCTCTGCAGGAACGACGATGGTGGTGGGACTCGTCAGCTTTGTCCGGGGAAGAACTTACGGTAGGGTAACAGCAGGCCCGCCACAGCTATGAGGGTGCAGCCCCCGTAGTAGTAGGCCAGATCGGAGCTTTCCACAGCGAAAACCGCCGTGCTCGCTGCCAGCGCCAGCGGCAATACTGACATGGCGAACCAGGCGTACGGCTCTCCCCTGCGGTAGGCGGTCCATGAGAGAACGGCGGCGATAAGGCCAAGTCCCAGGTAAGCTGCGCCGTTGAGCCAGATCACCCGCTGGACGTAGTCGGACACGGTTGGGTTCAATGCCCGCATTTCATCCCAGGTAAGGTTGGTGCTCTGCTCGAAGTCCGTCCGGTCTATACCTGAGATTATGCCGACAGCGGCGGTGGCCGAAATGAACAGGCTGAGGGCAAGGAGGAGAACCCAGGCGTGCTTTTCGTGGAATCTCTCTTGGCGTCTTCTTCTAGCCATGGCCGATACCTCGTAAAGGTTTCAGCAATTATGGAACGATTCAGGCATTTATTCCAGCCCTTCCGCTTTGTAGACTTGGGCTTGCCTTACCAGGCCAAGGGCGTTGCCCCTTATCATCTGCTCGTGCCTGTCCAGGATCTGCATCTGCAGCGCGGCGGGGACGCCCGCCATGAAGCTGCGCGGCGGCACTTTTTCATTTGGCAGCACCACGGCGCCGGCGGCGATGATGGAAAGCTCCCCGACTTCAACGCGGCTGTTCACCGTGGCGCCGTTGCCCACCAGGCAGTTGTCGCCGAGGCTTTTGCCGTGCCAGGTGACGTTGTGGCCGATGGTCACGCCGTCGCCTATGGAGCCGGAGTGGACCACGCTGTTGTCCTGGACGTTGGTGTTCTTGCCGATGGTGATTGTGCCGCCGTCGCCGCGGATCACGGTGCCCGGCCAGATGCTGGAGTTTTCGCCGATCTCCACGTCGCCGACGACATAGGCAAACTCACTGACGAAGGCGGTGGGGTGGACCCTGGGTGTCATTCCGTTCAAGCTGCGTATCAAGGCAACCTCCTCTAGAAAAAGCTCTGCAAAGAAAGAGGCACTCCCTTACGAAGCGCCTCCTGCTTTATCGTCGAATTGTCCTGCTTGCCGTGTCAGAGGCCGCCGCCAATGGCGGGTAGAAAGTGCACTTCGCTGGCCTCTTCCAACCGCTCCAACAGTCCAAGCTGGCTCTGCTGACCGTCCACGATGACGGATATGCCGGGCATGAGGCTTCCGTTCTCCATCAGTCTCTCCTTCATGCAGGGGAACTGCTTGTCCAGATTTTCTATTACCTGCCGCACCGTAGCGCCCTCTACCTGAACCCTGTGCCGGCCTGCGGAGAGGTTGCGCATGAGCATAGGAATCCAGACTTCCGGCATGGCCTTATCAACGGCCGTTTCCGCCGTTCTTCACGGCGGCCAGCACCTTGTCCGGCGACATTGGCAGCTCATTGACGCGGTGCCCCGTGGCGGCGCATATGGCGTTGGCCATTGCGGCAAGTGGCGGCACTATGGGCACCTCGCCGACGCCGCGCGCGCCGTAGGGGTGGCCTTCGTTGGCCACCTCCACAATCACCGTATCGATCATGGGGAGGTCAAGCGACGTAGGCATGCGGTAGTCCAGGTAGGTGGGGTTCATCATGTGGCCGTCGCCGGTGAAGTGGTAGGCCTCGTTCAACGCCCAGCCGACGCCCTGCGCGACGCCACCCTGAATCTGTCCCTCCACGTAGGTGGGATGGATGGCCTTGCCGGCGTCCTGGACGGCGGTGTAGCGGAGAATGGTCACCTTGCCCGTGTCCGGGTCCACTTCTACGTCCACAATATGGGCGGCGAAAGCGCCTCCGGCGCCCCTGGGGTTGAGGCTGGCGCTGCCTACGATGGGACCGCCGGTGGAGTTGAGCTGAGCCGCCATCTCTTTCAAGCTGATGCTGAGCGCCGTGTCCGACTTGTGGTAGAGACTGGCATCGTTGTACTCAATGTCATCTTCGTCCACTTCCCAGAGCGTGGCGGCGCGCCGGATTAGCTGGCGTTTCACGTCCTGAGCGGCCTCGTAGCAGGCCCAGCCGGTCTTGAATGCCACGCTGCTGCCGCCTGTGGAGGATGTGTATCCCACGGAGTCGGTGTCTCCGACCTGCGGCTTGACGTCGGAGGAGGGGATGCCCAGCACCTCAGCGACGTGCATGGCGGCCACGGTGCGGGTGCCTCCAATATCGGGAGAACCCTCCATCAGGCTGATGGTGCCGTCAGGGTTGACGCTGGCCATGGCGCTGGCCGGTCCGGTGCCGTTGGACCAGAAGCCCACGGCGACGCCGCGTCCGCGGTTGGGGCCCTCCAGGGGCGTGTTGTAGTGGTCATGGTCACTGGCCGCTTGCAGCACCTCCATGAAGCCTATCCTGGGGTGGAGAGGGCCGGTAACGCGCCTTGTTCCCTCTTTGGCTCCGTTGATGCGGCGGAACTCTATGGGGTCCATGTCCAGCTTCCTGCATATCTCATCGACCACTACTTCCGCAGCCAGCTCCGCGGAGGGAGCGCCGGGGGCTCGGTAGGCCTGCACCTTGGGCGCGTTGATCACCACGTCGAACCCTTCAATGCGACCGTTGGGGATGTTGTAGGGGGCAAGTATGCACTGGCATCCCGGGCTCAGCGGGGAGCCGGGGTAGGCTCCGGCCTCGTAGACCAGGATGGCTTCTGCGGCGGTGATGAGGCCGTCATTGGTGACGCCCATCTTTACTTTGACGTGCGTGCCGGAGGTCGGCCCGGTGGCCTCGAAGACCTCGGCCCTGGACATGGTCATCTTTACGGGAACGCCGGACTTCTTGGAGAGCAGAGCGGCCAGGGGCTCCAGGTATACGCCGAGCTTGCCGCCGAAACCGCCGCCAATCTCCATTTGGATGACCTTTATCTTGGAGACGGGGACGTCCAGCACAAGGGCGCTCTGCTCCCTGATCTGGAACTGGCCCTGGCTGCTGCACCAGATGGTGATTTCGCCGTTGGGCAACCAGTCCGCGGTGGCGGAATGAGGCTCTATGTATCCCTGGTGCACCGCCTTGGTGTGAGTCTCCTCTTCCACTATAAGGTCGGCTTCCGCGAACCCTTTTTCCAAATCGCCCATGACGTATTCGTAATGGGCGGCCACGTTAGTTTGCTCGCCCTCTTCGTCGTCGCTGAGGGTGCCGGCTGCGCCGGGGCCTCCCTTGGTGGTCAGGCGCTCGTGAAGAATGGGAGCGCCGGACTTCATGGCATCGCGACCATCCAGGACGGGTGGGAGCACCTCGTAGTCCACTTCGATGAGATCGAGAGCTTGGTCGGCGATGTCCTGGCTGGTGGCGGCCACCGCGGCCAGGGCGTGGCCTTTGTACAGCACCTTGTCCCTGGCGATGCAGTTCTCGCTCATGAAGGCGCGGTTGCTGAGCGCGCCTTCTCCCACGTCGATGAGCCTTGTGGAGAGACGGGGGAAGTCGGCGCCGGTTACTACGGCCTTGACGCCGGGGAGGGCAAGCGCCTTGCTAGCATCGATGGACTTGATCTTGGCGTGAGCGTGGGGGCTGCGCACGACTCGCCCATAGATCATGCCGGGTAGGTGCACGTCCGCGCCGTATTTGGCGGATCCGGTCACCTTTTCCAGGGCGTCGTGACGCTCAGGCCTGGTGCCTACAACGTTAAATTCCTTGGTGGAAAGCACCGTGTTTGGTTGGTAGTCAGCCACGTTTTGACCTCCAAAGTAGGGTTGGATAGCAAACGCTGTCGCTTCTCTGGGAGCTTATCACAAAACCAGAGGCGGACAAAGGTTGAGGCGGGCAAACAGGCAAAGGTGAGCCGATGCTGGGTATTCTAGAAACACGTTGGTGAGGCCAATGCGGTTGGGGAGGGTCGCGCGTCCCCAGCTCGCTACGGCAGGGCGGCGGTACTGAAGTCCTCAACCTCAATTTCCTGGGCCCGTTCTCTGGCCTTCCACAGGTCGTAGGAAGTCTGCCGGCGCAGCCAGAAATCCGCGTTGGACCAGCCAGCCTTCTCAAGGCGAATAGCCATGTCAGGCGAGATCGCCGCGTGGCCGTTCAATACCCGTGAAAGGGTGTGACGGGCAACGCCCAAGACCTCCGCCGCCTCGGTGACACTCAGGCCAAGGGGCTCTAGACAGTTCTCCCTGATGCTGCGGCCAGGATGAGGTGGATTCTTCATAGCCATGGTTTATTCCCTCTCACTAGTGATAGTCGACTAGGTCGACATCGCACGCGTTGTCATCCTCAAACCGGAACGTGATCCGCCAGTTGCCAGAAATCGAAATGCTCCATGTCCTCTTCAGGTTACCCCTGAGTGGATGCAATCTGTACCCTGGCAGGTCAACGTCGCTAGGCTTGCTGGCGGCATCAAGGTCCGCTAGGGCGAGAGTGATCCGGTCTAATAGGTCGGCGCCTATTCTGCTGGGGTCGCCCCGCTCATAGAGACGCTTAAGTCCTCGATGGCGAAACGACCGTATCATAGAAGAACTATACCGTGTATCGGTACAGATATCAATAGCCTCTACCGTCACTCCCGAGAAGTCGGGAGTCCCTCCGCCCCTGGATGCCCGTCGTCACGGGCATGACGAGCAGGCGGGTCTGGACATTCCCTGGGTTGAGCATATCATTGGTGATTGTGAGACTCGTACAGGGACACCCGATTTGTCGCTAGAGGACGCAATCCCCGGAGCGCCTGAGGCGAGCGCTGGCAGAAGACGCCCCATCGTCCAAGTGCTCAGCGATAGGAACTATCGCCTGTTCTGGCCCGCCGGCACCGGCCTGCAGATAGGGCGGTGGATGTGGACGCTTGTCTCCGGCTACTTGATGTTTCAGCTCACCGATTCGGAGCTCAGAACGGCGCTGGTCGTTGTGGCGTTCACCGCTCCCATGCTGTTCGGCGGCGTGCTCAGCGGTATAGTGGCCGATGCTTTCAACAGGCGTTACGTTGTCATGGCGGTGCTGGCGGCCAACAGCTTGCTGGCGACGGCGGCGGCGCTGCTGGTCTTTTCCGGGCTGCTGGTGGAATGGCACATACTGGGGTTCAGCCTGCTCATAGGCATGTCTCACACGCTTGACCAGGTGGCGCGCCGCACCTTCGTAGCGGACCTGGTGAACAGGGAGTCGCTGCACACGGCGTTTGCGCTGGACCAGATGGGCCAAACCGTCGGCGTGATGGCAGGCCCCTTGCTGGGGGGCGTGATACTGGGCGTTGCCTCGGAAGACGGGTTCCAGAACGTGGGCTGGTCGTACCTGGCGGTGGCGCTGTTCTACCTGGCGGCCTTGGTACTGGTATCGCTTATACGTCCGTCCCGGAAGCAGACGCTGGTGTCGGTCGGAGTGCATTCATTCTTCAGGGTAACCGCGGAAGGGTTCCGCGCCCTCATGGGGAGCCGCGCTCTGATTGGCGTGGTTGGGGTGACGGTGATCCTGAACCTGGCCTTTCCCTCTCACCGGTCTCTTATTCCGGTGTTCGCGGAGAAGGTGTTGCTGGTGGGCCCGGAGGCGATGGGCGCCTTGGGAGCGGCGCAGGGGATAGGCTCCATTATAGGGTCGTCGTTCATAGCGTCACGGAGAAACATCCGGCTGAAGTCGCGTTACTACTATACGGGCGCAATGATCGGCATGAGTTTCCTGACTCTGTTCGGGTTGTCCACCTCATATCCACTCTCCTTTATCGCCCTGGTGCTGGCCGGGGTAGGCATGTCCGGGTTCGGGTCTATGCAAGCGACGATGGTGCTGCTCTCCACGGACGAGAAGATGCGGGGCCGGGTGATGGGGATAATGAGCATGTTCATTGGGGTCATGCCGCTGGGTACGCTGGCGCTGGGAGTTCTGGCGGAGTGGCTGGGCCCGGGCACGGCGGTGGCGGCAATGGCGGCTTCAGGCGTGGCGCTGACCGCGGTGTGGGCCTACTTCTCCAAGGAGATGCGTAAGGTGTAGGGGATGCTTGGCGTATCCCGCGCCAACTGGCATCCAGGGGCGGCAGGGGGGGTCGTCATTCTGAGCCGCAGGCGAAGAATCCCAAGCGGCTCATCAAATACATCGTAGCTTTGCAGGCAGAGGCTTCGGATTCTTCGTCGCTGTGCTCCTCAGAATGACCGAGAGAGCACGCTCGCCAGAATGACGATGTGCTCACTCCCTTCGACTATGCTCAGGGTGAGCGGGTGAGAAAGAGCCGCTCATGGTGACGGGGTGTCCGTCAGCCCCTCTACCGCTGCGCTGTCCAGGAACCAGTGGAGCTCGCCGTCAGTGGGCTGGACAAGTGATGCCGGTAGCGGCTCTTCTGCGGGGCCGGGCCGAAGTATGCGTTGCACCATCTTGGCCTTGTGCGCTCCTTCCACGAGGAACGCTACGGCGGCGGCGCGGTTTATCAGGGGGAGGGTGAAGGTGATGCGGTGCGCGTCGAGGTGGGGCACCCAGTCGGAGACCACGAGGCGTGTATCCTCGTGCAGAGCTTCGCTGCCTGGGAAGAGAGACGCCGTGTGTCCGTCGTCGCCCATACCGAGCAGGATCAGGTCGAAGACGGGGACATCCGCATACAGCGCTTGGCGAATGGTCTGCTCGTAGTCAGTGGCGGCGCGGTCGGGGTCAAACTCGGTAGGGATGCGGTGAACGTGGGCCTGGCTCAAAGGCACGTGGTTGAGCAGGGTCTCTCTTGCCATGCGGAAGTTGCTTTCGTCGTGGTCCGGGCGGACGGCGCGCTCGTCTCCCCAAAAGATGCGCCAGTACGGCCATGAGATACGCTCGCGATACTCCTCCGAGGCGAGTACGGCATGAAGACGGCGAGGGGTGGAACCTCCGGAGAGGGCAATGGCAAACCGGCCGCGGTCCCGCACGGCCCGCTCCGACAGGGCGGCGATGAGCTCAGCCGCTTGTCGCGCCGATTCCTCCGCCGTGGCCGATACGTGCACCTTGGGCATCTGTTCAGCCGCCACCACAGACCAGTACCCAGGACCGCCCATCCTGGGCCAGGAGCCAATCGGCGGCCTGGGGGCCCCAAGAGCCGCGGTCGTACTGGTAAGGAGCTCTAATCTCGTGCCAGTTGAGAAGCGGCTCCACGATGCGCCAGGCCTCTTCGATATGGTCGCTTCTGATGAAGAGGGACGCGTCTCCCTGCAGAGCGTCTTCCAAGAGAAGCTCGTAGGCCTCTGGGATGGACTGGTCTCTGAAAGCCGTTTCGTAGCGGAACTCCATGTCGACCGGCCGCATCGCCATTCCCTGGTCGGGCACTTTGGATTGAAACCTGAGATGGGTGCCCTCATTAGGCTGGAGACACACCGATAGAAGGTTGGGCGACAGATCTTCCGGCATATGGTCGTTGAACATGAGATGCGGAGGGGACTGGAACTGGACGATTATCTCCGACGTCTTGCTGGCCATGGCTTTCCCGGTGCGCAGGTAGAAAGGCACGTCGCGCCAGCGCCAGTTGTCCACGTAGAGACGCATGGCCACGTATGTCCCGGTGAGCGACCCAGGTGGGACACCCTTTTCGTCCAGGTAGCCCTTGTACTGGCCCCTGATAGCGTGCTTGGACACGTCATCGGTCTCCCAGCGCCTGATGGCTTTGAGCACGTCCACCTTCTTGCTGCGCAGCGACTCAGCATCGGCGGCGCTGGGGGGCTCCATGGCCACCATGGCGAGAAGCTGTAGGAGGTGGTTCTGCACCATGTCCCTCACCACGCCCGATTCGTTGTAGTAGGCGGCGCGGTCGGCAACGTCCACCGATTCGGCCACTGTGATCTGGATGTTGTCCACGTAGTTGCGGTTCCATACAGGCTCAAATATGGCGTTGGCAAAGCGAAGCACCAGCAGGTTCTGCACGGACTCCTTGCCAAGGTAGTGGTCTATGCGGTACACCTGCTCCTCTTGGAATACCTGATGCACCTCCCGGTTGAGGGCCTGGGCGGATTCAAGGTCCCAGCCGAAGGGCTTCTCTATAACCACGCGCCGCCAGCCCGTATCCTCCAAGGCCAGGTCAGTAGCGCCTAGGTTGAGAGTGGCGGGCCAATACAGAGATGGCGCTATGGAGAGGTAGAAGAGGCGGTTGGCAGGCCTGGTGTCACCTTCCAACTCTTCCAGCCGTTCCTTCATATTTACGAAGTCCATCGGGTTAGCGATATCCGCGGTGATATAGTGGAGACGGCGGGCAAAGCGGTCCCAGTCCTGGCGGCGGCTCTTCAGGTCACGGAACTCCTGCAGGGCGTCCCACATCGATTCGCGGAACTGGTCGTCGGACATGGCGGAGCGCGACGCCCCTACTATTCGGACGTTATCGTCGAGCCGGTTCTTGACGGCGAGCGTGAAAAGCGCGGGCACCAGCTTGCGTTTCGCAAGGTCTCCCGTTGCTCCGAAAATCACGATAGTGGTTGTACCTTCAGACATGGTTAACCCCCAATTACCCGGCCCTACGCACGGCATGACCTCCGAACTGGTTCCGCATGGCCGCTAGGAGTCGCGCCCCGAACGAGTTCTCCTGCCGCGAGCGGAAACGCGCCTGCAACGATGCCGAAATGACCGGTGCGGGCACGGCCAGGTCGACCGATTCCTGGACCGTCCAACGGCCCTCTCCGGAGTCGTCCACGTAGGCCTGCAGGCTAGCCAGGTCAGGCTCCTCCTGCAGGGCGGCCGCGGTCAGGTCCAGGAGCCAGGAGCGGACAACGCTGCCGTAGCGCCAGATCTCGGCTATGCCGGCCATGTCCAGATCGAACTCCTTCTTGGCCTCCATGATTTCGAAACCTTCGGCGTAGGCCTGCATCATGCCGTACTCGATGCCGTTGTGCACCATCTTGACGAAGTGGCCCGCCCCGGCGGGGCCAACGCGGCCGTAGCCTTTATCGGCGGCTGGGGCCAGGGTCTGCATTATAGGCTCCAACCTGTTGAATGCAGCGGGGTCGCCGCCCACCATCAGGCTGTAGCCCTCCGTTACCCCCCAAATCCCGCCGCTGGTTCCGGAGTCCAGAAAGTATATGCCCTTTTCCTTCAGGACGGCGGCGCGGCGAACGCTGTCCTTGTAGTAGGAGTTTCCGCCGTCTATTACGGTGTCGCCCGGCGACAGCAGCTCGGCGAGGCGGTTGACGGTGGCCTCGGTAACGTCTCCGGAAGGGACCATGCTCCATACGGCGCGGGGCGGAGACAGTTTGCCGATCAGGTCCTCCAGGGAGGATGCGCCGGAGATGCCCTGCTTAACGTAGTCCTGCACCACCTGCTGGTTGGGGTCGTAGCCCACCACGCTGTGGCCGCCTTTGCTGAGCCGCAGAGCCATGTTACCGCCCATGCGGCCAAGTCCTATCATGCCCAGTTCCATTTCATGCCTCCTTGTAGAAGAGCGCCGTTCGGTTCAGCCAATCTCCTTCATCATGCGGCGTATACCGTCTGCCGTGTCGCTGCCCAGCTTCACTATGGCGACGCGTCGCCCCAGCTCCTGGAGTACCTGCAGGTCGCCGATGGCCTGTGCGTCGGCCAGGGTGGCAAAGGAGTAGGTCTGGCCCGGAATTGGAATGTCGTCCTCGTGGTCAGTGACAAGCTGCAGGAACAGTCCCGATGCGGGGCCGCCTTTGTGCAGCTGGCCGCTGGAGTGCAGGAAGCGCGGCCCATATCCGAAAGTGGTGGCTATGTTGTGCTTCTCCACCACCTTGCGCCTCAAGTCCGCCATGGCCCGTTCCACCTCCGGCGTGGGACGCAGGTAGGCCATGATTGCCAGGTAGTCTCCAACGTTGGCTTCGGCGAGCAGGTCTTTCAACGAGCCGGTAGCTTCGACCTGCGGCAGCGCGCTCGATGAGCCGTATGCCTGAAGCAATTCCGCCGTCTTGTCCTTGGCCGATTGGACGTTGGGCTGGTCGAACGGATTTATCCCCAGCACCGCGCCGGCGACGGCGGTGGCGAACTCCCAGCGGAAGAACTCAGCGCCCAGGTCGTACCTGTCCCTGAGAGCCAAGCGGATGACGGGCTGGCCCGAAGATTCCAGGCGCTCGATATCCGCGTCGGTGTTTGCGTTGTCGTCTTCCTCTAGGCGCAGGTAGACGAAGAGCCGGTCGTCGCCGTACGACTCCGGGCCTGCCAGAGGCTCCCCGGCCACCGGTACAATGCCCTTGCCCTCCTTGCCGGTGCTCTCGGCAAGGAGCTGCTCCGCCCACAGGCCAAAGCTGCCTATGGAGGGAGAGGTGACTATGGTCAGCTTGTCACGCCCCTTGGAGGCCAGCGCGGCCATGGCGGCTCCCAGCCAGGCGGCGGGGTCATCACTTGTCGAGACGAAGGAGGCGCAACCTTCACGCATACCGTCGGCGGATTCCAGAACGTCTTCTATGGCGATGCCAGCGAGCGCGGCAGGGACCAGCCCGAAGTAGGAGAGAACGGCATATCGCCCGCCTATATCCGACGGGTTGATGAAGACCCGGCGGAAACCTTCCTCCTTTCCCAGCCGTTCCAGGGGGGAGTTCGGGTCGGTGATGGTGGCGAAGTTCGCTCCCGCTTTCTCCGCGCCCATCGATTCTTCCACCAAGCTCCGGTAGTAGCGGTAGCCCGAAATCGTTTCCAGTGTACCGCCCGACTTGGAGGAGACCAGGAACAGGGTCCTGGACACGTCTACGGTCCGGTTGACGGCCTGAATCCAGTCGGGGACGGTGGTGTCCAGAGTGATAGGCTCAGGGTAACCGGGGGCGCTGCCGAAGGTCTGCCACAGCACCTCCGCTCCCAGGCTGCTGCCGCCCATGCCGAGCAGGACAACGTGGCGGTAACCGGCCTCCTTGACCTCATCGGCAAAGCTGTGCAGAGCGGGCGCCTGGCCGGCCATCGATTCGGTGACGTTGAGCCATCCCAGGCGGTCGCTGATCTCGGTGGGGTCCGGCTTCCATACGGTGTGGTCTTTGGCCCAGATGCGCTTGATCGCCTCTTTGTCCTGCAGATCGCGCAGCGCGGCTTCTACGTCCGGCAGGTGGTCGCCGAGAGAGGAGGTTGGAGGCGAGGGAAGCTGAGCGGTGAGCTTGGCCATCTTCTCGCTGATGTTGGCCAGCAGCGTGTCAAAGGAGTCGGCGAACGATTTCACCCCGTCAGCCAGAAGTTTGTCCGTGACCTGATCCATGCTGATGCCCGCCTCTTCCAGGGCCTGCAGGTGTTCTTCCGCCTGGTCGGTTCCTTGCTCCAGGGTAAGCCCGGGGGTGCCGTACTCCAGAAGCGCCGTCAGCGTAGCGGGCGGCAGGGTGTCCACCGTGTCGGGGCCTATCAGCGCCTCCACGTACATGAGGTCGCTGTAGGCGGGGTTCTTGGTGCTGGTGCTGGCCCAGAGCGGCCTCTGCGGGCGCGCCTGCTTGCCCTTCAAGCCGGCAAAGCGCTCCTCGCCGAAGACCTGCTGGAACTCCCGGTAGGCCAGCTTGGCGTTGGCGATGGCCGCCTTGCCCATGAGCGCCTTCACGTCCGGCTCTCCCTGGCGCATGCGCTCTTCGAGGAGAGCATCCACGGCGGTATCGACCCTGCTCACGAAGAACGAGGCCACGGAGGCTATGCGTGAGGGGTCGCCGCCGCCAGCGATGTACTCTTCCAGGCCCGCAATGTAGGCCTCCATCACCTGGCGGTAGGCTTCCAGCGAGAAGATGAGGGTGACGTTGATGTTGATGCCCTCGCTTATGAGCTGGCGGACAGCGGGAATGCCCTCCGCGGTGGCGGGGACCTTTATCATTACGTTGGGCTTGTCCAGCGCGCCGAAGAGACGGCGCGCCTCCGCCGTAGTGCCAGCCGTATCGTGGGCCAGCTTGGGGCTTACCTCCAGCGAGGCGTAGCCGTCGACTCCGCCTGTGCGTTCGTAGATGGGGCGGAGCAGGTCGGCAGTGTTGCGTATGTCCTCGATGACCAGCGCTTCGTAGCTTTCGTCCACTGACTTGTCGGAGCGGGCCAGCTCGGTGAGGGCTTCGTCGTAATCCGTGCTTCCCGCTATCGCTTTCTCGAATATGGTTGGGTTGGAGGTGAGGCCGGTCACGCCCATTTCGATGAGGTGTTTCAGTTCCCCCGAATCGAGCAAGCCGCGCCGTATGTTGTCGTACCAGATGGACTGGCCCAGCCGCTGGACGTCTTGGACGGGATTACTCATTGGGCCCTCCTTGTGAAAGCTTGGGGTTTCCTCCGGTATTGCTAATACTTTATAGGATTCCGTGGTGGGGAGAAAGGGTGTGGTTGGGGGGATGGTTTTTCTTCCATAAGTCTGAGTTTGTTCCAAAGCAGGTTTAGTCCCCTATCATAAAACGTAGGGTATATAATCCTTTGCAAGAGAGGATTGTTACAAATGCAAAGCTGCCGTATCGAGACAGAAGAAACCCAAAGCAAAGGGTATGTGGCTTTCTCCTGTACTGAGGGTTAGTCGTGCTTGTGCCAACAGAGCCCAAGATATATCACATCGTTCACGTAACCAATTTAGCCTCAATTGTCTCGGAAGGATGCTTGTGGTCTGATGCTGAAGTTCAAAGGCGCGGACTTGTTGGAACCACGATTGGAATGAACAGTATAAAGGAGCGTCGACTGGGGCTGACGCTGGCTAGTCATCCTGGTCTTCAGCTAGGTGACTGTGTCCCCTTCTATTTCTGTCCCCGTTCAGTTATGCTCTACGTGATTTATAAGGGAAACCACCCTGAGTTGGAGTACACGGGTGGAGAGGATCCTATCGTGCATCTGGAGGCGGACTTGCGCCAGACCGTGGACTGGGCAGCATTACATGGTAACCGATGGGCATTCACTTCTTCCAACGCTGGATCCCGCTACTTCGAAGACTACGCCGACCTTGCTCAACTGGACAAGATCAACTGGGATGCGGTCAACGCTACCCAGTGGTCAGGAATTGGGGTTGATAGCTCGGTGAAGGAAGGCAAGCAAGCTGAGTTCTTGGTGGAGAATTCGTTCACATGGGACTTGGTTTCTCGAATTGGCGTCAAATCGCAACGGTTGTACACGACCGTCCAAAATGTACTGCAAGGATCACATTATCGACCGCCAGTAGAGATCAAACCGGATTGGTACTATTGACTGAGGAAGAGATGTATGATCGAGCATAAGACGGGGGATATTTTTCAAGAGGACGTCGAAGCCCTTGTCAACAGTGTCAACTGCGTTGGGGTCATGGGTCGTGGCATTGCTCTCCAGTTCAAGAAGGCCTTCCCCTTGAATTTCAAGGCTTACGCTGATGCGTGTAGACGCGGCGAAATTCGACCCGGTCGAATGTTCGTGTTCGACACTGAGCAGATGATAGGAGGCCCGCGCTACATAATTAACTTCCCGACGAAGCGCCACTGGCGCGGCAAAAGCCGTATAGAGGACATAGACGCAGGGCTAGACGCGCTGGTTCGGGAGATACAAGAACGTAACATACGCTCCATCGCCATCCCGCCTCTAGGAACCAACCTAGGAGGTCTCAGGTGGAACGACGTCCGTCCGCGTATTGAGAACGCCTTAAAGGACATCGATGATGTGATAGTCATGCTGTATGAGCCTGGCGGTGGTCCGGTGGACGAGAAGCCGAATCGGTCCAAGAGGGTACCTGAGATGACTCGCGGACGGGCAGCTCTAGTTGAGTTGATGAACCGTTACCTACATGCCTTATTGGATCCGTTCCTGACCCTGTTGGAAATCCACAAGCTCATGTACTTCATGCAGAAGGCTGGCGAGCCCTTGCGACTGAGGTTTCAGAAGGGTCACTACGGTCCATATGCAGAGAACCTGCGACATGCCCTCAGAGATATAGAGGGGCACCTTATTTCGGGCTATGCCGATGGAGGCGACGCGCCAAGCAAGCAGATCGAGATAGTACCGGGAGCAGTTGATGATGCCGCAGCGTTCCTTGCTAAGTACCCAAGGACGCGAGAACGCCTGGCACGGGTTTTTGAGTTGGTTGAGGGGTTCGAGTCTTCCTTCGGACTTGAACTGCTGGCTACGGCGCATTGGGTTGCGACTGAGCACCAAGTCTACACGGATGATGAAGTCATTGCTTACACCTACGCGTGGAACCCCAATAAGCGGCAGTTCTCGGAACGTCAGATAAAGCTGGCTCTTCAAGCATTAAGGGAGAAGGGCTGGCTTGTCCATCCCCCAAAGACGGGTAGGTGACCCTATGACGGGCTGGAGGAGTGCTTGGTCGCGTAAGTGTCTCGTCGGACGCTATGGTCAGCCGCAGCACGTTCATTGACACCGCTTTCCCGTAAAGATATGCTCCGCTTGACCTGAGACCAAGCTAGGAGGCGGCCATGGCAGAGGAGAAGACCCAAGATGAAATGCCGGTCTGGACCTGGGAGATGTTCAAGCCCGGTATAGAATCGCCGCCCATGACTATGCCGGTGACCCGCGAGTCCATCGCGAACTACGCCAAGTCGGTGCTGAACAACAACCCCATCTACTTTGACGACGAGGCGGCCAAGGCGGAGGGGTACGACGGTGTATTCGCGGCGCCCACCATGGTGTTCGCCTACGCGCCCATGCAGCGCTGGGAGATGTTCAACTCGCTGGGCTATCTCTCCCCCGAGCAAACGAGCGAACCCAGAAGCACGCCCTTTGTGGGCGCGGAGATCGACTTCCAGGAGGTTCCTGTCTACGCCGGAGACGAGGTGACAAGCGTTACCTCCGTTCATCGGACGTGGGAAAGCCGCTCAGGCAACAAGTTCGTATCGTTCCGCGTGGTGGGGCACAACCAGCGCGGGGAGAAGGTGTGCGATTACCTTTACAACATCATCTGGGAGTACGCCAGGGGCAGAAAGGTGCGCCAGAGTTAAGGAGTGGGCCAATGTTAGTTGAGGCAGCGACAGTCAGTTTCGATTCCATCAATGTAGGCGACCAGCTTCCCACCATGCAGAAGTCGGAGACGCAGCAGGACATCGATAACTACCTGATTTTGAACGAGCGTCCCGAGCGCGAGATAGAGGGCATGAACCTTCACATCGATAGCGAGTTCGCCGAGCAGGGCATCTTCGGTTCGATGGTGAACTATGGCGTCAGCACGTGCGGGTTCATGGTCGAGCTTCTGCAGATGGCGTTCCCCACGAGAAACGTCAGCCAGGGGAGTTTCAGCATGCGAGCCCTGGAACCCATTCAGGCCAACGACGTGGTTACCTACACGGGTGAAGTGATAGACAAGCGCGAAGAAGAAGGCAAGAGCTCGGTGGACGTTGAAGTGAGGGGCGTGAACCAGATGGGTCAAACGGTTGCGGTGGCCAAGGCCACAGTGCCGCTCTGAGCTTAGACATGACCGTACAAGGCAACCTGGATTCACTGAGGCGCGAGGTAGAGGCCAGCGATTTCGATGCCGTCGTGGCGATGTCGCCGGAGAACGTTCCCTATACGTCCGGCGTTCTGCTTTGGACGCAGCGCTCCATCCGCGACAGGCTGGCGCTGGTGGTCTGGCCCAAGGATGGTTCTCCCACCCTGATAGTGGCTACCCAGGAAGAGGGCTACTGCAGGGAGAAGGGCTGGATAGAGGACATCCGGGGCTACGTGCAACACGTCAAGTCGCCCATAGACGTGCTGGCGGAGGTGCTGCAGGAAAAGGGACTGTCGGCGGGGCGCATAGGCTTCGAGCCGAGCTACCTTAGCGTCGACTTCCACGAAGAGCTGGTCGCCGCCCTGCCCGAGGCGCAGTTTCAGGCATGCGAGAATCTCCTGGATCGGGTTCGCATGGTAAAGAGCGTCTCCGAGATAGAGGTGCTGAAGCGAGCCGCCGTCGCCACGGAACGTGCCCTGATGGCCACTTACGCGACCATCAAGCCGGGAGACGTGGAGTCGGACCTGGTGGCCCGCCTGGGCAGCGAGATCCTGCGCGGCGGCGCGGAGCTTCCCGCTTTCCTCTATCTGACCACCGGCCCCAACACCGGCCACGCCCATCCCGATCCGACGGACTACCGCATCCAGCCCGGCGACCTGGTGAAGACGGACTGCGGCGGCTATTTCTCGGGCTACTATTCCGACGTGGCGCGCACCGCCGTACTGGGCAAGGCCACGGCGGAGCAGAAGTCCATCTACGAGCGCATATACCAGGTGCACGTGGAGACCCTGGATTCGATGAGGCCCGGCGCGCTGGCCAGCGACGTGTTCAAGGCGGCGGTGGCAGGCTACAAGCGCGCGGACATATCGTTCTCACTGTCCTTCGCCGGTCACGGCGTGGGCTACGCCATCCACGAAACGCCCATGCTTGCCGCGGACGACGATACGCCTCTGCGACCGGGCATGTTCTTTTCCCTGGAGACAAGGGTTCGCTGGCCGGGGCAGGCGGGCTACCACATAGAGGATGCGGTGCTCATCACGGAGGACGGCCCTGAGCTGGTGACCAATTTCATGGACACGTCCCGTCTGATGGAGCTGTGAGGGCGCGGTAACAAGAACTCGCTCATGGTGAGCTTGTCGAACCAGATGAGCGAATAGACTGCCGGTGTAGTTCCCCCGCTCACACTCATGTCTAAACTCCCCATCAGTGGTAGTCCATGACTTCCACGTCGTACGGTCCGTGTCGAGGTCCTAAGAGGCTCGGCCTCTCCAGTCCATATACCTCTGCACGGCGTCCGCCTTACTCACCGCCGTGCTCTTCTGGGCCTTCTTGCGGGCCTTGTTCTTCTTCTTTGGCTTCTTCTTGCTCATCTCTTGTCCCTACAGTATCGAGATGTCCTTTCTTACCCCAACTTCTGCACCGTGCCCGTCTCTGCGGCAACCTCTATGGCGTTTAGCAGCCGGTGGTGCTTCAAGGCGTGTTCGAAGTCAGGGTGCACCGGTTTGCCGTGGAGCATGCCGTCGGAGAGGCGGCGGTAGAGCTGAGCGATGTTGAACGGCGGCCCACCGGGCACTGAGTCGGGGACGAATGTATGCCTGCTGGGTATGGGAATCTCTTGGAAAGCGGCCTCGCCCACGTATCTATAGGAGTCGCCCACCTCCTGCCGTCGTGCGCCGCGTAGAACAACCTCTCCGTACTGCAGCATGAGCGTGGAGGTGGCGATCAAGCTGCCTTCCGTGCCGTAGACCTGCATGCGCCAGCCGGGAGCGGGACCCGGCGCGGCGGCGACGTGCACGGAGGCAAGGCAGCCGCTTTTAAGCACGCCGTTGACCAGGATGTTGTCCGGCGCATCCACGGAGACGTCCTCACCCGTATCGCTGACGTGCCAGGTCGGGACCTGGGTGCGAACGTAGCTCGACAGCTCGGCAAAATCGCCGAGGCAGAAGCAGAGGGCGTCGATGGAGTGGCCGCTGTGGATGCTGAGCACGTTGCCGCCCTGCTTGCGGTCGCCTTCCCAGGCGTTCACGCTGTCGCGCTCGCGGCTGGTGAGGAACATGGTCATGGAGCAACTGAGCGGTGTGCCCACGTACCCCTCGTCGACGAGCTCTTTCAGGTGCATAACCCCCGGCGATACCCTGGCTTGCAGCCCCACGATGTTGGGAATGTTTTTTTCGACGGCCAGCGCCGTCATTTCCTCGGCCTGCTGCACGCTGGCAGCCAGAGGCCATTCGGTGAACACCGGTTTGCTGGCGCGCAGAGCCGCCATGGTCATCTCGTAGTGAAGCGGCGCCTTCACGCTGACGCAGACCAGGTCCACCTCTGGGTTGGCTATCAGCTCGCGGTAATCGTGGTGGGCGTGCTTTACGCCTAGCTGCTCGGCGGCGCGGGCGGCGGTCTCGGGACGGGAAGTGCCCACCGCGACCAGCTCGTACTCAGGCAGGGCTTCGATTGCGGGTGCATGGGCGCGTCCGCCCCAACCGTACGCTGCGCTTGCGCCAAGGACACCGACTCTAATCTTCTCAACCATGTTCACTCCTTGTCAGGGATTTGTAGCGGAACTAGACATGGCAAGTATGCACGCAAATCCCCGTTTTTGCTAATCCCCAATCTGGAATTGGTCTGTGAAAAGGGATTCAGCGGACAGAGGCTCTGGATTCTTCGCCTTAGGCTCAGAATTGACAGTTGCGTGTTTTTGCCAAATAAGACTAGCACGGCGCTATAAAGAAGATGCTATGATTAGCTGCGCGGTGGCTCATCCGACACACTACGACTAGGAAAGCCATGGAATACAAGCAGCTGGGAAACACCAAAGTTATAGTACCGGATATAGGCCTGGGCACCTGGGCCTACACAGGGGGGCCCGGCCCTCTTCTCAGGGGCATCGAGCTGGGCGCCAATCTGGTGGACACGGCGGAATCGTACGGCACGGAGGAGGCGGTAGGCCTAGCCATCAGGGATGTGCGAGATAAGGTGCTGCTGGCTACCAAGGTATCGCCGGAGCACTTCCGCCGCGACGACGTTTTGAAGGCGGCGGACGGGAGCTTGTCGCGATTGGGCGTGGACTACATAGACCTGTACCAGCTGCACTGGCCCAACCCGAGCATCCCCATAGAGGAGACCATGGAGGCCATGGAATCGCTGGTTAAGGCGGGGAAGGTGCGCTACATAGGGGTGAGCAACTTCTCAGCGAGCCAGGTGAAGGCGGCTCAGGCGGCTCTTTCCAAGGCGAAGATAGTATCCAACCAGGTGGAGTACAGCCTGGTTAAGAGGGCGGTGGAAAGGGAGTCACTGGCCTACTGCCAGCAGAACGACATCACCGTCATTGCCTACAGTCCCCTGGCCGTGGGCATGCGCAATATAACCAACAGAGACCGCCAGGGCGCCCTGAGCAGAGTAGCCGCCGAAACGGAAAGGTCGGAGGCCAACGTGGCGTTGAACTGGCTCATCTCCCAGCCTGGGGTCGTTGCCATTCCCAAGGCCAACTCGGTAGGGCACGTTGAGGATAACTGCGCCGCGTCGGGATGGCGATTGTCGGAAAGGCAGACGAATATGCTGAGCCAGGCGTTCAGCTAGCGCGGGAGCGGTCATGTTAGAGGACGTTCCTTCACCCGATTTCCCGGAGTTCAAAGACGACACCGTTCAGGTATGGAATAGCCTTGCCGAGTGGTGGGACGATGCAATAGGCGACGGCAACGACTTCCAGACAGTCCTTATAGAGCCGGCCACGGAACGACTATTGGAGTTGCAGCCGGGAGAGACGGTGCTAGACGTTGCCTGCGGAGCGGGAAGATTCGCCAGACGCATGGCCGACCTTGGCGCTCACGTCGTTGCTATTGACCAGTCCGAGCGTTTCATAAACAGGGCGCGGAGTCGTACCGTGGAAGGCAGAGTCGATTACAGGGTGATGAACGCCTCGGACGCGGAAGCTCTGCTGACCCTGGGATTGGAGCGCTTCGACGCCGCGGTGTGCACCATGGCTCTCATGGACATGGCGATGATAGAGCCGCTTATCTCTACCCTGCCGCGGCTGCTCAAGCCCGGCGGGAGGTTCGTTTTCTCAGTGGTGCACCCGGTGTTCAACTCAGGCACATCCCGTCAAACGGCGGAGCGATGGGATAGAGACGGGGAGCTGGTTACGGAGTTCGGAGTGCGGGTAACCCGTTATCTGGAGACGTATATGCACATGGGAATCGGCGTACCGGGCCAGCCCCGGCAGCAGCACTATTTTCACAGGCCGGTGAGCCTCTTGTTCAACACCTGCTTCAAGCACGGGTTTGTTCTGGACCGGATGGAGGAACCGGCTTTTCCCGCCGGCCTTGACCTGAGCGGAGAGGGCCCCCTCTCCTGGAACAGGTTCCACCAGATTCCGCCGGTTCTGGCGGCGCGTATGCGCATTCAATAGCTCCGACTAAAAGGAGGACGGAGGATGTCCTTGGACAAGCTGCAAATATGCATTGCTTTACCGCAGGCCTTTCCCGATGGAAAGGTGGACGTGGATTTGATACGCCACTACTGCACCCGGGCGGAGGACCTGGGCTACCACGGTTTGTGGACCCAGGAACAGGTGATAGGCTCCACCGCCGTACTGGACCCGTTGAGCTTGCTGACCTACGCAACGGCGCTGACCAGCCGAGTAGAGCTTGGTGTCTCCGTGCTTGTGCTTCCACTCCATAACCCGGTACAGCTTGCCAAGCAGGTCAGCAGCATGGACCAGATGAGCGAGGGCAGGCTGATCCTTGGCGTAGGACTGGGCGGCGCAACGGGCAACTACCCCGCGTTCGGGATTACCGATGAGGTCAGGGTACGCAGGTTCCTGGAGATAATAAGGGTGATGAGGGCCCTGTGGAGCGACGGCGGCGCCAGCTACGAGGGGACATTCTACAAGCTCAACGACGTCTCCATGGAACCGAAGCCTCGCCAGCGGCCGCACGTGCCCATCTGGTTCGGCGCGCGTCATCCCAACTCGCTGCGCCGGGCGGTGAAGTACGGCGATTCCTGGATGGGGGCGGGCTCCTCACCCTTCGAGCAGTTCATAGAGCACGCCGCCTTGGTCAGGCGTTACCTTGAAGAATCGGATCGCGACCCCGGCGAGTTCATAATCTCCAAGAGGCTGTACCTGGCGATTGACCATGACGAGTCGCGGGCGGAACGCAGGCTCAGGGAGTGGTTCGGCCAGTACTACGGCAGAGCGGACATGGCCAATGAGGTTGCAATCTGGGGCAGCGCCGGTCGAGTGGTGGAGCGCATCGAAGCGATTGTGGAGACAGGGGCGAGCCACATTCTGCTAAACCCGGTATTCGACCTAGAGGAGCACCTGGAGCAGCTGGCGGAGCTTACGGGGCTTACCCAACGGTAAAGCGCCAACCGCAAGCAGACTACTGGCGGTAGTGGTTGGCCTTTATGTTCCTGGCGGCAAGCTCCACGGTCTCGTCAATCCGCTTCTGTCTTGTCTGCGGCCTCTTGGCGTTGAGAATCCACTCCAGGATGATGCGCTTTGAAGAAGGCGGAAACGCCGAGAAGTTCTTCCAAGCGGCCTCGTTGCCCTGGAACGCCTGCTCCAGGTCCGGCGGGATGACCGAATCCTGCACCGCCTCCAGCGCCGTCCAGGTGCCGTTTTGCTTGGCGGTCTCTATCATTTCCAACCCTGCTGGGGTCATGCGCCCCTGCTCCAGCATTCTCTCCGCTCGTTCCCTGTTCAGCCTGCTCCAATTGCTCTTGGGATTGCGCTTGGCAAAGAACAGGAGATAGCTCTCGTCGTCTCTCTTGTTCGGCTTGCTATCGATCCATCCGAAGCACAGCGCTTCCTCCACCGCTTCGTTATAGGCGACGGTGGGCGTTGTGCTCTTCTTGTGGTAGATGATGAGCCAGGCGTTCTTTTCCTTGTCGTGGTGCTCTTGCAGCCAGCTGCGCCACGCCTGCCGGTCTCCGGCGTAGACCTGCTCCGGCTGGTTGGCGTCTGCTCTATTCATGGGCTTGGCCTTGAAGCTCAGCTTGGAAGACGGTGACCGCCTGTCCGCTGATGTACACCTTGTCGTCACCCACTCTAACGCCGACAACGCCGCCCCTGGCCGATGCCTGGTAAGCGGTCATCTCCGCTTTGTTCAGTCGGCTTGCCCAGAACGGGCCGAGGCAGCAGTGCGAAGAGCCTGTTACAGGGTCTTCGTTGACCCCGACCCTGGGAGCGAAGAAGCGGGATACGAAATCGTAGGCGTTGGAATCTGAGCGGCTGGTCACTATGAAGCCGCGGCTCTCTATCTGCGCCAAGCCCGTGAAGTCCGGCCTGATGGTGCGCACCACCTCTTCCGATTCGACCTCTACGAGGTAGTCCATCCGGTTTCTGCCTACGTAACGCGGCTTACAGCCAAGGGCTTGGGCCAATCCGGGCGGTTCCGGCGCTTGCCGCTCCGGTTCTGTGGGGAACGCCATCTCTATACGGTCTCCGTTGCGGGTTGCGCTCAGCCTGCCGCTTCTCGTATCGAACAATGCGGGCTGGCCGCAGTGCAGCCGGCCTGTCTCCCAGAGGACGTGAGCGCTGGCCAACGTGGCGTGTCCGCAGAGGTCTACCTCAACGGCGGGAGTGAACCATCTCAGGTTGAACCCGTCTCCGTGGTGGTAGAGGAAGGCGGTCTCGGATAGGTTCATCTCACTGGCAACGTGTTGCATCCATTCGTCTGGGGCCGGTCCCGGCAGAAGGCAAACGCCAGCGGGGTTTCCCGCAAACGGCTTGTCGGTGAAGGCGTCTACCTGGAATATGGTTTGGCCCATGATCAGGGTCTGCCTGGCCGCGGCGCTACTGTGTGCCGCGCATCCTGGGGTCGAGCACGTCTCTCAGTGCGTCGCCAAAGACGTTGACGCCGAATACCGCGATGGTGAGCGCCATGGCGGGGAAGATGCCCACCCAGGGAGCGCTGGCGAAGTCAATGAGAACGTCGCCTGCCAGCATGGCGCCCCAGGAGATGACGTCGGCGGGGAGGCCCACTCCGAGGAAGCTGAGAGATGCCTCGATGAGCACGGCGCTGCCTATGAGAGACGTAGCGACCACGATCAAAGACGCAAATGTATTGGGCAGGAGGTGACGGAACATGATTCTGAAGTCAGAAGCGCCTATTGCTCTGGCCGATTCCACGTAGGGCATCTCCTTGATGCTCAGCGACACGGAACGGACGACGCGCGCCACCCTGGGCGTAAACACAATGGTCAGCGAAAGAAGGATGTTGTTCAAAGATGAGCCGAAGGCCGCCATGAGCGCCAGGGCCAAGAGAAGCGTGGGGAAAGCGGCGGTAGCGTCTATGAACCGCTGTACCACCAGGTCAAAGTAGCCGCCGAAATAGGCGCTGGTAACGCCAATCAACGATCCTATGGCGCCGGCGGATAGCATAGAGACTAGGCCAACGTAGATGGATATTCGCGAGCCGTAGACCACGCGGCTGAAGAGGTCCCTGCCCAGCCTGTCGGTACCGAACCAGTTGGAAGCGTCCGGCGCGAGGAGGATTGCCCTGCGGTCTACGTCCCAGGGGTCGGTAGTAGAGAATATGGGGGCTCCTAAAGCCATGACGGCGGTAGCCAGCACTATGAACAGGCCGAAAGCTCCGAGCCGTTTGGTGGTGATGAAGTGTTGCAGACCTCTGAGCCGCTTTGCCAGCATGCCCTGGCCCAGGCGAGGCGGAGCCAGGGCTGCATCACTGATGTAGTCCGTACGTTCTCTCATTTTTTATCCGTACCGTATTCTTGGATCAAGCCATGCATAGGTCAAGTCCACAAGGAAGTTTGCCGTTAGCGCCACCAGCGCAAAGTACATTATATACGCTTGGATCATGGGCAGGTCTCTGATGAACATAGCCTGGATCAGTCCTCTGCCTATTCCCGGCACGTTAAAAACGGTTTCTATCACAACCGTGCCAGAGAAGAGAAAGCCGATCTGCACGCCTGCGATGGTGACCACGGGCAGCAGTGCGTTTCTTACGCCGTGTCTCATAATGACGGCGCGTTCCGCCAGCCCCTTGGCGCGGGCGGTGCGTACAAAGTCCTCTCGCAGGACCTCTAGGAGCTGGGTTCGGGTCATGCGCAGCAATAAGCCCTGGCTGGCAAAGCCCAGCGCCACCGCGGGGAAGATCAGTTGCTGGAAGGCGACGGTAGGATTGTCCCATAGGTTGACAAAGGCAATGGGAGGGATCCACCTGAAGTAGAGCGATAGGCCAAGGATTATCAACATGCCAACAAAGAAGCTGGGCGCAGCTAGTCCTATGACGGCGATGCTCCTTAGGATGTAGTCGATCCAGGTGTCCTGCTTGACCGCGGCCAGAACTCCAACGGGTATTGCGATTAGTGCGACTATGATGGCCGTGAATATGGCAAGCTGGAGCGTGATGGGGAACTGCCGTTTCAGCTCTCCGGCGATGGGCCGGCCGAGAGCAATGGAGTCTCCCAAGTCAAATCTGACCAGTTGCCAGATCCAGGTGCCGTACTGCACGTATATGGGATCGTTGAGGCCCAGCTGCTCACGCACGCGTTCCAGGTCTTCTTGCGTGTAAGAGCCTTCGCCCTCTGCTCCGCCCAGCATCAAAGCGGCTACGTCTCCCGGGATGACGCGAAGAAGGGTGAATATGGCAATGGATACCCCAAGCAAGGTGGGGACAAAGAGCACCAACCTTCTTGCAATGTATTTACGCATAATCTTGGTGTTTTATATTGAGTACGGGCGCTCACAAGAGCGCCCGTACTGTCTAGCGAGGGTTCTTTAGACTAGGCGTCTGACAACCATACGTTTTCAAGGGTGAAGTTGGATGCATGGTGTTCCGGCTTGACCCATCCGTTCCAGTTTGCCCTGTGGCCCTGAAGCAGGCCGGGGCGAACCAGGCCGATGTACGCGGCGTCTTCGTAGAAGATGTCCGCCATCTGCTGCAGGAAGGGAGCGCGGGTCTCCTCGGTGACGGCCAGCACCTGCTGGGCGTGCAGAGCATTCCACTCAGGGCTGGACCAGCCGGTGTAGTTGAAGCCGCCGTCTTCAAAGTCGTGGAATATGATGTCGTTGAAGGCGTCGGGATCGGGGAAGCTGGCGCCCTTGCTCTCATTCTCCATGTTGAAGTCGCCCGCTTCTATCCTCGATTGCCTGGTAGCCCCATCGACTATAACCACTTCCACGTCTATGTAGATATCCTCAAGCTGCTGAGCCACGACCTCCATTTCGGCCTTGGAGGAGGAGGTGCCTATGTAGTTGACGTTGATGCGGTTGCTGGGGCCATAGCCCAAACCTTCCATTATGCCCTGGGCCTCTGCAATCAGCTCTTCCTTGACCATGGGGTCAGGGTCGAAACCGGGCAGAGCCTCGAACCACTGCTCAGGGGTCCGAATCCAGGTCCAGCCTATGAAGTAGGGAAGGGCGATGTGGCCAATCCCGTCTTTCGACAGGTCGTTGACCGCGCCGCGGTCGACCGTCATCTGGACCGCTTGGCGTATCAACTTGGCGTCCGGGTCATCCAGCGGCCCAAACGGGGGCTTCTTAGCGTTGAGCTCCGCTCCGCGCCAGCCCATAGCCAGAACGATGGGGAATACCGCGTCACCTTCGGCTACTAGAGCATCGGCGTCGCGCTTGCTCATCGTTTCGAAAATCCGGAACATGTCGATGCGTCCGGCGCGGAAGCTGGCGGTGCGTGTCGCCGCGTCAGGAATCACCAGCATGGTTACTTCGTTCAGGTAGGGCCTGCCATCCCTGAAGTAGTTGTCGTTGCGCTCCCATGTTACGAAGCTGTCCTGCTGGAAATCTTTGAACATGAACGGGCCGTATCCAACCACCTCTTCTGAGGTGAGGTCCCGGTACTCGCCACCCTCAGCGGTATCGATAGGTTTGACGATCCTGCTGGGCTGAGCCGACTGGAATCCGGAAGTGAAGCAGGCAACGAATGCGCCTCTGGGGGCCTTCAACCTGATGGTCAGCTCCATGGGTCCCGTGATCTCTGCGCCGCCGTCGGCTACAGGGCTACCCATATCGTCCCAGATGGGCTTGATGAACGTTCGCATGCAGCCCTGGTAGTTGCCATGGACTCCGTTGGGACGCTCCACTATGCGGATGATCTGCCAGAAGGCGTCTTCCGCGGTGAACGGCTCTCCGCCGTGGTCGGTAACGCCTTCGCGGAGTTTGAGCACCCACTCGGTGCCGTCGGAACTGGTTGTCCAGGACTCCACCAGGTCGCCTTCTACTGTGACCCGGTCTGTGGGGTTGACGCGCAGCAACTGACCCCAGACATTGCCCACGGAACCCAGAGTGGTCCAGCGGAACTGGGAGTCCAGGTGATACGGGTCGAAGGAACCCTGTGACGTCACGGAAATGTTTACGCTGCCGCCATATTTGGGCTGGTCATCAGCAGGTGGAGGCGTTGGCGTGTCCACAGCGGCAGGTGTGGGCGTCGCCGTGACCAGAGGCGGTGGCGGCTGAATAGTTGGAGTTGGCGGCACAGGAGTCGGCGTGTCTTCTTCCGAAGGGCCGCAGGCCAGAACAAACAGCAAGGCCATGGCCAGACCTACTCCAAGGAAATAACGAATACTGGAACTGTACTTCATAATCCACCCCCGAACCGAAAATGTTGTTCCCGGTTCAGGTAATCGTACTACTTTGAATGGCGTTGTCAATAGCAAAATTACTTGCTATTTAGGAGCCTGCCGACGTTCTAGAATGAAGGAATCCGTAACCAGCAGACGTTCTATTTTCACTGTGGGTACAAGGAGTCCCCAAAGAGAACCATCAAGCGTTGCTATCGAAGCGTCTTCACCCCGCGAACCGGACGCCAAGACCTCCTGGTGAGCCGATGGCCAAGGCCCCGCTCGATCTCGCGCCACTTCCGCTCATCCTCCACCGTGATGAACGTTACCGCCTCGCCGGAGCGGCCCATGCGGCCGGTCCTGCCGACGCGGTGGGTGAACAGCTGCTCCGAGTCCGGCAGGTCGTAGTTGATAACCTGGCCGATATCCTCGAAGTCCAAGCCTCTGGCGGCTACATTCGTTGCCACCAAGATTGACGCGGCGCCGGAGCGGAAGTTCGCCATCACCCGCTCACGCGCGTTTTGGCTTAGATTTCCTTGAAGCGCTCCTACCGGGTAGTCCAACGAATCGAGCCGTCTTGCCATCTGTTTAACGCTGCGCTTGGTCTTGAGAAAGACAATAACCGGCGAACCATCCCGCTCGTCCAGCAGCGTTAGCAGGGCCTCCATCTTGTCGTTCTTCTGAATACTGTAGACCAGGTGCTCCACCGTGGGTGGCGCTTGCAAACCCGCGTCCACTTCCACTCTAGCAGGCCGGCGCAGGTGCTTCGCGGCGGTTCGAGACACCCACTCGGGCATAGTTGCGGACAGGAGAACCGTCTGCCGCTCGGTGGGTGTCCGGCCTATGATGGCTTCAACATCCGGAGCAAACCCCCTATCCAGCATTTCGTCCGCTTCGTCCAGCACAAGAACTTGCAGCGAACCCAGGTCAAGGGTCCCTTGCCGCAGATGGTCCAACGTCCGGCCCGGAGTGCCAACTACTATATGGGTCCCGTTGCGCAACGCTGCGTACTCCCGCTGCAGAGACCGGCCGCCGTACAGTAGCGTCACAAGGATCTGTTGCGCGGAAGCCAGGGCTTCTACTACTCCGGCCACCTGAATGGCCAGTTCACGCGTGGGTAGCAGCACAAGCGCCTGAACCTTTGGGAGCGACGGGTCGCACCGCTCTACCAGAGGCGCCGCGAACGCCAGCGTCTTTCCGGACCCTGTACGCGCTTGGCCAATCAAGTCTCGTCCCTCCATGAGATGAGGTATGGCCTTCTCTTGAATGGGTGTGGGCCTGGATATGTTCATCTGGGAAATCGCCGTTTTGGTAGCAGCCCTCAAAGGCATTTCGGAAAACACGGAAACACTGGACGGGGCGCTGTCAACGGCTGGCTGGCTTGCAGTAGACGGCTTGCCTCCGTTTGTACTGACCATCGGAGAAGGTCCATGGCGGCGGAGATTGAAGCATGGGCGGCAATACGCCGGCTTGCTCCGGCTTGGGCGGAAGGGCAGGGTTGTAGATTTGCCGCAGTCGGCGCAAACGGCTTGGTGGCGGGTGCGGCTGGCTGCGCGCGGGTGCGCAGACGAAAAACGATAAGTCATAACGAGAACGGACTCCCTATTTTATAGTGGCAACAGATGAATCAGCAGGGAAGACAAGAAGAGGAGTAGCAAAGGAGCGCGGTCCGTTCTTGTGTTAAACCTTTGCGTTATTCAGACGTGCACATGCATTATAGTCGCAAATGACGAAAACCGCCAGACCATGGCGCAAACTCGTAAACTCATCAACGCTGCTGTCATCGTGAAGTATGCGGGGAGATTGGATTTGGGCAACAGCCAGTAGTAGAGAGGGTTGATGCCCTCCCGCGGCGCAGTTCGTTGACGGCAAGCCCCCTGCCTCCGCCGGATTGCTTTGTTCCTCTCAACGACGAAAGACGCGCTCGTTTGCCCGCTTGCCTATTTGTCCGGGGGCGGGGCGGAGTGGGGCGGCCTCCCTAAGCCCAGTCCATGGGCGGGTGCTTCTGGTGATGGTCCGTTGCCTGCTGGTAGGCGTGGCAAACGCGGAACAGGGTGTGTTCGTCCAGGGGGCGAGTACCCAGGTGCCAGCCCACGGGCAGCCCGGACTTGGTGAAGCCTGCCGGGATGGAGATGGCGGCAGCGCCGGCCATGCTGAACGATCCCGTCCCGCCGCCGCGGGCCATGACCGCGGTACGGGCGTCATCGCGGCTCTTGATGGGCGACTCGGTGACGATTGGACCCGCTGGGCCCTGGCCGGTGGATCCGACGAGGACATCGTACTTGTCAAAGACGTCGAGCATGGTCTGGCCCATCAGCGCCCTCGCCCTGGGAGCCAGCGTCTGTAGACCGGCGGGGATGAGGCAGCCGACCAGCAAGCGGACTCGCGTGTTGTAATCGTAGTCCATGTACCGTTCCCTGAGGTGGCCGCGGTGGTAGCTGGCCGCCTGGCCGTCGCAGATGGCGGTGTGCACGCCGTACATCTTCTCCATGAGCGGGATGCTGACCGGTTCCACCACCGCGCCAAGCCCTTTGAGCACGTCGATGGCTTGGGAGACTATCTCCCTGGTCTCCGGTTCCACCTGGTCACCCATCATCTGCTCGACTATGCCTACCCGCAGCCCCTTGACGTCGCCGGTGAGCGACGCCGAGTAGTCGGGCACCGATTCACGGCTGGTGGTGGGGTCCTTGGGGTCGTACCCTGCGGTAGCTTGGAGCATGATCGCCGTGTCCTCGGCGCTGCGCGCCAGGGGGCCGGCGGTATCCAGCTCCCAGGACAGGGTAAAGATACCCTGGCGGCTCAGACGGCTCCAGCTGGGTCGCAGTCCGGCGATGCCGTTCACGGATCCCGGTCCGCGGATGGAGCCGCCGGTGTCGCCTCCCATCGAGCCGCTGAGAAGCCCGGCGGCTACGGAAGACCCCGATCCCGCCGACGACCCCGCTGGGGTAAGGTCGATACGCCAGGGGTTGCGCGGAGTCTGTTTGTTGAAGAACTCCAGCGTTCCTCCCATGTGGAACTCGTGGGTGGCAAGCGTGCCCATGATCACCGCTCCGGCCTCACGGAACCGGGCGATGATGGTGCAGTCTTCCGCGGCGATGTTGTCGTCGTAGGCGTCGCAGCCGCCGGTGTTGAGGTGGCCCTTGATATCCAACTGGTCCTTCACGCCAATCGGGATGCCGTGCATGGGGCCTCTGTAGTTTCCGGAGGCGATCTCCTGTTCCGCCTGCTTTGCCTCGGCCAGCGCTTCGTCGGCGAGCACCAGGTTGAAGGCGTAGAGGTAGGGGTCGTACTTTTCGATGCGCTCAAGGTAGGTGCGAGTCAGCTCCACCGGAGAGAGCTTCTTCGACTCGATGAGGCCGGCCTGCTCGCGGATGGTCATGAAGGCGATGTCGTCAGTGTGAGGTGTCCCGTTTCCCGATGCGGGTGCAGCGACCCCCGAGGAACGCTCGGGGACACCGCGGAAGGGGAGGATGGGCCAGGGCTCGGTGTGATAGACATCGAGTTGGTCAAGCTGGACTAGCCCTTCTATGAGTGCGTTGATGCGGTAGAAGACCTCGGTGAATTCAGGTTCGGGCGGGTCGAAGCCCTGGATGTTGAGAATGGAGCGGATCACGTCTCTGGAAAGGTCTGCCATGATTGCCTCCACTTGTTGATAGAGGCAATACTATCGCAGGGTATAATCGGATGCAAAAGCAGAGGAGGCGAAACCATGGGCAATAGCGAGGGGATTTCCAGGGAGGTAGGGACGGAGCTGCTGTTTGAGAACGACAGGGTCAAGGTATGGAGCATGGCGCTGGAGCCTGGGGAAACTTCGCCGTACCACCAGCATGATAACGACTACGTATTTGTGTACACGACGCCGAGCCGGATCAGCAGCAACAGGCAAGGTGAGGAAGAGCGGGTAAGCGAGTTCGAAGAGGGCTACGTTCAATACACCGAGGTGGGCGGAGGCATCCAGCACAGCATCACCAACGTATCGGAGATAAGGCATCACCAGATCATCGTGGAGATGAAGGGAGGAAGCGTCTCGGCGACGCCGCAACCGCCGGAGAACAATGGGCGTTCGCGGGTCGCGGGCTGAGATGAGCGGTTGCCGCTGGTTGCATCTCTGGGTACAATCGCTGCGCCGTAGATTATGAGACGAGGTCTGTAGATGTACGAAAAGAGTATGCTGAGCCTAGATAGCTGCATGAAGGCAATTGAGGCGATGACGGAGGAGTTCAACAGGGAGCCGGGCCGCTCGCCGGTGGACATGGCGATAGTGGACGACATGGGGAACCTGCTGGCTTACGCCCGCATGGACCGCTGCTTCCGTCCCACGTTCGCCATGAGAAAGGCGTATACGTCGGCGATCAGGGGATCGGATACCGGGGCGTTTGCCGAACGGCTGGCGGCGCAGGGCAGGACCCTGGCCGAGATAGGAGACCCTCAGCTGATCACGACGCGCGGGGGAGTGGTAGCGCGAAAAGACGGCGTGGTGCTGGGCGCGATAGGAGTGGGCGGCCTGCCCTCCGCTGAAGACGACGAGAAGATTGCGAAGGTTGGCTTGGAGGCGTTGCTGGGGAACGGGTAGAGGATAGGTGCGCAGGTAAGAGCCTAGCGTTGCTGCACTGCTCTGACCAGCAGAAGTGCAAGCCAAGCCGGCAGGGAGAGGGCCGCTGAAGCAATGGCGAGGATCCCCGACTGCAACAGGCCTGCCAAGAGGAAGCCGGTCAGCGTGAGGGGGACCAGCGCCACCGCTGACAGGTAGGCGACGACGCGGGAACGCCGGTGGAGCAGCACAAGAGCCAAGCTCAACGGAACGGACGCGGGCCAGGCGAAGGCAAACAATCTTGACAACAGGGTGTACCCGTATTCCAAGTCTTCGGACTCAAAGGTGGTCCACCCAAAGGCGAAATAGACCACGAATGCCGCTATCGGCGTCAAAGACAAGAACAAGGACAGAACCAATGTCCTTGCCGCAACGGACGTGATCTTAACCCGGTTCAAATAGCTTATCCTAATGCAACGCCCAGTTATTCCCAGAACGGCGAACCCACATTGCCGGTGCAAGGAGTATGACAAAGCGATAGAACGTTCGAGTAGGGAGTTTCTGGCGACCCGGATGGGATTTGAACCCACGATCTCCGCCTTGACAGGGCGGTGTGTTAAACCAGACTACACCACCGGGCCGCAGAAGCTAATTATACGCAACGGTACGCAATTAGGAAAGGGGCGCTATACACCCTGCTCTATCTGCTCCCGCTGCCAGCCGTAGTCCACCTCTCCTTGGTAGAACCTCTCCGGGTTTTCCACGGCCCAAATCTGCTTGCGTATGACCCAGTTGTCCGGCTCAAGGTCTCGTCCCGTCTTCCACGCCGACAGAGCGCCCGCGGTGTCGCCTTCCTTGTATAGATCGACGCCGCGCTGGAAGTGCTCGATGGCCTCCTTGTGGTTGGGGCCGCCTCTGGGGTCTTCCTGCATACGATCGGCCAGCCACTGCGGCGACGCGCCCTGGGCCCAGCCCTCGGCGATATCGGCGTACTCCTGCTTGCGGATGTCGAAGCCGCCGTACTTCTGGTATTCCAGCAGGCCCGCCTCGTCTATGAGGAGGGCGTTGGGCACGGCCTTGAAGTCGAATAGCCGGCTCAACAGGTTGTCTTCATCGACCAGGGTGGTGTAGGCGGCGCCGGCCTCTTCCACGTAGGGACGGGCTCTATAGGCGCCCTGGGCGTCCATGGCCACGGTCACCACCTCAATGCCCTGTTCCTTGTGCTTGGTGTAGAACTCCTGCCACCCGGGCAGTTGGGCGCGGCAGGCTCACCAGGAGGCCCACATGAAGAGAGCGACTCGCTTCCCCCTCAAGCCGGAGAGGCTTACGGGCCTACCGTCGAGGGCGGGCAGGGTGAAGTCGGGAACGTCTGAACCTATGCGGAGCGTCTCGGTTGTCATGTGCGGCTCCTTTCGAGATGGGATTCGATGGGTTGGGTTGGTCATGGGGCTACGCTTCCACTAGGGCAGCGGCTCAAGCGCTACGGGAACCTCGCCTTTGTTCCGCTCCTGGGCTTCGTCGTACCGCGCCTGCAATCGATGCCAGACAGATGCGTCGCTGCCAAACAGCTTACTCAACTCCACGGCCATCGCAGGAGATACACCCTCCTGGCCGTTGATGACGCTACTTAGCTGCTCGGCGCTGACCCCCAGCTTTTGCGCCGTCTCCGCAACGTCCATGCCCAGAGCTTCCATGTCTGTTTTGATAATCCGCCCAGGATGGGCGGGATACTTCATAGGCATTCGGCGCTTCTCCTAATGGTAATCTACAAAATCGACATCCGTGACATTGCCGCCGTCGAACCGAAAGATGATTCTCCAGTTTCGAGACACGGTTACCGACCAGAAGCCGGCCAAGTTGCCGCTCAACGGATGCAATCGGTAACCGGGCTGGTCCATCTCTCCAGGCCTTCCCACAACATCAAGCAGGGTCAGTATTTCCTCAATTCGTGTAACAGAGTCAACCGGCAACCGTCTACGGTCTCCATTCTCGTACAGGCGTCTCAGGCCCCTATGACGGAAACCGAGAATCATTGCTCTAGTCTAACCTGTTGCCACCCAATCGGCAATTGATATTAATTTGCCTGCCGGACATCTCCAAAGCATCACCGCTCATGGTGGGCCTAGAGTTTACCCTGAGCATGCCGAAGGGAACCATATGAGCGGCAAGTAGGCATGTCAATTACCACGTCTCGCTCTACCCCATCCGGAACCGGCGCAGGCGCAGCGAGTTGCTGAGAACGCTGACCGAGCTGACGGCCATGGCTCCGGCGGCGAGCACGGGGTTGAGGAAGCCGTACTCGCCCAGGAAGTAGCTCAGCGCGGAGGGCACGCCGCCACCGGCAAAGAACAGGTAGAGGACGCCCGCCGCCACGGGGATGAGCGCGGTGTTGTAGAAGAAGGCCCAGAACAGGTTCTGCTTGATGGTGCGCACTGCGGCCCGCGACAGGTTGACGGCCCTGGGTATGGCGCGTACGTCGTCTTGCATGAGGGTGATGTCGGCGGCTTCCATGGCGACGTCGATCCCGGCGCCGATGGCTATGCCCACGTCGGCCTGGGCCAGCGCCGGCGCGTCGTTGATGCCGTCGCCGACCATGGCCACGGTGCGGCCTTCCTGCTGAAAGGCTTGCACCTGCGCCGTCTTCCGGTCGGGCGTCATCTCCGAGAGGACGCGTTGGATACCGGCCTGCGCAGCGATGGCTTGGGCGGCGCGAGGGTTGTCGCCGGTGAGCATGACGACTTCAAGCCCCATGTCCTGCATGGTCTGCACGGCCTGTTTCGATTCGGGGCGGATGGCGTCGGCCACGGCGATGACGCCCCTGACCTCCCCATCCACAGCGACGAACATCGGAGTCCTGCCCCGGTCTGAAAGGTCGCTTGCCTTCGTATCCAGTCCGTTGAGGGTGTACTCCTTTTGCCGCATCAGCGCCAGGTTGCCCAGGGTGACCACCGAGCCGTTGACATCGGCCTCGATGCCCTGGCCGGGCAGGGCCTGGAACTCGGTGGCCTGATCAAGGGCGAGGCCGCGTCCCTCCGCAGCAGCGACGATGGCCCTGGCAAGGGGATGCTCCGAGCCGCGCTCGGCGGATGCGGCCAGCCTGAGCAGATCGTCTTCCCCTATGCCGTCGGTCAGGATGTCGGTGACGGCGGGTTTGCCCAGGGTGAGGGTGCCAGTCTTGTCCAATATCACGGTGTCGACCTTGTGGGCGCGTTCCAAGGCTTGAGCGTTGCGAATCAGGATGCCGCCCTCGGCGCCCTTGCCGGTGGCGACCATGATGGCGGTGGGCGTGGCAAGCCCCAGGGCGCAAGGGCAAGCGATGACGAGCACGGCGACCATGTTGAGCAGAGCGAAGGTGAAGGCCGGGTCGGGCCCCAGCAGCAGCCAGGTGACAAACGTTGCCGCCGCTATGACGATTACGGCCGGCACAAAGTAGCTGGATACGACATCGGCGAGGCGCTGGATGGGCGCCCTGGAGCCTTGCGCCTCCTCCACGAGCCTAATGATGCGCGACAAGGCGGTGTCCTTACCGACCTTGGTGGCGCGAAACCGGAAGCTGCCCGTCGTGTTGATGGTGGCGGCGTAAACCGGCGAACCGGCCTCCTTATCTACGGGAATGCTCTCGCCGCTGAGCATGGACTCGTCTATGGCTGATGCGCCGTGCGTCACCTCGCCGTCCACGGGGATGCTCTCGCCGGGGCGCACGATGACAAGGTCGCCTACGACCACTTGCTCTATGGGCACGTCGATCTCGGCGTCGCCTCGCATGAGGCGGGCCGTCTTGGGCCGCAGTCCCATCAGCTTGCGGATAGCCTCGGAGGTCTGTCCCCTGGCCCTGGCTTCCAGGAACCGGCCGAGCAGGATGAGCGCAATGATGATGGCGGCGGTATCGAAGTAGACGGCGGGCTCCACGCCTTCAGCGGCGAAGAGTTCGGGGAACACGGTTATCGTGGCGCTGAAAACGTAGGCTACGCCGGTGCCCAGCGCAATCAACGTGTTCATATTGGTGGTGCGGCGCCTGGCCGCGCTCCAAGCTCCCTTGTAGAACTGGGCCCCGGCCCAGAACTGTACCGGAGTCGCCAGCGCCCACAGAACGTACCAGTTCTGCAGGAAGGAGGGCATCCAGGGGAACCACTCTTTGAAGCTGCCAAGGAAGATGACGATGCCAAGGCCGCCAGCGACGAGGAACCGGTTGCGCTGTTCCTTGATGAGCTTGGTTCGGGCCAGGCGTTCCCTGTCGCGTTGCTCTTCCTCTTCTCCGGCTATGCCCTCCACGGAGTAGCCCGCATCGGCCACGGCGCGGTCGAAATCCTCCAGGGTAGCGATGTCATCCAGGTAGTGGAGGGTGGCCCGCTCCGTGGCAAGGTTGACGTCGACGGAGACCACGCCATCGACCTCTTTGAGCGCCTTTTCAACGTGGAACACGCAGGCGGCGCAGGTCATGCCCGCTATGTTCAGGCCTATCTTCTGCCTGGGCTGGTTTTCTATGTCTTGAACGGCCAAGGTTTACTTCTCCGAAAGATTGTAGAGCTGTGTAAGCTCGTCAAGGACCTCCTGGTCGTGGCCGTTGCGCACGCCCTCCAGGACGTGGGTGTGCAGGTGGCCTTCCAGCAGCTTGGACTCCACCTTCTGGATGGCGCGTCGCACGGCGTAGGTCTGCTTGAGGATGTCGACGCAGTATTTCTCGTCCTCGATCATGCGCCGGATACCGGCCAGGTGTCCTTCAATATAGTTCAGCCGTTTCAGCGAGTCTTGCTTTACTTCAGGCAGCATTGTTGTCCTCTGCGAGTGATACCCCATCCCAGGGGGTATGGGTAGCATATATGGGAGAGGGATACGAGTCAAGGCGGGCCTGGATGTACGTAGAGCGACACATTTCAGTGTCTCCGTCTATAATGCTGCGCGTTGCCCTAACGTTCCTGAAATCACGTGGAGGAGTCGGATGGCCCGCCCCGAAACGGTTCTGGTCACCGGAGCAACCGGGTATATAGGAGGAAGGTTGGTGCCCCGGCTGGTTGAAGAGGGGCGCCGCGTGCGTGTTCTCGTACGCAGTCAGGCCCGGGCCCTTTCCCGCTCCTGGTCCGACCAGGTCGAGGTAGCGGTCGGAGACGTTCTTAGCCCTCAAACCCTGTCGAAAGCATTGGCGGGCGTGGACTCTGCCTACTACCTGATTCACAGCATGTCCAAGGGTTCCAAATTCCACGAGTTGGACATCGAGGCCGCGCGTACATTCGGTCAGGAAGCCAGGGAAGCAGGGGTGAATCGAATCATTTACCTCGGCGGCTTGGGGGATCCGAAAGCCAATCTCTCTCAGCACTTGCGCTCCCGCCAAGAGACTGGAGAAGCGCTTAGGGAGAGCGGCGTTCCTGTCACAGAGTTCAGGGCCGCCGTAGTCGTCGGATCAGGCAGTACCTCTTTCGAGATGATTCGCTATCTTGTGGAGCGTCTGCCGGTCATGGTCTGCCCGAAATGGATTTACTCCCGCATCCAGCCCATCGCCGTGGATGATCTACTGGCATATCTGGTTTCTGCGCTAGACGTTCCGGAAAGCAATGGGCTCACCATCGAGATTGGGGGGAAGGACGTGACTACCTACAAGGGACTGATGCTCGGCTATGCCGAGGCAAGAGGCCTCAGACGACTGCTGCTTCCCGTCCCGGTCCTGACTCCTCGTTTGTCCTCTTACTGGGTGCACTGGGTGACTCCCATCCCTGCCGGGATCAGCGCAGCTCTCGTTGAGGGGCTCCGCAACGATGTCGTCGTGACCAACGCTCTCGCTGGCACTCTGTTTCCCCATATCGAACCTCAGGGCTACGCCTCGGCCATCGGCAGCGTGATTAGGGAACTCGACGAGGGAAGGATAGATACGTCATGGAGCGATGCCACTGGCACGACCACAGGGCTAGAGAAACCGGTTCGTTTGGAATCTCGGAAAGGGATGATTATCGAGCGCAGGCGCCGCGTGGTTGCAGCTCCGGCCTGGGCCGTCTACCGGGTGTTTACCGGCATAGGCGGGGCACGCGGCTGGTACTTCGCCAACTGGACATGGCGATTACGTGGGATGGTTGATCGCTTGCTTGGCGGCGCTGGTCTGCGGAGGGGCCGCCGCCATCCCGACGACCTGCGTACCGGCGATGCCGTGGATTTCTGGCGAGTGGAAGACTTGGAAGTCGACCACCTGGTTCGGCTGAGGGCCGAGATGAAGCTCCCAGGGCAGGCCTGGCTCCAATACGAGGTGGGGGAAACACAGGACGGCGTGACTCATCTGGAGCAAACGGCGGCGTTCATACCCAAGGGATTGGCCGGCCTGGCCTATTGGTACGCGCTGTATCCTTTGCACTCCTGGATTTTTGGCGGGCTTGCAAAAGCAATCGCCCGCCGGGCCGAACGCTTGTCGGCTTCCCTTGGCCCTGAGAATCCGCCCCGCTAATCTGACGGACCCGCTTGAAGCAGCCCCTCTATTGACGCTTTGCCCGTAAACGGCTAGCATAGTTAACCGCCATGACTGATGCGACCTTAGTCCGGACGTGCACATGTACATGTACTCACCATGTGGGGCAAAGTCGCTTGTAGTACGTGGCTGTTGAATAGGCAACAAAGCCCCTCGCAAACTAGGAATCGAGGGGCTTTTTATTTTGCAGAGAATTCAGGAGGAAAAGAACGATGGCAGATTATGCAAAGCAGGATGTCCTGGTAGACACCGAATGGGTGGCCCAGCACGGCCAGGACGAGAACGTGCGGCTACTGGAGGTCGACGTGGACACCACGGCGTACGACCAGGGCCACATCGAGGGCGCAGTGGGCATCAACTGGCAGTCGCAGCTTCAGGACGGCGTCCGCCGCGACCTGACCAGCAAAGAAGACTTCGAGAAGTTATTGTCGGAGTCCGGCGTAGGCAATGACACCACCGTGGTGGTCTACGGAGACAATAACAACTGGTTCGCCGCCTGGGCGTACTGGCAGCTCAAGTACTACGGGCACAAGGACGCCCGTGTGATGAACGGAGGTCGCGCCAAGTGGCTAGCCGAGGGCAGGCCCACCACCACCGATGTCCCCAGCCCAGCCGCCGCCAGCTACACTGCGCAGGAACCGGACTGTTCCATCCGCGCTCTTCGCGACTACATCACAAGCAACCTATCCAACCTGGAACTTGTCGATGTGAGGTCTCCCGCCGAGTACAGCGGAGAGCTTCTTGCGCCGGAGCACCTGCCGCAGGAAGGCGCGCAGCGCGGCGGCCACATCCCCGGCGCGGCCAACGTGCCCTGGGCCACCGCCGTAGCCGAGGACGGCACCTTCAAGTCCGCCGATGAGCTTAGCGAGATATACGGCGGGAAGGGCATAAGCGGCGACAAGGAGATAGTGGCCTACTGCCGCATAGGTGAGCGGTCTTCCCACACCTGGTTTGTGTTGAGCGAACTGCTGGGCTACCCCAATGTACGCAACTACGACGGTTCCTGGACGGAGTGGGGATCCGCAGTAGGCGTGCCGGTAGAGAGGTAGTCCGCCGTTTGACATAGGACGTATGACTCTCTGTTAGGATGCAACCGGTATGGAAAACCGCTGGTCTGCAGAGGACGTCAACAATCTGGATGAGCTGGATCTGCTTGTCTATCAGAGCCGTCTTATCGGCGAGCAGCCGTCGCTGGTGCTCTGGGGCGGAGGAAACACCTCCCTGAAAGTGACCAGAACGGACTTCCGGGGCAGGCAGGTCAAAGCGATGCTGGTCAAGGGGTCCGGCTCCGATATGAAGTCGGCGTTGCGCAGGGACTTCCCCGCTCTTCGCATGGACGATATCCTGCCGCTCTTTGAGCTGTCCCAGATGTCCGATGACGCGATGGTGGAGTACCTGTCGCATTGCGTCATGGACCCCGGCTCGCCGCGTCCTTCCATAGAGACGCTGCTCCACGGCTTTCTGCCGCAGAGCAGCGTTGTCCACACACACGCGGACGCCATTCTCTCCCTGACCAACACGCGCAACCCGCACAAAGCGCTGGCGCAGGCCTTCGGCCCGGATGTCATAGTGGTGGAGTACCAGCGGCCGGGCTTTCTTCTCTCCAAAGAGGTTGCCGCCGCCGTGTTGAAGCAGCCTGGAGCCAGGGGCCTGGTGCTCCTCAACCACGGCCTGATCACCTGGGGCACAACGCCCCAGGCCAGCTACCATGCCCACTTGGCGCTGATTAGCGAAGCGGAGCATTTCTTGAAGGTAAGGGCGTCTGCCAAGGTCCCGTTCGGCGGGGTCAAGACGCCCGCGCTGGATGAGGTGGAGCGCCGCCGTGTTGCCGGCACGGTGACGCCTGTACTCAGGTCATTGCTCGGCAGTTCGCCGGAGAATCGTGTGCTGGTGCGTTTCGAAGACAGCGCGGACGTGCTTGAATTCGCCGGCTCGAAAAAGGCCAAGCGGTTCGCGGAAGCGGGCGCGGCCACGCCCGACCACATGCTGAGCACGAAGAGGAATCCGTTGCTGGTGGAGGTGTCGGACCCGTCCTACGCCGGCGACGTGCGCCGCAGCTTGGAAGCGGGAGTGGAAGAGTACCGCAGGGCGTATACCGACTGGTTCAACAGGCACAAGCAGGGGCTTGTCGAGATGCGTGACCCATCTCCCAGGGTTGTCCTAGTACCCGGCCTGGGCATGTGGGTAGCGGGCAAAGACACCAGGGCTCTGAACACCGTCTCCGACATTTACCACCACACCATCTCGATTATGGCCGGGGCCCACTCGGTCGATGAATACGTATCCCTGCCGCCCAAGGACGCCTATGATGTCGAGTACTGGCCCTTGGAGCTATACAAGCTGAGCCTGCTGCCGCCCGAGCAGGAGATGACAAGGCGCATAGCCCTGGTGACGGGCGCAGCCAGCGGCATAGGCAAGGCCATCGCTCTTCGTCTTGCCCGGGAAGGGGCGCAGGTGTCGCTGGTGGATATGGACGCCGACGGATTGGGCGAAGCGGTACAAGAGATCAACGCCGAACTGGGTGAATACAGGTGCATCGGAGTGCCCGCAGACGTTACGAATCAAGAGCAGGTAGCCGGTGCGTTCCAGCGCACGGTACTGGCGTTTGGAGGACTGGACGTTCTGGTCTCCAATGCCGGGATTGCTCCCACGGGTAACCTGGATGAGCTGGCCTTGTCCGACTGGCAGAGGAGTCTTGAGGTTAACGCCACGGCTCATCTGCTTGTTTCGCAGGAGGCGGTGCGGATCATGCGCTCTCAGGGCATGGGAGGCAGCCTGGTCTTTGTGGTGACCAAGAACGTTACGGCGCCCGGCGCCGGTTTTGGCGCTTACAGCGCGGCCAAGGCCGCAGAGGCGCAGCTTGCCCGGGTACTGGCCATTGAAAACGGCAGGTACGGCATAAGGAGCAACATCATAAATCCGGACTCCGTCTTCCAGGACTCCAAGCTGTGGTCGGAGGAGCTGCGTGAGCAGCGCGCCGCAGCGCACGGCGTAGCGGTCTCCGAGTTGGAGGGGTTCTACGTGCGCCGCAACATTCTCCAAGACTACATCACCCCCCGTGACGTTGCGGAAGCGGCGCTATACCTGGCCAGCGACCGTTCCGCCAAGACAACCGGTTGCATGATCACGGTGGACGGCGGCGTATCGGAAGCGTTTCCCCGCTGAGCGCCGCCTGCCTGCGCACTTGACATTTTCTATGACATGATTTAAGACTTGAACCAAGATTATAGTCACAACCCGTATGGGCTCGACGAATTCCACGCATCTAATTCATAGCAAGTTATACCTGAGTTGATGGCACTTTTCGTCAAAAAGGAGTAGGCAGAAGTGGGGAAGATAAAAGTTGCAATCATAGGCGTTGGCAACTGCGCTTCGTCTCTGGTGCAGGGGGTCTACAAGTACCGGGAGGCGTCTGAAAACGGGTTCATTCCCGGCCTCATGCACACCGTGCTTGGCGGATACCACGTTGGAGACATAGAGTTTGTCGCCGCCTTTGACATCGATAAGAACAAAGTGGGCAAGGACCTTGGCAAAGCGATATACGCTCCGCCAAACAACACCGTCACCTTCCACGACGTACCGCGTACAGGCGTAAAGGTGCTGCGCGGCATGACGCATGACGGCATAGGCAAATACATCTCAGACAAGGTCAAGAAAGCTCCCGGCGATACGGTGGACGTGGCCCAGGTGCTCAAGGATACCGGCGCCGACGTTGTTATCAACTACCTGCCGGTGGGAAGCGAAGAGGCCACCAGATGGTACGCCGACCAGGTGCTGGAGGCGGGCACCGCTTTCATCAACTGCATTCCTGTCTTCATAGCCACCGGGGGCTACTGGCAGAAGAAATTCAAGGACAAGAACATCCCCATCATAGGAGACGACATCAAGTCGCAGGTTGGAGCCACCATCACACACCGTATGCTGACCCGTCTATTCCATGAGCGCGGCGTGAAAGTGGAGCGGACATACCAGCTCAACTTCGGCGGGAACACCGACTTTGAAAACATGCTTGAGCGCGAGCGGCTGGTTTCCAAGAAGATATCCAAGACAAACTCGGTTACCTCTCAGCTTCCCTACGACCTCGGCGATGGCAACGTCCACATAGGCCCCAGCGATTATGTGCCGTGGCTTACGGACCGCAAGTGGGCCTATATACGGGTAGAGGGCAGGACATTTGGCGACGTGCCGCTGAACGCGGAGCTGAAGTTGGAGGTATGGGACAGCCCCAATTCGGCGGGCGTGCTCATCGACGCCATACGTTGCGCAAAGCTGGCCTTGGATAGGGGATGGGGCGGTCCCATGGTGGCGCCATCTTCGTACTTCATGAAGTCGCCGCCGATTCAATTCACAGACGACGATGCCCATGACCTGGTTGAAGCGTACATAGAAGGAGACGGCTCGGCCAACGATCAGCTAGCGTAAAAGCCTGCTTCACATGAAAATAGGGCTGGTATCGCCATACGATTTCGCTTACCACGGGGGAGTGGTCGCCCACATCTCGCAGCTAAGCCGTCAGTTGGAACGTATGGGGCACGCGGTCAAGGTACTGGCCCCAGTCAAGTCTCCTTACACTATAGATCAGGACAACCTTATTCCCGTGGGTCGTCCTGTCCCGGTGCCCAGCGGCGGTTCCATTGCACGCATCTCCCTTTCCGTGTGGCGAGAGCGCAGAGTGAAGGCCATCTTGAACGAAGAGGCCTTTGACGTAGTTCATCTCCACGAACCCCTTGCGCCGGTGCTTCCCTTGACCGTGCTTCGTTTCTCCGATACGGCGAACGTGGGCACCTTCCATGCATTTCACGGAAGGGGCTACATGTACTGGTTCGGCAAGAGAATAATGAGGCGGTGGTTCAACAAGCTGGATGCACGGATCGCCGTTTCAGAGCCGGCCCGGCAGTTCGTGAGCGGGTCGTTTCCTGCTGACTATCGCATCGTCCCCAACGGCATAGACGTCGATTTCTTCGCTGAGGAGATCCCACCCTTCGACGCCTTCAACGACGGGAAGCTGAACATCCTCTTTGTGGGCCGTATGGAGAAACGCAAAGGTCTCAAGTACCTGCTGCAGGCGTTCAGCAGGTTGAAGTGGGAGTACCCCGACACACGCCTCATAGTGGTGGGTCCAGGGAATCCCGGCAAGGAGAACTACCGCATAATGGCGGAGCGCAACCTGCAGGACGTGGTCTTTGTAGGCAGAGTCTCAGATGAGCAGAAACGGCGCTACTTCAAGACCGCCCACATCTTCTGCGCCCCCAATACGGGCAAGGAAAGCTTCGGCATTGTGCTGGGAGAAGCCATGGCCTCGGGGAAGCCCATTGTTGCTTCGGACATATCGGGATTCGCCAGCGTGATGACCAACGGCAAAGAAGGATTTCTGGTGCCTCCCAAAAACGATGAGGCGCTCTACGCTGGGCTGAAACAGCTTATAGAGAGCCCGGAGTTGCGCTTTGACATGGGTAAGCGCGGGCTTAAAAGAGTGCAGACCTTCCGCTGGGAGAGGGTGGCGGAACAGGTGGTGGACATCTACCAGGACGCCCTGTCCCGCCGCGCCGGCGCGGCCTCATCCGTGGCGGCGGTGGGCCATTAGAGAAAAGGCCCGTGAATCGCTGAGCCGCTACCTGGAAACCCCGGCGGCTCGGCTCCTGGTTAGACTCAAGATTACTCCCAACGCCATCACCGTGGCCGGGTTGCTGATCACAGCAGTGGCGGCTTACCTGGTATCCCAGGACGAGCTTCTCATCGGCGGCTTGGTGTTTCTCTTTGCCAGCGTTATGGACATGCTGGATGGGGCGGTGGCGCGGCTCAAGGGCGTGGAAAGCGCCTTCGGGGCAGCCCTGGACTCGCTGGCGGACCGTCTTGGCGAGGCGGTCGTATTGCTTGGAGCAGCCGCCCTGTTCCTCAGCCGCGATAGCGACACCGGAGTGATGCTGGCCTTCCTGACCCTGGTTTTCTCTTTCTCAGTGAGCTATCTCCGCGCCCGCGGCGAAGGGCTGGGGGTGGCTATGAAGGAGAGCGGCCTGTTCACCAGGACGGAGCGGGTGCTGGTGCTAACCGTGGGGCTGCTCACCGGCTGGCTGGTACCGGCGTTGTCCATCATGATTGCTCTGTCCGTAGTGTCGTTGGCGCAGAGAGTGCACACGCTATGGAGGGGCACGAAGTAGGGCGAGCAAACGGGCAAGGACATGTAGGCAAGTGCGGTCTGCGCTCGCACCCGTCTTTCCTGCGGAGCTTGTCCAGCTCACATGGTTCCCTTCGGCTGCGCTCAGGATAAACTCTAGGCTCACCATGAGCGGGACCGGTGGAGAGACCTGACGTCCCCTTTCGTCATTGCGAAGAATGAAGCAATCTGGTGGGGTGGGGCTTCCTCATACGACGCATTCGCGGATGGCGTGGAACGGCGGGTGGCTTATTTGCTAGACTGTCCGTGCTATTTGGAGGGTAACCTATGACTACGATTCTCTCGGATAACGACACGCAGGCGCTCAAGGACAGGTTCAAGCGTGAGCTCAAGCAGGACGTTACCATCCGCCTGTTCACCCAGCGCACCTTTGGCCTGACCATCCCCGGCCGTGAGTGCGCTTACTGCGAGCAGACACAGAAGCTGTTGGAGGAGGTCATGGGGCTTTCCAAGAAGCTGCACCTTGAGATCAAGGACTTCTATTCCGAGGCTGAGGAGGCCAGGAAAGCCGGAGTGGAGAGAATACCGGCGATGGTCATATCCAAGAACGGAGAGTCCAACGTGAGGTTCTACGGCATTCCACTGGGGTATGAGTTCGCCACGATTATCGAAGACCTGATAACCGTATCGCGCGGGGTCAGCCCGCTTTCCCTGGAGACGCGTAAGAAGCTGAAGCGCATCAAGGAGCCGGTGCACATCCAGGTGTTTGTCACTCCAAGCTGCGGGTACTGCCCCCAGATGGCGCGTATCGCGCATGCAATGGCAATGGAGAACAAGAACATCACCGCCGACGTTGTGGAGGTGCAGGAGTTCCCCACCGTCGCCAGGATGTACATGGTAAGCGGTGTGCCCAAGACCGTGATCAACAACAAGGTGCAGTTCGTCGGCGCGGTGCCGGAGGCTACATTTGCCGACAAGGTGATGGAGGCGCTTGAGCAGCCCGACAAAGAAGAGCCGAGCAGTACGCTGGCCGTGCCTGAGGAGCTTGGGCCTGCGACCAAGCAGACCGGCTAGGCGAGTGTGGGATACGCCGTGAGTAGACGCGAATACAAGGGAGTGATCTTCGATCTCTACGGAACCCTTGTGGATTCCTTCCGTTCCGGAGACAGCCTGACAAGCATCACGGAGATGGCCGCAATCTTGGATGTACCCAGAGACGAGTTCGGGCGGTTGTGGCGTGAGACCTTCTCGGATCGAGAGACGGGAGTCTTCCGAACCATCGAGGAAAACATCCGGCACGTGTGCCAGCGCTTGGGGATCCAGCGCGACGCCGATCAGGTGAGGGCCGCGGCAGAGTTACGGCTGGACCTCTACCGTCGTTCTCTTGTTCCCAGGCCTGGGAGCGTGGAGACGCTGGCCGCTCTGCGGTCGGCGGGGTTCCGGATAGGACTGGTGAGCAACGCGAGCGCACAGACCGATGAGCTATGGCTGGAGACACCGATGGCTCCGCTGGTTGACGCGCCTGTCTTCTCCTGCGAGGCGGGGATGTCCAAGCCCGACCCGCGCATCTACCACCTAGCGTTGGAAGGTCTTGGACTCGCGGCGGACACGTGTCTCTTCGTTGGCGACGGGGGCAGCGGCGAGTTGGAGGGCGCCAGGCGGGTGGGGCTGCACCCGGTGCTGATCAGGACACCCGGCGATGACCTGGACGACCCTCACCGCCCCGAGGCCAAGGAGTGGCGAGGCCCTACGGTGTCCGCGATCTCAGAGGTGCTTGACCTGGTCACTGCGGGCAACTGACCGGCGGGCTGCTAAAGGTACTCCGTGACCTCGGCGAGGCCGGTTATACGCGGACAGCCCTTGTAGCCGGTCATCGTGCCGTCGCGGTCTATGAGCAGGGGCTGTATGCCGACGTTGCGTGCGCCCGCCACGTCCGATATCGGTGAGTCGCCCACGTGAATTGCCTCTTCCGGCTTGGCGCTTGCCCTTGCCAGCGCCAAGCGGAAGATGGGCGGGTGCGGCTTCTCCACGCCCGCGTCGTGGGACGTGACCACGAAGTCCAGGTGTCCGGTCAGACCCAGTTGCGCCGTTAGATTGGGTGCGTTTGAACCTATATTGCTGATCATCCCTACCGTCAACCCCCTGGCACGGAGCAGGTCAAGGGTGGGCAGCACATCGTTGAACAGGGCAAAGTCGTGGGGGAACGCCTGCACCTTGGCCCAGACCTTTGCCGCCGTTTCAAGGTCCGTATCTATGCCTGCGCCTTTCAATATGAGCTGTTCGTACCTGGCAAAGAAATCCAGCCGCTCCTGGGGTGACATTCCTCTAAGGGGAGAATCGGTGGAGTTCACCTCTGACATCAGCCTATCGGCTTCAAGATAGCCCCGGATGATCCCTTCATGGCTGGCCTGAAAGCCCATGCTCGCCATGGCCTGAGCCTGCACCTCTTCTTTGGGTGGGTGAAATCCGGCAAGTGTGCCGTAAAAATCGAAGAAGACCGCTTTTATCGCCATTGCGCCTACCTGAGGCTCATTCTAACATGGCTGCAGTCATGGCTTTGCAACAAGAAAGTCGAGTCATCAGTATTCTGAGGCGCGCTGCAGTCAGTGTCGTCGCTACGTCCGTTGATCTCCTGTTCCCCAAGAGGTGCGTGGGATGCGACGTTGAAGGCGCGTTCTTGTGCGGCGAGTGCCGCGACGACTTGCCGACGCTGGAACCTCCTTACTGCTTCATCTGTTCCCAGCCGGGCGATCTGATGGTGCGCCTCTGCGCTAGATGTTGGGAGAGGCCTCTTCAGATAGACAGCATCCGTTCGCCGTACCGCTTTGAGGGCGCGATTCGCAATGCGGTGCACTCGCTGAAGTACAGAAACCTGCGGGCGATGGCTCCCGTGCTGGCCGGTCTCCTTGCGGAGTTTGTCGTGTCGCAGCGCATAGAGGCCGATCTCCTGGTCCCGGCGCCGTTGCATCCCAAGAGGGAGCGGAGCAGGGGATACAACCAGTCGCTGCTTCTGTCCAGGGAAACCGGCGCGCTGTTGAACATGGAGACAAGTAACGACGCCTTGCGCCGCGTGCAGAACACCCCTTCCCAGGCGTCCGTATCCAGCGAGGAGGAGCGCCAGACCAACGTAACGAACGCGTTCCAGGCGTCGCCGGACCTGGTGGTCGGAAAGCGGGTCATAATACTGGACGACGTATGCACCACGGGCGCTACTCTGGAGGCGTGTTCGCTGGCGCTGAAAGCGGCGGGAGCGGCCTATGTACAAGGCCTGACCCTGGCGAGGGAGGTGTAAAATCGGACAGTGTCGGTGACCCTGTTAGCCAAAGGTGTGCTTGTCCAACCAGCTAAGTTGTTCACCGATTTTCAAGCCTTCCATAGGAACGGAAACACTTACGCCCCTTTGCTGCAGAGCAGGTTTCAAGAATTGCCTGTATCGCTGGCCCGCTAGAAAAACCAGACCTCCGGCGGCATTCAGATGTGGCTCCAGTTGTGACAGTACCTCTTTCGCCCACAGGCGGCGATCCCGAACTCCCATAGTGTTCAGCGTCAGGTCGTACGGCGCGATGGGTTGGTCGGGGTGGACGAGGCCGTATTTGGCCGACAGGATGAATCAGGGTTGGCCCTTACGTTCCACGTAGGAACGGGCTTTGCGAAACAATGAAGAAGTGTAAATATCTTTGGCGGGGGCAATAACGGGCAGTTTCTGGCTCACGCACGAACCAGATAGAGGGGCATGAAGAACTCCTAGGTCTAGGTACTTAGGTTCTGTTGCATTTGCGGGGTAGCCTCCTATACCGGATAGAGAGAGTCCAACTGCTCAAGCGAGCGGAGTACCTTTGCAAGTGCTCGTCTTTCTTCTGGCGTAGCACCTGCAATCATGCTGGCTAAGCGCATGATAGAGAGCCCGTTCCCACCAATTCCTTCTCGGAGAGGTCGACCGTTGCGGTCTCGTCCTTTAGCGAACACCACCGGAGCGTCACCATCCCCCCAAGTGAATAGATGCGCCAAATCCTCTTCCGTACGTACCTCTATGACCACCACATCGACGCCGCGCCTCATAAGCGTTTCCAACTTCTCTTTCTTCGCCTTGGTCGGAGATGATGTGTTGACCACTTCGATAATGCGGTAGGGCTTGTCGTCAAAGCCGTAAAGGATGAGGTCGGGAACAATGCCACCGACCGAATCCCACTCGTCGGGTATCTTCACTCGCTCAATGCCTTCTCCAAGGTCCTGAAAGTATTCCTGTCCATCTAGGCTGAAACACCGCGCAAAGACTGGAGACATGCCCGGCCGCCGTGTACCTTTCCTTGGGTTTCCCTCATACGGTATCCGCGGCTCCGGCTTAAATTCGCCATAGGCCCCATGTAATGCCTCGTATATCATCTTAACCGCTCTCTCGTGAATGAAGCCTGGTCGTGTCATCACTACTTTTCCTTTCTCACTTGGGTCTTTCTACCCGTGAATGCAACAGAACCGGTAGTTGTGATCATCGTAGCAGTTAATCCTAAGTAAGGACATAGAAGTCCTGCGAGGATTTACTGCCTCATTTAGCATGAATTTTGACTACATGCTAGAATGTCGAGTCTCTTTCTTGAGGGTATATCTAAATGGTGCGTAGGCTATTCTTTGTATTGCTAATTTCTTCTGCGTTCCTGTTGCTTGGCTGCGAAGGCCCGCAGGGTGAACAGGGCAAGTCCGTCTCCACACAGGCGCAGTACGCCAAAGCCTGAGGCCGCCCGCGCCGACTATAGGCGGTAGAATGGCATCCACTATCGCCCAGATGGTGTAGTTCTCTAGGCTGCCGTGGCTCACTAGGCTGGCTGTCCAGTTCGAGAAGAACAGCAACGACAGCACGATGGTGGAGAAGAAGTAGACGTTTACGCTCACGTAACGCTTCAGGTCGGCGTCCTTTCCAGCCTTGCACAGTTGCCACATATCAAGGGAGCTTGCGGCGATTATTATCAGAATTGCACCCGCCCTGAAGTAGCCTAGGACGTGCCATACGGGGTACCCGGTGTCGTCGTCGAAGAAGAAGGGTGTAAGGATGAAGGTCACGGCGACAGCAAGGGCTACCACTATGGCATAGGCTCCCAGAATCCGCTTGAGTGTGTGCATTTGATCTCCCGCTGGCATCTATTAGGTGCGCTCAATCAGCCCAGCGCCGCGACATGCTATATCAGTTCACTCAATGGTATCAATTATCCAACGCGTACATCGCTAGACTCGATACTCCCTTCACCGTAGAGCTGCTGAGGTGGTTGAAAGACGGGCGTTTTGCACTTCTCTCAGAAGACAACCCCGCATTGACGCTGCGCAGAGGCGGCCTTACTCTGTAACCGTACGCACTGACAAGACAAGAAAGGGGGACATCCATGACTCTCAACACCTATCTCCACTTCAACGGCAACTGCCGCGAGGCGTTCGAGTTCTATCGCTCTGTGTTTGGCGGTGAGTTCACCTTCATGGAGACCATGGAGGGCGGCCCTCCCGACATGGGCGTCCCGGAGTCGGAGAAGCACCTGATAATGCACGTATCGTTGCCCATAGGCGACAGCGTGCTCATGGGCAGCGACGTACCGTCCATGTTCGGTCCGCCCCCGGTCATGGGCAGCAACTTCTCCATCGCCTATACGACTCAGAGCAGGGAGGAGGTGGACGCCCTCCTGGCCAAGCTGTCCGATGGAGGGGTAGTGACCATGGACGCGCAGGAGATGTTCTGGGGCTCCTACTTTGGCGCATGCACCGACAAGTTCGGCATAGGCTGGATGGTCGACTACGAAATCCCCAGCCAGTAGGGACGGCCTGGCTCACTCCCTTCCCTTCGACTAGGCTCAGGGTGAACTCCCCATCACCCCTGGATACCCGCCGCCGCGGGTATGACGGAGGCGTGGGGCAAGTTCCAATTGACACGCTCATTGCCTGGCAATACACTTTTTATACAGGCCATATTTAAGCGCGGCTAGCTACAGGAACAGTCGGGGAGAGTCTTCAGGCTCTCCCTTCATTCTGTTACATGGAGGAGGGAATCGATGGGAGTCCTTGCACAGGCCGATCCTGAAATCGCTCAGGTCATAGAGAATGAGGAGATGCGACAGAGGCGCAATCTTGTTCTCATCGCCTCGGAAAACTACGTAAGCCAGGCGGTAAGGGAAGCCCAGGGATCCGTCCTGACGAACAAGTACGCTGAAGGCTACCCGGGCCGGCGCTATTACGGCGGTTGTGAGTACGTGGACATAGCGGAGAACCTTGCCAGAGACCGTCTGAAGAAGCTGTTCGGCGCTGAGCACGCCAATGTCCAACCTCACAGCGGCGCTCAGGCGAACATGGCCGTTTATTTTGCCCTATTGCAACCCGGCGATACAGTCCTTGGCATGCGGCTGGACCAGGGCGGCCACCTTACCCACGGCAGCAGGGTGAACTTCTCCGGCAGGCTGTACAACTTTGTCTCCTACGGCGTCACCCGCGAAACCGAGCTTATAGATTACGACGAGGTGGAACGGCTGGCCAAGGAGCACCGGCCCAAGGTCATAGTTACGGGAGCCACCGCCTATTCACGGACCATAGACTTTGCCCGATTCCGAGCCGTTGCGGATGAAGTGGGCGCAATTCTCTTGGTGGACATTGCCCACACGGCCGGCTTGATAGCCGCGGGCGCTCATCCTTCCTGCGTTCCCCACGCCCAGGTGGTCACGTCTACGACGCACAAGACGCTCAGAGGGCCCAGGGGAGCTTTGATCATGTGCAATGAAGATCTGGCGCGCTCCATAGACAGCGCCGTTTTCCCCCTGGTGCAAGGGGGGCCTATGATGCACACCATAGCGGGCAAAGCGGTGGCCTTCGGCGAAGCTCTCAAACCGGAGTTCTCCGATTACGGGCACAAAGTGGTGGAAAATGCTCGGACGCTAGCCAGGTCGTTGGAAGACGGCGGACTGCGCATAGTATCGGGCGGCACGGACAATCACCTGATACTAGTGGATCTCACGTCCATGGGCATCACAGGCCAGGAAGCTGAAGATGCGCTGGGAAAGGTCTATATCACAGTCAACAAGAATGCCATCCCATTTGATAGCAGGCCTCCACGAGTGACCAGCGGGCTCAGGTTGGGTACGGCCGCACTGACGACAAGGGGATTTGGGACTGAAGAGATGGTGGAGGTGGGGCGCCTCATAATTGAAACGCTGACAAACATAGGGAATGAAGCCATACAAGAGGATGTGCGCAGGGAGGTGCAAGGCCTTTCATCCGGCTTCCCCGTACCATAGGATTATGGAGGCCTGATGGGGGACTTGCGAAATATGCGGCGCCTGGCGAATCGTGTTATAATCTCGCACTGTGCCGCGTCGAGGGACATCTCAATAAATTAAAGAGGAGTTGAACTGCGGAGTGCGTGAATACGAACTGGTAATAGTGATTAGCCCGGAAGTTGAAGAAGAGGCTGCCACCGGCGTGGTGGAGCGTGTAGGCAAGTTCATCACGGACCGGGGCGGAGAGATAACAAACCAGGACAACTGGGGAACTCAAAGGCTGGCGTATCCCATTCAAGACTACCGGGAAGGGAACTACGTTCTGACACAGTTCAACTCTGAACCCGCCGCGGCCAAAGAGTTGGATGACGCCCTGAGAGCGTACCAGGAAGTCATCAGGTATCTTGTGATGAAGAGAGAAGACTAGCCTAGGAGCAAAGCGGAGATATAGGGAATGCTCAACAAGATCATGGTAATTGGCAATCTGGGCACTGACCCTGAAATGCGCTACACACCCAGTGGAAGTGCGGTGACCAACTTTAGTCTGGCTACAAACAGGTCGTACACCACTTCCGATGGCGAGCGTAGAGAGGAAACGGAGTGGTTTAGAATAGTAGCCTGGAACCAGCTGGCGGAGCAGGTCAACCAGTACCTGTCCAAGGGCCGCAAGGCATACGTGGAAGGACGGCTGCGCAGCAGCAGCTGGGAGGGACAGGACGGTCAGACACGGTTCCGCAACGAAATAATTGCCAACACGGTTTTGTTCTTGGACAGAGCTCCAGGGGCGCAATCTCAGGAGGGTGGTTTCCAGGATGGGCCGGGGGGCCAGGTAGACCCGGATGACCTGCCTTTCTAGCAGCAAAGTAAGAGGAGTAATGAACGCATGACCCAGAGGGCGAGGGGCCGCCGTAGAGACGGCCCACGATATTACCAGCGTCGCAGAGTGTGCTCTTTTTGCGTCGATAAGATGGAGTACATAGATTACAAGAACATCTCCAGGATCCGGCGCTATCTTTCGGACAGGGCTAGGATAGAGCCTCGTCGTAAGACGGGCACCTGCGCCAAGCACCAGCGGGGTCTGGCGCTGGCTTTGAAACGCGCCCGGCACTTGGCTATGCTTCCTTTCACCGGAGAGCATGGCTAGATGAGCACCGCGTTCCGGCGCAGGGCGCATCCCGTACCGTCTCCGGGGTATGTATTGCTGATATGAGAATCAGGTTGGTTATTGGATGACTACAAACGCCCGCAATCAAGAGGCCAGAGTACCCACGCGTAGAAGGCAAGCAACTCGCAGGCTGCAAGAGAGGCGGCGTCAGCGGCGGTTACTGCTGTTTGCCGCAGCCGTGGTGCTGCTGGTGCTCGCTATCCCGGCTGTCGGTTACTACGTCACGTTCGTGTTGCCACCCCAGCAAGTAATCGTCAACGTGAATGACGTGGAACGGACTATGGGTGAAATGGTGGACCGCGCCAGGGCAAGAGTGGCGTCCCAGGTTGAGGCCGGCGCCCAACCTCAGATAGCCAACGTGCCGTTTGAGGTTCTCACCAGCCTTGTGGACGAGGAGCTTCTCACCCAAGGCGCGCCTCAGGTTGGCGTAACCGTTACCAGGGATGACGTTGATGAGGAAATAAGGTCTACTTTTTATCCGAGGCCCGCTCCCGGAGAGGAGCAGGACCCCGATGCCCTGGAGAGGGAGTTCCAGCAGAGATACACCGACTTCCTGACTATCTCGCAGCTTTCCGATGAGACATACAGACAAATAGCCAGATCCAATATCCTGCGCACACGGATACGCGAAATAGTAGGCCAGGAAGTACCTTCGTTGGAGGAGTCCGTATACGTTCACTGGATTAGGGTCAGCGACGAAGCGGTGGCGGCTGAGGTCGTTGACAGGCTGGAGGCCGGCGAGGAGTTCGATGCTCTGGCTCGTGAATACAACCAGGACACCGTATGGGCGGACCACGATGGATTGGTGGGCTGGGTGCCCAGGGGCGCTTTCTTCGAGCTGGAGGAGACGCTGTTTAGCATTGAACACGGAGTGTATTCCCACCCGCTGAGGACGCGCGCCGGCGTTCACGTGCTCAAAGTCACCGATGGGCCCGAGATTGTTGAAGTCAACGATAATATGAGAGAGGTCTTGAAGACCCGGGCGTTGGAAAACTGGCTGGATGAACAGCGCAACAGCAACAGAGTAGACGTAAACTTCGATTCGAGCGACTACGATTGGGTCATCAGCAAGATAGTAGAGTTGACCAACATATCTCGGTCCCTAGACAGTTAGGCGCTGTCATACTGGCTTTCAGGCATCCTAGTTCAAGAGGCAGCGAAGTCTCCTTGACATCCGTATGAACGGCAAAAGCAAAATTGGAGTAGGTCTGCTTGGCTTGGGCGTGGTCGGGTCCCAGGTTGCCCAAACACTCCTGAGCAAACCCGAGCGCTGGGCGCAGCACGTGGGACGCCCTCTGGAGCTTCATGGTGTCCTGGTGCGCGATCCCGCCAGAGAGCGTCGTTTGTCCATAGAACCCGAACTGTTGACCACGGATCCCGCTTCGCTGATTGATAATCCGGACGTGGACATAATAGTTGAGCTTATGGGCGGCGTGGATCCGGCTGTCAGACACCTTCGTGCTGCCCTGGAAAATGGTAAGCACGTTGTTACCGCAAACAAAGAGGTCATGGCCACCTCCGGTCAGGAGCTTTTGCAGCTTGCGGAGGAAGCCGGGCTCAATCTTCTATACGAAGCGAGCGTAGCGGGGGGGATACCCATCATAGGTCCCTTGCGCAAAGACCTTCTGGCCAACGAATTCACCTCTCTCCATGCCATCATAAACGGCACGACCAACTACATATTGACCCGGATGTCGCAAGATGGGTTGGACTTTGAATCCGCTTTGCGCAACGCCCAAGCGCTGGGCTATGCCGAACCTGACCCGACCAACGACGTTGAAGGCATAGATGCCGCTTACAAGCTGGCCGTTCTGACATCGCTTGCCTTTCATACCCAGGTTTCTGATCAGGACATATACAGGGAAGGAATTTCTGGCCTGGCTCCCAGGGATTTTCAATACGCCAGGGAGTTTGGCTTTGAAATCAAGCTGCTGGGAATAGCGCTCCGCAAGGACAACGAGCTGTCCTTGCGCGTTCATCCTGCCCTGGTGCCCCAGGAGCATCTGCTGGCCAAGGTAGACGGCGCTTTCAATGCCGTCGAATTCGAGGGCGATCTAGTAGGCCGCGTGGTATTTCACGGCCAGGGCGCTGGCCCTGAACCTACCAGCAGCGCCGTACTTGGTGATATCCTGGAAGCGGCCAGGGGTATCGTCATTGGGAGAAAACCCCCTCAACGAGGCGCTTTGAACCATGGATTGAGGGTTGTCCCGTTGGAAGAACTGGCTACCGAGTATTACGTTAGAATGACACTGGCTGATCGCGCCGGTGTGCTGGCCAGGTTAACCGCTATCTTGGGGGAACTGGACATCAGCATAGCCTCGGTTATTCAGAAAAGCGCCGACCCGGATGGCAAAACCGCGGAATTCGTGGTGATGACTCACACCTCGCGTGAATCACATGTTAGGGAAGCAATCCGGCAGATGGAGAGTCTGGAGGCGGTCAGAGAGGTGAGCAGTCTGATCAGGGTTGAGCGGTGGACTTGACGGTCAATGCTATTAGAGCGACAAGGAGATGATGGATAGCGATAGCGGCATGTGGCCCTACCACGGGGTACTGCAGAGATACAGAGACCATCTGCCCGTTACAAGCGAGACGCCCCTGATAAGCCTTGGCGAGGGCAATACACCCTTGGTGCGCTCGCGCTACGTGTCCCAGGAAGCAGGGTGCGAAGAGCTGTACTTCAAACTGGAGGGATGCAATCCCACAGGCTCTTTCAAAGACAGGGGTATGGTGGTTGCGGTTGCCAAGGCGCTGGAAGAGGGAAGCACCGCAATAGTTTGCGCCTCCACAGGCAACACCAGCGCCTCTGCCGCGGCTTACGGCGCTCACTGCGGCTTGAGGACGGTGGTGTTGGTGCCAAAGGGAAGCGTTGCCTCAGGCAAGCTGGCTCAGGCTATAGCTTACGGGGCACAGGTGCTGGTGGTGGACGGCAACTTTGATAGGACGTTGGAGCTGGTCAAACAGCTGGCCGCCGATCATCCCATCACACTGGTCAACTCGCTCAATCCGCACCGTCTTCAGGGGCAGAAGACGGCGGCCTTTGAAGTGGTAGAGGCTATGGGAGAGGCTCCGGACTACCTGTTCATACCGGTAGGGAATGCAGGCAACATCAGCGCTTACTGGATGGGGTTTACTGAGTACTATCATCTGGAAAAGTCCATGGTGCTGCCCAAACTTATAGGTCTCCAGGCGGAGGGAGCGGCGCCCATAGTGAAGGGCGCTCCGGTGGCAAACCCGGAAACGGTGGCGTCTGCAATCCGCATTGGGAACCCGGCCAGCTGGGACCTGGCCACCACGGCCCGCGATGAGTCGGGCGGAGCCATTGACACAGTCAGCGATGAAGAGATACTGGCTGCGTACAAGCTAATGGCCAACCGGGAGGGGATCTTCTGCGAACCCGCCTCGGCGGCCTCAGTGGCGGGTCTGCTCAAGATGACCGGCTCAGGCTTAGACCTCAAGGGCCGGCGAGTGGTCTGCGTCATCACCGGTACCGGCCTCAAAGAACCGGAGCTAGCTTCTCAAGAGGCCGCTTCCTTACCCAAAGAGACCTCTGCCGAGATGCATACCGTTGAGGAAGCCCTGGGTCTTATTGCAGTCCACTGACCTGATAACATCCCGAATGGAGCGTCCATGACACTTCGCATATCTGAAGAGAACCTGCCTGAGCTTTGGGAAGAGTGGGCGGCTCTCCTGGACTCTTGCGTACAGCCCACCGTCTTCCAGACTCCAATCTGGCATCAGCTATGGTGGGACGAATTCTCCGGAGACGCCAAGCTCCATCTGCTGGCGGCCAGAGAGGACGGCAAGCTGGTGGGCGTGGCCCCGTTCATGTCCTGCGACGATGGCAGACTCATGTTTGTAGGCGACGAGGACCTCTGGGACTATCACAAAATCGTGGTGGACGGCTCCAAGTCGGAAGAGTTCTATCATGCGCTCTTCAGCTATTTGACGGAAGCAGAGTGGTCTACTTTGGACTTGCGTTCGCTTCTGGAAACCTCTTCCACGTATCGGAAGTTCGTGGAGATGGCTAGAGCCTCGGCGTATAAGGTGGAGCTGACTGAAGAGGACGTCTCTCCTGGCGTAACGCTTCCCGGCGATTGGGATGAATACCTGGCGACCCTGAGCAAGAAGGACAGGCATGAGCTGCGGCGCAAAATGAGACGTCTGGAGACGCGGGCCTCGTTCGACTACTACTCGGTCAGCGGAGCAGCTTCCACGAACGGGAGCCTGGACGACTTCTTTACACTGATGAGGGGCAGCCGCCAGGACAAGGCCATGTTTCTTACTTCCGAACGGGAACGGTTCTTCCGCCGCATGGCCAGTGAAATGGCCAAGGCGGGCTTCCTCAGGCTGTTCTTCATGGAAATAGACGGCGAGCGGGTGGCGGCCGCTTTGTGCTTTGACATAGGGAACGTCCGCTACCTGTACAACAGCGGATTCAACCAAGAGTTCGGTTTCTTGAGCGTGGGACTCCTTCTCAAGGCAATGTGCCTTAGAGACGCCATAGAGGGCGGTATGGACTACTTCGACTTTTTGCGCGGCAATGAACGTTACAAGTACGATCTGGGCGCAAAGGACGTTACGCTGTACAGGATGGTGGTGCGGCGCTGACTCGCTGCCCAGGTGGATTGGCTGGTGCGCAGTTGCCAAAACGGTTAGCTTTTCTCTGTGTTCACGGATGTCCTTTGTCGCCGCCAGGAAGCAAAGACGCCGGGGGAATGAACGTCTACATACGCCGGGTATCCTCGGCTCTGACGGAACTGGGCTGCCGGGTTGACATCTTCACCAGGGAGCACTGCGCCGATTGCCATGGAGTTGTGCACCTCAACGAGCACGCCAGAGTCGTACATCTCCCGGCAGGCCCGGTAGACGCTCCCAAAGAGGATTTGTTCGACTACCTTCCTTCATTTGCCTGTGAACTGGAGAAGTTCAGAGAGTCGAACGGCTTCAGCTACGACCTGATACACAGCCATTACTGGCTTTCCGGCTGGATAGGAAACGATCTATCTCGGGAGTGGGGTGTACCTCACGTCACGACCTTCCACACTACGGCGGAGCTGAAGGGCATGACACCGGGCGGAGACGCCGAGCCCAGCATGCGGAGCTGCGCCGAGCGCAAGATAGCAGCCTCGGCGGATAGGATAGTCGCATCGACACGGCACGAATACGACTCTCTGGTATCTCTGTATCAGGCGAACCAGGATAGGATCCGGGTGGTCCCGGCTGGCGTCGACCCGGACATGTTCAGACCGGGGGATCAGAGGCGGGCAAGGGACAGGCTGAGCTTGAACGGCGAGAGGGTAGTCCTGTACGTGGGACGCATGGACGCCATTAAGGGTCTGGACGTTCTCATACACTCAGTGGCATGGATGGAAACGCCGTGCAATCTGAAGGTTCTGGTGATAGGGGGCGGCAAGCAGGACAGAGAGTTCAACAAAGCTCAGGAACTGGTAAACGCCTTGGGAGTTGCGGACAAGATAGACCTCTTGGGCACGGTGGAGCATGAGTCGCTGCCTCTCTACTACCAGGCTGCGGACGTGTGCGTGGTCCCGTCTTACTATGAGAGCTTTAGTCTGGTGGCGCTTGAATCGATGGCCTGCGGCACGCCGGTGGTGGCGTCGCGGGTTGGCGGCCTGCAGACGGTGGTGAAGGACAACCAGTCCGGCTACCTTGTACCATGGCACTGTCCGGATGCATTCGCCGATAGGCTTGAGGTGCTGCTGAGCAATGACTCTCTGCGCAAGAGCCTGGGCAGAAAGGCCAGCGAACTGGCGAAGAGGCTCAGCTGGAAGGCCACTGCGGCATTGATTGCGGATGTGTACGCCGAGTTGGGCGTGACGCCTGCAGGCTAGCGTATGCCGCGAGGGCCTGTAAGAGATGGTGACTAGAACGGCCCTTCTTGAAGAGATGCGATCTCAGCTCGGTCCAGCTCGTAGAATTCGCAGAAGGCGTTGCAGAAGGACGTGTCTTCCCGCATAGGGAAGTCTTGCTTCTCCCGAGGGCGGTTTAGCGACTCATCGCTGAGGTACGTCTTCATGGCGGCTATACTGTCGCGGATGCTGTCTACACAGCCGTCCAACTCCTCTCCGGTAAACGAGTACTCCTCCGCAGGCAGCCCTAAGGCCAGTTGTTCCACTCGTGCCAGAATACTCTCCTCGGACACGCCGTGTCGCTCACGGACGTACAGGGCATACACCAGAGCTTGATCGCGGTTGTCGGCTACGTTGCGCCCGGACTTCCAGTCGACGATGGTCCAGGTGTCGTCGCCCCTTCGATAGATGAGGTCAGGGACGGCGTGGATCTTCGTCCCATCGACCTCGAAGGTGATGAACTCTTCGTTGTTTCTGATTTCGACTCGAGGGGCCTCCACCGCCTCCCTGAAGCTGGTGGAGGCCAGCAGATTCTCAAAGCAGGTCTTCAACTGCTCTCTTGTTTCGGCATACTGATTCTCTCCGATGCCGGTGTCGTAGTAGACCTCTCGGAACATTCGCCTCCACCTGGGAGACCGACGCCAGGCGGGTACATCTTTCGACTCGGCCCAAGCCTTGTTCAGACGGTTCCGCGACATGGAGAGCAGCTCATCAGCCGTTGGAACCTCGTCCCCGATGCGGGCCTTTTGGATGGCTATGGAGGCGCCCTCGTGCACTGCTGCGCCTATCTCCAGGGCGAGGCCGGTCAGGTTCTTGAGCCTGTAGGCCAGACGGACATCTTAGGGAGCGTCGTCGTACCATCCGTTGTGGGAGGCGTAATAGCGAAAGTAGTACCTGCGAGGGCACTCTCGGAAGACATCCCGGCGGCTGTGCGACCAGGAGAACTCTGGAAAGATACGATGTTCGTAAGGCATGATTCAGCGACCTATAGCATTATAGCGCGCTCGTGGAGGAGAATGTTGCGGACCCGCAGCCGGTTTTTGTAAAGAGAGAAATTAGATGCGTTCTCAACCGGACAACCGTATGGTAACCTTCCTGTTCATTCTTGTTGAGAGAACGCCCCTATGATTGAACGACCGGCTAGAGCCATGGTGGTGACCGCCCACCCAGACGATGAGATAGGCTGCGCAGGCACCGTTGCCCTCTGGACAGGGGAGGGTACCGAGGTTGCCTTTGTAGTCTGCACCAACGGCAACAAGGGCACAGAAGACCCGGAAATGACGCCTGATAGGCTGGCCAAGATCCGAGAGGAAGAGCAGAGGAACGCCTGCCGCGAACTAGGCGTAAGCGACGTTGTTTTCCTGGGATACCCGGACGGCGAACTGGAGGATACCAGGCAGCTGCGCATGGAGATTGTGCGGGAGATCCGCCGTTTCAGGCCGGATGTGGTGTTCACGCATTCGCCATTGAACAGCATGAGGCACACCCACCGCGATCACCGCATGTGCGGCACCGCCACGCTGGACGCAATCTTTCCGTACGCCCGCGACCCCCTCCATTTTGCCGAACTCACCCAGCAGGGATTTCAACCGCACAAAGTCGGCACGGCGCTTCTATGGAGCTCGTCCACTCCCAACGAATACGTGGACATAGGCCGGACCGTGGAGCAGAAGAGACGAGCAATGCTGCAGCACCGCAGCCAGTTTGTGGATAGACGCAGCCGCGACCCCAATACAGAGCCCGCTTGGTTTGTCGTGGAGGGAGCGAAAAGGCTGGGAGAGCAGGCGGGCCTGGAGTACGCAGAAGCGTTCCACAAGCTCACCTTTCGCACTTAGGCAAGGTACAACGCCCTGGCTAATCGCAGGACCTGCAGCGGTACGACCTTGAAGATGTGCATAAGCCAGCCGGACAATGCGGCAACGGCGGCCCCAATGGCTGCTCCGCCAATCACGTCCAGCGGGTAGAAAACACCGGCGTACAATCTGGATAGGCCGAATACCACGGCCGGCGCCAATAGCGCCCACCCCACCTTTCTGTTCCAGAACCACACGCCCAAAGCCAGGGCGAAGCCGAAGGCGGCCGGGTTTGCCGGAAACGATGAATCGGTTGGCATGTAGAACAGGAGGTTCACGTCCAGATCCTCGAAAGGACGGGGACGGTAGAAGAAGTCATTGAGCAGCTCGACGACTAAGTTCACCACGGCCACCGACAGTATGGCCGTCATCACGCCAAGCTGGTTACGTTCCCTCTGGGCGTTGCTATGGCCGGCGAACCAGAGGCCCAAAAGCGCTAAGGACATGGTCAAGGGCACAAGATAGTCGCTGACGGTTAGCTCCACGACGCGGTCGAGCAGCGGGAACCGCCCTACCCAGCCGTTCAGCCAGACGAATGCCGATTCGTCCGCTCTTTCCAGGAATCCCATGGTTGCCTCAACGCTTTAGTGATGAGTCGCCAGTAGCTGCTGTAGCGCAGCATGTCCAAGCCGTTTACGTCCTCGGTGCCCTTCATAGACCGGTTGCGCAATGAGGAGACGAGCAGTAGAAAGATGATTGCCAGGGCAGCGCCTACGGCGAAGAGCAAGGTCTGCCCGTTGCCGTCCAGGCCGCCCTCTGTGTCGGATATGTTCCTGTACTCCGATGCGAAGAACCAGGTCACGGCGGCGGCTATGAGCAACGCGCCCAGCGCCATGGAGACGCGCCTGGGAAATAGCATCAGGCCGTGGAAACGGTAGTAGGCGGTGACGAATAGCAATGCGCCCAGCGCTGAGAAGAAGACCAATACAAAGTAGTCGGGCGCGAATTCAGCCATTCTGCGGTTTGGCCAATCAGGCCTCTACGAGTTTGGGTGTAGCCGGGGTACACCAGTGCAGGTACTTTGGATTCTTGCCGCGCACCACGTCAAAGTACATGTCCTGCAGCTGCCGGGTCGCCGGCCCCATGGTCCCATTGCCGACGTCTATGTTGTCGATTGAGCCGACTGCGGTGAGATGCGCCGCGGTGCCGGTGAGGAATATTTCGTCGGCTAGATAGAGCTCGCTGCGGGTGATGCTGCGCTCCACGACTTCGATGCCCAGCTCGTTCTGGGCCAGCTCAACAACGGTGTTCCTGGTGATCCCGGGCAGGACGCTGTCCGATATGGACGGCGTGGACAGTTTGCCGTTCTTGAGCAGGAACAGGTTTTCGCCGCTGCCCTCGCTGACCTGCCCCCTGTCGTTGAGCAGGATGGCTTCGTCGAAACCGTTGGTTATCGCTTCCGTCCTGGCCAGGATGCTGTTCACGTAGAGTCCGCCTATCTTGATGCTGGGCGGAATCACGCTGTCCTGGGTGCGTCGCCAGGATGAGGTGCAGCAGCGCGCCGCCGCTTCAAGGTCCAGGTAGGCCCCAAACGGGATGGCGAACACGGAGAAGCCGTCTTCCAGGTGGCCCAGGAAGAGGGTGGCCACCCGCTCCTCCGATTTGTAGGCTATCGGGCGGACGTAGATGTCCTGCCTGTATCCGCTGCGCTGCACCATATCGGTGGTGATGTTGCAGAGCTCGCTGACGGAGTAAGGCAGGTTGATGCGCATGATCTTGCATCCGGCCAGCAACCGTTCGTAGTGCTCCTCCAAGCGGAACAGGTAGAGCTTTTCGTCCTCCTCGTTCCAGTTGCCGCGAATACCTTCGAAGATAGAAGTGCCGTAGTGGAGGGCGTGGGTCATTATCCCTATCGAGGCCTGCTCCAGAGGCATGAACTCACCTTTGTGAAACGCGATTCCAGGCATGTGTTCTCCCCATCCAATCAGTCAGCAGTGGGGGCATTATAGCGGGCATGCGGGCAGACGGGCAAGCGGACAGGCAATACCCTGCTCATATGGTTCGACAAGCTCACCATGAGCGGTTTAACTTCGTCCGCTCATCCTGAGCTTGTCGAAGGAAATGAGCGGGTGCTGCTCCCGAAACCCCTTCACGTATTGTACGATGTATCGTACAATGTAGCCGATGTACACGATCCTGTGAAGCTCTACCTTCGACCAGTGGCTACGCAGGCTGCGAGACCGCCGGGCGGTGGCACGTATCGTCGCTAGGTTGCTGGCAGCAGAGGATGGACACCTTGGGGACGTGAGGTCTATTGGGGGCGGCGTGTCCGAGATGCGTATCCAGTACGGACCCGGATACCGCATCTACTTCATCACGCGAGACGCTGAGTTGATCGTTCTGCTGTGTGGCGGCGACAAGGACAGCCAACGGCGAGACATCGAGCGGGCCAGGAGGATGGCGACGGACTGGAGGAGCCAATGACTGAGGCGTATCGAAAGTTTGACGCGGCGGACTACGTACGAACCGAGGAGGACGTGCGGGGGCTTCTCAGGGCTGCCGTGGATGAGGACACTGGGGATGGAGTTGTGATTCGTGCCGCATTGAGGCACGTGGCACAGACGCGGAACATGAGCGCTCTTGCCCGGGACACGGGGCTGAACCGGGGCAACCTCTACGAGGCGCTGTCAGAGGACGGCAACCCCACCCTGGCAACGCTGCTGAAGATCACCAACGCCCTGGGGTTGAGGCTGTCCCTTGAGCCCGTGGAGGACCGCCTCTCAAAACCCCGTTCGGTCTGAGGGCGTGGTTCGACAAGCTCACCCTGAGCGAGTCGAAGGAAATGAGCGGGTGCTTCTGTACACATTGTAGTTTTGCGGGCAGAGGCTTTGGATTCTTCGCGGAGTTTATCCTGAGCGCAGCCGAAGGGCTCAAAATGACGAAAGGGGTGTGCTGCGTTCGGAAGGGAGTTCTTGCACAATCATTTCAGTGGACGCACAGCCCGACAAGATGTTCTCCAGCACGTCGCGCTCGCGCTGATCGATGGTGAGACCGTACTTTTGGCGTACCTCCACTACGCGACTTGCGAACCAGCAGCGATTCAGGTTGGGAAACCATTCGGCTGCGTCCTTACCGCTCTTCTGCCCGCGATTGACTGCGGGACTAGCCAAGGTAAGATTGACAACGTCTGATGCAAACCTTCGCCTAGTTTCAGAATCCGCCGCGCAGAGGCCACTGTCGTGAGCCTCGGAGCGTGCAACGATATGCTCAATGTCAGTATCAGAGGTGCTATCAAACCTGCTGCCCGTGTACGGGCTGTAGATGATTCCGTCCATACTCGCAACAATTTGTTGCTCAACAGACTGCGAATAAGGGTAGTCGTCGGGGTCATAAGGAGAACAGCGATACTCTGGGGCCACCAAGAGTCCACGCCAGACATCTGCGTCAAGTGAGCTTGTTGGCGTGGGTGTAGGAGGCTGCTGATTGCCACACGCCGTCAGCATTACAACGGCTAGCAGGCTTGTCAGCGGAATACATACGATCCTTCGGGTACACCCTGTCACTACATTCCTCAACAACAACCTTATCATTGGGATGTCAACCTCTGTAAGACATGGTGGGAGACGGGCAAACGGCAGCCGGGCAGATGGGCAACTACATCCAACTGTCATTCTGAACGGAGTGAAGAATCCAAAAGCTTATGCCCGCAAAGTCGCGCCGTCTTAAATAAACCACCTTGGATTCTTCTTCGCTCCACTCATCAGAATGACGCCACCCCGCCGCCAGATTGCTTGACCGCTTGGCGAGCTTCCCAATAGACTTGCGCACATCCTGTAATCTCAGGAGGCACCCACGGGTAAAGCTGTACAACCGTTGCTTTGGGTGTTGATAGGGGCGGCCCTTTCCGGAGCCGTCTTCTTCCTCATCAACAGGCCTTCAGACAGCGGCGTAACCGTCATAGCGCCTTCTCCCACTCAAGCCGGTCCCGTCCAGGCCTACATCACGGGCGCGGTGGTCAGTCCGGGCGTCTATGCTCTGCAACCCGGGAGCAGGGTGAACGACCTTGTCCAGGCCGCGGGCGGCGCTTTGCCCGATGCCGATATGACGTCGGTCAACCTGGCCAAGCGCGTTTCCGATGAAGACCAGGTATACGTTCGCTCCGTCGACGAGGCTCCCCCCACCACCGTCGCCCAGGCTCCGACCACCGCTTCGGGGAGCGGTCTCATCGACATAAACCAGGCCTCGGCGGAGCAGCTAATGGCGCTGCCGGGCATAGGCGAGGTTAGGTCGAAGGCCATAGTGGACTACAGGACGGAGATAGGCCGCTTCCAGCGCATCGACCAGCTTCTGGACGTGCCTGGCATAGGAAGCGGCACGTTTAACGGTGTCAGAGAGCTGGTTACCGTTTGAGACTGCTTGCCGTTTCCATAGGATGGGTCGCGGGAGTGGCGCTGGCCCTGCAGTGGGACGTCCCGTTTGCTTCCCTGATGCTGCTTCTGGGAGCTTCCGGCCTGCTGGCGCTGGTCTTCTTGATCGGGAAGCGGGGCTTACTGATTCCCGTTGCGCTGGCGGCGCTGATCGTTGGCATGCTGCGCGTGGGCGTGTTGCCGTCGACGCCGCCGGAACTCAGTCCATGGCTGGGACTGGACGGCGTAGAAGTGGAGGGAGTGGTGGGGGAGGTCCCTGAGGCCAGCGGCGCCGCTTCACGGTTCCTGCTTAACCTGGAGCGCGTAAACGACGGTTACGGCTGGCGAGAGGTGTCGGGCGGCGTACTGGTCACCGCTTCGCCTTCGTTAGACCTGGCCCGGCAGCGAGATGCGCCCTTCTTCCGCTATGGAGACCGTCTACTGCTCGATGGGGAGCTGAAGGATGCGCCCGTTTTCGCCGGCTTCAACTACAGGGAGTACCTGGCACGGCGCGGGATAAATGCCCTGATGTTCGAACCGGAGGTGACCTGGTTGGCGGAGGGGCAGGGCTCCAGGCCATTGGCCCTTCTGCATAGCCTGAGGCGGTCGCTGGCCCGCGCGCTGGACGCGTCCCTGCCGGAGCCGCAGACCTCCTTTGCCAAGGCCGTGCTTCTGGGAATCCGGGATACGATCCCTTCAGACGTTGTCGAGGCTTTTCGCAACACGGGGACATCTCATCTGCTGGCGATTTCCGGGCTGCACGTCGGCGTGGTCCTCGGCCTGGTTGTGCCGACAGCGGCGGGTCTATTCGGCAGAAGGCGGAGCCTGTACCTTCTGCTCCCGCTGGGGGTTATCTGGCTATACGTCGTTCTGAGCGGGCTATCGCCTTCAGCGGAGCGCGCCGCAATCATGGCCAGTCTCTACCTGGCCGCGGTGGCGTTGGGCAGGCAGCGCAGCGCCCTACCGGCGCTGGGCTTTGCGGTTGCCTTCATGGTTGCCTTGGACCCGCAGGTGGTGTACGACGTCTCTTTCCAGCTGAGCTTTGCCGCCATGGCAGGCATCATCACCCTCTGGCCGTCGCTGGAAGCTGGAATGAGAGCCCTCTTTGCAAAGATTGCGCCGGGCGATGGATGGCTGGAAGGTTTGGGCTACTGGGTCATAGCATCCGTTGCGGTCAGCGCCGCCGCCGTGGTGGCCACTCTGCCCATACTCGCGTTCTACTTTCACCGGATTGCCTTGCTGAGCATTCCGGCTACGTTGATGGCCCTGCCCGCCCTGCCCCTGATACTGGCAACCTCTATGGCAACGGCGGTAGCGGGCCTGGCCCTCCCCGTACTTGGGCAGGCCGTAGGCTGGCTGGCCTGGCTTCCGCTGACGTATCTGCTGGGAACGGTGCAAGCCCTGCCTGAGTGGGTCATAGAGCTCGACGGCGTGTCGCAGCTGTTGGTCTGGGGTTACTACGGCGCGCTCATTGCCGTTCTGGCCTGGTTCCGGCTGAGAAGACGTCCCTTCCACTTTGCTCCCGCCGTACGCAGGGAACCCACCGGCCACGCCAACGTACCCGTTCGTCTGTTGAGCCTCGTGCCCGTGGCGGCTGTTGCGGCTCTCATTTGGTCGGCCAACTGGGCCCTTCCCGATGGCAAGCTGCGCGTCACTTTCATAGACGTCGGCCAGGGCGACGCCGTTTTCGTTCAGACGCCCAGCGGCGGGCAGGCGCTCATAGACGGAGGCCGTAATCCCGGCCCTGTGTTACGCGCCCTTGGAGAACGGATGCCGTTCTGGGACAGGAGCCTTGACCTGGTGGTGCTTACTCATTCGCATGCCGATCATGTAGGAGGCCTGCCTGAAGTGCTGCGCCGTTACGAAGCGTCGGCTGTGCTGGACAACGGATACGAGCATCCGTCTTCCGCACGGGAGGAGTGGCTCAGCACCCTGGAGTTGGAGGGCGCCACGGTTATTCAGGCGGAGCAGGGGCAAAGGTTGATGCTGGACGGAGAGACAACGATAGAGGTGCTGAACCCGCCACAGCCGCAGCTAAGGGGGACGTCTTCCGACATAGACAACAACGCCACGGTGCTCCGCCTCAACCATGGCGAGGTCTCGTTTCTCTTTGCCAGCGACGTTTTCAGAGAGGGCGAGCTTTCCATGCTTTCCAGAGAGCTTGAACTGGAAGCGGACGTGCTCAAAGTCCCCCATCACGGGAGCGGGACATCGTCCAGCAGGGCGTTCCTAGAGGCGGTGGACCCCCGGCTGTCGGTTGTATCCGTAGGAGCGGGCAACAGCTTTGGGCACCCCAACGCCGAGGTGATGGGCCGGCTGCAAGAGGCGGTGGGCAGTCCCGACCGCGTCCTGCTCACCTCCGTGCTGGGCGATATAACCCTTGTCTCGGACGGAACGGTTGTCAGATTGCACACCGGGGTTTAAGGTTTCTTACGGGCGGAGAGGCGTGGCCAGCCACGGTTCACCCCCACTCAGTCTTCCCCCATCAAGGGGGAAGAGGTTTGTGGAGAGCGCGCAACTCAGTATGGAGAGTCAATGAGAATAGACGGACGCACCCCCGATCAGGCCAGGGATACGAGTATAGCCGTGGGATACCAGGAGTTCGCCGAGGGGTCATGCCTTATCCAGGTGGGCAAGACCAAGGTAATCTGCGCCGCTTCCATAGAGGAGCGCGTGCCCAACTTCCTCAGGTTCAGCGGACAGGGCTGGGTCACCGCGGAGTACGCCATGCTGCCGAGGTCTACTCTGTCACGCACGCAGAGAGGCTACGGGCGTCCCGGGGGCAGAGAATCGGAGATACAGCGGCTGATTGGACGTTCACTGCGCGCCGTGACCGATATGAAAGCGCTTGGAGAGCGTACGGTGACGCTTGACTGCGACGTACTGCAGGCCGACGGCGGCACTCGCACCGCTTCCATCACGGGCGCCTACGTGGCGCTGTACCAGGCGTTGCTTCACCTGGTGCGGCAGGGCGCTTTGGAGTCGGTGCCGCTGAAAGCCGCCGTGGCCGCCACCAGTGTCGGGGTGGTGGAAGGCGTCCCTTACCTCGACCTCTGCTACGAAGAGGACGCACGAGCGGAGGTGGACTTCAACGTGGTGATGACCGATAGAGGTGAGTACGTGGAGCTCCAGGGCACCGCTGAAGGTGTGCCCTTCTCCCGTGAGACCACGGACAGCCTCTTGGCCTTGGGCAAGGAAGGCATCGATTATCTGTTTCGGGTGCAGGAAGAAGCGATAAGCAGCTTCAGTTGAACATAGTGCTGGGCTAGTACCCAGCTAGCTGGCCCGCTTCACGCCCAGCTTGACCGATGCGCCGTCAATCCGGTGTTCTTCCACGTGGGCGCCGTCTCCGGGTTCGCCGGGCTGCAGGTCCAGGGAAAGGGTCTCTTCCTTGATGTAGCCGCCGTGCTTTTCCATGACGCGCGCAACCCGGTCGTTGCCCTGGTACCAGGTCACTATCCTGTCCGAGATATTAAAGCCCGCCGAACGGCGCATGTTCTGCACAAGGTGGACAAGCTCCCTGGTCATGCCCTCGTCGGCCAGATCAGGCGTGAGGTTGGTGTCAATCGCCACCAGGTAGCCGGCCTCCATCGCGGAGGCGTACCCCTCTTTATCGGAGGTCTCGACCAGCAGCTCGTTGGGTTCCAGGGTGAAACCGTTTAGTTGCACCTGGCGGTTGCCGTTGACCAGGCGGGCTATTTCATGGGAGTCGGCTGTGCCAAGCAACTTCTGCAGCTTGGGCAGCTCAGGCCCCAGCTTGGGTCCCAGAAGCTGCAGGTTGGGCTTCACGGTGTACTCCACCACGTCGCCTTCATCCTGGAGAGGGACGACCTCTTTGACGTTCAGCTCATCGATTACGTGCGACGCCAGCTTTCGCAGCGCCTCCCACTCGGTTGAAGAGCGCGGCTTCACCAGCGCCTTGGCCAGGGGCTGCCTCACCCGTATCTTGGCTTTGCTGCGCGCCGCCCGGCCCAGGCTGGACACTCGCATTGCCAGGCGCATTCCTTCGGATAGCTCCTTGTCGATCAACGACTCATCCGCCTTGGGGAAGTCGGTCAGGTGCACGCTGTCCGGAGCGTTTTGGTCCAGCGAGACGACCAGATTGCGGTAGATCTCCTCGGCGACGAACGGCGTGAAGGGAGCGAGAAGCTTGGACAGGCTGGTGAGGCATTCGTAGAGGGTGGCGTACGCCGATGCCTTGTCGTCATCGTTCTCGCTCTTCCAGAAGCGCCGTCTGCTGCGCCGCACGTACCAGTTGGACAGCACCTCCACGAACTCCTGGATACGGCGTCCGGCGTCGGTGGCGTTGTACTCGTCCATGAGCCGGGTCACCTCGGCGGTTAGCTGCTCCAGCTCGGAGCGAATCCACCTGTCCAGGTCGGAGGCGGGCTGTGTCTGGGAGGCCTGCGCCGGGTTGTAGCCGTCGAGGTTGGCGTAGGTGACGAAGAACGAGTACACGTTCCACAGGGTGAGCATGAACCGCCTCACCGACTCGCTGACCAGGTCGGCGGAGAAGCGGCGGGAGTTGCCGGGAGGAGCGGCTGTGTACATGTACCATCGCACGGCGTCTGCGCCGTGGGCGTTGATCACTTCCCAGGGTTCCACCACGTTACCCTTGGACTTGCTCATCTTCTCGCCCTTGTTGTCCAGGATGTGCCCCAGGCAGATGACGTTGCGGTATGACGGCTCGTCCGCGACCAGGGTAGCCAGGGCGTGCAGGGTGTAGAACCAGCCGCGAGTTTGGTCTATGGCCTCGCAGATATAGTCGGCGGGGAACAGGTACCTGTCGCGCAGCGCTTCCAGGTCGTTCAGCGAGGTCACGTGGTGCTGCGCATACGGCATGGCTCCCGAGTCGAACCAGGCGTCCAGAACGTGCGGCACCCTGCTCATGGTTCCGTCGCATTTCAGGCAGGAGACGCGCACGGCGTCGATGTACGGCCGGTGCAGGTCGAAACTCTCCAAGTCCAGCGACTCGCTGTGTTCTCCCAGGGCGCGTTCCTTTAGCTCGGCCACGCTGCCGAAGCAATCGTATGCGTCGCAGCAATCGCAATGCCAGATGGGCAGCGGTGTGCCCCAGTAGCGCTCGCGAGACAGCGCCCAGTCGATGTTGTTGCGCAGCCACTCCCCGAAGCGGCCATCCCTGATGTGCTCGGGGTACCAGCTGATTTCCTGGTTGCCTGAGACCAGTGCCTGCTGCTTGGCGGTGGTGCGGATGTACCAGGAGGACTTGGCGTAGTAGAGCAGGGGAGAATCGCAGCGCCAGCAGAAGGGGTAGGTGTGCCTGTATATGCCGCGTTTGTAGAGCAGACCGCGCTGCTCCAGGTCACGCATGATGTCCTCGTCGGCGTCCTTGACGAACTTGCCGCTTCCGGGCGGCTCCGGATGCTCTATGTTTCCATCCAGTCCCACGGTGTGGATGGTGGGCAGCCCGTGAGCACGGCCCAGCTCCATGTCTTCCGCGCCGTAGGCAGGGGCGGTATGGACTATGCCGGTGCCGTCGTCCATGGAGACGTAGCCGGCGGTGACAACCTTGTACGCGTCGGCATCATCGCCGTCAGAGGTAGCATACAGGGGGCGATAGAACAGGCCTTCCAGCTCTTTCCCCAGAAAGGAGCCTTGGACATCGTACTCATCCGTGATCACAGCCTCCAGGCGCTCTTCGGCAAGAACAAGGCGGCTATCGTCGTGTTGCAGCCTGATCAGCACGTACCTGGCATCTGGAGCCACGGCCAGCGCGACGTTGGCGGTAAGAGTCCAGGGTGTAGTCGTCCAGGCCAGGAACCCAACGGTCTGCCCTTCGGGCAGTCGTTGTACGAAATCAGGACTGTGCTCAGCGGATCTTGCCGCGTCCAGCGGGAACGACACGTACACCGACGGGTCGGGCGTGTCCTCTTTGTAGCCCAGCGCCACTTCGTGCGAGCTCAAGGTCGTGACACAGCGCGGACAGTGAGGCGCTACCCGGTATCCCTGGTACAGCAGCCCCTTGTCCCATAGCTCCTTCAATATCCACCAGCCGCTCTCTATGTAGTCGTTGGTGAAGGTGACGTAGGGGTCGTCCATGTCCACCAGGAAGGCTATGCGGTCGGTGAGGGCTTCCCACTCCTGGACGTAGCGCATCACGCTGTCACGGCAGAGAGCGTTGAACTTCTCGATGCCGTACTCCTCTATCTCGCCCTTGGTGGAGATGCCCAGCTCCTTCTCGATCTCAAGCTCCACGGGGAGCCCGTGAGTGTCCCATCCGCCCTTGCGAACCGGACGGTAGCCTTTCATCGTCTTGTAGCGTGGTATCACGTCCTTGAACACGCGGGCCAGCACGTGGTGGATGCCCGGCGCTCCGTTGGCCGTGGGAGGCCCCTCGTACAGCGTGAACAGGGGCGCGCCTTCCCGCGCCCGGTCGATTCGACGGAGGATGTCGGTCTCTTTCCAGAAGGCGAGGACGTCCTCCTCCATGCGGGGGAAGCTCACCCTGGGCGAGACGGGCTTGAACACGGCTGCTTTTTGAGTTTCGCTTTCTACCACTGTCGGCTCCTCTGTGTTTCCGCTAACAAAAAAACCCGCCCCCTAAGGGACGGGACTTGAAAGCCGCGGTACCACCCTTGTTTTCCGGTATTGGAACGCTTAGTGAGGCGCAATCACGCCTCTGCCGTTGTAACGGTCGGCAAGCCCGGCCTAGCTTACTTGGCTTATGTGCCGTTCAGCCGGCGGCTCGGGAGTGATTTTCCGCGTGCGCCTGGGCGTCCGCTTCCACCGTGCCGGACTCGCTGTGCCGTTGCGCGACGCGTACTCGTCTCCGTCATAGCCTTTGACACGAAAAGCGTAGCACAGGGGAGGGGAAGCGGGCAAGGTGGCAACTGCATCCGCCATCTTCCCGCTCATGGTGAGCTTGTCGAACCATATGAGCGGAACTCTAGAGGGTAGCGTCTATGCAGTATACTGGTAGCAGACGAATGGACATCCAACTCATCCGTGACCGCCTTGTGGGCGAGATGGCTATGCTGCCTGACCTACAGGCTCCTGAGATTCAGAGTTACGCAGTGACTACCGCTGTTTTGGTCAGACGGGTTGCTACGGCGCTGGATATTAAGGACCTCCGCATCCCGGATGCATGGCAACCGCACACCTGTCACGACCTTAGACACGTACTGAACGGCCTAGTTCACTATAGGAGTTTTTACCCAGCTATCGTAAAGCCACCTCAAGGTGAGCAGTATAAGTACGACTTCGTCTCGGTGAGGAGCGACAGTGCCAGTTTCGTGATTAGTCTGGAGCTGTACTTCGGCCACGTTCGTCGCTTTGCCGATGATGACCTGTTCGTGGCCAGCTATCTCCTACGTCGGATCATAACGCTACTGTGTCAGGTGCTCTCTGCACCCGACAAGGACTGGTCGCGGCCCCTACTCGTCGATGTGACCGACCGCATGCGTACTCCCAGCCAGCAGAGGAACGCGCCCATATCGTCACCGTAGACGGCCTTGGCCATGTTGATAACCTGCCAGACCTCCGGTTCGTCCCGCATGACAGCTATGAGCCATTCGTCGTGTATGTCCTTCCGCCAACTCCAGCGGTCATGGAAATGTGCCCCAGCTACAAGGCTGTCGGGCGTGGCGTGGAAGTCCTTATTCTTGTTGAACGGCGGATCGGTAGCGATCAGATGGATAGTCTCGCTATTCATCCCACGAAGAAAGTCTAAGTTGTCACCGTGAAAGAGCGTGCGGTTCTTGAAATTGAGTTCGGCCATAGTGGAGTCACGATAGTGAAGCGCTGCGCCAGTGTCAAGGAGAGGATGACGGAGGGGGAGCGGGAAGGACGGCCATTCCCTCCGTTCGCCCTGAGCCTGTCGAAGGGCGCATCCCCCTGGCGTGGTTCGACAGGCTCACCACGAGCGGGGGTTAGGCTCACCCACCCCCGTCTTGCCCGCGGAGGCGGGCATCCAGGCGGCGGGGCGGGGGTTAGCCCTGCCACCAACCCCTTCCCCATACCCGCCCTCTGCACGTATCCTTTCTCCATGAGTGCCATCTGCAAACCATCGCCCCTCAGCGTCCGACCCGCTCCGGTTCCCTCTCCGGACGGCAATCGCCGCCACCCGCTCACCCTGAGCCCAGCCGAAGGAGCCTGTCCTGAGCACCGTCGAAGGAGATTCGTTTCCCCATTTTTCGCCAACCTCCGAACCATTTTAGCCTTGCTAGTTGACATAACGTCTGAAACGAATACCCCCTGCTCGGTACCCTCTGGAACCTTGCCAAATCTGAGGAGGAACGCGCCCTTGTTGAGCGAATACCGTCGTGGTAATCTGGGCAGGCTTTGCAGAGGAGGGTGGAAACATGCTTGACGTAATGTCTGAAATCTCCATAGAGAACAAGGACCTGTTCAACGAGGCCAGGTTGAAGCAGCTGATGAAGGAGGATGGACTCTCCGCCGTGATCGGCTTCTCTCCGGCCAACGTGGTGTACATGTCGGGCTATTACAACCTGGACATGCACCTGCTTCCGGAGATAATGCACGCCGTGATCTGGCCATTGGAGGGAGAACCCACCTTCGTGGTCTACGAAAGCAGGAACCCGTTCCGCACCTTCATCAAGGACGTGCGTCGCTTCCCAGGCTATTCGGAGGTGGACACGGCGCTCTGGACGCTGGTGGACATCCTGAAGGAGAAGGGGTTGAGCGGAGAGCGCGTGGGCGTGGAGAAGAGATACCTCAACGCGCACTACTGGGACGTGATCAACAACGAGCTGCCGGAGGTCTACTGGGCCGACGGCTCCGACGTAATGGAGCGCACCCGCTTCATCAAGACTCCCAAGGAGGTCGAGCTGCTCAGAGCGGCGGCCCGCGCCACCGACAAGGCCATCTTCCTTGCCTACGCAAGGGCCAGGCCAACCGACACCGAAAAGTCGGTGGGCGACGCCATGAGCCACAACGTAATGCGGAACGGAGCGGACATAGTCACGTTCAACATCATAGCCTCCGGCATTCGCAGCACCAGCGGGCACTTCCTGGGGGCGGACGTTCCGCTGGAGAAGGGCACCATCATGCGCTGCGACTTTGGCGCGAACTTCGGCGGCTACTTCACCGACCTGGCCAGGATGGCGGTGGTGGGCAAGCCATCGCAGCGGCAGAAGGATACGTACGCCAAGTTCTACGAGGTGCAGCAGCGCAGCATCCAGGCGGCCCGTCCCGGGGTCACGGGTGAGGAGCTGTACGACGTTTCCATACAGGCGCACGTGGACCTGGGGCTGGGTTCTCGCGTCATGGTTGGGCACAGCATAGGCGTGACCATCCACGAGAGGCCGGTGGCTGCCCCCGGCGAACCCTGGGAGATAGAAGAGGGCATGGTGCTGTGCATAGAGAACGGCAGCACGGAGGAGCCCTACGACGAGCGGTATCACATAGAGGACACCATTCTGGTCACCAAAGACGGCTATGAGATGCTGTCCGACTACACGAACACGGAGACGATGACCGTCATAGAGTAGCGGGCAAGGTGTGAGGCAGGAACGGGTCCGGTGACTACTGATCGCCGGGGGCTTTCTCCTGACGGGCTTTGGTCTCATAGGCTTCGTGGTCTACAGGATGATTGCGGGATGAAATGGGCACAAAGCAACTACTCACATCCTGACGGCCTTTGTGTTCATCATTCTCCTGGGAGTAGGTGCAGCAGTCGTTGTAAGCGACCTCTACACCGAAGAAGAGCAAGAAGACTACAGTTGTGAAGAGTTCCTTGCCGACCTGAACTATTATGAAGCGTCAAGAGCGGTGAGGTTTGAGTCCGCTGTGGATTACCTAGTTGAGAATTTCCACCAAGACAGGCTACAGGCAGAACTCAATATCAGGATTTGTGAGTCCTTACTTACACCCATCGGTCCAGCGAGGGTCCCTATGGATGCTCTTATTATGGTGGAGTCGGACGATTCCCGGATTCAGGAGACCCCAGAGCCTGTGGTAGCACGAGAGGACACCGTTGGATGAGGCTAGCCTATGTGGCAGCCGATGCCGCCTTCGAACCCTTCCTCCACGCGGCCATCGGGATAGACCACTATGGGAACAACGTCGCCGTATTTCCGCGCTTCGTCCAGGACATCCTGGCTGAGGTCGGCGCGGCGCTCCTCGTACTCTATTCCGTCCGCGTTCCACTTGTTCAACAGCTTTACACAGGCGTCGCAGCCGTGAATTGTGAAGACAATGGGCAGCGTTGCGGTTTCTTGGTCAGCCATGCTAAAGCAACTCCTTGATGCGGGCTAGAATCAATGGGCTATGTATCCGCCATCTATGACAAGGCCCGCACCCGTAATGAAGGAAGACTCGTCGGACGAGAGGAAGAGCACCCCGTAGGCTATCTCCTCAGGCTGGCCGACTCTGCCCATGGGCACCTTGCTCATCACTCTCTTCATGCGCTCAGGGTCGACGAAGCCGGCCTGGAGCATTGGCGTGTCTATGGGGCCGGGATGGACCGAGTTGACGCGGACTCCCTGTGTGGCGTAGCGCAGAGCTATGGACTTGGTGAAGACGTGCACCGCGGCCTTGGATGCCTGGTAGCCGGGGTTGCTGGTGTCGCTGCCCACTATGCCCATCTGCGACGATATGTTGACGATGGAGCCGCCGCCCGCTTTGAGTATCTCCGGCATCGCCAGCTTGGTGCCGAGGAATACGCCCTTGGCGTTCACCGCCATCACTTCGTCCCACTCCTCCTCGGTCATGTCCTCAAGCCCGCCGCGGCCTCCGATGCCCGCGTTGTTGACCAAGACGTCAAGCTTGCCAAAGCGCGATACGGTCTCGGCTATGATTGCATTCCAATCATCTGTCTTGGTGACGTCCAGCGGCATGAAGAACGCCTCTCCGCCAAGCTCGTTGATTTCAGCTTCTACCTTCCTGCCCTCTTCCTCCAGCACGTCCCCAATGGCGACCTTGGCGCCCTCCGCGGCCAGCAGTTTTGCCTGGGCTTCGCCAAGCCCGCGGGCCCCGCCGGATACCAGGGCAACTTTACCTGCTACTCTCATGTTCTCCTCCCTGTGTTACTCGTGTGGATAATCCTATATCGCCGTCCATCCGCCGTCCACCAGCAGCTCTGCGCCGGTGACGAAGGACGACTCGTCTGAGGCCAGGTAGAGGGCGGCATAGGCCACTTCCTCCGCTTCACCGACTCGTCCCATGGGCACCAATGGCAGCACCCGGCTGAGGCGCTCCGGGTCTGACAGGAACTCGTTGGCCGGCGTTTTGATAGGGCCCGGGTGCAATGAGTTGACCCGGATATTCTCCTTGGCGTACTGCACGGCCAGCGCCTTTGTGAAAAGGGTGACTGCTCCCTTGGAGGCGACGTACGCTGGATCTGCGATGTCGGTGCCCACTACGCCGAACTGGGACGAGATGTTGATTATGGAGCCGCCGCCCGCCGTTCGCATGTGGGGAATGGCGTTCTTGACGCCAAAGAACATACCCCTGTTGTTGATGGACATGATTTCGTCCCAGGTCTGTACGGGCATGTCCTCAACGGTGCCGGACCTGCTGATTCCGGCGTTGTTGACCAGGATGTCCAGCTTGCCATAGCGGGACAACGCTGTTCCTATGGCGTGCCGCCACTGGCTCTCGCTGCGCACGTCCATGTGGACAAAGCGCACGTCACCGCCTGCTTCTTGAATCTGGTTCTCCGTCTGAATGCCGTCGCGCTCCAGAATATCGCCGATGACGACACTGGCGCCTTCGCCGGCGAAGAGCCTGGCAATGGCTCCGCCTATGCCCCTTGCGCCACCGCTGATAAAAGCTACCTTTCCTTCAAGCCTCATTCTGTTTGCCTCCACACCCGAAACTGGACATTTCTCTCAGTTTATGGGCAACCTCCAAGGGAGGTCCTGCTTCACCGGGCAGATGCTCGCCCGGTACGCCCAGAGCATGATAATCGCTTCCGCCGCAGGGGAGAAGGCCGTGCCGTCGGGCAGTTTCCGCCAGCCTGTCGCGAGTGGGCTGGTCATACTCGGCGTAGTGCACTTCCATGCCCTTCAGACCCGCGGCCCTGAGATTTTCCAGGATACCATCGAGGTTTTCCACCTGCGCCGGATGAGCCATGGCGGCCACTCCGCCCACGCTGGAGACCAGCCGTACGGCTTCTTCGGGGGTCTGCTTGACGCGCTCCGCATAGGCGGGCCCGTTGCGCCCTATATACTTCGCGAACGCCTCCGCTGGTAGGGAGATGTAACCTTTTTCCACCATGGCTTGCGCTATGTGAGGCCGGCCGATGGCGCCTTGCCCCGCTATCTCCTTGACGCGTTCCCAATCCACCGGCAATCCAAGCTCAGCCAGCCTGTCTACCATCTCCTTGGCCCGGCCAACGCGGGATTCACGGAAGGATTGGAGCGTGGCCTGGAACTCCCTGTCCTCATAGTCTATGTAGTAGCCCAGTATATGTATCTCGTTGCCTGGGATGTCGGTGCTAAGCTCTATTCCTGGAATTATGTGCAGATCAGGGTACGCCTTGGCCGCTTCCCAGGCGGGCTCCAGGCCGTCGGTGATGTCATGATCGGTGATGGCGATTATCTTGAGCCCGCGCCCGGCAACGAAGTCGACCAGCTCGGCGGGCGCCAACCTGCCGTCGGACTCCGTGGTATGCAGATGTAGATCAACCTCAACCGGCATTTGGGTCCGGCACCTCACGTCTCATGGTAGAGGCTGGGCAAGTGCGTCCGCACTTGCCCAGCCTGTGAATACAAGGCTACTTTGCGAACTCTATGCTGCGGGTTTCCCGGATTACGGTCACCTTGATCTGACCGGGATAGGCAAGCTCGTTCTCTATTTTCTTCACCACATCGCGGGCCAGGCTGGCGGCTGCCACGTCGTCCAGGGTTTCCGGCTGCACCATGATGCGCACTTCGCGTCCGGCCTGGATGGCGTAGCATCTCTCAATGCCGGAGAAGCTCTTGGCTACGCCCTCAAGGGCTTCCAGGCGCTTCATGTAGTTCTCCAGGGTGTCCCGCCGTGCTCCTGGCCTGGCCGCGCTCACGGCGTCGGCCGCGGATACAAGGAAAGCCTCCACGGAGCTCATGTGGTCGTTGTGGTGTTCCAGTATGCACGTTTCCACGGCCTCCGGCACGCCGAATTTGTGCGCTACTGAGGCGCCAATCTCAGCGTGGGGGCCTTCCACTTCGTGGGTCAGCGCCTTACCGATGTCGTGAAGCAGGCCGCCAGCCTTGGCAATCTCGATGTTGGCGCCTACTTCAGCGGCCAGCATACCGGATATGTAACCCACTTCCATGCTGTGTTGCAGAATGTTTTCGCCGTAGCTGTAGCGGTACTTCAACCGGCCCAGAAGCTGTATGAGCTCGCGGTGCATGCCGCGCACCCCGGTCTCCACGGCGGCGCGTTCGCCCTCCTTGAGGATGGTCTCTTCCACCTCTTCATGGGCTCTTTTGACCACGTCCTCTACTCTGGCCGGGTGAATGCGGCCATCCTGCACAAGTCTGCCAATGGCGATCCTGGCCACCTCTCGGCGAACCGGATCGAAGCATGAAACCATGACGGCCTCCGGTGTGTCATCGATGATGAGATCGACACCGGTTGCGGCCTCAATGGCCCTGATATTGCGTCCTTCCCGGCCGATGAGACGACCTTTCATCTCATCATTGGGCAATGGGACGACAGCGGTGGTTGTCTCCGAGACTACCTCGGAAGCGAGACGATGTATAGAAGAGGCGAGGATTCGCCGAGCTTTGTGGTCGGCTTCGTCCTTTGCCTGCTGCTCCACATCCATGTAGCGACGGGCTACTTCGTGCTGTATCTCCCCTTCGGCACGCTGCAGCAACTGTTCCCTGGCTTCCGCGCTGGAGAGGCCGGATATGACCTCCAGTTGCTCCTGCTCTTTCCGAACGGAGTCTTCCAGTTCTCGTCTAAGTCCGTCTAGCTCCCGGTCTCGCTCATTTACAGACCGTTCCCGTTTTTCCAGACCTTCGCTTCGCCGCTCCAACTGCTCCTTGCGGTTGCTCAGCCCTCGTTCCTGCCTTCGCAGTTCAGAGCGGCGCTCCCTAAGGTCACGTTCCTCAGAAGTCCTATACTCCAAGGCCTCTTCCTGGGCTTCCAGGAGGAGTCGCTTCTTCTGCTCCTCCGCGCCTTGAATGATGTTATGCGACTTCTGTGCGGCTGTTACCAATCCTCTCTTGTTCAGGAAGGATTGTGCGAGATAACCACCTGCTGCCCCCAGCCCCAGAGCCAGAAGGACGATTGAGACGACTAATGCGTCCATAAAACACCGTCCTTTCGCTCCACCGCGTGGCGTAGCAAATAAGATTCGCCCGCGGGGACTAGTAAGCGTTTTCAGATTACCGCCGTTGGAGATGAGGTGTCAAGTTGGCCACCGTCGCCGCATCACACCCTTCCCCCCGGACATACGGACATGCGGGCAAACGGGCAGGCGGGCAGGCGTGCGGTACTGGGGATGTGTGTCTTGCCTATGTGCTAGGACGCAGATTCTTCGCTGCGCTCAGCAACTGTCTTGATTGTCAAGAGGCAACTGAGTGATTTGGTAGCCAGGGTGTGCGATGTTTGATCATGGCATTGAGGATGATCAGCAACTTGCGCATGCATGCGGTGAGTGCAACCTTCTTGGGTTTACCGGCAACGAGCAGACGTTGATAGAAGGCCTTGATGACGGGGTTGAAGCGTGTAGGTACCAGAGTAGCCATGTAAAGGGCAGCTCGCACCGATGCTCTGCCACCCCAGACAGAGCGTCTGCCTCGGAAGGCGCCACTGTCTCGATTCATGGGAGCTACACCCACCAGTGCGGCGATCTGCCTGCGTTCCAGGGCGCCCAACTCCGGCAGCTCTGCCAAGAGTGTCACGGTAAGATTGGGACCCACGCCTGGTACACTGCGCAACAGGTCTTCATGTGCCCGCCACAAGGGACTGTTGTGCACCATGCGTCGCAGGTCTCCATCCAGATCGTGGATGGTGCGTTCCAACCAGGCGATATGCCGTTTGAGGCTGGTGCGAACTGTGGGCATGGCCCTCCCCAGCCGCTGCCTCTCTGCCACTAGCATCTCCACCAGTTGCCGTCGCCGCGCAACCAAGGCGGCCATCTCCTGTACCTGGTTCTCGGCTAGGGGACGTGGAGTGGGTTGGATTCTCTGGGCAAAGAGTGCCAGCACTTGTGCGTCTAAGACGTCGGTCTTGGCTAGTTTGCCTGTAGCTTTGGCGAAGTCTCGTACCTGTCGTGGGTTGAGTATAGCTATAGGTATCCCTGCTGCGCCCAGGGCGGCCGCTAGGGGCATCTCATATCCGCCTGTAGCCTCCATCACCACTAGGTCAGGATCGCGGGTGGCCAAGTTCTGTTCAAGTCTCTTGATACCTGCTTCGTCGTTGGAGGCTCGCCATACCTCTCCTGTTGTAGATACCGCTACGTCCAGATGCGCCTTGGATACGTCTATGCCTACATATAAGGCTTCTGTCTCCATAGTTCCCCTTTCTTGCCCTTCCTTGCAACATGCGGGCTTCCTTAGCCCAGGCAACTGTTCGGGCTCTTTTGGAAATAGGGCGTGACGACCTTGCTGAGCGACGGTCTCCTACAACCCAGAATGAACCGGTCTGCCACGCCTCCCTTCCAAGATACAAGAATGACGGTTGAGGAGGGCAGAACGGCGGTGAGGACAGCGGCGAGATGGATTGGAGCGGGTCAGCTGCTTTGGCCTGAGCCCTGCTGGCCCTCCTTGCCGATGCCTTCCATGTCCAGAGTGCTTATGAAGTCGGTGAAGGCCGATATACGGCGCAGGTCCTCTTCTCTCACCTGCTGGGGTTTGGCGCCTTCATCCTCAGGAGCGATGGGCTTGCCGGCCTCGTCAAGCTTGATGCCCGCCTTGTCGAGCACGTCGTCGGCTACGTATATGGGAGCTTGGGCTCGCACTGCCAGGGCAATGGCATCGCTCGGCCTTGAATCGACTTCTACCGATTTGTCGTTCACCTGGATGGAGACCTTGGCGAAGAAGGTATCGTTCTGGAGGTCATTTACCGTGATGTGGAGGACGGATGCACCAAGGCTGTTGATGACGGAGCCGAGCAGATCATGCGTAAGCGGGCGCGGGACGGAAACGTCCTGCAGCTTCACGGCTATGGCGTCCGCCTCGGCGGGGCCTACCCAGATAGGGAGATAGCGGTCCGAGTCCTTCTCCTTGAGGATCACTACTCGCTGGTAGTTCATCAAGCTCACTCGAATGCTATCTATTACCATTTCCAACATTCTAAGAGTCCAAGCCTCCTCAACGAGTGGCAAACATCTTACGCTTACGCATTTGCGCCTGTCAATTGACTGTGCGCAGGAGAGGAGTGCAGAGATTCTTATCTGAGAGCCTTGATGAAGTCTTCAATAGGAATGTGCAGCCCACGCAGAATTCTGCGCAGAGTACTCTTGGATACCTCTGATTTACCAAGAACGACAGTAGTTGTCACTATGCCGTCGTCTGTTTCCCGATGATAGGATGCATGGCTCCCGGCCTTGCTTTTGCCCGGATATGCTCCTAATCGTTCAATGGCTGCTATGAGTTGGTTGCTGGAGCATGAAGGTAGTTGGCTGAATGGCATCGCTAAGCAGGGACAGGAATTGGCTGTCGAACAGGTCTAACGATCTTATTGACTGCTTCACTGAACGGTATGGGCCATTGGTCAATGTGAGAAGCCATTGGGTGGACAACAATGTTTCTCTCTTTGAATACCCGTTCTCTAGTGCCCACCTCATCTAATGCATTTAGATGTACTACAATTGCTTCCTGTAGATTTGAGAGGGCTTCTTCAATTGTATCCCCACAAGTGGCCGTTCCCAATTCGAGGCAGTATGCCGCAAATTGGCCGTCGTCTTCTTCCACCACTTCGGTCAGGAGAATATAGCCCTCTTCCCTGAGTGCCATTAGGGTGCCTCCTTACTTCTTCAGGTCTAGCAACGACTTGGGGGGTGTGCTCCAAGGACTCTCAAGGTTCCTTAGATATGCTATCGGTCTCTCCCGCAATGTGTACCCCAGCTTTAATGCGTCACGCCTGTTCTGTACCACACTACGATAACAAATAGTGAGAGGGCGATGCAAACACCAGATAGCTCAAAGCAAGCCTGCTAAACGGCGTTGTCCGCCGGACGCTCGTCGGAGTCGGGTTCCCCTTCCTTTGGCTGGAACTGCTTCAGACCGTCCAGGAAACCGTGGTAGTTGCTCCGCGTCTCCTCCAGATGGTCGCCGCCGAACTTTTCCAGGAAGGCGTCGATGAGGACCAGGGCCATGGTTGACTCGCCTATGACGCAGGCCGGTGGAACCTGGCAGACGTCGCTGCGTTCGTAGTGAGCCTGCACCCTCTTTCCCGTCGCCATGTCCACGGAAGGGAGCGGTTTGCTCAGCGTGGAAATGGGTTTCAGGGCAATGCGCGCCACAATAGGCTCCCCGTTGCTCATGCCGCCCTCTATGCCTCCGGCGTGGTTGGTGATGTGGTGGAAGGGGCGAGCATCGCCGTCCCACGGTTCTATGATGTCGTGCACCTCTGAGCCGGGCTTCTCCGTGTTGGCGAATCCGGCGCCTATTTCGACGCCTTTCACGGCATTGATGCTCATCATTGCCTGGGCTATCTGTCCGTCCAGCTTTCGCTCCCAGTGGACATGGCTGCCCAGTCCCACGGGCACCCCGTAGGCGACCACCTGGAACACTCCGCCGGCCGTGTTTCCGGTATCGCGGGCGTGGTCTATGTGGCGCATCATGCGTTCCGCCGCCTCGGCGTCGGTGCAGCGCACCGGGGAGTCCTCGACCGCCTGCCAGTCGATATCTTCCGGCACGTCTGCCTTGACGTCGCCGATGGACACGACGTGGCTGTGTATGCGGATGCCGAACTCCTCCAGGAAACGGCGCGCCACCGCTCCGGCGGCAACCCGCGCCGCCGTCTCACGGGCGCTTGCCCTTTCCAGCACGTTGCGCACATCGTGGTGGCTGTACTTCATCACTCCGGGGAAGTCGGCGTGGCCGGGCCGCAGCCGCGTCACCAGTCGAATCTTGGCGTCTTCGCCCACGGGCTCTATAGACATGGCCTCGGTCCAGTTGGCGAAGTCGCGGTTCTCTATCCACATTCCTATGGGGCTGCCCAGCGTGGAGCCGTGCCGCACACCGGACAGTATCTCCGCTTTGTCGCGCTCTATCTGCTGCCGCGGCCCTCGCCCGTACCCCTGCTGGCGTCGCGCCATGTCGCGCAGTATGTACTCTTCACTGAGGGGCAGCCCTGCCGGGACGCCCTCGACGATCACGGTCAGTCCCTTGCCATGCGATTCACCCGCTGTTAGATAACGAAACATTTATCTTTCCTCAAATGGCTAATCTACATCCGATAAGCTTACCACGAACGGGGCTCTATGAAGATGACAGACCCCATCTGACCCTCTCAGCAAGAATGCCGACATTGTCGAGGATTTTGTCCAGCGTGCCAGACATATCCAAAGAAGTCACCTCCAAGCGCTTGCGCGAGTGCCGCACCGTATACGTTGCAACATCTGCCTCGCCTTGGGCGTAGACCAGCAGGCCGGAGGACAGATCAAGCGCAGTTATATACGCAAGCATCTGGTAGAGATCGGCCTCTGGAACAGACTTGCCAGTGATGTTCTTATACTTCGCATCTCCCACGAATATGCAGGAAGCGCCGTCTCGCCATACTAGGTCCGGCCTGAGATGCACCATGCCTTCGTTATCGAGGGACGAGATGGCAGACTCCCCGAACACTTTCTCGGAGACACCCAGCGCCTCCCGCAAGGACACCGTCAGGAACTCCTGGAATAGGACATTCATGTCCACCAGAAACCCGGACGCCCGCACCTGGCCGCGGTTCGACTCGAAGGCGCTGTGCCGCAGTATGAGCCGCGACAGCTCCACCACGCCCTGGTAGTGCTCGTTCAGACGGTCGAAAGTGAGCGCAGGTACGCCACTGCGTGGGAACTCGACGAGGGAGACGTTGTCGAGAATTCCAGCAATCCACCCCAAACCGATACGGGCTTTCGCCGAACGCAGCCGCATCCGTCCCAGGCGGTATGCTGCCGCCTTCACCAAGCGGTTCTCCGGGATGTCATCGGTGAACTCATCATAGCGCACCTCCACAGGCAGTGGGACGCCGAACCTGCGCCTTATTTGGTCGTCGAACCGGATGCGGCCCCGCACGGTGTACAGAGCCTCCTCCTCGGTGATGTAGCCGTGAAGCAGACCCCGGGAGAAGGCACGGCGGGCTTGGACAGCGAGGGCGCTGGCCAGCACGTCGGGTAGCGCGTACTCATCGGGAAAGTCGAAATCTTCCTGCTGAAATTTGACCTTGCCCATGGCGTAGCAGGCCAGCGACAGAAGCTGCGGTATGCCAATCTTGGGACATATGAGCGCCGACAGATCACCAATGTCGATTGCGCCAACGGTGGAGCCGGGCCTGAGCATGTACGCGCTGCTTTCCCCGGGGACCGGGGTGACGATGAGCGAATTTACAGCGTCGACAAGGGCGTCGCGCTGGGCCACCGAAAGAGTATGCGGACCGCTCTCCCCGTACTCCTGCAGGTTAATCTGACGCATCATTCTCGCCGACAGATTGACCTTCGTCGTCATCCTCCCTGTCATCTGATGGCCCGCCCATCTGGCGTAGCTTGTGAAGTTCGAAATCGTCCGTCGCCTGATCCCCTCCGAAACGGCGCTCCTCGATGTACGGCAGAACGCTGTGCTTCCAGATGCGTTCAACGGTGTCATCGTCCAAGCCGTCCTTCATGAAATAGCTGGGGCCTATGGCGGCGTGCCGGTCGTCCTTCAGCTTCTCGTTAGCCCTATCCACCACATAGGCCACCCAGGCCATGCGGTTCAACCCCTTTGCTTCCAGCCATCGGCGGAGCACTCCCTTAACCGGCTCCTCGTCCGGGTGGAAATCCACGAAGTAGAACCGGCGTCGCAGCGCCAGGTCTACCAGTGCGATGGAGCGGTCAGCGGTATTCATCGTCCCGATGATGTACAGGTTTTGAGGAAGGGAGAATGGCTTGTCCGAGTACTGAAGGGACATCTCGCTGTCTCGGTGCTCCAGAAGGAAGTACAACTCGCCGAACACCTTGGCGACACTACCCCGGTTTATCTCGTCAATGATGAGGTAATAGTTGTTATCTTTGTCTGCGGCTGCGCGTTTGGCTATCTCCACTAGCGGGCCGTCTCTTAGCTCGAATCCCGGCTGCCCGCCCTCTAATAGAGCCGGGCGGAAGCCTTGCACGAAGTCCTCGTAGGCGTAGGAGGGATGGAACTGCACCAGCGTAACCCGGTCCTCCGACCCTGCAAGGTGCTTGGCAAGCGCCTGAGCAAGGAAGGTCTTCCCCGTCCCTGGTGGCCCCTGGAATATGACCTGTTTCTTGTCCTCCAGCAGCGCTTCGATGTTTTCCAAGAACTCTACGGGGAGATAAACATTGTCGGCCAGTGCTTGCAAGTCAATGGGGGGCGGATCTTCCTTGCCGCCCGTTGGCTCGTCTCGACCCTTTGTAAGCGCCCACATTACCGACTGCGCGTCGAGGCGGTGGCGCAGCTCCAGCCCACGCTCCGATGCCTCTTCCATGAATCGGTCAAGAAAGCCAAGGGCGTGTTCGTACAGAGTCGCCTCGTCTGCGCCGCTCTCCGGTTCGCGGTACTCCGTAAGCTCGTATGCTTCTTTGAACCAGCTGACCGCGAACGGTGGGTACTGCTCGACATCAAGTCCCATGAGTAAAGCGGAGATGACGCTCACGCTACTACCATATGCGCTTCCCTTGCCTCGTAATGGCGAGTCGGACGACGCATCCGTAAAGGAGCGAATCCGTTCAGAGGCGGACGTGCTGCTTTCTCTCCACAGTGTCTGCAACGCTGCCAGCGCTTTCTCCGGGTGCTCGGCGCACCACCGATTGAAATCATCCACAAGTTGCCAGGAAAAAGGGTTACCAGCACCATACCTGAGACCACTTTTTAACAGCGTATACCAGTCATCAGCGCCTGCAAGCACCGCTTCTCTTGCCGCCTCGAGCTTGCGGCCTATCTCGGTCTTGTATTCAATCTCCTCGCTCTGCAGCTTTCCGGTATCGACGTATGCTTTGGCACGCTTGACGTACTCATCCCACATCCTGGATGGTGGTGGCGGTGGGGGTAACCCTCTACGCCACTGTTTTTCAATTTCACGCTTTGAATAGAAAAGGTGATCGGCTGTTCCGTGCTGGGCCTCAAGTGCGGGGCGAATCTGCGCCAGTTGGCGGTCAACATCATCCGTCGGGTCTGCAACATATTGCGCAAACGTCTCAGCGATCTTCTTTTTGTCATTTGTGCCAATCGCCTCAAAGCTATCTGGGAAGACGATATGGAGCAGTATCTCCCTCTGGATTCTTCCTGTGTTCTGCTTGTTGACAAGCAGTTGGCTATTAAAACGTCTTGTGAACAGGAATCTCTTGAACTCCCAAGGATCTTGAAGGATACGCTCTTTCTCAGCGGATTCCAGCCTCTTCCACTGCTCGACGGATTCTATGAGAGTCCCGACTTGAATGGCATATACAAGTTGCCGGTTCCTAGACCGATGAACCCTGATTGCAGACTCTCAATGAGGTGGCCTTGAATTTCTACAGGCATCGGTGACCACCCAAGTACCTGCTCGATTTGCTGTCGCTTGTTCCCTGCATTGGCAAGGATCAGATAGTAGACGTACAGGACCTCTCCCATGAGTTGGTAGACTTCAGGCGGGCTGTTTGTCAGTTGCCTTTGCAACTTCTCGAGGAAGCTATCACTCGACCTATCCGGGTGGTTCAGAAACCGCTCGTGGAGTTCCCTAAGCCAGTGGCTCGACCAGATAGCCTTGCCCGGCGTGAAGAGAGAGTCGTCAGTACGCAGCGCGGCATCGACCCATTTCTCGGCGGCTGCATACACCTTTTCGGCCCCACTGGCCATTATTTTCGCACCCATCGTTCTCCTTCACAGATCCTGTCGTTTGTACTCATCAAGAACTGGCTGACAACACCCGACGCGCCGCTTGGAACATCACCTCCACCGGCGCGTCGTGTCCTGTCCAGAGGCGGAAGGACTCCGCGCCCTGGTAGATTAGCATGGGCAGGCCGCCCAGGGTACGCGCCCCCGCCTGGGCGGCGGCTTGCAGCAGCGGTGTCTCCTCCGGGTTGTACACAAGGTCGTACACCAGTGAATTGGCGGGGATGGCGTCGCTGGGCAACGGCGTCTCCTTCTCGCCCGGGGCGTGGCGCATACCCAGCGTGGTGCAGTTCACGATCAGGTCCCACCCGTTCGACAGTTCCGCCGGTTCCAGAAGGACGGCGGCTACATTCCCCGGACTGTCCAGCGCCTCTATGAACCGTTGCGCCCGCTCCACGGTTCTGTTGGCGATGGTCACTTGTCCAGCCCCCTCTTTGAGCAGGCCGTATACAACCGCCCTTGCCGACCCACCCGCGCCGAGCACCAGCACACGCTTGCCCTGGGCCTGGAAACCGGCGTCTGCCTGCAGCGCTCTGAGGAAGCCGGTTACGTCGGTGTTGTGCCCGGTCAGCCTGCCTTCCTGGTTCACGATGGTGTTCACCGCACCGGTGTCTTGCGCCGCCTGCGATACCTCGTCCAGGAATGGCACGACCGCCTGTTTGTGCGGCACGGTGACGTTTGCCCCCAGAAGGCCGGGGCCTTTCAGAGACTCCATCCGCTCTGCGAGGGCATCGGGAGGGGTTTCCCAGGCCAGGTACTTGGCGTCGATTTCCAGATTGTCGAAGGCGGCTTGCTGGAAGGCGGGAGACGCCGAGTGGCGCAGCGGGTAGCCGATGATTCCTACCGTGGAGGTCATGACTGGTTACGCCGGCTGTCCAGGTAGCTTTGCAGGATGATAGCGGCGGCTGCGGCATCCAACCGGCCCCTGTTGCGCGACGGCGAGACGCCTGCCTCGTGGAGGCGTCTTTCGGCCTCTTCCGATGAAAAGCGCTCGTCCCAGACATCTACCGGCATGGGCGCGGCGGCATCTCTCACCGCCTCGTAGAAGCGGCGGGTCTTCTTCGCCTGATAGCCTTCGGAGCCATCGAGAGAGAAGGGCATGCCGACCACAATCCGTTCCGCCTCTTCCTCGGCGGCGATCTTGATAACGGTCTCCACGTCTTTGTTCAGGTTCTGCCTCACGATAGCGGTGTAGGGCGTGGCGAGGAGGCCGGAGTAGTCACATACGGCAACGCCGATGCGCCGCTCGCCAACGTCCAGTCCGAGTACTCTCATTTTACCTGGCCGCGCAGTATGTCGACCGCCGCCCGAAGCGCCTCTTCCAGCTTCTCCGGCTGGCGTCCGCCCGCCTGCGCCATCTCGGGACGCCCGCCTCCGCCTCCGCCCATTGCCGTTGCCGCCTCTTTGACCGCATTTCCGGCATGCAGGCCTCTCTCCACCAGGTCGTTGGTGGCCATGATAAGCAGCGTAGGCCGATCGTTGACCACGGCTCCCAGCGCCACCGCCCCACTTCCCAGCTTGTCGCGCAGCCAGTCGCCCGCTTCCCGCAGGGCTTGCATCGAGCCGGCGTCCATCCGCCCCGAGGCTATCTTGACCCCGGCGACTTCTGTAGCCGCCGCCAGCAGCTCCTGCGCCTGCTCCTTGGAGGAGGCCCGCTCCTTGGCGGCGACCTCCCGTCGCAAGCGCGATACCTCGTCCAGCAGAGACGCCACTCTGGCCTCTACGTCCTGCGGCGACGCGTCCAGCTGGCGCGATACGCGGTTGAGCAGGTCGTCTTTTTCCATGACCAGGGTTTCCGCGGCACGGCCGGTTAACGCTTCCAAACGACGCATGCCCGCTCCGATGCTGCTTTCTCCGGTGACGCGGCAGTAACCGATGTCGCCGGTGGCCCTGACGTGGGTGCCGCCGCAGACCTCGAAGCTGAACCGATCGCCGTTGGCTATCTCCACCACGCGCACTTCATCGGCGTAGCGCTCTCCGAAGAAGGCCAGCGCGCCTTCCGACACCGCATCGCGGAAGGTGGTCTCTCTCTTGCGCACGGGCACGTTGGCACGTATACGCTCATTGACCAGCGCCTCCACCTGTCGCGTTTCCTCCGGGGTCAGCGGGCTGACGTGGGTGAAGTCGAAACGCAGCCTGTCCGGCGTCACCAGCGATCCGGCCTGCCTCACGTGGCTGCCCAGGACGGCTCGCAGGGCGGCGTGCAGCAGATGAGTGGCGGTGTGATTGCGCGCCGCATCCAGGCGGCGGTCGCCGTCCACCGAGGCCACGACTTCGTCGCCCCTGGCTACGGCGCCCTTGACCACCCGTCCGCGGTGCACGATGACTCCGGCCACCGGTGACTGCGTGTCTTCGACGCGGATGTCGCCCTTGGGCCCCTCGATGATGCCGGTATCGCCCACCTGTCCGCCGCCTTCGGCGTAGAAGGGGGTCTCTCTGAGGATGAGCTCCACCTCTTGCCCCTGCGACACATCATCCACGGGGCGGCCGTCCACTATGAGACCGGTGACCACCGAGGGTGCGGTAGTGGTCTCGTAGCCTAGGAAGTTGACCTGGCCCACGCCCATCTCCTGGTACAGCCGCTGCGCGTCGTATCCACCGGCGAATCGCTCTCCCGCGACGCGGCCTCGCTGGCGTTGTGCTTCCATCTCCCTTTGGAACCCTTCCATGTCCACTTCCATGCCATGCTCACGCGCTATCTCAGCGGTGACTTCCACGGGGAAGCCGTAGGTGTCATAGAGGAGAAAGGCCTGCTCTCCGGCAAGGGAACCGTCCCGTTCGCTGGCAAACATCTCTTCCAGGATGCGCATTCCCGTCTCGTAGACCTGGCTGAACCGCTCCTCCTCTTCCTGCAGTACCCTGAGCACAAAGTCGCGCCCCTCGGCCAAGTTGGGATAGATGGGCCCCATCTTCTGGATGACCGCCTCTGCTACCAGGGGCAGCACCGCACTCTTGCCGGTCTCCAATCCCAGCTTTCGTGCGAACCGAATAGCACGGCGTATGAGGCGACGCAGCACGTAGCCCCGTCCCTGGTTATCGGGGGCAACGCTGTCCGCGATGAGAAACGCCGCGCTGCGAGCGTGCTCCGCCACCACGCGTATGGCCACGTCCGTTTCGGCGTCCTTTCCGTACTCTCTGCCCGATAGCTGGCAGACCCTGTCTACCAGCGGCTGGAACAGGTCCGTCTCGTAGATGCTTGGAGCGTCCTGCAGGATCAGGGCCGCACGCTCCAAGCCCATCCCGGTATCGATGTTGGGATTGGGCAGCGGAGTCCGGTTGCCGTCGGTGTCCTGGTAGAACTGCATGAACACAAGGTTCCACAGCTCCAGGAACCGACCGCACTCGCAGTTGGGGCCGCACTGTTCGTCCGGCTTGCCCAGCCGGCACGTCCCACCGAAGTCGTAGTGGATTTCGCTGCAGGGTCCGCAGGGTCCCTCGTTGCCTGCCGGGCCCCAGTAGTTCTCCTTCTCATCAAAACGGCGTATACGTTCGTCTGGCACGCCGGTCTTAAGCCAAATGTCGTGGGCCTCTTCGTCATCCAGGTAGATGGCGGCCCACAGCAGCTCACTGGGCAGTTTCATACGCTCCGTAACGAACTCCCAGGCCCACGCGATGGCCTTCTCCTTGAAGTAATCGCCTACGCTGAAGTTGCCCAGCATCTCGAAGAAGGTGAGGTGGCTGGCGTCGCCCACTTCATCCACGTCGGTGACGCGGAAGCACTTCTGGACACTGGTGAGCCTGGGTTGGGGAGGTCTCCTTTCGCTCATGAAGTACGGCTTGAACTGCACCATGCCCGCGCTGGTCAGGAGAAGCGTGGGATCGTCCGGCGGTGGAATCAGCGACGAGCTGGGCATGAGAAGGTGGTCCTTCTCTTGAAAGAAGTCCAGGAAGGCCTTTCGTATCTCTTCAGACGTTCTCACGTGGTTGTCGATTGTAGGTGTGGCGTTTGGGGGTGTCAACGCGAGGCGGGCCATTCCTTGACATCACCTATGCCCTGTGCTAACGTCGTGGCCGCTTTGGGAGAGAATGCCGTCACAGCCCTGGGAGGCACCCAATAGGGTGGGGCGGCTCAAGCAATAGCGGCGGCTCACCGTACCGTTGCTTCTGAATGGATGGCGAATCTATGAGTGTGGCGTCTCTTGGCCAGGCTAGGCGTGCTAAGCTGTTGCAGCTTTGCGCCGAGGCATTGAACGGTCGGCGTCTCATTCTGGTCAGCAACCGCGGCCCCATTGGGCACCAGATAACCCCCTCAGGCGATCTTCAGGCCAGGCGCAGCAGCGGCAGTTTGGTCACCGCGTTCTCCTCTCTGATGCCCGATCTGGATTTCACCTGGATAGCTTCCGCCATGGGGGAGGGGGATAGACGTATCTGGGAGAACAGCAACGGATCCAGCATTCCCGCCGCCCTTCCCGGTTACAAGCTCTCGCTCCGCTACGTCAACACTCCGCGCCGCGTCTATCACAAGTACTACAACACGTTCTGCAATCCGTTGCTCTGGTTTCTTCAACACTACATGTGGAGCACGTCCTACACCCCCAGCGTGGACAGCACGGTATACGACGCCTGGGAGAACGGCTACGTCAAGGTCAATCGCTCCTTTGCCGACGCCGTGATTGAAGAGGCGGCAAGTGTGGGCCAGGACGTCTGCGTTATGGTCCATGACTATCATCTGTATCTGGTAAGCGGATATGTCAGGGAACAGCTTCCCCAGGCGGTCATCCAGCACTACGTCCACATACCGTGGCCGGCCTCCGGCTACTGGGAGATGATCCCGGCGCACATCAGGCGCAGCATTTGCGGCAGTCTGTGCAGTGCCGACATCGTGGGATTCCAGACCCATCGAGACTGCCGCAACTTTCTACAGAGCTGTGAAGAGTTCCTACCCTCCGCAGAGGTGGACTATGCCGCATCCATGGTGCGGTACGAAGGCAGAGAGACGGCTGTTCGCGCTTACCCGCTATCCATCAGCGTTGACGAGGTGCGGCGCATCGGCTCTTCTCCGCGGGTACAGGAATACGAGCGACAGCTTGCCGGCGTTTGGGCCAAAAAGAACATAGTGCGCGTGGATAGGGCGGAGCCCAACAAGAACATCCTGCGCGGGTTCCGTTCCTACCAGCTGCTCCTTGAGCGCTATCCTGAGATGAGGGGCCAGGTCAAATTCGTTGCCTTCCTTGTTCCTTCTCGCACGCACATCCGCCAGTACCAGCGGTACATGGAGGAGATCCAGCAGTCGGCCAGGACTATCAACCAAAGCTACGGCACGCCGGAATGGCAGCCCATCCAACTGTTCATGGAGAACAACTACGTCCAGGCAGTGGCCGGTATGCGCCGCTACGACGTCCTATTGGAGAACGCCGTTATAGACGGCATGACGCTGGTGGCCAAAGAGGCGCCGCTCATCAACCAGAGAGATGGCGTCGTCATCCTTTCCGAGACCGCCGGCTCCTATTCCCAGCTTGCAGTGGGGGTGCTTCCAGTGGCCTTCGCCGACGTGGAAGGCACCATGCAGGCGATGTACCAGGCGCTCAATATGCCCCCGGAAGAGCGACAGCGCCGGAACGCTTCTATGATAGAGGCGGTGGAGGCAGAGGATATAAACCACTGGTTCCAATGCCAGTTCGAAGAGATTAGCTCGCTGACTAGCTAGTCTTCAGCGCGCTGCTCAGCCAGATCAGGAACGCTTCCACCTCGTCCACGCCAGCCAGCCTGTGTTCGGTTGTCTCCATGACCTCAGCGGGCGTTTCTTCTCCAACCACGCCGATGTTGACCGCTTTCACGCCATCTCCGGCTTGCAGTTCCGCGGCCGCCTTGAACATGTTCACGTCCGTCACGTCGTCACCGAGGACGAGAGCCCCGTTGAGGTTGCGCTCGTTCACCAGGGCGCGCAGGGACGTGCCCTTGTCTATGGCAACGGGCAAGAGAAGCTCCACCACCATGCGACCGTCGCGGACAAGCATCCAATCACCGGCGCCGGTGGATTCCACGGCTTCCAGGATCGCGGCCCGCGTCGATTCAGGGTCGTTTGCTATGCGGTAGTGTATCGAAAGGCCCACCGGCTTGGTTTGCATGACTATTCCGGGAAACGTCAAACGCTCCGTCAACTCTGCGGTGGTGTTCCTAAGCCGGTCCCGGTAAGGCTCCGCTTCAGGGGCAACCTTCAGCTCCCCATTCTCCCAACGCTCCAGCCCGTGTGTCGCGAAGTAAACGATGTTCTCAGCTCCCACCATGCTCAGCGCCTCTTTCATCTCGCGGCCCGTGACCACTGCCACGGCGGCAAGCTGCCCTCCCAGCGCTTCCAGCGCCCGTTTTGCTCCCGGCCTGACACGCGCCTCCTCTGGCCGGGGCGTTATGTACGCTATGGTGCCGTCAATATCGCAGAAGAGGCCCCAGCGCCCCGTGCGCATATCCGGCAGCAGGCCGGTGACGGTTTGCTTCAACGCTTTCAAGGTCATGCTATGCCTGTGGATTACGCTTCTCACAAATAAGTAAGCAACCAGAGGAGTATACATGCTAAGGAACAGAAGTAGACCGACGGCCTTGGATTCTTCGCTGCGCTCAGCAACTGTCTTGATTGTCAAGAGGCAACTGAGTGATTTGGTAGCCAGGGTGTGCGATGTTTGATCATGGCATTGAGGATGATCAGCAACTTGCGCATGCATGCGGTGAGTGCAACCTTCTTGGGTTTACCGGCAACGAGCAGACGTTGATAGAAGGCCTTGATGACGGGGTTGAAGCGTGTAGGTACCAGAGTAGCCATGTAAAGGGCAGCTCGCACCGATGCTCTGCCACCCCAGACAGAGCGTCTGCCTCGGAAGGCGCCACTGTCTCGATTCATGGGAGCTACACCCACCAGTGCGGCGATCTGCCTGCGTTCCAGGGCGCCCAACTCCGGCAGCTCTGCCAAGAGTGTCACGGTAAGATTGGGACCCACGCCTGGTACACTGCGCAACAGGTCTTCATGTGCCCGCCACAAGGGACTGTTGTGCACCATGCGTCGCAGGTCTCCATCCAGATCGTGGATGGTGCGTTCCAACCAGGCGATATGCCGTTTGAGGCTGGTGCGAACTGTGGGCATGGCCCTCCCCAGCCGCTGCCTCTCTGCCACTAGCATCTTCACCAGTTGCCGTCGCCGCGCAACCAAGGCGGCCATCTCCTGTACCTGGTTCTCGGCTAGGGGACGTGGAGTGGGTTGGATTCTCTGGGCAAAGAGTGCCAGCACTTGTGCGTCTAAGACGTCGGTCTTGGCTAGTTTGCCTGTAGCTTTGGCGAAGTCTCGTACCTGTCGTGGGTTGAGTATAGCTATAGGTATCCCTGCTGCGCCCAGGGCGGCCGCTAGGGGCATCTCATATCCGCCTGTGGCCTCCATCACCACTAGGTCAGGATCGCGGGTGGCCAAGTTCTGTTCAAGTCTCTTGATACCTGCTTCGTCGTTGGAGGCTCGCCATACCTCTCCTGTTGTAGATACCGCTACGTCCAGATGCGCCTTGGATACGTCTATGCCTACATATAAGGCTTCTGTCTCCATAGTTCCCCTTTCTTGCCCTTCCTTGCAACATGCGGGCTTCCTTAGCCCAGGCAACTGTTCGGGCTCTTTTGGAAATAGGGCGTGACGACCTTGCTGAGCGACGGTCTCCTACAACCCAGAATGAACCGGTCTGCCACGCCTCCCTTCCAAGATACAAGAATGACACTAACCCCACCCCCGAATTGCTTTTGCTATAATCTCCGATATGTCGCTTGAAATTAAAAGGCTAGAGACTTCCGAGGAGATGAAGGCCGTCCACGTCCTCCGTAACCGCGTCTTCGTCGATGAGCAGGGCGTTCCCCCCGAACTGGAGGTGGACGAACTGGATGCCACCGCTGTTCACGCCGTCGCTTTCCAGGAGGGCGTGGTGGTTGGAACAGGACGGCTCATTCTGGACACGCCAACCGAAGCACGCATTGGGCGCATGGCGGTGGATGAATCACTGCGGCGCGGCGGAATTGGCGGCAAGGTGCTGGCCTTCCTGGAGGACGAGGCCCGGTCGGAGGGAATCAAACTCATCTCGCTCCACGCTCAGCATTACGTGAGGCAGTTCTACGCCAATCGCGGTTACCAAGAGCGCGGCGATACGTTCATGGAAGCCGGCATTCTGCACGTGGAAATGGTAAAGGACATAGCTTGAGAGCCCGCCGAACCGGGGACGTGAATACGGCGGACGGGCCGTTGCGAGAAAGGAACTCCTAACCTTGCGAAACATCATCCTCACAGGGTACCCGGGAACGGGCAAGTCAACCGTGGGACAGGTAGTTGCCCGCATCCTCGGCTGGCAGTTCATCGACGTTGACCAGGAGATCGCGGAGAGGGCGGGCAAGACCATAGCCGCTATCTTCGAGGAGCACGGCGAGGAGCACTTCCGCCATCTGGAACGCGACGCCGTGCGAGAAGCATGCGCGGGACAAGGCAGGGTAGTTGCCGTTGGCGGCGGCGCAATAACCTTCCCCGAAAACAGGGAGAGCATGGAAGCGGCGGGCGTAATTGTCTGCCTGGATGCCCCGCCTGAGACCATCTACCAGCGTTTGCAAGAGCAGAAGAGGCAGCGCGGAAGAGAGGCGGTACGGCCGCTCCTGGAAAGCGAAGACCAGCTTGCCAGGATCCGCCAGCAAAAGGCGGAACGACAGCCCGCCTATGCCACAGCGCACTGGACGGTCAACACCAACAGCATCTCCGTGCAGCAAGCCGCCGATGAGGTGGTGCGCGCGTGGCGCATTCTCTCCGGCAAGCCAGCCGCTGCCAGTCAGCCGTTGGCCGCCAGTCCGCACCTAGCCGCGACTGTCCACTCTTCCGTTGGGGACTGCCCGTTGCTGGTTGGCTGGGGACTTCTGTCGCAGATTGGAGAGATACTCAGCAAATCGGGTGTGGCCGGGCCGGTTTACCTGATCTCGGACCACACGGTGGCCGGTCTCTACGGCGAGGCCGTCCAGGCGGCCCTGGGGCTTGCCGGGATCGAATCGCACCTGTACACATTTGTTCCCGGCGAGGCCAGCAAGACCCTGGACACAGCCGGTGAAGTCTACCACTGGCTGGCGGAGCGGCGAGCGCAGCGCGGCCACGTCATTGTCGCCCTTGGCGGCGGCGTGGTCGGCGACCTGGCGGGATTCGTGGCCGCCACCTACACCCGCGGCATGCGTATCGTCCAAGTACCCACCAGCATAGCCGCCATGATGGACTCTTCCATAGGCGGCAAGACTGCGGTAGACCTTCCGCATGGCAAGAATCTGGTCGGCGCATTTCACCAGCCGCTCATTGTGGTTGCGGACGTCGCGACCCTGCTGACCCTGCCCGTGCGAGAGGCGATGGAGGGCTGGGCGGAAGCTATAAAGCACGGCCTCATTCTGGACGCCGGTCTATTCGAGACCTTCGAGCAACAGGGCGACGATTTGATCCGCTTGGAACACGAGCTAACCACCGAAGTAATCAAGAGAAGCATGTCGATCAAGGCCGAGGTGGTTTCCCAAGACGAGCGCGAGACCCTGGGTTATCGCAACCTGCTCAACTACGGACACACCATTGGACACGCGCTGGAAGCCGCCACGGAATACGGGCAGTTGCTCCACGGCGAGGCGGTGGCCATCGGCATGATGGGCGCCGCAAATATAGGAGTGCGCATGGGGGTTACTCCCGTCGACGTTTTGGAACGGCAGGAAGAGGTGCTGCGCCAATTCGACCTGCCGGTGCGCATCTCCGACGTGGAGATGCAGCGAGTGGAATCGGCGATGACCCTGGACAAGAAGGCCGAGGGTTCGAACCTGCGCTGGGTCCTCTTGGAGGGGGTTGGCAGGGCGGTGGTGCGCAACGACGTTCCATACGAATTGGTGCGCGAGGTCCTGGCAGAGCTGGCCGGCTAGCCGGCCGCTTGCAGCGCTGTTTGCACTATTACCAGGGTTGCCGTGGTCATCACCAGCACGATGGCTATGCGTATGAACACCTGCTGCGATATGCGAGGCAGTATAAGCAGAGCCAGGGCGCTGCCCACGATGACCGACGGCCACAGAATCGCCGATACGGCCAGCGTCTGCAGTGTCAGAGACCCCGCCAAAGTCAGAGATGCGATGGCGAATAACTGAAGAACGAAGAAGAACATGCCCAGGCAGGCGCGGAACGTCTGTCTGTTCCAGCCCTGATTGATCATCATCAGCACCACCGGCGGCCCGGACATGGTTGTGCTTGTGGAAAGCAACCCGCTGAAGAAACCCGTGACGCCCGATGCTATTCGCTCTCTGCGTATCGGCACCGTAATACCCAAAAGTAGGAGAGTCGCCACGGTCAGCGCAATGCCCGCCACTGCTATACGCAGTATTTCGGAGGGAGCCACCAGCAAAACGTAGGTACCCAGCGGGACGCCTACAATCCCGGTGGCCACCATGGGGAGTACCTTACCCCACTCAACTTGCCGCCAGGTCTGTACTACTATGAAAGTGTCGGCCACGATGCTGAGAGGGATGAATACGGGCACCAAGGTCTTGGGTTCCCACAGCAGCAGCAGCAGCGGCGTGGCTATGAGGGCGAATCCAAAGCCGGTGGTGCCTTTGACTACCCCCGCGGCCAGTATTATGAACACCGCGGGGATCAGGGTGATGGGATCAACTCCTGAGGGCATTTGCGGCATGCCCTATCATGACACAACAAGGCGTGCCAATACAACCTGAGAGAAGGCGTGTTGCGCTGCAGTTAGAAGAGAGATGCTTCGTCGGCGGGGGCGGTTAGAATGCTAAGGGGTCTGACCGACTCCTCAGCATGACAGATGGGTATGGAGGGACGGGGCGGTTCGTGAACCGCCCCTACAAGACGACGTTACGTCTGTCTGGTAGTCCTAGGCGGTTGCCCCGTCGAACTCTATAACCTCGTTGCGTTCTCTCTGGAACTTGAGGTACTGCTCCTTGGTCATGGGCGGCGTGTCCGTGGCCTTGACTTCATTCGCCTTGGCCGCTCCCTCAGACAGCAGGTCTATTACGGTGGCCGCCATAGACTTGGCCGGCTGAATCACAGCCTTCTCGTAGTCCTGGATAACGTAGTCCTTGCCATGGCCGGTGCCCGTTGCCCCGCCGCAATATGGGTGGATCAGCGGCATAATCTGAGCAAGGTCGCCCATGTCGGTGGATCCTCCGCCGTTGTGGGTGTCAGGCCGTATCAGTAAGTTCTCCCTGCCCACTACGTCCGCCGCGTTTTCCGCGAAAAGGTTCTGCATGGTCTTGTTGTTGCGCATGGGCAGATACCCCGCTATGTTGGTGATGCTGACCTTTGCCCCTACCGCCAGTGCGCCGGCCTTGAAGCTGCGGTCCACCTTGGCGCTGTTCTGCACAACAGCGTCCAGGTTCCCGGACCGCACCCGCCATTCCAGGGTAACGTTGGACGGCACCGCGCTCACCGCATCGCCGCCGCGGGTCAGAATGCCGTGTACGCGTACGGTGTCCTGCTCTCGGAAGGTCTCCCGGTTGGCGTTGATGGCGTTGAGGCCGATCATTGCCGCATTGAGGGCGTTGATGCCCATGTGCGGGGCGCCGCCGGCATGCGCGCCCCGGCCCGTGTACTGCACAAACTTGACCACGTGGCCGTTGCTTGTGCCGCCGACGGCCAGGTCGAAATCATCAGCCATGGTGTGGCAGATCATCGCCATATCCACGTCGTCGAAAGTGCCCAGCTTGATGAACTCCTGCTTGCCGCCCATGAACTCGATGCTGCCGCTTTCTCGCAGGTTCATACGGCGCTCGACCTCGATGAACTCTTCCGCGGGCACGGCGATGGGCACTATGCGGCCCGATAGGTTCCCTATGACCTCCGGCACCATAAGCCCGATCAGTGCGCCAAACATGCTGCCTATCTGGCAATGATGGCCGCAGGCGTGGGCCGCCCCGGTCACTTCGTCGTGGTAGGGATGCTCCAGTACGCGCAGCGAGTCCAGCTCTCCGATCACCGCCACCGACGGCCCAGGCCCGGCTCCGCCTTCTACCGCGCCCTTGACGCCGGTGATGGCCAGACCGTTTTGAAAGGGGATGTCCATGGACTCGAACCTCTCCTGCACCAGCTTGGACGTCTTTTGCTCGGTAAAACCCGTCTCTGGGTTGCGCAGGATGTGCTGGGCTATGCCGGTGATCTCATCCTTGCGTTCCTCTATGGCGGCTATGGCCATCTGCTTCATCTCAGCTACGGTAGGCATGATTCCCCCCAACAGGTGCTAGTAGGGCGGAGTATAGCGGGCAAGCGGGCATGCGGGCAAGGTGGGCATAAGAGCAACGGGCAGACAGAGCCGCTGCCCTTGACAGTGGTTGGGGGCACACCTAAACTCGTGCTGCGTTGCTACGGCGCGTTTTCATTGAAGAATAGGGAGGCATTTCATGACTAAGCCACTGGAAGGTTTGCGCGTTTTAGATTTGACCCAGGTACTGGCCGGCCCGTTCTGCTGCCGCCTGATGGGCGACATGGGAGCGGACGTTATCAAGGTGGAACAGCCCGGCACGGGCGACCCGTCTCGTAACTTCCCGCCCAAGTACAAGGACGTGGAGAGCTACTACTTTCTGGGCCTAAACGGCAACAAGCGCAGCATCACTCTCAACTTCCGAGAAGAGCTGGCCAGGGAAGCTTTCTATGACCTGGTTAAGACATCCGACGTTATGGTGGAGAACTACCGGCCATCCGTGCCGCCCCGCCTGGGAATCGACTACGACACCATCCACAAGATCAACTCGCGGTTGGTCTACTGCTCCATCTCCGGTTTCGGGCACGACGGAGCCCCCAACCCCAACCGTCCCGCATTCGACACCACCATCCAGGCCAGCGGCGGCGTGATGAGCGTGATAGGTCATCCCGGCCAGGCTCCTTCCACCATGGGCGTGCCGGTGGGCGACCTGGCGGGCGCTTATGCCGCGCTGTCGGGCATTCTGGCGGCGCTGGTAGACCGAGAGCGGACCGGGGAAGGCCGTCACGTGGACGTAGCGCTCTTGGACACCATGCTCACTCTCCAGGCGTACATAGGTCAGTATTACCTCATGTTCGACTCGGAGCCGGGGCCTCTGGGCTCCACCCACCCAACGAACGTTCCCGTCACTGCCCTGGAGTGCAAGGACGGCCGCTACGTGCAGATACAGTTCGCCAACCAGCCGTTGTACATGCAGCTTGCCAACAAGCTGGCGGAGATGTATCCGGACGAGTACGCGGACCTGCCAAGCGACCCTCGATTTGCCAATCCCGGCGAGCGCTTGAAGAACAAGGCGGCGCTTGTGGAGTTCCTTACCGGCGTATTCTCCAAGAAGACCGCCGACGAGTGGGACTCGGAGCTGGGCAATGATATGCCGGTGGCCAGGGTCAACACCCTCGCCGAGTCGTTTGCCGAACCATCCGTGATCAATCGCAACATGACTCCGCTCGTCAACCACCCGCAGGCCGGCGAGTACAGGACAATCGGCAATCCCTTGAAGATGGGGCAGGAGGAGGAATACAGGGCCGCTCCGGGACTGGGAGAGCATACGGACGATCTACTGGCGGAGCTTGGCTACGACGACGCTAAAGTACAGGCCATGAAGGACGCTGGGGCTGTCTAGATTCTAGGTCCAGTCTGAACAAGAAGGGCCCTTTTTGCGAGCCTCCAGCCCATCGGGTTGGAGGCTCGTTCCACGTCTGAGCTGATCTAATCCACTTTCGATGCGTCAACACGGGCAATTCATGCCGATCCTCCCTCTCAAAAGTCACACAAGATTATGGGAAATTGACCAGAAAGTTACGCTTTGGTTACACACTGTGTGATACAGTTTCCAGGCATTTGCCGATAAATGGGAGGCGTCTGGTGTCCTTCATTTGGTTACAGAGTATGTTTCGCATCAACAGGTCCTTTCGGCAACCGGAGTCTTCGAACCTCTCTCTGCTGAGCTTGCCTCGATGGCTCTCTACTCTGCTTCTGGCGGCGCTTTTGACGGCGACATTGGTGGCTTGTGGAGGCGACTCAGGCGCAACTGAGCAGCCCTCGAATGAAGAGGGTACGGTTGATGCGCCGTCGGCATCGCCCACCGCTGATCGATCTGCGGCCACCCCTACGGTCACGCCCGTGGTGGAAACCTCTGCCACCCCTGGTGAAGAAAGTCCGAACATCCCTGATAGAGTCTTTGAGCGCTGGAACACGCTGGTCCAACCACAACACTGGTGGCAGGAATCGGCGCCGTATTCGTGCGCCGCGCCGCAAAAGGCAACGTCTCCGTGGATAGAGGCGGGGATGACGGATCTGGGCGGAGGCGATCCGCTGTCGCTTATCCGCTACTACGGCAACGGGAGCTATCTGCGGTACGGCTACATGGGGTTCGAGGGCTGCACGCCGTCACAGAAATACCCGGACACGACGATCCTCGATCCTCCGGCGGATCCGACCTACTACTCTCTCGGAGACCTGACCATCACCGTTGACATCGCCCGCGTCCCGCCTAACGCAAGCGGATGGTTCGAGGATGACGGCGAACGGGAGACCATGACCATGACGGAGGCTGTTGACCTCCTGAATGCACATATTGCCCCGTACTACGAGCGCATCTCCGGGGGCCTGCTATCAATGTCCTTTCAAGCGGGTAACGACTACATTGTTGAGGGAGATGGATCTCCTACTGTGGCCCGCGAGCAACAGTTGAGAGTGGCCGGAATAAGAGATTGCCGCGGCACTGCCTCGCAGAACGATGAGTGTTCGCATGGCGCGCCGGGCGGTCTGAATCGCCTCTTGCTGACGGACGTCACAGAGGACACCGGAGGACTCGCTTATAACGGGAGCGCCTCCTTTGGGCTGGTCAGTCTACGCAGGGCGGACATGGAGTTGCTGGTGCATGAAATCGGCCACGCCTGGATGGGGTGGCCCCACTCCTACACGGAGCTGGCATGGATGCCGTACGGGAAGACGGGAGAGATCCACGCGCCAAATCCTTACAGGAATTACTTGGACGTCATGTCGGCTCTTTCTGCGTTGCAAACGTATGGATGGAGTGCGGATTTGCCGCCCACGCTTGCCGTCAACAGGTATTCCGCGGGCTGGATCGATCCACATGAGGTGGGGCTGCACCTGACGGAATCGGGGGTGTATACGCTGCGGCCGCCAGGGCAGGGTGATGCTCAATTCCTGGTTATCTCGTCCGGCCGTCCCGGCGCATTCACAACCGTGGAGGTTCTCGCGGAGCGTGATTCCCGATGGATCGAGGAAAGTCCCCAGGTCTTCGACCCCGCGTCCCCGCAGCAGAAACGTCCATTCCGCTATGAGGGCGTGTTGGTCAGCCGATACGACCAGTCGACGGGAACAGGAGCGAAAGCCCGTTTCGGTCCGGCGTTATACGACACCCGCAATCCTGAGGCGGCGCGGGACGTCGGTTGGGGAAACGACGACTATTCGGTGATCCAGAACGGCGAGTCCAGGGAGATCGGCGGCGGCGTGACGGTTCAGGTGACGCGCGGCGTCGACGGCAGCTACGAGGTGGCTGTGACGGGCGGGCGCGTCGCGCCGTTCACGCCGTGGTGCGTGCCATTCTGGTTCTCGTACGGGGAATATGACACGGGCTGCACTCTGGAGGGCATCGATTTCGCCGAGTATTCGGAGTAGTCCCTGCCGCGAGCCTGTTGCAGGACGCTGTCCCTCGCCGACAACCAGCTCAGCGGAGAGGTGTCGACTGCACTGGGCGGGCTTTCCAACCTGGAATCGCTGTCCCTCTTCGGCAACAATCTGAGCGGCTGCGTCCCCAACTCGCTGCAAGACCAGTTGGACAGGCTCTCTAACCTGGGAGACCTGCCGTTTTGCTGAGGCTCATGGGCTTCCCCGGAGTCTAGTGTCAGTAGGACAGGCATCGACTACCGGTCTCGCTGTTGGAGAAGGTCTTGCGCTTACGCCTTGATGAGTTGCAGAATTGATGACAGTGCCAGCGATGGCCCGACGGATTCGACATCATGGCCCTTTTGCATTTATAGGGATAAGGAGGAGTGCATGGCGCGTCCCCGAGTGTTTGTCACCAGGCGAGTCGACCAGGAGGCCCTGGACCTGCTTGCTTCCGAGGCCGATGTCGAGGTGTGGGAGGACGATGCGGCTCCTCCCAGGGAAGTGATGTTGGAAAAGGCGGCGGAGGTGGACGGCATCTTTACCACGAACGAGGACAGTATCGATGAAGCCCTGCTATCCAAGGGCCGCGGCCGTCTGAGAGTCGTAGCCAACATGGCCGTTGGCTACGACAACTTCGATGTGCCTGCCGCCACCCGGCTCGGAGTGGCTATGTCCAACACTCCGGGGGTGCTCACAAAGACTACGGCCGAGCTGGGCTTTGCACTGATGCTGGCCGTGGCCAGGCAGGTCGTACTGGGCGACAGGGAGACCCGGCAGGGGAAATGGAAGTACTGGCATCCGTCGCTGTATATGGGCTATGACCTGGCAGAGTCCACGCTGTGCATGATAGGCATGGGCAAGATAGGGTTGGAGGTGGCGAAACGTGCCTTGGCCTTCGAGATGAGGGTGGTCTACCACAACCGTAGCCGTCGCGACGACGTGGGGGACGAGTTCGAGTATTGCGCCAGCCTGGAGACGGCCCTTGGGGAGGCCGATTTCGTCTGTATCTCCACGCCGCTGACCGCGGAGACGCATCACCTCATAGGTGAGGACGAGCTTCGCCTGATGAAAAGCAACGCTATCCTGGTGAACATAGCGCGAGGGCCCGTAGTGGACAACGAGGCGCTGTACCGGGCGGTGCGCGACGGCGTAATAGCGGGAGCCGGTTTAGACGTCACGGAACCTGAGCCGATACCCTCCGACCATCCGCTGCTCACGCTGCCCAACGTTGTAATCACACCGCACATCGGCAGCTCGACCGTGCGCACCCGCAGAGCGATGGCTGTGCTGGCTGCCCGCAATATAGTCGCCAGACTTAGAGGTGAGGCTATGCCAAACTGCGTGAATCCTGAGGTTGTGTAGAGGGGTTCATCACCCCCATCTCAATCTTCCCCCGTCGAGGGGGAAGAGGTTTTGGCGTCCCCGCTCACCCTGAGCCTGTCGAAGGGCGTGAGCGGAACCCCGTCTCTCCGCCTCTCCCTGGGGGAGAGGCCGACGCGCAGCGGCGGGTGAGGGCGCGACGGGAGGTCATTGGAATGACGGTTGGCAGGCGGGCAGTTATGCGAAGGTCTCCATCTCGTGGAAGTGGTCGAGTGGGCCGTGGCCGCCGCCGATGCTCAAGTTGCCTCGTATGGCGTTGGTGACGTACTCCTTGGCTTGCGTCACCGCATCCAACAGAGACTGGCCCTTGGCTAGCCCCGCCGCAATGGCGGAGGCGAAGGTGCAACCGGTGCCGTGCGTGTTCTTGGTGTCGATGCGCTCTGACCGCAGTTCGTGGAACTCCTTGCCGTCGTAGAAGATGTCCACCGACTCATCGCCGGAGAGGTGGCCTCCCTTGATGACCACGGTTGCCGCACCCGCATCCAGTACCCGTTTGGCGGCTTCCCTGGCGTCGTGCAGAGACCCGATGGTCAACCCGCTGAGCACCTCGGCTTCCGGCAGGTTGGGCGTGATCACAGTCGCCAGCGGGAGCAGCTTGCCACGCAACGCCTCCACGGCGTCTTCCCTGAGCAAACGGTCGCCGCCCTTAGCCACCATTACCGGGTCTACCACCAGCTTGGCTACGTTGTGTTCGGTCATTTTAGAGGCCACGGCTTGGATTATCTCGGAGGAGGAGAGCATGCCGGTCTTCACCGCATCCGCGCCGATGTCGGTGAGGACGGCGTCTATCTGAGCCTCGATGATCCCGGCGGGTATCTCGTGGATGGCGGTGACTCCCAGCGTGTTTTGCGCCGTGATGGCTGTGACGGTGGACGTGCCGAATACCCCCATTGCGGCGAAGGTCTTGAGGTCGGCCTGGATACCCGCGCCTCCTCCGGAATCGGAGCCGGCAATGGTCATGGCAATGCGTTTATCGGTCAAGGGTCTGCTCCGTATTCTTTTTGCTCACTAACGAGGCCATTGCGTAACCTAGAGTCCCTTCCCTCTCTCTCCCGTCATTCCCGCCCACGAGCGGGAATCCAGGCGGCAGCGGGGCGTTCCACTATCAACAGCCCAACGCGCTACTACCCAACCCCTGGATGCCCGCCTTCGCGGGCAAGACGGACGGGGTGCACCCTTTACGTCCCTTCCCCGTCAAGGGGGAAGAGGGTGTTGCAAAAGGTCTGCTAGCCTGGGATTGCCTCCACCCGTTCCCGCAGCCCTTCGAAATCGTAATCCTGGGCGGTGCGGGACCTCGATGCAACCGCACTCCACACCAGCGCTATGACCGTGGAAACGGCGAGCGCTGCGCCAAAGCTGACCAGGAACTTGCCGCCCCAGGGTATGTCCAGCCACGGTGAAAAGTCCGGCTTGGGGAAGAAGAGCGTGCCAACCGCTATCCCGACGATGCAGCTCACTAGAGCCGCCGGACCGCTCAGCCGCTTGCTGTAAAGTCCGTAGAAGACGGGGAACACAGCGCCGGCGCAAACCAAATCCGCAATCAGGAAGAGGTAGAGCACGCTGTAGCCCTGAGCGGCGATGAATACGGCGGGGATGGCCACGACCACCGTAGTGGCGCGCGACCAGCGGAGGAGAAGCGCCGTTTTGATGGAGGGCCTGACCCTGGGTAGGTCGCTGGTCACGGCGCTGGCTATGCCGTTGAGCAGGGTGTCCATGCTGCTCATAACCAGTCCCAGGGCAAGCACCAGTATCACCATTACGGCCCAGGTGGGCAGGACCTCGAGAATCAGCCAGAACAACGCCACCGAGCCCTCGTCTGCGGGGACGCCATAGCCGACGGCCATGATGCCAAAGAGACCGGCCAGGATGATGATGGGGATTACCAGCACCCCGCCTATCGCGAACGCCTTGCGCAGGGTGTTGTTGTCCTTGGCGTTGTACACGCGCTGCCAGAAGCCCTGGTGAAACATGTTGGCGGCGAACACGGCGATGATCAGCGTGAGACCGAACTCTATGCCGGGGGTGTGCGACAAAGAGAGGAGCTCCGGCGAAGAATCGCGTACGGGTTCGAAGGCATCGCCGAAGCCGCCGATAGCCACCACGGTTGCCACAAAGGCGATGAGGAAAAGCGGGAGTATGACCAGGAACTGGACAGTGTCCGTGAAAACGGAGGCGCGAATTCCTCCGTACGCCGTGTAGGCAAGTGTTCCGATGGCGACGATCAACGCCGTCCAGATCAGCGGCACGTCGGCGATGAGATTGAGGGCCAGAGCGGTGCCGGTAAGCTCGGCGGAGAGGAAGACGAACATATAGAAAAGCATCACGGCCAGCACGAATACGTACATGGCCTTGCCGAATCGGTGCCAGGCGTATTCGGTTACGGAGTGCCCCTGCGGCATGAGCCGCCGCATGCGGGGCCCGATGACGGCGAAGGCGACGATAGGCGCCGCCTGGCCTATGCCGTAGCCAATGAGAGCGATCAAACCGGCCAAGGTCCCCGTTTCGGCGGGGCTGAAGAGTATCCACGCGCCGGCTATGGAAGCGACAACGGTGGCGATGGCAACGCCTGCGCCAGCCGTGTTCCGGTTCACTATGAACTCTTCCACGCTGAGCTGGCGGCCTCGTATGTAAAGGATGCCTATCGCCGCAAATGCCAGCGCCGTAATTACTGCAAATGTGATGGCCAGAGTTTCCGTGGACATGTGCCGCTCCAAAATATAAGGGCCTCCAGCTTTGAGAACCGGAGGCCCCTATTTTGTGGAGCGCTGTAACCAACTCCCTACGCTGGTATTACCCAGATCAGGTTCAAGGGTCGCCCCGAATTGGGACCTCTCAGCCTGGTGTAGGCTCCCCCTTGGTCGGGATATTCAGTTGTTAACGGGCATTGTAGATACTTTACGGAATGCCGTCAAATGGAGGTGGTTGGCAAGGTTCCCCAATGGGTATCGTCCTGATTTAAGCGCCTCTCCCTACTGCCTACGGGGCCATGGCTTCCAGTTCAGGTCTAGTCGACGACGACCCCCGGACATCTCACGCGCTCGGTGGCCGTCAACACGAGACCTGCTTCGGGATCTCGTTGATGGTCTCCCATCCTCGGGCGACCAGAACCTCGTTTCTATCCAACCAGACCCCATAAAGGAAACAAGGGGAATCTCGACCGCCTCGCGAAACCTCCCGGCGGTCACGTCGTCGATCATGTAGTTAAGCCTTTCGATTTCGCCTTCTGCTGACTCATCGCACGCATCGCAGCCACAGCTTGGAAAAGGCTCGATGTACCATCGCCCGAACCGGACATAAAGACCGGGAAAAGTCGAAAACGCCACTATCATAGGCGCAGCATCAGGGTCCTTGGGGGTGAGTCTGACATCCGGGCGGGCAAGTTCGAGGCGAGCAAGGAAGAGGCCCTTCTCCAACTCATCGTCGAGACCATATTCTTCGGTGCGGTCTACTTCGAATCCGGTCTCCAGCCAGTCTATGATCTCTAGTACAGCGGTATGCAACGGACGAAAGCGCTCAGGGTTGGTCACGCGGCTATACGCTGCGTCGCTAGGCGACTCCTCACCATCCAATCGACTGTATCCAAACCACCCAGACATTCTCTCTGTTCTTCACGCACCGGCCCAAGTACATGCCCTTGTCCCTCGATGTCGCCAAGCCCGCTTTCACTGGGCCGCTTGCAGCAGAAGACTCCTTGGCAGGAGTAGGCCAGGCTGCTCAATCAGAGCATCAGTCGGTTGTATCCGCCACGTGCTGTATGGCCCGCACTATCTTGTCGTAGCCGGTACAGCGGCAGAGGTTACCCGCGATAGCGTGGCGAATTTCGTCCTCTGAGGGGTGTGGATTTGTGTTGAGGTACGCCCTTGCCGAAACCAGGAAGCCCGGGATACAGAACCCGCACTGTAGAGCGCCGTAATCTATGAATGCTCTTTGCAGTGGGTCCAGCTCTCCGCCTTTTGCCAGGCCCTCGATGGTGACGACATCCTGGCCTTCCACTTCAGCCGCCAGCATGCAGCAGGAGTCTATGGCGCGCCCGTTCAGCATGACCGTACAGGCTCCACAGTTGCCGTTGCTGCACCCTTCCTTGGTTCCGGTGAGTTGGAGCTCATCTCTCAAAGCGTCCATCAGGGTCTGCCACGGCTCCACCAGTATCTCCACGGGATCTCCATTGACAGTGAAAGAAACGGGTATCTTTGGCACAATCTCCTCCCTGGCTAACTAATTTACCTGCAGCGGCTGACCGAGTGATTCCATGCACATGAGCAAGGTGCGGCGGGTCAGCACTCGCACCAGCTCTTTGCGGTACTCTACGGTGCCGCGAACATCGTCGATGGGGCTGGCGGCCTCCACGGCCTTCTCGCCTGCCTCGCGGACAAGCTCGGCGGTGATCTCATTGTTCTCAAGCAGCGCCTCGGCTGCCGTGGCGCGCACCGGCGTGGGAGCGACCGAGGCCAGGGCTATGCGGGCCTTTGTGCATTTGCGCGTGCCCGGCTCCAGAGCAACAAAGCTTGCCACGCCTGCCACGGCTATGTCCATCTCATTCCTGGGGATGAAGCGCATGTAGTGGCTGCTGCTGTTGTCCTCGGCCGGCGGCACTATTGTCTCCAAGATGACTTCATCCGGGGCCAATACGTTCCGGCCCGGCCCGGTGAAGAACTCCCCAAGTGGCACCTCGCGCTGTCCCGACGGCCCGACGATTACGACTCGCGCCTCGTGCACCAGCATGCCGGGCACGGCGTCGGCGGAAGGCGCAGAGTTGGCGATGTTTCCCACCACGCTGGCGCGGTTCTGTATCTGTATGGAGCCTATAAGCTCGCAAGACTCTTTGATGGCCATATAGCTTTCTATGGCCGGTGAGAAGGCCGCGGTATCCGTGCAATTGACGGCTGCTCCAAGGTGCAGTCCTTCTCCGGGGACCCACTCCAGACGGTTCATCTCAGGGATCCGCTTGATGTCCATGATAACGGAGGGCGTGCGCCTGCCGCTCTTCACCTGGTCCACAAGGTCCGTGCCGCCGACAATGGGGCGGATGTCTCCGTGAGAGCTGGCTTGCACCAGCACCTGATTCATCTCTTCTAGAGTCTTTGGCCCAGCAAAAGAGAACGGTTTCACAAGTCCCTCCCCGGATGAACGTGTTGCCGATTATACGAAAAGGCGGCAAAGGATAGCAAACTTTACTTTTGAGTCCCGCGCCTCCAGTCGTTTATATTAAATGCGATTTTAACAGGAATGGTCGTTATTAAAGCAAAGAGGCATTATGCTTTAATATAAATTCTTTAATGCTATGAACTACGTTTACCGGTACGGTCGCTGGGACGGCACGCAGCAAGTCTTCGATTTGGACGAAGATTTGCTCATGGACCAGCTTGCCGAAGACGTGATGATGCACGGCGACGTGTCCAGGGCGTTGCGCAACTTCATGCGGCGCGGCTTTCGCGGTGATGAGGGGCGCAACTTGGAAGGGTTGCGCCAGATGATGGAGAGACTGCGCGAGCAACGCAGTCAAAACCTGGAACGGTACAACTTGGACTCCGTTTTCCAGGACATCAAGGAGCGGCTGGAACAGGTGGTGGAAACCGAGCGGGAAGGGATAGACAAGCGGCTGCAGGAGGCCAGGGAGGAGGCTGCGCAGAGGCGCGAGGATGACCCAGGGCAAATACAGGAGTTGCTGAAGATGTTGGAAGAACGGGCCAACCGCAGCCGGGACAGGTTGGACAACCTGCCGGATAGCCCGGCGGGGGCTGTTCAGGAGCTGCGCGATTACGATTTCATGGACCCCGAAGCCCGGCGCCAGTTCCAAGAACTCCTTGACGACCTTCAGCAGCAGATGCTGCAGAACTACTTCCAGGGACTGAAGCAGCAGATGCAGGGAATGACGCCCCAGCAAATGTCGGGCATCAGGGAGATGCTGCGTGACCTGAACCAGATGATGCAGGACAGAGCCATGGGTCGCGAACCCGACTTTCAGGGTTTCATGGACAGATACGGCTCCATGTTCGGCGAAGACCGGCCTGAGAACCTGGAAGAGCTAATGGAGAACCTGGCCCGTCAGATGGCGCAGATGCAATCGCTGCTGGACAGCATGTCGCCGGAGATGCGGCGAGAGCTGGAAGACCTTGCCGACTCCCTGCTGGACATGGAGACCATGGATGAACTGGCCCAACTCGCCGCGGCCATGGAGCGCATGTATCCCATGGAGGATCTGCGAGATCAGTATCGGTTCTTGGGCGACGAGCCTCTGACCATGACTCAGGCCATGGACCTGATGCACAGCCTGCAGGACATGGACGACCTGGAGCGGCAGCTGCGGGACGTTCTGGACCGGGGGAATCTGGACGACGTGGACATGGAGAAGGTGGAGGAGATGCTTGGCGAAGAGGCGCGGCGCACGCTGGAAACGCTGAAGAATGCGGCGCAAAAGCTGGAAGAGGCCGGCTACGTGAAGCGAAGCGGCGGTAGATTGGAGCTGACGCCAAGAGGCATGAGGAAACTGGGTCAAAAAGTGCTGCATGAAGTCTTCTCGCGCCTGAGCAAAGACCGCTTTGGCGAGCATGAGTTGCATGACAGGGGTCTGTCCGGCGAGGAGTCCGGAGAAACAAAGCCGTATCAGTTCGGCGACCCGTTCGATTTGAACCTGAACCGGACGGTTATGAACGCCATTACCAGAAGCGGGCCTCAGAAGCCGGTAAGGCTCATACCGGAAGACTTCGAAATCAACCGCAAGGAAGAGGTCACACGCACCTCCACCTGTCTGTTGCTTGATCAGAGCCGGTCCATGGGTATGTTCGGGAGCTTCATTGCCGCCAAGAAAGTGGCAATTGCTCTCTATACCCTGGTGCAGTCGCAGTTCCGCAATGACAGGCTCTACGTTATAGGCTTTTCCGACCAGGCCATCGAGTTGAAAGGCGAGGACCTGCATGAGGCGAACTGGAATTCATGGCTTTCCGGCACCAACATGCATCACGCCTTCATGATGTCGCGCAGGCTGCTATCCCGGGATAAGGGGGGCACTCGCCAGATAATTATGATTACTGACGGCGAGCCGACCGCGCACGTAGAGGACGGCCGCACCTACTTTGCATATCCGCCCAGTCCCCGCACCATCCACGAGACATTGAAAGAGGTCAAACGGTGCACGCAGGAGGGGATAGTAATCAACACGTTCATGTTGGAGAGCAGCTATTATCTGCTGGACTTTGTCGACCGGATGACCCGAATCAACAAGGGCAGGGCCTTCTACACCACCCCGGACAGGCTGAGCGAGTTTGTCCTGGTCGACTACCTGAGCAGCCGCCGCAGGAGAGTGGCGTAGCCCGCATCAGGATGCAGGTTCACCCCCATCCCCGTATCGTGGTACGGGGCAGGCTCAATCTTCCCCCGTCAATGGGGAAGAGATTTTACAAGGTCTCCCTCCGCAATGAAGGAAGTGGGTGGGAGCAAGGTGGCGGTATTCATTCGAAGGCGATATGATAGCTCACCGCCATGTCAAGGGAAGCCAATGAAACCAAGCAATGACTAATCGCTATCCAGCAGTTGCCTATAGCGTTACTCTCAGGGTGAGCTATGGAAATGTGCCAGGCAAGCTGGGCGTAATCACCACGGCCATAGGCGAAGTGGGCGGCGACATTGGAGCCATAGACATAGTCTCCACGGACCGCGGTCGGATGGTGAGGGACATAACGGTCAATGCGCGAAATGTCGACCATGGCATTGAGATAGCCACCACCATAAAGTCGCTGCCCGGAGTCCGTGTAAGGAGCGTCTCCGATCCAACCTTCCTGCTGCACCTTGGCGGCAAGATATCCATGGCATCCAAGGTGCCGATTCGCACGCGCAACGATCTTTCGCTGGCCTATACGCCGGGGGTGGCTCGCGTCAGCACTGCAATCCATGAAGACCCTTCCGTTGCTTGGGCCCTAACATCCAAGTCCAACACCGTAGCCGTTGTCACTGACGGCACCGCCGTGCTGGGGCTGGGGGACATAGGCCCGGCGGCGGCTATGCCGGTCATGGAAGGCAAAGCCCTGCTGTTCAAAGAGCTTGCCGGCGTGGACGCCTGGCCAATATGCCTGGACACCACTGTCCCTGAGGAAATCATCCGGATAGTGAAGCACATCTCGCCCAGCTTTGGGGGGATAAATCTGGAGGACATCGCGGCGCCAAACTGCTTCTACATAGAAGAAAGGCTGAAGGAGGAGCTGGACATACCGGTGTTCCACGACGACCAGCACGGCACCGCCATTGTGGTGATGGCTGCTTTGTACAACGCGCTGAAGGTCGTGGGCAAGAGAATAGATGAGATAAGAATTGTGATGTCGGGTGCGGGAGCGGCAGGAGTTGCTACCGCAAAGCTGATAGAGGAGGCTGGAAGCCGCCACATCATTGGCTACGATAGGGAGGGCGTTCTTCATAGGGGCATGGACTTCAGCGAACATTCCGGGAAGAGATGGTTTGCTAACAATATGAACCCGGACGACTTCCGCGGCGACCTGCTGGGCGCTATGAGAGGGGCGGACGTGTTCATTGGACTCTCCGGCCCAAACGTGATTAGCGTTGACCACTTGAAGGTGATGAACGGAGACCCCATTGTGTTCGCCATGGCCAATCCGGAGCCGGAGATAAGTCCGGAGGATGCGCTGCCCCACGTCAGGGTGATGGCGACGGGACGTTCCGACTACCCCAACCAGATAAACAACGTCCTGGCTTTTCCCGGGGTTTTCAGAGGGCTGTTGGACTCCCAGACAAGAGAGGTGAACAGCGAGATGAAACTGGCCGCGGCGCACGCCATAGCCAGTGCCGTCCCATCCCGCCACTTGAACGAGGAGTATATAATGCCCAGCGTTTTCGATAGGGCTATGGTCAGAAGCGTGGCGCGTGCGGTGGCAATAGCAGCTAGGCGTACGGGAGTTGCGCGCCGCAAGAGACGCAGAACCATGTCTAGAGCCAGGCAACGGTAATAGGGGAGTACCCATTGGGCGGGCTGTAGTGTATTATGAGGCCGCAAATGGGAATCTGCCTGAAGGAGGCATTAAAATGGCAGTCAGATATCCTGCAATAGCGTACGGTGTGACAATAAGGGCTGAATACCCCAACCAGCCCGGACAGCTGGGAGACATCACTTCTGCTATCGGTGAGATAGGAGGAGACATCTCGGCGCTGGACCTGGTGCAGTCGTCCCAGAACAAGGTGGTCAGAGACATCACCATCAACGCCAGGGACGTGAATCACGGCCAGGAAATAGTAGCCAAGGTAAAGGCCCTGCCCGGCGTCAACGTGGTCAGCGTGTCGGACCCAACCTTCCTCTTGCATCTCAACGGGAAGATAGAGATGCGCTCCAAGAGCCCGGTGAGGACGCGCAACGACCTATCCATGGCGTACACGCCCGGAGTGGCGCGAGTATGCATGGCCATCCACGAAGACCCGGATTCCATGTGGAATCTTACCGCCAAGTCCAATACCGTGGCCGTGGTCACGGATGGAACGGCGGTGCTGGGTTTGGGCGACATAGGCCCGGCGGCGGCCATGCCTGTCATGGAAGGCAAGGCCATGCTGTTCAAGGAGCTGGGGGGCGTCGACGCCTGGCCCATCTGCCTGGATACTAAGAATCAGGACGAAATTGTTGAAGCGGTGAAGAACATGGCCGTCGGGTTCGGCGGGATCAATCTGGAAGACATATCCGCTCCACGGTGCTTCTATATCGAAGAGCGGCTCCAGGAGGAGCTGGACATCCCCATTTTCCATGACGACCAGCACGGCACCGCGGTGACCACGACGGCGGCGCTGTTCAACGCAGCAAAAGTCACCGGCAAGAAGATAGAGGACATGAAGGCCGTTGTGGTGGGCGTTGGCGCGGGCGGCATGGCCACTACCCAAATGCTCATGGATGCCGGGCTATCGGACGTTGTTGGCGCTGACCGCCAGGGTGTACTGCATCGTGATAGAGATTATGGAGACAACGAATCCAAACGGTGGTTTGCCGAAAATACCAACCAGGATAATTTCAAGGGCTCTTTGATGGACGCCATGAAGGGCGCGGACCTCTTCGTTGGACTGTCCGGCCCCGGCGTACTCAACGTCGACCACGTGAAGGCGATGAACAAAGACGCCATTGTCTTGGCCATGGCCAACCCCGACCCGGAGATCTTCCCCGAGGAGGCGGGGCCTCACGTAAGAGTGATGGCCACCGGCCGTTCCGACTATCCCAACCAGGTGAACAACGCTCTATGCTTCCCCGGATTCTTCAGGGGCATGTTGGACGTGAGGGCATCGAGAGTTACGTCTGAGATGAAGCTGGCGGCGGCCAAGGCCATTGCCGATACCGTGCCGGCCAGCCAGCTCAACGAAGAGTACATAATGCCCAACGTTTTCGACAGAAACGTGGCGGCGGCTGTGGCCAAGGCAGTGGCCCAGGCCGCTCAGAGAAGCGGGGTTGCCCGCCGCTCTCGCCGCAGGGCTTACGGAGTGGAGGCAATGATCAAGTAGGACGGAAGTCGAGTCTTCCGCCTGAGTAAAGAGACGCTCAGCATCCGGCGCTGAGCGTCTCTTGCTTAATGGGCTAGTCCTGCCCGGCGGGACGGGGCATACCGAATTGTAGAGGGGCCCACGAGAGGCGCCCCCACCGAATCCACGAACCGCCAAGTGTGGGACTGATTGACTATCTGATGTCGTGATGCTATGATGTTGAAGTGCGCACCACTTTGACCATAGACGATGACGTGCTCGCGGTTGCCAGGGCGCTAGCGGAGCGGCGGGGGAGCAGCCTCGGCAGTGCGCTGTCGGATCTGGCGAGGCGCGGCTTCAGGAGCCCGTCCGTCACTAGGCACGATGACGGGACGACGTTCGCCGTCGCTGTGGACGCCGGCCCCATCACCAGCGAGGACGTCTACGGCTTGCTGGGCGACTGGCCGTGACCGTGCTGCCGGACGTCAACGTTCTGATAGCCCTTGCATGGCCGAACCACGTTCACCACGCCGCCGCCAGGGCATGGTTCCAGGAGCGGCGGCTTAGCGGTTGGGCGACCTGCCCTTTGACCGAGGCCGGTTTTGTTCGCGTGTCATGCAATCCGTCGGTGGTGAGGCATACGGTCGCTCCTCTTGAAGCCATCGCGGTCTTGGAGAGGCTCACTCAATTAGGTTCCCACGCATTTTGGCCGCTCGACAGATCCATCGTCCACCTGCCGGAATCGATTGGGGCGCGTCTCCAAGGATACCGACAGATCTCCGACGCGGTATTGCTGGCTGCCGCGATTCAGCGCCGCGGACAGCTGGTCACGCTGGACGCGGGCATGGAAGCGCTGGTGACTGAGAACCAACGCCCTTTCTTGTACGTCATACCGGTGTGAACTGCAGAGGGTGTGGAGCCCAGGGCGCCCATTTACTTAGCTAGTCCTTCCTCCACGTCCTCTACGGTAGGCATGCTGTCATTCTCCTCAGGCGGGGGAGCGCCGGTTACCAGGGAGGGGATTTCTCTCCTTACCGTCCCTTCAAGCCGCGAGATGGGTATAGCGGGCATGGTGTTGATGTGCACCCCCGCTCTGACGCCGAGCTCAAGCGAAAATCTGGCGATGGATTCGTTGTCGGGCGCCTGCACTATGTTCACAAAATCGATCTCGCCAAGGACGCCGTACTCCCCAAGCAGCTCTATTCCCGGGACGTCTATTTCATACTGGGCCCGGCGTACGCTTTCCGGGTCTTCCAACGTTCTTTCTCGTCCTTCGGGGGTCAAAGTCAATAGCTGGATGTATATAGGCATAATCATCCTTCCCAGTGTCGTAGTTGCGGCCATTGTACACCGATAACAAGCCGAAAAAAGGGTTTCTAATGCGAGGGTTGTAGATTGTAACTCGGCCAAGGCCGGTGATATACTTTCCGCACAGGGCCAAGGCCTTCAAGTAGGCCGAGGTTATGACCTTCAAGTCAGTCCCGTGAGGCTGGTAAGGTAACTGCTGTGGCTAAATTAGCTGTTATAAACCCTTGCCAGTCCACTGGCAGGGGTTTTTTTCATGATGGAAAAACGAATACTCTCAGCGGAGGACATGAGACGGGCGATTTCCCGTATAGCCCATGAAATAGTTGAGCGCAACCGGGGCATAGATGGGCTGGTGCTGGCTGGCATAAGAACCCGCGGAGCCCCTCTTGCTCACAGACTGGCGGAGCGAATAGCCGACATAGAGGGGCGCGACGTGCCCGTCGGAGCGTTGGACATAGCGTTGTACCGGGACGACATTGCGACCGGCAGCCCGCCCGTTGTCCATTCAACGGAAATCCCGGAGGGCGTGGACAGCCGCAAACTGGTGCTGGTAGACGATGTCCTGTTCACCGGCCGCACCATACGCGCCGCGTTGGACGCGTTGATCGACTTGGGCAGGCCGGAGCAGGTGCAGCTGGCCGTGCTGGTAGACCGCGGACACAGGGAGTTGCCCATCCGGGCCGATTACGTGGGCAAGAACATACCGACAACGTTGCAAGAACAGGTGCAGGTGAGATTGACCGAGGTTGATGGGGTAGAAGAGGTTGTGCTAGTGCCGGTTCCCATCCGGCGATGAGGCAATAACGGCTATGGCATCCACTTTACAGCAAGCTAAGACAAGCTCCAGGCCAAGCATGGTCGACGGCGGACGCCGTCACCTGCTCGACCTGGACGACTTTTCCCAAGAGGAGCTGGACCTGGTGATGAGCACCACGGACGCTATGCGCGAGGTGCTCAGCCGCGACATCAAGAAGGTACCCACCTTGAGAGGCAAAGTCATAGTCACCCTTTTCTACGAAGTGAGCACCCGCACCAGGGTCTCCTTCGAAGAGGCGGGGAAGCTGCTCAGCGCCGACGTGATCAACGTATCCTCCTCCGGCAGCAGCGTTGAGAAGGGCGAATCCCTTCTCAATACGGTGCGGACGCTGCAAGCGACCGGTACGGACATCATAGTGGTAAGGCACCCGCATTCAGGTGCGCCGTACTTCATGGCGCGGAACCTGGAGCGCGCGGGCGTCATCAACGGGGGAGACGGCTGGCACGCTCATCCCACGCAGGCCCTCCTTGACTTGTACACAATGAAGCGGCACTTAGGCTCGGTGAGCGGCGCCAAGGTTGTCATAGTAGGGGATGTCACCCACAGCAGGGTCGCTAGGTCCAACCTGTGGGCATTGCGGACGGCGGGAGCTCAAATAGTGCTATGCGCTCCTCCGACGCTGTTGCCACAGGAGTTCCTTTCCGGCGATCACCTCAGGGATGGACATCTGTTTGGCTCAGTGAAGGTGGAGACCAATATAGAGAAGGCCATCAACGAAGCGGACGTTGTAATGCCTCTGCGTCTCCAGTTGGAGCGCCAGCAGGCGGGGCTTCTCCCCACACTGCGCGAATATTCGAAAATGTACGGCATCACGAAAGATAGGCTGGCCCTAGCCAAGCCCAACGCCCTCGTGATGCATCCGGGTCCAATGAATGAAGGGGTGGAGATAAGCCCCGACGTTGCGCACGGAGCGCAGTCATTGATAGAGGAGCAAGTGCATAACGGCGTTGCGGTGCGCATGGCGCTGCTATATCTGCTAATGGGCTCGCGGCAAAAGCCTCAAGCCCAGGAAGGGCAGCAGTGAACGGCGCGAGCTCCCTTCTCATACGAGACGTACGTCTCATCGATCCCCGCAGGGGTATGGACGAGACGGGCGACCTGCTTATAGTCGATGGTGTGATAAAGCATGCGGGCGGCACGGTTCGCAACGGCCACACGCCGCCGGGCTGCCAGGTTATAAGAGGCGATGGGCTTGTGGCTTGTCCCGGCTTCATCGATTTGCACGTGCATCTGAGAGAGCCGGGCTACGAGGATAGAGAGACCGTTGCTACAGGCGTGGAAGCCGCCGTCAGAGGCGGGTTCACCACCATCTGCGCCATGCCGAATACCAACCCCGCTATGGATAACGCTTCTACGGTGGAGTTTGTGCTGCGTCAAGCCGCGGCGGCAGGGAAAGCACGGGTGCTGCCAATAGGCAGCGTGACCAAAGGCCGGGCCGGGAAAGAGCTGGCCGAGATGTGGGAGCTTGCGCAATCGGGCGCCGTGGGCTTCAGCGATGACGGAAGCCCCGTGGAGGACTCCCACCTGATGCGCCAGGCGCTGGCTTACGCAGGCGGGCTGGGGCTCCCCGTACTCCAGCATTCCGAAGATACGGAGCTCTCGCAGGGAGCGCCGGTAAACGAAGGGCATATATCCAACCGTCTGGGGTTGAGCGGCTGGCCTGCCGCCGCTGAAGAAACGATGATTGCGCGGGATATATCGCTGGCCCAGCTAACCGGCGGGCATCTACACGTGGCGCATTTGACGACGGCAGGAGCAGTGGAGCTGGTTCGATTGGCGAAACAACAGGGGATAAGCGTAACCGCGGAGGTTACGCCTCACCATCTCACGCTGGACGAGAGCTGGGTGGTGGGGCATGACGAGGACGGACCCTTGAGTGGACCGCTGGGCCCCGAGGCATACGACACCCTAACCAAGGTGAACCCTCCGCTGAGAACCAAGCGTGACGTGGAGGCGCTGGTGGCAGGCTTGCGAGAGGGGTGGATAGATGCAATTGCCACGGATCACGCGCCACAGACGGTCATTGACAAGCTGGTGACTTATGACGCCGCCGCTTACGGGTTCAGTGGCTTGGAAACCGCCCTGGGATTGCTGATGAGACTGGTGCATGGCGGCCAAGTGGACCTGAGCGCTTTGGTTGCCCGCTTGACCACGGGCGCTCTCTCCGTACTGGGTCAGGAGTACGCTCATCTGACGACGCTGCAAGAGGGTACTACCGCTGATGTCGTCGTCTTTGATCCCGAAAAGGAGTGGGTGGTGCGCAGTGAGGAGTTCGCTTCCAAGGGTAAGAACACTCCGCTGGAAGGGGTCGCATTGAAAGGTAGAGTAACGGCCACCATAGCAGGTGGCAGAATAGTGCATTCAGAGCTGGCAGAGGCGGGAACCGTTGGAGGCTAGAGAAGCGTACCTGGTGCTGGAGGACGGGTCCGTCTATCAGGGCGAATCGATGGGAGCCGTTGGCACCACCTTCGGCGAGGTTGTGTTCAACACCTCGATGACCGGCTACCAGGAGATTCTCACCGACCCATCGTATGCCGGGCAGATAGTGGTAGCTACGTACCCGCTCATCGGCAACTATGGAGTGAATGAGCGGTACGTGGAGTCGCGGCGAATTCAGGTGGCCGGGTACGTGGTGCGGGAGCAGTCCAGGAACCCCAGCCATTACCGCAGCGACGGCGCAATCGACGAGTACCTGGCAAGCCAGAACATAGTGGGCATCAGCAAAGTGGATACCCGCGCCGTGACCAGGCGCATCCGGCGGGAAGGCGCAATGATGGCGTGCCTCACCTCTGAGTTGAGCCCGGAGGAGGCGCGGGAACGGCTTAGCCGTGCGCCAAGGTATGACGACGTGGACTTCGTTGCTACCGTGACTACCAGCGATAACTATGCCTGGAATGGAGGGACGGTCGGACATGGCTCCGGACCGCACATAGTAGTCACGGACTGCGGCTTGAAATACAACATCTTAAGGAATCTTGAAGCCAGGGGTTGCCAGGCAACGGTTGTGCCGGCCAGCACCACCGCCGAAGATGTATTGGGCTTGGAGCCTGACGGGATAGTGTTTTCACCCGGGCCGGGAGACCCCGCTCATCTGGGTTACGCCGTGGACATGGTAAGCGGCCTGGTTGGCAAGTTGCCGGTGATGGGGATTTGCCTGGGCCATCAGCTTCTTTCAAAGGCTCTTGGAGCACAGACTTACAAGCTCAAATTCGGGCATCATGGAGGAAATCATCCCGTACAGGACCTGGCCACGGGCCGCGTATACATCACGGCTCAGAACCACGGTTTCGCGGTGGATGCGGATACAATCCCCGCAGGTATGGAAGTGAGTCACGTAAATCTCAACGACGGCACGGTTGAGGGGATGATACACAGGGAACTCCCCATCATGGGGATACAATTCCATTCCGAGGCCGCTCCCGGGCCTTGGGACAATGAATACCTCTTCGACAGGTTCCTGTCGATGATAAAGGAGGTAAGTAGATCATGAGAAATCCGCGTGAGTTGCGAGAGGTGCGGGCAAGCCTGTACATGGCGAGGCATAGCTTGGGCCTATTCGGTAATTGATAGGGAATTATAGAATTTGACGGAAATGACCACCGAAGGAAGGTAAGCGAGAATGACGACAGCAGAAAGGACTAATGTGGGAACATCCAGCGCGCCGGTGTCGTGGCTTCATCAAAGAGCGGTTGCGCTACTTTACGATGAGATAATAGTAGGGCTTGCGAAAGGGCTGACCTCGGTGTGGAGAGTCGGGGCTGATGGCAATCGGATATCAGTAGAGGTGCCAATAGCCGATGTGCGGGCATTAAAAGAGCCTGGCGGCGAGCTGACGGACAACCTGCTGGCAGATGTGACAAAGGCAAAGGTGCCGGGCGAATGGGATCAAGTAGGTGGTGTGGTGCCAGACCTAATCCTTTACGGGGAGGGAGATCAGCCAGTACGGATAATTGAGGTCATTGTTACCAACTCGCCCAACTCAACAAAGCAGAAGAAACTAGAGACTCTTAGGAGGCGGGGGGTTGATGTTGTCCTCGTGACTATCCATAACGAGAGCGACCTGCTCAAACTTTGTTGGACGCCAGCAACCGTTAGGTTCACTGCAAGTGATAAGAACAACTCTGACAAGACCGTTAGTATACTTGTGAGGGCACTAAGGAATTGCAGTCCAGAAGTTCGGCGGGAGTTTGTAGCGACATTGTGCAATATAAATAAGCTAGATTCCCTATTCCCTTTGAGGCCTGATAATCCCCTAAAGGAACAGCTTTCACAGGGGGAGTTGTAAAGGAGTGACTGAACCCTCTCCCCAGATAGATAAAGTCCTAATCATTGGTTCAGGGCCCATAGTCATTGGGCAGGCTGCTGAGTTTGACTATGCAGGCTCCCAGGCATGCCGTTCCGTTAGAGAGGAAGGCGTGACCACCGTTCTGGTTAACTCCAACCCCGCCACTATCATGACGGACCAGGGCATTGCCGACGTGGTCTACATAGAGCCTCTTACCGTCGACGTCATTGAACGCATCATACAGAGGGAACGGCCGCAGGGGCTGCTCCCCACCTTGGGCGGTCAAACAGGCCTCAACCTGGCTGTAGAAGTAGCCGAAGCGGGCATCTTGGACAAGTACGGCGTTCGTCTCCTGGGTACGCCCTTGGAAACCATACGTACGGCTGAAGACCGCTCCTTGTTCCGCCAGCTGCTCATAGACATGGGAGAGCCCGTGCCTGAAAGCGAAACGGTAACTTCCCTGGAGGAAGCCAGGGAAGCAGCCGAAAGAATAGGGTTTCCGCTGGTGGTGCGCCCCGCATACACGCTGGGAGGCACCGGCGGAGGCGTTGTCCAGGGATGGGATGACCTTGAACAGACGGCAATCAGCGGCCTGGCCGCCAGTCCCATTCACCAGGTATTGGTGGAGAAGTATCTCCTGGGCTGGAAAGAGGTTGAATACGAAATAATGAGGGACGGCGCCGACAATTGCCTCACGGTGTGCGCCATGGAAAACATAGACCCCATGGGCGTGCACACCGGCGACAGCATAGTGGTGGCGCCCACCCAGACCCTTTCCGACAAGGAGTACCAGATGCTGCGCAGCGCCGCTCTGCGCATCATCCGGGCGCTGGGGGTGGAAGGCGGCTGCAACATCCAGTTTGCTCTTTCGCCGCATCCATGGGCCGCTCCCCACGAATTCGCCGATGGCAAAGAGCCGTCGCCTCAATACTACGTCATAGAGGTCAATCCCAGGGTGAGCCGCAGCTCTGCTCTGGCCAGCAAAGCTACCGGCTATCCCATAGCCCGCGTTGCCGCCAAGATTGCGATTGGCAAGCGCCTGGATGAGATTGCGAACAGGGTTACCGGCAAAACGCTGGCCGTTTTCGAGCCGGCGCTTGATTACTGCGTTGTCAAGATACCGCGCTGGCCTTTCGACAAGTTCCCCACGGGGGAGCGAAATCTGGGCGTTCAGATGAAGGCCACGGGTGAAGTGATGGCGATCGATCGCACCTTTGAATCTGCGCTGCAAAAGGCGGTGCGCTCCTTGGAGCAATCGACCGAGACACTGCTCTGGCAGGACCCCGCCTGGAGAGGTGGCGTAGACAATTTGCTGGAGAGCTTACCCACGGAAGCTAACGACACACGTCTCTGGGCTCTCATGGCCGCTTTGAGAAACTCCATTTCCATACAGGACCTCAGCCGCCGCACAGGGATAGACCCCTGGTTCCTCAGCGGTATGCAAAACATAGTGGACATGGAACGGCAGCTGCTGGCCGAACCGCTCACTCCACGCCTATTGCGTTCCGCCAAGCGCCTTGGCTTTTCCGATGAATATATAGGTACCCTGGCCGACCGCCTGCCCGACCAGATACGCGACTTGCGCCGGTCATGGGGACTCCGGCCCGTTTACAAGATGGTGGATACTTGCGCCGCTGAGTTTGAGGCACAAACGCCGTACTTCTACAGCACGTACGAGGAGGAGAACGAAGCGCTACCCCTGCCCGGCAACAAATCACTGGTGATAGGGAGCGGGCCCATCAGGATAGGGCAGGGAATCGAGTTCGACTATTGCAGCGTACATGCCGCTTGGGCCTTGCAGGACGAGGGCACGGCCAGCATCATTGTGAATTCCAACCCGGAGACCGTTTCCACCGATTTTGATACCAGCGATAGGCTCTACTTTGAACCTCTGGATGAAGAGAGCGTCCTGGACATACTGGAAAACGAGGCAATAGAGACGCCCGACGGCGGCGTTGAATACCCGCCGTCGGTGGTGCAGTTCGGAGGGCAGACGGCAATCAACCTGTCGCAGTCGTTGGGGCGCTTGGGCATGCCCATCTTGGGGTCGTCGGCACAAGCCATAGACATCGCCGCCGACAGGCACAAGTTCGAGGACTTTCTGGCCAGGCAGGGAATCCCGCAGCCACCCGGCGCGGCGGTGACGACAGTGGAGGAAGGGCTGAACGTAGCGCAACAAATAGGATACCCCGTACTGGTGAGGCCCAGCTACGTCTTGGGGGGCCGGGCCATGGAAATAGTGCAGAACGCCTCCGAGCTCATCCGCTATCTGAGCACCGCGGTGGAGATAGGCCGCGGCAGGTCTATATTGATAGACAAGTACCTGGAAGGACGTGAAGTGGAGGTCGACGCTATCTGCGACGGTGAGCAAGTGCTGATCCCGGGCATCATGGAGCACGTGGAGCGCGCCGGCGTACACAGCGGCGATTCCATGGCCATATACCCAGGGTTGACCCTGACCACCGCCGAGGTGGACACGCTGGTCGACTATACGACGCGGATAGCGCTGGGGCTGGGCACCAAGGGCCTGATCAATATCCAGTACGTCATCATGGGATTGGACCCCTATCGCGATCCCGCGACGTTCAAGTACGGCGATACCGACGTCTCGGCGATATATGTACTGGAGGCCAACCCTCGGTCCAGCCGCACCGTGCCGTTCCTCTCCAAGGTCACCGGCGTGCCCATGGTGCAGCTTGCCACAAGAGTGGTGCTTGGCAGAACGCTGCGGGAGCAGGGTTACCCAAGCGGGCTGTGGAAGAAAGCGGACCTGGTGGCGATAAAGGCGCCGGTGTTCTCCATGTCAAAGCTGGCGGGAGTGGATACGTATCTGGGGCCGGAGATGAAGTCCACGGGAGAGGTCATGGGAGTTGACCATGAGTTCATGCCCGCCGTGGCCAAGGCCCTGCTGGCCAGCGGACTTGACCTTCACAGAGAAAGCTCTGTACTGCTTAGCATCGCCGACAAGGACAAGGCGGAAGCGGTTTCCCTGGTGCGCGCCCTGGCTGAGGCCGACTGCGAGTTGTACGCTACGGAAGGCACGGCGGCAATGATCCGCGCCCTTGGCTTTGAAGTACGCCGAATAGCAAAGAAGCTGGGGGAGGGCTATCCCAACGTAGTGGACGTGATAGAAGAGGGAGGGGTGAAGGCCGTAATCAACACGGTCTCAGAGTCGGCGTCCACCTTGCGAGACGGTTTTGAGATACGGCGCGCCGCTGTGGAGCGGCGTATCTCATGCTTTACCTCGTTGGACACGGCGCGCGCCGCCGTGGACAGCCTGGGACGGGGAAGCTCCTATAACGTGCTGCCCGTTAACGAATACTGAATGGGGAGTGGAAAAAAGCGTTGAAAAGAGCGGCCAAGGTTGCCACTCTTGGACTGTTTAGGCTAAAATAGCTACAAATTGATGGAGAAAGTATCGATTTCGGAAGAGCCAGCCTCTTCTATCGATCAGAGTAAAGCCTGGGAAAGCCAGAGCAATGGATCCAAGCGCCGCAGCAGTAGGCGGAAAGGGCGAGCCTCGTCCTCAGCCGTGGCCGCGGACGCTCTGAACGACGGTGATCAGACCGCCCAAGCGGCGGTTGAAACTGCCGCGAAACCCCGTACGCGCAGGCGAAGGCCCTCCAAGCCCCGGGTCGAATCTCCTTCAATCGATACCACTCCCGTTGCCACGCCAATGGAGCATTACCCGGTACCAACAACGCACCGGCCATTTGCCCACCCCAGCGAGGATGATTTCACCAGCCTGTTGGACTTCTACGGAGTGAAGTGGCTGTACGAACCTCGTTCTTTCCCGCTGAGATGGGACGGTGAACGGGTGGCGGAAATGTTCACTCCCGATTTCTATCTGCCGGAGCTGGACCTCTATGTGGAGCTGACCACCCTCAAACAGAGCCTGGTCACGGAGAAGAACAGGAAGATGCGCCATCTGCGCGAGCTCTACCCGGATGTGAACGTCAAGCTGCTCTACAGGCGCGACATACACCGGCTCCTGGCCAAGTACGGGTTTGGCCCACTGGTCCAGGAGGACATCCCTGAGGTGGAGCGGGTGCTGTTCAACAAACCGCAGATAGAGCGAAGGGTGCGCCAGATTGGCAAGGCCATCTCCCGTGACCACAAAGGCAAGCAGCCCGTTCTTCTGGGGGTGCTCAGGGGCGTGTTCTGCTTCATGGCAGACCTGATGAGAGAGATAACACTGCCGCTTTCCATGGACTTCATGTCCGTTTCTTACTATGGGGGCAACGGTAACGGCAACGGCTCTGAAAATGGGGGCGTACAGGTCAAGAAAGGGCCGGACATATCCATAGAAGGCCGCCACGTTGTCCTGGTGGAGGACATTGTGGACACGGGCATGACCCTCAACTACCTGCTCCGCTACTTGCAGTCGCTGAATCCGGCCGGCCTGAAGGTCTGCGCATTGCTGGACAAGAAGGTTCGGCGGATTGTGGACGTCAAGCTGGACTACGTGGGATTTGAAATTCCGGATGAGTTTGTTGTCGGCTATGGCTTGGACTATTTGGAGAAGTACCGCAACCTGCCGTTCATAGGGATACTGAAACCGGGAGAGCAGCCACAGCCCGCCGATCGCAAGCCGGAGCGGAAACGCAAGCGGGTCGTACGGAAGAGACCAGCCCAAGGCGCGACGGCGCTTTCTTCCGGCTAGTTCTTTGCCGCGTTGCCCCGCGGTGAGAGTTGCTTTGCGTATCTCTTCCCCGTAGGACACAGATCCAGCAGGGAGCAATCGGCGCAACGCGGGTCGCGGCGTACACAGATTGCGCCGGCGTGGTGGTCCAGCAGGGCGTGGTACTCGTTGAAGAGCCGGGTGTCTCTGGGCAGGTGCTTGTGGAAGAAGGCTTGGAGCTCGGCGTATTTCTTTCCTTCGCAAACAAGACCGAGTCGTTCCAGTATGCGCCGCGTGTACGCGTCTATGACGAAGACGGGCCAGCCCCCGGCGTACAGTACGATGTCGTCGGCGGTCTCCTCGCCGATGCCGTATATGGAGAGGAGCTCGCGGCGCAACGTATCTGGCTCTTGCCCGAGCATCTCTTCCAGGTTGTCTCCGTAGTTATTGCCAAGGTGCTCCGCGAAGGCTTTGAGCTTCTTTGCCTTGACGTTGAAGTAGCCGCTGGACTTGATAAGGCCCGCCAGCTCTTCAATGGCAATCTCCCGCAGTCCTGCTGGGCACAAAACGCCCTCTTGCTTGAGACGGTCGAGGGCGCGCGCCGCGTTGTTCCACGATACGTTCTGGGTGAGGATGGCGCCAACAATCGTCTCAAACGGGCCGTCGCCCGGCCACCAGTGCTGGGGGCCGTACTCGCCGTAGAGGCGGTTGAATATACGCAACAGCTTCTTGCCGGTGGGGGTTGTCGCGTTGAGCTCTGTTTTCATATCGTGAGGGCTGGTCTTTCTGATTTAGCGCGCTTGGAAATACACGCCTCAATCCCTTGTTTCGGCATCCTCAACAGGGATAGCATTGCTTGCAGCCAGTTTGACGGTACAATTAGACTAGCAGGAGACGAAGATGCCGACCACCTTTGCCCAAAGACTGGATTCCGCTTGTGAAGCTGGCAGAAGCCTTGTCTGCGTGGGCCTTGATCCCGACCCAAACCTGATGCCTACCACGGACGTTGCCGCGTTCAACAGGGCGATAGTGGATGCCACTCACGACCTGGTCTGTGCGTACAAGCCCAACCTTGGCTTCTATGAGGCCCTGGGCCTTGACGGCTTGAAGGCGCTGAAGAGCACGGTTGAGCACATACGCGACGTGGCTCCCGGCGTGATACTGCTGGGAGATGGCAAGCGGGGCGACATTGGGAACACCGCGACGGCCTATGCCAGGGCAATGTTCGAATACTGGGGGTTCGATGCGGTCACCATAAACGCCTACTGCGGCAGGGACGGCGTGGAGCCTTTCCTGGAGTACTCAGATAGGGGTGTTTTCGTCCTGTGCCGTTCATCCAACCCCGGCGCCGTCGACCTTCAGGACCTGGTGGTATCGTCGGGCGCGGACAGCGCAAGGCCTCTGTATCAGCAGCTGGCGCTGCAGGTTGGCGAATGGGACCGGCACGGGAACGCCGGGCTGGTCTTGGGCGCAACGTACCCGGAGCAGATAAGAGAGGTGCGGGCTCTTTGCCCTGACATGCCGTTTCTGATTCCAGGCATAGGTTCGCAGGAGGGGGCACTGGAGGAAGCGGTGAGGAACGGCGTCACGGCCCGGGGCAGGCGTATCTTGGTCAACTCGTCGCGGGGCATCACATACGCTTCGCGGGGAGATGACTTCGCCGAAGCGGCAAGGAAGGCAACCGCCGACCTGCGACACGCCATCAACGAGGTTCTGGCCTCAGTGGATGCTGCATGGTAAGGGAATACCATCTAAACGACGTATTGAGGCTGAAGAAACCCCACCCCTGCGGCAGCTACCAGTGGAGGGTGGTCAGGCTTGGGGCCGACATTGGACTGAGGTGCCTGGAATGCAATAGAAGGGTGCTGCTGGAGCGAAGCGTCTTGAATCGCAGGATCAGGGAGCACATAGCGGCGGCCGTTCCACAAGAGCCGGATCCAACTTGATCTCCGAGGGCTTGAGCCTTCCTTGACAATCTCCAAGGGAGAATGATAATTTTACTTTCACCGCATTCATTGATACTCAGTATCATCAAGCGTAGGACACAGATGAGAGGCTAAGGCTGGAGGTAAGAAGTTGGCGATGATGGCCTTCGATCCGGAAATAGCCGTCGAAGACTTAACCGTAGTTCGCGGCGGTCACAAGGCGTTGACCGACGTTACTTTCGACGTGAAACCTGGCACGCTGATGGGCGTCTTGGGTCCCAACGGCGCGGGCAAGAGCACCCTGTTCGACGTTATTGCGGGGGTCTTGCAGACAACAGAGGGCAGGGTGACCATGAAAGGCGCGGCAACGCCGCGGGGCGCGCTGGCGTACGTCCCACAACGCGCCGCCATCAACTGGATTTTCCCCGCCACCGTTCAGGACGTGGTGACCATGGGCTGTTGCAACGTTGGACTGTTCGGGCGGCCCGGCAAGAGAGAGAAAGAGATGGTCCGGGCCTGTCTGGGGCGAGTCGGACTATGGGAACAGCGCTCGTCGCTCATTACCGAGCTGTCCGGCGGCCAGCGCCAGAGGGTCTTCATAGCGCGCGCTTTGGCCCAGGAGGCCAGCGTGATTCTGCTGGACGAGGCGTTCAGCGGCGTTGACGTGGGCGCTCAGGAGGAGATTGTAAAGGTGCTCCAGTCCCTGCGCGACGAGGGAAGGGTCGTTCTCCTCGCCACGCACGACCTTACCAATCTGGCCGAACGGTTCGATCAGGTACTGTGCCTCAACCACCACGTGTGCGCCTGCGGCCCTCCCGAGGATGCCTTCACCCCGGAGGTGATGGAAGAGATGTACGGGTCCCACGGAATCGAATTCGACCCCAACCACTTCGGTCCTGGGGGGAGCGCCTGATGATCGACTACATCGTTGAGCCGTTCCAATACAGCTTCATGGTGCGGGCCCTGATCGTGTCCGTGCTCGTTGGGGTGATGTGTCCGGTCTTAGGCGCCTACGTCATTACGCGGGGACGTGCGTTCATGGGCGATGCGCTGGCGCATTCCGTGCTGCCCGGCATGGTTGTCGCTTTCCTGTTGGGAATCAGCCCCTTCTATGCAGCGGTTCCTACGGGAATCCTAATCGCTGTATCCATGGGCGCCGTCGCACGTCGTACGGGTGTCAGCGAGGACACGTCCATAGGAATCATCTTTGCCGGCATGTTTGCCCTGGGCCTGGTAATGCTTTCCAGCGCCGAAAATATCAAAGTCAACATCGAAGATTTACTGCTTGGCCAGGTGCTCGGCGTATCTCAGACGGACGTTTACGTTTCGCTGGGGTTGGCCGCGGTAGTGCTGGTGGGACTCTATGCGTTCCACCGCCAGCTTATATACACCACCTTCGACCCCGTGGGGGCAAAGGTGATTGGGATCAAGACGGGTCTGGTGGAATACGTGCTCCTAGCCCTCCTTGCCCTCGTCATTGTGATTGGCATCCAGGCGGCGGGGATAGTCTTGGTCATGGCAATGCTGATAACTCCCGCGGCAGCGGCGTACCTGCTCGTCAAGCGGTTCGTACAAGTCATGATATTTGGCGCGCTGATAGGCTCCATCTCGGCAGTGGTCGGCCTGTACCTGTCCTATCACGTTGACCTGCCCTCCGGGCCTGCCATGGCCCTGGTTGCCACCGCGGCCTTCGCAATAGCGGCCGTATGGAAGAATGTGTGGAAGGCGCCGAGGGTTGATCGCAGCCTCGCAACCGATTACTGATCCTTCGCCTTCGACAATTTGGCAAGCTCACTGTAGGCCGGCTCAGGGCTGACGTGAAGAGCGCCTTCGTCCAAGCTATAATACCCAGCAAGATGAAAGCACGAATCAAGCTGTTTGCCGCCCTCAGAGAGATGGCAGGCGAATCGGAAGTTGAGCTAGACCTGCCGGAGACGGCCACGGTGGCGCACGTTGTGAGAGAGCTGGACAGGCGCTATGCGGGCATGATGAAGAGCGGCGTTCCCATTATGATAGCGGTCAACGCCGAGTACGTTTCTGAGGACCACCCCATCCAGGAGGGCGACGAAATAGCCTTCATACCGCCGGTCAGCGGAGGTGGTTTGTGATCAGGATAAGCCGGGACGTCCTGGACCCCGATGAGATAACGGCCACGGTGCGCGCGCCCGACAAGGGCGGGGTGGTCACCTTCCTGGGGACGGTGCGCGACCACACGGGCGGCAAGCGCGTTCTTCACCTTGAATACGAGGCCTACGAAGAGATGGCCGAGAAGATGCTGGCCCGCGTTGCCGGAGAGGTGACGGAGCGCTGGGACGACACCGTAGTATCGATTGCGCACCGCCTGGGGCGCATGGAGGTGGGCGAAATCAGCCTGGTAGTGGCAACGGCCTCACCGCACCGCGCCGAGGCGTTCTCGGCGTGCCAGTACGTGGTAAACCGCATCAAAGAGAACGTGCCCATCTGGAAGAAAGAGGTGTTTGAGGGCGGCGAGGTATGGGTAGGCATGGAAGGCCAGACCGCGTCAGGTTAGTCTCGGTTTGCGGGCAAGACGGGTAGGGCCACGGGCATGACGTAGGCACGGTGTCGGCATAATAACCTGGCATGACGTAATAACCGTCGTTCCCGTGTAGACGGGAACCCAGGGGGGAGACGGAGGGGCTGTCATACTGAGGAGTCGGTTGAACCCCGTCCGCACTAGGACCACCCCCGCCGACGAAGCATCCCACACCGTCGCTCCCGTGTAGACGGGAGCCCACACTGCCGCCCCTGGATGCCCGCCTGCGCGGGCAAGACGGAGGCGCGTAAGCTGTGCGGGTATGACGTGGGAGTGTTCCCTATCCTTCGGCCAGCCAGGCGACCAGCTGTGCCCAGAGGCGGTCGTGGTGACGCCAGTTCAGGTACTCCTCCGGGCCCCAGTGCGGCCCGCAGTCCGAGGCGAAGGCGGCAGACCCTCCTTTGCCGTACTGCCAGACGACGAGAAACGGGTCGTTGCCGGCGGTTGCCAGAACATCCGCTTCCGGACGGGCGGCAACCCTGTTGTAGCCCAAGAAGGCGGGCCACTCGCCATCTATGCCGCTAAGAACGGGGTGTTCGGGACTGGTCACCAGGGGAACGATGCCTTCAGGGATCTCAACGCGGTCATCCACCTGGCCTATGGTCACGGGCAGGGCTTCTTCCACCGGCGTGCCGTGATACCTGGCTTTACCGTCTATGCCCTGGAACGTCATATAGCCGCCTATCATGATCAGGGCTCCCCCGCCGGCCACGTAGTCACGTATGGCATGAAGGCGGTTGGGAGTCTTCTGAGACTTGACGAACGAATCGGGGTGGTGAAGCAGCGTGTTGCTGCCGCAGTCGCTGAGCATCACCACTTCGTACTGGCGCAGGGACTCCACCGTGGAGGGGAAATCGGTCGCCACCAGGTGATTGGGCATGTGGTGCACGTCGTGCCCCGCTTTCTCCAGAGCGGCCTTCAACCAGCCCACGCCTTCTTCGTAGCCGTTTGTGACAAAGCTATCGAAGCCCTTGATGTGGACGGTGTGCGTAACCCATGATTCGCCTGCGACTAGAATCCTCATGCTCCCTCCTCTACTTTGCCGAGTATCCTGACCTGGAAGCCAAGCGACTGGCTCAATGCCGCCATCTCCTGGAATATGTCGCCGTAGGCTACGGCAACGTGGTTGCTGAGATAGTGCGCCATGAGGGTATCCCGGCTGATGCCCATGTCGGTTGCCATGAACGGCCACTCCCTGGTGGTGCCGTTCCACCATTCGTCGCGCACCTGTTCCGGCAGCTTCACCACCTCTCCTCTGCCGATATCCATCCAGAGCTTGCCGTTCTTGATGTAGGCGCGCGCCCAGGTTATGTCGCCGGGCAGACTCTCTCCTGCGAAGGTGCCGCCGGGTGTGGGGAAGTATCCCGACGGCTGCCGGTAGGAGTGGACTCCCCTCAGAGTATCCGGGTCGTGGTTGAAGGCGTAGGCCCCGGAGGAGCCAGAGTTCAGCAGCACCCAGATAAACCGCCCTTCGTGTTCCGCTCCCCAGCGGACGTCGTGGAACAGCACGGACTGGTGCAGACCCTTGGCTTTGAGAAGGCGCTTCATCATCTCCATCGCCACAAGGTTGCCTTGATCGGCTTCGGTAGCGGTGGCGACGGTGTCTCCGTTGGACTCCGGCCTGCACACCGAGTTCAGCAGACCCTCCGCGAAGTCGGACGGCGGACGGAGGTTGAGGAGACCGAGCTGGTACTGCCAGCCCAGGCAGTCCGCCTTGAACTCATCGATCATGTCCAGGACGGTCAGATAGTCGCGCAGCTGCTCCCTGGTGGCGTTTTCGTCGAAGTCTTCCGCGCCTTCTGCTCCATAGTGGAAGGTGACCCCGTTGCTCCTGACGAACCGGTAGGCGTCCTCTATCCGCTTGTCGGAGATGCTCCTGCCCCGGTCGATAATCCAGGCTTGGTCAACCTTGTGCTCGGTGAATCCGATGGGATTGAGCAGACGCGGTCCGAAATAGCCGTTGATCATGCCCATGGAGGTGTCGCCCAGCATGAGGGCCAGCACCCGCCTGTCCCGTATGCCCTGTTCAACGGTCTTGGCGATAGCCTCGGCGCCGGAGGAGACGCCGGTCTGGTATGAGAGCTCGTCTTCAGCGTAGGCGATGGCTCCGCTGGAGCACCACTCTTCCAGCCTGGACATGAACTGTTCATCGGCGGTCCAGTCCTGGGCGTCCGTCCAGACCCTGGAGAACTGCCGGTCAACGCTTTCCAGGCAGGCGCCGGTGTTCAACAGGCCAACCAGCCCCGGCCACTGGCCGGAGAAGTTGCTTGCCAGCAGCAGGGGAGTGTCCTTGCCTACAACGCCGTCGGTGGTGTGAGGGCCGTACAACCAGTGGGTACAGACACCTATTATTGGGTCGTCTATGGGCCCCAGCTTCTCTATGGACTGATGGGGTCTGCTTATGAACCCCTCTACGCGGTAGGGAGAGTATCCCAGCTTTTCCAGGGCTTTCTCAAGTTGTGCGGTGGCTTCTTCCACGCCGGGAAGGGCCCACTCGTTTGGCTTGTCCCTGTAGTCCCCGGGCCAGAACAAAGCGATTCTCTGTTTCATGGTGTCAACTACCCTCCTTTAGCTTCGCCATGATGACACCGTCGCTGAACTTTTCGTGGAGGTCGGTGTATATGGAGTAAAGCTCGTCGTAGCGCGTTTTGGTAGTGGAATCTGGCAGGTATTCCTGCTGCCCCACGCCGCCCATGTTGTGAGGTGAGGTTCCCGCCGCCATTGCGGCCAGCATTGCGCTTCCTACCGCCGATGCCTGGCTGGTTCTGGCTATCCGTATTCTCCTTCCCGTTACGTCGGCGAATAGCTGCATGATGAACGGGTTTTGTTCGGAGATTCCCCCGGAGGCACGCAGCTCGGCTATGGAAAGCCCCGCCGCTTCGTAGGACTCGATGATCCGCCTTGTCCCAAAAGCCGCCGATTCAACCAGCGCCCGGTAGATCTCCTCCGGCGTGGTGTCCAGGGTGAGTCCGACCAGCACGCCGCTGAGGTCCGCTCTCTGCAGCTCCCTGCTGCCGTTCCACCAATCGAGGGCCACCAGGGAGCCAGGGTTATCGGAGCCTCTATGCGGGAGGTTGAACTGCTGCGAGAACCAGGCGAACATATCGCCTACCGCCGCCTGGCCCGATTCGTAGCCAAAGTAACCGGGGAGGATGCCGTCCTCCACCGCCCCGCACATGCCGAGAACCTGCACCTCTTCACTGGCCAGGGTCAAGTGGCAGAGACTGGTGCCCATGACAAGCAGCATCGCGCCCGGCTCCGTGATTCCGGCCGCGGGCACGGCGGCGTGGGCGTCCACTGTGCCCACCGCCACCAGGGCGTCTCCGTACTTGCCGGCTCGTCCTGCCGGCGCCCCCACGGGCAGTATGTTCGAGCCGGTCTTCTCCCGTACAACGCTTGCCAGAGACGGGTGGAGCGATTGAAAGAAGCTATCGGATGGGAAGCCGTCTCTCTTGTGCCACATGGCCTTGTACCCGGCGGCGCAGGCGTTCCTGGTCTCCCTGCCGGTGAGCTGCCAGACGATCCAGTCCGCCTTCTCAATGAACCTATCGGCTTCCTGGTAGATGGAGGGGGCTTCTTCCAGCGTATGCAAGACCTTGGGGAAGAACCACTCGCTGGATACGCGCCCATAGCGTGGAAGCCATGGTTCGCCGCGCTGCATCGCCAGCTCATTCAAGCGGTCGGCCTGGGGCTGAGCGTCGTGGTTCTTCCAGATCTTCACCAGAGAGAGAGGGTCGTCGGATAGGCGGGAAAGCGGCGTCCCGTCCGCTTTGCAGGGCAGGACGCTGCAAGCCGTGGCATCTACGCCTATAGCGTCCGAGGGGCCCAGCTCTCTGAGGACGGAGTCCATGGAGCGAAGGTAGTCGTCCGGGTCGTGGTACTTGCCATCGATGACGCCGTGTTCGTACTCCGAGACGGCGGTGGCTATCTCTTTGCCGCTCTCCACGTCCACGAGGACCCCGCGCACGCTCTCGGTGCCAAAGTCAAGGCCGATGGTCTTCATAACGGGTAGAGCATACGAGCAAACGGGCATACGGGCAAGCGGCACGGCGCGGTCGTGGCGGCGGGGTCGCCCGTATGCCCCGGAGTGGGGGAGATCGGGGCGGGCAACGGCGTTGACAGTCAAGGGATATGTGATAAACTTCGCAAAGTCTGACGGGGGAGGCATGAATAGGCGTGGGTTTGTCATCGCCATGCGGTTGCTTGGACTTGGTTGGTACGTGGCGATTGCCATTATACTTGGCATAGTCGGAGGGCTTTGGCTGGACGACAGGATGGGCACGCTTCCCTTATTCACGTTGCTAGGGGTCTTGCTGGGTAGCGTGGCGGCATTTTACGGGCTGTACAGGATGGTTGAGCCTCTCTTCAACGTGAATGAGCAGACAGACGACCAGTGATGGAAACTAAGAACCTGATAAAAGTCCTTGGCCTAGCCCTTCTAGCCCTCTTTGTTTTTGGATTCATCATAGGAGCCATAGGAACCGCTCTCTTTGGCGGCGAGGACGGAAAACCGTTCCTTCCCACTCCTGAAGTCCACCTTCCACCGCAACCTCTGCTGGAGGCGGACGCCAAGGAAGCGAAGGAGCTTCACAAGCTGCCCAACCGCCTCATACCCACCAACACCATCCTCTCCTCTTTGGTGGCAAGCACAGTGCTGATACTCCTCTTCTACTTTGGGACGCGCAATATAAGCGCCGACAAACCTCCCAGGGGGTTGCAGAACTTTGTGGAGTCCATAATCGGCGGGATGTACGGCTTTGTGGAGAGCGTGGCCGGTCCACGGTACGCCAGGCCGTTCTTCCCCCTGTTTGCCACCATCTTCTTGTATGTGATAGTAAACGCCTGGCTCGGCTTATTGCCTATCTACCAGAGCTTTGGCGTTGTGGAAGGCGACCATTTGGCGCGGCACGCGCTGCGCCCCGCCGGTACCGATCTGAATATGCCGCTGGCGCTTGCGCTGGTCTCCTTTGTGTTTGTAGAGTTCTGGGGCATCAGAGCCCTGGGACTGTCATATTTCGGGAAGTTCTTCCGGTTCGGCGCGTTGCTCAAGGGCCGCATATTTGAAGGGGTCATAGACGTATTCGTCGGATTGCTGGAAGCGTTGAGCGAGTTCATACGCATAGTGAGCTTTACGTTCAGGTTGTTTGGGAACATGACCGCCGGTGAGATACTGCTGCTGGTCACGGCCTTCCTCATACCGTTTGCGTTCTCGCTGCCTTTCTACGGATTGGAGTTGCTGGTTGGGTTCATACAGGCGTTGATATTCGCCGGTCTCACGCTGGTATTCGTGACCACGGCGGTTACGCCTCATGAGCATGAAGCGGAGGAAGGCCACTAGCCTTCCACCTGAGGAGTTGATATGGAAATTATCATTCTGGCACTGGTTATAGTGGTAATAGGGATGGTGGGGGCTGGCCTTGGACTGGCCTTGTACGCCGCCACCTCCAGGCAGGACTAGAAAACACGCAGTTCAACAAGAGAAGGGGGACTCATGCCTGAAGCAGATGCCTTGAAGTTGCTTGCCGCCGGACTAGCCGCTGGACTGGGTATGTTAGGACCGGGTATCGGCATAGGTATTCTGGGTGCCGGCGCCATGAATGCAATTGGGCGCAACCCGGAGGCCCGTGGCGCAGTGCAGACGAACATGATCTTGGCTATCGCGTTCGCTGAAGCGCTGGGCATCTATGCCCTGGTAGTGGCGATCATCTTAGCCCTAGTGGCATAAACTCGTAAGTTCGGCAGACCTAGCATAAACGGGAGAGGGGTATGGCAGAACTAGGCTTCCATATACCCAGCTTGGTGGTCTATTTGGTCAACTTTACCATCCTGCTGGTCATATTGTACTTGGTGGGCTATAAGCGCATCTTGCGTGTTCTTGATGAGCGCTCGCAACGCATCAAAGAGAGCATGGAGCAGGCCCAAAACCTGCAGGTGGAGTCCGCCCAGCGTCAGCAAGAGATGGAGGAGCAGATCAGGGAGGCGCGCCGAGAGGGGCAAGGCTTGATTGAACAGGCCAGGCAGTCGGCTCAGAGGTTCCGTGATGAAGAGCGGGAGAAGGCGCGTACTGAAGCGGACGCTTTTCTTTCCAATGCCCGCTCCGAAATACAAAGAGAGCGCGATGCAGCGGTAGAGGAGGTGCGGCAACAGTTCGCCGACCTGGCCATACTGGCTGCTGAACGCGTGGTGCGCCGCTCGCTGGACAAGGACGCTCACAAAGACCTCATAGAGCAGACCTTGTCGGAAAGCGATCTATTCCAGAGGAACGAAGGCTGATGGCTCGAAGGCCTATAGCCAAGCGCTACGCCCAGGCGGCATTCGCCATTGCACAGGAGCAAGGCCGCTTGGAAGAGTGGCTTGCCGAATTGCAGACGGCGGTCGAAGCCCTGAGCGATAGCGAGACTATGGCCTTCCTTGAACTGCCCAAAGTGAGCTTGGACCGCAAGCTTAAACTGCTGCGAGACGTTCTCAAAGACCTGAGCCCAACGGTGCTGAACCTGCTGGGTCTGCTCACCTCAAAGGGCGGCCTGCCGGCGCTGCCCGGTGTGCTCAGCGAATACCAGCGGCTGCTGGACGAGAGCCAGGGCAGAGAGCGCGCCGAGGTTACGGCGGCCCTTGATCTGGATGAAACGCAGAAGGAGAAGCTTGGCCAGCTGTTGAGCGCGCTGCTGGACAAGGAAGTGGTGCTCACTACCAGGACGGATGAAGAAGTCCTTGGTGGGGTGCTTGTTAAAATCGGAGACAGAATCATCGACGGGAGCGCACGCGGAAGACTGCAATCGCTGCGGCAAAGCGTGCTGTCAACCCCAAGTTAGAACGCCCAAGTTAAGAACGGGAAAGGTGGAGCTATGACCACACGAGGCCAGGACCTGGCTGCTGTAATAAAGCGTCAAATTGAAGAGTTTGGCGGCGATTTGACCATGGTGGACGTTGGCACAGTCACCGAGGTAGGCGACGGCATAGCCAGGATTCACGGCCTTGGAGGAGTGCAGTACACGGAGCTGCTGGCTTTTCCCGGAGATGTCATCGGCATGGCCATGAACCTGGAAGAGGACGCCGTGGGCGCCGCCATCATGGGCGACGACTCTCAAATAAAAGAGGGCGACGAGGTGCGCTCCACGGGCCGCGTTGCCGAGGTCCCGGTAGGGAACGACCTCATCGGCCGTACGGTTGACGCATTGGGCAGGCCCATAGACGGCAAGGGCCCTCTGCGAACGGAGAGCACGCGCCCCATAGAGCGCGTTGCCCCCAACGTCGTGACCCGCCAGGCGGTGAACGTGCCGGTGCAAACCGGCATCAAGGCCATCGACAGCATGATCCCCATAGGCCGCGGCCAGAGAGAGTTGATCATCGGAGATCGCTCAACGGGCAAGAGCGCCATAGCCCTTGACGCCATCATCAACCAGAAGGGCGGCGATCTGATCTGCATCTACGTGGCAATAGGGCAACGCGTGGGCAAAGTGGCCCAGACCGTGGCTATCTTGGAGCAGTACGGTGCGATGGAGCACACCGTGGTCGTGGCCGCCAACGCTTCTGACCCGGCGCCTCTGCAGTACCTCGCTCCGTACGCCGGCTGCGCCATAGGCGAAGAGTTCATGGAGCAGGGCAGGGACGCCCTCATAATCTACGACGATCTATCCAAACATGCCTGGGCGTACCGTCAGCTGTCGTTGCTGCTGCGCAGGCCTCCCGGACGGGAAGCCTACCCAGGAGACGTTTTCTATCTGCACAGCAGGCTCTTGGAGAGAGCGGCGCGGCTGTCCAATGAGCACGGGGGCGGTTCGCTCACCGCTCTGCCCATTATTGAAACGCAGGCCGGTGACGTATCGGCTTACATCCCAACCAACGTTATCTCTATCACCGACGGCCAGATCTACCTGGAGTCGGAACTGTTCAATGCCGGTATTAGACCCGCGGTGAACGCCGGACTTTCCGTGTCCCGCGTGGGCGGGTCGGCGCAGAGGCGCGCCATGAGGAGCGTGGCGGGTAGATTGCGCCTGGACTTGGCGCAGTACAGGGAACTGGTGACGTTTGCCCAGTTCGGCACCTCTGACCTGGACCGCGCCACGCGAGAGCAGTTGGAACGCGGCCAGCGCATCACGGAGGTGTTGAAGCAGCCGCAGTACCAGCCCTTGTCGTTGGAAAAGCAGGTCTCCATCATGTTTGCCGTTACCAACGGTTACCTGGATGACGTTCCCGTGTCCAGGGTGCGTGAATGGGAAAGCGGCTTCCACCAGTACCTGGAAGCGAATCAGCCCCAGATATTGGAGAGCATTGCCACCACGTACGAAATAACTGAGGACAATCAGAAAGCGCTCAGGGACGCTATAGAGGCGTACAAGCAGACCGTAACCTTGGAGTAGAAGGAACATGGGATTAGCGGAACAGGCTCTAAAGCAGTTCAAGAACAAGCCTGTAGTGATTGTGACCACCCTAAAGAGTGAGGGCTTCTTGCAGGAAGTGGCCGGTGTTCTGGAAGACGGCGACGACGATTACCTATTGGTGCGTGACCAGGACAACGACATGCCTACGGTTGTCAACGTCTCCCACGTGGCGTGGATATATGAAGAGACCCTGGACGAAGAGGAAGAAGAGTAGTAGAAGATGGCAGTAGTCTCTAACGTAAGGACAATAAGACGCCGCATCAGAAGCGTGCAGAACACGGCCAAGATCACCAAGGCCATGCAGATGATTGCGGCCTCCAAGATGAGGCGCGCTCAGCAGCTTTCCATTGCGGGCAGACCGTATTCCGAAAAGATGCGGACCGTGCTGGCGGACCTTGCATCGCAGGCCGGAGAGGACGAACAGAGCCATCCGCTGCTGCAAAAACGCGACGTGAAGCGTGTTCAGATAGTGCACATAACTCCCGATAGAGGGCTCTGCGGAGGTCTGCCCTCCAACTTGAACCGGTCGGCGGGTCAGTTCATCTTGGATAGGGAGTCGCCCGTAAGCGTACTCAGCGTGGGTAGGAAGGGGCGCGATTTCATGGCGAGAACGGGACGTGACTTGCGCGCCGTATTCACCGATCTTGGCGACCGTCCCAGTTTGGAAGACACACTGCCCATAGCCCGCCTGGCCATGGAGGACTACGTCAGCGGCCTTGCCGACGAGGTATACCTTTCATACGGCGTATTCGTCAGCACCGCTACACAGCGTCCCACCATGCAGAGGCTGCTTCCGGTTGAGCCGGCGGAGTTGGAGCCCGGGCAGGCGGTGGGCTATATCTACGAACCGCAGAGCCTGCAGGTCTTGGGAGAGCTTCTTCCCAGGTTTGTGGAGATGCAGATCTACCACGCAATGTTGGAGTCGGTGGCCAGCGAGCATTCGGCGCGCATGGTGGCGATGCAGAACGCCACCGACGCCGCCAACGATATGATAGACGGCCTTACACTGCTGCTAAACAAGGTGCGTCAGGAGTCCATCACCAAGGAGCTCCTGGACATTGTGGGCGGCGTCGCCGCGCTGGAAGCGTAGTGCGGTTACTTTTACAAACGGAGTGAACTTATGGCAGAGGGAACCAAGGGAAAAGTCATCCAGATAATCGGCACCGTGGTGGACGTGGAGTTTCCCCCTGACGAGATGCCGGACCTGTTCAACGGCTTGGAGATTGAGCTTCACGACGAGAAGCTCATCCTGGAGGTGGAGCAGCACGTAGGCAACAACTGGGTGCGCTGCCTGGCCATGGGCGCAACCGAAGGGCTGACGCGAGGCGCTGAAGTGGTGGACAGCGGCAGGCCCATTGCCGTCCCGGTCGGCCCGGCCTCCCTGGGGCGTCTGTTCAACGTAACGGGCGATCCTTTGGACGGCCTGGGAGACGTGGCGGCGGAAGAGAGATGGCCCATCCACCGCGAGGCGCCGTCCTTCCAAGAGCAGGGCACGCAGACCCAGATGCTGGAAACGGGCGTCAAGGTGATAGACCTCATCTGCCCGTTTACCCGCGGCGGAAAAGTGGGCGCGTACGGTGGAGCCGGAGTCGGCAAGACCGTCATCATCTTGGAGCTGATCCGCAACATCGCCAACGTGCATGAGGGCTACTCCGTGTTCGCCGGAGTGGGCGAACGCTCACGTGAAGGAAACGACCTGTGGCATGAGATGCAGGAGTCCGGCGTCATCAAGAACACCGTGTTGGTCTTCGGACAGATGAACGAGCCACCGGGCGTGCGCCTGCGCATCGGTTTGACCGGCCTCACCATGGCCGAGTACTTCCGTGACAGGGAAAACCAGGACGTGCTCCTCTTCATAGACAACATCTACAGGTACATCCTGGCCGGAATGGAGGTGTCGGCTCTGCTGGGACGCATGCCCTCCGCGGTTGGCTACCAGCCCACGCTCTCCACGGAGATGGGCGACTTGCAGGAGCGCATCACCTCCACCAACAAAGGTTCCATTACCTCGGTTCAGGCCATCTACGTTCCCGCCGACGACTACACCGACCCGGGCGTGGCCACCACTTTCGGCCACTTGGACGCGGTCATCTCGTTGGAGCGCTCAATAGCGGAGCAGGGCCTCTACCCCGCAGTCGACCCGCTGGCGTCCAACTCCCGCATTCTGGACCCCGCCATCGTTGGCGAAGACCACTATCAGGTGGCGCGCGGCGCGCAGCAGGTGTTGCAGAGATACAGAGACCTCCAGGACGTGATTGCCATCCTTGGCATGGAGGAGCTCTCCGACGATGACAGGATCACGGTGTCCCGCGCCCGCAAGATGCAGCGGTTCTTCTCGCAGCCCATGTTCGTTGCGGAGCAGTTTACGGGACGCGAGGGACGATACGTATCGATCAGTGACACGGTCGCCGGTTTCAAGGAGATCCTGGAAGGGAAGCACGACGAGCTGCCGGAGCAGGCCTTCTACATGGTGGGCACCATAGCTGAGGCCGTGGAGAACGGACAGCGCATGCTGGCAGAGGCCGGGAGCTGACGAATGGCGCCGATGCTGCTAGAGATAGTGACGGCGGAACGCTTGGTCTACTCGGACGAGGTGGATATAGTTGTCGCTCCAGGCATGGAGGGAGAGCTGGGCATCCTGCCGCACCACGCGCCGCTGTTGACCATCCTTCAGCCCGGAGAGTTGCGGATTCACAAGACGGGTCAGGAAGACGTGTACATGGCGGTCACCGGAGGCTTCCTGGAGGTGACGGGCAACCGGGTTATCGTGCTGGCCGACGCCGCGGAGCGTTCCGAAGAGATTGACGAGGCGCGGGCGCAAGAAGCGTTGCGCAGAGCCGAGGAGAGGCTGGAGAGAAGGGAGGAGGGCGCGGACCTGCAGCGGGCGCTGGCCTCAATCAGGCGGTCAAGGTTGCGGCTGGACGTGAAGCGCCGCCGCCAGCGTCGACCGCCCTCTTGATTCAGGCGTTCGCTGCGTAGTACGTCATCGACTGCAGCGCAAGCACCGGGTCTATGTTGCGCGCCTTGACGTGCGGCGGGACCTGGATTCCCACCGGCGCGTAGTTCACGATAGCTTTCACCCCGCACTTCACCAGTTCGTCCACTACGGGCTGAGCGTCATCGGCCGGTACGGCTGTGATGCAGATTTGAATGCCCTCGGCGCTGATTACTTCGGCCAGCCTGTGCATGGGCTGGACCATTATGCCGCCCACCATTTGCCCAATCTGGCGTGAGTCGGCATCGAATGCGGCAACGATGTTGAACCCCTCCGGCGCGAAGCCCGGATAGCTTAGGATAGCGCGCCCCAAGCGGCCTATGCCGACCAGGCCCACCTTCCACTCGATATCCAAGCCCAGGATGCTCCGCAGCTCTGCAATCAGATTGGCAATGTTATATCCGCGTCCCTGCTTTCCAAACCTGCCAAAGTAGCTGAGGTCCTTGCGGATTTGGGCAGGGGTCATTTGTATCAACTCGCCCAGCTGCTGGGAGCTGGCTACCTCTATCCCCTGGGTGCTCAGGCGCGTCAGTATCCGCAAGTACTGCGGCAGGCGCATTATCACCACCTCAGGGACTTCCGCGGACGAGTTTCCCATATTTGCTGGGTTGGTGGTCATATTGGACCACCCTTGGGCAGAGACCTTTGACAAAAACGCACTTATTCAACCAGCTTTTTCACGATTTCTGTCTTGGGGCAAGCTGATTGTAGTAGTTGTCACAAACACCGTCAAGGAAAGTGTGCTGGTTCTTCTTTTCATGCCTGCTAGCCGTCCCGTACGTCCACGTGTACTCCTCCCATCCGACGACTCCGCATTGGACAGCAGACCTGTATCGGTTAGACTGGCTGGTATATGCGACACAGAATCAGGGCGGCAGCCATTGTGGTAGAGGGCGACTCGGTGCTCCTTGTTCAGCATCAACATGACGAACTCCATGGAGGCGAGTCCTGGTGGATACCGCCTGGCGGTGGTGTCGATGGCGGGGAGTCGTTGGTGGAATGCGCTCAGCGCGAGACCCTTGAAGAGACCGGGCTATCGGTGGAGCTGGGCAGAATGGCCTATATCCGGGAGTTCGTGGAGCCGGGCTACCACCACTGCGAGGTGTTCTTCATAGCCACCTCGTACTCCGGGACGCTGTTGACGGGCGGCAAACCCGGCTCCGGCATCTTCGACGTAGACCAAATGATCAAGGACGTGCGATTCGTCCATAGAGACGAGATGGCCGGGATGACCATCTACCCCGGAGAGCTGAAGACCACGTTCTGGGAAGATCTGGAAAGCGGCTTCTCTGGGACCAAGTACCTGGGAGTTGACAGGTCTGAGAGCCCGACGTATCTCGGCAGTCCGGATGGCTCGACTTGAACCTTCGATAGCTTCCCCCGGCTTCCATTGACGCCCCCGATACCCCTCGGAAAATGACTCAACGCACCTCCACTCCCACCGTCATACCCGCGCAGGCGGGTATCCAGGGGAGTGGTGGGGAATGCTGTTATACTGGCCGTACCTTCTAACAATGAACGTAGGCACCTGCAAAATACGGCTCCGCCTGCCTGGAAATGACACCCTCAAGGGCAAGCGCCAGGCGGCCCGCTCCATCACCAGCCGGATAAGAAACAAGTTCAACGTTTCCATTGCTGAGGTGGACGAGAACGACGCTCACCAGACGCTCGTTTTGGGAGTCACCTGTGTGAGCAACGATTCACGCCACGCCAACCAGGTGTTGTCGAACGTGGTCGATTACCTGCACGATATCCGGGGAGATGCCGAGCTCTTGGACTACGAAGTGGACATTATCTCCGGTGTTTAGCTGATGGACGTACCCGGCTTCCTGCAGGCCATTCAACAAGCCTCCGACTACGACGGCCAGATTGTCCACGAGGAGGTAGTGCCGGCAAGGTCTGCTCGCTACGGATCGCTCTCCCCGCCGCTTGACCCCAGGTTGGAGGCGGCGCTTGCCAGGAGCGGCGTGGATCAGCTCTATCAGCATCAAACGGAGTCGGTGCAGGCCGCCCGGGACGGTGAGAACCTCATAGTCGCCACCGGTGCGGCCAGTGGCAAGAGCCTGTGCTACCAGGTCCCGCTTCTGGAGGCCGCCCTTGGGAAGAAGGCGAGCCGCTCTCTGCTGGTGTTTCCCACCAAGGCGCTGGCCCAGAACCAGCTCAAATCGCTCAACGGCCTGTGCAGCGACCTGATTCCGCTCAAGGCGGAGATATTTGATGGGGACACCCCCGGCGCCGCTAGGCCTCTGATCAAGAGAACGGCGCAAGCCGTGATCACCAACCCGGACATGCTGCACCTGGGCATCCTGCCCAATCACGGCACCTGGCAGCGCTTCTTCAGGAACCTGGACTACGTGGTTATCGATGAGGCGCACACTTATACGGGCGTATTTGGCTCACACATGGCCAACGTGATTCGTAGGCTGAGGCGCTTGGCCGGTTACTACGGGAGCAGTCCCGGCTTCATCCTCTGTTCAGCTACCGTAGCCAATCCCGGAGAGCTGGCCGGAGACTTGCTCGGCGCGCCTGTCAAGGTGATCGACCAGGATCACTCGCCCCAGGGAGGGAAGCACTTCCTGTTCTGGAACCCGCCTTTCCTCGATGATTCCAGGACAAGGCGTAGAAGCGCTATTGCGGAAGCGGCCGCGGTCTTCAGGGAGCTGCTGATGCGAGGCGTCCGCACCCTGACCTTTACCAGGACACGCCGCCAGGTGGAGCTGGTCTACGTCTCGGTTCGGGACTACCTGGCAGAGCACGTTCCAAGCCTGGCCTCCAAGGTTAGCCCCTACCGGGCGGGCTATCTTGCGGAGGATAGACGCGACATTGAACAGCGTCTGTTCAACGGCGATCTGTTGGGCGTGGCATCCACCAACGCCCTTGAGCTGGGCATCGACGTGGGGACCTTGGACGCGACCATCCTGGGAGGATACCCCGGAAGCGTGAGCAGCGCCTGGCAGCAGGCCGGACGCAGCGGTCGGCGACAGGAACGGTCGTTGAGCGTACTGGTCGCCCGCAACGACCCGCTCGACCAGTATCTGATGCGCCATCCCGAATTCTTCTTTGGCAGGTCGCACGAGCACGCGCTGATCGCTCCCAACAACCCCCGCATACTGGACCAGCACCTGCTCTGCGCCTCTTACGAGAGGCCGCTTGGCAAAAGAGACGAAAGATTCTTCGGTCCTGACCTGCAAAGCCGCCTGGACGCGCTTCATATGGAAGGCCTGCTGCACAGAAAGGGCGAACGGTGGTTCCCCAGCGCCAGCGTGGTCTATCCGGCGGAAGAGGTCAACATCAGGTCAAGCTCGCGCGGCTCCTATGCGGTGGTGAACAACGAGTCGGGAGCGCTCCTGGAAATGGTGGAGGAGGGGAGCGCGTTTTCCCAGCTTCATGAGGGCGCCGTCTACCTCCATTACGGAGAGCAGTACCTGGTCGAGCGTTTGGATCTGGACTCGAGGACGGCTTACGTCGCACCCCGGGAAGTGCAGTACTACACCCAGACTCATGCCCTGACCGATATCGAGGTGCAACACGTCATGGAGAGCAAGTCCGTGGGCGGCATAGACGTATACCTGGGTGAGGTGGAGGTATCGAACCAGGTGGTGAGCTACCAGAGGAAGGCCCAGTTCAGCGATGAGCCCATAGCGGACGAGCTGCTGGACCTGCCGCCACAGCAGTTCTCTACGGTTGCCCTCTGGTTCAATCCGCGAGAGGATGACCTGGCCAGGATCAAGGGCGAAAGACTCGACCTATCGGGAGGGCTTCACGCCGCCGAGCACGCCGCCATCGGCGTGCTGCCGTTGTTCGCCCTCTGCGACCGCAACGACATCGGCGGGGTGTCCACTCCGTTTCACCCGGATACGGGCAGGCCGCAAATCTTCATCTACGACGGCCACGCGGGAGGCGTTGGCATCGCGGAGAAGGGGTACCAGATCATAGAGGAGCTTTGGCGGGCGACGTTGCAGGTGCTCCAGGAGTGCCCCTGCGAGGATGGCTGTCCCGCCTGCATACAGTCGCCCAAGTGCGGCAACAACAACCACCCCTTGGACAAAGGGGTAGCGGCCATGCTCCTACGAGGCGCATTGGGCTTGTGATGGGAGAACGGGGTAAGACTTACCTAATTGTATTGGGCATTACTTTGCCGTATAATGTAAGGACTGCGTTACTGTATTGAGTCACCGCACCGTAAAGGAGAGGTTCATATGTTTGAATCCAGCATCACCATCAAGGGCCAGACCACGCTGCCCAAGGCTGTCAGGGACTCGCTGGCGGTTAAGGCGGGGGATAAGGTTCGCTACGTCATCGTGGAAGGGGGAGTGCTGATAATGCCTGTCCGGTCTACGCGCCGCCTGTTCCGCAGCCTGAAGTACGACGGCCCGGTCGTGAGCCTGGAAGACATGGATCGCGCCATCGCGGAGGGGGCCACTGAAGGATGAACTCGATCGACACGAACGTAATCGTTCGCTACCTTGTCGGCGACGATGCTGAACAGGCGGAGGTGGCGCGCGCCCTGCTGGACGGGTTGACTCCCGATGCTCCGGGCTTCATTTGCCGGGAGGTTGTGATAGAGACCGCCTGGGTGCTGGAGAGAAGCTACCGCTTCACGAGGGCCCAAGTTGCTGAGGCGTTGATGGACATGACGGCTTCGGACAGCCTTGTGGTCGAGAATTCGGACGATGTGGCCGCGGCGGCACACCTATACCGCCAGGGAGGAGCCGGCTTCTCAGACCTCATGGTCCTTTCAGCAGCCGAACGGGCGGGAGCTACTCCCCTCTACACATTCGACCGCAGACTTGCCCGGATGAATGGAGCCGTCCTGGTAGGGGACACGTTCGACTTCGCGTAAGAGGGCGAACTGACTATCGAGAAGCGTCATAGCAAGGCTAAATAGGGTGAAGCCTAGATTCATCGTCGACGTAAACGTGGGCCGGCTGGCCAAGTGGCTGCGCGCCATGGGATACGACGCCTCCTTTGTCCCGGACGTTGATGACAGCGACCTGCTGGAAACGGCACACCGTGAAGGACGCATAGTCCTCTCCAGGGACAGGCACTTGCCGGAAAGACGCCTGGTTACGTCCGGTTCCGCTAGCGTACTCCTTCTGCACAGCGATAAACTGTTCGAGCAGGTGCAGCAAGTGACCGGTGAGTTCAAATTGAGCGCTTCAGAGGACTTCCTACGTTGTATAGAGTGCAACGTTGAGTTGCGCGGCTTGGACGCGGAGCGGGCGGAGCATAGGGTGCCGCCCTACGTTTTCCAAACACAGGACGTGTTCAAGGAGTGTTTCCGTTGTCGCAGGGTCTACTGGCGCGGCACTCACTGGCAGAACATGAGGCGTGACTTGGAGCGAGCCCTGGGAGAGGTCGGATGAGCGGCGCGGCATTCGTCTACGCTGACCGGCTTTCCCGCCACGTTCTACGCGAAGGCCATCCCATGCGACCGGTCCGGCTCCGCTACACTTACGAGTTGCTGGAGTCGCTGGGTGCTTTCCAGTCCCCTGATTCGTCGCTGGTGGAACCCAAACTCGCGTCTGAGGAGAATGTCCTAACCTGCCACACGCGGGACTACGTGGATGCTACCAGAAGCCTGAGCGCTGGCCTTTACAGCGGCGACCCGGCAAGGTACGGATTCAGCGTGGCGGGGGACAACCCAATCTACGGCGGTATGTACGATGCGGCGCTGCTCTCCACGGGGGCGTCTCTTGTTGCCACTGAAAGAGCTCTGTCAGGAGAGGTGAGGGCCGCTTTCAACATATCGGGTGGGCTTCACCACGCCATGCCATCCAACGCCTCCGGCTTCTGCATCTTCAACGACCCGGCCATAGCGATACAGGCGATGGTCGATAGAGGGCTTCGCGTGGCCTACGTGGATGTAGACGCACACCACGGCGATGGCGTACAGGAGATGTTCTACGATACGGATTCCGTGCTGACCATCTCCCTGCACGAGTCCGGGCGGTACCTTTTCCCGGGGACGGGTTTTGTCGAGGAGAAGGGGACCGGCCCCGGGGAAGGCTACTCCGTTAACCTGCCTCTTGCCCCCTATACCGGTGACGAGGTGTACCTGTGGGCGTTTCAGCAGGTGGTTCCTCCGTTACTAGAGCTCTTCAAGCCGGACGCCTTGGTGATGCAGCTCGGCGTGGATACGTACTACTCGGACCCACTGACCCACCTGGCTCTTACCAGCAGGGGATTCGTGTCTGTGGTCGAATCCCTGGCGCAGGCCGCTAAGGGCGTGCCATGGATTGCCCTGGGCGGCGGCGGTTACGACCTATCCGCCGTGGCCAGGTGCTGGACGCTGGCTTACGGCGTCATGGCAGGACGGGAGTTGCCGGACGTTGTGCCTGAGTCGGAAAGAGGTCGATTGGGGAAAGAGAGGGTGTCGGACCTTGAGGAACCCCCCATAACGAGAGACGCCGTCCAGGCGACAAGACAGTTCGCCGAGGCAAGCGTCAGGATGGTGGAGGAGATCATCTTTCCTCACCATGCCTAGCAGTTGTAACATTGTTGAAATGAAGACCTTGACGGTGATCTTGGAGGTTTATATGGTTCCTAAACTCATCACGGTCGTTGTTGTTCTGGCGGCGGCGCTTGCGATTCTGGTCGGATGTGAGCGGGAGTCGGCGAACCAGCCTACCGGCGTGGGCGCGGAAGCCTCGGCGGCTATGATAGGGCCTGACGGGGTGGATATGGGAACCGTTAAGCTGGTCCAGGGGCCCCGCGGAGTCTTGGTATCGGCGGATTTACGGGGACTGTCTCCGGGTTTCCACGGTTTCCACATCCACACTACCGGCTCCTGTAGTCCCGACTTTTCAGCAGCCGGAGATCACTTCAATCCCGGCGGCGTCGGACACGGCTACATGAACGAAGATGGCATGCACGCCGGCGACTTGCCCAACATCTATGCGGGGTCGGACGGCATAGCGCGCGCCGATTACTTCACCGCCGACATCACGCTGGCAACGGGAGAGGACACCTCCGTTTTTGACACGGACGGCTCCGCCATAATTGTCCACGAAAAGCCCGACACTTACGGCGCGGAAGCTGGGGCCGGCGGCAGGGTGGCCTGCGGGGTTATTCAGTGACGTTAGACCCGCTTCTTGCTAGTATCCTAAATCCCTTCCCCCCTCTGTGGGGGAAGGTTAGGATGGGGGGCAAAAGAAGCATGACCGCATGGTCACTCCCATCTCAATCTCAGCATGAATGGCGACTATACTTCGCGGTACTCGCCTTCAACCGTATCGTCCGGCGGTGTCTCTTCTACCTCGCCCTCCTGGGGCGGCGTGGAGCCAGACTGCTGGCCGTAAACGGCACTTCCCATCCTTTGCAAGGCTTCCTGGAGCTCGTTCATTGCCGCGACTATGGCTGCGGTCTCACTTTCGCCCTGCAAGGTGGCGCGTAGGGCAAGTATCTTCTCGTTGACCTCGTTCTGCAGCTCTTCCGGGATCTTGTCCTTGTTCTCACGCAGCATCTTCTCGGAGTTGTAGGCCAGGCTTTCCGCCGCGTTGCGTGTCTCTATCTCCTCCTTGCGACGCCGGTCTTCTTCGGCGTGGACTTCGGCGTCCTGCACCAGCCGTTCGACTTCGCTCTTGTCCAGCCCGGAGCTGGCGGTTATAGTGATGCGCTGCTCCTTGCCGGTGCCGCGGTCCTTGGCAGAAACATTGAGAATGCCGTTGGCGTCGATGTCGAACGTGACCTCTATTTGGGGCACGCCGCGCGGCGCGGGGAGGATTCCGTCCAGCATGAATCTGCCAATCGACTTGTTCTCACTGGCCATGGTCCGCTCGCCCTGCAGGACGTGCACCTCGACGGATCCCTGGTTATCGGCGGCGGTGGTGAACACCTCGCTCTTGGAAGTGGGTATGGTGGTATTGCGCGGTATCAGAGGGGTGGACACCCCGCCGAGCGTCTCGATTCCCAGCGTCAGCGGAGAGACGTCCAGGAGCAGGATGTCCCGCACGTCTCCCTTGAGCACGCCGGCCTGGATGGCGGCGCCCACCGCCACAACCTCGTCCGGGTTGACTCCCTTGTGCGGCTCCTTGCCGAACAGCTCGTTGACCTTTGCCTGCACCAGCGGCATGCGGGTCATGCCCCCTACCAGGATGACCTCGTTGATGTCGCCGGTGGAGACCCCGGCGTCCGTTATTGCCCGCTTGCAGGGGCCCACGGTGCGGTCCACAAGGTCGCCGATTAGCTGCTCCAGCTTCGAGCGGGAGAGGGTCATGGTCAGGTGCTTTGGCCCGGAGGCGTCGGCGGTGATGAACGGCAAGTTGATCTCCGTCTGCATTACGTTGGACAGCTCTATCTTGGCCTTTTCACCGGCTTCCTTGAGTCGCTGCAAGGCCATCCGGTCCTGGGTCAGGTCTATGCCCTGGTCCTTCTTGAACTCGGCGACAATCCAATCCATGATGCGCTGGTCGAAGTCGTCGCCGCCGAGGTGTGTGTCGCCGTTGGTGGCCTTGACCTCGAAGACGCCTTCGCCTATTTGCAGGATGGAGATGTCGAAGGTGCCTCCGCCAAGGTCGTACACCGCTATGGTCTGGTCGCCCTTCTTGTCCATTCCGTAGGCCAGAGATGCCGCGGTCGGCTCGTTGATGATGCGCAGCACTTCCAGCCCGGCTATGCGCCCGGCGTCTTTCGTAGCGTTGCGCTGGCTGTCGTTGAAGTAGGCGGGGACGGTGATCACCGCCTGGTTTACCGCCTCGCCCAGCTTGGCCTCCGCGTCCTCCTTGAGCTTCCTGAGCACCATGGCCGATACCTCAGGAGGGGATACCACCTTGTCGCCGAGCTGTACGTGCGAGTCCGCGTTCTGGGCCTTGATCACCTTGTACGGGACGCGCTTCGTCTCCTCCGCCACCTCGTCATACCTGCGGCCCATGAACCGTTTTATGGAGAAGACGGTGTTGTCCGGGTTGGTCACCGCCTGCCTCTTGGCGGCTTGCCCCACGTATCGCTCGCCGGTCTTGACATTGAGCGCCACGGTAGAGGGCGTGGTGCGGCCGCCTTCGCTGCTTTCGATTATCTCAGGCTCCCCGGCCTCCATAACGGCCATTGCCGAGTTGGTTGTTCCAAGGTCTATGCCAATCACTCTTGCCACTTTGTTCCTCCGTCTAAGGCGGTTTCCCTGCCTTGCAAAGCTCTACTCCTCTTCTTTCGTCTGTTGTTCCTGCGCTATGGCGACCTGCGCCGCCCTCAGTATCTTGTTGTGCATCTTGTAGCCCGGCCTGATCACCTGGGCCACGATGCCCGGCTCATGCTCGCTGCTCTGGAGAGACATAATCGCTTCATGTTCCCACGGGTCGAACGGCTTTCCCTCCGCCTCTATTGAGGTTACGCCCTCCGATTCAAGCAGCGCTTTCAGGTTCTTCTCTATAATCCGCACCCCCTCCACCCAGGGAGCGTCCTCCTCTCCGCATGGGGCCTGCTCCAGCGCCCTCTGCAGGTCATCTACAACGGGAAGCAGCTTGTTGACGACACGGGATGCAGCGGCATGGAAGATTTCGTCTCGCTCCTCCTCCATCCGCCTGCGGTAGTTGGTCAGGTCTGCCTGGGCACGCTGCGCCATCTCACGAAACTGGCCGCGTTCCCGTTCCGCTTCCTCAAGCTGGGCCTCCAGCTCCTCCCTGGTAATGGGGGGCTTTTCAGGTTCGTTGTTCAGCTCTTCCGGCCTATTGGGTGAATTCGTTGTCTCCGGCATGGGCTACTCCCTCTCTCTGGGAAGGTCCAGGTTTTCCATAGCCACGTCAAGCAACTGTAGCATCCTATCGAACTCCTGTGTCACTACGTTCCTAAAGTCGCGCTGTGCTTCCAGAGCGGCTATTCGCTGCTTGGCCTCTCTAATCCGACCCAGCAGGTCGAGAACCAGCTCCACCCCTGCTAAGTTCATACCCAGGTCGTCTACCAAGTGCTTGATCAATCGGAGCCTGGCGATGTCCTGCTCCGAATAGAGCCGCAGCTTGCCGATAGTTCTGGGTGGATGTATGAGGCCGGCGCGCTCATACTTGCGCAGCGTTTGAGGATGCATTGCCAGCAAGCGGGCGGCAACGCTGATGATGTAAAGGCCCTCTACGGGTTCCTGCTTACCGTCGCTGGGCATTTCTCCTGTTGGTACTTCCCCGCGCACGGGCAGCGATTCGTTGGGAAATGGGGAGGGTATGACTTCGCCTGTCTGGCCGGGGGTCTTCCCCCGGTAGGGTTGCTCTCTTCGAATTCTGCTTGTCATTGCGGCCTTACGGGTTAGATTGTTGACGACAGAAAGTATTATAGACCTTGATATGAGTCGTGTCAAGCTATATACTAGTTGCCGATACAAGGCAATGAAGATAGCTGGACAAACTGACAAAAAGTCAGCTAAATTCGTTATTTACGTATATCGACATAGGAGCGACGAATCCAGTTGCCGATTTCCGTCGTATCTCTTTTAGTCAACATGGTATTGATAGACAATAAGACAGTAGTGGAGTCCGGTACAAAGGAGGTAGAGATAGAGATGATATACTTCAAGGCTTGCCCGCGCTGCAAGGGAGACATGACTTTGACCGGCGATCATTACGGGTGGTTCAAAGAGTGCCTGATGTGCGGCTACGAGGCGGACGTGGAAAGTGACGCAGGCACCGAGATTGCTGCCAAGCTGGTGGGGGAGGTATCCACTAAGGTGGCTTAGAGCTAAGGGGCTGTTTGGAGAAAGTGCCCTCCAAGGGAAGCCCTGGAGGGCACTTCTCTTTTGGTGCCGTGTCACTATACTGGCAGACGGGAAAACCCATCAGTTCAAAAGGCGGCACACTTGGAGAGCAGTGATAAAGCGACGCCCATGGCAGAAGCCTCTTCCGTAGAAGACCGCGTGCGCCGAGTGGCGGCAGCCCTGGAAGAGGAGATCAGCGGCCATTCCCTGGTGATGCTGGCACAACTGCACCCGGCCGACCAGGCGAGCGTTATACAAATGGTCTCTTCCCGGGTGCGCAACGCGCTTGCCGCGGCGCTGACTCCTGCCCAGTTCGCGGATATCCTGGAGAATCTGGACGAAGAGGATGCCGCCTCCGCCCTGCGCTCTCTTGACCATCCGGCGCTGGCTGCTGTACTGGACGAGGTGCGCCCGGAGGTTGCCGCGGACGTTTTGCAGCAGCTTCCCGCTGAAAAGGCCGAAAGGGTCCTGGTCGAGTCCGCTCACGCCGATGAGATAGCTCCTCTGATCGCCTTCCCCAAGGAGAGCGCCGGCGGCCTGATGGCGCCGGTTACCATCACAGTATCCGACGAGACTACGGTGCACCAGTTCATGTCGCTGCTGCGGCACCTTGGCCGCTCCGCGGAAGGCTTGGACATCTACTTTGTGGTGGATACGGAGGGCAGGCTGCTGGGAACGGTTGCACTGGGGGACCTGGTCTTCTCCGACCCGAGCTCTCGCATCCATGACGTTATGCACGAACCGGTTGCCACGGTTGACCCGGATATGGACCAGGAAGAAGTGGCGAGGGTGATGGACCGCTACAGCTTATCGGCGATTCCCGTAGTGGACGTGGAAGGCAGGCTGCTGGGAGCCATCACCCTGCAAGAGGTGTTTGAGGTGGCGCAAGAGGAGGCGACGGAGGATATGCACCGCCTGGCCGGGTTGGGTTCAAGGGAAAGGACTAGCTCTACAATCAGCAGGTCCGTGTTGACTAGGTTCCCCTGGCTGCTCCTAAATCTTGCCACCGTGGTCCTTGCCGCCGCAGTGATAGCCGCATTTGAAAACACCATATCCAGGCTGGTGATCCTCGCCGCCTTCATACCGGTGGTTGCAAGTCAAGGAGGGGCCGCCGCCACGCAGACGCTCACCCTAATAGTAAGGAGCCTTGCCTTGGGGGAGGTTACCTTTCGCGGCGCACGCCGCATTGTCTTCAGAGAGATGTTATTGGGAGTGATTCACGGACTGCTTCTGGGGCTGCTGGTTGCCGGTCTGGGCTTTGTCCTGGAGGACAAGGCTGCCTTGGGGCTGGCGTTGTTCATTGCCATGACGGCCAACATGGTGGTAGCCGCGCTGGCGGGAGCTCTGGTGCCTCTGGGGTTCCGTGCCGCCGGCATCGATCCGGCGCTTGCCTCCGTTGTGGTTGTGACCACGGTTACGGACGTGGCGGGCTTCGCTATATTTCTGAGCACAGCCGCCCTTCTTCTACGAATTTTGTAGCTGCCCAGGTTGGCTGCCGGCTTTGGGCTAGGCAAACCTCTCTTCCATCCAGGGGTCACCGTTATTGTGGTAGCCAAGCTGCTCCCAGAAACCGGGGCGGTCTTTGTCCATGAACTCCAGCCCGTTGACCCATTTGGCGCTCTTCCAACCGTATCTGCTGGGCACCACCAGCCGCATGGGGCCTCCGTGCTTACGCTCCAGCGGCATGCCGTCGTGCATGTGCGCAAAGAGAACGTCTTTCTCCATGAGCACGTCGAGTGGGAGATTGGCGGAGTAGCCCCCGTAGCAGTGCACCATGACCAGTTTACCTTCCGGTTTGGGGCTGATCTGCTTCATGACCTCTTGGAATTGCACGCCCTGCCATAGATTTTCCAGCCTGCTCCACTGGGTTACGCAGTGGAAGTCACGGGTGATGCTTGTTTGCGGCATGGACATGAAATCTTCCCAGTTCAATTCAAGCTCTTGGTCTACCAGGCCGAAGACACGGAACTTCCAGTCCTTGGTCTCCACCACCGGTGTTTGGCCGTAGGTAAGGACGGGGAATTTGTCGGTGACGAATTGCCCTGGCGGAGCCTCGACTCCCTCTTGCTTCTTGATGGTAGTGATCCTGCCCAGCTTCTTGAGCATGTAGCACCTCAACTCTTGCGCGTTGCCTAATAAGGATACCTTCCACGTTGAGCCGTAGTAAAGCGCAACTTGTGACCCCATGTCTTCTGGTCTATATTGCATTGAATGATGGGAACTTCTTCTTTCACAGGGGCAATACGAGTTCGGGAAGCCACCAAGTCCTACGGCGCCGTTCCCGTACTACACCGACTTGACTTGGAGGTAGGCTGGGGCGAACGGCTGGTGCTGTTCGGCGTCAACGGATCCGGAAAGACCACCCTGGTCAAGATTCTGGCCACCCTGGCCCGGCCCAACTCGGGACGGATAGAGATAGCGGGGCTGGACGTGCGGCGGCAAGGCGCTCAAGCGCGCCGCAGCATTGGCGTGGTCACCCATCAGACCCTGCTCTACGATGACCTCACCGCTTACGAAAATCTCCGCTTCTACGGCAGGATGTTCAGGGTAGCTGACTTGGAGCAACGCATAAGACAAGTGGCCGATTTGACAGGCATAGCCCACCGTTTGCAAGCACGGACGCGAACTCTCTCACATGGCATGCAGAAGCGCCTCTCCCTGGCGCGGGCGCTGCTCCATGATCCGCCCATTCTGATCATGGACGAACCGGAGACCGGCCTTGACCAGGAGGCCCTGGAAATGTTGGAGGGCGTGGTTCAAAACGAGGCAAAAGCGGTGTTGATGACTACGCACAACCTGGATAGGGGACTCAACTTGGCCAGCAGGGTGGCCATCCTGGCAAAGGGACGCATCGCATACGAGGCGGCGCGGGAAGGCCTAGACGCCAACGAGTTTCGCCGCATCTTTGACAGCTATCGAGAGAACTCCTGAATGAACGACTTCCTATTGCCCATACTGGTTATTGCCTGGAAAGACGTTTTGTTGGAGCTGCGGACCAAGGACGTAGTGTTGACCATTCTCATCTTTGCCCTGCTGGTTGGAGCAATCTTCAACTTCGTTTTTGCTCCCACGGAAGAGCTCATCGGCTTGATTGTTCCGGGAACTCTGTGGGTGGCTATCACGTTTGCAGGTGTCCTGGGTTTCAATCGCTCCTTTGTGCTGGAGAAGGACAAGGGCAGCCTGGATGGACTGCTCCTCTGCCCGGTGAGCCGCGACGTAATCTACTTTGGAAAGCTGCTGGGTCTGCTCATCTTCATGACGGTGGCGGAGATCGTGATTGTGCCGTTGTTTGCCGTGCTGTTCAACGTTTCCGTACTGGACATAAGGATCCCGCTCGTGGTGCTGCTGGCTACGGTGGGCTTTGCCAGCGTCGGCACCCTCTTCTCCGCCATATCGGTCAATACGCGTTCGCGGGAGGTGATGCTTCCCATACTCCTGCTGCCCGTCGCCGTGCCGGTGATAATTGCCGCTGTGGAGTCCACGCGCGCTATTCTGGAAGGCTCTTCGATGGGAATAGGGCGCTGGGTTCAGTTGCTGGTGGCCTTTGATGTGATATTCTTGATTGTGGCATCTTTCACTTTCGGCGCTGTTCTGGAGGAATAGCATGAGACCAGGGTTAACCGGAGGATTCGCCGTAAGGACGGCGCTGCTTCTTGCCGCGGCGTCGACTATGATAATCAACCTTGCGCTGATCTACTTCTGGGTCCCTACGGAGCAGGTCATGGGAATAGTGCAAAGGGGGATGTACTTCCACGTTCCGCTGGCCTGGGTGGGTTTTCTTGCTTTTTTCATTGTCCTTGTCGGCAGCGTCATGTACCTGTGGAAGGGCTCGGAGAAGTGGGACGCCCTGGCGCACTCTTCCGCTGAAATAGGCGTGGTGTTCACAACGCTGATGCTGGTCACGGGCGCCATTTGGGCCAAACCGGTCTGGGGCGTTTGGTGGACGTGGGACCCGCGCTTGACCACGTCCACAATTCTCTGGCTTATGTACATAGCTTACCTGATGCTGCGGGCTTACGCTCCTTCGCCTCAGCAGGGCGCGCGCTACGCGGCGGTTATGGGCATAGTGGCCTTTGTCAACGTGCCCATTGTCTATTACGCCACCATTCTCTGGCGCACGGTGCATCCGGGTATGGTGGTGGGCCCCGCCGCCGAGTCGGGAAGCCTTGACCCTACCATGCGTTCCGCTCTGATGTTTTCCACCCTGACGTTCACCCTGTTGTTTGCCTACTTGCTGTCGGAGAGGCTGGCCATTCGCAGAGCATTCGATAGTCTCGTCTCGGTGCGCTACCAGGAAAGGATTGCTTGACATGGAGATACGCCGACTCACTGGCAAAGCTTGGATTTGGGCTACTTTTATTGCAACGCTGCTCTGGTTGGTGTTCGCCGGTGTCGTCAGCGGCGCCGGCAACGCTCAGAGCGGTTCGGACCCGGAGTCCAACCTCCCCTTTCTCTTTGCCATCTACACAATCACCTGGCTGGCGTTCTTTGCTTATGCCTTCTACATGACCAGGCGACAAAGCGAACTCAATCGTGAGATTCAGGAGCTGCGCCGTATGCTGGAACAGCGCGAACAAAGCGACTCTTAGCTGCTCTCGGGTGCGGATAGTCCTTCTACTGGTACTGCTTCTCTTGGGCACGGCAGCGTGCTCCCAGCCTGCACCGGCGCCTACCCCCACCTCTAGCCCCCTGACGCCCACGCCCCAAACGCCCGTCTCCACGCCAACATTGGAGTTGCCCGTTCCAACGGATACGCCTGCGCCGCCAACACCCACCTCTACCAGCGCTACGGCATCAGGTCCGCTGCTTCAGAGCATCGATGTCGAGGTCGCTTTCCCGAACCTCAGCTTCGAGCGCATGGTGTTCCTCACACATGCCGGAGACGGTACGGACAGGCTGTTCCTTGTGCTTCAGCCGGGCCGGATCATGGTCTTCCCGAATCAAAGCGATGTTGAGAACGTAGAGGTGTTCCTGGATATACGGGACAGGGTCAACGACAGGGGCAACGAGGAAGGCCTGCTAGGCTTGGCGTTTGATCCGGGATTTGCCGAAAACGGCCACTTCTACGTCTACTACTCCGCATCCAACCCCCGCCGCTCAGTGCTGTCCCGCTTCTCCGCCGGTGAGGAGCGCGCCAACCCTGATAGCGAACGGGTGGTTCTGGAAGTCCCGCAGCCGTATTCCAACCACAACGGCGGCGCCATCCACTTTGGAGAGGACGGCTATCTCTACGTGGCCCTGGGAGACGGCGGTTCGGCCGGTGACCCGCAGGGAAACGGGCAGGACACGGGCACCCTCTTAGGATCGATTCTGCGAATAGACCCCACCGCTGACAGCAGCTACGGCAACTACTCCGTGCCGGAGGACAACCCGTTTGTGGGCGTATCCGGGTCCCGCGACGAGATCTGGGCCTTCGGTCTTCGCAATCCATGGCGCTTTTCCTTTGACCCTGAGACGGGCGACCTGTGGGCGGGCGACGTGGGACAGAGGGGCTATGAGGAGATTGACCTGGTGAAACGCGGCCTCAACTACGGGTGGAACGTGATGGAGGGGTTCCACTGCTATCCGCCGTCCGTTTCTTCCTGCCGGCAGGACGGTTTGGAGCCTCCCCTGGTGGAGTATCCGCTTACGTCGAGGAATTGCGCCGTTACGGGCGGATACGTTTATCGCGGCAACCGCGTTCCTCTGCTCCGGGGAGCCTACCTGTACGGCGACTTCTGCAGCGGCAGGATATGGGGCCTCGTCTACGATGGACAAGAGGTGTCCGATAACCAACTGCTGCTCGATTCCTCCCTGCAGATATCCTCCTTTGGCGAGGACGAAGCGGGAGAGCTGTATATTCTGTCGTTTGACCGAAAGATATACCGATTGAGGCAACAGAGGTAAACGCTGCCCGCTTGCCCGCTTGCCCGTTAGACAGCTATGATGCGGGTCGAAAGCGGAGGAGGTATTGCCATGGTAGACCTGCTAATCAAGAACGGCCTGATCATAGACGGCACGGGTAATCCCGGTTTCTACGGCACAGTTGCGGTGGAAGGGGACACTCTACGTATTCTCAGAGGCGACGTAAGCAGTGTGGAGGCAGGCCGGGTCATCGACGCCGCGGACCACGTGGTTAGCCCCGGGTTCATAGACCTGCACTCGCACGCCGGATTGACCATGCTGCGAGAGCCAAAGAACGAGCCCAAGATCCGGCAAGGCGTGACCACGGAGCTCATCGGTATCGACGGGAACTCGGCTGCGCCGTTCAAGACTCGCGAGGACCTGGAGGCGTTCGTCGAACTGGACTCAGGGCTGAACGACGTGATGCCGCCTGGCCGCGACTGGCGCAGCGTAGATGATTTCCTTTCCATGTACCAGAAGACCGTGTCGCCCAACATTGCGTTCATCGTTGGCAACTCGCCGGTACGGATATGGTCCATGGGCTGGAACGACCGTCCCGCCAGCGGCGAAGACATGGAGGACATGAAGGCGATTCTGCGAGAGACCATGGAGGAGGGGTCGTTCGGGATGTCCACGGGACTGGACTACCCGCCGGGCGCATACGCGGACACCAATGAGCTGATTGAGCTGAGCAAGGTGGTGGCGGAGAAGGGCGGCTTCTACCATACGCACACCAGGGCCCAGCTGAGGAGAATATCGCACCTGGCCCCGTTCGAGGAGGCGGTGGATATAGGGCGGGGCAGCGGCGTCCCGGTGCATCTCACGCACTACCGGCAGCCGGCGCAGGGCACGGGGACTCACTTCGACTACCTGGGGCTGGTGGAGAATTCCCGCGACGAAGGAATAGACGTCACCTTCGATTGCTACACCTACGTTTTCTCAGGGACGAGGATACTGATAGAGGTGCCCAACTGGGCCAAGGATGGAGGCCCGGGGCCGCTCAAGGAGAACCTGAGGTCGGAAGAAAAGAGGAAGCGCATGAAGGAGGACATGCTCTCCGGACCAAGGAGCATGAACATGGAAGAGATGTGGCTCACCGCGTTCCGCAAGCCGGACAATGCCAAGTATGACGGCCACTCACTCGCGGAAATAGGCAGAATGAGGGCGCAGGACCCGCTGGACGCGCTGTTCGATCTGCTGCTCGCGGAGGACTTGGGGATATCGTTCGTGGCGGTGGGGACCAACCCGCAAACGCTTCCCGACTTTGTGGCGCACCCCCATGGCATGGTGGCCAGCGACGCTATCCTGTTTGGCGAATGGCCCAGCCCGCGCACCTACGGGTGCTTCCCGGTTGTACTGGCTGAGTTTGTACGAGCTGAAAAGCAGCTCAGGCTCCCAGAGGCCATACGCAAGATGACCTCCTTCCCCGCACAGAGGCTGGGACTGAGGGAGCGAGGTGTATTGAGGGACGGCGCAAAGGCCGACATTGTGATATTCAACCCCCAGACGGTGAAAGCGCCGGCAACCCGCGCCAATCCCCACCAGTACCCCCTGGGCATTCCCTACGTGATTGTCAACGGCCAGGTGGTTGTGGACGAAGGCCAGCACACCGGAGCAACGCCGGGGACCGTGCTGAGGCACGGAAGGGACTGAGCCTCCGTCATAGATTGAAAAGTATGGGGATCTGGAAGAAACGGTGGGCGCGGCAGGGGAGCATTCTCCTTGTAGGCGTTGCTTTCAGCGTTGTGCTCGGCTGGCTGGCAATCCAAGGAATAGAGTGGGACAGGGTTAGAGATAGAGTCACCGCGTTCCCCTTGCCGCTGTTTGCGCTGGCCCTGGCGTTGCTGGCCGTCTCCGGCTACTTGCGAGCAGTGCGCTGGCGCGTCCTATGGTCCAAGGAGCGGGTATCCGCACTGCGCTTGTTCTGGGTAGAGAACGCCGCTATTGGGCTCAACAATCTATCGCCGGTGCGCGCCCTGGATGAACCGCTGATCCTGGGGATTCTGACGCTCCGAGACAGGCTGCCCGGGGGCACCGTCGTCGCTACCGTGGTGATGACCCGGGTGCTGGACCTGGCGTTCTCCCTGGTGGTGATAGGCATAGCCGTGGCGACATTGCCCGTGTTGCTGCGCTACACGCCGATCATAGTGGGCACGAGCCTCTATTTCGTCATACTGATAGTGGTCCTACTCAACCTGCGTCGGATCATCAGACGCTTTCCATCACTCAGTCAGTTGCCCGGCATATCCGGCTTTCTGGATGCCATAAACTCCCTGAAGATGGACTGGAGAAGAACAGGGGTTGCCCTGGGATTCACCATTGCCTACTGGCTCATCCTGGGGCCCATAGCCTGGACCATTGCCGCGGGCGTGGGCCTGGATATCGACCCGTACAGGCTGCTTGTTACCGCACTTGGCGCAATCTTCCTCTCAACGGCGCTGCCGGGACTACCCGGAGCGATAGGGACATTCGAGTTTGCCGTGGTAACGCTGTTGGAGTTCTGGGGAGCGCCCAAGGAGGAGGCGCTGACCTTTGCCATCATCCTCCATTCGATTCTGTTCGTGCCGCCCTCCATTGTTTCGGCGGTAGTACTGCCGCGCGAAGGCATAGGATCAATCGCGGCTTTAAGGCGGTTGCTCAACGAGAGAAGACTCCGCCACGAAAAAGCGATGCCGTCTAACTAGGACTGAGGCTAGCAACGTGAACGGTAAAAGCCGGAAGCGGAATAGGATGTACTATGAGTTTGCTCATCTGTGGCCACTGATCAGCCCGCCTGAGGAATACGCGGAAGAGGCGAAACACTGGAATAAGGCTCTGCGCGACAAGCTAGGGCCGGGCAGGCATGAAATCATGGAACTGGGCGTCGGGGGAGGCCACAATCTGTCGCACCTTACCTCGGAGTTCAAGGCAACGGGAATAGACATTTCCTCAATGATGCTTGCAAACTCCATGAAGCTGAACCCAAGCGTTGAGCACCACGTTGGAGACATGAGAAATGTGCGCCTGGGGCACAGGTTCAAGGCGGTGCTGATACATGACGCCATATCATATCTGCTAAGCGAGGCGGAGATAGCGGCCACATTCGATACGGCGCGGGCACACCTGGAACCCGGAGGCGTTCTGGTGATAAGCCCGGACTGGTTCCGTGAGACCTTCCCGGGCACGTATATATCCAGCGAGATAAAGCGCAGGGACGGCAATGAGCTTGGGTTGGTGGAGTACTGGCATGACGCCGACCCGGAAGACACCACTTTGGAAGGGGTCTTTGTCTATATATTCGAAGAGGAAGGCCGTCTGCGCGTTGAACACGATCCACACGTCACGGGACTGTTCCCGCTGCAAACCTGGCTGAACCTGATGAGGGATGCGGGCTTCCAGGTGGAGAAGCGACCCTATCCGGTCCACACGGAGAGCTGGGAATCTTACCTGCTGGTAGGCGTTCTTAGAAACGGGTAGGAGTTTGCTCAGGCCTCCGTCTTCTGAAGCACGAAGTCTATTTCCAGGCGGATATTGTTCTCCACGCTGAGCACTACGGCCACGCTGGGAACCGACAGGTCGAACTCGTCGAAGGTGAAGTCCGTGGTCGCCGTCCCCGTGATCTGGTCTTCGCCGAACTGGGCGGTGGTCTCCCAAGTCACCTGCTTGGTGACATCCCTAACGGTCATATCACCGGTAATGGAGAAGGAGGCTTCACCGGTTGAAGGGAGGGGCCACTGCAAGCCGCTGATTGCGGTGGGCACAAACTCCGTGTGGGGGTACTGGCCGGTGCCAAGCGTGCGGTTGCGAACGTAGTTGTCACGCCGGTCTTCGTCACTCTGCAGGGTGCTCAGATCGACCCTGATCAGGGAGTCTTCAGCGCTCACGGTGCCATCCGGCCCAAGGACCAGCTTGCCTTCTACGTCCTGGGTAACGCCCACGGCGTCATTGGGGAAATCCAAGAAGGCCAGTTGCTCCCTGACCCGGTAGCGCGCTTCCGAGCCGGAAGATATCTCCAGAGTGACCCCGCCCATCCCGGCGTCGGCCTCGGGCTGAGCGATCGTTTCAGGCGTTTGTTGGGGTGAACTATCGGGAGTAGGAGTAGGCGTAGAAGTGGGGGATTCGCCGCCGGAGCAGGCAATGGCGCTCAGCATGAGGAGCGATGCAAGGGCAAAGAGAAGACCGGTTTTCATGGATCACCTACAGTATTTGATTAACACCTGACAAAGCATGCCCGTGAGGTTTAACGAACCGGGCGGCTATACTGTCAGGTGTCCTTGCCGGAACGGATTATTGATTTGAGCACAACAATGTCGCAACCATATTGGGCGCAACGCATCAACGTAGTGGGCACCACCTGCGCTGGCAAGACCACGCTGGCCCGCCGGTTGTCCGAGGTCTTGCTTATCCCCCACGTGGAGATGGACGCGCTGTTCTGGGAGTCCAATTGGACGCCCGCACCAGCCGATATTCTAGCACAGCGCGTGGCTGAGGCTACCACTTCGGAGAGATGGATCGTGGACGGGAACTACGGTGTGGTGCGCGGCTTGATATGGCCAAAGGCCACTGGTATCGTTTGGCTGGACTATCCGTTTCCGGTCATCTTCCGGCGGTTGTTCTCACGCACGGTTAGACGGGCGTTCTTCAAAGAGGAGCTATGGAATGGGAACAGAGAGCGCTTCCTCACCCAGTTCATGAGCCGCGACTCTCTCTTCCTTTGGGCTCTGAAGTCCCACTGGAGACGGAGAAAGCAGATCGGCGCGCTTCTGCAACAACCGGAGTATTCTCACCTGGAAGTGGTCCACCTCCGTTCTCCCGGACGGACTAACCGGTGGTTGCAGGATTTTGAAGAGGCTTACGGATCAAGCGGCAATGGCTAGCTGGAACTTACACGGACAAGACCATCTGTTGAGCGCCCTGGAACGCGGCCTAAGCCAGGGACAGCTTTCGCATGCCTATCTGCTGGTGGGGCCGCCCCAAGTGGGGAAGGGCGCCCTGGCGACGAAGATGGCCCAGGCGGTGAACTGTCTGCAAGACTCCCCTCCCTGCGGAGAGTGCGCTTCGTGCAGCCGCATCGAGCGCGGCATACATGCCGACGTGCAGGTCATGGCTCCGGCGGCGGACGAGCGCACGGGAAGAATGCGTTCGGAGATAGGAATAGACCAGGTGCGTGACATGGAGCATACGGCCGCTCTGGGAGCGTACGAAGGGAAGCATCGCGTATTCATAATCGACGGCGTGGAGAAGATGAGCCTGGAAGCGTCCAACGCGTTGTTGAAGACGCTGGAAGAGCCTCCGTCCGGAGTCATATTCCTGCTGCTCTCTTCACAGGAAGATGAGCTGCTGTCAACCATCCGCTCACGGTGTCAAAGGCTGGAGGTCAAGCCGGTGCCGGAGAAGGAGATGGTCGAAATTCTCGTCGGCGAGCACGGCCTGGAAGCTGAAGACGCCGAGCTGCTGGCCAGGCTGTCCGCGGGCCGGTTGGGCTGGGCGCTGACTGCGGCAAAGGAGCCCAGAATACTGGGCGAGCGGCAGCAGAAGCTGGACGATCTGATGGACGCCCTGGAGAGCGGGGCGGAACGCCGCTTCCAGGTCTCACAGGGACTCGCTTCTTTGCAATCGCGTGACCGCCGGGCCCTACAGGAAACGCTGGCGCTCTGGTTGTCCTGGTGGCGCGACCTCTTAATGCTCAAAGAGGGCAAGCCGGAGCTGGTGGCAAACCGGGACTTCATGAAGGCGTTGCAAGAGAAGGAGACGGAGTTCAGCACGGAGCAGGTAGTAGCGGTGATAAAGGAAACCCTTGCTACCAAGGAGCGGTTAATGCAGAACGCCAGCCCCCGGATTACGCTGGACGTGCTAATGCTGCTGCTGCCTGAGAGCGAGAAGGCCCGGTCTAGCTCTTAGCCCAGGGGATGAATGGCAGCCACTCTTCTTGGAGAGAGCGGTGATAGAACATGGAGTAGGGGTTTGGTCTGGGCGTCCTCGGAGCGTTGAGAAGCTTCATGCCTGCTTCCTTGGGGGTGCGTCCCGCCTTGCGGTGATTGCAGGGTATGCAAGCGGCCACCACGTTTTCCCAGGAGTGTGCGCCCCCCCGGTAGCGGGGCAGTACGTGGTCCAAAGTGAGACTCTTGCTCTGTCTGCCGCAATACTGGCAGGCAAAGCTATCGCGGAGAAAGACCTCTTTTCTCGATAGCCTGCGCCGGGCCAGGGGGCGCTTCACGAGGTTGATAAGCCTTATCACGGACGGCGCGGGGAAAGCCGTTGTGGTGGTGCGCAACTCGCCTCTACCATTGATGAGAAGCTCCGCTCTGCCCCGGGTGAGGAGAACCACCGCCCGCCTCACGTTGCACACGTTGAGGGGCTGGTAGTTCTGGTTGAGCACCAGAACGGGAAGCCGGATTATGCCTTGCATCACCATCTGCGTACCTTATCAGGCAGCTTCTTGTTCAGCCAACTTATCTATCTGTTCCAAGGCTATCTTATAATCGCCGGGCACAAAACCCAAGGCGTTGCCGGGCAACCAGTCGGTTACGTTTATGAATACACCAGTAAGCCTGGAGAGGGCAAGCGCTTTTTGCAGGCTGCCCCGGAGTTCCGTTGTCTCTATGACGGAGTCTATGGTGCCCCCGGCGGGGATGTCGCTGGAAAGGCGCGCTGCTCCCAAAATGAGAACGCTTGCCAGTCCAATGCCAAGCAGAAGCCCTGCGACTACGGCCCCCAGCCTTCCTACCCATCCCAAGAGCGGCAGCTTTATCACCGTTTTGGCAAAGCGCTGGGCCGCCAGGGCGGCAATAAACACACCGGTGAAAATAACCGCGTAGGCAAGGACGGTAGCGATGGCATCCACTGCGCCCTGGCTGGCAAACCAGCCGGCAACATCATCGCTGAGGTTGGCAGCTAGCAGGGACGCTACAAGGACGCCCGCGGCGTAGAAGACGGCGCCGATCAGACCTACACGAAACCCGGCAATAAGTCCGGCCAAGGCCACGATTATGATGATTAAATCAAACCAGTTCATAGCATTCTTCTTGCTTTGCAAGACAATCCAATTCACCGGTCACTGGCTGGCGAACCCCGCTTTGTGCAAGAGACGTCCCTTGCTGGAATCAGGATGTCCGCAGAGCGGCCTCCAATACCTCTGCCATCCCCTTAACAAAAACAAAGTTGATATCCCTGCGTACGTTCCTTGGGATATCGTTGATATCCCCTCGGTTCTCCGCGGGGAGGATGAAAGAAGGAATGCCGGCTCTGTGAGCCGCCAGGACTTTCTCCTTGATGCCGCCAACGGGCAGGACCTTGCCTCTGAGCGTTATCTCTCCGGTCATTGCCACGTCCTTGCGCACAGGCTTGCGGGTCAGCGCGGAGACTAGCGCCGTGGTCAAGGCGGCTCCTGCGGACGGTCCCTCCTTGGGCATGGCGCCGGCCGGTATGTGGATGTGAATATCCTTTGTGGAGAAGTACCCTTCCTTCAGATGCCACTCCTCAGACCTGGCGCGGGAATAGCTCAGCGCCGCCTGAGCCGACTCCTTCATCACTTCGCCAAGCTGTCCGGTGAGCATCAGGTTGCCCTTCCCCCTCATCAGGGCGACTTCTATGGAGAGTATGTCGCCGCCGGACGGCGTGTATGCCACGCCGGTGGCCACGCCGACTTCGTCCTGCTCCTCGGCCATGCCCCAGGTGAACCGGGGATGGCCAAGGTACTTGGCTATGGACTGGGGCACTATAAGGGCGCGCCCGTCGCGGCCTTCCGCGACGCGTTTGGCTACTTTCCGGCAGATGGCACCGATCTCTCTCTCCAAGTTGCGCACGCCGGCCTCCCTGGTGTACTCACGGATGATGCGCCGTATGCCGTTATCGGAGAAACTCAGGTGCTCCTGGGAGAGACCGTGCTCTTGGAGCTGTCGTGGGAAGAGGAACCGTCTTGCAATCTGCAGCTTCTCCTCTTCCGTGTATCCGGGGAGCTCTATTATCTCCATGCGATCTCGCAGGGCGGGAAGAATCGGGTCCAGAACGTTACCTGTGCAGATGAACATCACGTTTGATAGGTCGTAGGGGACTTCCAGGTAGTGATCGCTGAAGGAATGGTTCTGCTCCGGGTCCAGCACCTCCAACAGGGCGGAAGAGGGGTCGCCGCGGAAATCCGCGCCGACTTTGTCTATTTCGTCCAGCATGAAGAGGGGGTTGACCGTGCCGGCCTGCTTCATGGTTTGGAGGATGCGTCCGGGAAGAGCGCCTATGTAAGTCCGGCGATGACCGCGCACCTCGGCTTCGTCGCGGATGCCGCCCAGGCTGACACGGACGAATTTCCTCCCCATGGCTTCGGCGATGGACCGGCCCAAGCTGGTCTTGCCGACGCCGGGAGCGCCGACAAAGCAGAGAACGGGGCTTCTCAGCTTGCCTTCCGAGAGTTTACGCACCGCCAGGTACTCCAGGATGCGCTCCTTCACCTTGGGAAGGCCGTAGTGGTTGGCCTCCAACACCTTGGAGGCCTCCTTGATGTCCAGGTTGTCTTCGGTATTAGCCTGCCAGGGAAGCTCCACCAGCCAGTCCAGGTAACCCCGCACCACGGAGTGCTCCGGCGATGCAGGAGGTATCTGGTTCAGCCTGTCCAACTCTTCATTGGCTTTCTTGGCCGCGGCTTCGGGCAAGCCCGATTCCTGGATCCTTTGACGTATGCGCTCGACCTCTTGCTGCTGTGGGTCGGTGCCGGTGAGCTCCCGTTGGATGGCCTGCATCTGCTCGCGGAGGAAGTACTCCCGGTGTGATTTGTCCAGCGACTCCCTGACCTCGTCATCAATACGGCCCTGTATCTCAAGCACTTCAACTTCGTGGGCAAGGAGGAGGTTGACGGCGCTGAGCCGCTTGGCTGGATCCAGAGTCTCCAGGATCTCTTGCCGCTGCTCCATCTCCAGGTTGAGGGACGAAGCAATGAGATCGGCGAGCCACCCCGGTTTGTCGGCGTTCAATGCGGCGACGTAAGCGTCCCAGGAGAGGATTGGCGAAAGCTGGACGCACTTTTCGAACAGAGCAAGCACCGACCGCATGGTGGCCTGCTGCTCCACGGAATACTCTTCAGGCTCCGTCAACACTTGCACCTTGGCCTTGTAAAAAGGCTCGGTCTGCGTCACCTCCAGGATGCGGACTCTATCCTCGCCCTGCAGCCACACTGTGGATGCGCCCTCCGGCAGCTTGAGCATCCGGCCCACCATGGACACGGTGCCCACGCCGTACAGGTCGTTCACGTCGAACTCCGAGCTTTGGACGTTGCGGCGACCGATGATTACGATGCGCCTGTCACCGGCAACGGCTTCCTGCAGAGAGCGCTGAAACGCGGCGCGGAACACCGCCAGTTGGGAAACCAGCTTGGGGAAGACGAGCGCTTCACGCCGGGGAAGAAGGGGCAGCTCTTCTATCGTGGCTTCCGGTTCTTGCTGTGGAGCCGAGCGGGCTTTGCGTTTGTTAGCCAAACTGATATCTCCTGACTAGAGTTGGGATTAAACTTAGGAGCAATTACAGATTACCATACAGCACCCGTAGTTGACCGTACAACTTCCTGCATAGTGTGAGTTCATGCTTGGGCCAGCGCCAAAACCGCGCCCGCTATCATCAAAACACCCACACTCAGGACAAACGGAGCAAGGTTGATTCGTTCAGCCAGCCGGAGCAGGACTCTTATGCTGAGGAGGCCTACCAGAAAGGCGACAACGCTGGCCACGATACCTTCCATCTCCACGAGTGCATTGTCCCTGGAGTAAGCAAATCCCGCCGCGCCCAATCCGGCGGGAATGCTCATCAGGTAACTCAAAATAAGAGACTCCCGTCTGTCCAGTCGACGGGCAAGAAGCACGGCCACGGTCAGTCCGGAGCGGCTCAGGCCGGGCAGCACGGACACTCCCTGAAATACGCCGCACAGCAGGGCGTCTTCCAGAGATACGTCGGTCAATCCCCTGACGCCGTTGCTGCGTCCACGGAGTTGGGCCGCCCCGGTGAAGAGCAGCAGTACGCCTACAATAACCATTGCCGAGGCGCCCGTTCGCTCCGACAACTCGTCCAGGAGTAGCAGCAGCGGGACCGCTATCGCCGCACTGATCAGCGTTGCCACCACAAGGAAACGCAACAGGGGAGAGGGGGCTAGAGGAGCGGATGTCACCTCTTTGATAAGGTCACTGACCTGCCCGCGAAAGGCAACCAGCGCGGAGACGGCGGTGCCCAGGTGCAGCCACAGGGCGTAGGCCACGGCTTCAGAAAGGGACGTGTCCCGCAGAAGAGAGTAGGCGACGGCAACGGCGCCCTCCGAGCTGACGGGCAGCCACTCCGTGACACCTTGAACGGCCCCGAGCAGGATAGCTATATCCATATGGCGAGCATCACTTTCACTGGTGTTGTAGACTGGGACTTTCCGCTAGAATAACCCGGTGACGCGGTCATCCCTGTTGCAACCTGCTTCGAACTTACCATACCGGACGGCGCGCCATACAGCCCTGTTGTGCGGCGCATTCCCGACACCTATAATCACAAAGCTGACTCTCGCTGCTTGAGAACATGAATAGGCCCAGTACCATAGCCATAGACGGTCCCGTTGCATCCGGCAAGACGTCGGCGGGCCGCATGCTGGCCGAGAAGTTGGGATATAGATTCCTGGACACCGGCTTGATGTACCGCGCCTTAACCTGGGCGGCGGTTCACAATAACATAGACCCCATGGATGTCGACACGGTGGTCAGGCTGGCGCAGGACCCCCGGATTATAAAAGTGCATTTCGACGATAGCGGAGTGGCGTCCGTATATCTTGGAGATTGGGACGCCACTCCGTATCTGAGAGACCCGGATGTCGAGAGGCACGTCTCGCAGGTGTCACGTATAGCCGCGGTGCGGAGAGAGCTGGTCAGGCAGCAGCGCATCGTAGCCAGGAGCGGGCCGATTGTGATGGCGGGCCGCGATATAGGCACAGAGGTGCTTACCAATGCGGATATCAAGATATTCTTGACCGCTTCCGCGGAAGTGCGCGCCAGGCGCCGCAGCGAGGAGCAATCAGCTATGGGACAAGAGGTCTCCTTTGAAGAGGTGCTGGCAGAGGTAGAAGCGAGGGATTTGATGGACTCCCAGCGCAGAGTGGGGCCGCTCAAGCCCGCGGAAGATGCCCACATCATCCACACCGATGAACTATCGCTGGAGCAAGTGGTAGTGTGGGCAATGGAGTTGGTAGAGGAGATGCGGTGACGCTTGTATACAAAGCGAGCAACCTTCTGGCCAGGTTCTGCTTCTCCACCTTTGGGCGCTGGGAAGTAGTAGGCCAGGAAGGTATCCCTCCCAGAGGGAGGCTGATAGTGGTGGCCAATCACCAATCCAACGCCGATCCGCCCGTACTGGTCGCCGGCATAAACCGACCCCTCAACCTGGTGGCGAAGCGCGGACTGTTCCGCAATCTGGTAGTGTCCTGGTTCATGCGCCAGTGGCATGCCTACCCAACCGATAGGGACGGCCGCGACGTCGATTTGCTGAGGTTGCTGCTCAGAAAGCTGGAAGACGAGGAAGTAGTGGCGTTGTTCCCCGAAGGGACCAGAAATCCTCGCGGCATAGGCCCGGTGATCAACGGCGTGGCTTACCTTGCTTTGAAGTCCAACGCGCCCATCCTGCCCGTGGGCATCACCGGCACGGAGAACGTCCAATCCTTCCAGCGTTTGCCGTTCCCATTTACCCATTTCAAGGTCAATATCGGCCAGCCGTTCAGCTTGCCGCCGATGGAGGGGAAGGTAAGAGGCCCCTTGCTCGATTCGCTGACCGATATGATCATGGAGCGGGTGGCGGCATTGCTGCCTGAGGAGTACAGGGGTGAGTATGGGGTAGAGAGCGCGGTACCCCGGCGTGAGAGCGTGGATCCATAGTCATTATGTGCGGAATCATGGGCTATATAGGCAGTAAGGAAGCGGCGCCGATACTCCTACAAGGGTTGGAGCGTCTGGAGTATCGCGGCTATGACAGCGCGGGTATAGCCGTTGTGAACGGAGAGGGGCTTGTTGTGCACAAGGCCCCGGGAAAGCTGAGTGCGCTTGTCAAATCGCTGAACGGTACCGTTCCCCTGGGAGCGGTGGGCATCGGACACACGCGCTGGGCCACGCACGGCAGCCCCAACGAGGTAAACGCGCACCCCCACGGGGATTGCAACAGGGACGTGGTGATAGTACACAACGGCATTGTGGAGAACTACCTTGGCCTGAAACAGCGTCTCCAAGAAGACGGCCACATATTCAACTCGCAAACGGATACCGAGGTAATAGCCCATCTTGTAGAGTCGTTTATGGCGGAGGGCGCCCCTTTCGAAGAGGCGGTTGCCTTGTCGGCCGGAGAAATAAAGGGGGCCCAAGCCGTGGTGGCCATGCTCGCTTCACAGCCGGACCGCCTGGTCGCCTTCCGTTTGGGGAATGCCGGCGGGATCACCGTTGGCTACGGCGAAGGCGACATGTACCTTGCCAGCGACCTGCCCGCCCTGCTTCCATACACCTCTCGCGTCGTCCACCTTGGCCCCGGTGAGCTGGCGGAGATACGGCCTGATCGTGTCCACTATCGTTCGCTGGACAATGGTGTCGTGGAGAGGCAGCCGCAACAGGCCCCCTACGGTGCCGTGGCCCTGGCCAAGGGCGGCTTCAAACATTTTATGCTGAAGGAGATCATGGAGCAGCCGCAGGCTTTGCTTCAGACCCTGTCCGGCAGAGTTTCCTTTGACCCTCCGCAGGTGGCGCTGGAACGGTTTCCGTTCTCCGACTCAGAGATAGCAGACTTGAACAGGGTAGTCCTCACCGGCATGGGCACCAGCCTGCTGGCGGCGCAGGTAGGCCGCCACTATATAGAGAAGCTGGCCGGTCTGCCGGCGGAGGCGGACAACGCTTCCGAGCTGCGCTACAGGGACCCCGTAGTGGACAACCGCACTCTGGTTGTTTCGGTCAGCCAGTCGGGGGAGACGGTCGATACTCTGGCCGCGATAGAGGAGGCGGCGCGCAAGAGCGCCAGGCAGATCTCGGTCTGCAACGTGGATTCCAGCCAGGCAACCCGTATTGTAGACGGCACGGTGAACATAGGCGTGGGGCCGGAGATTGGGGTTGCCACCACCAAGTGCTTCACTGGCTCCATTGCTGCGCTATACCTGCTGGCGGCATATCTGGGTAGAGCCAGGCAGACTATTGACGACGAGACGCTGAGCAAACTGCTGCAAGACCTTTCGACCATTCCAAGATTGGTGGGCCAGGTTTTGGAACAGGAGAAGCGTATAGAAAAGCTGGCCCAGAAGCTGCATAGATATGAAAACTTCCTGTACCTGGGACGCGGCTTGAATATGCCCGTTGCCCTGGAGGGCGCTCTGAAGCTGAAAGAGGTCAGCTACATCCATGCCGAGGGCTACCCGGCGGGAGAGATGAAGCACGGCCCAATAGCCCTCATAGATGAGAACATGCCGGTGGTGGTGATTGCGCCGCGGGATAGTCTATACGATAAAATGCGGGGCAACGTTGAGGAGGTGAAGGCAAGAGGAGGAAGAATAATAGCCGTGGTTAGCGAGGGAGACAGGGAAATTGCCGCCCTCGCCGACGAGGTTATTGAGATTCCACAGACACCGGAGCTTCTTACTCCCATGGTCTCTGCCGTGCCCCTGCAGATGCTGGCCTATCACGTGGCGGTGCGTAGAGGCTGTGACGTGGACCAGCCAAGGAATCTGGCAAAGACGGTAACTGTGGAGTAGTATGCCCGCCAGGGAGGATTTTATGGACAGAGACAAAATAGGCATCTACGTTAACCCCGGCGAAGGAACGGTAGTGCGGATAACGTCCCCCTACTGGCTTCCCGAGGAGCCCGACTGGAAGCTTGTGACCGGCGATCCCAACGCTACGCTGCTAGCCGTAAGGCAGGCCATTACAGACAATGGCATAATGCAGGACGCTTCCGGGGTGGTTTGGACCAGCATTCCCGATAAGGGATAGACCGTCGTTCTCTGCACGACCGTAAAGCGTAGTCATTTCCCGTTGATCTAGATGTCTTTGTTAACCGCCTTGAGCTCACGGTTGAGCCTGTTCGAGGCGTTGCAATACCGGGACTATCGTATCTTCTGGTTCGGCCAGGTGGTCTCCGTCATGGGCTTTCAGATGCTCATCGTGACCGTTGGCTGGCTGATGTATGACCTTACGGGCTCGCCAGTACAGCTGGGGCTAGTCGGACTGTCCACGGCTGTACCCGCTATCGTTTTGAACCTATTCGGGGGAGTGGTAGCGGACAAGGTGAACCCCAAGCGGCTGATAATGATAGTGCAGTCGCTGAACGCCGTGGCCGTAGGCGCCCTGGCCACCCTAACCTTGATGGGATTGGTCCAGCCCTGGCACATCATGGCGAACGCATTCATAATGGGGGCTCTGGGCGCATTCGATCAGCCGTCGCGGCAGGCCATCTTTCCTCATCTCATAGACCGGCGCGTGATGATGAATGCCGTGGCGATGAACTCCATGATCTGGCAGGGCAACAGGATAGTTGGCCCCGCCGTAGCCGGGGTGCTCATCGCCTTGGTTGGAGCGTCCTTAACGCTGTATCTTGCCACCATCGGCTTCCTGGTCTTCGTGACGTTCCTAAGCGTGGTACGCATGCCCAGGATCCCTCGGTCTCGTTCGGCCGCCTTCTTCAGAGACCTGCTGGATGGTCTGTCATTCGTGCGGAGACATCACATCTTCGCCTTTCTGCTGGGCATGACCTTCTTCAACAGCTTCTTTGGCCTGTCCTACATCTTCCTGTTGCCCATATTCCAAAAGGACATCCTGGGAGTGGGGCCGACGGGGCTGGGCTTCCTTCACGCCATGAGTGGAATAGGGGCGGTCACTGGGACGCTGATAGTGGGGTCATTGCGTGATCTCCAGAACAAGGGCATTGTGCTAATTGGCGGCGCAATTGCCTTTGGTACACTGATCATCCTGTTTGGCTTTTCCAGTTGGTTCCCCGTTTCTCTGGCGCTGGTGGCTTTTGCCGGGATGTCCAGTTCCGTGTACATGGTTCTGGCCCAGAGCACACTACAACTGCTCGTGCCCGATGAGCTTCGCGGCAGGGTTATGGGACTGTGGGGAATGACGTTCAACCTACTGCCGCTCGGCGGGTTTTACGCGGGAATCCTTGCCAGCTACATTGGCGCTCCAAGCGCCGTGATGATCGGCGGCGCGGCGGTGATAGCCTTTGCCGTATTCGGCGCTGCTCGCGGCAGGCTGGACATGTAGTCCATGCAGAGCACTATCAGGGGAGCATACCGGCGGTAGGGAGGATACCAGGGAGACCGCACCTGCAGATGCGGTTGTATACAGCGGGCTCGCCCATTTGGTTCGACAAGCTCACCATGAGCGGGCCTTACAACGTCGCCGTCCGGCATCCTTTATGGGGCAATCTGCCCCAATAGCGGTCTCTATGCTAAACTGATAGGACTGTTGACCTGACGTTGGAGAGTTGACATGGCTGAAAAGCCGGATGACCTTATCTATATGGACCACGCCGCAACAACCAAGATGCGGCCTGAGGTCGTGGAGGCCATGTTGCCGTATTTCATGGATAGCTACGGCAATCCCTCCAGCATCTACACACTGGCCCAGGAAGCGCGCAAGGCCGTAGATGAGTCCAGGGAGACGGTGGCGCGGATTCTGGGCTGCCGCACCAGCGAGGTGATTTTCACCAGCGGGGGCACAGAGTCCGACAACACGGCGGTCTACGGAGCGGCCATGGCTCTGCAGCCCACCGGAAACCACATCATCACCACAGCCATTGAGCACCATGCCGTGCTCCACGCCTGTCATTTCCTGGAAAACCTGGGATATGACGTGACGTATCTCCCAGTGGATAGGTACGGCATGGTCGACTTGGAGGACCTGAACGAGGCCATCACGGACCGCACCATCCTGGTCAGCATGATGTATGCCAACAACGAGATAGGCACCGTCCTGCCCGTGGCGGAGGCGGCAAAGCTGGTCAAAGAGCGTGCCGCCGCCATGGAGCGCAGCATCACGTTCCACACGGACGCCGTTCAAGCCGCTGGATACCTGGATATAGACGTGAGGCGGCTTGGAGTAGACATGCTTAGCCTTTCCTCGCATAAGTTTCACGGGCCCAAGGGCGTGGGCATTCTCTATGCAAAACGGGGCACTCCTTTCACGCCGCAGCACGTGGGCGGCAGCCAGCAGAGGCAGCGACGCGCCGGCACGGAGGACGTGGCCGGCATGGTTGGCAGCGCCATGGCGCTCCGCCTTGCCGTAGATGAGCAGGAGTGGCTCGGACAGCACACCCGGCATCTGAGGGACAGGCTGCTTCGGGGCATCCAGGAGAAGATACCTTCCGTGTTCCTGAACGGTCACCCGGAACGGCGTCTACCCAACAATATCAACCTCTCATTCGAGCACTTGGAAGGCGAACCGCTGCTGCTGGGACTGGACTTCGCCGGGGTGGCGGCATCGAGCGGAAGCGCTTGCACGTCGGCGTCCCTGGAACCGTCGCACGTTCTTGTCGCCATAGGGTTGACGGCGGAGCTGGCGCAGTCCAGCCTGCGGCTGACCCTGGGCCGGGAAAACACCGATCAGGACGTGGATTACGTGCTGGAGGTCCTGCCCGACCTGGTGCAAAAGCTGAGATCCATGGCGTCCATATCTTCCATAACCGCGTAGCAATTATCATTATTCCGAGAGACTACAGATGACCAACCGAGCACTAACCGCGTCCGCACTTGTTATTCTCTTCTGCCTGCTGGCCCTGCCCGCCTGTATTACGGGGTCGAGCGCCACGGACTGGGCCTTTGGAGAGGCCCTCACCGTCAGGGTAAAGGAGATGCGCCTTGTTGATGAGGTGGCCTACTCAATAGAAGACAACCACTACGTGATCAGGCCCTCCCAAGAGGGCAAAATGCTTGCGGCGGCCCGCTTGGAGCTGCGGAACCGCCAGGCAAACGTTGTATTCCTATCCATAGACGCGCAGTCGGCCAGGCTCAGAGACGCCGAGTTCTTTGACTACAGGCCTCTCAATCCATTCCAGGACAGGAGTGAGGTGGCTGAGAAGCTGCCTTCGGATGGGGATCTGCTTCCCTTCCTCTGGGGAGACGGCATAGACGCCCCTGCCGTGGAACTGCATGAGACCTGTGACGAGGCAGGATCTCCCTGCGAGCTGGTGGGATGGATGTTCTTCGAGGTTCCCAGCGAAATAGAGTATCACCAGTTCATTTGGGAGACTGCGGATACAATATTCATGCGTTTCTAGTAGAGAAGGGTACCGACCGATATTCACGAATGGCAGGGATACGCATACTGAGCGTAGGTTGGAGGTGGTGAATGGTCACGGCAGTAGCAATCGGAGTAGTGGTCTTTCTACTGGTCATCATGTTGCTCATCTGGACGGTCATTACAGTAGATAGGTCCCGATGATAGTAAGGGGGTCCAATCGTAAAATCCGCTCTGAGGCTAATCGGGTTCGCAGCGGCGGTGATCCTGCTGAGTCTCTCACTGTCAGCCTGTGACAGCGCCATCACGTCTGAGCCATCTCCGCCCGTGCCAAGTCCGACTCCGGACAGAGGAGCTTCTAGCTACGTAGACGGTATCGGTGTGCCTCAACCCCTGATGCCAACCGCCTTTCACTTAAATGAGACCGTTGCCTACAGCACCGTGCCGCCCACGTCCGGCGATCACTGGGCTATGCCAACACAGTGTGGGTTCTACGAGGATGGAGTCGCGGATGAGCTAATCGTGCACAACATGGAGCACGGCAACGTGATAATAAGCCACAATCTCACCAACGACGCCGACAAGGAGCGGTTGCGAGAGATCCACGGAAACTTGAACGGAAACGGAGCATGGCTGGTCACCAGGTTCTACCCCGATATACCGGAGGGAACCGTTGCCCTCACCGCTTGGGGCGTGCTGGACGAGTTCGAGGGAGTGGATGAGGACCGCATAAAGCGCTTCTACGAGGCATACAAGGACAACCTGTTCAGCGACGAGACGAGATGGCTGGGGCACGGCATCCCCTGCACCAACGCAATTCGGATGGACCGATAGCATGTTCATGAGCATACACATGGACTATCGGATTTCTACGGAAACATTGCGCGCACTTGACAGTCACGGCGGCTGGTGTTAACTTTCTACAGTTACAGCAAGTGAATATTCTGCTTTGAACGGGAGTAGTAGGAGAGGCTCGGTCACAGAGAGCCGGCGGCAGCTGAAAAGCCGGTGACAAAGAGGCCCCGAACTCGCCCGGGAGCAGTTGGCTTGGGCTGGTAAATGGTTGGAGCCAACGGGGTTGCACCGTTATCGCAATAGAGAGCCCTGATATGATGTTGGGGAAGAAGGGTGGTACCGCGGGAACCGTTTCCCGTCCCTTAGTGGGACGGGATTTTTTTGTTGATGTTCAAAGCTGAATTTGGAAGAAACTACACGGAGGTAGAGGAGAAATGAAGCTCACAGGCGCCCAGATGGTTTGCGAAAGCCTCTTGCGTGAGGGCGTGGACGTAGTATTTGGGCTTCCCGGTGGCGCGATACTGCCCCTCTACCAGACGATGCCTCAGTATCCGCAGTTGCGGCATATACTGGTGCGCCATGAACAGGGAGCAGCCATGGCGGCGGACGGGTATTTCAGAGCGTCCGGCAGGGTAGGGGTTGCTTTTGCCACCTCCGGGCCGGGCGCAACCAACCTGGTCACGGGCATTGCCTGCGCAAACATGGACTCCTCTGCAATGGTCTGCATCACGGGCCAGGTTGCCCGCGCCGCAATTGGCAAGGACGCTTTCCAAGAGGGCGATACCACGGGAGTCACGCTGCCCATCACCAAGCACAACTATCTTGTGATGAAAGCGGAGGATATCCCCAGGGTCATTCATGAAGCGTTCTACATAGCTAAGACGGGCCGGCCAGGCCCTGTGCTGGTGGATATACCCAAGGACGTGTTCATAGAGAAGGGCGACTTTGAGTATCCGGAGGAGATTGACCTACCCGGATACAGACCGACTCTGGAGGGCCATTCCAGCCAGATCAAGAAAGCGGTCAGGCTGATCAAGGACGCTAAGCGGCCGGTGATACTTGCCGGACACGGAGTGATCATTTCCCACGCCTATCAGGAGCTGAGGGAGTTTGCCGAAAAGGCGGAGATTCCCGTCATAACCACGTTGCTTGGACTGAGCTGCTTCCCGGAGACACACGTGCTCAGCGTGGGTATGCCCGGTATGCACGGGGTGGCCTACGCAAGCCTGGCTATCGACAGGTCGGACCTGGTGATTTCACTGGGGGCGCGGTTTGACGACCGCGTTACGGGCCGTGTCAGCGCTTTTGCGCCCAAGGCCAAGGTGATCCACGTGGACATAGACCCGGCGGTCATTGGGCAGAACGTGAAGACGCACGTTCCCATTGTGGGAGACCTGCGCCGCGTGCTCAGGACACTCAACAAGCAGATAGAGCCGGCAACCCGCACGGAGTGGTTGGACGAGATTGAGCAGCTGCGCAGGGAGCATCCGTCGTTGCGTATGCCTAACAACCCCAAGCTGACCCAGCAGTTCATCCTCAAGCAGCTTTCCGATATCACGCAGGGCAAGGCGATTATAGTTACCGGAGTGGGTCAGCATCAGATGTGGGCGGCTCAGCTATACACGTTCACGGAACCCAACACCATGATCACATCCGGCGGCGCCGGAGCCATGGGTTTCGAGGTGCCGGCCGCTATGGGCGCTCAACTTGCCAGACCCGACGAGGTGGTCTGGTCGATTGCGGGTGACGGCGGCTTCCAGATGACGATGTCGGAGCTGGCGACCATGGTGGAGAACAAGATACCGGTGAAGTTCGCCATAATGAACAACCGGTTCCTGGGCATGGTTAGGCAGTGGCAGCACATGTTCTACAAAGATACCTTTTACGCCACGGAATACACGGGAAACCCGGATTTTGTGAAGCTGGCCGAGGCGTTCGGTGTGCTGGGCATTAGAGTAAACGAGAACTACCAGGTGGCGGGCGCCATTGAAGAGGCTATGGCATACGAAGGCCCGGTGATCGTGGACTTTGTGGTGGACCCGGAGGAGAACGTTTATCCAATGATCCCGCCCGGAGAGAGCGTCAACGAGCTTATAGAGGCGCCAGAACAGTTTGCGGCAGTGATGGAGGCAAATCCGGACATGATGCCGCCGTCCTAGTAGGTATAGAGAACATGGTTACAGCAACAAAGCACTCACACACACTTGTGGCTCTGGTTCTAGACAAGCCGGGTGTATTGAACCGTATAGCCAGTATGTTCAGGCGGCGCGGTTACAATATCCACAGCCTGGCCGTAGGTCACAGCGAGATACCCAACCTTTCTCGCATGACTTTTGTCGTGGAAGGCGACGATACCACGGTTGAGCAGGTAACCAAGCAGCTCTACAAGCTGATCGACGTTGTGCGGGTCACCGAACTGTCGGACATGGACTGCGTGTCTCGTGAGATGGCGCTGATCAAAGTGCGCTCCACGGCGCAGACCCGCAGCGAGATAATCCAGATGGTCGATATCTTCAGAGCGAACATCGTGGACGTTTCCAATGAGTCCATGATCATTGAAGTGACCGGAGACGAAGACAAGATAGATTCGCTGTATACGCTGCTCAAGCCGTTTGGCGTAAAAGAGATGATGCGCACGGGCCGGGTGGCTATGAACCGCGGGCCGCTTACGTCGCACGGGTTGGAGAACGGGAGAGTAAAGAGCAAGAACCTGGGCGCTTCATAGCAGCGGCAAGCTCAAACGAAACTCAAGGAGCAAGGCATGGCAACGGTCTACTACAAGGATGACGCCGATATATCACTGATCCAAGATAAGACAATTGGAATCATTGGATATGGCAGCCAGGGGCATGCCCATGCTCAGAACCTGAAGGACAGCGGGCTGAACGTGATTGTAGGCCTGTACGAAGGAAGCGGAAGCTGGTCCAAGGCGGAAGAGGACGGCTTCAGCGTTGCCCTCGCTTCAGAGGCCGCCAAAGAGTCGGACATTATAATGATGCTGCTCCCCGACACCTCGCAGGGCGAGGTCTACAAGCGTGACATAGAGCCAAACCTCAGCGCCGGAAAGAGCATTGCTTTTGCTCACGGTTTTTCCATCCACTATGAGACGGTAGTTCCGCCCAGCAACGTGGATGTCTGGATGATAGCTCCCAAGGCTCCGGGCCATAGAATGCGCGAGGTATATCGACAGGGGAACGGGGTGCCTTCCCTGGTGGCAGTGCACCAGGACGCCACGGGCAAGGCCAAAGATACGGCGCTGGCCTATGCCTGGGGAGTGGGCTCGCTCAGGGCGGGTGTACTGAATACCACGTTCAAAGAGGAGACGGAGACCGACCTCTTCGGCGAGCAAACCGTGCTCTGCGGAGGCGTTACTTCTCTGGTCAAAGCAGCTTTTGAGACCATGGTAGAGGCCGGCTATCAACCGGAGTCGGCTTATTTTGAGGTTATGCATGAACTGAAGCTGATAGTGGACCTGCTGTATCAGGGAGGCATGGAGTACATGCGGTATTCGGTCAGCGATACGGCAGAGTACGGCGACTACACCCGGGGGCCCCGCATCATAGATGAAGACGTCAAAGTGAAGATGCAGAAGGTGCTGAGTGAGATACAAGACGGTACCTTTGCCAGGGAGTGGATTGCGGAAAACGACGAGGGCCGTCCCAGATTCAAGCTTCTACGTGAGGAGAACTCTGGCCACCCCATAGAGAAGGTGGGCAAGGAGCTAAGGGGTATGATGCCCTGGCTCAAGAGCACTACGTGATGATTGCCAAACAATCATATTCAAACGCGTTGGAGGTAAGGCGCGTGGTCCGTTGCCAAGGCCGGGTCTTAGCAAGGCTGGGTCTAACGGACCGCGTTGTCCTGTGACCCTTAGCTTCCCTCCGATGTGCCCGCCGGGCACCATCCCAATTGTTTAACTAGGAGCACCAGAACCATGGTAGAGGACAAGGTATATATATTCGACACCACGCTGCGCGACGGCGAACAGTCTGCCGGCGCAGCCATGACCGTAGAAGAAAAGCTGGAGGTGGCAAGGCGGCTGGAAGCGATGGGCGTGGACATAATAGAAGCGGGGTTCCCTGTAAGCTCCCCCGGTGATTTTGAAGCGGTGAGGGCCGTTGCCAAAGAGATACGCAAGCCCATCATCTGCGCCCTGGCGCACGCCAACCCCACCGCCGTGGATAAAGCGGCGGAAGCTTTGCAAGAAGCCAGACATCCCCGCATCCACGTTTTCCTCTCCAGCTCTGACATTCACATAATGCATCAGCTTCGCAAAGGCCGGGAAGAAGTCATGGATATGGCTGTGTCCAACGTAGAACGAGCCAAGAGCTACGTTGAAGACGTAGAGTTTTCGCCCATGGACGCCACGCGGACGGAACCGGAATACCTCTATACAATGCTGGAGGCCTGCATCAATGCCGGCGCCACTACAATAAACATCCCGGATACCGTGGGCTACACAACACCCGCCGAGTTTACCGCGCTGCTGGAGGGCGTCAAGAAAAACGTGCCCAACATAGGCAAGGTAAGGCTAAGCGTCCACTGCCACAACGACTTGGGAATGGCCGTGGCCAATAGCCTTGCCGCCGTAAAGGCCGGGGTGCGGCAAATAGAGGGATGCATCAACGGTATAGGCGAAAGGGCCGGAAACGCGGCCATAGAAGAAGTGATCATGGCGCTGCACACCAGGGCGGACCACTACAAGATCAGGCTGGATATAGATACAACCCAGATCCACCGCGTCAGCAAGCTGGTAAGCGACATCACAGGCTTCGCGGTGCAACCCAACAAGGCTGTGGTGGGGAGAAACGCCTTCAGACACGCCTCAGGCATCCATCAGGACGGGTTCCTGAAGGAGCGCACCACCTATGAGATAATGGATCCGCAGAGCATAGGCTGGCCCAGCAGCGAAGTGGTGCTGGGTAAGCTCAGCGGCCGGCATGGCCTGAAGTCCAGGCTCGACGAGTTGGGATATCAACCTACCGACGCTGAGCTAGGCCGTATATTCGAAAGCTTCAAAGAGCTGGCCGACAAAAAGCGCGAAGTAACCGATAGAGACCTGGAGTCGCTGATGGCCAACCAGCGTCGTAGTTTCGATGACGTGTACGAGCTTGACCACATCCAGGTCTCATGCGGCAATCACGAAATACCTACGGCTACCGTACGGCTGATAGGGCCGGACGGTCAAATCAGAACCGACGCCGCTACCGGCACGGGCCCGGTAGATGCCGTGTATCAGGCCATCAACCGGGTCATAAAGGTGCCCAACACACTGACCGAATTCAGCGTACAAGCCGTTACGGAGGGCATAGACGCCGTAGGCGAAGTGAGCATTCGCATTGAGAGCAACGGCCAAGCGTTTGTTGGACGCAGTGGGGACACGGACATCATAGTTGCCAGCGCAAAGGCCTACATGAACGCCCTGAACCGTCTGCTCAGCATGGGAGACGACATTGAAAAGCCAGCTGAAGCGGTAAGCTTCACCTAGTTGACAAAAGACCCAGCGAATCTGAGAGGGAAGATATGCCGAACACGATGTTTGAGAAGATCTGGAGTGAGCACGTAGTCTACGAGGAGCCGGATAAGCCGGCTATCCTCTACATAGACCTGCACCTTGTGCATGAGGTCACCTCACCACAGGCGTTCGACGGACTCCGCATGAACAACCGTAAAGTCAGGAGAACGGATCTGACGGTTGCAACCGTGGACCACAACGTGCCCACAACAGACCGCGCACTGCCTGTTGCCGACCTGATTTCCCGCGCTCAGATAGATGCTTTGAACCGGAACGTGGAGGAGTTTGACATAACTTACTACGGGATGGACAGCCCCGGCCAGGGGATTGTGCACGTCATAGGGCCGGAGATGGGCTATACCCAGCCTGGCAAGACGATTGTCTGCGGCGACAGCCATACCTCTACGCATGGCGCATTTGGCGCGCTGGCCTTCGGTATAGGCACTTCCGAAGTTGAACACGTGCTGGCGACGCAGACCCTGCGCCAGGCGAAGCCCAAGACCATGGAGATTCGAGTCGATGGGGAGTTGTCTTACGGCGTTACCGCCAAGGACATCATCCTGGCTATCATAGGCAAGATAGGCGTCGGCGGAGCCACCGGCCACGTGGTCGAGTACACCGGCGAAGCTATCCGCGGCCTCTCCATGGAGGGCCGCATGACGGTGTGCAATATGTCCATCGAGGCAGGGGCAAGGGCAGGTATGGTGGCTCCGGACGGCAAGACTATTGAATACCTCAGGGGAAGGCCCAGAGTCCCACAAGGGGACGCTTTTGAAGCCACCGCCGAAAAGTGGCTCTCGCTGAAAACTGACGCGGACGCCGCCTACGACACCACGGTTGAGCTGGACGCGTCTGCTCTGTCGCCCTTTGTCACTTGGGGGACTAACCCCGGTATGGTGGTGCCGGTAGTGGAGCGCGTGCCTGATCCGGGTTCGTTCGAATCCGCGGTGGAGCGTGAGGCGGCGGAGCGAGCATTGAAGTACATGGACCTGGAACCCGGCAGGCCAATGCAGGAGATACTCCTTGACCGTGTCTTCATAGGCTCCTGCACCAACTCACGCATTGAAGACCTGCGCGCTGCCTCAGAGGTGGTCAACGGGCGCAGGGTTAGCGATAAGATTAGGGCACTGGTCGTGCCGGGCTCCACGGCGGTGAAAGCTCAGGCGGAAGCGGAAGGTCTGGATAGGATATTCGTGGACGCGGGCTTCGAATGGCGTGAGTCTGGGTGCTCTATGTGCCTGGGTATGAACCCGGACATCCTGGGCCCCGGCGAACGGTGCGCCTCCACGTCCAATCGCAACTTCGAGGGAAGGCAGGGGCCGGGCGGGCGCACGCATTTGATGAGCCCGCAGATGGCCGCCGCCGCCGCCATTGCCGGGCATATTGTGGACATTAGAGAGTGGAACTTCAGCTAGGAGAAGAACCGTGGAACCGTATGTAAGAGTGACCGGAAGAGCCGTTCCTTTGGACAGAGCCAACGTCGATACCGACCAGATAATCCCCGCCAAGTACTTGAAGCGCATTGAGCGCACGGGCTTTGGTGAGTTCCTCTTCGACTCGTGGCGAAAGCTGCCGGACGGGAAGGCCAACCCCGACTTTATTCTCAACGATCCGAAATACAAAGACGCCACGGTCCTCATCGCCGGTCCGAACTTCGGCAGCGGCTCCTCCAGGGAGCATGCTCCCTGGGCGCTGGAGGACTACGGGTTTCGCACCATCATCAGTTCCGGCTTCGCCGACATCTTTCGCAACAACTGCTATCAGAACGGCATGCTGCCGGTGCAGCTTGCATCGGAAGATGTCGACCACTTCATGGGCAAGGCCAAGGAAAGCGCTGACTATGAGATCACCGTAGACCTTGAGCGCTGCTTGGTTACGGGGTCGGATGAATACACGGCGGAGTTCCAGGTCGACGCCTTTCGCCGCGACTGTTTGCTGAGGGGACTGGACGATATAGGTCTAACCATGGAGCACGAAGCCGCTATCTCTGAGTACGAGCAGGCACACGCTATAACGTAGTCATCCGGTTTGGTTGACTTCCCTGTTTGATAGTGCTAGGAATACATGCATTCGTCTAAGGGGTGCTCCAGCAGATGAGTGTGAAAGGTCTCATTCAGCAATGGGACATATCGTCTGGTCTTGTCCTCACTGACCCTGAGTCCAAGGAATTGCTGCGTGAGGCGGGAATACCGGTGGCTGAAACCACGGCGGTGACATCCGCCGACGAAGCCGTCTCCGCCGCCAGGGCCTCCGATTTCCCCGTCCTGCTCAGACCCGTATCAAGGCAGCGGCTCCTGCTTGATGGTGGTACACCGTTGTCGTCTGAAGCGGACCTGCGCAACGCCTTCCCCACGCTCCTTGCCCAGGCAAAGTCCTGGGACGCCGGAGTGGAGTCGCTCTCTGTAAGCAAAGCGCCGCCTCCCGGTGTAGAGGTGATAGTCCGCCTGCACCAGGACCCGCTGTTTGGGCCCGTCCTCTCGTTCGGCTATGGGAAGATGGCCGTGGAGGTATGGGAAGATGTGGCATACCGCATTGTGCCCCTCACCGGCAAGGACGCCAAGCTGATGATACGCGAGCCAAGGGGAAGCCGGCTTCTGCAGGGATATGAGGCGCTGCCCGCGCCGAGAGCCTCTATCCTGGAAGAGGTACTTCTAAAGGTCTCCGGCCTTGTCCAGGAGAATCCTGAGATAGTGAGCTTGGAGCTGTTTCCCGTCTACGCCTATAGAGAGCAGGTGATGGTTGCAGAAGCAAGGATAGAGTTGAAGGGAAGAGAAGAGGCCTGATGCACAAGCTGGAACGTATATTCAATCCAAGAAGCGTTGCCGTTGTTGGCTCCAAGCAGGTCGACAACCACAACTGGCTGCGCACCGTGCTGCCGTTCCAGGGGCCCAAGTACCACATCAACATAGACAAGAACGAATGGCCCAGCGCGGAAGAGCTGGGGTTCCCCAACTATGAAAGGCTGGTGGACGTCCCCGGGGACGTGGACTTCGTCATCGTATCCGTACCGGCGCAGGTGGTGCCCTATGTGATCAAGGACTGTATAGCCAAGGGCGTGGCCGGGGTGCATCTCTATACGGCAGGCTATGGCGAGACAGGGATGGAGGATGGCATTCAACGAGAGCGCGAGTTGCTCCAGCTTGCCCGCGACGGCGGTCTGGACATAGTGGGCCCCAACTGCCTGGGCGTTTTCAATCCCAAGGTTGGCCTGGGGGTGAACCTGGGCGGGTACCACGGCGATGCCGGGAACTTCGCCTTCATCTCCCAGAGCGGTTCCCAGTCGGGGGGATTTGCCAGGGGATGTCTGGCCAACGGAATCAAAGTGAGCAAGCTGGTCAGCATGGGCAACGGCATCATTCTGGACAGCACGGATTACCTGGAGTACTTTGCCCAGGACGAAGACACCACGGCAATAGGGATGTACTTGGAGGGCATAAGGGACGGGAGGCGTTTCTACGACGTCCTGCGCCAAGTATGCGCCACGAAGCCCGTTCTTGTCTGGAAAGTTGGAGAAACGGAGGATGCGGCGCGGGCCGTAGCATCGCATTCCACCTCCATGACAACGGAGTCCGCAGTTTGGGACGCTATGCTCCGTCAGTGCGGCGCCATCAAGATGGAAAGCGTTGACGAGGTCTTCGAGACGGCCAAGCTCCTCCTGCAACTGCCGCCGACCATCGGCGACAGGCTGGGGCTGATGGCGTTGTCCGGCGGGCACGCCACTGAAATGACCAACGTATTCTCCAAGGCCGGTTTCAAGGTGCCTTCGCTGGAAGCGAGCTCCTATCGGCGCATACTGGAGAAATTCGACGTTGTGGGAAGTACGTATACCAATCCCATCGAGGGGCGCACGCTGAGCAACCCCGATCACCTGAACAACGTCTTGGACGTGCTGAACGACGACCCTAACGTGGACATCATTGTCCATGAGGTGCATACCGTAGTCAGGGACGGCGAGCCTTCGCTCTATAGGGGACACGGCCCGGAGTTACTGGCCGAGTTTCGCAAGCGGGCCAAGAAGCCGTACGTGGCCGCCATGTCTACTTCGCATCCTCACCCGCCACAGGAGCTAGCGGACGAGTTCTACAAGAGGCTTACGGATGCGGGCATACCCGCTTTGCACGGACTGCAGGGCACGGCGGCGGCTTTGCGGAAATTTGTCGACTATTACCAGTACCGAGAGGCTTAGCGGAAGGTACAGTGGCGGACTCCTCTTCAGATTCACCGGCTGAAGTAGAAGCAAGGCCTGTTGGCCGTATCCGCGGCTCTGTGACCGCTTTCGAAGTAGGCAACTTTCGCATCTTATGGGCAGGCCGCGCCAGCTCCAACATGGCCCGTCAGATGCGTGTTTTCCTCCGTGCCTGGATGGTCTGGGAGATAACGGACTCTCCCTTCCTGCTGGGCTTTGTTACCTCCTCACTGGCATGGCCCATGCTCTTCATGCCGTTTGTCGGCGGCTTCCTGGCGGACAAGATCGACCGCCGCCTGCTGGCCAAAGTCACGGAATCGCTCCTTGTGGTGCTCTGGGCCGCCGTGGCCGTCTTGATAATACTGGACCTGATCCACTGGTGGCACTTCCTGGTTTCATCCGTGCTTAGCGGTGTGATTCAGTCTATTGGACGGCCGAGTCACCAGGCGCTTCTGGGCAGCATTGTGGACAAACGGCGTCTCTCCAACGCCGCGGCATGGGACAATGTGGCCGACACCTGGCCCAGGGTGGCCGGCCCGGCGGTGGCCGCCATACTGATAGGCGTTATAGGCGCGGGCTGGGAGGGGATTCTCTTCGCGTCAACGGCGGCTATGCAACTGTTCACCGCCATAACGGTGTTTCTGCTGGACTGGAACCCCGAAGAGCAGCGCGCCAAGCAGCGAGGGTCCGGTGAAAGAGGCTCCTTTTTGGAGGGCTTCAAGTACGTCTGGAATGAGAAGGTGCTCTTTGGCCTGGTCAGCATAGGCGTGACCTTCTCTGTGATTGGAGGCGCAGCCGGTTTCATGCTGCCCATCTTTGCCGATGCAATGCTGGGAGAAGGCGCTTCCGGGCTGGGTTATCTGATGACCGTTTCCACGCTGGGAGGCGCTGTTGGCGCGCTGACCGTTGTATCTCTTTCCAATTTCGGGCGCAGGGGTTATCTGCTGCTGGCCGTGGCCGTGCTCAATACGGGTCTGCTCATAGCTTTTGCCAAGTCGGACGTATTCATCCTAACCATGATCATTGTCTTTGGCATGGGACTGGCACAGGTGATGTTCCGCGCCATGCGCATAGTAGCCATGCAGGTGCTAGCCCCCGACGACCTGCGCGGCCGGGTGATGAGTTTCCAGACCAGCATTCAAGGGATGAGCTGGATAGGCGTTCTTCTATTGGGCGGTGTTGCGGAAGTGTTGAAGCGCCCCGGTGGTGTGGATCTTGGTTTCGTGCAGATGGGCGGCAGCATAGCCAGTGGAGTATCCGATACGGTGCTGATAAGCGGTATAGCATACGGAGTGGTTACCCTGGTCTTCTTTGCCATCTTGCCTGCTTTGAGAAACTTTAGATAGCTTGTGACCATTCCGCAATGAACGCCAAGTTCCAGCTTGATACGGTTGACGGCGCGGCTCGTGCCGGAGTTTTGCACACGCCGCACGGTCCCGTGCCGACCCCGGTGTTCATGCCGGTGGCCACTCAGGGCTCGGTCAAAACGCTTACCCCTCAGGAGCTGCGTTCCCTGGACGCCGCGTTGCTCTTGGGCAACACCTACCACCTGTATCTGCACGGCATTGAAACCGTGCGCGATCTGGGAGGTTTGGGCCGGTTCATGGGCTGGGATGGCCCTACGCTCACCGATAGCGGCGGGTTTCAAGTCTACAGCCTGAGCCGCCGTGCCAAGATCACCGACGACGGAATTGAGTTCCGATCGCACATTGACGGCTCACGCCACCTGTTCACCCCCAAGAAGGTCATCGACTATCAGGAGCGCCTGGGGGCGGACATAATCATGAGCTTGGATCAGTGCTTGGCCTACACCGATGACAAGGATGCGGTGCGGGACGCCATGGAGCGTACCCACCGCTGGGCGGAGATATGCCGTGAGGCGCACTCCAGGGATGATCAGGCGCTCTTTGGAATTGTGCAGGGCGGGGTGTTCCAGGACTTGAGAGAGGAGTCGGCCTCTTACATCAAGGGACTGGACTTTCCGGGATATGCCATCGGCGGCTTAGCCGTGGGCGAGCCCAAATCGATCATGTATCCGCTGGTGGAGCATACCGCCGGACTGCTGCCGGAGGACAAGCCGCGCTACCTCATGGGCGTGGGTTCACCGGAGGACCTGGTGCACTGCGTAGCCAGGGGCGTGGACATGTTCGATTGCGCCCTGCCGACAAGGGTGGCTCGTAACGGGGCGCTCTTCACAAGGCGGGGAAGGGTGGATATACGTTCTTCCGCGTTCCGGGGCCGCGAAAGCCCCGTGGAAGACGGATGCGACTGCTACACCTGCGCCCATTTCACCGCGGGTTATCTCAACCACCTGTTCAAGGCCAAAGAGCTCCTGGGCCTGCGATTGGCTACGATCCACAACCTGAGGTTTGTGGTGAGGCTGATGGCCGATATGCGTGTGGCCATAGCCGGGGGCAGCTTTGACCAACTTGCCAGGGAGTTCTTGGACGGCTACCGGCCAGCGGACGAAGCGGCTCGTTTGGAGCAGAGCCAGAAACGGTTGGCTTCGTGGAGTAGGGGAGGCTAGGAAGAGCCGCCGGCGACTGCCGGAACGATGCTCAGCTCATCTCCCGAATTCATCTCCGTTTTCAGACCGTCCAGAAAACGGACGTCCTCACCGTTGAGATAGACGTTGACGAAATAGCGGAGGTCACCCGACTCATCGCAAATGCGCTCCTTGATGCCCGGATGCTTGGCATCCAGCGAGTCGATCGATTCCCCTACGGTTGAGGCCTCCACCGCTACCTGTGATTCGCCATTGGTCACACGGCGCAGTGGCCCCGGTATTCGTACAGTGACGCTCATCCGCTAATTCCTCCTAGGTATTGCAGCTTTGGACTGCAACTATTTGTACGGCAGGTGAATATGAAGTTCACCCTTCTATTACATCTCCGCTCACGGGATCAACACGCACTCCCAGTCCGGTGACCCACTCCAGGCTCCGCTCTATCTCCTCTTCCTCGCCGGTAAGCTCCAACACCACCCAACCCATCTCCTCGCGCACGTCCGCGCGGCGGATGTTGGTCACAACGTCAAAATTCTGTCCCAGGTTGTGAATTACCGGTTCGGTGATCAGCACCGGGGGGAATGTGAACTTGATACGCTTATTGGCCATTAGAGAGCCTCCTGCTAATATGCCGGGCTAGCATGAAGAGCCTCCTCGAAGGCTTCCAAGTTGGGTTTTGTGAGGACTGGTCTGACCACGTCCTCCACCGCTTCAATTGTCTTGAGCCCGTTTCCCGTGATATAGGCCACTGTGACCTCATCTGGCTTGATCTTGCCTTGCTCCACCAGGCGCTTCAGCCCCGATATAACTACACCGCCGGCGGTCTCAGTGAAGATGCCTTCCGTTTCGGCAAGGAGCTTGATGCCGTCGGCTATCTCGTCCTCCATTGCCATCACCGCTGAGCCTTCCGAAGCCTTGATTGTATCCAGCGCGAATACGCCGTCCGTGGGGTTGCCTATGGCCAGCGACTTGGCGATGGTGTTGGCACGCACCGGTTTGACCTGCCGGGTGTTGTTTTCGTAGGCCTCTATGATTGGAGAGCACCCTTCGGGCTGGGCCACGTGCATCCTTGTCTGCACTTTGCCTATCAGGCCAAGGTCCGATAGCTCCTTGAGCCCCTTCCATATCTTGGTGAACATGGAGCCGGAGGCGGCGGGCACCACCGTATGGTCGGGAGCGCGCCAGTTGAGCTGCTCGGCGACCTCGTAAGCCAGGGTCTTGCTGCCCTCGGCGTAGAAGGGGCGAATGTTGATGTTGACGAACGCCCAGGGGTAGTTGTCGCCCACTTCAGAGCAGAGGCGGTTGACCTCGTCGTAGGAGCCGTCCACGGCAATGAGGGTGGGGTTGTAGATGGCGGCGCCCACCACTTTGCCCCGCTCCAGGTTGGCGGGGATGAAGACGAACGCCTTCATTCCTGCCCGCGCCGCATGGGCGGCGACGCTGCAGGCAAGGTTGCCCGTGGAGGCGCAGGCCAGGGTGTCGAACCCGAACTCGCGGGCCTTGGTCGCCGCTATGGTGACCACCCTGTCCTTGAACGAGAACGTGGGGTTCACCGAGTCGTTCTTTATGTAGAGGTTTTCCAGGCCCAGCACTCTGCCCAGGTTGTTGCATTTGAGCAGGGGGGTGAACCCGGCTTCTATCTCGACCGCGTCCTCCACGTCGATTGGCAGAAGGTCGTGGTAGCGGAGTATGGAGAAAGGCCCGGAGGCTATGCGCTCTCTGCTTACCACCCTGGCTATGGCGTCGTAGTCGTAGACGACTTCAAGCGGGCCGAAGCAAAAGTCGCAGACGTTTAACGGCTCTACGGGGTACTCGCGGCTGCATGAGCGGCAGCGTAGAGCGGATACATAGGCCAATTTCAGACTCTCCCGTTCCTAAACAAAGCGAGCCGCTCAACATGAGCGACCGCTTGTACCTCCTGACTTGCTGCGTAAATCAGCCTAACAATGCTAGCAACCGCATATGAAGGTGTCAAGGAAAGCGGTGTTCCAGGCTGCCGCCTACCGCTCCTACTGCGCGTCGCTGACCGCCTCTAAGACGCGCTTGGCCGGCTTGTGTGCAGCAGATGGTCTACGTGGTGGTCTTCTCGGCAGACGGATGCCGTGTGCTCCAGCTGGACGGAGACATGGTTGATGCCGTAATCGTTGTAGGCAATGTCCTGGATCTTGGTGCGGATCTCCTCTCTGCTCCCCTGGTACGAAGGGTCGACGAGTACGTGCGCAGTAAACGCTTCGCTGCCCGACGTAATGGTCCAGACGTGGACGTCGTGGATGAGGGTGACGCCTTCTACCGCTTCAATGTCGTTGCAGAGCTTGTAGGCGTCTATGTGCTTGGGGGTTCCTTCCAGCAGCACGTTGGTCACGGTAGCCATCAGGTGCCGGCTGCTCCACAGGATGAGCAGCGCAATCAGAGCGCTGAGGATTGGGTCTGCGAGTGACCAATCAAACGCCATGATCAGCACGGCGGAGACAATGACTCCTACGGAACCCATGAGGTCGGCCAGGACGTGCTGGAAGGCTCCCTCTACGTTCATGCTGTGCCCCGAGGAACGGTGAAGCACCCAGGCGGCGGCTATATTGATCAAAAGACCGCCGGTGCCAACGATGAGCACGGGTACGCCGTCGACATGGACCTCCTCCGTGAAAGCCCGGTGATACGCCTCAAAGAATATCCATCCCGCAATGAGCCACAGCGCGATGGTGTTGAACATGGCGGCCAGTACTTCTGTGCGCTCGTAGCCGAAGGTCCGCTCCGCCGACGCCGACCTGTCCGCAATCCACATGGCAGCCAGCGCCATCCCAATGGCTAGGGCGTCGGTGAGCATGTGGCCCGCGTCCGCTATGAGAGCCAGGCTGCCTGATAGGACGCCGCCTACAACCTCTGCCAGCATGTAGGTGGAGATCAGGGTTAGAGCAATGATTAGGTTCTTGCGACTGGCGCTCCTGAAGTCGTGGGCGTGGTCGTGGTGTCCGTGGTCATGGCCCTCGTGGCCACCGTGGTCATGTCCCTCGTGGTCGTCGTGGTCATGCCCCTCGTGGTCGTCGTGGTCATGCCCCTCGTGGTCGTCGTGGTCATGCCCCTCGTGGTCGTCGTGGTCATGCCCTTCGTGATCGTCGTGATCATGGCCCTCATGGTCATGGTGGTCGTGGGAGCCGGGCTTACCGCCGCCGGACGAGGTCAAAAAGTACCCCCCGGCTCCTTGGACGGCGGGTATGAGTCTGGGCGGCATGAACAGGGGCGCACAGACCCGCCGAAACATTTCGGAACCCCTTCTGATGAGACTCCTCAAAGCCAACAGCACCTCCGGGCTACTCTATAGTTGCCCAACAAATACGGATATGGACAAAAGCGCGTAGAGCCTGCTTCCCACCTATCAGGAACAGGCAGATAGGAACCGCGCTTAAGAACGAGTTTTAGTGGCCGTGGTGCTCGTGGCCGTCGCACTCGTGCGAGTCGTGCATATGCCCCGGCTCGCCGTGGTGCTCGTGCTCGTCGCACTCGTGGGAGTCGTGGGCGTGGTGCTCGTGCTCGTCGCACTCATGGGAGTCGTGGACGTGTCCCGGCTCGCCGTGGTGCTCGTGCTCGTCACATTCGTGAGCTGCGTGGGCGTGGGCCTCTTGCGTCGTCATGGCAAACCTCCAAAACATCGTTGCTCGGCAAGCCAAAAATCGCTGCTCGGCAACGTCCTTATAGTTACGGTTTGCAATTGTATAACGCGTATTATTCTGAAACAAGAAAATTTGACATAAGGTATCATAAATGGCGTTTTGGATGAGGCTCTAGCAAGGAGGAGTGGAATCATACCACTAGGCAGTTTAGGGAGAGGTACTAGAGACGCTCTGACGAGGATGATCAGGGGTGCCGGAGACGTAGTTGGCGCTACCCTAAACACCACCAAGGAGAGTATGGTTAAGGCGCTTCACGTTGCTAAAGGGTCCATCACCGGAGTTATTCAAGGCGTGAGAGAGGTTACTACGGTCACAGTCGGAGTTCTGAGGGACACCTTTAGGGCGGCCAGCAAAGGGACAAGGGAAGTTGGAGGAGATGTCGCGGATGCCGGTAGAGGGGCTGTTGAAGGCGCTATGGTTACGGGTAAGAGCGTTGGCCAGACCCTGGCCTCCTTCACAAAGCGGCTAAGCCGCGGCTTCTTGACCAGAATAGTGGGCAGGGTTCGCTTTACCGCAAACGTCCTTGCCGAAGGCGCTGCCAAGCTCAAAGTGCTGCTTCCCAGGACAAGCCTGGGTTCCAGCGCCCCCGTTAGGTTTGTCGCCCGTGTGATACAAAAGATGAGGCGCGACGACGCCGTACAGATGGCGGCGAGCGTGAGTTATTTCGCTATCTTATCGTTCTTTCCTCTCATAGTAGGATTGAGCGCCATCATCGGCATAGTTGCCGATTCTCCGGGCCGGCAGGAAAGCATGATCGGCTTCATTGTCGATTTCCTGCCAGGCTCGGAGGAGTTCGTGCGGGATAGCCTGGAAGAAATTGAGGGGTTCGACAGCTTTCTGGGTTTTCTGGCTGTTTTGGGACTTCTCTTGACTTCCAATACGTTCTTCAAGTCCATGACCAATGCGGTGAACAGGGCATGGGATATTCAAGACAACAAACCGTTCTACAAGAGTAAGCCGGGGAAGATAGCGATGGTCCTGGTGTTGGGAGTGGTGTTTGTGTTTTCCGTGTCCATAACGGGCTTCTTTCGATGGGCCACGACCATCCAGGTAGGCGATCTAGGCTTGACGGACATCCTGGGCGGCACGGTGGTTACCATACTGCTCAAATTGCCCGCGTTCATCATCAGCTTTGCCATGTATCTGTTCATTTATAGATTCCTACCCGATACTAAGGTCTACTGGCGAGACGTATGGTGGGGCGCAATTCTGGCCGGCGTCTTGTTCGAAATCGGCAAGAACCTGTTCCTGTGGTATTTGGACCACTTTGCAAGATTTGATCAGGTGTACGGGAACGTGGCGTCCCTGGTCATCCTCATGGTCTGGGTTTATACCACCGCCTTCATCCTGATCCTGGGCGCGCAAGTCTGCTCGCAATACGCACGGATGAGGCACGACATTGAGCGCGAGGGTCTCCGCGCTGCCGCCGAGAATGTGAAACCGTAGAACGAGGTGTTGCAGATGGATACATTCCTCACGGTCTTGAGTTGGACGACTCCACCCATTGTAGGTGCTCTCATAGGTTACGCAACGAACAGAGTTGCCATCATGATGCTCTTCCGTCCTCTCCAGGCGAAGTATCTATTTGGATGGCAACTCCCTTTGACCCCTGGCGTCATCCCACCCAACCGAAAAAAACTGGCGGCGAACATCGGTGCAGTGGTGGGAGGGGAACTGCTGTCGGAGGAGGCCATTCGCAACTACGTAGACGACCCCGAATTCCGTAGCGCTGTAGAGGAGATGGTGCGCGTCCCCGTAATCTCAAACCCTCTGCGCAGAAGGTTGAGGGAAGGGTTCATAGGCTTGTTGGTGGGCAGGGTAGTGGCACTCCGCAGCAGAGTAGACGTAGGCAAGCTCGTAGAGACCCGGGTCAACCAGTACGACGTCCATGCCATGGAGGGCTTGATTCTGGATGTAACGCAGCAGCACCTGAAGTGGATAAGTTGGTTCGGCGCGGTTATTGGCGGGCTGATTGGCTGTCTCCAACTTGCGTTGAATTTGTTGAGCTAGGAATAACAAGCCCATTTCAGCCACAATAGCGTTCCCTACTTTCTGAACAACCCCAGGAACCGCGCCTCGTAGTGCTCAAACAGCCCCCATCTCAACAGTTCCTCGTGCAGCAGGCCGGGGTCCTGCCCCTGCTTCACCTGCTGGAACAGATCCTCTATCCTCTGTATGGCGCCTCTGGGCACGTCCATCGGCGGCACCGGATCCAGAAGGCCCATCGCCTCCATCTCCCTGGCATTGGACTCGGAGGACAGGGCCGTGTAGTCGTAGATGAACTTGAACAGGGACACGTCCCACAGCTCGTCCAGGCCGCTGAGCACCACCGCCGTTTCCACGCCCCTATCATCGAGATCCTTACCTATCCGCTCAGCTACCGCCCGTACGTGGCCGTTGACAATCTCCAGTCCCCCCGGCTCGTTGCGGTACTTGTACAGTATGCCCGGGCTGTTGGCGCCGAACTGCTCCGCCTGGTTTCGCATGTACTCGCGCACCTCTTCGCTGAACCCCTCCAGGTTCAGCATGTAGCCCGGCGTCACAATGTCCGGCTTCTGTGCCGTGACCCGTCCGTCCCTGACCACGGCTTCATCTTCGCCGTCGTCAATCTCGCGGTAGGCCGGCTCCGTCACCACGTAGTACCTGAGGTCGGTTACGCCGAAGGTGGCAAGCCGCTGCTTGGGCGATCGTACCACCCTTGTCAGGTTCACGGCTCTTGCTATCCTGCGCTGCTCTTCGTACATCTTGAGTTCTCTTATATTACTATTTTCCCCTGCGCTACAATAGCCGTATGGAGTTCCATGAAATCAAAGCCCTCTTTGAATCGGAGCTTGTCCGCGAGCTTGGCGCGGAGCAGCCGTTCCGCATGGTGCACACCGGCCAGTGGAGCGGGCGATGCACTGAGGGAGAAGGCGAAGTGCATTTGGAAGACATCCCCCGCGCCTGCTTCGACTGCCACAAAATCCACGTGCCGGACTGGGAGTACGACGATTTCACGGAAGCGCGCGTCGGCGCATCCGTGGAGATGATCGTGGAGCGGCTTGAGGGAGGCTGAACGCTGGCGAGGCCTTGCTAACACTGCGCCCAGTCCCTTAATATATTCTAAGTCCGATGCTTCAGAACGTATTCTCATACAGGAGTAACTTCCGGGGGCCAACCACCCCCGGTGTCACCGCACGGGTATAGCTGCGACAACCGACTGTTAGCTACACCAGAGGTGACTTATGGAACAAATCAACGTAGGTTCTGAAGGCGTATCCCCTGAAATCGCCGATTACCGCTACCGTTTGAGGCACTCCGCCGCCCACGTCATGGCCGAGGCTGTCATGGAGCTTTTCCCGGAGACCAAGCTGGCCATAGGCCCGCCCACTGACGACGGCTTCTACTACGACTTCCTTGTCTCACGGCCCTTTACCCCTGAGGACCTGGAATCTATAGAGGATCGCATGGAGCAGAGCATACGCGCCGGTCTGCTTTTCACTGGCCGTGAGCTTTCCCGCGAGCAGGCTAAGGATCTGGTACAAGACCAGCCCTTCAAGCTGGAGATCATCGATGACCTTCCGCCCGGAGAGGCCATAACTTTCTATAAGCACGGCAACTTTGAAGACCTCTGCCGCGGGTCGCACGTGGATTCCACGGCTGAGATCGAGGCTTTCAAGCTGCTTTCCGTGGCTGGCGCGTACTGGCGCGGCGATGAGAAGCGGCCCATGCTGCAGCGCATCTACGGCACCGCGTTCGAGTCCAGGGACAAGCTGGATGCCTACCTGACCAAGCTGGAAGAAGCCCAGCGCCGCGACCATCGCCGGCTTGGCACTGAGCTTGACCTGTTCATCATCGATCCCATAGCCCCGGCCAGCCCGTTCTTTCTTCCCAAGGGCTCCGTGATCTATCACGCCCTGATGAGCTACGTTAGGGATCTCTACAAGCAGCACGGCTACCAGGAAGTGATTACCCCGCAGATATTCGACACCGATCTGTGGCGGCGCTCCGGCCACTACGAAAACTACTACGAGAACATGTACATCATCCACCAGGACGAGCGCGAGTACGCCGTGAAGCCCATGAACTGCCCCGGCCACGCCATGCTCTACGCCTCACGGCTTCACTCATACCGCGACCTGCCCCTCCGCCTCTCTGACTTTGGCAGGCTTCACCGCTACGAGCGTTCCGGGGTGATCCACGGCCTGACCAGAGTGCGCACCTTCTCACAGGATGACTCTCACATTTTCTGCACGCCTGACCAGATAGCCTCGGAGGTGCTCACGCTTATACGCATGTACCGGCAGACCTACTCTCTGTTCAAGTTCGATCGCGTACGAATCGCGCTCTCACTGAGGCCGGAGAGACGAGTGGGTTCCGACGAGATTTGGGACAAGGCTGAGACGGCGCTGCGCAGCGTGCTGGAAGAGACGGGGCTTCCCTTTGAATCGTTCCCTGGAGAGGGCGCTTTCTACGGCCCCAAGATAGACTTCTTCGTTCCCGATGCCCTGGACAGGGAATGGCAGTTGGGCACCATCCAACTCGACTTCTCCCTGCCGGAACGGTTCGATTTGGAGTACGTGGACCAGGACAGCTCCAGACGGCGCCCCGTGGTGTTGCACAAGGCCATGGTAGGCTCGCTGGAGAGGTTCATGGGCGTCCTCATCGAGCACTATGAAGGCGCATTCCCCGTTTGGCTGGCGCCCGTCCAGGCCGTGGTCATACCCATAGCCGACAGGCATCTGGATTACGCCAGGCAGGTCGAGCAGCGCCTATCCCAGCACGACCTCCGCGTGGATGTAGATGACCGCAACGAGAGGATGAACGCCAAGATTCGCGAGGCCCAGCTGAAGAAGGTGCCGTACATGCTCATTGTAGGTGACCGCGAGGCACAATCGGACAGCGTCTCCGTGCGCCTGCGCTCCAATGAAGACCTGGGCTCCATGCCCGTGGAGCAGGCCCTGGCGTCTATGAAGGAGGCCGTGTCAGCGTACGCCTAGGGCTGCTACCTATCGTCAAACGTGTTGGTCCACCAGGATTGGATTCCCGTCGGGGTCGGTTAGCACAAAGCTCGCCGGCCCCGTGCCGCTTTCGTCTGCTTCAACCTCCATCTGCAGGCCTTCCGTTTTGAACTGCCGTTGCAGGTCGCGCACGTCCGTATAGGTATCGAGGTCTTGGCCCTGGCTATCCCACCCTGGATTGAAAGTCAGTATGTTCTTTTCGAACATACCCTGGAAGATACCTATGGTGCAGCTTCCGTTCCGTAGTATCAGCCAGTTCTCTGAAGGCTCGCCCGCCACGACATGGAATCCCAGCTTCTCGTAGAAGGCTCTGGAAGCCTCGAGGTCTTGGACGGCCAAGCTGACGGAAAACGCGCCTAGCTCCATGTGTTCCTCCCAATTTACAAAAGGGTTCTACAAGTTACCGACCGACTACTAGTGTGCAATCCCGAGCATTTTATTCTACGAACCTCCCGAAGGCGTAAAAGCTCAGGTAAGCTTCAAGAGAAGTAAACCTAGGATATTTCGCTTGGGACTGCTTGATCCATAGTTCGTCGGCTCTCCTTAATTCTATGGCTTCTCCAGCATGGATAAGCCTGATTTGAGAATCCTCCCTGCGGAACCACTCAATGAAGTCCTCTTTCATTTCTTCCCTCAGTTCCCTGAATCCTGGGAGAGTGATCCAGGGCTTGTTCGCACTAAATAGGTCTGCCTCAGTTCCGCCCCTACGATACAGTTCGTAAATAACGGGCACAAAGATTTCAAATCGTGGGGACTTCATGTCACTGGGGATTTTTTCTGAGATATTGGCGATGTCTGTCTGTACACAGTTATGTATTCCTGTCGTCTTGTTTAAGTTCCTTCTGTCGGGGTAAAGCTTCGTTCTGATGCCGTGCAAGTCTATCGATACCCTGTTCTTATCTTTCCGGAAACTGTTAGCTACCATACCCTTGGACTCGATTGCAGCAACTACAGCGTTGTCATGGATCACGCAGATATCAATCATTTCGTATTCTTGTAGTACCGAGCAGTCCTTGAGAGTGTCCGATAACGACGAACAGATAATTGCATTCAACGACCCTTCGTACTTAACGGGCCCAACTTCATTAGTGATATTATTCGTGATCTCATAATTAGACTGCCCTCGTAGCCGTTCCTCCGCCAGCTTAAAAGCGCGCTTTAGCAGTTCTTCCGATATGGGAATCGACGATGTAGTCACGCGTTCTCCTTTGTTTAGTGGTAGTTTCGTACCTTCTACGGTCAAGTTTACCATGCTAATGGGGTTCACCATTGTGCGAAGGTTGGTGATGGTTCTCGCTCGTCTCCGCTATCAAGTGCGCGAGCATGACTGAGGGTGTGCTGACCGCGCAAACCTTTACTGCTTTGGCCGTGCTGTGGTATATTCCTCACCTGATTCGAAAGAAAAAGAGAGGTGACTGAGGATAGCTAGAGAGTACCGGGCTAACAGGGCTATACGCTCACCCAGCGTTCGCGTTGTGGACGAAAGGGGTCAGCAGCTGGGCATAATGAGAATCCAGGAAGCCATGGCATTAGCCCAGGAGCGGGATCTGGACTTGGTGGAGGTTGCGCCCGGCGCCGACCCTCCCGTCTGCCGTTTGCTGGATTACGGACGTTTCCGATACGAGCAGGCCAAGAAGGAAAAGGAAGCCAAGAAATCCCAGAGGTCTATAGAGCTCCGTGAAGTGCGGCTCAGGCCCAACATCGGTCAGCATGACCTGGATGCCAAGGAGCGCACCATCAGGAAATTCTTGGACAGCGGAGCCAAAGTAAAGGTGACTGTCCTCTTCAGGGGAAGGTCCATTACTCACCCGGAGCTTGGCGTATCGCTTCTTCGCAGGGTTGCGGAAGGCTTGCAGAGCATCTCCAAGCTGGAGAAGGCCCCCACCATGGAGGGGCGCATGCTCAGCATCATTCTGGCGCCAGGTGCAGCTACGGGCAAAGGAACTGCCAAACCACAGGAGACAGCCGACAAGCCATCGGAAAAAGCCGAGCTTGTCAGTCCCTAATTCTTAGAGGAACAGATGCCGAAACTAAAGACACACAAAGGTGCAAAGGCTCGCTTTCGCTACTCGGGTGGCGGTAAGGCGTTGCGAATGAAGGGCTTGAGCAGCCACTTGCGACGCAAGAAGTCCAAGCGCTCCCGCCGCATGTTCGATGACACCGTGCCCGTAAGCAAGGCGGACAAGCCCAAGCTGCGCCGCCTCATTCCATACGCTAAATAAGGACGGCCCGGATACCTGGACGTGACCTGCATTCAAAGGAGACATCTTGGCTAGAGTCAAACGCGGTGTGACCAAGCACCGGCGACGCGCTAAAGTTCTTGCCCTCACCAAGGGGCACAAGGGAGTACGACACCGCCTGTACAGGAGGGCCAAAGAGTCGCTCGTCAAGGCCATGGCCTACACTTACGCTCACCGCAGAGAGCGCAAGGGCGACTTCCGTCGCCTCTGGATACTGCGCATAAGCGCCGCTGCCCGGCAGGAAGGACTGAACTACAATACTTTCATTCACGGCCTCAAGCTGGCCAACGTGGAAGTAGACCGGAAGATGCTGGCGGACATCGCTGTCAAGGACCGGGCGGCTTTTTCGCAGTTGGCGACCGCTGCTAAGCAGCACCTGGCCGCTTAGCCGGCGGGCGCAAACGCAAAGGGCGGCGTTGCCGGAGGCCGGTTAGGAAGATTCCTCCGTGGGTTCAGACGGTGGGGTTTCCATCACTATCCCGTAAAACCTATCACCGGCTAGAATCCTGTAAATCGTGTCAGGAGTTGGGTCTCTTGGGTTGGTGGGGTCTGTCCACCTTTCTTGCAGCTCTTCCAGGATTTCTTCCACGGAGAGCGGTCCCTCCCGGTGGCTCAACAGGATGCGGAACACCGCCTCCATGATAGGCATGCCGTGCGTTATGTAGTCCGGCTGCTTGGAGCAGTGCTCAGCTAAGCGCTTCAAGTGATCCCTGGCTTTTATGTTCAGCCCCTGGTCCGACTCGTTGATCAGCGTTGCCCAGCACAAGGGGCAACGCCTGTCCCGCAGAAGCAAACCCATGGAGCGTCCCAGGGATTCCAATCTTCCCGGGTCCACCTTGAAGGTAGCCACCAGGTATCTAGAGTCTTGTTCTTCTTCCTGATCTAAGACCACGTTCATCCCCCCGTGTTGGCTGATTATTCTTTGTCCCAGTCCAGCATCTGGACTTGCACGACCCGGCCCTTCTCCATTATCTCCAAGTCCTCAGGGCAAATAGCAAGTCCGTTTGCCCTAGCCATGGAGGTCAGAATATTCGATCCTTGAGGCCCCGTAAGGCGTGCGTAGTAGGTCTGATTTCTTTTACTCACTATAGCCCTGGCGTACACGCGGCGTCCGTCGTTGTTGATGATGGGGTCTTCCAGCACGGCTTCCACCGTGGGCTTTTCCAGGTCTGTGCGGCCCATCATCTTCAATACAGCCGGTCGGCCCAATTGTTCAAACGCCACCATGGCACTGGCCGGATTTCCCGGCAGGCCAAGGTGCGGCACTTTGTGACCGCCGGGGCCTCTTAGCATTCCGAATGCTATCGGTTTGGCAGGTCGCATTCTAACCGACCAAAAGGCTATTTCGCCATGTTCAGCCAGGACGTCCTTGACCATATCGTAATCGCCCTTGGAAACCCCCGCCGACGTGATCAACATGTCCGCCTCTAGCCCTCGCTCCAGCGCTTCAGCCATGGAATCCATGTTGTCCCTGGCAATTCCCAATGCCCGGGGCACTCCTCCATACCGTTTGACCAGCGCCGCTATGCTGTAGCTGTTGCTATTGTATATCTTTCCCGCCTCCGGCTTCTGCCCGGGCTCCAGTAACTCGTCGCCTGTGGCCAGCACGGCTATCACTGGGCGCCTTACGACCTTCACAGACCCGTATCCCAGCGATGCCAGCACTCCAATTTCGCTGGCTCTGAGCACCGTGCCTTTGGTCAGGGTCACGTCACCCTTCGCGACGTCTTCCGCCGCCCGGCGCACAAATGTGCTCCTGGGAATCTCTTTCCTCACCTCGACCTCGTCTATGGGGCGTCCTGCGTCACTGCGTTCCACTTCATCGGTCTCTTCAAAAGGGACTACGGTATCCGCACCGGGTGGTATAGGCGCCCCCGTCATTATGCGTACCGCCGTGCCTTCGCTGACGGTAGTACGCGGGATCTGGCCAGCGGCCACATAGCCCGTGACCCTGAGCAGTCTGCTTGTCTGAGGAGTTGCGCCTTCTATATCCGCGTGACGCACCGCGTATCCGTCCATCGCCGAGTTGTCCAAGGGCGGTATGTCGAAGCCGGCAACGGCGTCCTCCGCCAGCACCTGCCCCTGCGCTTCCAGTAGAGGCACGTCCTCGGCCTCCAGAACTGGCGTCAGCGCCAGGACTTTGTCCCTGGCTTCCTCGACGGACAGCATATCCTCTGAATGGCTATGCATGTGTTCTCCAGTAGTTATCATGTTTAGCAAGTGGGGGTTGGGCTATCCGCGCAGTTCAGCGCCCGTCTCTTCTGCAAGCTGCCTCATAATCTGTTCCTGCGCCGCCGATACAGCCTCCGCCGTGAGGGTTTTTCGTTTTGATTGGAAGTTTATGCGCACGGTGATGGAGCGCTTACCTTCGGGCACTCCCTTGCCAGTGTATACGTCGAAGATGGTAACGGTATCCACAAGGTTATGCTTTTCAATCAGCGCCTCCAGCTTTGCCGCCGGCACGTGAGAGTCTACTACGAGCGCTAGGTCGCGGTACGAGCCGGGGAATCTGGGCAGTGATGCGAAGCGGAGCATATCCTCCGGCAACAGGGACAGCAGCTTTGCCAGATCTACCTCGAACATGGCTACGGCGCCCGACGATATGCCAAACCCCTCCTGTACTTCAGGCTTGACCTCTCCCACTACGCCTACCTGCTCGCCGGCCACGGTGATGGAGGCCGTTCTGCCCGGATGAAGCAGCGGGTCCTGGATTGCCGTGTACTCTTCTTGCACGTCCAGCCCCGACATCAACGCTTGTACCACCCCCTTGGCATCAAAGAAGTCCACCTTGCCACCCTGGTCTGTCCAAGATAGCGGCGTCCGGTCTCCCCAGACTACGCCCACCGCAAACTCGCGTTCTTCCGGCAACCCGTCCCGTCGAGGCACGTATACGCGCCCCACTTCAAACAGCCTTATGCTCTGCTGGCCGTACCTCTGGTTCATCTCCAGGGTGGAGAGCAGGCTGCCTCGCAATGAAGTCCTCAGGTATTGTTGCTCCGGAGACATGGGGTTGCGCAGGGTCAAAGGTTCCACCTCCCCCAGCGCTTCGGCCTTATCCAGTGTCTCGTGGCTAGTCATAGCATATGAGATGACCTCCTGTAGACCCGCCTCCACCAGCAGGTCCTTGACCATTTCCCTAAGCTCCCTCTCCGGCTGTCTGTGGTGCTGAGGGATGCTTGTGCCCAGGAACGTTGTGGGAATCGCATCGTATCCGGTCGTACGCGCCAGTTCTTCCACCAGGTCATCCTCAATCGATATGTCGCTGCGCCAGTAGGGGGGCTCCACCTCTAACACGTCCTGCTCTTTGAGTTGGAAGGTAAAGCCCAGAGAACTCAACACGCGCTCGGTATCTTCCAGGGAGAACCTGACTCCAAGCACCTTTTCAACCCTGTCCAGCGAAAACCTCACTGCTGCGGAGTCCGCTTTCCCCGGGTACGCGTCGGCGATCCCTTTTGAGACCTGCCCGCCCGCTATCTGCTGGATCAACTGCGTTGCCCTCCTCAGCGCTACGGGCGCCAGCTCGGGGTTCAGGCCTCGCTCGAACCTGTAGGAAGCCTCGGTCCTCATCTGCAGTGCCGCCGCGGTGCGGCGTACGCTGGTAGGGTTGAAGTTCGCCGACTCCAGCAGCACATTGCGCGTTTTCTGGGTCACCTCAGTCTCGGCGCCACCCATCACCCCGGCGATTGCCACCGCCTTTTCAGCGTCGGCGATTGCCAGCATCTCCGCCGTCAATTCACGCTGCTCGCCGTCTATGCTGGTCAGAGCCTCCCCTGCTTTGGCCCGCCGCACGCGTATGACGCCTTCCCCAAGGGTATCGAAGTCGAAAGCGTGCAGGGGCTGGCCGTATTCCAGCATTACGTAGTTGGTAATGTCCACCAGGTTGTTGATGGGGCGCTGGCCCGCTTTGACCAAGCGGTCTTGCAGCCACTGCGGCGACGGCTCCACCGTAACTCCCTTGATCAGGCTTGCCGTGTACCTCAGTGCAAGGTCAGGGTCGTCGATGAATACCTTGACCTCCTCCTCGATTGCGGGTTCCACTTCGGGATAGGAGACGTCCGGCTCACGCACTCCGCTACCGCTGAGAGCCGCCACTTCGTAGGCCACGCCGAGCATGGACAGCCAGTCGGGTCTGTTGGGGGTAACTTCGGTGTTAAGCACGGTATCGCCCAGGTATTCGGCCAGTGGAGTGCCCACGGGCGCGCCGTCGTCAAGCACAAGTATCCCGTCGTGGTCCTCACCCAGCCCCAGCTCACGCTCCGAGCAGACCATGCCCTGCGACACGACGCCCCGTATGGTGGCTGCTTTCAGGGCCTCCGGCTTGTCCGACTGCGGATTGATGAGGCGCGCGCCCAATCCGGCAAACGCTATCTTCTGTCCTTCAGCCAGGTTGGGACCGCCGCAAACTACCGTGACCCGCTCGCCTCCAAGGTCTACCGTGGCCAGCTTAAGCCGGTCGGCGTTGGGATGCTGTTCGGCTTTCACAACCAGGCCCACGGAGATGTTGTCCCATTGCTCGCCTATGAATTCGACCTCGCCGGTCTCCAGGCCGGCCATGGTCAAACGGTGTGCCAGCTCCTTTGCCGGCAAGGCCACGTCCACGTATTCTTTGAGCCAGGATATTGGTATCTTCATGGAGTTGTGCTAAACAGGGTATTCAAACCAACATTATACTTATCCTGATTGATTTCGCCACTATGGGGGCTTTGTGAACTACAGGACTCTGGGCAGAACGGGGCTTCGCGTATCTGAGGTTGGCTTTGGCTGCGGCAACGTGGGCGGGCTGATGGTGCGCGGCTCCTTCCAAGAGCAGTTGGAAGGGGTGCAGCGCGCCCTTGACCTTGGCGTCAACTATTTTGATACCGCGCCAAGCTACGGGGACGGGCTTTCCGAGACCAACCTTGGCCGGGTACTCGACCACCTCAAGCCCCAGGCCTGGGTTGCCACGAAAGTGAATCTGCGCCACGGCCTGAACGATATCAAGGGCGGGGCACGCCGCTCTTTGGAAGAGAGCTTGAAGCGCCTGGGACGTGACTCGGTGGACGTCTTCCAGCTTCACGACGGCATAACGATGCAACGCGGCGGCGGCATCAGCGGTGAGACCATGGGAATCGACGACGTGTTGGGCAAGGACGGCGTGGCCGACGCCTTCGACAGTCTGCGTTCGGAGGGGCTCATCCAGTTCACCGGCTTCACAGGCAACGGAGACACCGACGCGCTTATCAAGGTAGCGGACAGCGGACGGCTCGACGTTGTGCAGGCCTACTACAACATGCTCAACCCGAGCGCCGGCGTGTCGATTCCTTCCGGTTTCGTTGGCCATGACTTCCGCCATCTCATCGACCGCGCCATGGGGCATGGCATGGGCGTTGTGGTGATTCGCGTCATGGCCGCCGGTGCGCTGGCCGGAGCTTCGGCGCGGCAGGGGCACGCCTCTCCAACCATCGGCAGCCCCATGGTCACCGATTCCGCCTATGACGCCGATGAAGAGCGCGCCTCCAAGCTAGACTTTCTCGTCTCCAGCGACATCCAGTCCCTTCCGCAGGCCGCAGTGCGCTTTGCGCTCATGCATACCGGCGTATCCACCGTGCTCGTCGGCTTTTCCAGCCGGGCCCAGATAGAGGAAGCCGCATCCGCCTCTGAGAAACACCCCATTCCCCATGAGGCGTTATCCCAGCTTCACCGGCTCTGGGCCAGCGATTTCGGCAGGGGAGTAGATTGATCCTAGTAGAAACTGACTATAAGAACACCCTGCTCAGAGAATAGCCTAAGGAGTCAGTCATTAAGAAATTCAACATTGACTTGAAAGAGGTAGACGCCTTAGTACGTCAAGCCTTGGCCGCGACATACGCTGGCAGGGATCATTTTAATAGTGAGTCAGACTTCAAGTTTGAGCTCTACCATCAGCTTCACGGGCTTGAGTTGAATGGCTGTAGACTTGGAGCTAAGCTGCCAGGCTTTCAGACATGCCCATTGCACGCCGAAGCTAAACCCGAGAATGGCAACGCTTCTAAGGCAGATCTCCTAATATGCAATCCAAGCAAGGAGAATCCGTTCAATTACATAGCTGAAGTGCTCTTCGAGTTGAAGAAGGATCTAGGTGAGAAAGAAATCAGAGTTGAGCTAAAGAAACTCCAAGGCTACACCGACGGAAGTGTGCGCAGGCTATACGTCGTACCGGCCAACCGTAACAAGCTATCGAAGGTTGAGAAAACCAAGATTCTTTCTGAGTACAAGAAAGAATCAAAACGCCTAGTAATTCTGGACAGGTCTGCAATTGCTGAGGCCGTGTCCTCGACCCAAAGTGTGAAACCCACATATCCTAGACGATCCTTGCTGGACATATCTACACAGTGCATCAGAGATACCCTGAACCTATATGGCAAATACAGACGGCAATACCACGGCTTTTTCTGGTGTAACTACGAGCACGGACAGGGGAACGGCTGGACATTCCCCGTGGAAGGCGATTTCAACGGGCAGTTATATCATCGACTGCGGACAAGGCTACCGCGAAAGGCCCGCATCCAAACTGAATACTCCCCGGTGTCGAGGCTAAAGGCTGACTTCTTCATAAAGAGCGGAACGGAGAGTGTTGGCATCGAGGTCAAGATGAACTGGGATCAGTTCAAACCCAAGTTCAAAGATGGTGTAGAGACCAAGAAAGAAGCTCGCTTGATATTGGATAAATTTGACGCTATGAGCACCGTGAACAGAAGCCACTCCAACATTCTCATTGTCATCCAGGGTAAAGAGGCTTACCAACCAAAAAACAAATCTGCGGCTACCCGAGACTTGGCTAAGGGACGTTCCTTCCTTCTGTTCTACTATGACGAAAAGGACAACAGCCCTGTAGGGCCAACAGTGCTTTAGTACAAATCTACCAGGAGGCACAACATGGCAGATATCCTTATCACCCGCGGCACGGTCATCACCATGGATCCGCAGCGCAGGGTCATAGAAGACGGCGCAGTGGCCATCGAAGCCGACCGCATTGTTGCCGTGGGCACGCGGCAGGAGGTGGAGAACGCACACAGCGCCGATCGCGTCATCCAGGCTCAGCGCAAGGTGGTCATGCCCGGCCTCATCGACGGCCACGGCCACGCCGGTCACGCCTTGGTGAAGACCTTGGGTCACGGAGCTGGCGCTTCCTGGTCTAACACGACCGACTACATCTATGCGGAGGGCACGGACGAGGAGTTCTGGCACGCCGAGGCGCTTTTGGCCTCTCTTGACCGGTTGAAGAACGGCACCACCTGCGGCGTCACCTACTTCGGGGGCGGCACCATGGTTATGCGCGTGGATGAACCGGTCTACGCCGACCGCCACTGCGAGGCGGTTCAGCAGTTGGGCATCCGCGAGTTCCTTGCCGTCGGCCCCAGCAATCCTCCGTATCCCAGGCAGTACGCTCGTTGGGACAACGGCAATAGCCACGCCTACATGGTCGACTTCGAGCGGTATATGCAGACCACCGAGGAGATCATCCGTCGCTGGCATGGAGAGGACAGCGGACGCATCCACGTCTCGGTGATGTCGCCTACGCAGAACCCGGCGCGTTCTCCCTACAGCGAGACGCCGCTTGAAGAGCTCAAGGCGCAGGCGCGCGCCGTCAAGGACCTCGCCGAAAAGTACGGCCTGATCCTGACGCAGGACGGCCACGATACGGGGACGGTCAAGTTTGCTCACGAGCAGCTTGGCATCCTTGGGCCGGACGTGCTCCTATCGCATTCCACGGGACTCACGGAGGAGGAGGTGCGCATCTGCGCCGAAACCGATACCAGGATTGCCCACAACCCAAGCTCGGGCAACTCCTATCCGTCGCGCTGCCCCGTGCCGGAGCTTCTTGACGCCGGAGTCACCGTGGCGCTGGGTTCCGACGCAGCCGCGCCGGACATGAACTACGATATGTTCCGCCACATGTACGTCTGCATGCGCCAGCACCGCGCCGAGTACCGGGACGGCGCCTACATGCCTCCGGGGAAGGTGCTGGAAATGGCGACCATAGACGCGGCTCGTGCCCTGGGCGTGGACGACCAGATTGGATCGTTGGAAGCGGGCAAGAAGGCTGACGTAATCCTGGTGGATATGAACAAGCCGCACCTGTACCCCCTGAACATGCCCGTGCATCGCGTGGTTGGCTTTGCCAATGGCCAGGACGTGGACACGGTCATAGTAGACGGACGAGTGCTGATGCAGGGCAGGGTGGCGACGGCGGTGGAGGAGGAAGCCGTTCTGCAGCGAGCCCAAGCCGCCAGCGAGGCTATGCTGGAGCGTACCGGATTTCGCTCTCGTCTGGATATCCAGGAAGGGTTCTGGGGACACAGCAGGTATCCGTCTTGATGGTTGCCACTTGACATAAGTCGATTTTGGGGTGTCTTAAAATGACATGTTAGGCATGAAAAAGTGGTCAGATGGCGGTTAACGGTTGGGTTGTGTTGTACCTGAGAAGGGGATTCGTTTCCAACGTTATGTCAAGTACAAGGCTAAGTTCGGGCGAAATTTTGGCGGAGGTGAGAAACGAATCAGATTCCGGGGCAAAGTTGAGGGTATGGAGGCGGTCGTTTTGATTGGCAAGTGGCGCGCCACGCCGACGGTGTAGGGGTTGTTGGGCGCTTTTCGGTGAGTCCATGGGTTAAGGGTAGCGGGCGTGGAGGGGTGTGGGGAAGGTGGAGATGTCAGGGGGACATGCGGACATACGGGCAGGCGGACATATGGCAAGTGGCAAACGGACATGCGGATTTGGGAAAGGAGGTGACGTGGCATGACCGAGATCAAGATTCGCTCCGCCGAACTGGCTGACTTTGAGGCCATTCACAAGGTATGGACCAGTCCCATAGCAATGCGGGAAACCCTGGGACTCCCCTATGTTTCGCTGGATGAGAGTAGAAGGCAGCTGGAGAATATGCCGCAAAGCGAAAAGTTGCTTGTTGCCGAAGTCGATGGCAAGGTAGTGGGAATCCTGGGCCTTCATTTGAGGCGAAACCGCATGTCTCACGTGGCCGGGCTGGGTATGGGAGTTAGAGACGACCACCATGACTCGGGCATAGGCACCAGGCTGATGGAGGCCGCATTGGAGATGGCGTTCAAATGGTTGAACCTACGTCGGATTGAGCTACAGGTGTACACCGACAACGCCAGGGCCATTCATCTCTACGAGAAATTCGGGTTCTCCATTGAAGGGACGCACAAGGCATTTGCCTTCCGTGATGGAGCCTACGTAGATGCCTATTCCATGGCGCTTTTGAGGGAAGATTGAAATACGGCGAGATGACGTTCGAGCAGATAAAGGATGCAGCCCGGAAAGGTTGGCTGGTCATTCTGCCCGCAGGTTGCACGGAGCAGCAAGGGCCGCATTTGACGGTCGATTGGGACACCTGGTTTGCTGAAAAGGTTTGCGTGTGCGCCTCTGAACGTGCCCAGCGCATACATAAAGTCCACTCGCTTGTGCTTCCAGCCCTGCCTTTCGGTCCTACTCCGGAGCACAGGAATTTCGACGGCGGGTACGTGGACATACCAACAGACCTTCATGAGGCGCTTGTCTTCCAGACGCTGAAATCCATGGCAGACCAGGGTTTCACCAAGATGGTCGTGTGGAGAGGCTGCGGGGGGCACAACCTGCGTCAAGCTGTGGGGCAGTTCAACACAGAGTTCGAAGATAAAGGACGGGCATACTTACCCGCTCACCCATTTAACGAGATATGGCATCGCGTGGGAGACCCAGCCGTTCCGGGAGGCCACGCCGACAGCTTTGCCACCTCGATAGCGATGTACCTCAGACCCGAATCAGTCGTTGAAGCGAAGATACCCCAGAAGCGCAGCCGGCCAGTCAATTGGAACGATTCGGAGCTGGACTTTGCCCGTTACTCGGATACGGGAGTCGTGGGGGATGCTTCTCACGCCACCATAGAGCTGGGACAGAAGCTATGGGAAGCCGTGCTGGATGAAGTAAGCGCTATGATTCGAGACATAGACTCAGAGGCGGAGAACGAGCTTCTCCACAGCAGTGATCCGCTTCACTTCCTGAGATATGGTTCACGGTCCCATAACTAGGGTGCGACCCCTGTCGGAAACCTTGGAACCGCGATTCACGAACTGTTCAAGTTATGACCTAATCAGGCAATAGATGAAAAGAAGCAAGTGGTAAGAGGACCTAATAGGTAGCGGAAATGCCAGAGTTCTTAATCATCGCGATTTTGGTAGTAATTGGCATCGCGGTTAACTACGTGGTGCTCCGTAAAGCATGGCGAGAAGAGGGGTTAACAAAGCAGGACGTCCTAAGGGGAATCAAGCATGGCATTGTCCACTACCTAGTCTTGGTGGGCGCATTTGTGGCGAACTTTATCTTGCTGATAGTGCTTGTTGTGGGGATAGTAGCTGTGACTGCATGGTGCTACCTGGTCTAATTCAGAGGCTGGGCTAAACAGGTATATTATTCACTGCGTGCAGAATGACGGAGGAGGGATGGATTCCCGTGTCAAGCACGAGAATGACGGGAGGGTGTGGGAGGAGCTGCTGGCCTTGCTAAGCGGATTATGACAGTTGCAATAGCAGTTGCGATGGATCCTGGCTGCAATGCTCAAGCATGCGAATCGTACTTCGAACCAAACCTATCGAGTTCGAGTGGGTTTCCAATATGATCTCGTCTCCGATGCGGTAGGGAGAGCGGAACTCGGTAAAATCCGGGTGTTTACCATCCCTGCTCAGGAAAGATAGATGCTGGCAATGCTCCCTGGTCAGATGACCCGCTTGATGGAGCCAAAGAGCGGTTTGAACTATGACATCTTTCCAGGATTTAGGCGCTACTTCGCGCCCGTTTGGAAGCCTCATGGATTTGGGTGCCGGTTTGCCCGTGGGGTGAAAGCTCCCGTTTAATGGCGTCCAGCCTACAGGAGACGGAGGAGGTGGGGTAACTACTGGAGGTTCAGGATCTCGCGTCGGTGGGGTAGGAACCACGGGCTGAACGGCCTCGCTATGGAGGCCATCTGCCATGCTAGGCCGCCAGAGGCCAAGGAGTTGCAGAGCGCACTTGGCCGTTTCATCCGACACTACGGAGGTCTTCAGCACTGATTTTCCGTCGAAGACATCGTATAGCTCCCATACGTCCCCATTGGTCGACGCGCAGTAGCGAACCTTTACCTGGTTCTGAATGTTCTCTGAAACGGCATACCCTACTGCTTGATTGATGGGAGCGTTTTTGTCGGAGAGTTTCTTGGCCTCCACGAATACGACAATCTTACCGTTCTTATCCAGGAGTGCGTAATCAGCCCAACCTCCGGACGTTCTAGGTTCAATTGTGACGACGGATGGATCAGAGACATCCCAACCCAGGGAGCGCAGCAGCGGGTCTATCAGAGTAGTCCGAGTGCGGCTCTCGGAGTTCTGAATCTGTTCCCGGTGTTCTTTAATGCGGTTCTTCAGACATTCAATGACCTTGATTAGTTCATCCAGCACGGCTGCTTCCTCCACACAGGTGGCGATACCCAAACAACATTGTAGGTCTTACCGTAAGAGGCTAGGCTATTAGTCGCGGGCTTTGGATTGGGCAGGCGTATCGTACCTAGTTGACGGTCTTGTCGCAAGTGCACGTGCAAACCCGCTCATTTCCTTCGACTACGCTCAGGGTAAACTTCAAGCTCACCATGAGCGGGGACGGAGGCCACTCCGCTAGATTCTTCGTTCCTCGCATGGGGGAGGGGGGATGGATTCCCGTGTCAAGCACGAGAATGACGGAGGGTGGGGGAAAGGCGGATGCTTTGGATGCTTCGTCGGCGGGAGGTGGTTTGAATGCAAACGTGCCTTACCGACTCCTCAGCATGACAATTGGGCTTGCCCGCAGTCTGCTCGCTCATTTCCTTCCCAACCTAGCCCGTGGCTAGCTCCTTACCCCTTCTTGCAGACAAGCGCCAGAAATTCGGGGATTCTGAACGCGTCGTTCTGCCGCTCATTGTCCCGCCAGGACTCCGGCGGTTCCGGTTCAATAACCCTTGTGACCTGGAAGCCAACCGAGATCAGCGAATTCATGATGTCGCCTAAAGTTCGGTGCCAGGTAATGGCTGGTTCCATACCTGAATCTGAGCGCCATTGAGAAAGAAACGGCTCCCTATTGAAGTAGTGGTCTACCTTCCTGTATAGACGGTTCCCTTGGGCGTCCCTAACCCAACCTGCTCCTGATAGAGAGAAGCAGGGGTGGTTCTCGACGTGGATGTATTCTCCGTCCAGGCGTAAAACCCGGCTGAACTCCCGAAACGCATCCTGATATTTCTCAACGTCCTGAATGACATTGTTCGTGATCACTACGTCGAAAACGCCGTCGGCCAGGAACTCCATTGAAGAGACGCTGCCCAGATGATAGGAGATGGCCGGTTGTGTCTTCGACTCTAATCGAGTGGCCAGAGCAAGCATCTCCGTAGCCGCCTCAACTCCGGTGACAATAGCGCCCCCCGCGCGAAGCTTGCGCGAGAAGTACCCGTCACCACAGCCGGCATCAAGGATTCGCTTTCCGGAGAGATCTCCCAAGAGTTCTAGGATCAGCGGGTCCAGCAAATCCCGCCGGTTGGGGTCGTTCTCGCCATAGTATTGATGCCAGCTTTGGGCGTTCTGATTCCAGCGTCGAGTGCCGTCGGATTGAGTGTATGCCATGGAACCTCCTTATCTACCCACCATGCTGCTTTGCCTAACCTTGCTTGGGAGAGTATAATAATCTACCGTTCCACTCTTTTGCGGACACATTCGATTTTCGCCTCGTTAGTGAGACGGTTAGGGAAAGAAGGCCAGCCGCCGTATGCGGGTTCTCTGGAGAATAGCTAAACGAGCTTCTAGATATAAGACTAGACTCTTCCTAGCCTATTTCTCCATACTCGGTGTTACCGCCTTCTCCATGCTCATACCCCGCATCCTGGGCACCGCCGTCGAGGAGGTGCTCTCCTCCGGAGTCAGAAGTCAGCTCTTCCTACTGGCACTCGCCGTATTCGCGGCCAACGGCATGCGCGGCGCGTTCGCATACTGTCAGCAGTACCTCGGCGAGTCGATTGGGCAGAGGGTGGCCTACGATCTGCGCAACGAGTTCTACGACCACCTGCAGCGGATGAGCTTCGCCTTCCACGACAGGCAGCAGACCGGCAACCTCATGTCCAAGGCCACCACGGATATGGAAGGCATACGCATGTTCGTCCAGATGGGCCTCATCCGCGCCGCCTTCACCGTGCTGCTTTTCGTGGGTGTGGGCAGCGCCATGGTACTGCTCAACTGGCAGCTTGCCTTGCTCTGCCTGCTCTTTGCCCCCGTTGTAGCCTGGCGCAGCGGCCGCACCATGATAGAGATGCGGCGCGCCTGGCTAAACGTGCAGACTGAGCTTGGACTGATGACCACGGCCTTGCAGGAGAACCTGTCGGGCCAGCGGGTGGTCAAGGCCTTCGCCGCCGAGCAACACGAACGGGGCCGCTTCTATGATCACGCGGAGAAGGCGTCTCTCTACTCCTACCACGCCGCCATTTACCAGGCCTCCAACTCCTCTATGGTCACCTTCTTCTACGTAGGGATCACCGTTATCGTTCTGTGGTGGGGAGGCAGACTGGTCCTTGAAGGCGCGCTTTCGCACGGTGAGCTGGCCCAGTTCATATTCTACCTTGGCCTGCTGGCTCAGCCCGTGCGGATGATAGCCTGGGTGGTCAACTCCGTCTCCAGGGGCTACGGCTCCGGTCAGCGGCTCTTTGCCACCCTGGACGCCGAATCGCCGGTCCAGGACGAGAAAGACGCCGTCGATCTGCCCCGGGTCAAGGGACACGTCCGCTTCCAAAACGTCTCGTTCACCTACGACACCATGTCACCCGTGCTCAAAGGCATTGACCTGGAGGCGGAGCCGACCAAGGTCATCGCTCTAGTGGGTGCACCAGGTAGCGGCAAGAGCACGCTGGTGCATCTGATTCCCCGCTTTTACGACGTGAGCAGCGGGGGCGTTACCGTGGACGGTCAAGACGTGCGACGGGTAACAATGGGCTCTTTGAGAAGGAACATTGGAATAGTGCAACAGGACGTCTTCCTGTTCACCTCCACCATCAGAGAGAACATTGCCTACGGCAAAGTGGACGCCACCGACGAAGAGATAATCAACGCCGCCAAGATCGCCCGGTTCCACGACTTCATCGTGACACTACCTGATGGATACGACACCTGGGTCGGGGAGCGCGGCACCACCCTCTCCGGGGGCCAGCGCCAGCGTCTCGCCATCGCTCGCACCGTCCTTCTCGACCCGCCGATACTGATACTGGACGATTCGACTTCCAGCGTGGACACGGAGACCGAGCACTTCATTCGCAGGGCGTTGCAAGAGGTGATGAAAGGGCGCACCACCTTCGTCATAGCCCACAGGCTGAGCACGGTGAAGAACGCAGACATGATCATTGTGCTAAAGGACGGGCAAATTGTGCAGCGGGGCACCCATGAAGAACTGCTCAAGCTTCCCGGGCATTACCAGGAGGTCTACGACCTACAGCTGCGGCCTCAGGAAGTCGATGTCAACGGGTCCAAGCTTGCCGGCAACGGCGCGCATGCTTCCACTATCTCTACTGTAGACAAGAAGGCGGAACGATAATGTTGCGCGGCGGCATGGGACACGGCGGGCTTGACGATGACGATCGCGGCCAAATCTACAACCACGAGGTAATCAAACGCCTCTTCCCCTATTTCAAGAGCCGGATGGGCCTCTTCACCCTGGCCATGGTGATGATGCTGGTCTATACCTCCACCCTGGTGCTGATCCCCTGGCTCATTGGCTACACCATTGACAACTATGTGCTCTCCCGCGATATGAGCGGCCTGAACCGCATTGGGCTGGTGCTCATAGGCGTTATCACGGCAAATCTGGTTGGCAACTACCTGTACATGCGCCTTCTGGGAAAGATAAGCCAGGAGGTGCTCTACAAGCTGCGCACCGACATGTTCAACCACCTCCAGAAGCTCTCCGTCCCCTTCTTCGATAGAAACGAGGTGGGACGGATCATGAGCCGCGTCATGAGCGACGTGGGACAGCTTCAGGAGTTCCTGCCGATGGTCACCATCACCCTCGGCGATATGCTGAGCCTGGTGGGCATAGTCGTCGTCATGTTCCTCATGAACTGGCAGCTCGCTATCGTCACAATCGTGGTGCTGCCGCTGCTTGCTTTGATCATGGGCGTCTGGCAGCGTTACGCACGGGTAGCGTTCATAAGGATTCGCTACGCCATATCCGTGGTAAATACCCGTCTTCAGCAGAACATCTCCGGCGTGCGCGTGGTGCAGAGCATGAACCGGGAAGAGCTCAACCTGCGCCAGTTCGACAGGGTGAACATGGACCACCTTGACGCCAACCTGCGTGCCATCAGGCTCTCGGCCATACTGATGCCTACCGTGGACCTGATAACCGCCATAGCCCTGGGATTGGTCATCGTCATCGGCGGCACAATGGTGCTGAACGAAAGCCTGGGAGCAGGCGCACTCGTCGCCTTTGCCCTGTACGTGCAGCGCTTCTACGACCCGATACGCAACCTCACCATGCAGTACACCCAGTTCCAGCGCGCCATGACAGGGGGCGTTCGTATCTTTGAGCTGATGGACGTTGAGCCGGAGGTCGTGGACAAGGCCGACGCCAAGCCACTGCCCGTCATCAAAGGCGAGATACGCTATGAGGGCGTCTGGCTGGAGTACGTGCCGGGCATACCCGTGCTCAAGGACGTCAACCTGCACATCAAACCCGGTATGACCGCAGCCCTCGTTGGTCAGACAGGCGCGGGCAAGACTTCCATGGTATCGCTTCTCATGCGCTTCTACGACGTGACCAGCGGCAGTCTTACGGTGGACGGCCACGACCTTCGAGACATCCAGCGCAGCTCCCTGGCCTCCCAGGCCAGCACGGTGCTGCAGGAGCCGTTCCTATTCTCTGTCTCGGTAGCCGAAAACATAAAGTACCGCCACACGGAAGCTACCATGGAGCAGGTGATCAGTGCGGCGAAAGCCGTGGGCGCGCACGACTTCATCATGAAGCTTGAGAACGGCTACGATACGATACTGTACGAACGCGGCGGCAACCTCAGCGTTGGCCAGCGCCAACTGATCAGCTTTGCCAGGGCCATCTTGGCCGATCCCCGCATTCTCATCCTGGACGAAGCGACAGCGAACATAGACACCTTTACCGAGGTGCTCATTCAGCAGGCGCTGAAAGAGATGCTGAAGAACCGCACCGCCGTGGTCATAGCGCACCGCCTGTCCACCATTCAGAACGCCGATATGATCGTGGTCATGGAGATGGGCCGGATTGTGGACGTCGGCACCCACGACGAGCTTCTGGAAAGGTCTCCAATTTACTCCAAGCTGTACGCCCTGAACTTCCAGGACATGGATGAAACGGAGGCCCCACTGGCCTCTACGGAAGAGGCTCCCGTCGCGGAGAGCAGGCAGCCGCAGCGGTAGGAGGAGGGCGCTGCCCCTGGATGCCCGTCGTCACGGGCATGACCCTTCCCTTCGGTTGTGCTCAGGATAAACTCTAGGCTCAGGGTAAACTCCCCACCGTCGCCGCCAGATTGCTTCGCCGCGCTCGCAATGACGAATGGAGAGCGCCCGCTCATGTCCTTCTCGTTGGCTATGTCTTACGATGATTGAAATACTTGAATTGCTGAATTGGCTACTTTGGGTCATGGCAAACTATGCTGAGCTAATAGCGCCGTTCCCCTTTGCCGGTGAATTCATATACAGCATATTTGCTGGGATGGATATAGTTGTGGAGATGCTGGAATTCAGCAGGGAGTGGCTTGCAGGTAGTTTCGTAGATGAATAGTCTTCATGCGAAGAGCCTAGTCTCAGGATGAGCGAACACTCCACCCCGCTCAAATGGTTCCTTCGGTTGTGCTCAGGATAAACTCTAGGCTCAGGGTAAATTCCCCACCGTCGCCGCCAGATTGCTTCGCTGCGCTCGCAATGACGAGTGTGGGGGGTCTAGGACGCCCCGCTCTTGGCGTCGGACTCTCTGCCAGCCCCAGTCTCCGGCAGGACTATCCCCCCCGCGAGCAGCGTGAGCGCCAGCAGGGCAAGGACGACAAATCCGACATTGTACGTCCCCAGTATATCGGTGCTCGTTCCGACGAATAACGGGGAGAGGAAAGCGAAGAAGCTGGCTATGGTCATCATCGTGCCGTAGGTGAGCGCGACCCTGGCTTCGGAGGCTTCGGGAAGCTCCAGGGGGATGGTGAATAGCACCGGCAGGTAGAACCAGGAGGCAAAGCCCAGCATCAGCAGGGCGGCGTACAACAGAGGTCCATCACCCAGCGTAAAGCTGCCGAAGCCGCCCAGGACCACAAGCAGGCCGGGGATGAGGAGGAACAGCCTCCTGCTGGAGATCCTGTACGCCAGAATACCGGCCAGGACCACACTGAAAATGCCAGCCAGCGGCAGCAGCCCCACCAGCGCCCCGGCTCTGCTCAGGGTCATCTCGTAGACCTCATGGTAGTAGGTGGGCAGCCAGGCCACAAGCGCCGTGTACTGGGCGAACGGCCCCGCATCGGCCAGGGCGAGCAGCAGCGCGGTCCTGGATTTGAGGACGGCCCAGATCTCCCTGAACGAAGGGTGCCTTCCCGTCTCGTTGCCCGGCCTCCGTCCCGTCCTGGCCAGCGCCGCCCATAAGATGGCTCCCAGTAGCGATGCCCCGCCGTACAGGCTCACCGCCATCTTCCAATCCTGCAGCAACTCCGACAGAGGCGCTACGGTAAACGTCGAGATAGATATCGCCAGTGTCACCACGGTGGCGTTGATGGCGTTGAGTACGGGCAACTCCTTAGGGCGGAACCACTGCATCATGATGGGGCCGGTGGCGGGCAGCAACACGGCAAAGCTGATGCCGTAGATTATCCTGATAACCAGCAGAAGGGAGAAACCGGTCGCCGCCCAGGTCAGCATGGTCACCGAGGACATGGCCCAGCCGATGAGAACCATTCGCTTCACTCCCACCCTGCTTATGATGATTCCGCTGGGTATGGCAAGGCCCGCCTGCGAAAGTATGACCACGCTGGTGAGCAGGCTGGCCGTGCTCCTGTTGATCGCAAATTCACCCATGATGATGGGAGTAATAGGGGTCACCACGAAGAAGCTCAGCCCAAGGCTGAAGTTCAGCAGCACCAGCAGCCCGCCCATGACAAACCGGTAACGGCTTAACCTGGGGTCAAGCTCAGGCGTCTCTAGCTGCTGCTGACTTGTGGACATAGGTGTACCAACGACCGAACAAGGAACGTTAGGAGAGTATAGCGATTTTTGGATTGCTGGCTAACCCCTGAGAAGACGCTACTCGGCTTTCCAAACCGGGGCCCGCTTCTCGGCGAAGGCCCTTGGCCCCTCCTTGGCGTCGTTGCTCTGCAGCAAACGGTCGTACGCCTCCCTGGTTAGCAGAGCGGCCTCACTCTCAGGGAGCTCCCTGGCGCGGTTCACCAGCTCTTTGAAGGAGCGCAGTGAAAGAGGAGCGTTCTTCAAAATAGTGTGCGCCAGCTCCAAGGCGTCGTCCATGAGCCGTTCCGGGGGAACGACCCGATTGAGGAATCCCATCTCCAGGACGCGCCGCGCCGGTAGGGGTTCCGCGGTCAGCACCAGCTCCATCACCGCGGCTTCCGGGATGAGCCTGTTCAGTTGCACGGCAAAGGGCGCCATGAGACCTACGCGAGGCTCGGTGATGCCCAGCCTGGCGTCTTCAGAGGCAATCCGCAGGTCGCACATCTGGGCAACGGCCCAGCCTCCCGCCAGGGCATAGCCGTTCACCGCCGCGATCATTGGCTTCACTGCGGCGGGCCACATCGACAGGCTGTCTCCGTACATGCTCTCTTCGGCCCTGGGCTGCCTGCCGGATGCGTTGTCTTCGGCCCGTTCCTTGAGGTCCCGACCGGCGCAGAAAGCCCTCCCCGCGCCGGTGACTATGGCCACCCACGCTTCGTCGTCGTCATTGAAGCGCAGGACGGTCCGGCGCAGGTCTTCTATCATCTGCCTGTTGAGGGCGTTCAGCACCTCCGGCCGGTTGAGCGTTATGCGGGCTATACGGCCTTCCACTTCATACAATATCGATGTGCTCATATCTCACCTTGGCCTTGAAATTTACGCTTAGCTGACATTGTCCTGCGGAATGCCCACCAGCTCCACCATACTGCCCGGCACGATTCCCAGTTGTCCGGCGACACCGGCGCTCACCTCCAGCACGTAGAGCACCGGCTGCGGCGGGTGGTAGGTGGGCGGTGAGCCTGAGCCGCTGTGAGGCGGCACGTTTGCCGTGACCCCAACCACGTTCAACCGGCTGTCTATCCATATAAGGTCCAGCGATATCAGCATACCCTGCATCCAGAACCCTGGCGAGGTTTCGCCGGGGAAGATGAAGAGCATGCCTTCATCGCTGTCTAGGGAGGCCCTTCCCATGAGGCCGCGCGCCCTTTCCTCGGCGGTGACTGCAAGCTCAACAAAGATGACTGCGCCTTCAATCCTTACGTGCGGAGTGGGTAGCGGGGTTGGAGTCGCGGTTGCGGTGGGAACAGGTGTTGCTGTGGGGGTGGCGGTAGCCGTTGTAGTAGGAACGGGCGTTGCCGTGGCAGTAGGGGTCGCGGTTGCAGTAGGAACGGGAGTTGGCGTCGCCGTGGGAGTAGCGGTTGCAGTAGGAGCGGGAATCGCCGTGGCGGTAGGGGTTGCTGTCGGAGTCGGCGTAGAGGCGCGACAGCCCACCAGGATCACCAGGAGCAGGAGTGCGAAGGAAGTTCCCAGGCGCAAGCTATTCGCCTGTCTCCCCCGCGGATTCCTGCCATAGCGAGGCCTGAAGCGTACCCGCATTGTCCTTGTAGGGGACATCAAGGTGCTCATAGGCACGACGCGTCGCCAAGCGGCCCCTTGGTGTTCGAGTGAGGAACCCCAACTGCATCAGGTAGGGTTCGTAAACGTCCATAATAGCGTCCGACTCCTCGCTTATTGAGGCTGCGATTGTCTCCAGTCCCACCGGCCCGCCATCGAACTTCTCAACCAGCGTTCGAAGTATCTTGTGGTCCAGCTCGTCCAGTCCCAGCGAGTCCACTTCCAGCCGGGAGAGGGCCTCTCTGGCCACTTCTACATTCACCACTCCGTCGGCCATTACCTGGGCGTAGTCCCGCACCCGCCGCAGCAACCTGTTCGCCACGCGGGGCGTCCCCCGGGAGCGGCGCGCGATTTCCTCCAGCCCTTGTTCCTCTACGGGCACCTTGAGGATTGCGGCGGACCGCTTCAGAAGCTGGCGCAAGGCGGCTGCATCGTAGAAATCCAGGCGGTGCACCATGCCGAACCTGTTCCTCAAAGGCGCACTGATCTGGGCATACCGGGTAGTGGCGCCGATCAGGGTGAAGGGCGGCACCTTGAGGTTAATGGTGCGCGCTCCCAGACCTTTGCCCATAACCCAGGAGAGGAAGAAATCCTCCATGGCGGGATAGAGCACCTCCTCCACCACTCTGTTCAGGCGGTGCATCTCGTCTATGAAGAGTACATCCCTGGCACGGAGGCTGGTCAGGATGGCGGCCATATCCCCGGCGCGCTCTATGGCGGGCCCGGAGGTCACTTTGATGTTGACGCCCATCTCGGCCGCCACAATGTTGGCCAGCGTGGTCTTGCCCAGTCCTGGGGGTCCGTAGAGCAGCAAGTGGTCCAGGGACTCGTTGCGCTGCTGGGCCGCCGTCATGGCGATGCCAAGGTTTTCCTTGACCTTCTCCTGGCCCACATAGTCGGCAAGCCTGTCCGGACGCAGATTGGCGTCCAGCGAAGCGTCTTCTTCTCGTGGCTTTCCTGATACCAGCCGTTCCGTCATAGTTTATTGCCGTGTACGGGGTTTAGGGCAATGATACCATGCGGAGTAAGCGGCTTGTGTCGGGGCCGGTTGGCCTTTTTGCGTGATTAGCCCTCATCAAGATGGGTGGGCGAAGGATGGATTCCCGTGCCAAGCACGAGAATGACGGGAGGGTGTGCAATGACGGAAGGCGGGCGAGTCGCAGGTAGGGCAACCTTGTTTGTTGTGGTAGAAGATTCTTCGCTTTGCTCAGAATGACAGCCCCCCGCCAGGTTGCTTCGCTACGCTCGCAAAGACGAAGGGGGTGTGGTTCTCGATGACGGGCGGAGTTAACTAGCACAACAGATGCTTCGTCGGCGGGAGCGGTCTTAGGGCAACGGCGTTCAACCGACTCCTCAGCATGACAGACGATCCCGTGATTTGCGTGGGGAAACGTGTACAATGGAGCTACGGCTTAGGGGGTTGAGAATGGCTCAAGCACAGAGGGGAAGACTACGGAAAAGCAGTTCCGACCGCGTGATGTTCGGTGTGGCGGGAGGACTGGCTGAGCACCTCGACGTCGACTCCACACTGGTGCGTGTCGCGTTCGTGGTCCTTGGCTTCGCCAGCGGCATAGGCCTCATTGCCTACATAGTGCTTGCCCTGGTCATGCCGGAGGCCGTTAAAGGCGCCGCACAGTCGGAAGACTCCACTGAAGGCGCTGCACCGGCGGAGGAGTCCACGCCGTCCACGGAAGAGGACGCCAGGACAAAGCGAAACCGCAACTTCATCGGCGGCATCCTGGTCATCGTCGGGGTATTGTTCCTGCTGCTGCAGGTCGAATTCTTCTCCTGGCTGAGGTGGGGCCTAATCTGGCCGCTGGTCATCATAGCCGCAGGCGTCGCCCTCATATGGGACCGGTCGAGAAGCTAGCTCATGGCCGGTAGACAGCGTGGGAGAGGGTTGCCCGTATTTGGCATCCTGCTATTACTTCTGGGCGCGCTGCTACTTCTCCAGACAACGGGAGTCGTTTCCTGGGGTCTGTGGTTAGAGCTGGCACGTTTCTGGCCCGTTGCGCTCATTGCCGGAGGCGTAAGCATACTGCTGGGGCGCAGGTTCCCCGTTCTGGCATCGCTCGTTGCGATATTGCTGCTTGTTGGAGCAGTGGGAGCGGCCGCCTTCTTCTTCGTTGCTGATGAGGAATCGTTTGTTAGCGAGTTCTCCGAACCCCTGAACGGCGCCGAGTTCCTGGAACTGGAGGTAGAGTTTGGCGCGGGAGAGCTGCGGATAAGCGATCTGCCGGCGGGCTCCACGGACCTGCTGCAGGCCAGGCTCAGCGGGCACGGTAGCAATGCTGAGGTGGTTTCAAGGGTGACTCGTTCGGAGAACAGGGCAGAGGTGAAACTGGAGAATGTGCAGGACTCCTTGTTCAATCTGAACATAAACCGCAAGCTGGAGGTCAAGATAGCCAGGGACGTGGAGATAGACCTGCTCATCCAGTCCGGCGCGGGCGATATCAGCATCGACCTGGAACGGCTACGGGTCACAAACTTGGACATAGAGGCCGGAGCAGTATCGGCTGATCTGACCACGCCTGCTACGGCAGGTTTCACCGATGCGACCATTGGAATTGGCGCGGCCAGCCTGGAGGTAACGGTTCCGGAGGACGTGGCGGCTCGCATAAGGGTGGATGCCGGGATGTCCAGCGTGGACATAGACGATAGGTTCCCTAAAGTGAACGGGCTCCATGAATCGCCGGGCTACGATACGGCGGAGCACCGCCTCAACCTGGAGGTAGTTGGCGGAGCGGCGAGCATAGAGGTGGAGTAGGGGGAGTCACCCTCCCGCTCATTTGGTTCCCTTCGGCAAGCTCAGGATAAACTCTAAGCTCACCATGAGCGGGTGTGTGGATGTCCGTCTACACGGGGCATGACGTGGGGGATTGCGAGTGCGATCACTTCCCGCTCTTGCCGCTCACCCTGAGCGTTGAGTAGTCCGCGGTTTTGGATTCTTCACTACGTTCAGAATGACAGCTCCTGTGAACAGCCGCCCGGCTAAGAACTGCCCTCTTGTGCCAGCGCCTCTAAGATGCCCCCGCTATACATTTCGTGGACTTCTATGATGTGCTCAATGACCTGGCGGGGCGTCCATTCTCCCTCGGCAAAGGACCTGTCAAGGTCTTCGTCGGAGAGGCCAACAAGCAGCCCTTGGAGCTGGCCCTGAGCAGACCGTATGCGACTGAGGATGAGCTGGGCCTCCGTCTGCTCCACGCCCAGCCCGGATAGGGCCTTCACCATGTGGACGGTGTGCTCGTATTCGTGGCCGAGGATTCTATAGAAGATCTGTCTAACGGCGTTGGGCCCCCGGCTTCGAGGTATGGGGAGCAGCATTTGCTCTTCCTCGACGTCTTCCAACTTTTTGATGGTCTCATCCAGAGAGGAGCGAAGTCTGGCAAGCATATCGTCTACGGCGGTCATGGTTACCTCCAAGAAAGGGTAGGGGACAGATGTTATCACAGGAAGGGGATGCTTCGTCGGTGGAGGTTGTCTTAGTGCGAGGGGGGTTCAACCGACTCCTCAGCATGACAGCCCCCTCCGCCTCCCCCCTGGGCTCCCGCCTGCGCGGGAGCGACGAGTTGTGGGATGCTTCGTCGGCGGAGGTTGTCTTAGTGCGAGGGGGTTCAACCGACTCCTCAGCATGACAGCCCGCGCCACCCCGCTAGACTCCCGACTTCTCGGGAGTGACGTAATTTTCGATGGGGGCTAAGGTATGTCTGCGGGCAGGCCAAGCTCCGTTGAGGTTGTCCTGAGCCATTCGACCATATCACTGCTTAGGGGGATGCCGTTCGCCAGTCGCTCTTGCTCCGTTTCGTGCTCGATGAGGCCGGGATAGAGGACGCGTTCCTCGCCGGGAGCGGGCTTGGTCTGGCGCAGGGTGCACAGCATTCCGTCCATGTTCTCTTTGAACTCGGCCAGGTCGGTGAATTTGGAGATGTCGTAGGCAATGAAAGCTCCCTTCATGCCGTTGCGCAGCTTCTGCATGCTTGGTACCGCGCCTGAAAGCAGCGTGGCCAGCACCTCCGGGACCAGGGATAGCGCGTAGCCCTTGTGAGACCCCATTTGACGGGTGCTGCCCAGTGGCAGATGGAAGAACTCACCGGGAGGCGGAGCGGGCCCCGCTTCCATTATCGGCGTTCCCTGGCTGTCCGAGATCCATCCCGCCGGCACCTCCTTGCCCGCTTGGTGAAGGAGCGTCACCTTGTTGGCGATGGGCACCGACGCCGAGATGTCGATAAGCAGCGGAGCTTCCTTTCCGGCAGGCGCGGCCAGCCCTATTGGGTTGGCGCCCAGCCTGGGTTCCGCGCCGAAGGTGGGCAGAACGCCCACTCCGCCACTGGAAGCCGTCATGCAGACACCCACCATGTCCTGTCGCGCTGCCAGCATGGCGAAGTGTCCCACCGCGCCCAGGTGGCCGCAGTTGGCCACGCTGACCATGCCTGTGCCGAACCGGCTTGCCTTTTCCATTGCCATCTCCATGAGCTTGCGGCCTATGGAGATTCCCAGGGCTCGGTCAGCGTCGATGGTGGCGGTGGCCGGCGCTTCTTGAATGACGCGCCAGTCGGGCTTCGGATTGAGGGCGCCGTCGCGGAACTGTTGCACGTAGCCGCGCAGCATATTGACGCCGTGGCTCTCTATGCCGCGCAGGTCGGTGGAAACGAGCACCTCGGCTGCATCAGCGGCGTGCTCATCGGTAAGGCCAAGCGCTCTCAGTATGGCGGCGGCGGCCGCTCTGAGAGGTCCGGGGGCCACTCGTATGCGGTCAGTGGTCAACTATCCACCCTCGAAGAAGCGCCTTACGTTATCCTGGTTCAGTCGGTTGACCTTCTCCTCGGGTACTCCCAACTCAATGAGGCGAGGCAGCACATTCCGCTTCACAAAGAGATAACCGTCCGGGTTGCGCTGCCAGCGCGACTCCCGTTCATCGGCGTTGGCGCGGTGCTGCCGCAGATTGAAATCGTGGGACAGCATGATGCGGTCGCCGTAGCCCCGGTCTATCAGATCCTTAAGCACCTGTGTGCGAGTCTCCCAGTCCGGATCACTACCCGGGAAGTGGTCCATACCGAGCCACGCTCCCTTTTCCACCAGAGCGCCCAGGTATTCCAGGTCAGTGGAGTCGTTGCTGTGGCCTATGCAGACGCGGTTGAGGTTAACGCCCTCCTCTTGGAAGATGCGCACCTGGTCATTGCCGACGCGCGCCGGCGCGAAGGTATGCGTGAGGATGGGCACGCCGGTCTCCTTGTGGGCGCGGGCCACGGCCCGGCTCACCGGCTCGAAACGCTCCGTGATACCTTCGGCGTCCGTGGACAGCTTTATGACGCCTGCCTTGATCCCGGTGCCCTCTATCCCCTCCGTCACCTCCCGCACGTAGAGGGGGGCTATCATATCCGGCTCCGCGCTGACGAACTCGCGGGGCGGCACCAGCCAGCTTCCCGTGGTGCAGATGATGTTGACACCGCTCTGCCGCGACACCTCCTCCAGCAGGCGCACGTCCCGTCCCAAGTCGAAGGGGGCCATGTCTATGATGGTGCTCAGGCCCTCGGCAAGGCACTCCTTGAGGTGGGCCACGGCCGTTTGGATGGTGCCTTCCCTGTCGATGAAATCCGGATAGACCTCCTTCATCCCGGCCGACGTGCTCAGCACATGCTCGTGGACAAGGGTGTAGCCCAGCTCTGAGCTGTCGATGGCGCCTAGGACTGTGTTGATGGTTGTCATGGTAGGCCTCCTTTGGATGGTAGGGGACGAATCAGTATTCCTCTTCTAGATCATCGGCAAATGCCTCATTGGTGCGTTCGATCAATAAGTAACGGTTGTATTCCTCAACAGCTTTGGCACTTTCGGATTGCATGAGCTTATGCGGGATTGTATACAAACGAGTGACATCGTCGCAATTGCAACTTCGCGCCCGACTCATTACTATTCACCGGGAAGCACCCAAAGGAGTCAGACATGCCGCTGGTCATAGGAGTAACGGGATCCATAGCCGTGGGGAAGGGCCTGGTCTGCCAGACGCTGGTCGAGTTGGGCGCCGTCCACTGTGACGTGGACAAGCTGGTGCACCGGATGTACGACCCTGGCAAACCCGCTTTCGATAGGATAGTGGCCATATTTGGCGAGGACGTGGTCGGCGAGGACGGCTACATAGACCGCAGAGCGCTCGGATCCAAGGTCTTCGGCAAGCCGGACGAGCTGAAGAAGCTGACCGATGCCATAGGCGACATGACGTCCGAGGTGCGCAAGCAGATCGAGCTATGGCGCGCCACCATGAGCGACGGCGAGACGGCTGTGCTGGAAGCCGTCAACTACGTGGAGAGAGGCCACGGCCAGTGGTGCGACGTCACCTGGCTCATAGCCGCCGATGAGGACACGGCGCGGGGCAGGTTGATGGAGCGCAACAACCTGACCCGCGAACAGGCCGACCAGCGCCTGGCCAGCCAGGTGCCGTGGACGCAGCGCGAGCCGGCGTCTGACCTGGTAATCCACAACGACGGCACTGTTGATGAGCTGGTCTCCGCCATCAAACGGGAGTACGACAAGGCGCGCCGCCTCTTCGATGAGGGGCAACTGCCCCGTTCCAGGTTCCACGACTGGTGGGCGGTGAACCGCACTTACTAGGGGTGTGAAACCATGACACAGATATCGCCGCACGTTTACAGGCTGTTCATTGAAGAAGCCATGGATAGGTTCGGCGTTATGCACTCCGGCGGCACCAACATCTACTTTGTGGGAGACCCGAAGGAGAGTATGACGGTCATCGATACCGGCGAACATTACCGCGACTGGACGCAGCGCATCCTGGAGTACCACCGGGGTTTGGGCGGCCCCAGCATAAACGCTATCCTCATCACGCACGGCCACGGCGACCACGTAGGCGGCGCCGACCGCCTTCAGGAGGCCATGGACTGTCCGGTGAGATGCCATCCCAGACTTGCACCAAGGCTGGAGCGCGTGCTGGGACAGAGCACGGTGGAGAAGCTGCGCTCCAGAGAGCTCGTGCGCACCGGTGGCGGCGCAACTCTGCGGGCTCTATTCACCCCGGGGCACGAGGTAGACCACGTCTGCTACTACCTCCCAGCCGACAGAGTGATGTTCACCGGAGACACCGTGCTCGGAGGCTCATCGTCGTCGGTGCGGGATCTTGGCTCCTACATGAAATCGCTGCAACTTATCGCCGGCTTCAAACCGGACAGAGTGTTTCCCGGTCACGGCAGGCTGGTAGAAAACGGGACCGCCTACATCCGGCAGTACATAGAACACCGCCTGCGGAGGGAACGGCAGATACTGGCGGCGCTTGGGGAGGGGCATACGGACGTTTACGATATTGTGAGAGCCGTATATCCAAAGAACCTGCGCCGGAGCCTCAGGGAAGCGGCGGCGCGGAATGTGCGCACACACCTGGCAAAGCTGGTGCAGGAAGGCAGGGTACGGGAGACGCCGCCGGGCTATTCGCCGGTTGCCGGTTCTTAGTGCCTTCTTGCCGCGCTCATTTGGTTCGACAGGCTCACCATGAGCGGGTGGGTTGCCCACTCCTCTACACCCCTGGATACCCGCCTTCGCGGGTATGAGAGGAGGAACTCCCGTAGAGCGGGCGTGAACCGCTTTGGATTCTTCGTCGCTGGCGCTCCTCAGAATGACAAGGAGGTGCTAGCCTACGCGTATTGGCTGGCTTTCAAACTCGGCCATTTCAGTGATCAGATCCGCTGCCCACTTGTAGATGTTGTTTTCCTTCACCACGGAGCGCATTCGCTTCATGCGCCGCTGCCTCTCCGTGTACGGCGTCTTCAACGCAGCGTCTATGGTCCTGGCAAAGCGGTCGGTGGCAAACGGGTTGACCAGGAAAGCGTCCTTCAACTCGTCTGCGGCGCCGGTGAACGGGCTCAGGATGAGGGTGCCGTCTTCGTCATAGCGGCTGGCCACGTACTCCTTGGCCACCAGGTTCATCCCATCGTGAAGTGAGCTTACCACATAGAAATCCGCCATCACGCGCGTCGCCATGCGCATGGCAGGGGCAGGGTTATCGGGGATGCGGATGATCGGCTTCCAATCGCCATGACCGTACTTGCCGTTGACCTTGTAGATCAGGCTGTCTATCTCATCGATGACGTCGCGGTAGGAGTCGATGCCCAAACGGCTGGCCGATCCAAGTTGCAGGAACACCAACCTAGTGCGATACTCGGGGAATAGCTCAAGGAGTCTGTCTATGGCGTTTATTCGCTCCACTACACCCTTGGTGTAATCGATGCGGTCAAGGCCAACGCCAATGATCCGGTCGCCAATGTTCATCTCACGCTTGAGGCGGACTATCTCCTGATTCACCTCGTCGCTCTGGGCCTCTGCGTTGATCGACTCGAAGTCCACGCCTATGGGGAAAGTACGGATGGACGTCCTGTGCCCTCGGCGGAACACGTGCCTGTAGTCCAGATCGATTCGAGACTCCACAACGCGCTCCACCGCATTGATGAAGTTGGTCCCGTAGTAAGTGGTGTGGAAGCCTATAAGATCGTTGCCCAGCAGTCCGTCTATAATCTCCTCCTGCCAGGGGCACAGTCCGAATACCTCGGGGTCAGGCCACGGTATGTGCCAGAACTGGGCCACGACTATGGACGGGTTTCGCTCCTTCAAATAGCTGGGCAGCAGCGCGAAGTGGTAGTCCTGGATGAATACGATTGCCGGTTGGTCGTTCACCTCTTCCAGGATGCGGTCGGCAAAGAGACGGTTGACCCGTTTGTAGGCCTCCCAGTGCGACTCTTCAAATACCGGCTTGGTGTAGGCCACGTGGCACAGTGGCCATAGAGCGCTGTTGGAGAAGCCGTCGTAGAAACCGTCCTGGTCTTCTTGGGAAAGCAACACCCGTTTCAGGGTGTACTTGGGGTCGTCCGGCGGTACCGCCACCTTGTTGAAAGCGTCTACTACGTCAAAGTCGGCGTCACCGCTGCCCTGGGCAATCCAGGTGCCTCCGCAGGCCTGCAGAATGGGGTCTAGCCCTGAAGTAACGCCACCGGCCGGCTGAATCCACTGGATGGCGCCGTTGCTGCGGGTGTGGATGTAGGGCTCGCGGTTGGAGACGAGAACAAGCGGAGCACCTTCAAGCTTTTCACGGACAAGGTCGCGCAGGGCTTGCGGAGTCCACATTGTTTCCATTCCTCCAGATGCGTCATGGGTGCCGTAAAAGAGTCCTAGAATGACCGGGCGACGCACCTGCCATCGGCTTGATTTTATAGCAGCGGACTTACCGCGTCAAAGCCTGTCCTCGACACCGGTGGCCATAAGCCAGAGAAAAACCGTCTCTCGGTATAGACATTCCGAATGTCGTAACGCTATTATGTTGCGGCCTTGTTCTTGTTCTTATCTTTGCTGGTTCGCGCTACGCAGGAAACATGCTGAACATTGTCTTTCCGGAACGGAAAGGACTAGAAGAATACGTTGACGTGATAGGCCGCGAAGCCTATGAAGAGATTGTCTCTCTGGCAAAGCCGCTGGCTGGCAAGAGAGTCCTCCACATCAACGCCACCGAAACCGGCGGAGGCGTTGCAGAGCTCCTCAGGACATTGGTTCCCCTGACCAACAGCGTCGGCCTCCAAGCGGACTGGGCCGTGATGAGGGGCGCGCCTGAGTTCTTTGACGTGACCAAGGCCATGCACAACAGCCTCCAAGGCAACAACATGGCATGGACCAAGGAGATGTGGGACATCTGGCGCCGCTACAACAAGGCCAACGCCCAAGACCTGGAGACGCACGACTACGATTTCGTCGTCGTCCACGACCCACAGCCCGCCGCGCTGCTCAACTTTGTGAGAAGGCGCAACTCCTCCACCAACGGCCGCTGGCTATGGCGCTGCCACATTGACATCACGGACGCCAGTCAGGAGGTCTGGGACGTCTTCAGGCTCTTCCTGGACATGTACGATGGCCTTGTATTCACCATGCCCACCTACGTGAAGGAGGAGTTGGGCAGTTACAACGTGGCCATCATCCCTCCCGGCATAGACCCTCTCACCCCCAAGAATTCCCCCCTTCCTACCGAGGTCCAGATGAGGGTCCTCTCCGATGCCTCCATAGACCCCGACCGCCCAATCATGTCCCAGATATCCCGATTTGATCCTTGGAAGGATCCCCTTGGCGTCATAGACGTCTACAGAAAGGTCAAACATCAGGTGAAAGACTTGCAGCTTGTCATGGTCGCTGCCATGGCCGGAGACGACCCTGAAGGGTGGGTCTACTACGAAAAAACGCTGCGCCACGCCGGTGAAGACCCCGATATCCACTTCCTCGTAGACCTCTTTGGACGGGGCAACGATATCCCGGTAAACGCCGTTCAGTCCGCCTCCAAGGTAGTGCTACAGAAGTCGATACGGGAAGGGTTCGGACTGGTTGTCACCGAAGCCCTCTGGAAAGGCAAGCCCGTCGTCGCAGGGGATGCGGGCGGCATACGGCTACAGGTTCACGACGGTGAGACCGGCTACCTGGCTTCGACCACGGATGAGTTCGCCGAAAGGACGCTGCAACTGCTCAAAGACCCCGCGGAAGGGGAGAGGCTGGGCAGCGCCGCCAAAGAGCACGTCCGTGAAAACTACCTCATAACCCGTCTATTGAGAGACTACCTGACGGTCTTCAATCAGCTTAACAACGGCGCTTAGACGCTGCGCTCGGAAGCCCCACGCCACAACCCTAAACGAGCCTTGCTTCGGGCAGGCTGGACATTCTGCGGTCCAACGTTAGCGTCTCCAGCCCCACCCCTGCGTAGTCTATGGCGATGAGCCTGTCGAAAAGCCCGGGGCCGCTCCTAGCCGCGAGGGCGTCGAGCACAGCGTACCCATTCAGCGGAGCGACGAGGCCGCTCACCAGCACGTCGGCCAAACCGGCACGGGCTTCTGTGCTGGAAATAGGGTAGTGGTGAATCAAGGCAGCGTAGGCCTCACCTATAGCCTGATTTGACGCGAATAGCTCGCATCCGCGTTCCTCCACCATGGTAACAAGCTGATTAACGCAGCGTTCGAAGTCCCTTTGTGGCTCCTTGGCGACGAGCCTGACCAGAATTGAGGTGTCAACGCCGTAGCGCAGGGCCATGCCCTTTCTCCCGCTGGTCCCGGAACTTGCGGATGTCGAAACTGGGAGTTCCAGTCGGGATCTTGTCTTCAAGATAGCCCAACTTGGAGAGATCTATCCGCCTGGGGCGCAGGGTGAACCCGTCCGGCCCTTCCAGCAGTTCAAGCTGGTCGCCGGGGCCCACCCCTAGTTCGTCCAGTACGCGCTTGGGGAAGGTCACCTGACGTTTGGAAGTAATCTTGATGAGCATCCGTTCCTCCTTACTAGAATACTACTTCAGTAAGGCGGAAAGTTCAAGTTGGTCTCACGCCGGCTGATGCCGTGCTGTCCTGCTGGGGCGCTTGGTGAAGAGCAAGAGCAAAGCCGCCAACGCCGCTATACAGAGGAACCCCCACAGGGCGGGGTCGTAAACGCCGAGGTTGTCTGCTACGAAACCTGCCGCTACTGGCGTCAGCGTGCTGCCGAACATGGTGCCGGTACCCAGCATTCCGTTCAGCTTGGCAAAGTTCTTCCGCCCATAGAAGTCTCCAATTATGGAGTGGTTGACGGGCGCGGTGCTCTCCCCATAGGCAAAGAAGAAGGTGAACACATACAGCATCCAGACCGCGTTGGAGTTGATGAGGAACAACATCCCAATCACGGAGGCGATCTGTCCCAGCATGAGCGCGTGAGGCTTGTACATGCGGTCTCCCAGCCATCCGTTGAACAGAATCAGAGGCGTTGCGATAAACGACGTCAGCGCCAGGAATCCCGCACCGGTGAGCTCGCTGAAGCCGAGGCCGACAAAGATAGGTATGAAGTGCACGCGTACACCCGCCAGTACGGCGTGGCGCACCGCCGTGCTGTACATGATGATCCAGTAAGAGGTCGATCTCATCGCCTCACCCGTATCGAAATCATCCGGAGCCGTGGTCACTCTCGGCGCGGACCGGGCGCCGTCCCGCTTCTGGGCTTCGGCGTTCTCCTCACCGGGGCGCCGCCAGTCGGGCAGCAGGCCCATCGACTCTGGTGATCTGCGGATGAGGAAGGTCAGAGGCAGGGCTATCGCTAGCACAATTGCTCCGGCGAACACAGCGCCCCAGCGCCAGCCGTACGCGGCTACAATGACGGCCACCACCGGGGTTAGCAGAGCGCTGCCGAATCTCAGCGAGGATGAGAATATGCTGAGGACGCGCGTCCTGTAGCGCACAAACCAGAGGTTGGCCACGGCGTGCATGGCGTGGAGAAAGCCCATGTTGAAGGCGAACGATATGACAAAGACGTAGATGACAAGGAACGACCAGTAGTTCCTGGCCACGGGTAGGATGAGGAAGCCCACTCCGCCGATGAGCGCGGCGAGCACGGCGGGAAGGCGCGGGCCCGTTCTATCTATGAACCAGCCGACCAGCGGCCCCTCTATGCCGCCCTGTACGCGTGCCATGGTAAGCACGAAAGCCAACGCCGCACTGCCGACCTTGAACTCTTCCTGCAGGGGTAGAAAGAAGATGGGGAATGTAGCGGAGTGGACGGAGCCTATGGCGTTGACTATGGCGCCGTTGCCCACCATCACCCAGCCGTAATGGGTCTGGCGCAATCCCCGTTTGCCTATTCTCTCACCGGTTTGCTGCATGTTAGGGAACTCAAGCAGGAATCTACCACATTTTCAACGGCTCCGTTCGTGGTGAGATCCGTTAGACGTGGGCTGCGGCTGTCTTGTCCGTAATGGCCGCACCTCACCCCTGGACTCCCGACTACTCGGGAGTGACGCGGAGGGGGAGGTGACTTCTCCCCAAGCGGATGTTTGCTCACCAACGCCACCCAAGATATACTCTGCCATTGTGCAACCATGCACAGGCGACACATGAGCATGACTGACAAACGGATTGCTATATTCGGAGCGGGCGCGGTAGGCAGCTACATCGGCGCTTTCATAGACAGGGCGGGCCACGACGTTACACTGGTCGATCCCTGGGCGGCGCACGTCGACCACATCCAGAAGGAGGGCCTGCAGGTGAGCGGCCCGCAGGGAGAGTTCGTGCAGCGGGTGAAGGCGGTGCACTGGGCCGACGCCCAGGCCTTCAATGAGCCGTTCGACATCGTCTTTCTCGCCGTCAAGTCGTACGACACGGAGTGGGCGGCGCACTTCGCCAAGCGATTCTTGTCCGAGGACGGCGTCATGCTTTCGTCGCAGAACTGCATGAACGACTTGCTGGTGGCGTCTATCGTTGGGCATGAGCGGGAGGTGCCCTGCGTTATTTCCGGCTTTGCGGTGGCCCTCTGGGAGCCGGGCAAGGTGGTGCGGCGCAGGGAGCCTGAAGGGGCGGGCCACTCGGTGTTCCGCGTGGGCGAGCTTCACGGCAAAATCACTCCCCGCGTGGAGGAGCTGGCCGAGCTTCTGGGCAGCGTGGACGGCGCTTACGCCACGTCGAACATCTGGGGCGAACGCTGGTCCAAGTTGACCCTCAACGCCGCTTCAAATCCGGTGGTGGCTATGACCGGACTGGGAGCCCAAGGTTTGGCGGCGGACCCGCGGGCGCGCCTGGTCTACATCCAGATCGCCAAAGAGTGCGTCCAAGTGGGCCAAGCTCTGGACTACCAGATAGAGCCGGTGAACGGCATAGAGGCGGAGGTCTGGAGCAGAGCGGACCAGGGAGACGCTTTCGAGGAGCTGGACGCCCGCCTGCAGACGCGGGGCGATCCCGAGGACTGGCGCTCATCCATGGCCCAGGACGTGATCAAGGGCCGCAAGAGCGAGATAGAGCAGATGAACGGCTACATTGTGGAACAGGGCCGCGAGAGGAACGTTGCCACGCCGGTGAACGAAGCGGTTGTCCGAGTTATGAAGGAGATAGAGACGGGAGAGGCGACCCCTGACCCGTCTCAAGCTGAGCGGGTGCTCTCCGCCGCCGGTCTATAGCCTCATGGAAAACGGCCCGACCCTTAGTTTCGTCAACGGTGCCCTGGCGTTCCTGCCCCTTCTTGTGCTGCTGGTCACCATGCTGGCTTTCAAGTGGAGCGCTCCCAGGGCGGGGGCGGCTTCCTGGCTGACGGTGGCGGCGCTGGCCCTGCTTTTCTTTGGCGCCGACATCGATCTGCTTTCCATATCCAGCGCCAAGGGACTCAGCCTCAGCTTCTTTGTTCTGTCCATCATCTGGACTTCCGTGCTCCTGTACAACGTCATAGACAAGCAGGGCGGAATCAAGGTAATCGGAACCACCATGACGCGTCTCGTCGGCGACCCGCTGGCGCAGGCGCTGGTGGTGGGCTGGGCGTTCTCCGGTTTCATGCAGGGCGTGGCCGGTTTCGGCGTGCCCGTGGCAGTGGTGGCCCCGCTCCTGGTGCTGATGGGCTTTTCGCCGGCAAGGGCGGCGGCAATAGTGCTGGTCGGCCATGCCTGGGCGGTCACCTTCGGCTCCATGGGTTCCTCCTACTACACGATACAGCTCGTCACCGGCATTTCCGGCGACGTCATAGGCCCGCAGATGGCGGCCCTATTCGCCCTGCCCATCGTGGTCACCGGCTTCGCGGTGGCCCACCTTCAAGGAGGGCTGGCCGCAGTGAGAAGGGGAGCGCCGGGCATCCTGATAATAGGCGGAGCGATGGCGCTTTCGGTGTGGATAGCGGCGCTGGTGGGAGTGCCGCAACTGGCTTCCATCATCCCCGGCCTTGTCGGAGCGGGGGTCGGATGGCTGGTCTCCAAGACACCGCTACTGGGCAGGTCTCCACGAGCCGTGGAGGACGTTGCACCCGTGGCGGAGGGAGATGCCAAGGAACCGGAGGGGGCGGAGGGCGAGACAAGCAACTTCCACATGGCGTTTCTTCCCTACTACCTGGTGATTCTGTTCAGCATCCTGTCGCAGGTGCCTGCCATCAAGTCGGCGGCGAACAGCCTGTTTTTCGCGCTGGACTACCCCGCCCTGGAGACGGCCCTTGGCTTCGAGGTGGGAGCGGAGGATGACTACGCCAAGATACGGTTCTTCAGGCATCCCGCGCCGTTGATACTGGCATCGCTGTTGGTTTCCTACCTGGTCTATCAGGTTGCCGGACGCTGGAGGTCTGGCACGCTTGTTTCGGCGACCAAGCTGACCTACAGCCAGTCGATCTCCACCAGCGTCGGGATAGGCGCCATGGTTATGATGGCGGTCATCATGACCGATACGGGTATGACGGCTTTGCTGGGTCGCGCCATAGCGGCGGGCACGGGGCCGGCTTTCCCCGTATTCGCCCCGTACATCGGTGTGCTGGGCACGTTCATGACGGGGAGCAACACCAACTCCAACGTCATGTTCGGCGCTCTGCAGTTGGAGAGCGCCAGCGCTCTGGGCATAAGCACGGTGACCATTGCCAGCATCCAGTCGATAGGCGGCTCACTGGGCAGCGCCATCGCCCCGGCCAAGGTGCTGGTGGGCACCACCATAGTCGGCCTCTCAGGCAGGGAGAACGAGGTGATGCGCCGCACCATACCGTACTGCCTGGGCATCGTGCTTCTTGTGGGAATACAGGCCTGGATTATCCTGAGGTTCTTCGGTTGAGGTTAGGTATGCCGGACAAAGCTAAGCTGAAACAGGTGGTGCTCTGGGTGATGGCCGCCGATTTTCCGTTGCTGTACATAGGCGCGGTCTCCCTGGAGAACGCCGTGTTTACAGCGGTGACTCTGGCTGTGATGGCAGTGGCTGTAGCGGTGGCGGTGTACGCGTACTAGCCCCATTACGTCACCCGTATGGGGTGGGGCAGGGGCTGGTTGAACAGGTAGCCCTTCTCGTTGTACGGCACTTGATCGGGCTGGGTGTTGCCCGCGACGTCGGTGGCCCGCGTCATGATGGCGTGCTCGCCCGACTCAGCGTCCCAGACGAACTCGAACCGCGCCCAAGAGAGGTCCGGCTGCCCGCCCGGCAACTCCGCATCGGTCCAGGTGCGACCGGAGTCCGCGCTCCACTCCACGCGTGAGATGATGCCCGTAGGTGAGTGGGCGTAGCCGTGGATGCGACGCCGCCCGACCGGAAGCTCGGCGGGCCAGGGCAGGGCCAGCGCGCTCTTGATGACCTGCTCCGTCACCGGCTTGCCCTGCGACTCGCCCTCCGGCGGATAATCGTCGCCGATGAGCGTGTAGGAGGTGGTGTTGTTGCGCGTCCACAACTGCTCGGAGGAGACGACAATGCGACCAAGCCACTTGATGTTCGCGCTGCCCACCCAGCCCGGCACCAGCGCTCGCAGGGGGAAGCCGTGGTCCTTGGGCAGCGTCTCGCCGTTGAGGGCGTAGGCCAGCAGCGTGTCGGGGTGCATTGCCTTCTCCACGGGCAGGACGTAGCGGAACCCGTCTTCCGGCGACTCCGTATCCAGACCCACCAGCAGGACGCTGACGGCGCTGTCGCCGATGCCAGCCAGGGTCAGCACGTCCCGTAGCGCGACGCCCACCCACTCGCCGTTGCCCACGGCTCCCGTCATCCACTGGGTGCCGGAAGTTTCCTGGCCGTTGAGGAGATTGAACATGGCGCGATGATTGCCGGCGCACTCCAGGTAGGATACCAGTGTTCTGCTGGGCAGGCTGAGGATGTCGTCGTAGGTAAGCTCCATTGGCTCCGACACGGCATCGCCCTCCACCGAGAGCCGCCAGTCGGCGGCGTCCAGGTCGATGCTGACGGAGTTGTTGCGGACAAAGAAGTAGCGGTTAGGCGTGATGAGTCCCTGCATGTTCTCCAGCCGAGCCTCCAGCCCCTTACCGTCGCGCGCTATGAAGGGAGCCGGGTCCTTGAAGAAGGGGAAGTAGGGAGAGGCCGCGTCTAGCGGCGTCGACGTTGGCGCAGGCGTCTCCGTGCCGACGCACGCGGCTAGAACCGCCGCCGCGCCTCCGACCATCATCAGCCGCAGGAACTGACGCCTGTCCATCCCCCGCGCACTGGCGAACTGCCACAGGGACTCGCCGTCGCCGTTCCAGTGGGGCGGTGTGGGGTCAGGGGTGTTCGCTGGCATCCAGTCCTCCTCCTAGGTCATGAATTGGTTTGCATTGTATCAACCAGTGTAGTGTGATTGAATAGCAACAGCACTGAGGGGATGAGTGGGATGAAAGACAAAATGCGTTCAGGAACAGACCGGGTGAGAGATGCTAGCAAGAAAATAACCAACAAGACCTCTTCGTCGATTGGCAAAGCAGCCTCCGATACTAAACAGAAGGTCATGGATTCGGCATCTGCTGTTGCAGAGGTGGCACAGGACAGTTCCAAGAAGGCACTCGGCAAGTCTGTTGAAGCTGCAAAACTGGTGCGCTCCGGCTCAAAGAGGGTGTCAGACGCGACAGGCTCCGTTGCCAGCGCGGTGCAGGGAACTTCTCAGGGCGTGCTGGCAAGCCACCTGGCACAGGATCTCAACGACGCCCTACAAAAGCTAGTCGATGGAACTTCCACCATCTATGACAGGGCAATGGATGAGGTATATAACACTACCCACATAGGAGGTGGTAATCACCGGCTATTCGACGGGGGACATACCATATGGGGTGGTTGGACCGCCGCTAGAAACGCATTGCCTGATGACAATATATTTCAGGAGGCGTTGGGATTCCTTCAGGGTCTCCTCAGGGATGGAACCACACCCAAAGGGCTTCCTCTCGCCAACTGGGACAAAGCTACTTATGATCGTGTTGCCGGTGCGCTGGAAACGAACTTCCACATTCCCAAGAACTGGTTCTACGACCTGAATTCCTACGATGCCGCGGAACTGCTGGGAAGCGCGGTTGGTATCGTTGCTGTGGTGCTCAACTGGAACCGCGCCGATACTGAGCAGTTTTCCAAAATGGTCGGCAGCATGGGTCTAGCCTCCGTAATCAGCGCGAACCCGCTGCTATTAATTGTTGCTGTAGTTTCCCTTGGAAGAGCCTTTCACAAAGCCCACCAAACAGGGGAATATGCAGAACTGGTAGATGGGCAGTTCAGAGGCGGTGTGGTAACGGGTGCAGCTCTGGCTGCGGTCTCACTAGCTGGTGGACCGGTGGGCACTTCACTTCTGGCAGGTCTGGTAGTGGGAATCCTGGCAAATAAAGCAACAAAACACATAAGTGTCACCCAGATAGGCCAATTTTTGGCCGAGCAAGCGTCTACCGCAGCATCTGAGCTAAAGGCGATTTCCAGTAAAGCACACAGAAGCTGAACGTCGCCAACTTCTCGACGTGCTGGATCAGAGTGCGCTGAGGAACGGGTAGATAGTCTCCATCAGCTCTTTCTCACGGCCCATGTAGCCGTGGTTTGCGCCCTCAACGACCTTGACGGTGGCGTGGGAGTAGTCGATCTCGCGCAGAGTCCGCATGGCCAGGCCGCAGACGGGCAACTCCTCCTCGCCGCCGATATCGCACTCCTTCTCACCGAAGACGTACATGGTGGGCACGCCGGTGTTGGCGGCGTGGGCGCTGACGCTGTAGCGGTTATCCTCGTTGAAGCAGTCCACGTAGCTGCGAGCCGTCCACATGGAGCCCCAGGGCACTCCGGGCCTGAGGAAGGTGTCCGGCCTGCCCTCCGCGATGTCCCTTTCCGACTGGCGATACGGGCCCAAGAAGTCGTCTCCGTGCACGGCCGCCACTTTCTCGTGGTTGTACTCTCCCGGCGAAACCGATACCACCGCCGCCACGTCAGCATAGTGCTCGCTGGCCTGGGCGTAGGTGGCCCTTACCGCACCCCCACTGTGGCCGCCCACGGCGATTCGGCGGTGGCCGCGGCTGCGCAGGAGGTCGAGCCACGCCGCGTAGTCCAGACGCGACTCGGAAACCGATTCAAAGGCGTAGCCCTTGAGGTCGCCGCCTCTCACGCCGGTGGACACCATGTCGTGGCCGCGTCGGTTGGCCGCGAGGAAGGCGATGCCCCTCTCGGAGAACATCGGGCCCAGCTGGGTGAGCAGGCTGCCATAGAAGTTGCCGCTATCGCCGTGGAAGTATATGAGGACGTCGGCTCCGGAAGCGGGGCTGCCCTTCGCTTCGAAGTACGCCCCGGACAAAGGGATGCCGTCGGATGTGGTCACTTGAACCAGGTCTACCAGCATAGTCGTCTCCTAGAACTGAGATGGTTGGAATCTTATCAGAACGGCTCGTGTCCTTGCAGAAGGAACTAGGCAAGGGGAGGCAGCCCCAGGGCGCGGATCACCCAGGGGAGAGAGGTCAACAGCTGTTTCATCTGCACTCGTCGCACCTGCGGCCCCTCATCCGGTGGCGGCAGTCCGGCCCTCGCTGCGAAATAGCCGCTTACCATCCCGGCAAATATCGACGCCTCCGGGTAGACCTGTTCCGGGCTGGGGCCTCCTTCCGCTTCCAGGCTGGGCAGCCAGGCCGCTATATCCAGTAGGCAGTTCGCCCTTACGGCAAGGTCCCAATCGACAATCAAAAACCTGTCACCAGCGAAACAGAGGTTGTCGCTGCGGATGTCCATATGGATGAACTCGTCTCCTTCTACTGGCGCGTTCAGCTCCGACTCAACCAGCGCGGGAAGCGACTCATGGAGCCAGTTCTCCGAGCAGAGCCCCAGGCTCAAGAAAGGCGCCGGGTCTTCCTGAACCAAAGGCCAGCCGGTTAAAGCTGCACGGTCTAGAGGCAGTACGTCGGGGGGAGGAGGCGTTGCCCATACCTTTGTCAGAGTCTCCAACACCTTGTCCACCTGCCACGGCTCCCAGGGCGGAGGCCAGTGCGCTCTACTAAGGTCGTCCAGAGCCAGGATGGGTCTGGCGCCGTCATCTTGCCAGCCCAATACGGCGGGAAGGTAATCACCCTCTACATGGGCGTAGATGTAGTAGTCCTCCCGGAGCCTCTTGGCGGTCAAATCCGTTGTCGCTGCTTTGATAAAGGCGGACGCGCCATTTTCAAAACTGACAACCCACCTGTCGGCGGCGGTGTAGCCGCCTTCCGCCCAAACCCAGTTCGTAGACGGGCTGGACATCAGCGTTTCTACGCGTTTGACGAGTTCTTCATTTGGTTCAATTTTCATGATTCTGCGTTCGGGTATGGGCATGTTTTTGAGAACAGATCTGCCTTAAACCCTTTGACCTTATCACGGCAAACTAGAATAATAGGCGGGTTATGCTCGCCAAGGTGAATACATGCGCCATCATCGGCCTGGATGGCACCATTGTGGAGGTCGAGGCCGATATCTCTCCGGGTCTGCCCACCTTCAGCGTGGTCGGGCTGCCCGATGCGGCGGTCCAAGAAGCGCGGGAGCGGGTGCGCGCCGCCGTGCGCAACTCCGGCTGTGAGTTCCCCATGCGCCGCGTCACGGTCAACCTGGCGCCCGCCGATCTGAAAAAGGAGGGCCCCGCCTACGACCTGCCCATTGCGGTGGGTCTTCTCATGAGCTCCGGCCAGGTGCACTCCGCCGGGGACTCCACCCTGTTCCTGGGAGAGCTTTCCCTGGACGGAAACCTGCGCCACACCAACGGCATTCTGCCCATGGTGGCGCTGGCCAAGCAGCAGGGGTTCAAGACGGTCTTTGTGCCCGCCGTTGACGCGGGCGAAGCGGCGCTGGTTGAAGGCATAGACGTAATGCCGGCATCGTCGCTTCTGGACGTGGTGCGGCACTTGAGAAACGAGGCGCTACTTGCTCCCTACGACAGGAGCCAGGAGCCGCCTCCCACCGCTTTCGATCTTATCGACGGGATGGATATAAGCCACGTGCGAGGCCAGGAGCATGCCAAGCGCGCCGCGGAGGTGGCCGCCGCGGGAGGCCACAACCTGCTAATGTCCGGCCCGCCGGGAAGCGGCAAAACCCTCCTTGCCCGCTCCGTTTCCACCATTCTGCCCACGCTCAGCCGGGAAGAGGCCCTGGAAGTGACCAAGATATACAGCGTGGGAGGTATGCTTCCCACCGATACTCCGCTAATCATGCAGCGACCGTTCCGCTCTCCCCATTACACCATTTCCAATGCTGCCCTGGTGGGAGGAGGAAGATGGCCCAACCCGGGCGAGGTAACGCTGTCCCATAGGGGCGTCCTTTTCCTGGATGAGCTCCCAGAGTTTGGCCACAGCGTTCTGGAGGTTTTGCGCCAGCCCATCGAGGACAAGGTTGTCACCATCAGCAGGGTGCAGTGGAGCGTTACCTTCCCAGCCAACTTCATGCTTGTGGGGGCGATGAACCCGTGTCCCTGCGGCTACTATGGCGACAGCCACCAGGCGTGTACCTGCTCGGCCAGCATGGTTACCCGCTACCAGAAGCGGGTCAGCGGGCCGCTCCTCGACCGGATCGATATCTTCGTTGACGTGCCGCGAATCGACTACGAGAAGCTGGTCGCGTCGCCGTCGGAGGAGACCTCAGCCGATGTCCGCGGCCGCGTGGAGCAGGCGCGCGCCATGCAGCGGGAACGGTTCAACGGCGTGGGCAATGGGGTGCTGACCAACGCTGACATGGGGCCGGAAGAGGTCTGGAAGTTTTGCCAGGTCGATGACTCCGCCAAGGGCCTGCTGCAGTCGGCCATGCAGCAACTGGGTCTATCCGCCAGGGGCTTTCATCGTATTCTGAAGCTGGCCCGCACCATTGCCGACCTGGCTGACTCTCAGGAAATGGATACGGTCCACCTGGCAGAGGCGCTGCAGTACCGCCAGCGGGGACAGGGTATGTGACCTGAGAGCCAAGGTAGCCTCCGATACGATTGGGACTACGGAAGGATCTCTGTCTGTCATAGCGAGCGCACGGCCTGCTCTATGGCGTTAGTGGCGTCCTGGTAGGCGGTGGTGGGAGAAAAGATCAGTGGCTCCCCAAAGCGTATCTCCACCGACCCGCGCCTGAGGATGGGGAACCGCATAGGGGAGCCTAGGCGGTTGATATGAAGTTTCATTGGAACCACGGGAAGCCGCCCCTCTACAGCGACTAGTCCCGCTCCGTTCAGAAAGGGCTTGATGGGTCCGCCAACGGTCAACTCGCCCTCCGGATAGATGAGGATCGACCAGCCGTTGTCCAGGATCTTTCCCATGTTCTCCAGACTGGGTCTAACCGCCCCGTCCTGCGCCAAGGGAAAGCCGTTGCCCAAGAGGGGGTTCAGCACCCAGAAGACAGGGTTCTTCCAGAGCGTGGCGGCGGCGGCAATGGCCAGACGCCTGCGCCAAGCGTGGGGAATGGCTTTGATGATGAGAGGGTTGTCTAGACCCAGGTTGTGGTTGGAGGCGAAGATAATCGGGCCATCAAAACCTTGCAGCTTTTCCTGCCCGGTTATCTTCAGGCCATAGGAAAGTTTGAGGGCCGGGAAGATGATCAGACGCTGGAGCAACCCTCGCGCCATTCGGCACCACCAGACCATACCCCAATTCGGGAACTTGGTTACCGGCGGATTGCTGGCCCCCTCTTGGAAGATGCTACGGAGATCCTGGACGGTGGTATCCGGTCCCACCTGGCTTTCATCCAGGTACACGCCCAGGTCTGCTTCGATTGCGGAGAGCAACTCGACCCTGCCTAGGGAGTCGAGATTGAGGTCGCCGCCCAAGGTCATCTGAGGTGCGACGTCTGAGACATGGACATTTGCCACCTCCGCGATGATGTCCGTCAAGCCTCTGGTTCCGTTCTGGCCCCCAGACGACGACGGGAGGCTCGCGGCCATTGGGGCAGAGGGCGCATTGCCCTGGAGCACGTCTATAAGCAATGGTTTCTTGACCTTGAGGGTATGGGTGCGGGGGAAGTCCTCATCTGGCCAGACTGTGAAGCCCCGTATGCGTTGCTGCTCCGCTAGCTGCTCGTTGGCCCAGGCCACCACTGGCGCCGCATCCTCGGCGTCGTTGAGGATTATTGCGGCGTGCACTTCCACGGCGCTGCCCCTCTCCAATCCCACAACCGCCGAATCGGTCACGTTGGGATGCCGGTTAAGCACCGCCTGGATGTCGTCCGGGTAGACGTTCTGCCCGCTGGGGAGGACGATCATGTCTTTCACCCGGCCGCGAATGTGTAGAAATCCCTCGTCGTCGAAGAAGCCCAGGTCGCCGGTCTTGTACCAGCCGTCAACAAAGACCGATGCCGTCTGTTCAGGTGCGTTCCAGTATCCGGGCGAGATGCTTTCGCCGCTCACTAGGATCTCGCCCTCGTCGCTGATGACGACATCCACGTTGGGAAGGGGGCGACCAACCGAGTCAGACCGGCGCTCGCTCAGGGTATGGTTGCTAATGACGGGGGAAGCCTCCGTGGCCCCGTAGCCCTGCACGATCTTGACACCGATAAGCTCCCACTTCCTGCCAAGCTCCGGATCCAGGGCAGCCCCGCCGGACACAATGAAGTCCAGCTTGCCCCCGAACTGCTTGTGAACCCTTCTGAACAGGCGCCGTCGCAGCGAGAAGGGCGTTCTTTCGGCAATCCCCATCAGCTTGCGCCAGAGCGCCTCCTTACCCTGCCGCCGGACCTCCCGCTCAATACCGTTCATCAGAAGCTCAAGGCCCTGCGGCACCAGGAGTAGGGTTGTGATCCGCCGCTCTCGCATTGTGCGAGCCAACACCGTCGGCTGCCGGCTGGTGGGGTAAGTAACGCTTGCTCCGGAGTGGAGGAGCATCAGCAGACCGCCCATCTGCTCGTACATATGGCTCAACGGCAGAATGGAGAGCAGGCGGGTGGATGTGTCGCAAACGATGTACTGGGAGATGCCCTCGATGTTGGCAGTCAGGTTGCGGTGGGTGAGCATCACCCCCTTGGGGTCTCCCGTTGTACCGGAGGTGAACATTATCTCGGCCAGGTCGCTCGGTTCTATCGCTACTGGATCGGGATCGGGCAGGCCCTGGATAGCGGTTTCGAGCTCTTCGAAGGTGATCTCGGGCACGTCTAGATTGAGTCCGCCCTTGGGTGTGAACCGCGACGTGAACGCCAGTTTGGGCGTGACCCTGGCAACCACCCGTTCCACGTAGTCCGGCGCGCTGCGCAGATCTAGGGGCACCACGATGACTCCCGCTCTGAGACAGCCAAAGAATATGAGCACCCACTGAGGCGAGTTCGGCCCCCACAGCAGTACCTGGTCTCCCTTTGTAAGCCCACGCTGCTGGATCAAGGTTGCCACCTGCCCTGACTCATTCCAGAGCCGTTCGTAGGACCAGCGCTGGTAACGGAAGCCGGGTTTGAACAGCAAGGCATCCCGCGGCCCGTGGGTAGCAACACTGTTCCGGAGGAACTCTACCACGGTATCTCCAACCCTGGTAATGGACTCTGGAGTTTGTTTCATCTTCGTACTCCTTTGCGCTCGAAGTACTATGGCTGGCGCTGTCAGCGCAGAGTCTCCTGGTGACTTCTTAGTGCCTCTGAGACGCTCTTTGATTTATCATGCTTCGCAGAGCCTCGTGGGCGCCCGTGCGCATTGGAGGAAAGTGACTGAAGCAGATCGTGTCGAAATCCAGATCGAGGAGCTTGCTCAGGGACGACATCGCTTGCTCCATGTCCTCCGTTACACCTGGGGCGGGTGGGTAAAGCTTCAGGCCAAACTTGTACTGGAGGGCGTCCCCAACGATGAGAAGTCGTTTGTCCGGCAGGAATAATGCAATACTGCCCGCTGTGTGCCCGGGGAGGTGTACCACTCGGACGGGCGAGGGGAAGGGTACAGCGTCCCCATCCTCTAACTCCACGTCCACCTCTACAGGGCTTCTCGCCGCTATTTCGATGACGGGAACTGCTATCCGCGCCATCAGCCTGTTCCGGATTGGGTTTGGCATCTGCTCCCTTCCGGCTATGACGCTGACCTCGCTCCGGTGGGCCATGACGGTGATGTCCCTGCCGGCGACCAGTTCGGCGGCGCCTGCGGCGTGGTCGGGGTGGTGATGGGTGATAACCAGGGTTCTGACCATACTCATGGAGATGCCGATGGCCTCAAGGCCACCCGTAATCATAGCCGCGCTGCCCATCATTCCCGCGTCCACCAGCAGCGCCTGATTGCCATCCACCAGCACAGTGACCCTGCAGCCGATGGCACGCACCTGAAACACGCCCACCATAACAGGAATTGGATTGCCCAATTTCACGGCCGACCTCCATGGCACCCTTTATCGCATGCCTTCTCGACATGACTACTAACGCCATGCCAGTGTGCCATCTACCACTGCCCCTCGCTGAGCCTCAATCCTACTAGTCAGAGCGGGCGGGTTAAGCCCCTTTGCTCAGGTAGTGCGGCAGGTTTTGCAGGAAATCCGAGTTGTTGGGGGACTTGGACAGCCGCTCCAGGACTTTTTTCGTTCCCTCGTTGCTCTGCGCATTGTCGGAGGTAAACATGTTGACTGCACGCCTGAGCAGCCAGACCTGCTTCAAATCTGACGGGCTGAGCAGCAGCTCTTCACGGCGGGTGCCGCTTCTTGGAATGTCTATGGCGGGGAAGATGCGTATTTCCGCCAGCCGCCGCTCCAGGTGAAGCTCCCAGTTGCCGGTGCCCTTGAACTCCTCGTAGATAACGTCGTCCATGCGGCTGCCCGTATCAACAAGACAGGTAGAGATGATGGTCATGCTGCCGTTGCCCTCCGTGTTGCGGGCAGCGCCGAAGAACCTCTTGGGTGGGTAGAGGGCGATGGGGTCGATGCCTCCGGAAAGGGTGCGTCCGCTGGTGGGCACGGCCAGGTTGTAGGCCCGGGTGAGCCTGGTGATGCTGTCCAGCAGGATGGCCACGTCCTTCTTGCTCTCGACGAGACGCTTGGCCCGTTCCAGGGCCAGCTCCGCGACCCGGCAATGGTCTTCCACCGGCTCATCGAACGTTGAGCTGAACACCTCGCCGGCCACGGAGCGGCGGACGTCGGTGACTTCTTCGGGCCGCTCACCAATTAGGGCCACCATGAGATGAATCTCCGGGTGATTGGTGGTTATGCCGTTGGCTATCTCCTTGAGAAGCATTGTCTTGCCCGCCTTGGGCGGCGATACGACAAGACCGCGCTGCCCCTTGCCGATGGGCGCCAGCAGGTCTATGAGGCGCGAGGAAAGGTTGGAGGGTACGGTCTCCAGCTTGATCATGGAGTTGGGGAAAACGGGCACCAGGTTCTCAAAGTGCGGGCGGCTCCTGGCGGTTTCCGGCTCCACGGCGTTGACGGTCTCCACCCTGACCAGGCCAAAATAGCGCTCGGAGTCCTTGGGCGGTCTGACCTGGCCGGCGATCATGTCGCCGGTGCGCAGTCCAAACCGTCGTATCTGCGATTGGGATATGTAGACGTCGCGCTGTCCGGGCCTGAGCTCACCGTTTCGGCGCAGGAACCCGTAGCCGTCGCCCATTACCTCCAGCACTCCGTTAGCCACAATCATGCCCTGCTGTTCGGAGTAGTTGTCTACCAGCTTGTGAAGCAACTCTTCTCTACTCAGGGAGCCTGCGGTTTCACCGTTGACGGCGCCGGCTTGGGCGGCAAGCTCCGCCAGCTCCTCCTTGGTTTTCCCTTCCAATTCAGATAGATGCGAAACGGGTTTTGTGGTCAAAGAAGTGTCACCTCAGTGAGTGGATAATAAGTCTTGAGTCCTAGCTGGAACCTGTTCTTTTGGCGTAAAGGTAAGCGTAAGTTCGGGGTGTAGGGGGAATTCAACGGCGGAACAGCGGGTATTATAGCAAACATCACATTGGTAGTCCACTACGCACTTGTCAGCGGCAGCGGACGCTGGTCTCCCTTGCGAATAGTCTCCTTGGCAGCGCCGAGGAAATCTCTGAACAGGGGGTGAGGCCTCTCCGGACGGGAGAGGAACTCCGGATGGAACTGCACGCCCAGCATAAAGGGATGGTCCGGAGCCTCGCTTATCTCCACAAGGAGGCCGTCCGGGGATAGGCCGCTGGCAATCAGACCGACCTCCGCCAGAGGCTCGCGGTAGGCGTTGTTGAACTCGTAGCGGTGGCGGTGTCGCTCCTCCACTTCGGAATGACCGTAGGCCCTGGCGGCGCGGGTTCCCGGCACCAACCTGCAGGGGTATAGGCCAAGTCTCATGGTGCCGCCCATATCCTTCATTTGCATCTGCTCCGGCATCAGGTCTATGACAGGGTGCCGTGTGTCCCGGTTGAACTCGGTGGAGTTGGCGTCCTCATGTCCCAACAGGTTGCGCGCGTACTCTACTACCATGACTTGCATGCCCAGGCACAGCCCCAAGTAAGGCACGCCGTTCTCTCTAGCGTAGCGCACGGTCTGTACCATGCCCTCTATTCCCCTGGGCCCGAATCCACCCGGCACAACGATTCCCTTAGACGCAGCGAGTATATCTTCCAGGCCGTTATGCTCTAGCTCTTCGGAATATACCCAGGAGATCTCGACGTCTCTGCCATGGGCAAGGGCTGCGTGGGAAAGGGCTTCCTTCACCGATATGTACGAATCCGGCAAGTCCGTATATTTGCCAACTACGGCAATGGGCACCTTCTCCTTCTCCAGGCTCATCCTATTGATCAGGAATTGCCAGTCGGCCATGTCACGGCTGTGGTAATCCAGGCGCAGAGTGTTCAGTAGGGTATCGCCAAGGCCGGCGTCCTCAAGCTCAACGGGGACTTCATAGACGTTGCCCACGGTGGGGAGGGCAAACACGGCGTTGCGAGGTACGTCGCAGAAGATGGATATCTTGTCCTTGATGGATTCCGCTACCGGCAGGTCGCTGCGAGCTATGATTGCATCGGGTTGGATTCCAATGCTGCGCAGCTCCTTGACGCTGTGCTGGGTTGGTTTGGTCTTCAACTCGCCGGTGGCCTGGATATGCGGAAGAAGGGTGAGGTGTATGTAGTAGACGTTGTCTCTACCGGCATCGTTGCGGATCTGCCGGATGGCTTCCAGGAAAGGCAACCCTTCTATGTCGCCAACGGTGCCGCCCACTTCCACCACCACCACGTCTGCCCGGCTTTCAGAGGCAAGGCTGAAAATGCGGTCTTTGATTTCATTGGTGACGTGGGGAACGGTTTGAATGGTGCCGCCCAAGTAATCGCCGCGGCGCTCCTTGGCTATGACGTCACTGTAGATCTGGCCGGCGGTCACATTGGAGGAAGCGGTGAGTTCGATGTCGATAAATCGCTCGTAGTGGCCAAGGTCAAGGTCGGTCTCTGAGCCGTCCTTGGTCACAAAGACCTCCCCGTGCTGGTAGGGGGACATGGTTCCGGGGTCTACGTTGAGGTAGGGGTCAAGCTTCATCACGGAGATGCTGATGCCCCGGCTTTTCAGGATGCGGCCTATTGAGGCTACGCTGATGCCTTTGCCCAGTGAGCTAACCACACCGCCGGTCACAAAAATATATTTCGTCGTCATACTCTCAGTGCAATTCCAAACCTATGCCAAGGGAAGATGAACTAGGCACAACGAAACAGAGCCACGTCCAGGAGGAGAAAGGGACACCACAAGCTGGGAAGTTAGTGCTATCTGTAGTGGCCTTCTAAAGGTCATACCCTTGCTTGTAGGTGTATATCATAGGGATTGTAGTGGTGCTCTGAAAAGAGTGTCAAGCGGTTGAGGACTTGTATAGGACGGACATAAGGAGACATCCGCCGGCAAACGGGTCATGCTTGCTCCTTGGTCAACTGGAATGACCGGCGGTAAGGCTACCCTCAACGTCGCCTGAAACGTCCAATTTAACCGTGATGGCGTGGGCGCCGGCGCCGGCGTTTGGGCGAAATACTAGGCAAAAGATTGACCTTTGTACAAAAAATCTGTAATATCTGTGTGCCTCAAACGGCGATATGAAAGTAGCTAACCATGCGTATCACAGGAGGCGAGGCGCGGGGTATACAACTTGATGTGCCGCGTTCTCCGCACTTCAGACCCACCTCTGACAGAGTACGCTCAGCGCTATTTCAGGTTATATCTGAGGCGTTGATCGAAGCCAGGGTGCTGGACTTGTACGCAGGAAGCGGCGCGCTGGGAATAGAAGCGCTCAGCAGAGGCGCGGAAGCGGCAGAGTTTGTTGAGCAAGATGGTCGCCTGTGTCGGACCATCGGGCAGAATCTGAGGAAGGCAGGCCTGGAAGAACGAGGCACTATACATAGGGCAAAGGTGGCCCGGGCGTTGGACTTCTTGAAGGGGCCGTATCAAGTGGTTCTTCTGGACCCACCTTACGACCTCCCTGACTTGGAACAAACAATGAACAAGGTAGCCAGGTCGGGACTGGTAGCAGAGAGAGGCCTAGTGGTCTTGGAGCACAGCAAGAGAACGGATGCAAAGGACAGATACTACAAGCTGGAGCTTAGCTTTCAGAGACGGTACGGAGACACTGTGCTGTCCGTGTACCACTGAGGAGACCCGGTGACCATAGCAATCTACGCAGGGAGCTTTGACCCCATCACCAAGGGGCATCTGGACATTGTGCAGCGGGCTGCTGCAATTGTGGACAGGCTTGTGGTGGCGGTGTTTGATACTCCTTCCAAGAGCCTGCTCTTTTCAACGTCTGAGCGCGTTGAGCTGTGCGAAAGAGCGGTTGCTGATCTGCCCAACGTGGAAGTTACGCGTTACAACGGCCTGACGGTTGAGTACGCCAGAGAGATGGAAGCGAAGTTCATGGTGCGCGGCTTGCGCAGCGTCACCGACTTGGACTATGAAGTAGCCATGCTGATGATGAACCGCAAGCTCAATCCGGATATCGATACGGTATTCCTCTACACCAGCCAGGAATACCAGTCACTCAGTTCATCCTTGATAAAGGAGGTGGCCAGCTTCGGTGGAAACATAGAAGACCTCGTGACTTACGACGTTGCCGTCGCGCTGAAGAACAAACTAGGCGTAACCGTATAGCGCGGCGGTTCGAAAGGGGGACATCATAGATATCTTTGGTATTATCGATAAGTTAGAATCATTAGCCACTTCGGGCAAGCGGGTCCCCATGAGCAGGAAACTGCTTATTGACTCGGAAACACTCATGGAGCTTGTAGACCAGTTGAGAGTTTCCGTGCCGCAGGGCATTGCTGAAGCCGATGAAGTGATCAGAAAGCGCGAAGATCTACTCAACCAGTCGCTTGGCGAGGCTCGGCGCATCAGAGCTTCAGCGGAGAACGAATTCCGCAGTCGCATGGATGATACGGAGCTGCTGAAAGAGGCCCAAAAAGAGGCTCATAAGATACGCCAAGAGGCCGAGATGAAGGCACAGCGCATGTTGGAAATGGCTGAGAGCGAAGCCGCTTCCCGGCGCGACTCCGCCGATCAATACGCTCAAGACCAGCTACACAGGCTGGAAGAGAAAGTGGCAAGCCTGCTGAGCACCGTCCGCAACGGTATCGGGGTGCTAGAGGCGCAGCAGAAAGTTTCCGGATAGCTTCATTTCAAGCTAGGTTTTGTTAGCGAGGCACAACTCGTACGGTTGTGCTTTGCCTTTTCCGTGCGCCGTCTAGCCCTGGACAGGCTCTAAAGAGTAGTCGCCGCTTCTGCCGCCGCTCTTGCTGACCAGCCTCACTTGGCTGATAGTCATTGCCCTATCAACGGCTTTTGCCATGTCGTATATGGTCAGCGCCGCGATGTTGACGGCGGTCAGGGCTTCCATTTCCACGCCCGTCTTGGCGGTGGTGCGAGCGGAGGCTGTGATGCGAATAGCGCCCGCATCGGCGTCCAAATCGAACTCTACGGCTACCCGGTCCAAGGGCACCAGGTGGCACATGGGAATGAGTTCCCACGTCCGCTTGGCGGCCATGATCCCTGCCACGCGAGCCACGGCCAGCACATCGCCCTTGTCTATGCCGCCCTCCTTGATCAGGCGCAAGGTTGACGGTTTCATGTGGATCAGACCCTCGGCCACGGCGTCTCTCAACGTAACATCTTTGCCGCTCACGTCCACCATTTGAGCGTTGCCCTGCGAGTCAAGGTGCGAAAGGGCGGGTTTGCCTTCGAGGAAGGACTGTGCCTGCCGCAAAGCCAGGGCGTTGGCTTCCTCATTTCCCGGGTTGCCGGTGTGGCCGGGTGTCCACCGCCAGGTGACCTTATGCTGCCCCGCAACCGCATCGAGTTTGGCCCAGAGGTCCCGGTTGGCGTTTCTCTTCCAACCCCTGGTCATAGTGTTGACCACGTACTGGCTGTCGCTGAACACCATGACCTCTGAGCCGGCGGGGACGGCTTGCAGGCCCTTGATTGCGGCCAGAATCTCCATCCTGTTGTTGGTGGTGTTGTCCTCTTTGCCGGACAAAGAACGCTTGGCGCCGTCATCAACGATGACGGCTGCCCAGCCGCCGGGTCCCGGGTTGCCCATACAGGAGCCGTCCGTGTAGATGGTAATCATGTCTGCAACAGTCCTACCCGCCTATGTGATACATCTCCACCTTGTCAGTACGGCTACCGGAAAGGGCGGTGCGTTCCTCTGAATATCTATCCGTGCGCACCTGCCAGATACCGCTGACAATGGCTTCAATATCCTCATCGCTGGCGCCGTCTCTCAGGGGGGTCTTCACATCGTGCCCCTCACTGGCGAAGAGACAGGTGTATATCTTGCCGTCCGCGGAAAGCCGTGCCCGTGTGCAATCGCCGCAGAACGGCTCCGTGACCGACGAGATAACGCCGACTTCGCCCTGACCGTCCAGGTAGCGATATTTGTCCGCCACCTCTCCCAGGAAGGCCTTTCCCACGGGCGCCAAGGGCATCTCTTCATTGAGCCTGTGTATGAGTTCCTTTGAAGGGACGACGTGTTCCATCTGCCACCCGTTCCGGTTACCCACGTCCATGTATTCGATGAACCGGACGGTGTGACCCCTATCCTTGAAGTAGCGGGCCAGGTCCACCACGGTATGATCGTTGACGCCTTTCTTGACCACCGCATTTATCTTGATGTTGCGGAACCCCGCCTCTTCAGCGGCGCGGATTCCATCCAGGACTCGCTGGGTGCCGAAGCCGCGGCCGTTCATCTGGCGGAATATGTCGTCATCCAGGGTGTCCAAGCTAATGGTGAGCCGTTTAAGGCCCGCATCCTTAAGTGGCTGCGCCCGATTGTCCAGCAGATAACCGTTCGTGGTCAGCGAAAGGTCGTCAACTCCCTCCATGCCGGCAAGCATGGCTACAAGTGTCTGCAGGTCTTGTCTGAGGAGCGGCTCTCCGCCCGTTAGGCGCACACGCGATACTCCCAAACCGACGAAAACCTTCACCAGCCGCGCTATCTCCTCATAGCTGAGGACTTGCTCCCTGGGAAGGAACTGATATCGCTCTCCGTAGATTTCGGCAGGCATGCAGTAGGTGCAACGGAAGTTGCACCTATCCGTGACCGAGATACGGAGGTCGGCAAGCGATCTGCCAAACAGGTCACGGATCGTCTTCTTTGCCTGGGAGTGGTCCATTGCTAGCTTAGCGCCCCCGCGCCTATGACCTCTTTCAGTCTCTGCACCGCTTTGCGGGCGGCGATGCCTCTGTGGCTTACGCTATCCTTGGCCTCCGCGTCGGTCTGGCCAAAGGTCTTGCCAAAATTGGGATAGTAGAACAGCGGGTCGTATCCAAACCCCTCTTGTCCGCTGGGTTCAAAGGCAATATATCCCTGGCATGTGCCTTGGAAGGTTTCCCCTCCTGCGCCGGGCCAAACCGTAGCTACCACGCAGACAAAACGGGCGGTGCGGTTTTCCCAGGGAACATTGCTCATATTGGAGAGGAGCAGCTTGTTGCGGTCGTCGTCGTTGCCTTTCAAGCCGCCGTAGCGGGCGCTTCGCACCCCCGGTTCGCCATTCAACGCATCCACCTCTATGCCGGAGTCGTCGGCCAGGGCAGGCAGTCCCGTTGCTTCCGAATAGAAGCGGGCCTTGATGAGAGCGTTCTCTTCGAAGGTATCTCCCGACTCCTCCGGTTCTTCAGTCACCCCTTCGTTGGAAGGAGTGGTCAACTCGACAGGCAGGCAGCCAAGCAGACGGCGGTATTCCTCCACCTTTCCGCTGTTGTTGGTTGCGATGAGCAATTTGAAAGCCACAGTGTTGAAATGATAACACCACAGGCGGATAAAGGCACAGCCCGACAGTGCGCTGACGCGCTTTGGAACTACGCAGCCACGCTAGACGCCGGCGAGTTCCTTCTCCATATCGGGGGTGTAGAGACCGTCGCGGGCGGCGCTGGTCACCCGGGCGCGGCGCAGGTAGGCCTCCTGCGCTTGGGGCACCTTGTCCGGGTCGCCGCTCCATACCTTGAGGGGAGTCGCCTGGAGGCCCCTGCCGTATGAGAAGCTAAGCTGCCACGGCGTAGTAGAGTCGACACGCTGGTTTATAGCGTTCAAGTTTACCGTCGCCTCATCATCGCTCTGACCGCCTGAAAGGAAGACGATGCCCGGCATGGATGCGGGTATGGTGCGCTTGAAGCAGCTTATGGTGGCCTCCGCCACCTGTTCGGGGCCCGCCCTGTTGGGAGCTTTCGTTCCTGACAGCACCATGTTGGGCTTGAGCAGCATGCCTTCCAGGAAAACGCGTTGCCTGTGCAGCTCCTCGAATACTCGCTGGAGGGTGGCCTCGGTCACGTTAAAGCAACGATCTATGTCGTGGTCGCCGTCCATGAGCACCTCCGGCTCGACGATGGGGACGAGGCCCGCCTCCTGGGAAAGCGCGGCGAATCGCCCCAGGGCGTGGGCGTTGACATCGATACAGTACGCTGACGGTATGTTCTCGCCGATGGTGATCACGGCGCGCCACTTGGTGAACTTTGCGCCCAGCTCACGGTACTCTTCTAGGCGCTCACGGAGGCCGTCCAGACCCTCGGTTATCGTTTCGCTGGGGGATCCGGCCAGGGGCTTTGCTCCCTTGTCCACTTTGATGCCGGGCACAACGCCCTCACCGTTGAGGATGTCTACAAACGTTTGACCGGTATCCGCGCTCTGCCGGATGGTCTCGTCGAATAGGATGACTCCGCTGATGTAATCGCCGCTGCCGTTGGCGGTGAACAGAAGCTGCCGCCAAGCACGGCGGTTGTCTTCCGTGGATTCCACGTTTATGCTCTGCAGCCTGCGCGCTATCGTAGAATCGCTCTCGTCAGCGGCAAGAATACCTTTGCTCTTGACCACAATAGCCTGGGCTATGGCTTGTAGTTCCTGCGTGTTCATGCTTGCCTCCTTATGCTCTCACGTTTCATCGGGACGCCTATTCCCAAAGATAGGCGCAGATTTGGCCTTTGTCCATGATGAGTTTATCACGATGTACGAGGCGGAAAACAACCTCCGTATGCTGATATACTCCCTTTGAATCACCGCGATTCAAAGGGAGGCGTTCAATGAATACCAGAGAAGCCATTGACCGTAACTTCGCGATGAACATGGTGCGAGTTACAGAGGCGGCGGCTATTGCGGCGGCGCAGCACATGGGCATGGGCGACAAGGAGCTGGTGGACCAGGCGGCGGTGGACGCCATGCGCTTCACCCTAGGCTCCATGTCCATGGACGGCGTGGTAGTGATAGGGGAGGGGGAGAAGGATGAAGCGCCAATGCTGTACAACGGCGAAGTGATAGGAGACGGGGCAGGGCCGGGGATGGACATAGCCGTTGACCCCATTGACGGCACCACATTGCTGTCCAAGGGGCTGCCGGGAGCCATCGCTGTGATTGCCCTCTCGGAGCGCGGTACGATGAACTGCCCCCGGGAAGTGGTCTACATGAATAAGATAGCTGTGGGCAAAGAGGCCAAGGATGTAATCGACATCAACGCCTCAGTGGGGACGAATCTCAAGAACATCGCTAAAGCCAAGGGCAGAAAGATAAGCGAACTTACGGTGATAGTGCTGGACAGGCCCAGACACGACCAGCTTATAGACGACATCAGAAGCGCCGGAGCTCGTATAAAGCTGATCTCCGATGGGGACATAGCCGCGGGCATCCACGCCGCCATGTGGGAAAGCGAAGTGGATGTGCTGCTGGGTATTGGAGGCACGCCGGAGGGCGTGATTACCGCTGCCGCCATAAGGTGCATTGGCGGCGCTATCCAGTGCAAGGCCTGGCCCCGCGACGATAAGGAGCGGGACGCGGCAGTGGCGGCCGGCGCCGACTTGAGCAAAGTCTACTCCGCTGAAGAGCTGGTCTCAGGAGAAGACGTCTTCTTCGCCGCAACCGGGGCAAGCACGGGCGACCTGCTGAATGGCGTGCGCTTCTTTGCCAACGGCGCGCAGACGCACTCACTGGCGATGCGGTCTCGCTCAGGAACGCTGCGCTGGGTGGACTCCGTCCACGATTTCACCCGCCTGGACAAGATGCAATTCAGGAGTTGAGTATCTGCCGTAGGCATATACTGGGCAACCGTTCCGTCTAAGCTATCTCTCGCAACCAGTCGATGAAGGTCTCCATAGCCTCATCCCAGACGTCCTGGCGTGTCCTGCCGCTGGACTTTCTGACCGAGAAACCGTGGTCTGCGCCATCCAGGAAGTGAACACGGGCTTCCCTGATCTTGGAGACGGCTTCCGTAAGCTCATCTGGCGTGGCAAAGGCGTCACGCGTGCCTGAACAGAACAGTACAGGCTGAGATACGGCGGGGAAATGCTTATCCCTCCATTCGTCTCTTCCCGGCGCGTGCAGGGGATAGGCAAAGAGCGCCAGCGCGTCCAGCGGCGTTCCCTGCGCCGCGACCATTGATGCGATGCGGCCTCCCATGGACCTGCCTCCGGCCACCAGTCTGCCGTCCGTGCGGCGGAACGTTTCGATAGCGGCCCGCCAGGCTGCTTCGAGGGCGGGAGTGCGGTCGGGCGCGCGGCGTTTCTCCTCCATGTAGGGGAATTGGAATCGCACCGTGGATATGCCGCGTTGGGCCAGACGGGAAGCGGCGTAAACTCCGAACGGATCATCGATATTGGAGCCCGCGCCCGGCGCGTAGATGAACGTCCAGCCGGAATCGAGGCTCTGAGCCCGGCTAAGGACGGCCGTTACGCTCCTCCCGTCGGGCAACTGTATGCGGAGAGTCTCCATATTTGCATTCTAGTATGCGTCTTGCCAGAAGCAAGCGACGCATGATCTACTCCAACCCTTCGGATTTGTAGACCTTGGCCCTGTTCGCGTAGCTGATCGCCCTGCTTCTTATCAGCTGTTCATGCCGTTCCTGGATCTCGCCCCTTGGCCTGGCGGGCACACCGGTTACAATGGCGCGAGGCTCTATGGTCATGCCTTCCAGCACCACCGCCCCGGCGCCGACGATGGAAAGCTCTCCCACTTCTACACCGTCGTTCACAGTAGCGCCGTTGCCTACCAGACAGTTGTCGGCCAGCACACGTCCGTGCCACAACACGTTGTGCCCGATGGTTACACCGCTCCCAATCTTGGAATCAGCGTCGGAGTGCACAGAGCTGTTGTCCTGTATGTTGGTGTTGGCCCCAACGGTTATCTTGCCGTTGTCGGCGCGGATCACAGCGCCCGGCCAGATGCTGGAGTTCTCTCCTATTTCCACGTCACCGATGACGTAGGCGGCCTCGCTGACGAATGCGGTGGGATGTATGTTGGGCGACTTACCCTGTAGGCTGCGGATCATAGTGTCCTCCTCTGTAGTTGACTCACTGAGTAGATAATAGCTGGAAATGTACAGGTGGGCTATTGTACGGCGATGACGGGGGCGCCGCAGTTGTTGAACAGGCATCGGCTCAGGGTTACAATGGCCAATTTTTTTGAACGCTGATAGAGTTGGCACTGAGTAAAGCCGAATACCGTGTGTCTGTCCATAAGGATGGGGCGATACAGCTCTTGCGCTGAGGGGTGAGGCTATGCGTGAATACATCATCAGAAGAATACTCCTGTTCATCCTTACTCTGCTGGGTGCATCACTGGTTATCTTCCTCCTGCTGAGAGTGCTGCCTGGGGACCTGTATATGGTCAAGTTCAGGTCATACACCGGAGAGGTGCACTTCTACGAGGAACACGCCCAGGAATGGCGAGAAGAGTGGGGACTCAACCGCCCCCTTCCCATACAATACGTTGCTTGGATATGGGAACTGGCAAGAGGGGACCTGGGCGAAACCTATGTGTACGGCATGTACGACCAGGATGGCTTCGTGCCCGTATTCGACCAACTAAAGCGACAGCTCCCCGTGTCCCTACAGCTTAGCCTGTTGAGCTTTGCTGCGATTCTCATCCTTTCCGTTCCCATCGGCATCCTGGCCGGGCTGAAGCCTGACGGCCGGCTGGACTACGTCATGCGGGGCACGTCCGTACTGTTCCTTGCCATGCCGACTTTCTTTGTCGGCTTACTTGTGGTGCTCATTCTCCACCGCACCTTTGGCTGGCTCCCGACTATAGGTTTTACCCACCTTTGGGAAAACCCATGGGCGTCTTGCCAGCAGCTCGTCCCTCCGGCGGTTGCCCTTGGAACCGGTTGTTGCGGGTATTTCCTGATCCTGACACGGACCCAGCTCTTAGCAGTCTTTAGAGAGGGCTACATACAGAAGGCAAGGGCCGAGGGCATGGCGGAAAAGGACATCATCATTAGGCATGGCCTTCCTAACGCCTTGTTGCCCCTGCTTGCAACCGCCGGGGGGCAGTTCGCCGTGCTGTTCTCAGGCATAGTAGTTATCGAAGCCATCTTCAACCTTCCTGGAGTCGGGAGGGGGCTGTTGGAGGTTATCTCCTGGGGCGAGGTGGTGGCCGTCCCATCGTATTTAATGTACATCGCCACCCTGCTCCTCACTGTCAATCTGGTCGCAGACCTGATATACGCTTGGCTTGATCCACGCATACGACGTGAAAGCGAGGAAGGATATGGCCAGCGATTTTCTCCTAGCTACGTAGCCTAGGGTAGAATCGTATTTAATTCCCTTAAATTGCGGGGCGCATTTTGTGCCACCGCGTCGCTTGCTCAAAGGCGTGAGCGGCGCGAAGCACCGCCGCATCGCCCAGGGCGGGGCCTACGAACTGTAGGCCCAGGGGCAGCCCTTGCGTGAAGCCGCATTGCACCGATATACCGGGAAGCCCGGCGATGTTCGCCGGTATGGTCATGACGTCGCTGAGATACATTTTCAGCGGGTCCTGAAGCTTCTCCCCGAACTTGAAGGCGGCTGTGGGCGAGGTTGGAGTTACCAGGACATCGTACTTCTGGAAGGCGTCTTGAAACTCTCTGGATATGAGGGTGCGCACCTTCAACGCCTTCAGGTAATAGGCGTCGTAGTAGCCGGATGAGAGAGAGTAGGCGCCCAGCATGATGCGCCTCTTCACCTCCGGCCCGAAACCGTGCTGGCGGGTGGCCTCCAGCTCGTCCCACATGCCGGCTTCTTCGTGGTCGGAATAGCCGTACTTCACGCCATCGTAGCGCGCCAGGTTCGCCGAGCACTCCGAGGGAGCGATGATGTAGTAAACGGCCAGGGCATACGGCGTGGAGGGCAGCGATACGTCCCAGTCAACCGAGGCTCCTAGCCCTTCCAGCACGCCTATTGCCTCGCGGGTCGCCATTTCCACTTCAGGGTCCATCCCCTGTACGAAGTACTCTTTGGGAACGCCTATCCGCATCCCCGCTATGTCTCCGGTCAGCGCTTGGGTGAAGTCCTGGGCCGGCTGCGGCAGAGAGGTTGAATCCCTGGAGTCGTGCCCGGCGATGGCGCTGAGCAGCATGGCGCAGTCGGTGACGTCCTGGGTCAGGGGGCCAATCTGGTCCAGGGAGGAGGCGAACGCCACCAGCCCGTATCTGCTGACCAGCCCGTATGTGGGCTTCATTCCCACTACGCCGCACAGCGCGGCCGGCTGGCGTATGCTGCCGCCGGTGTCGGACCCCAGCGATGCCATGGCCTCTCCGGCGGCCACGGAGGCGGCGGGGCCGCCGCTGCTGCCTCCGGGCACGCGCTCCATGTCCCAGGGGTTATGCGTATTGAAGAAGGCTGAGTTCTCGGTGGAAGAACCCATGGCGAACTCGTCCATGTTGCCCTTGCCCAGCATCACGGCGGACTGTCCTTCCAGACGTTCTATAACCGTGGCGTTGTAGGGAGGGACGAAGCTTTCAAGCATGCGCGACGAGCAGGTGGTGGCTACTCCCCTGGTGCACATGTTGTCTTTGATCTGGAGCGGTATGCCGGTTAGAGGCATCGCCTCGCCGCGCGCTATGAGGGCGTCCGCCTGCTGAGCCTGTTTCAGAGCCTGCTCTGGAGTTACCCTCACGTACGCCTTCACGCTGGTTTCCAGCCGCTCGATGCGCTCCAGGTAGGACTTGGCCAGCTCCACCGACGACAGCTCACGCCGGTCTAACAGGGCGCGTGCTTCGTGTATGGTCAGCTTGTACAGTTCGTCAGTCACTTTGCTTCTCAGATGTTGAGCCTTGCGATACCGGCTCCTACTCCAGCACGGCCTTGACCCGGAAATAGTCCCCTTCACGACGCGGTGCGTTGGACAACACGTCCTCCTTGTCCAGGCAAGGCTCCGTCTCGTCGTCGCGCATCACGGTGTCCAGCGGCACTGAGTGACTGGTGGGCGGCACTTGGTCAGTGTCCAGCTCTTGCAGCATCTGGAAATGCTCCAGGATGTCGTCCATCTGCGAGCGATACAGCTCCACCTCTTGCTCGGTAAGTCGAATCCTTGTCAGCAACGCAATGTGCCGCACTTCATCGGAGGTCAGTGCCATGGTCTCTCCTTACTGCTATCTATTGTCCCCAACCGTCATGGAATGTCACGTCCGCCACAGGCTTGCGCATGCTTCCGCCAAAGTGCTGCCCCTCGCCGGGGTAGCCCAACGGGATCAGGGCCGCCGTCTCCACGTGGCCCGGTATGCCCAGGAACTCCTTGATCTGCTGTTCAAAACGACGGTGCATGGTGGTTAGCACTGTGCCCAATCCCAGGGCACGAGCCGCCAGCATGAGGTTTTGCGCCGCGGGGTAGATGGAAGCGCCGTCGACGATGCTGCTTTGTCCATCCCAGCCGTCGGCGTGCTCAACGCAAGCCACGATGACCACCGGAATATCGCCCATGCGGGCGCCCAGTTCATAGCCCAGCCGGTAAGGCTGGGTCAGCGTAGCAGGGTCGGGGTTGTCGCCGCCAACGACGGCTCTCCATGCTTCCAGGTACCACTCTCCCAGCCTGCGTTTCTTTTCCTCATTTCGGACCACTATGAAGCGCCAGGTCTGCCTGTTGCCTGGACTTGGAGCGCGCACCGCGGCTTCCAAGATGGTGTCAACGTCTTCTTTGGAGACGGAGTCGGAGGTAAACAGGCGGATGGCGCGCTGGCTGTGCATGGCTTCGAATAAAGGCATGTCGTTCATTTGAGCGCCTCTTTTCGCCGGTTGGCCTTCTCTTCCTGAATGATGCGGTCTATCTCTTCCACGGCTTCACCCAAGCGGCCGTTGTGATTCACTACCACGTAGTCGAATTCGTCCTGGCGTTCCATCTCGGTCTCGGCTGTCTCTATGCGACGGCGCAGGGCTTCTTCCGTCTCCGATTTTCTTTCCAGGAGACGGCGCTTCAGCTCCTCCATGGTGGGAGGGGCCAGAAAGATGAGCAGCGCCTCCGGTATCTTCGACCGCAGGGTGCGCGCGCCTTGTATGTCCGTCTTGACGATTACGTCCTTGCCGGAGGCCATTGCCTCGTCGGCCTGGGAGCGCGGTACCCCGTACCAGGTGCCGTACACTTCGGCGCATTCCAAAAAGCCGTCCTCCGTCATCAAGTTACTGAACTCTTCCGGCGACATGAAGATGTAATCGATGCCGTCACGTTCGCCGGGGCGCTTGGGCCGGGTGGTAACGGTTGTTATGTAGCGCCATGGACGTTGCAGAAGCTTCATGCCCTGCAAGGCGGCGTCTTTGCCGACCCCGGAAGGGCCGGAGATGACAACGAGCAGGGGGTCGGGCGCTTCCACGGGCATCGGCTAGCCGGAAGGCCCGTCTATCAAGCTGTCAAGGTCTTTCCAGAAGGTGGGGTAGGATACGCCGGCTGCCTCTGCGCCACGTACCTCGGTTTCTCCAGCGGCCAGGAGTCCCGCGACGCCCAGCGTCATCGCCAGCCTGTGGTCTCCATAGCTCCGCCCCGACGCGCCTTTGAGGAGGTTGCCTCCCTTTATCACCATGCCGTCGTCCGTTTCATCTACGTGGCCGCCCATGCCGCGGAGCCCGGCAACCGTGGACTTTATTCGGTCCGACTCCTTGACTCGGAGCTCCTGGGCATCGCGGATAACCGTGGTCCCTTTGGCGAAACAAGCGGCCAGGGATAGGATTGGTATCTCATCGATGAGCCTGGGGATCAAATCGCCTGCGATTTCCGTGGCGGTGAGGTTGCTGGACTCCGCCGTGATATCCGCCACCTCTTCGCCGCCCTCCATGCGTCTGTTGGCTACGGTGAGGCGCGCTCCCATAGACTCCAATGCTTCCAGGACGCCGGTACGAGTGGGGTTCATTCCCACGTTCAGCACGGTGATCTTTGCCGCAGGATGGCAGACTCCGGCAACCAGCCAGTAGGCCGCCGAGCTGGTATCTGTGGGGACGTTAACGTCAACGGCCCGCAGCTCTTTGCCGGGGGTGACCTTCAAGGTCAGCCCGTCTTCCACAAGCTCTGCGCCCATGTTTTCCAGCATGCGCTCGGTGTGGTCGCGGGAGGCCGCGGGCTGATGCAGGGTGGTCTCTCCGTCGGCGTAGAGTCCGGCGATAACAAGGCACGATTTGAGCTGGGCGCTGGCTACCGGCATATCGTATTCAATGCCGCGCAGGCCGCCGCCCGTTATGGCAAGCGGGGCCTTGCCGTCGCCGTCTCTTCCCTGGATACGCGCTCCCATCTGTTGCAGCGGTTTGATGATCCTGCCCATGGGCCGCGCCCTAAGCGATTTGTCTCCGGTGAGCACGCTAAAGAACGGCTGTGCCGCCAGCAGTCCCGAAACCAGGCGCATGGTGGTGCCGCTGTTGCCCGCGTTGAGAACGTCCACGGGTTCGGCCAGGCCGTGAAGGCCGTTGCCCTCCACTTCAAAGTACTCTTTTCCGCCGTTGACTTCGCAGTCCTGATGGCGGGTAATCTTCACGCCCAAGCCTCTCAAACAGCGCAGCATGGAGGCGCGGTCGTCGCCTACGCAGAAGTTGGAGACGCGGGCGGTCCCCACGGCAATGGAGTTGAGCAGCGCGGCGCGGTGGGATATGGACTTATCGCCGGGCGGCGCTAAGACGCCCTCCAAGCGGCTTGGTGCAGAGACGGTGCGCTTCATTATCCTCTTTTACGTCTTTCTTCCCGCTGGGGGCGACGCTGCTGCATGGATATTATTTCCTGGTATCTCTCTCTCAGCTTGCTGCCCACGACCATGTCTATCATCTGAGACCCGAACGACGGGATCTCCGGACCGGCGGGGACTAGCTCATCGTCCTGTTCCTCACCGGCTTCGTACTTGATCAGCCACTTCTCCCTGTTCTGCCACACCTTGGAGAAGGTATCGCCCAGGGCTTCAAGGCCTTCTTCATCCGACGTTTTCCCTATCATGTCGTGGAAATGCCGCAATTCCTGGATGGCCTGTTCTACCCAGTGGAGCAGGTTGTCACGGTTGGTTACCGATATGTCGAGATTCATCACGGGGTCGCCCGAAGCGAGGCGCGATACGTCGCGGTACCCCGTGGCAGCCATCTTGGACATCTCCCTCCAAGCCGGGCTTTTGGTGGTTAGCGAAACCAGCGCCGACGAAACTATTATGGGGAGATGGCTAACCGCCGCCACGTAGCTATCGTGCTCCAGGGCATCGAGGAAATAAGGCTTGGCTTCAAGCAGCTCCACCATGCCGAGCACGGCTCTCACCGCTTCCTCCCTGGCGCGTCTGCCGGGGATCACCGCATAGCGGGCATTCTGGAACAGGTTGGCGTCCGCTGCGTCTATGCCGGAGAACTCTTTGCCGGCCATGGGGTGACCGCCGACAAAGCTGACCTCCCGCGGTAGATATTCTTCCGCCCAGTTCATTATTTCGGACTTGGTGCTTCCGGTGTCGGTGACCACACAGCCCGGCGGCACCATGTCGGAGATCAGCTCAAGCATCTCCCTTATCGCCAGCACAGGAGTGGCGATGATCACCATTTTGGCGTCCTTGACCGCGTCCTCCAGCTTCCAGTGCGCCTTGTCCACGGCCTTCAGCTTTTCGGCTTTGCGGCCGGCCTCCAACTCCTTGTCGTACCCCGATATCTCTACCTTGTCCGAAGCTTTCTGTTTGAGGCCGAGGCCTATGGAGCCCCCAATGAGACCCAGCCCTATGATGGTTATCTTGTCCACGATTCCTCCCGGTGCCGCCTATTCAGAGGAAGCTCTGTCCCACTATGACGGTACCCAGGTAGTTTATCACAGGGTTGATGACGGTACGGATTATGCCCACCCCGAATAGTATGTCCAGCATTATAGCCAGCATGAGCACGGGCGGCCCGTATTGTTGGAACCTGGCAAAGCTGCGCGCCATGCCGGCGGGCAGCAGCCCGGCGGCCACTCCGGAACCGTCCAACGGCGCCAGCGGTATCAGATTGAAGACGGCGAGGATTATGCTGAACAGGACTACGGTGGCCACCGTGCGGGCCAGGAATCCTTCCAGGCCGTCTTCAAACAGGCGCGTGGTGAAGAGCCTGAACGGCCAGTCGAGTAGTCCCAGCTTGATTGGCACAGTGAAAGCCACCGCGGTGAGCAGATTGGATACGGGCCCGGCGCCGGACACAATCGCCATTGCCCGCCGTCCGCCCCGCAATGCTCTATCGTTCACGGGTACGGGCTTGCCCCAGCCGAATCCGACGAGGAAGAGGAGCACAGTGCCCGTGCGGTCCAAGTGACGGATTGGATTGAGCGACAGTCTGCCCAGCCTCTTGGACGTGCTATCGCCCAGCAGATAGGCCGCCAGAGAGTGGCTGAACTCGTGGATGGTTATTGCAACGAGCAGAGCGAGTCCCACGGTGAACGCCACCACGGGGAAGATGCGGAGGAAGGTGAGGGGTTCGGAGAAAAGCAGGTCCAGGTAGCCTAACAGCATGCAGGCACGGACCTACCGGAGAGTTGTTTGCGGTTCAAAGCGATGGGATGAGGAGCTAGAACTCTTCCTCTAGCTCCTCGTCCTCCTCGTGATGGTGGTGCAGTTGGGATGCCGGTTCCTGCGCCCTTGGCAGCGAGGGGCCCAGCTTTTGCTCGTTGCGCGTTTTGCGCGGCGGCAGCTTGTCGATGTTCTCCTTCAGCTTACCTATAGCCGATGCGCTCATCTTGCCGAGGTTTGCCACTATGCCATCGATTCCCATGTCGCTCAGCTGCTCCAACTCGTGGGATGTCAGTCCGTCGTCCCATTCCAGCAGCATGTAGCGGCTCATGGCGGAGCGAACGTTGGATATAGCCAGCAGGTGGGTCAGGGATAGCGGCCCCTTCGGTTCGGGACGTTTCAGCAGGATGACGTCTACGGGGAGGTCTTCCAGCCCGCGCATCAACGATTCTTCCAGGTCGGCGGGTATCCGCAATATGCGTGCTACGTCTCCCTCGCTCAAATAGTCGACTAGGACGCCGTCGAGGTCGAAGGTTACAAAGTCGCCGCCTTTTTCCTTGGCTATCTCCACCAAGTTGCCGTCTGCTTCATCGAAAGCGATGCCCCACACGGCCCCTTCCGGTGGAGCGGGCTGGCCTGCGGAGCTTTCCAGCGCACCGAGGGGCAGCACCAGGGCATCCGCGCGCGCGGAAAGTTTGCTCAGGTCCTGCTTCTTGGCGCCGTCCACCCACGCCAGGAGCACCATTGTTGGCAGCGGCTCCGCTTCGCGCCGCGGCGCGAAGCCCAGCACGCGGACGGGGCCTTTGTTCACCTGTTCCAGTCGTTCAAGCAGTTTGCTCATATTCACGTCAATCCGGATGGGAAAGATGCGCTGATTGTATGTTATGGGATGTACAGGTTCAACCTAAAGTTGCCGGAGGGTGCTAGCCATCAACCGATGAGTCGCCGTTTTCAGGTGGGGCAACATTGGCCTGGCTGGCTCCGGCGGCCCAGGCCAGTGCCGCAAGCATCCGCCCCGGGTTCAGAATCTGCCAGATAACCCCGTTATCAATGAAGTAGCCATTGGCGAAAACCAGGATGCCCAGCGCCGCCGAAGCCACCGCTGCTACGCGCCCCGCGGCGCACCGGCTGCGCCACAAGGCCACCGCCGCCACGCTGGAGGAACCGATGAAGAGCGGATTGACCGTGCGCCACACGTTCCCCCAATGGTCGTCGAACAGGTCGCTATACCCGTTGGCGAGCACCGCCAGGGCCAGTATACTCAGCGCCAGGCTGCGCACCCAGGGGACATGGCGGGTGCTCAGCCAGACCCACCAGACCCCGCCGAACCCCATGAGCAGCGGGGCGATTTGCCACAGCTTCCAAGGCCAGTAGGGAACGGACATCCCGTCCGGGTCGACGAGGACGGTCCTCTCTGTCCAGGCAAAGATGGCCAAGACCAGGAAGGCCGTAACGGCGGCGGCGGGGATAGGCGATAGGTCTCTAGGGGCTATCAGCTTGAACATCGGTCATACTCAGGGCGGTTAACTCTACTAGACATCGCACCACATGGTGGCACACCGAGAACTTGCAGGTCAACAAGGAGCCACGACCGGCGTATGCCTCCTAGCGATTCCCCGAGTCGCTAGGTATATTGTGTGCAACGTCGAGATGCCGCAGAGCGCCCAAGGAATATCGACATGCCCAGCAAAAAAGAGAGGATAGACTCGTTGCTCGTGCGGCTGGGGCTTGCCGAAAGCCGGCACAAGGCCCAAGCCATGCTGATGGCGGGCCTGATAACCGTGGATGGCCGGATGGTGGAGAAGGCGGGAACAACCGTCTCATCCGCGGCCGACGTACGGGTGAAGCAAGCGCCCCAATTCGTGGGCAGAGGCGGCGTCAAGCTACAGCACGCCTTGGACAGCTTTGAGCTGGACGTGTCCGGCAAGGTAGCGCTGGACGTCGGCGCTTCCACCGGCGGCTTTACCGATTGCTTGTTGCAGGGCGGCGCATCAAGGGTTTACGCCGTGGACGTGGGAAGGGGCCAGATTCACCAGAGACTGCGCGATGACCCCAGGGTTGTGCTCATGGAGGGGATCAACGCTCGCTTGCCGTTCCATCTGCCGCAAAAGGTGGACATAGCCACTGTGGACGTGTCGTTCATCTCGCTGGTCTTGGTGCTGCCTGAAGTGGCGCAACACGTGGAGCCAGGCGGGTCGATCCTAGGGCTTGTCAAGCCGCACTTTGAGGCGGGTAGGCGGGAGGTAGGCAAGGGCGGCGTGGTGCGCGAGCCTAAGATACACGCGGCAACCGTGTCCAAGGTGGCGCTATGGGCAATCGGCCACGGCTTGCGCTTCAGGGGAGCGACCGCATCGCCCATACTGGGCAATGCGGGGAACAGGGAGTTCTTTGTCTGGCTGCAAAAGCCCGGTTCAACTTGACACCCCCATTGACCCATTCCTATACTCCTAGAGATGGCCCCTGCGAGTGTGAGCATTGCCTGAGATTGTTCCAAGGCAAGCACTCCGGGTTTACGAGGGCGATTAGCTCAGGTGGTTAGAGCGCAGTCCTGATAAGACTGAGGTCCCTGGTTCGAGTCCAGGATCGCCCACCATATTGCAGAGGCAGAGTTGCAGCGCCGAAGTGGCGGAACGGCAGACGCGCTACGTTCAGGGCGTAGTGCCCGTAAGGGCGTGGGAGTTCAAATCTCCCCTTCGGCACCAGGTATAATTGAATTGTCTCGGTTTGTTGCAGGCATCAAGCGCTTGTAGCTCAATTGGATAGAGCACTGGCTTGCGGAGCCAGAGGTTGCGGGTTCGAGCCCCGCCAAGCGTGCCACTCTCTAACTCTCAACATCGGGGGCGATTAGCTCAGACGGCAAGAGCGCCTGCTTTACACGCAGGAGGTCGGAGGTTCGAGCCCTCCATCGCCCACCAGGACTGGGACGGAGAGCTTTATGCCAACTCTCACAAGGAGCGTTACAAACCGCAATATCCTGTGCGCAGTATCAACTCTTCAAGGCGGACCTTTGCGCATTCATGGATATGCCTCTCTCTAAATGAGTACATTGAGTAGAATGGGTGACGGGGGTCAAAATGACTAGAAGACAGAATCGCTCTGAACAATACCGGGACCGTATTCGACCATTCTTGGAGGAGTGGGAGGAGCGAGGGCTGCAGCCCTGGCAACAGTTCAGAAATTGGTCAGTGCAGCAAATACTCTGGGATGCCGGACTATCCATGGGTGAAGTGGAAGACATCACCCAGGTAGATGGACAACGAGACGAAGGAATTGATGCATGGCATGTAGACGACTCTACTACACCCTGTCGGCTTGTACTCATTCAGTCCAAAGACACTCAGATTGCCCGCGCAGATTTCTCAAAGATGAAAGATGGCCTTCTCAATCTATTGGACGGTGACCGTCCGACAAATGCGAATCGCTCTTTAATGGAAAAGGCCATGTTGTTCAGGCAGGTCTTACCTGATGAGTTTGAGGTAGACCTATATTTGACAAGCTCCATGATCGCACAACAGCATCTCACACCCGATCCAACAGGGAGCCCTTGGCTCACAGAGAACATACTGTTCGAGCGTATTGGCCGTGAGGTTAGAGTTCATTGTTATGTTCGCGACATAAAATATCTGGTAGGAAATGTCCAAGTCATCCACGACGACCCCATTTCCACTAGTTTCCAAGTCGAAAAGTCATCACTGTTTGAGTACATGGTAGGTGGCCATACTAAAACCGTCACTGCTGCAATTCAAGCCGATGATTTGGCCCTAGTCTTTAACCAACATAAGCAAAATCTATTTCGCAAGAACCCACGGTACTATCTTGGCACTACGGTTGTTAGAAACGCTGAGATTAAGAGGACGCTTGAAGAAGTGCAACGCGAGGATTTCTACATTTACAACAATGGATTGACTTGTGTTGCGAGTAGTATACGAATTGATCCAATAGATAGTGAGCAAGAAAGTGTGCAAATTAACGTAGAAGACTTTCAAATAGTGAACGGATGTCAAACCACCGCTACACTGGCTGAAGTAGGGTTGACGATCGATCTCAGTAAAGTAAGGGTGCTAGCCAAAATTATTGAGAATCCGCATGCTGGTAGCGAAGAGAGCGACGCAACATCCGACAGAATTGCCCAGTATTCCAATAGTCAAAACCCACTAAAGGCGGAGGATTGGAAGGCGAACGACCCGCGCCAACAGGCATTGCACCATGAATTTATGAATGGCGTTCCCGAACCGTGGTTTTACGAGATAAAGAGAGGTACATGGGCCACTTCATATCGCACCGCAGATAGCAAGAGACGATTTAGAGACAACTTAACTTCCAAATATAGAAAAATGACGATGAAGGATCTAGGACAAGAGTGTTGGGCATTCTTGGGGTACCCGGCCGAAGCAAAAGACAAAGCTAGGCAAATTTTTAGTCAAACCAGCACTTATGATTTGGTCTTTAGTGAAACGGTTACTGCGACCCAACTGCTCTTGCCGCACATCATTTACCTGGAAGCAGATGCGAAAACCAAAAGAGAACCCACTTTTGCCTTGGACCCTGTAGACCTTGAATACGAACAGTTCAGGGATGCCCGCATCACCACAGATCATCTGCGTCATCCAATTGTTGCCGCAATCGGGCGCATGTTGTGTGGACTCAAAGGGAGTTCGCCAAGTTACTTGTCACATGATGAATCACGGCACTTGATCGCGAACAACTCGGAATGGCTAGGACTACTTGTAGATCGTGCATTTTCGGCTCTTGCACGAAAACTCTTATTAGAATCGGCTCGGAGCGGGGTTGGACCGAGGAGTATAGTACGTTCAAATAACTGGATGAGTGAGGCCCTACACTACTTAACTGAACGCGTCATAGACCAAGTCACTATTGAGCGTACGGCCGGAACCCTACCCGGCTCACTTGCTCACGCACTCCGTTTCGCTACGGGGTAGTTAGGTACGCCACGGCCCACCACTTCCGGCCGCGGCGTCCGCCTGACCGAGCTCAGCCCGTTAGCGTGCTGCTGATGGAAGCTAAGGAGCGTGTGGGAGGACGCGGAATCGGCAAGACAGGCCGGCCAGGTTCCCCTACGCCGTGGGCTGTGGCTGGTATGGCTCAACCCGTATCCGGCCTTCACGACTGAGGTTCGAGCTCTCCATCGACCACCTTTCCCGACCCCAGTACTGGGTTCTTGTTTTCGCTGGATGCAATGGTTGCTACGATATAAGAGCTATTGAAGAGAGAGAGGTGAATTGATGAACATAACCAGTAAGGCTCTGGCGTGGGCCTGCGCGACCCTGCTGGCCCTGTATCTGGTCTCGGCGGTGCTGGTGGCGACCTACGTAGGTAGCGACGACTACAACGGCACCATGGCAGCTCTGTTTGCAGCTAACGCAGGGACGGCCCTTTTAGTCAGCCTAGTATTTGGTCAGCCTGAGTTCAGGGGACATACACCGAGAGCGTTGAGGCTCGTCGTCCTCGGCATCGGGGCGGTCTCCGGATTTTTATCCGCTATGTATTGGATGTTCGACGAGGTGGATAACATTTGGCTCCTTGTAGGCGCCATCTCGCCGGTCGTGGTCATCCTTTTCGTGCTGACGTGGTTCATCGACAAGGTCAACAAGGAAGGGCCGGAGCATGAGGGTGAGTGATAGGGGATGACCGACTTCTAGATACGGACCTTCCACCTAAAGGTTCGTAGTCGTCTTAGCAGGCCCAACAAGCTATACGTAATTATCTACTTGATGCAATCGGGCGCTCAAGGACGAGCGTGTTCATGTGGCACCCCGCCACAACCCGCCAACCCTGTGCTGCCTGCTTGTTCAACTCCTTTTCAAGGCCTTTTAGGGTCACTGCGTTAATGACCTTGTACTCGTACATCTCGACAACTCCTTCCCAGCGGGTACACAAACCATACTATACAGATAGATACTGGGCAGGAGGCGTGCTCATGACGGACTTTGACTATCTTTGTCGGGGTGCTCCTGATTGATAGCTTGCTTCCTTTGTGTCAAGTATATAATTAACAAATCATAGATATACAAAGGGTGAGTACGACAACGCGATGCTCGACAGAATAAAGCAAGCTTTTGGACAAAAGACACCTGTCAAAACTACCCAGTGTGCCACCGCCGGAGATTCCGACAACCTCCTCGATTGGTGGGAAACCACATTTTCGCGAGAAGAACAGGATTACATCTTGACCAAATACAAACCTATGGTGATGGGTATAGGAGTAGGAGGTAATAAAACGGACCTGAGTCGCATCATTCGCCCCGACGGAACTCTCGGATCTATCGGCTCTTTGACAGCCCTGTCGACTTGGTTCCTAACGGGAGACGAGATAACCCTCGCACGTCGTATTCTGGCGAAAGCTGTGGAGAGACAGGAGGCCGAAACCGGTGACATTGTAGATAGGCACTTCACCTATGGAAATATGATCAGGGTCTATTACAGGGATCGCAACCGAGACGAGAACGCATTGGCACTTGCCATTGAAGCTTGCGAAAAGCAAATCGCCATCGCTCAGCAGGTTATCTGCGAGTGGCCGAAAGAGTGGGGTGAGGGTCTACCGGTCCATGGAGGGTTCCTTCAGTTGGCCATCATCCTTGAGAAGAACAAGGACTATGAGGGTGCCATCCGCGTATCCGAAGAAGCGTTGGGACAGGGGTGGAACGGTGATTGGGAAAAGCGCATCGCCAGATGCAAACAAAGGAACAATCGGTAACACTACCGTGGGTGGGGTCTACGCCAGTGGTGCAACCTCTTTTTAATTAGTTGGTCGTGGCGCACTTCTCCGCACATTTCCAGGCCAGTCGCTTGCTACCATCGCCCACCAATTGCCTGGACGGGCTAGACTGCACCCGCGTCCCAAACGGGGCACTCTGGTCAATGGTAGTTACGTCTGCATTATCTGGATCAGGTTGCCGCAGGTGTCGTCAAAGACCGCAATAGTAACAGAGCCCATTTCTGTAGGCTCTATCGTAAATGCTACGCCCAGCGACTTCAGTTTCTCATACTCTGCGCGGATGTCCGTAGCGCTAAAGGACGCCGCTGGGATGCCCTGGTCAAATAGCCCTTTCTGATATGCTTGTGCGACCGGGTTTTCATTGGGTTCAAGCAGAAGCTCGGTCCCATCTGGGTCATCGGGCGAGACGACGGTAAGCCACTTGAATTCCCCCACAGGGACGCCATGCTTCTTCACAAAGCCGAGGCTCTCCGTGTAGAACCTCAGAGCTTCGTCCTGGTCACTTACGAAGACGCCGGTGAGTGTAATGCGCATATCTGTCCTCCTTTTCTTTTCATAGTGTCACTTGAGCCATCGGTCCATGGCAGCCCTGAGGGGTCCATCGTTGAAGACAAGCATCCGATACTTGCCGCGCTTCTCTGAGCTTACCAGCCCCGCTTTTTCTAAGACATCAATGTGCTTGGCTAAGGCCTGTCGAGAGATGGCGACTTTGTGTCGCATGATCAGGCGCGCTGTGAGCTCGTAGAGCGTCTGCTCGTTGCGCTCAGAGAACTCGTCCAGCATCAACCTCCGAGTTGGGTCCGCGAGTGCCTTGAAGACTAGGTCTTTGTGCATGCACGCATACTATACGCAACCACAGAGTTGCATGTCAAGGGGCGATTGCCCAGGCTGGCAGGAAACCACATCCCAGCCATTTGCAGGAGTGCATATAGCGAACTCCCAGCCAAAAGGTTGCAGTCCAGGGCACATTGGCCCACCCGAGGAGAGGCTCGGACCCTCGGTCATGGTGGTGGTCCCGAGGGTCACAGCCCGCCGCTACTCGTCCAGCAAGCCGTTTCGCACAGCCCAGACCACCAGCTCCTGCTTCGTCTCTATTCCCAGCTTGTCCTGGATGCCGTAGATGGTGTTCCGGATTGTCACCGGCTGGTTGCCCCTGACATCGGCAATCTTCGCGTACGACAGCCCCTGGGCAAACAGGGCAACAATCTCACGCTCCCTCTGCGTAAGCCTGCTGGAGTCCGATTTCTTCTCTCGCTGAGCCGATGCGCGGAGTTCGGCGAACACGCGCCTTATCACGTTGGCGGGTATGCGATACTCGCCATCCGCAACGTCGCGTACGGCGCGCAGCAACTCCTCCTTGCCGGAGTACTTCTGGAGGTATCCCGTCGCGCCCGCGGCCACCGCCTCCACCACGGCGTCCTCCTCAGTTGCGGCTGTGAGGATCAACACCCTTGTGCCCGGCAGCGCCTCAGTGATCTCTCGGCAGGCGTCGATTCCGTTCTTGAGCGGCATCATCACGTCCATGACGATAACGTCGGGCTTGAGTTCCTGGGCTATCTTCACCGCCGCCTCGCCTTCTGAGGCCTCACCCACCACCTCAAAGTCGCCGGACCGGCGCAGCACCTCGCGCAGACCGTCACGCATGATCTCGTGGTCGTCCACGAGCATCACCCTTGCCTGTGTGCCCGGCGCCAAGCTATGTCCCTCCGTGGTGAGAGCCATACGGAATGGCGCAAGTTACGGTCGTGCCACGCCCGGACTCGCCGGGGGCCACCTCAAGGCGGCCTCCCATTCGCTCGGCGTCCGCCCTCATGTTCCTGAAGCCGTGGCCGCGGTCTGAGTAGCCTTCCGAAAGGCCAACGCCGTCGTCGGACAACGCGTCGGACTACTCTGCGGCATATCCCAATGCGGCCACGGGCATGGGCTGCCCGTCCACTGGTTGCATAGGCTATGAGCTGACCACTAATCTCGACTTCGACACCAACGGTGATGGCAAGACGGACATCGCCGGAGACGACTACTGGAACGGCGGCTCGGGATGGAACCCGATTGTAGATAGCGCCAGGAGCGGATACCAAGACGCCACATTCCACGCCACGTTCGAGGGCAATTCCCACGTGATTTCGGGCCTGTACATAGACCGCTCCGGAACAGACGTTGGACTCTTCGGCCGTGTTTGGGGCGGGGAGATACGCAACCTTGGGCTCGAAGGGGTAGTTGTGAGAGGCGGCGCCTCCGACGTCGGAGGGCTGGTTGGGAGCATAAGAGGCGGCGCTTCCCACGACTCCCTCATCAGTGCAAGCTATGTCAAAGGCTCCGTCACCGGCAGCACTGGGGTCGGCGGACTGGTTGGTTTCAGTTCAAACGAAGCCTCCATCAACGCGAGCTATGTTTCGGTTTCCGTGTCCGGCAACGTGAATGTCGGTGGGCTGGTTGGGACCAACCACAGTAGCGCCTCCATCACTGCGAGCTATGCGACGGGCTCCGTCACCGGGGGCGCTGGGTATGGCGGCGGGTTGGTGGGAAGCAACCAGGGCGGCTCAATAACCGCGAGCTATGCCGCGAACTCCCTGTCCGGGCAATTCATGGGCGGACTGGTTGGCGTTGACAGCGGAGGCAGAGGAGTTTTCACCGCCAGCTACTGGGACACCGAGACATCCGGCATGTCGTCCAGCGCCGGTGGTGAGGGGAAGACCACCAGTGAGCTGCAGTCGCCCACATCCAATACCGGCATCTACTCCACGTGGGACGATGATGGAGCGCTCTCCCGCTCCGAAGGTTGAAATCAGGCGTTGCCCTCTACCTGAACGCAAACAGACCTCCATCTGAAAGTTCGCGGGGCAGTCCCCTTGCGCCCGCATTCATGGTACTATACGTAATTCAAAACTATGATCTCCCTAGCAATGGGAAATCTAATAGACTATTGGCGGCTTAGGCACCGCAAACAGGTGCGCATCTTGCAAACTAAACCGGGGGCAAAATGACAGACGTTAAGCAAGAGGAAACTCAGACTGGCTTAGTCGCCGAGCGCATCATTGAGAATATCAACAGGGTGATCATCGGCAAGGACGACGCCATCAGACTGGGCGTCATCGCGCTGATGAGCAGAGGGCATGTCCTCATAGAGGACGTGCCCGGCGTGGGCAAGACAATGCTTGCCAAGAGCCTGTCCCGTTCCACCGGCTGCTCATTCAGCAGAGTGCAGTTCACTCCAGACCTGTTGCCCAGCGACATCACGGGCGTATCCGTCTACAACCAGAAGACCGGCGACTTCGAGTTCCGGCCCGGGCCCATCATTGCCCAGGTGGTGCTGGCCGATGAGATAAACCGGGCCACGCCCAAGACCCAGTCGGCGTTGCTGGAAGCCATGGAAGAGAATCAGATCACCGTGGAGGGCGTCACGCATCCGCTGCCGCAGCCCTTCATGATAATGGCTACGCAGAACCCCATAGAATACGAAGGCACGTTCCCCCTTCCAGAAGCCCAACTGGACCGCTTTCTGCTGCGCATTCACCTTGGTTATCCGGGCTTTGATGATGAAGTATCCATAATGGATGAACAACAGCTCACCCATCCCTTCGACGAGCTTGAGTCCGTGGCAACCCCGGAAGAGGTGCTCGCTCTGCAAGAGAAGGCTCGTGAAGTATATGTCGACCCTCTGGTCAAGCAGTACATAGTCACGCTGTCGGATACAACGAGAAGTCACCGCGACGTGGCGCTCGGCGCTTCACCCAGGGCTTCGCTGGCCTTGCAGAGGACGTCTCAGGCCCTGGCTTTGCTTCGCAACCGTGACTACGTTCTTCCGGATGACGTGAAACAGCTGGCCGAGCCGGTCTTCGCACACAGGCTGGTGCTCACCGCCTCCTCAAGAATGCAGGGCGTGGATGGCCGGCGTCTCATACAGCAGATTCTGGACAGCACGGAAGTGCCGGGCACCCGGATCACCGGACGGGCCGCAGAGTAATGGCCGACCGCTGCCGCTTTGACGTTTTCCCCACTTCGCTGGGCTGGATGGCGGTACTTGCCTCTGATAGAGGCATACGCAGGATTGTCCTGCCCAGACCCTCCAGAGACCAAGCCATGCAGGAGCTCCGCCTCCGGACTTCCCATGCAGACCACTCACCGCCAAGTTTCGACGGCCTGCGGGGCCGCTTGGAAGCCCACTTCTCAGGGGCTGACGTGGACTTTGAAGACGACCTGGACCTGGAAGGGGCATCCGACTTCATGGTCAAGGCCTGGAAAGCGTGCCAGTCCATCCCCAAGGGCGAGGTGAGGACCTACAACTGGCTGGCGGAGCAGGCGGGTAATGGCAGGGCGGCGCGGGCAGCCGGCCTGGCCATGTCCCGCAATCGGGCGCCTATAATCATCCCCTGCCACCGTGTCATTGGCAGCGACGGCTCATTGCACGGCTATGCCGGTGGCCTGCCGTTGAAGCAGCGATTGCTGGAGATTGAGGGGGCTTTGCCTAAGGCGCATCGTCTCATCTGAGCGCTTCTGGCCCTAGCTGCTCTTCCAAGAACCTGGACGCCTCTTCAAGAGCTGCCGCGTCGACCAGGATCCTGGTTGGTCCCGCAAAGACTCCCAGATAGGAAGCCGTGTCTCCGGCGCGCACCATGGCTGGAATTCCCTCGTTGTCCAGCAGACCCCTCCACATCTCAGCGGTAAGCTGATCGGGAGCCGTGGTTAGATAGACCCACTTAATCTTGTTGGGCATGGCTATCAGATGAGACGCGCCTGCCCCGGGCCCAGCAGAGCATTGAGCTTCACTTCCAGGTCCGGACAGAACTTGGTGGTTATCATGGGCATTTCAAGCCGCACACGATTGCTGTTTGAGGTTATGTCCAGGTAAACAAGGTCTGTTCCCTTGTATTCCAGCAGCAACTCCATGGCTGACTTCAGCAGATAGGTATCGTCCGAGGCGTTCCCCGTATCGGTCAGATTGAGCAGGACGGCCTTCCTCTTTGCATCGCCGTTCGCAGCGTTGCCGTTGCTATTTTCGCTGAGACCGTTGGAGCCGTTTCGACCGTTGCTTCCCGGCACAACCTTGTCCAGCGGAGCGGTCTCTTCGTAGCCGTTGGTTTCTACGTGAGAGACCTCCTGTTCTACGACGGGTTCTATAGCCGGAGCCGTTGCATCCGGTTCAGGTTCCGCAACAGCTTCGGTTACTGCTTCGTGTTGAGGGAACTCCTCGCCCTGCGGATTGAACAGCCCTGCCTTGGCCACCCGTACGGAAAGCTTGCCGTCGTTGTTGCGGAGCTTGCCCTCCACGGTTACCAACGTTCCCTCCACCCAAAGGTCAGAGGTCTCTTGATAGATGTTGTCCCATACGAACAGCTCAACGTTGCCTCCCAGCAACTCAAGGGCAGCTATCAAAAACGGTTTGCCGTTTCTGTCCCTACGGCTGGTCGCGTAGGCCACTTGGCCGACAAGTCCCACGGTGGAGCCATCGGACTTCTCTTCCAGTTCATTCCGGAAGGCTATGGCGGCGGTCTTGGCCCCGAAGTCTATGGTAAGCAGAGGGTTGTCGGAGATTCTCTTGCCCAGAAGCTCTCTCTCCCATTCGGAACGTTCCCTAGCAGTGGTCTCGTCGCCTTGAACAAGCTCCACTGCGTTCATTGGCGCTTCCACGTACTCCCCAAACAGGTCGAACATGTTGGTCTGCCCCGACTCCCTGCGTCGTTTCTCCTGCTGCGCGACGTTGAGGATCCTCTCTACGCTGGCCAGCAGAGAACCCCTGGGCCCGAAGTCGTCCAGGGCGCCCACTTTGACCAGGCTTTCCAGCGAGCGGCGATTCATGGAGTCCAGGTCGGCGTTGCGGCAGAACTCCTCCAGTGTTTGGAACGGACCGTGCTCCTCCCTGGAGCTGACCATGGCCTCCATGGCTCCCGAACCCACGTGTTTCACTGCTCCTAGGCCGAACCTGATAGCCCTCTTCCCGGGTGAGTCCGTGTCTACGGTGAACCGTACGCCGCTGCGGTTGATGTCCGGTCTGAGCACCGGTATGCGAAGCCTGGTGCACTCGTCCACGTCTATAGCTATGCGTTCATGCTGTCCGGCGTGGGAGTTGAGCAACGCCGCCATGTACTCCACGGGGTAGTTCGCCTTGAAATACGCTGTCCAGTATGCAATGACGGCGTAGCTAACGCTGTGAGCCTTGTTGAAGGCGTACCCGGCGAACGGTTCTATCAGGGCAAACACCTGCTCCGCCAGCCCCTTGTCGTACCCCTGGTTCAAAGCCCCTTCGATGAACTTGTCGCGTTCCTGCTGCATAATCTCAGGTATCTTCTTGCCCATGGCCTTGCGGACTATATCCGCCTCGCCCAGGCTGTATCCGGCCATGGCCTGCGCAATGAGGAGCACCTGGTCCTGATAGACAATGATCCCGTAGGTCTCCTCCAGGATGTTTTTCAGCATTGGATGCAGGTATTCGGCCTCTCTCAGGCCGTGCTTCGATTGAATGAATGAGTCTATGTGGTCCATGGGTCCCGGCCGGTAGAGCGCTATCATGGCGGCAACGTCAAGCAGGGAGGAGGGTTTCAGGTCTTTGATGTAGCGGCGCATACCGGAGCCTTCAAGCTGGAAGAGCCCCGTGGTCTCACCGGAAGAGAGGAGGGCAAAGGTCTTTGCGTCGTCAAAGGGTACGCTGCCCAGGTCCACCTGCTCGCCGGTATGCTCTTTGATGATGCCAATGGCCCTGTCCAGGATGGAAAGGTTGGTCAGGCCAAGAAAGTCCATCTTGAGCAGGCCCAGTTGGGCAATGGGGTCCATGGAGAACTGGGTCATCGCCACGTCGTCGTCTGTGCCTTTGATCGGCCTCTGTAGAGGCACGTATTCGGCCAGCGGCTTCTTGGATATGACCACCCCGGCAGCGTGCGTGCTGGAGTGGCGAATCACGCCCTCAAGCCTTCCCGCGTTTTCTATAAGGTTGTGCAGCGTCTCATCGTTGTCGTAGGCATCCTTCAGGTTCGGCTCCATTTCCATGGCGTCGCTGAGGGAGCGCGCCCTGAATGGCACAAGCCGGGCCACCTGGTCGACGTCCGCGTAGGCCATGCCGAGGGCGCGGCCCGTGTCGCGAAGCGCCGCCTTGGGGCCCAAGGTGCCGAAGGTGATGATCTGGGCAACGTGGTCATGTCCGTACTTGTCCTTGACGTATTGAAGCACCTCGTCACGCCGGTCGTCCTGGAAGTCCATGTCTATGTCCGGCATCTCCTTGCGTTCCAGGTTGAGGAATCGCTCGAACACCAGGCGGTAGGCCAGTGGGTCTATGTCGGTGACCCCCGTTACGTAGAGGACAAGGCTGGCCGCGGCGCTGCCGCGCACGCCAAGGAGGATGCCGTTCTCATGGGCAAACCTGGCGATGTCCCAAACCACCAGGAAGTAGTTGGAGAACTGCGTCTTCTTGATCACGTCCAACTCATAGCGCAGCCGTTCCTCGTATTCCTGGTCTGCCCCGGGAACGCGACGTTCCAAGCCTTCCCAGCACAGCTTCACCAGGTACTCCTCCGCCGTCAGCCCGTCGGGGGGCGTGTACTCCGGCAGATGGAGCGACGAAAAGTCCATTTCAACGTTACACTGCTCAGCGACGACCCTTGTGTTGCTATAAGCCTCGGGATGGTCGGGGAACAGCGCGGCCATCTCCTCTGAAGAGCGCAGATAGAACGAGTCGTCATCCATTTTCAGGCGCTTCTCATCGTTGATGTTGGTATTGGTGTGTATACAGATGAGCAGGTCCTGTATGGGCGCGTCTTCTCTGAGCGTGTAGTGACTGTCGTTGGTCAATATCAGGGGTATCCCGGTCTCCTCCGAAAGAGAAATCAGCACCTGGTTCAACTCGTCCAGATTGGGGATGTGCTCGTGAGACTGCAGCTCCAGGTAGTACCCGTCGAATGTTCTGTTGTGCCAGGCGGCCGCTTCTTTTGCCTCGTCAATGCGGCCCTGGACCAGCAGCTGAGGCACCTCCGCGGAAGGGCAGCCGGAAAGGGCTATGATCCCCTCGCCGTATTCCTCCAGCAGCTCTCTATCCACCCTCGGTTTGTAGTAGAAGCCTTCCAGGTGGGCCTTGCTCACCAGTTGGATCAGATTGCGATACCCGGTGTTGTTCTTGGCGAGCAAGGTCAGGTGAAACGGGCTTTTGTCCGCGGGCCCCTTGGAGTGGCGGCTGCCGGCGGCCACGTATACCTCGCAGCCGATGATTGGCTTTATCCCCGCGTTTCTGCATTCCGAATAGAACTCAACCGCGCCGTACAGCCCGCCGTGGTCCGTTATCGCCAGGCTGTCCATGCCCAGCTCCTTGGCGTGCTGCACAAGACCGGGTATCCGGCTCAGGCCGTCCAGCATGCTGTATTCGGTGTGGACGTGAAGATGAACGAACGGTTCCATGGCTTCTCTATTTTGCCCGCTCTACTGGCCCCCCAACAAGAAAAAAGTAGGACATATTTCGGGTGCCTTCAAGGTCTACCTGGCAATGGGTCTTTTTCAAAAATAGCGCCAGATATTGAGCTAAAATGGGAGTATACCACTTTATGTTGAGGTTTTTATCTAAAATAAAATGAATATTGTTAGTTCATCTGTGGAATGCTAGGCTTTGACCATCACTCAGAGGACGCAATCTGAGCCAGGAAACGGCTATGCAGCGAATCTTTGTTACGGGAGCCACCGGTTTTGTGGGACGTCACGTTGTCCCTTGCCTGATGGAGAGCGGCCATGCGGTGCGCATCCTGGCTCGCGGGCCGGTGTGCCCGCATCTTCTCCCCGAAGGCGTGGAGGTGAGCCATGCCAGCCTGACCGACCAGGAAGGTTTGGAAGCCGCCCTTTCCGGCATCGATGCCGTAGTTCATCTGGTGGCAATCATTAGGGAACGCGGCGAAGCAACCTTCGATAGCGTAAACCACTTGGGCACGGCGCGCCTGGCCAAAGCGGCGCTGAACGCCGGCGTGTCGCGCTTCGTGCTGATGGGCGCCATCGGCGCAGTGGACGACCCGAGGTTTCCCTATCTGCAGTCCAAGTGGCGCGGTGAACAGGCCCTGATCCAAAGCGGCGTACCGTACACAATACTGCGCGGCTCCATAATCTTTGGAGAGGGAGACGAGTTCATCAACGCGCTGGCGGGGCTGGTCAGGGTATTCCCGCTGGTCCCGGTGATAGGCGGCGGGAAAGTCCGCTTTCAGGCGATACACGTTGAGGACGTGGCGCACTCCATAGCCAGGACGCTGGACCTGGACGAAACCAAGAACCGCACTATTGAAATAGGCGGCCCTGAACACATCACCTACGATGGTATCCTGGATGCTATCGCGGAGACGTACGGCAGTAAGCGCTGGAAGCTCCACGTGCCCATTAGCCTCATGCGGCCGGTGGTGAAGCTGATGGAAAAGCTGCTGCCCCATCCTCCGGCCACTAGCCAGCAGCTGAGCATGCTCGAATTCGATAACGTCGCCCAGGCCGACGCCGTAAGCAAAGAGTTCGGCTTCTCGCCCAGACCGCTCGCGGGGAACATCGACTACATTCGCAAAGTGTCCTTCCTGGACGGCGTAAAGATGGTCCTGGGCAGGATGCCAAGCCACATTCGCGATCATTGAGGGCTAGACGTGGAGTATAGGCAAGCCCTGGACAAGCTGCTCAGCCTCACCGACCTGGAGCGCGTTTTCGGACGCACCCAGGGAACGGGCCGCTACAACCTGGACAGAATTGGCCTGCTCTTGGAGCGGCTGGACAACCCCCATCTGAAGACGCCCACGGTTCACATCACGGGCACAAAGGGAAAGGGCAGCACCGCTGCCATGATTACCTCTGTCCTTGCCGCCCAGGGGTACAGGCCCGGCCTGTTCACGTCCCCGCATCTGCACACCTTCAGGGAGCGCATCCAGCTCAATGGCGTTCCCATTTCCGAAAGCGACTTCGCCGCGCTCCTGGAAGCGGTCTGGCCCGAAGTGGAGGCGGTCAACTCCAATAGCTCTCTGGGTGAAGTCACCACGTTCGAGCTTCTAACCGCCATGGCGTTCTTCCACTTTCACAGGCAGGACGCAGGATTTCAGGTGATTGAGGTAGGGCTTGGGGGACGGCTGGACTCAACCAACCTGGTGCAGCCGCAGCTCAGCGTTATCACCTCCATCAGCCTTGACCACACCCGTATTCTCGGCGACACACTGGAGAAGATTGCCTTTGAAAAGGCGGGCATCATCAAGCAGGATACGCCCGTTGTGACAAGCCTTCAGAGGGAGGAGGCCATGCGCGTCTTGCGGGATGTTGCCCGCAAGAGAGGCGCGCGCCTCGTCCAAGCCGGGGAGGAGTGCCAGGCAAGGCGCGTCTCCCACAGTCTTGGTGGTCAGACCCTTGACCTGGTCACCCCCTGGGGCGAATTCCGCCTGCGCATTTCCTTGTTGGGAGAGCACCAGGTAGAGAACGCCGTTACCGCCCTGGTCAGCCTGCAGGTCCTCGCTGAAACGGGCTTCGCCGTATCCCGCGATTCCATCGGCCGGGGCTTCGATTCCATGGCCTGGCCCTGCCGCATGGAGGTGCTGAGCCGGGAGCCGCTGCTCATAGCCGACGGAGCGCACAACCCGTATTCGGCGGGGATACTGCGGCGGGCCCTGGAGGACTATCTGGACTACGGCAGGCTCACCTACGTCGTCGGCCTTTCCAACGACAAGAACGTAGAGGGGATAGTGGCTGAGCTGGCGCCGAACGCCGGCCTTGTCATAGCGGCAAAATCGCGTCATCCCAGGGCGGTGCCTCCCGAAGAAGTAGCGCGGCTTTTTGCACAGCACGGTGTGGAAGCCGTGGCCAGCAACAGCGTTGCCGATGCGGTTAAGCTGGCCTTGTCTCAAGCCGGAGAAGGAGATTTGACGGTGGCCGCGGGCTCGCTCTTCGTTGCCGCCGAAGCCCGTGAGGAGGTTCTGGGCATCCCCGCTGAGATTTACCCGGCGCTGCGGCCGGATATGTCGAGCGCTCACACGCCGTGAACCCGCGGGGCTGCGTTGGTGAGCCCGTTGGAGTTCGTTTCTTAGAGTATTCTACCCGGAGACCGGCGCCTCCTCCGGCACCATGCCTTCCATCATCTTCTCGACCGCCATGGTATGGCTGCAAAAGCCTTCGTCAAAGTGCTTGCAGGAGCAATGCCAGACGCCTTCGTCGTATCTAATCTCGTAACTGTCGTGTTCTCCTTGGAAAGTGGCCTTGAAACTAGAGATGATTACTCGCTCTTTTTCCTGAGCGTATAGCTGCGCTTTCTGTACCTTCCCAATGAGACTAGAATACATACACCCTCCTCCTAGCCAGCTTATAAGGGATTCAGATGAATCGTAACCTCATGTGTTTCAACCGTCAATCTGCGCCGGGGTTCCCTTTTGAGTAAAATCAAGTTTGACCGTGATATTCCCCGGTGCTAGACTGGCCCGGTACCAACGCAGAGGTGTCTCCATGCCCCTATACGAATACCAGTGTCCTTCTTGCGATGACCGCTTCGAGCGGCTGGCCCGGTTCAGCGATGCCCCGGAAGCTGACTGCCCCGACTGCGGCTCTGCGTCGCCGCGAGTCCTCTCCACCTTTGCCGCTTTTGTCTCCGGCTCGGACGGCTCCATGGCCTCTATTGGCGGCGGCTGTGCCTGCGCCTCCGGCGGCTCCTGCGCCTGCGCCATGACCGTTTGAGGGTTCATAGCCCCAACCTTTAGTCCACTTACTCAACGCTCGTTCTAGAGGAACTGGGGTTGTTTGCTCGCCGCAATTCTTTCCCGCCGTCTTTGCCACCATTCAATCAGAATAATCAGCGCCACTATTCCGCTCGACTCCACCAGCGTGGCCATGCCTAACAGCAGAGTGGACTCAAGCCAGAAGCCCTGGGGAAACAGATTGACAAGGAAAGACGTCTGGGGATCCAGCAGCCAGAAGTCGTTGCTGAAGCTGATCTCGTGGAACCATCTGAACAGGAGGTTGAAACCAACCAGAGAGACCAGGCCTATGACTCCTATAGCCCCGTATATAAAGAGCGTTCCTCTAAGGAAGAGCATGCGAATCCTCTCTGCGAACTCGTTGCCCATTATGAGGAAGCCCACCATGCAAAAGGTGAACAGGAAAAGGAAAGTCCCTTCCTGTACCCGGTACACGGCGTGCAGAAGCTCCTTCACGTCGCGCATGTGAATGATCTCCCGCTCGTTGAAGAGTGGCCATACAGCCCCGTTGATCACAACTCTGATGTCCAGCAGTTCCTCGTCAGAGTTGAAGTAGTCCCTGATCTGGGTAGCCACTTCTGAAAGCTGCGATTCCGTGAGGTCGGTCGTATCCGTCACGTTATGCCTGTCGAATCCGAACTCGTAAAGGGCAACCGAATTGAATGCAAGTCGTGCGTTGCTTGTGACCAGGAAGACCAGGAAGGCCAACATAAAGGCTGCGTTCAAGAATAAGTTCAGGTACCGCAAACTCGCCATCTTGGCAAGGATGGTAGGAGCTTTTTGGAGCGGTTGTCAATGACGTTGTGCCCTCCATATAATCGCCCTCAGGAGGCTTGATGACGGAGAATAGGAACGTTGCTTTCAGCCGGTTGGTGGATTTGCTGGATACCCTGCGCGGTCCGCAGGGATGCCCCTGGGACAAGGAGCAGACGCACGAATCTTTGAAGCGATACCTTCTGGAAGAGTCGCACGAGGTCTTCGAGGTCATCGAGAATAACCCTGAGAAGCTCCCCGAAGAGCTGGGCGACGTCCTGCTGCAGGTGCTGTTCCATGCCCAGATAGCCTCTGAAGAGGGGCGATTCACCATAGACGACGTGCTGGAATCTCTGCGGGACAAGCTGGTGAGACGCCACCCTCACGTCTTCGGCGAGCAGAAAGTGAAGGACGCGCGGGAGGTGGAGGCCAACTGGGAGGAGTTGAAGCGTGGAGAGCGCACCGGCCAGCCAGACATATCGCTGCTGGGCAGCGTACCGTCGGCCATGCCCGCGCTTGCCTACAGCCAGCTTGTGCAGGAGCGCGCCGCCCGCTCCGGCTTCGACTGGGAGGAGACGGACGGTGTGCTGGACAAAGTCGCCGAGGAGGTACGTGAGATCAAGGAAGCTCGGTCTCAAGAAGAGAGGGCAAGGGAGCTGGGCGACCTGCTCTTCTCGATAGTCAACGCCGCAAGATGGATGGGCATCCAGTCGGAGGACGCTCTGCGACAAGCATCCGCCCGTTTTCGCAGTCGCTTCTTGGAGATGGAACGCCTCGCCGGAGAACGGAGCCTCGGCTTCACCGGCCTCTCCCTGGACGAAAAGGAAGCGCTATGGAACGAGGCCAAGGCCGCAGAGGGGGAAGGGTAGGGGAGTGGGGGGCTGTCATGCTGAGGAGTCGGTTGGACAACGCCCGCTCTAAGACCACTCTTGCCGACGAAGCATCTGCTTGGCCTTAGGACGGCGACGGAGTCGAAGAATCACGTTCGCCCGGCAACTGGCAACGAAGATTCTTCGCCGAGCAATGGCTGTAGGTTAGCAACGGTGTTTGAGCACTCGGCTCAGAATGACAGTTAGGTAAGGGAACATCCCGCCCCGCCGGGCGTGGTGCAAGGATGGGCCGCCGCCAACCCTAGGGAACCCTAGCGCTTACTGCCAGCCAGTTCCGCTTGATGGCTAGGACGCCGTCCTCGTCCGGCTGGCCGTGCCGCTCCATGGCAGGGGCCACCGCCAGCCTCATGGCTTCCGTGGCCGCTTGTGGATTGTATCCGTGAAGGGCTCCCGCCGCGTACTGCTGGAAGCCGCTTATATGCTCCATGGCCAGCGTCCGTATTCGCACCGCGCTCTCCTTCACCTCTTCCACCTTGAAGCCAACCCTTTGCAGCAGGGTTTCGTAGTGGTCCCTGGATAGGAAATTGCTGGCCGACGGTCTCCCGTCCATCTGCTCTCTGCGTATTCCCTTGGACTTCAGGTATTCCACGGCGCGCCTCACCTGCGCCCTGTAGAACGGTATGGTCTCAGGCGGACGGGACTCGGCATAGAAAGCCGTATTGAATAGGAGCCATCCTCCCTTCTTCAGAACCCGTTTCAGAGAGACAAGCACCCGTTCCTGGCTGTCGGCCTCCAGATAATGAATGCCGTTGCCCCACAGGGCCACGTCCACGCTCTCATCGGGCAACGTCATATCTTCGGCACAGCAGTGGATAAGCTCCAATTCCCCAACTTTCGATTCCAGGTTTAGCTTCGCCTGCTGCAAAGCGTCGCTGCTCTGGTCCAGGCAAACGACGGTGGGAGTGTGCCAGTGCTTGGGCAGGTTCTCCACGAAGATATGCACCATGGTGCCTATTCCGGTTGCTATATCCAGCAGCCGGTCTATCTCCTTGTTGCCCTTTTCCACCATGGAGTCTATCCAGCCGCGCACTATGTCCGTGTTGACATCGCGGTACTCCTCCGTATCCGCAAACGGCTCATACACAAATTCCGTCTGATGAATCGCCATATTCTGTGTCAGCTCCTGAGTTGCATATAGTAGTGGTAAATGTGCTATGACCGCAAGCTATCCTTCATACGGCCTGAAAGCTAAACAGGAGCTATGCCCACCAAATCCGAACGAATTGGATAGAATAACCCCTTTTCCAATCTCCCTGGGCTCCCATGGAATGCAGTCCACGTCGCATTCTGGGTCAGGGGTATCGTAGTTGATGGTAGGCGCCGCCCAGTTGGTCTCCACCGTCTTGGTGCAGAACAGGGCTTCCAGGGCTCCCGCCGCTCCCGCCAGGTGTCCCGTCATCGATTTGGTAGAGCTGATGGGTATCCTGGCTCCATTGAATACCTGGTGGACCGCCTGCGCTTCCACCTTGTCGTTTAGCTGCGTAGACGTGCCGTGGGCGTTGATATAGACGACCTCTTCCTTAGCGGCGCGGGAGTCTTGCAGCGCGTCCTCCATGGCCTTGACTGCGCCGCGGCCTCCGGGTTCGGGGGCTGTGATGTGATAGCCGTCGGATCCCGCTCCGTAGCCCGCCAGCTCGGCGAGAATTGTGGCCCCGCGCGCCCTGGCGAAATCTTCGTCCTCCAGCACCAGCACCGCCGCGCCTTCGGACAGCACGAACCCGTCTCGATGCAGGTCGAAGGGGCGTGATGCCTTCTCCGGCTCGTCGTTGCTGTTGAAGTTGAGGGCATGCGCCTGCTCGAAGGATGCGACGCACACGGGGATGATGGTAGCCTCGCTGCCCCCGACAACCATCGCCTTGGCGCGGCCGTTCCGTATCATGTCCAGCGCCACGCCGAGCGAGTCCGCCGATGAGGCGCAGGCGGACGCCGTGGCGAAGCTGGGGCCCCAGCAGCCCAGGTGTATGGACACTATGCCGGAGCCTGCATTGGGCATGAGCATGGGAACGGTGAATGGACTGACTCTCCGCGCCTTCTTTTCCTTCACCACGTAGGACTGCTCGACGATGGTGGCCAGTCCGCCTATGCCGCTGCCAATCAGGGCTCCCACTTCGTAGCGGGTGTCGCCCTCCAGCTTGAGCCCGGAGTGGGCTACAGCCTCCTTTGCCGATGCGAGGGCAAACTGGCTGAACCTGTCCATGCGCCTGGCTTCCTTGCGGTCCATCCAGTTTTCCGGATCGAACACCTTCACCTCGCCCGCTATCCGTGTGCGCATGCCGGACTCATCAGGGTCAAAGGCTTCTATCTTGCCGATGCCGCTCTTGCCGCTCAACAGGCTGGCCCAGGTTTCCTGGACGTTTAGTCCCAGGGGGTTTACGGTGCCAAGCCCTGTGATCACTACCCTTTTAGCGTTGCCGTTCCTCATAGTTTCACCAGCCCGCAGTCGACGTTTATGGTCTGACCGGTTATGGCCCAGGCCTCCTCCGAGGCCAAGAACACCACCGCTCCGGCCACCGCCTCCGGCGACAGCGTGCGCGGTATAGCCGCCCTGGCCAGCAGAGCCTCTCGCAGCTGGCTGCTGGCGTCCTCCGTGAGGTCGGTCTCTATGAATCCTGGATTCAGCGTGTTCACTGTGATGCCGCGCTTGCCGTACTCCTGCGCCAGGGAGCGAGACAGGCCTTCCAGGCCCGCCTTTGCCGCTGTGTAGTTCGCCTGTCCGCCAAGGCCTATACGGGAGGCGATGCTCCCTATGTTTATTATTCTCCCCCAAGACTGCCGTATCATCAACCTCAACACCAGTTGGGATAATCGAAATGGGGCGTTCAGGTCAAGGTCCACCACGTGGTCCCAGGTATCGCCCATCCTCAGCGCTACTCCGTCCTCCCTGGTCCCCGCGTTGTTGACCAGGATGTCTACACCTCCCAACTGCTCGACGGTATGCTCCACCAGTCGCTGTCTATCCGCGTCTTTTGTTATGTCGGCTTGGATGGCAAGAGGTCTGCGTCCGGTGCAGCTTTCCACTTCCTCCGCAACCGTTTTCCGCGCTTGCCGAGTCTTTGTGATAGCAAAAGGACACCTGGGCGCCGGCAGTCGCCAAATCCTTGACGATTGCCCGGCCCAGGCCCCTGCTGCCGCCCGTTACAAGCGCACTCTTTCCACTGAGGTCAAACACGCAAGCCTCTCATACAAACCGATTGCCCGTATGGTACACCACATCGGGCATAGAGGTTAAGAGCCCAGCTTACTGCCTATTTTCTTCACTCTCTAACTGCCCACCAACTCTATGCGGTCGCCGTAGCGCTGAAAGTCTGCCGTGTTGAAGGTGAGCAACCTGCGTTCTCCATGCGTCAGCATGGTCGCCACGATGTTGGCGTCGTGAATCTGCCTTCCTCCAACGGAAACCTCTCGACACAGCACCAACAGCGACTCCGTCACGGCTGGGCCATCCTCAAGTATCTCGAGACTGCCAATCAGCCTGATCACGTCATCAAAGGCTTCCGCACGAGTTATGCCTAGCGGCCAGGTCTGCGGACGTGTAACTACGGATAGGTACTCGCGTATTACCTGACGGCTAATCCTCAGCGGTTCAGGATTTATAAAAGCGCTCTCCAGGCTCGCTCTGGCCGCGTCGTGGCCTGGCGCGCTGGGAATGCGGGAAGCTACCAGTACATTGGTGTCTATGAACATGGCAGGCTAAACCCTATCCTCGTAGAGGTCTTCTCGCCTGAGACTCAGTCCCTTGGGCCACACCGCAGTGGGATGGACTGGCCACACCTCGTCGAGTGGAGGCCTGCGTACCGGCTTGGAGTGGGTTCGACGGAACAGCAGCCTCTCGGTGTCCATGTCCACCTCCGCCGTCTCCCACCCAGCGACGCTCCAAGCAAGAGCGTGGCTGTGTCCGTTGCCACCCCTCTGATTTCCCCACCAGGGCCGGTGTAGTCGCGCGGACCTAGGTAACTCGAATCCGACGACTGTCTCTATTTCGCCAAAGGAGGTTCTCCATTCCTGGACCTGAAGGCTGTTTAAGTATGTGTACAGCCTCCGGTACTTGCCCCGCATTACCATCCGCAGGTACTCGTCTTTTCTATCTATGACCACCGTCACCCTCCTTTGTACTAGATTGTCCGATCAAAAGTCAGACGTTCGAGCACATTATAGTTAGTTAGTGACTAAATTACAAGTGTTTAGCCAGCTTTTTTCCAAACGTTCTCTGGCCTGCACTAGCCATCACCCCGCCAGCGCGCTACGCAGTATCTCCGCGACATGCTCCGGTTCGCGGCCCGTGCCGTCCATCACCTGGTGGCGGCAGGAGAATCCCGTAATGGCAATGGCGCTTCCGGATTGTGGAGCGCACCGCCGGAACAGCCGCCTCTCTCCAATGGCCATCTCGTAGTGCTGCTCCTTCTCGTAGCCAAACGAGCCCGCCATGCCGCAGCACCCTGAATCGATCACCTCCACCTCCAGGCCGGGCACCAGCTTCAGCGCCGCCACCGACGCCGCAGTGCCTACCGCCGCTTTCTGGTGGCAGTGGCCGTGGAACAGCACCTTCTGAGGCGTGCTGTTGAACTCCAGGTCAAGCTCTCCTTCTCTCTGCAGCTTGACCAGCAGCTCCTCCAGCAGGTACGAATTCTGCGCCACCGTTCTGGACTCCTCGTTGCGCAGGAGGTCCGGATACTCGTCGCGCAGAGTGAGCAGGCAGCTCGGCTCGGTGCCCACGATGGGCACGCCTTCCCTGGCATAGGAGTACAGACGCTCCACGTTGATGCGGGCGTTCTCCCTGGCCCGTTCCAGCATCCCTTTGGAGATCATGGGCCGGCCGCAGCAGACCTTATCGGCAAGCACAACTTCATATCCCGCTGCTTCCAGCAGGTCCACGGTAGCCATACCCACCTGTGGCTCGTTGTAGTCGGTGAAGGTGTCGTGGAACAGCACGACCCGACCCTTGACCGCGTTTTCTTCCGTTCGACGTCCTCTTCTTGAACAGGCTGGGGAAAGTCGATCTGGTCAGCGCAGGCGTCTTGCGGTCTTTGTGCAAACCAAGGAACCGGTGCATCAGTCTCCGGCTCAGCGGGTTCCTGGTCGCAAAGTTGGCTAGGGGCGCCAGTGGTGCGCTCAGAGCGTTGACGCCGGCAATGCCTGCCATGAGGCGTGCTCGCAGGGGCATACGGTGTTTCTTGTAGTAGCTGTTGAGGAATTCGTACTTCAGCTTGGCCATGTCCACGTTGGAGGGACATTCGCCCTTGCAGCCCTTGCATTCCAGGCATAGGTCCAGCACTTGGTGCAGACGCTTGCCGGTGAATTCGGACGAAGGCAGCGCCCCTGAGAGCACCGAGCGCAGGGCGTTGCTCCGTCCTCGCGTGGAGTGCTCCTCTTCCCGTGTCACCATGTACGATGGGCACATGGTGCCGCCCAGCACCTTGCGGCAGGCGCCCACTCCGTTGCAAAGCTCCACCGAGCGTGCGAACCCGCCATCCGCCGAAAAGTCCAGGACGGTGTCGGGCTCCATGGCCTTGTAGGCGGGGCTCAATCTGAGGTTCTCCGTCAGTCCCGGCGTGTCCACTATCTTGCCGGGGTTCATTATTCCCTTGGGGTCGAAGGTGCGCTTCACCTCGCGGAAAGACTCGTACAGGGTGCTGCCGAACATCTTCTCCGTCCACACGCCCCGCACGATGCCGTCGCCGTGCTCTCCGCTCAGCGAGCCGCCGTACTCCAGCACCAGGTCGCTCACCGCCGTGGCTATCGAGACCAGCTTCTCCAGCCCCTCATCCGTCTTGATGTTGACCATGGGCCTTATGTGCAGGCACCCCACGCTGGCGTGCCCGTAGTACCCCGCGACCGTATCGTGGTCGCGCACCATCTCATCGAAACGCCGCACGTATTCCGGCAGCTTCTCCGGGGGCACGGCCGTATCCTCCACGAAGGGTAGGGGCTTGGAGTCGCCCTTAACGCTCATCAGCAGACCCAGTCCGGCTCTCCGTATCTCCCAAATGTTGGCCTGCTCTTCCTGGCTCATGGCAGGCACGCAGGCATAGCCCAGTCTGCTGCTCTCCATGTGCCGCTTCAATCCGCTTATTTTGCTCTGAAGCTCCCTCTCCGACTCCCCATAGAACTCGACCAGCAGCAGGGCCTCCGGGTCTCCTTCCACGAAGGTCATGCGACGGGAAAAGCTTGCCGACTCCCTGGTGCGCTGCAGAAGCATGCTATCGACCAGTTCCACCGCGGACGGGCCGTGTTCCAACGTGGCCAGGGTGCCTTCCATGGCCTCTATCAGGCTGCGGAAGTGCAGCACCGCCACCGCCTTCATGCTGGGCAGGGGCTCCAGGTTGAGCTTGGCCTCGGTGACCGTGGCCAGCGTTCCCTCGGAGCCGACGATCATCCCCGCCATGTTGACGTCGTCCGCTCCCAGCATCATGTCCAGGTTGTAGCCGGATACGCGTCGCATGATCTTGGGAAAGCGGCGCTCTATTTCGTCGCGCTGCTCTCCGGCAATGCGCCTGGTGTCGGAATATATCCGGCCTTCCAGTCCGTCCCCGTTCAGCTTGGCTTCCAGCGCTTTGCCCGTTACCGGCCCCAGTATGGCTGGCGTCCCGTCCGAAAGCACCACGCTGACCTCTTTCACGTGGTCGGAGGTCTTGCCGTAAAGCACCGAGTGGCTGCCGCAGGAGTTGTTGCCGATGGCTCCTCCCACGGTGGCCCGGTTGCTGGTGGTGGGATCGGGAGGAAAGTGCAGGCGGTGAGGCCTCAGGTGATGATTGAGCTCATCCAGGGTAATGCCGGGCTGGGCCCTGGCCCATCTCTCCTCCGCGTTGACCTCAACCACGCCGTGCATGTACTTGGAGAAGTCCATTACCACGGCGTGGTTCACCGTCTGTCCGGCAAGCCCGGTGCCTCCGCCCTGGGAAGCACCGCCGTACCCGACCGGTTGCATATCTCGACGACGGCGGCTATATCGTCGGCGCTGCGGGGAATGACCACGCCCACGGGGTCCATCCGGTAGATGGAGGCGTCCGTGCTGTACATCGCCTTGGAGTAAGCGTCGAACCGCACCTCGCCTTGTACGCGGCGGCGCAGTTCTGCTTCTAGGGCGCCGGTAGCCGTGGTCATGGTCTCCTTTCCGTCGATACTGTAGCGCACCGAATGAGGCGGGGCAACAACGACGTTACCGTCCCCCAGGTCGACGCAGTGGCTGGCCTCGTTTTCATGGCGGCTCCTGAATTGACACGGAGCCTAGTGTGAGCGTACAATTTAGTACGCTTATAACTAGGCCCCTTAGGAAAATATGTTACGCATACGCCTACGGCGAGTCGGTGCCAAGAAGCACCCCTCATACAGAATCGTGGTAGCCGATTCCAGGTCTCCTCGGGATGGAGCCTTCGTGGATCAGGTGGGCCACTACGATCCCATGACCGATCCTCCTACTATTGTACTCAACGAAGAGAAGGTCCAGGAATGGATGCGCAAAGGGGCCCAACCTTCTGATCCGGTGGCTCAGATTCTTCGTAGCAGAGGGCCCGCTGCGGAGGAGTAACCACATATGCGGGAACTGGTCGAATACATCGCCAAGTCCATTGCCAGCAAACCCGAAGAAGTCAAGGTCACCGAGACCGAGGAAGACGGGCGTATTATCTTCAGGCTGGAAGTAGCTGCGGAGGATAAGGGCAAGATCATTGGCCGCGAGGGCCGGGTGGCCCAGGCCATACGAGTCCTGCTCAGGGTGGCTGCGGTCAAGGAAGGCGCGCGCGCCAGCTTGGAAATCGTCTAGCGCGCATGAACTCACCTTCCCGCTGCGATGGCGGAGAAGACTCCCTCATTCAGATAGGCCGCATCAGATCCCCCGCGGGAGTGCGCGGCGAGTTGCACGTAGAGCTCCTCTCCGATGTGCCGGGAAGGTTCGCCACCGGTCAAGAGGTGATCATTAGAGGAGTGCCGTACTCCATACAGCGCGCCCGCAGCGCCACCAAGGGTCTGCTGGTCAAGTTCAAGGGCGTCGACTCCCAACAGACCGCAGGGGAGCTTCGCAACCAGCCTGTTTTCATCGGCAAGGAGCGCGCCCTCCCACCTCCCCCCGGCGCCTACTACCACTACCAGCTTCTGGACATGCGCGTTGTCACCGCCGACGGTGACGAGCTTGGCCTTATAACGTCCATCCTGCAGACCGGCGCCAACGACGTCTACGTGGTTAAGGGCGTCGACAAGGAGACCCTGGTGCCGGCGCTGGCCGACGTGGTCAAAACGGTGGACACGGAACGAGGCGTAATGGTCGTGGACCTCCCCGACGGGCTATAGATGCTGCCGCCTACACCTCAACCGTATCGAACAGCCAGGGGTGCAGCAGCTTGAGCAGACCCGATGCGGCAATCTTAACCGTCTGTCCGGAAGAGTCCCAATCGGGAGACACCTCGCTGAGATCAATTGCCCCAATAGCCTTGTAGTTGCTCAACATCTCCATGGCCTCGAAGAACTCCGGCACGGTGATGCCGCCGAACTCAGGCGCGCCCGTCCCCGGCGATTCATGGGCGTCTATCACGTCGATGTCGATACTCACGTACACCGCGTCGACCCCGTCCGCCGCCACGTCCATGGCTTCCTGCATAACCTCGACTATTCCTCTTTCACGGACGTTCCTAGCCGTGAGCATCGTCAGGGAATGCGCCCTCTTCAGGCGCTCCTGGTCTAAGGTAATTCCGGAGTTGATGCCGACCCAACTCAGGTTCTTATAGGAGATTATGGGGTTCTCGCTTACGCGCCGCACCATTGTCCCGTGGTGGTACTTTCCTCCCAGCGGGTTGCTGTCCTGAAAATCGGAATGCGCGTCTATATGGAGGTAGCCAAGGCGTGCTCCTTCCTTTCTCTCGGCGATGCCTTTGGCGAATCCTCAAAGGAGGGATAGGCAACGTAGTGGTCTCCTCCCATTACCACCGAAAAGCCGCCGCGCTTCACTACCTCGTACACCCCCTCCTTGACCGACTCCGTTGTCTTCATAAGGTCGTTGGGATAGATGTTGAAGTCACCTATGTCCGCTATCTTGGGCGCGTTCTTGAGGCGGGTCCCAACCCCGGTATCCACGTCCACGCGCGTGTTTTCCGGGTAAACGTCGTAGCCTGCTCTGTTGTGCAGGGATGCCTCCCGGATCGCCCTGGGGCCGAACCGCGCTCCGGGCCTTCCCGAATATATCCCGTTGTCGATAGGCACTCCCGATACCACGGCAGCGCCCTCAACTATTTCGTCGAACTCGACCTGGGCTGATCGAAAGAAGGAGACGGGCCCCCCGTAATATGGCATGGCTTCTCTCTTGTACATGGGTCATCTCCTTCCCTGGCGCTGTACCCTTAAAGTACGACATTAGCACCGCGAATTGGCAGGGTCAACGGCCTGAAACCGCCCACGTTTCCCTATGCGGAATCGCCCTTGAACATAGCCACCGCCTCATCATGTATGAGGCCGTTGCTGGATATGCCGCTGCCGCCGTGAATCGTGGCGTTGCCGTCCAGATCGGTGAAGCGTCCGCCTGCTTCTTCCATAATCGGTTTGAGGGAGCGTTTGTCCCAGGGGCTCACCACGGGGTCTATCATGATCTCTATGCGGCCCGTGGCAACCAGGTAGTGGCCGTAGCAATCGGGGTAGCCGCGAGTGAGTCCAGCCGCTGCGGATAGCTTTCGATAGGCGGCTTCCTTCCCAATCCTCTCGAACCCGATGGCCGAGTTGGAGCAGAGATACGCCTCTGAGAGCCGCGACACTTTAGATACATGCGCTCTCTTCCGGTCGCGCGGCTCCAGGTCGTCGCGGCCACCATGCGCCGAGATCCTTGCCCGCGAAGACCATCTCCTTCAGGGCGGGAAAGACGATGACGCCGGCCACGGCCTCGTCCCCGGCTTCCAGTCCCACCATGGTCCCGAACAGGGAAATCCCGCGGATGAACGACCGTGTGCCGTCGATGGGGTCCAGGTACCATTTGTATTCGCTGGAACCGTCCTGTACCCCGAACTCCTCGCCAACGATCCCGTCATCCGGAAACTCCCTGGCAATGCGCTCGCGCAGCAGCTCCTCCGCCTCTTTGTCCGCCCTGGTCACCGGCGACTCATCCGGCTTGGCTTCTACGGCCAGGGTTGGGGAGCGGAAGTAGCGCATAGTCGACGCACCGGCGTCTATGGCCGCTCTCACCGCAAAGTCCAACCTCTCGCTCAGCTCAGACATAATGCTGGTACTCCATCCCGTGGTCTCGGTAGATCAGGCCTAGCCCAAGAACCGGCGTAGATGGGCGGCCTCCTCAACGAAGTGCGACACGCGCATGCTGGTCCTGCTATCGGCGATGCTGGCCGTGATGGCGGTGGTCATCCCCTGGTGGACGCCGTCTATCTCGTCGGTGAACTGCCCAACAAGGCGCAGGTACGATTCGCCCAGCAGCTCTTTCACGAGTCGCTCGTTTGCAAAGCGCAGCGAGGCGCGTAGGTCGCTGTCCAGACTGGGGTAGACCTCGCGCACGAAGGCCAGGTCGGCCTCGTCCAGGGCTGCCAGTCCCAGCAGCTCTGGCGGCACTCCTAGGGAGTAGAGCGATGCCGTAAACCTGATGGCGCGTGGAAGCGTCACGCCCTCGACGCCCTCCATGGAGCGGCCGTATCCAAAAAGACCGACGTGCATCCTGCGATCGCGCCGCCTGGGAATGTGGTTCGATACCGTGCTTATGGCGCGGAGCAGCTTCTGAACCTGTTCTTGATACCCGGCGGTGGCCTTCTCTATGACCTCGATGGCGCGCTCCTCGTCAATGGGTACCGGCTCACCCCTCTCGTGGGCGCTGATCTGCCGGATGCCTTCGCGGACGGTATCCTCGTCGTAGTCGTACTTAAAGGCGGATTGGGTGGTGAATGTATGGGCGCTGGGGTACTCGGCAAGCGCGCGAGGTATGTTGACGGGGGTAAGGTGGCCCCGGAAGGGCACGGAGCCGGCGCCTATGATGGGATACATGGGCAATCCCAGTCTGCTTTCCAACTCGTAAAGGCGGCGCAGCCCCACCTTCAGCACCAGTTCGGCGGCCACCATGCCGTAGTTTAGCGCGGGGTCGCTCCGGGCTAGGAACACCCTCTGGTACGGCAGGTTCCTCACTTCCAGGTACTTCTCCACTATCTGGTCGCAGTAGAGGAGGTGTTCCTTGTCCTCTATGAGGGGGATCATCCGGATCTGCTTGGGGAAGAACTCGCCCACCCAGTCCTTGACGACTTGGCCGCTGAACAACATCTGCTCTTCCTGGCCCACTATCGCATTCCGATAGTAGGACTCCACCAGGGCAATCTCTTCTGCGGAGGTGGTGAAGGGGAGTATCACCTCCTGGATAGGAGGCACGGCGTCCTCTCCGTAATAGCTGGAAGCCATGTCCCAGGCTGCGGGCACGCTCTGCAGAGCCTCTACCATCGACTTGCGCAAGTCCCGTTCGATGCTCGGGTTGGGCACTCGCAGTGTCAGAGCCACGTCGCGACCAAGCTGAAGGCCGCCCTGGAATACGTCGGGGTAGTTGGTGAGGAGCTTCCTCACAACCTGGTTGTCGACCTCCTTTCCTTCGGAGTCCCACATCTGCTCGTCGCAACCCAGGTCAAACGCGGCTACGGCCTCCTCGACCTCGCCGTCTCCTTTCAGCACTCCGGTTTCGTCGGCAAAGGGGGCCGGCGTCGCATTGTCCGGATGCTGAGTGCTCATCACCTTTGGTATCAATGCCACGATGTGCCTCCCATTTGGATTCCTGCGTGATACTTGGAAAGCCACCGGTCGGATTCGAACCGACGGCCTGCTGTTTACGAAACAGCTGCTCTACCCCTGAGCTACGGTGGCGGAAGATAACAAAGCTATTCTAGCACCGCCGCACTGCTTTTCCAAAACGGCCTGCGGGCATGCCCGTATGTCCGTATGCCTGTATGTCCCTTTCGTCATTCCCGCCTCCGACCGGGAATCCAGGGGCAGCAGGGGTGTGGCTCCTGTCATGTCCGCCTGCCCGCATGTCAGTATGTCCGTCCCCTCCCTGTCATGCTGAGGAGTCGGTTGGACAGCACCCGCCCTAAGACCGCTCCCGCCGACGAAGCATCCAGGCGCGTCACTCCGCCGGCCTGATCCCAACAACCCTGTACTGGCTATCAATAACCGAGTACGCGCCCGTGCACCGGAGGCCTGCCGACGTAAGCAAATCGACCGTCTCCTGATAGGGCACGTAGTGGTCCCACTGGATGACCGCCACGCGGCCTCCGGGCTTCACGAGCCTGGCCAGGTCGTCGGCCAGCTCTTGCCTCTCGGCGCGCGACTCCATGTAATGGAAGACAAGGAAGCACGTCACAAGGTCGGCCACGCCGTCTGGCAGGGGAGCAGTAGACCCGTCCTTCAACAGCGCCGACACGTTGGTCAGCCCCGCTTCATCGGCCCGTGAGTTGACCAGCGACACCATGCCCGCGTGAATATCGACTCCGTACACCTTGCCGGATGGCCCCACCATCACGGCGGCCTGCAAGGCCACCAGGCCGGGGCCGCAGCCGTACTCGACCATAGTCATTCCGGCCTTCAGTCCCAACTCCTCCAGAAGCTCGTCGATGCCAAGGCCGTGAAATCTACGCTCCGGGTCTAGGGAGTTCCGACTTCCATTCATCGCTGTACCGGGCACACATATCGCTCTCTCCTCTACGGACGCGGAGTAATATAGCATAGCGGCTCTAACCTCTTCCCCACAGCCGTCATTCCCGCCTCCGAGCGGGAATCCATCCCCTTGCTGCCATTCTGAGCGCAGCGAAGAATCCCAAGCCTTCCACCTACATCCAGCCCCCACCCCGCACTCAACCCGTCGACCCCTAGAGTTTATCCTGAGCCTAGCCGAAGGATACTTCCGCTTGACGCGACCAACCGCATGTGTAACGATGTTACACATCCTCTATGTGGCCGGAGGGAGCATGGCCAGAGTGCAATTGGTAATGCCGGACGACGACCGGAACCGCTTCGTTGATCAGGCGCGGCGAGAGGGCATGTCCCTCAGCGCCTGGCTGCGGGCAGCCGCTCGTGATCGGATCGAGGTGTGGCAAAGCGTGGAACGGTTTAAGTCTTCGGAGGATCTGAAGCGGTTCTTCCAGAAGTGTTCTGAGCGTGAAGGGCCCGGTGCGGAACCGGATTGGGAAGAGCATCTGCAGGCGCTGCACGAATCGATAACTGGCCGTTTGCCCAGCGCATGATCTTCATCGACACCAACGTCTTCATGTACGCGGTCGGGAAACCGCATCCGTTGCAATCTCCCGCCCGGCAGTTCTTTGACGAGTCAATACGCAACCGCAAGGCACTGTTTACTTCGGCAGAGGTCATTCAAGAACTGATGCATGTCTACCTCGGGACGAAGAGGCCGCACACATTGGACTCGGCGTTGGAATTGATTGACAAGGCCGGCGTAGAAGTGTGGCCCATGGAAGAGGCGGACGTGATCCTTGCCCGCCAACTCCATGATCAGTATCCCACCCTGGGGGCGAGAGACCTCTGTCACCTGGCCAGCTGCCGGCGGCGCGGCGTCAGGGAGATCAAGACTTTTGACCAGACACTCATGGCCATATCAGGCAATCCCTCAGCCCCGTAGCGGATGTGCCCCGGTCACCGTCATTCCCGAGAAGTCGGGAATCCAGGGGTGGTGGGGTGCTTCCCGCTCATCCTGAGTCTAGAGTTTACCCTGAGCGTAGCCGAATGAAAGGAAATGAGCGGCGATATCCAAAGATCGACAATGGCATTTCAGCTACACCAGGAGCAGCTTCTAAGATACCCCCTTGAGCAGGTGTTTAAGTTCTTCTCCGCCGCTCAGAACCTGGACCTGCTCACGCCGCCCTGGGTCAGGTTCTCCATATTGACCCCTCTGCCCATTCAGATGGCGGTAGGCACAATCATAGATTACAGGATCAGGCTCCGGGGCGTGCCGGTCACCTGGCGCAGCGAGATAACCGAGTGGCAGCCCCCCTTTGCCTTCTGCGACGAACAGCGCCGCGGGCCCTACCGGTTCTGGATACACCGGCACACGTTCCAGGAGAGGCCTGAAGGCACCCTGGTCACCGACCACGTGGACTACGCAGTCCTTGGCGGAGCGCTGGTCAACCGGCTATTCGTTGCCAGGGAACTACGCAGGATCTTCGACTACCGTAAGGCAAAGCTCAAAGAGCTCTTCCCGGATTAGTGACCCTCTCACCCCAAAATCGACTTATGTCAAGTCGTTTGACACTCCGCACAACCGACCCTTATAATCCAACGTTGCAACCGACCCTATTTTACGATTATGCCTAAAAGGACCTACCAGCCCAAAAGACGACGGCGTCAGCGCAGGCATGGCTTCATGGCTCGTATGAGCACCAGAGGAGGCCGTGATGTACTGCGTAGGCGGCGATTCAAGGGCCGGCACGAGCTCACGGTCTAGTAAGCTGTCCTTCAAAGAAGGCCCTCCTCAGAAAAGACCTCCTTTGACTAAAGACCGTCGCCTTAGGAAGGCGTCCGACTTCAAAGCCGTGCAGCGAGAAGGAAGAAGTTGGGACAACCGGCTGGTGGTGATGAGAGTAAGAGCCAACGGGACTGGGAAGACCCGGATAGGGTTTTCGGTAAGTCGCCGGTTGGGAAAAGCGGTAGTCAGGAATTTGGTTAAACGAAGACTTCGCGAAGCAGCGCGGTCAGCGCCGCTTGCATCGGGCTGGGACGTTGTCCTCATAGCCCGCACCGGTGCGGCACGGGCAACGTATGCAGAGCTGCTGAAAGCGGTCATGGACCTTTCGGGCAGGGCTCGTGTTCGGTTGCCGGTTGAGGATGCCGTATGAAATCGCTGCTGCTTGCACTGATCAGGTTGTACAAAGCCACTCTTTCCCCGTACTGGCCCACCCATTGCCGGTACACTCCGACTTGCTCTTCCTATGCCTATGAATCGGTTGAACGGTTTGGCGCCCTGAGAGGAGGCTGGATGGCCCTGAAACGGCTGGGTCGCTGCCAGCCCTGGGGTAAAAGCGGCTACGACCCCGTCCCGCTGCGGGAAGGTCAATATACGGAAGCGGAGCAGGCCAGGATATGACGGCAAAGAGGCTGCTGGTTCTTCTGCTTCCCTTGCTGTTTCTGGCAACAGGCTGTATTACGGACCAGTTCCGTTTCTCCGGAGGTTGGTCAGGCCCCGTGGCTTCAGATAACTTGGTCTATGTAGGGTCCAGGGACGGTAAGGTGCTCGCACTGAGCGCTAGTACCGGCGATATCCGGTGGAGCTATCCACTCCCCGGCCAGGACCCGCTTGGCGGAATCTACGGCACGCCTGGCTACGACGGCAATCGTGTGTACGTGGCGGCTTTTGAAGGCAAGTTGCACGCTCTCAGCGCAACTGACCTGACGCCGTTGTGGCAGTTCCCCTCAGACAGGAGCTTTGTGGGCCGGATAGTGGGAGGCCCGGCGGTTGGCGGCGGAAAGGTTATCTTTGGTGATTCGGAAGGAGTGGTGCGCGCCCTTGATCCTTCCACTGGCGCAGTAGAGTGGTCTTTCAAGGTGGGAAACCAGGTCTGGTCTACTCCTGCCATCGTGGAAGACGAAGGCGTAGTCTACTTCGGCTCGCTTGATCACAACTTCTACGCACTATCCCTCTCCAACGGCGAAGAAAAATGGACGCTGCCGTTTCAAGCCGGCGGAGCCATTGTTACCTCGCCACTGGTGTCCGACGGCAAGGTATTCTTTGGTTCCTTCGACAGCACTTTCCATGCCCTGGACATAGACAACGGCGAGCAGATATGGCAGTTCCAAGGCGACGGCTGGTTTTGGGCAGACCCCGTCACGGTGGATAACATGATTTACGCCACCACAACCAACGGCATTCTCTATGCGCTGGACGCTAGCACCGGGACAGTGCGCTGGGAGTTCGACCTCCAGCGGCCTATCATTGCCTCACCGGCGGTTGTGGACGGACGGATTGTGGTCACTTCCGATGAGGGGATTGTGTTCTCTCTTAATGCAAGGTCCGGGCAGCAGGAGAACCCGGGGTTCGACGTGGGCGCCGAGGTGAGAGCGGACATAGGCGTGGTAGAAGATACGGTATACATCAACGACATGGACAGACAGGTCTGGGCGTTGAGGCTGGTTGGAGGGCAGCGGCAGCTCTGGCAGACGAATACGTCTGACCGGTAAAAGACAACTATGGAAATAATAGCCTTAGTCTGGAACACGTTTATTCTGGACCCGCTGTTGAACGGGCTGGTCCTGCTCTATGCTGTGCTTGGGCGCAACTTTGGAATTGCAATTTTAGTTTTCACCATCATCGTCAGGCTGGCTACTTTACCCCTTACCCTGCGTCAGATCCGTTCGACTCAGAAAATGACCGCTCTTCAGCCCCGGCTGAAGGTCATCCAGCAGAGATACGCCAAGGACAGGGCACGTCTATCCCAGGAGACTATGAAGCTGTACCGCGAGTCCGGGGTCAATCCCATAGGATGCCTGGGGCCTCTTGTCATTCAGTTCCCTATCTGGATAGGGCTGTACATGGCGATTATTCAAGTGCTGCCCACCAGCCCTGAATCGCTGGCGGGACTTTCGGGGCACCTCTACTCCTGGTTGCCCCTAGTGAACCAGGTGGTGCCGCTGAACAGCAACTTCCTTGGCCTGGACCTGGCGGTGGCAGGAAACTCTCCAATTACCTACGTCATGGCTGTACTTGTGGGTGGGTCCATGTGGGTCATGCAGAAGATGAGCACTCCGTTGGCCGCGGACCCGCGCCAGGAATCCACCAACCGCATGCTGCTGTGGATGATGCCGATAATGTTTGGCTTCTTTACACTGTCCCTTCCCGCCGGACTGCCGCTTTACTGGCTGGTCTCCAACCTCATTGGAATAGTCATTCAATACTTTGTAACCGGATGGGGCGGCCTTCTGCGATCTCGCACCGCGCCTGCTACTGTTACGGCATCCGCGGTCGGCGAAGCATCAGATACGGAAGACGGCCCTTCAGCTGACGAGGAGGTTGTTAGTGATGGACAACGATTCGATAGAGATCAGCGCCAGAACCGTAGAGGAGGCGCTAGAGCTCGCCCTAAGGGAGCTAGACGCAGGTCGCGAGGAGGTCGCGGTAGAGGTCGTTAACCACGGACGGCCCGGTTTCTTCGGTATAGGTTCAGAGCAGGCGCGGGTCCGTGTGACTCGCCTCTCCTCCTCTCAGGGCCTGGCTTCGCTGGCTATAGGAGTGGTCAATTCCCTCATCTCCAGGATGGATATCTCCGTGCTTGCCACGATCAGGTCTTCCGGCGATGACGAAACTGGCCCTGTGATAGACATACACGGCGAGGATTCCGGGCTGCTCATTGGAAAACGGGGAGAAACTCTTCAAGCGTTCCAGTTCCTGGTGAACATGGCCCTGAATAAATCGATGCAAAGCCACCCTGTGGTTGTGGTCGACGTGGAGAAATACAAGGAGCGACGCAGCAAGTCTTTGGAAGCGCTTGCGGCACGGGTGGCGGAGCGGGTGGCAAGAAGCGGTAGGCCAATAACCCTGGAACCTATGCCACCATCGGAGCGACGGGTGATACACCTTGCCCTGGCAAACCACTCTTCCGTAACCACGGAGAGCGTGGGCGAGGGCCAGCAGCGCAAGGTGACTGTCATGATGCGCCGGAACGGTTAGCGTTAGAAGGTTGCCTTAGGATCCGGCGAGGGTGGCCTTCACCGTATAGATGCCCTCTCGCATAGGCCTGCCCCTGGGACGAGTTGCCATTGGCCGCATTTCAGGCTCAGGCTCAACCTTGAGCGATACGAAGGTGGGGCCCTCCGCATACATGGCTTCTTCTGCCCGCAAGGAAAACTCCTCTAGGTCGTTGAACTCGTAGGTGCTGGCATAGCCGGCCGCCTTGGCCAATCCGGCAAAGGATGTCTTGCCCGAATTGGGTACGGGCTGTCCGCCGGTTCCGGCGTAGATGCCGTTTTCCACCACCATGTGGCAGAAGTTCTTGGGCGCCTTGTTTGCCACGGTGACCAGAGAGCCCAGGTTCATCAGCAAGCTGCCATCGCCGTCCAGGACTATCACCCGCCGGTCCGGGCGGGCCAGCGCCACTCCCAGAGCCAGGGATGACCCTTTACCCATGGAGCCTACAAAGGGGATATAAAGGTCCAGGTTGGGCTCCAGAGACTCCCAGGGTATGCGGCCTTCCTGGCAGACCACTACTACAGAGTCGCCCTGGAGGCTCTCTATTACTCGGAAAGCGTCTATGGCTTTCATACGGTGCTCCTTTCAGTCCGCCTGTCTCATGCAGGGAAGCCTGCCTATCCTGATTGCGACGTCTTGGATTGGTTAGGGGGTATCGGTGCTTAGGACAGGGCGGTTGAAGCCGTGGAACTCGTCTCCCACCAGCACCGCCACAGGGCGTCCCGTCGACTCCGCCTCCTCAAAGGCGGTGGTAATGCGGTCGGCGTCCGCGTCGTTTTCCACCAGGTAGTAGTTGATGCCCCATGCTATCAGGATAGGCTCCGTGAACTTGGCCGCGGAGTCAGTGGTAACCCCGTGCCTTGTCCAGCCGCGGTAACCTACCATGATGACCAGGGGAAATTTGACGTCCAGGACTATGCCGCGTATGGAATCGCCGGATTCAAACATCCCGGTATTTTGGATGAGGCAGACCGGCTTCTTGCCTCCTATGTAGAGGCCGGCCGCTATAGCCATGCTCTCTCCTTCACGGGCCACGGGGATCAGATCCATGCTCTCTTCTTCTTGCATGGCCAGATACATCCAGTTGGTTTCGCTGTCGGGAAGCCAGACCACGTGGGTGACGCCGTTCTTCTTGAACTGGTCTATCACGGTCTGGGGGTTCAAGAGTGCCTGCTGAGTGGTCATGGGTTCCTCCTTGCCCGGCAAGTTGCCGCCTTCCGGCGCGGCCATTATAGAAACGGGTCAAAGGAGGGTCAAGGGAGGGAGGCGCACATCCATCCTGTTCAAACAACAATAAACCACCGCTCAGCGCCCTTGACGACGCGTAGGCCCCCTTGCTATATTATTTGGACAGGTTTAAAAGGGAGTAAGCTTTTTGGCAAAACTCAATACCTGATAGCGGAATCAAAGTCAGAGAAACCGAGGCGGCAGCCTAGGGTAACCTGGCTGCCGCTTTTTTGCACCTTAAAAAAAGAATAGGGAATAGAAGAAAGGTTCTGTCCGGGTCTTTATGTGGGTCAAGCTACTAAGGGCTCGCGGTGGATGCCTTGGCGCTAAGGGCCGAAGAAGGGCGTAGCAAGACTGCGATAAGCCTCGGTGAGCCGTCTAGCTGGCTTAGCCGGGGATTCCCGAATGGGGGAACCCCTCCAACTGAAAGTTGGAGAGTCCTAGCCTAACCCTTAAGCTAGGATGGGTAAGTAGGGGAACTGAAACATCTAAGTACCCTGAGGAAAATAAATCAACCGAGATTCCCCTAGTAGTGGCGAACGAACGGGGAAATGGCCCAAACCTGGAAGGCTTCACGGCCTGGGGGCCCATGTCTTCCAGGGGTTGTAAGGTCACCTAGAGGAGCCCCAGCATCCTCAAAGGAGTAAGAAATCTGTTGTCTAGCCGAAGGTTCCTGGAACGGACCGCCGTAGAGGGTGAGAGCCCCTTAGGCGAAAGGTGACAGACTCCTGGTGTGTCCTTGAGTACCGCGGGACACGGGAAATCCTGCGGGAATCTGGGGGGACCACCCTCCAAGGCTAAATACCCTTAGCGACCGATAGCGAACCAGTACCGTGAGGGAAAGGTGAAAAGCACCCCGGGAGGGGAGTGAAATAGATCTGAAACCGCGTGCCTACAACCAGTCGGAGTCCTGACTTGTCAGGATGACGGCGTGCCTATTGAAGAATGAGCCGGCGAGTTACTTAGGCGTAGCAAGGTTAACTTCGTGGACGAAGGGAGCCGTAGCGAAAGCGAGTCCTAATAGGGCAGCAGTTGCGTCTAGTAGACCCGAAACCAGGTGAGCTACCCATGGCCAGAGTGAAGCTCCGATAGTCTCGGAGTGAAGGCTCGAACCCGTTACTGGTACAAAAGTATGGGATGAGCTGTGGGTAGAGGTGAAATGCCAAACGAACTTGGAGATAGCTGGTTCTCCCCGAAATGCATTTAGGTGCAGCCTTGAAGATTGACTTGAGGAGGTAGGGCACTGGATGGGCTAGGGAGCGTGAGCTTACCAAACCCAACCAAACCACGAATGCCTCAAGCTCTTACTTCAGGAGTGAGACAGTGGGGGATAAGCTTCATTGTCGAGAGGGAAACAGCCCAGACCGCCAGCTAAGGCCCCTAAGTGCAGGCTTAGTGTGCAAGGAAGTGGAGTCGCTAAAACAGCCAGGAGGTTGGCTTAGAAGCAGCCATCCTTTGAAGAGTGCGTAATAGCTCACTGGTCGAGGGATTCCGCGCCGACAATGTAACGGGGCTCAAGCCTGCCGCCGAAGCTGTGGCAGTTCCCGAATTATCGGGGGCTGGGTAGGGGAGCGTTCTGCGGGCAGAGAAGCTGCACTGTAAGGTGTGGTGGAGCGCGCAGAAGTGAGAATGCCGGCATGAGTAGCGTATATCCCGGTGAAAATCCGGGACGCCGAAAGTCTGAGGTTTCCTACGCAACGTCTTTCGACGTAGGGTTAGTCGGGCCTAAGCCGAGGCCGCAAGGCGCAGGCGATGGACAGTAGGTCAAAATTCCTACACCACCAGTATCTCGACTAAAGCAAAGGGGGGACACGGAAAGGTAGGTGGAGCGCGCCTATTGGACATGGTGCGTCCTTCCCTGTAGGCCTGCCGGAGCAGGCAAATCCACTCCGGCGTTACAGCTGAGGGGGCAGGAAACTCTAGGGTATACCTGGGGGATTCCATTGACCCTATACCGTCTAGAAAAGCCTCGTTGCTATGGGATAAAGGTGACCGTACCGCAAACCGACACTGGTAGACAGGGATAAAAGTCCCAAGGCGGTCGAGAGAACCCTCGTTAAGGAACTCGGCAAAAAGACCCCGTAACTTTGGGATAAGGGGTTCCCATAGGGTGACGTCCACGCGCTGGACTGAGCCCGGTGGGTCACAGCAAATTAGCCCAGGCGACTGTTTAACAAAAACACAGGTCTCTGCAAAGGGGAAACCCTAAGTATAGGGGCTGACGCCTGCCCAGTGCCGGAAGGTTAAGGGGAGGGGTTATCCGTAAGGAGAAGCTCTAAACCGAAGCCCCGGTGAACGGCGGCCGTAACTATAACGGTCCTAAGGTAGCGAAGTCCCTTGTCGGGTAAGTTCCGACCCGCACGAATGGCGTAACGACCTGGGCACTGTCTCAACGAGGGACTCGGCGAAATTGCATTGCCCGTGAAGATGCGGGCTACCCGCGACAGGACAAAAAGACCCCGTGGAGCTTTACTACAGCTTGGCATTGGACTGGGGGCATGAATGTGTAGGATAGGTGGGAGGCTATGAAGCCCCGACGCTAGTTGGGGTGGAGCCGTCGTTGAAATACCACTCTTTCCTGTTTCTGGCTCTAACCCTGGATAGGCCAGGGGACAATGCCTGGTGGGTAGTTTGACTGGGGCAGTCGCCTCCCAAAAGGTAACGGAGGCGCACAAAGGTCCCCTCAGGGCGGATGGAAATCGCCCGTGGAGTGCATTGGCATAAGGGGGCTTGACTGCGAGACCAACAAGTCGAGCAGGTGCGAAAGCAGGTCAAAGTGATCCTACGGTTCCGTGTGGAAGGGCCGTAGCTTATCGGATAAAAGCTACCCCGGGGATAACAGGCTGATCTTGCCCAAGAGTTCACATCGACGGCAAGGTTTGGCACCTCGATGTCGGCTCGTCGCATCCTGGGGCTGAAGAAGGTCCCAAGGGTCCGTCTGTTCGCCGGTTAAAGCGGCACGCGAGCTGGGTTCAGAACGTCGTGAGACAGTTCGGTCTCTATCCGTCGTGGGCGCAGGAGATTTGAGGAGGGCTCTCCCTAGTACGAGAGGACCGGGAGGGACAGACCTCTGGTGTTCCGGTTGTTCCGCCAGGAGCAGTGCCGGGTAGCTACGTCTGGTTTGGATAAGCGCTGAAAGCATATAAGCGCGAAGCCAGCTCCAAGATGAGATCTCCCACTCCGATTCACTTCGGAGGTAAGGTCACAGGAAGACTACCTGTTTGATAGGCCGCAGGTGGAAGTCCAGTAATGGATTAAGCTAAGCGGTACTAATTGACCGAGGGCTTGACCCACATGAAGCCTCTGACAGAACATTTTCTCTTTCCCTATTCCGGAAAAACCCAATCATCGCGGGGTGGAGCAGTGGCAGCTCGTCGGGCTCATAACCCGAAGGTCGCAGGTTCGAGTCCTGCCCCCGCTACCAGGACGATTTAAATAGGGGCCATTTTGGCCCCTATTTAAGTAAATCACGAATGCTAGCGTTGATTTTAGTTCTTATATCATGAATGATATGTTTTCGCTCTTGCGGTACCAGTACGTATAACCTCAAGGAGTACAGCGCACTGTTGGACAGTGTTCCCACAATTGAGTCACGAAGTTCCATCAATGGCTTTGACTCGCCAGCATCCTCATTAGTTATGATGCGAATCGCCTGAACTAAAGAGTCTTCTTCGTAAGTATTTTTGAAGACAGAAGTTGTAGGCACATTACTTCCTATCTTAGTCAGTGTGAACCCGGGTTTCTCCCAGATGTACCATAATTCTGGCTGAATACCAAAATCATTTGCCCAGATGGTCTTCTGTTCCTCTAGGTTCTTGCGTAAGAGTTTATGGCGGTCTAGTTCGGTACTATCACCTCTAGTGCCAATTCTGTCAGTACTGAATACCAACCGGGCGGGATTCCGAGTGATTATACTTTCAAGCTTCAATCTAGTTGGCTCATTAACACCGTCTCTGAGAGCTTCTCTAACTACATGAATGATGTGGGCGTCATCAAAGGTTGCCCATGTCCCGTCAGAGATCATCTTATCAATAGCCTTGTCAGAACAATCAAGTCTATCTTGCTCAATTAGAAAAGAGAGCACCTCTTTCAGTGCTATTTCGAAGGCAACAACAGTTTTATGAAATGAAACTTGCTGATAATCAAAGTATCTACAGAGCAAAAAGTGTTCGGCTGCTCTTAGTGCCTTCTTAGTCAAGGCAATTTCATTATTTGAATCAATACGAATCTGACTCAAAAGATATTCTATATCGATGTTTCCATATGGTAAGCCGGTATGGTGAGCAGTTCGTAACAAATAGTCGAGCCTATCGGCATCCAAGTCTGAACTTATGAGGTTTGCAAACTTGCTATCCCCAGTTCGAGCAAAAAGGTCGTAGATATTTTGAGGATCAATTCCTGCGCTTTTCAATATCTCAGAAATCTCGGCATCTAATTCCAAAATGCGCGTGCCTTGCGTTTCGTGATCGTAATGATTAACGAAATCACTAGACATGTTTCCAGAGGGAGTCTGCTGCTCATCAGAATTAGGAGAAGATGACAAGAACTGATTTGAATACTGGTTCTTAACCGCTTCTTCCATTGTGTGAGAAAATGGGTAGTGGCCAATGTCGTGGAGCAGAGCTGCTAGACGATGTAATTGCACTATATCGTCAGGTATCTCACTAAAGACTTGGAGAGTCTGGAAAATTCGTCCCATGACATGACACGCCCCGATGGAATGCGCGAGGCGTGAATAGTCGGCACCCGGGAATACGTAATGTGCGAGGCCTAGTTGGTTGATATTGCGTAGTCTTTGAACGGCCTGTGTGGCCAGAAGCTTGGTCTCGAGCTCACTTATGCCAATTGTAGCGTGAACGGGATCAGCAATTCGTTTGAATGTGAAATTGGACACCCGTTCCATCTCTGCCTAAGTCAACTTAAGATTTAACAGAGCCCTATCAGCAGCATCGGAGAATTCTGCAAGGTGCGGTTTCTGATCTTTGAGCTTTTCATTGACTTTATCCGGCTTTTCTCCCCTAAATTCTTTCAAGAAATGTATTGATGCAAGAAGCTCAAGCCAATTCTCAAAGGAAATATCAGTTGGTTTAGTATTGTCTAAATATTCCCTAAGGGTTGCGAGTTTCTCTCTAACTTCAGGCCTAAGACTACTTTGGCCGAAATCAGCATCGCTTGTTGCCAAGGTCTCAGCAAGCTGATAGTAATCTCCTGCAAGGCGAGGACTGTATGGACCCAGGAGATACCAATTGAAACCGTAACCCAGTGGCAGGTCGCAGGCTTCTTGCGTCAAATAGATAGCCTTCTGCATTGTCTTGCGATTGGAGAGACTATCAACCGAGGTTTTAACTCCGAGGGAATCACAGATCAACTTGAGAACAACAAATCGTGTTTCCATGCCATCCTCACTCAATAATGAACAAATGTACTATATCTAGTATTGCTCTACTGTATCACAGATAATCACAACAACGCTAGATGCAAGTGGAGGGCCTATTGCCCTGTTCATAGCAAAACTAGCACCTGAGACCCATGCGGCCCGGCAGATTGCGGCGCTTCAGTATCTCTCTCGCCTTGGAGTGGGAGAACCAGACCATCTTCCCGGTTATGGAGTCGTAGGCGTGGAGGTCTAGCTCCGTGAAGAACTTCATAAAGAACAGCCCGGCAGCCCGCAACGACATGTCCGATTGCTGGGCCACCGCCAGCTTGGCGAAGCTGTCGCCGGCGTCCAGAATGGCCTGGGCAGTTTCCGGATTGTGTTCTTGATAGGTGCACACGGCGAGCAGCTTTTCCGTGAGGCCGTTCCGCGCGGCTAGCCATTTCCAGTAATCGTCTAGCGCGGCTGTTTGACCGTTCTGCCTATAACCATGGCAGAAAAGGAAGATGCAGTTGGCCTGCTGATCCCGGAGCAGCGGGGCAAGCTCCTCCGGCTCGTTGAGGCGCACAGCGCTTCCGGTGACCAAGGCCACTTCTTTCCTTGCCAGCACGTTGCTTATACGGTCGCAGAACTCCGACTCCCAGCCCAGAACGTTGCACGACCCATCCACTACGAGGAGCCGTGGTTTGCCCGGTATGGTGATCTGGCTCCAGAACATTGTGCCGCCTTAGCCTGTGGCTGAAGCCAGGGTCTTGGCCATTGCCCGGGCATCTTCCTCAGTAAGGAAGTAGTCCAGTTTGGTGGTCACGCCCAGCTTCTGAAGCGTGACCACCAAACGAAAGGGATGTTCCGTTCTGTCGGTATTCTCTATTTCCAAGGTCTTGCTTTCGTTGGACGTAGTGAACAGGTTGGTCATCTCTTGCTCCGATGCGCTGATATTGAAGTGCAGTTCCCCCTCAGCGACTATAATCTCTCGGCGTCCTACTAGAGCAACACGGCGTTGTAAACAGAGGCGTTGGATTCTTCACTTCGCTGCGCTCCGTTCAGAATGACGCGATGAGGCTAGCCGGCAGGGTGCTGTGTATGCCAGTCCGTCAGCGATTGATACGCCCGCGCCGCGGCAAGGATGGAGTTCTCCTCGTAAGCCCGACCCATGAACTGGATGCCCGTGGGCAGACCCCGTGCGCCGAATCCATTGGGCACGGCTACGGATGGCAGTCCTGCCACATTACCTACAGCGCCCAGGATATCGCGGGACAGGCCCGATATGGAGGCGCGTATGGGCTGGTCTATGGGGGTTGCTACGTGGTTGCGCGGCGTCCCCACAATGGCGTCGTACTTTGAGAGCACTTCATCAGCGGCGCGGCAGATCTGAGTACGTATGCGCAGGGCGCGGAGATAGTCGGTGGCGGGCACTGCCAGCCTGGAGTAGGCCGAAAACCTGGATGCGTCACCTGAAAGCCGGGCCGTCTCTCCGCTATCAAAGAAGTCCTCGAAGATGCTGGCGGACTCGGCGTTGAGGATGGTACGGGTCACCGGCTCATAAGGCATGTCGGGAAACTCCACTTCCTCTATGTCGGCCATCTGCTCCAACACCTTGAGCGATTGTTGGAAGTTGGCTTTGATCTCCTCTTCGGCGGCGTCGACCATGCCCTTGAGCACGCCCAGCTTGAACCTGCGTGACGCGGCTTGCTCCGCATCATACGAGTACGGCCTATCGCTGGTGGTGGGGTCGTTGGGGTCGTGACCGGCAATAACCTCCAGCACCAGCCCGCAGTCGTCGGCGGTGAGGCACATCGGCCCCAGCTTGTCCAAGGTCCAGGAGAGCGCCATGGCGCCGTACCGGCTCACCCTTCCGTAGGTGGGGCGCAACCCCGCGATGCCGCAGTTGTGGGCGGGGAGCAGGATGGAGCCCCAGGTCTCCGAGCCTATGGCGAATGGCACCAGCCCGGCGGCCACGGCGGCGCCGGAACCGCTGGACGAGCCGCCTGTCCAGGAATCTTTGTCGCCCCAGGGAGTGATGGCGGGCCCGGTTGCCGATGCCGACGGGTAGAGATAGCCCATGCCACCCGCCAGCTCCACCATGGCCAGCTTGGCGACAAGGACGGCGCCGGCGGCGTCCAGTTTCTGCACGATGGTGGCATCGTAGTCAAAGGTCTGGTCCTGGAACGGTACTGCCCCCCAGGTGGTGGGAGTGCCCCCAGCCGTAGCAACGAGGTCCTTCAAGCCATAGGGGATGCCGTGCAGCGGGCCCCTGTACTCGCCGGAGGCTATTTCCCTTTCGGCCTGTTTGGCCTGCTTAAGAGCGCGCTCCCGGGTCAGGGCGACCAAGGCGTTGTACCTTGGGCCTTCGCTTTCCAGCTTGTTCAAGAAGAACTCGGCCAGCTCCACCGGGGATACCTGTTGAGTGCGCAGCAGGTTGCCAAGTTCGCGTACAGAGATGAATTGCAGGTCTGCCGTCATGGCTAACCCTCCTTCCTGTATGGCTGGAACAGAGACGGCGGCTCGTCGCTGTAGTCCAACCGGAACTCTTTCAGAGCCAGCGATAAGTCCACGCTGGCCTCAGCGCCCTTTGCCACCTCTTCCAACTGCTCCGCGTTGAGTTGATTGCCGAAACGGCGCTTCAACATGGCGGAGCGCTCCTCTATCTCGGCGTTGCGTGTGTCGTCGTCGTTCATAGCTCCTCCCTGCCTGGAAATGCGGTTCCGCCCATTCTATTGCCGAATATGCTTGCTGTCACGCTACAAGCTCACGTGGATTGCGCTATAATCAAGGATTGTGAGTGAGATGGGAGAGCGTAAATGGATATAGGCATAGTTGGAGCGGGAAGTATAGGGCGAAAGGTAGCAACGGAGCTGGAAGCGGGTAAGGCGCCGGGCCTCAGAGTTACGGCGCTGAGCAGCCGTACCGAAGAGAAGGCCCAAGAGCTTGCCGCAATGCTTGAATCCCGGCCGAAGGTGGTCCCACTGCATGAAGTGCCAGCCCTTTGCGACGTGGTAATAGAGGCGGCGGGTGCTCATGCCGTGGAAGAGATAGTAACCGCATCTTTGGAAGCCGGGAAATCCGTGGTGGTGGTAAGCTGCGGAGCTCTGCTGGGGCGTGATGACCTCTTTGAGCTGGCAAGACGGAATGGCGCCCGCATCCATGTGCCTTCCGGGGCCATCATTGGACTGGACGGCCTGCTGGCTGCCTCGGAAGGGCAGATAGACAGCATAACAATGATCACACGCAAGCCTCCGGAAGGACTGAAGGGCTCGCCGGGAGTGGAGATGGCGGGTATAGACCTAGATGCGATTACAGAGGCAACCGAGGTATTCGAGGGGCCTGTGAGCGAGGGGTTCAAGCGCTTTCCGGCCAACGTGAACGTGGCGGCGGCGGTAAGCATGGCCGGTATCGGCCCCGATAAAACGCGAATCCGCGTAATTGCCGACCCTGCTGTAACGCGCAACACCCACGATGTTGTGGCGGAAGGCGAATTTGGCAAACTCCAGTTCCACATAGAAAACATCCCCTCCGACGATAACCCTAGGACGGGACGGCTTACCGCACTGTCGGTGCTGGCCTATTTGAAGCAGATGGCATCGCCTCTGAACATAGGGATATGAAGCGATCGCAGGGACGCTATGTTTGACGCGCTTACCGACAAGCTAACCGCCGTCTTGGGGCGGCTCACCAACCGGGGTCGTCTCACCGAAAAGGACGTGGATGAAGCCCTGCGGGAAGTCCGTGTCGCTCTGCTTGAGGCGGACGTCAATTTCAGGGTGGCTCGTGAGCTCGTGGGACGCATCCGAGAGCGCGCCCTGGATGCCAACGTCCTGCAAAGCCTGAGCCCGGGACAGCAGGTGGTCACCTTCGTATATGAGGAGCTTGTCGCTATCCTGGGAGAGGGCCATCGCGGCCTTCAGGCCTCGTCACAGGCGCCGTCGGTGGCTCTCATGGTGGGACTGCAGGGCTCAGGGAAGACGACCACCGCGGCAAAGCTGAGCATGTACCTGAGACGCCAGGGCCACCGTTCCTTGCTGGTGGCAGCCGACCTCAGACGGCCCGCTGCTATTCAACAACTGGCTGCCTTGGGCCGTCAGCTGGACGTACCCGTGTACCAGGAAGATCCCTTGACCTCCACGGCTGAAGACGTGTCCAGTCACGGCCTGGAGCATGCCAGAAACTTGGGCGTAACCTGGGTAATAATCGACACCAGTGGACGTCTTCACGTCGACGAGGAGCTTATGGAGGAGCTGGAACGGGTGAAGGCCGCCACCAATCCAAGCGAGTCGCTTCTTGTGGTGGACGCCATGACCGGACAGGATGCGGTAAACGCTGCGGTTGAGTTCCACCAGCGAATCGGCCTCACCGGTCACGTTCTCTCCAAGCTGGACGGCGACGCCAGAGGCGGCGCTGCCCTTTCCATTGCCCACGTTACCGGGATCCCCATCAAGTTCGCTGGCACCGGTGAGCGGAGCGATGCTCTGGAGCCGTTCCATCCGGACCGTATGGCGTCCCGCATTATAGGCATGGGCGACGTGGCTACACTTGTGGAGAAGGCTCAGGCCGAAATCACGGAGGATCGGGCAAAAGAGCTGGAAAAGAAGATGCGCCGCGCCACCTTTGACCTGGAGGACTTCCTTCAGCAGCTACAGCAGCTAAGGCGGATGGGGCCCATTTCCGGCATCATGGAGATGATACCCGGGTTTTCCAGCCTCTCCAAGCGCCTCCCTACCGATGCCATGGACGAGAGCAGGCTAAAAAGGGTGGAGGCTATTGTCTTTTCCATGACGCCGCAGGAGCGCCGCAACCCGGACATGCTCAACGGCAGCCGGAAGCGCCGTATCGCAAAAGGGAGCGGCACCGAGCCCAAGGACGTAAACCAGCTGCTGAACCAGTTCAAGCAGACACAGAAGCTGATGAAGCAGATGGCGTCGGGCCGCGTCCCGCGCGGCCTTTCAGGCATGCTCCGCTAGCGGGGAAGGCGGCACAGCCGACACTAGCTGAGCGAGATACCCACCAGTCGTCCTATGGAAAAGGTGACCAGGGCGGAACCTGCGCCAATGGCCAGCATGCGCAAGCCGCCACGCAGAGGATGCTTCCCGGATAGATAAGCCAGAGAGGAACCCGTGATCAGCAGCGCCATGGCGCTGAGGCTTCCACCAACCGCAAGGGCAGGGGTTCTTTCAAGCCCGAATACATAGGGAATCAACGGAACGAATGCTCCCGCGGCAAATGCTATGAATGAACTAGCAGCGGCGCCCCATGGCGACCCCAGCTGGCTGGGGTTCAGGCCCAACTCTTCCCGGGCCATGGTTTCAAGCGCGGCCTCGGGGTCTTGCATGATCCGTTCTGCCAGGATATTCGCCTCATCTTCAGTGAGGCCTTTCAACTGGTAGATCAGGGACAGCTCCTCTTTTTCTTCCTCCGGAAGCTCCTCTATCTCCCGCCGCTCCTTGTCTATCTGTGACTCTGCCAGCTCGCGGTCCGCCCTTATGGAGACGTACTCGCCCGCCGCCATAGAGATGGCGCCAGCAACCAGGCCGGCAACGCCCGCCAGCAGAACGAAGTCCGGGTTGGAGGTGCCTCCGGATACACCCCAGACAATGCCTAGGTTGGATATCAACCCGTCGTTGCCGCCGAGCACGGCGGCACGGTATGCGCCGCCCGCAGCCGCTTTTTGCAGCGCACCGCCGCCCAGTTCGCTTGCCGGGTAGCGACCCTCTTTCAGGTCTAGCAGCGTTTTGGAGTGCCCTCTCTCCTCGTCCATTATGTCCCTGGCTTCCGGCTCGCCGGCGTACATATCGATGTCGCTGCCCTCTATCCGCATCACCATGGGCAGTACTCCCTGTGTGCCGATCTGCCGCGCCAGCCAGCCAAGCATCTTGATCTTTAGCTTGGGGCGATATGGAGGCAGGTCATCTATACCTAATCCCAGTTTCCCAGCCCAATGGGCCACGTGACGTTCCTCCGCTTCCACAAGACGGCGGAATATCTTAGCGCGCCAGGGGTTCGGTTCAGCCTCCGCCATAGCAGTGTAGAGAGCGACGGCCTCTCGTTCCGCCTCCAGGTAGACATGGTAGCGAGCGTTTTCCGTGTGCCTAGTTTTCATTTGGCTGTTTTGCCGCCGCTTTGGGTAACTCGTTGCTGTCGTAACTGTGCAAACAGGTAGATAGTGGCCAGTCCCGCATATCCGGGCCACCGTTCCTGGGCAAAGGCGGCGGCCTCCTTCTCGTTGAGGCGTTTGCCATCGAGGTAGTGCTCCGAGATTGCCCTTTGCAAGGCCAGGTCCCCGGCAGGAAAGGCGTCCATGCGACCCAGAGAGTTGATCAGAACCCACTGCACCGTCCAGTGGCCGATACCGCGCAACTGCACCAGCTCCCGAAGCACTTCCTGGTTGTCAAGACGCTCAAGCCGGTGGATGTCAAGCAAACCCTCCACATCCTTCGATGCAATCTCCAGCACATATTCGGCCTTTCTGTTGCTGAGACCCAGGGAACGCAGAGCTTCCTGCCCGGATTCAAGGAATGATTCCGCTTTAGGGAACAGATGGAAAGTCCTTCCGTTGAAGCTGAGGGGAGTTCCCAGCGCTTCTATTATCCTACCGCGGATGGCTCTTGCCGCCGCTCCGGAGATTTGCTGGGAAACGATTGACAGCAGTAAAGATTGGAATAGGGAACGGTTCCTGGGAGGATGCAGGCCGCAAAAGGTATGGGTGGCCTGAGAGAGGACAGGGTCGTCTTTGGCAATTTCATAGAAATGGCTTAGGTCAAAGTCCGTATTCAGGGAGAGTGCTATTTCTTCATCTATAGACGCGCCATCAATGCCGTACGGTGCGCTGTTAGGAAGGGAGATGGAAAGCTCCGGGGCGTTCATGGTGCCGGTGGAGGCCACTTCTACAAGGATGGGAGTTGCTCCATCAAACACTCTTGAATACTTCCCATCCAGGTATGCTTCAGCGCCGAACTGTTCCTGATGGTATGTCAGGTGTCCGGCGGTTAGGCGGAGATCGAAAGGCGGAACGGGCTTTAGGATTAGCTGAGTCACGGTAGTCCTATGTTTTGATGAGCATGCCCGGCTGACAGCGCCTGCAGTAGCTGGTGATTTGCTGGTTTGCGGTAAGCTGGCTGATTTTGTTGCCGCAGCGCGGGCAGGGTTCTCCTCCTTTGTTGTGCACTTGGAGGAAGTCCCGGATCTTGTGATGAGTCTCCTCTTCCATTCGCTCTCTGAGAATTGCTACTGCATCCGAAGTTACCTGCTTGGCGCTGCGGTGAAGCCTCACCAGTTCTTCATCCGACAGGCTCTTGCGCCTGCGAAACGGCGATATGCCGGCTGAGAATAGAATCTCATCGCTGTAGGCGTTCCCTATGCCGGAAATGAAGGCGCCCCGAGTGAGCACTCCTTTAATCTCGCCGTAGAAAGGACGCAGCCTGGCCTTGAACTCAGGGAAGCTGATGTCGTCGTCCAGCACGTCCGGCCCCTGCTCGTTCAACCGCGGCACCTGGGCCAGCTGGGCCGTTTCAACGTAGTAGACCAACCCCATCTGCCTGTCGTCTATGTATCGCATCTCCAACTCTTGGCCTATTCCAATGACCAGGCAGGTCCGCTTGAATACCCTGGCCTGCGGAGAGCATAGCTGGAAGGCGCCGGTGAGCATTGGATTGATCACCAGCATCCGGCCGGGGCTGATGTCAAGCAGGAGGAATTTCCCTTTGCGGGCTATCCGCTCAACCGTACGGCCAGTGACGTCTTGAGGGAAGTCCGGGGCGGCTAGGGATCTGAGAACGGTTGGTTTGAGCACTTTGGCATAGCTAACCTTGCAGCCAGCTACGCGGCGGATCAGGACTTCTTTGATGACTTCCAGGTCGGGCGCTTCAGGCATCTTACGACATGACTTTGAAATTGAGCGGATTCTACTACAAATGAAAGGCGGAAAGCCCGCTCACGTCAAGACATCTGCCGAATTGCTCGACCGTTGGGTTGCATACGGCGCCGGGAAGAGAAAAGTCTATTCCAGAAAGTCGCGCAGCTTCTTGGAGCGGGTAGGGTGTCGCAGCTTGCGCAACGCCTTTGCCTCTATCTGGCGTATCCGTTCCCTTGTTACGCCAAACTCCCGTCCGACCTCTTCCAGGGTGCGGCTGCGCCCGTCCTCCAAGCCAAACCTGAGTTGCAATACCCGCTTCTCACGTTCGTTCAGACTGTCCAGCACTTCGTCTATCTGCTCTTTGAGGAGCTGGTAGCTGGCGGCATCTGCCGGAGCCAGAGCGGTGCGGTCTTCTATGAAGTCGCCGAGGTGGGAGTCCTCTTCCTCTCCAATCGGCGTTTCCAGTGAAACGGGCTCCTGAGAAATCTTGAGGATTTCCCTGACTTTTTCCGATGGTATATCCATGTCCCAGCTAATCTCATCACTGGTGGGTTCCCGTCCATACTCCTGTACCAGCCTTCGGCTTACGCGCAGCAGTTTGTTGATGGTCTCCACCATGTGGACAGGGATGCGGATGGTCCTAGCCTGGTCGGCTATGGCTCGGGTAATTGCCTGCCGTATCCACCAGGTGGCATAGGTGGAGAATTTGTAGCCCTTTCGGTAATCGAACTTCTCCACAGCCCTGATCAGGCCTATGTTTCCTTCCTGTATGAGGTCAAGCAGGGACATGCCCCTGCCGATGTATTTCTTGGCTACGCTGACTACCAAGCGGAGGTTGGCCTCCGTAAGGTGCCGCTGGGCCGTCTTGCCCTCTCGCTTGACTTTGTTCAGGTACATGCGGAAGAGGAACTCATACGGCCCCAACTGGCTCCACATGGCGCCTTCTTCCACAATTTCCGCGAGTTCCTCCAGGGTTACGCCTTCACCAATGATCTCAATAGCGTCCTGTGGTAGAAGACGGCTGTTCAACGAGAGCTTGATCACGCCCTCTTCTATATCTTCCAGGGTCCTCCCCGCGTGGTCTGCCACTTCCTGCATCTTCTCGTGGTCGATGGGAGAGTCCACTGCGGCGCGAAATTCCGGATTGGAGGTGACCTCTTTGAGCGGCAGAGGGTAGGGTAGGTCGTGTTTCCAGGCAAGCGCCTTCTCTATATAGGCAAGACGTCCGCTTTCCCTGAGCAGGTGATGGATGATCTCCTGGGCCTGAGGAGGCGCTCCGGTAGGTGAAGCAAGCTCCTGCTCCAACCGTTCAATGTATACGCCGCTCTCCATAGCCCTTGCCAGCCAGCGTTCATCTTTAGCGGTCAACAGGGACACACGGCCTATCTCGCGCAGGTACATGCGCACGGGGTCATCGATCATGTCCGTGGTGTCTATACCTTCGTTAGCAGCGGCGGCAAGGATGGCCGCTTCGTCCGGCGCTTCAGAGCGATTTTCGCCCTCAGATGAGCCTTCAGGCCAGTCTTCTTCCTCGGCGTCTGCCTCAACGATTTGCGTTTCGCGAGGGGTGACGGTGATCTCCTCGGAATCGTCGCTATTTCGGAAGGGTATGGGGATCAAGCCCCTGAGGTCTTCGCTGTGTATGGGGCGTATTCTATCCGCTGATATCTCGTCTTCTACGTTGTCGTCCGGTCTTCTTAACATACTCTCCTTTTGCTAAGGGACGCGATGCGGGTATTTCTGTTGGAATAGGTTTCTCAACTGCTCGTTCGTTTCAACCACTCGTTGCTCAATGTCGCCGGAGAAACCGGCTTCGCTCAGGACAAGCTTTTCCTCCTCTTTGAGGGACTTCAGGCGCCTGATCTCAAGGTGGTAACGGCAGTCCTTGACGGCTTGCTCTCTCTGACGTAAATCCAAAGGAGGGACAGGAAGTGATAGCAGATGGTCTATGCGCCGTTGAAGATAGTCGTCATGCATTTGCCGCAACTCATCTATTGTAGAGCATTTCAGCCAGGAGGAAAAGAGGATGCGGTCTTCCCAGCCTACGACCACTTGGGGATCCATGTCCGCTACGTGCTCTCGCAATTCCGGCCATTGCAGAATGAATCCCAGCAAATGCTCTTGCAGAACATCTTTGTTTGCGCTTTCAAACGGCGACTCCGATGCTCTAGGGCGTTGTTGCGGGTTGAAGCGGCGTGGAGAGGATGCGCTCAGCTTCCCCAAGCTGGCTTCCAAGGTTGCTACTTGTACATCCAACACCTCTGCCAAACGCTTTAGATACCCCTCACGTTCAAAAGGATTACCTATGGAGGCAATGACCTGGTAAAGAGCTTCAGCGGCGCGGGCTTTTCCTTCACTGGTTGAAATGTCCCAGTGGTCCCTTGCCGAATCTATGAGATAGTCAACCAGGGGCTTTGCTTCAGCCAGAGAGGCTTGCCAGCCTTCGGGGTTGCTGCGTATAAGTTGATCAGGGTCCTGGCCGGGAGGGAGTATGGCGACTCTAACAAGGAACGGGTCTGTGGCCCGCTCGTAGATGGCTATGCTTCTTCGCCTCCCCACCAGCCGCTGCTCGAAAATGTGCCAAGACTCCACCAGGTCTCTGAAGGTTGCCTCCTGCCCTGCCGTGTCCGGGTCCAGGGCTAGCACGAACCGCCGCCCGGTGTTTCTCAGCAGGGTAACCTGCTGCTCGGTAAGAGCCGTTCCCATGGACGCTACGACGTTGTTGAATCCGTGCTGGTGAGCGGCGATGACATCCATGTAGCCTTCTACAATGACACCTTCTCCGGTCTGTTTGATAGCGTCTCTGGCCTTGTGCAAAGCATAGAGTATTTGGCTCTTGTCGAAGAGGTCTGTGCGCGGTGAGTTAAGATATTTGGGTTCGGAGCCGTCCAAAGAGCGACCGCCAAAGCCTGCCAGCACTCCGTTGCCGTCCCTTATGGGAAACATGAGACGTCCGTTGAACAGGTCGCGCGGTTCGCCGTCGTCGCGCTGACTGGCCAGCCCGGCTTTCAAGATATGGCTTTCGGAGTATCCCAGCGACTTCAAGTGTTGGAGCAGGGCGCTGCCCCCGGCGGGACTGAGCCCTATTTCAAACTGGGCAATGGCGTCGGCATCCACTCCCCGCTGCTGCAAATAGGTTCTTGCCGCCATACCTTGGGGCGCAAGGAGCAGTCCTTGAAAGTGAGCGGCGGCGGCTTCATTGATGCGTTGCTGGCTTTCATCCCGCCGGCGCTGCGTTGGCTGAAAGTCGCGTATCCCGGCTCTATTAGCCAGCAGCGTGAGCGCATCCTTGAAGTCCAGATTTTCGGCACGCATGGTGAAGGAGATGAGGTCTCCTCCCGTGGCACAGGCCCCAAAGCATCGCCAGGACTGCCTCTCAGGGAAGACTACAAAAGAGGGGGTCCGTTCCGAGTGGAAGGGGCATGTTGCTTTGTAGCTACGCCCCGCTCTCCTAAGGGAGGGCACGTAACCGCTGACCACGTCTACTATGTCAAGGCGCTGCTTTATTTCGTCAGAGGTCGCCATTTTCAAAGCATCCTTGCAAACGCCTTGCCTGAGATGCCGGGGCATAGCGCTTCGGCAGTGGCCAAAGCGTACCAATCCGTCATACCGGATACGTAGTCCACGGTCATCTGCTGTGGGTGCTCTTCTCGCTTCCAGTACTCCTCAGGTATGCGGTCCGGATTGTGGAGGAAGTGGTTATAAAGAAATGCCAGCACTTCACGGGACTTGTTGGACTCTTCCCCGTTGCTCACCGGCAGGTATACGTTTTCAAACATGAAGTCTCTGAGCGAATTGACGGCCTCTCCAATTCTGGGGCTCATGGCTATGGTTGGGGGCTCTTTGGAGTCCCCGTAGCTCCCCGTAGCTTCCCAGGAAGCCTCAACCACGTCTGTTACCATAGTATCAATCCGCTGAGAGTTTCTGTCACCAAGCAGTTGTCTGGCCGATGACGGCAGGTCGCTCTCCTTGAGGGCGCCGGCCCGTATGGCGTCGCCTATATCGTGATTGAGGTAGGCTATGGCGTCGGAAAGGCGGACCACCTGACCTTCCAGAGAGAGGCCACGGACCAGTTCTCTGTTGAAGATATCACTCCTTGGCTTCGAGTGATTGGCAATGCCATGGCGTACTTCCCAAGTGAGGTTGAGGCCCTGGCCGTCTTTTTCCAATACCTCCACTATGCGCAGGCTTTGCTGGCTGTGCCTGAATCCTGTGGGAACCAGTTCCGCAAGCATCTCTTCCCCAACGTGGCCAAAGGGGGTATGGCCCAAATCATGGCCTAGGGAGATGGCCTCCGTTAGGTCTTCGTTCAGATTGAGTGCTCTAGCTATGGTTCGTGCTATTTGGGAGACTTCCAAGGTATGCGTTAGGCGGGTCACATAATGATCGCCCAGGGGAGAGATAAAGACCTGCGTCTTGTGCTTCAGGCGCCGGAACGCTTTGGTATGGATGATTCTATCGCGGTCGCGCTGGAAGTCGGTACGCAGGGGGGAGGGTTCTTCCCAAGAATCTCTGCCGACAGAGCTTTTGACCCTGGAAGCATGAGGAGAGAGCGACTCTTCCCTTGCTTCCAATCTCAGACGGACGCTGTGGTCTGTGGCTTGAGATGTCATTTAAGAAATATAGCATGCTGCATTCTTGGAGTTAAAAGCATGACCCAAGACGGATTTGATGCAAGTGAGCAGTGCTGATAAAGTAATAGCTGGAATTAAGATGGTATAATCTACACCCACAGTAAGGCTCGTCTCCTAGAGGCGATATCTATACTTCGTGTTTGCGGTTTAGGAGGCAAACCGTGTCAGGTCCCAAGAAATGGGTCTACCTCTTCCGCGAAGGTGGCGGAGAGGTGAGAGACCTTCTGGGAGGAAAGGGCGCAGGTCTGGCTGAAATGACTAGGGCCCACCTCCCTGTACCGCCAGGCTTCACCATAACCACAGAGGCCTGCAATGCCTATTACGGTATGGAGAAGAACTTTCCCTCTGGAATGTGGGAACAGACTCTACAAGGCATGCGCGATATAGAGGCAAGCACGGGGAAGACTTTTGGCGACTGCGAAGACCCACTCTTGGTGTCAGTACGTTCCGGTAGTACTGTGTCCATGCCAGGCATGATGGACACAGTACTCAACCTGGGATTGAACGATGAGACTATGAAAGGGTTGTCCAAAGCCAGCGGCGGTGAACGGTTTGCCTACGATTCTTACCGGCGCTTCATACAGAAGTTTGGCTCGGTTGTACTGGGTATGCCGGGTGAGCCATTTGAGAGCATTCTGGATGCTCAAAAGCAGGTCGCTGGCATAATCAATGATTCTCAGATGACTGCTGAGGACCTGAAAGAGGTAGTGGCCAAATTTCAAGAGTTGGTGACTAGAGAAACGGGCTCGGGGTTTCCCCAAGACCCATACCAGCAGTTGGAACTGTCCGTAAAGGCGGTATTCTCAAGCTGGAATGGCCGTCGCGCTGTGGATTACCGGAACTTCTATGGAATTCCTCATGACTTGGGTACCGCAGCAAGCGTAGTAGCCATGGTCTTCGGCAACATGGATGAACGCAGCGGCACGGGCGTGGTGTTCACCCGCAATCCTTCCACTGGAGAAAAAGAGCTGTACGGCGAGTACCTGACCAACGCCCAGGGTGAGGACGTTGTAGCGGGTATCCGTACTCCTCAATTAATAGGTCACCTGGCAGAGACGATGCCGGATCTGTATGGGCAGCTGGATGAGATTGCACAGCGCTTGGAGGAGCACTACAAGGACGCACAGGACATTGAGTTTACTGTGGAGCGGGGTACTCTCTACATGCTGCAGACACGGTCTGCCAAGAGAACGGCGCGGGCTGCGGTGAAAATGGCAGTGGATATGGTGGAAGAAGCACTCATAACCAGAGAAGAGGCCTTGATGCGTGTTGAGCCTGCCCAGATGAACCAACTGCTGTTGCCTCGCTTTGACGAAGAGGCCAAGGATCAGGCCATAACCCGCGGGGACATGCTTGCAACCGGTCTCAACGCTTCTCCGGGCGCGGCCAGCGGCAAGGCGGTGTTCAACCCCGATCGTGCAGCGCAGCTCGGAGCTCAAGGAGAAGACGTCATCCTAGTTAGGATGGAAACCAACCCTGACGACGTTCACGGCATGCTGCTAGCTAAAGGCGTACTGACGGCACGCGGCGGGGCCACCAGCCATGCTGCCGTAGTAGCCAGGGGGCTGGGTAAACCCTGCGTAGCCGGCTGTGACGCGCTGGTGGTGGATTACGGTTCTAATAGCTGCACTATAAACACTAGAACAATCGATGAGCTGACGGACATTAGCATAGATGGGACTACCGGCGAGGTGTTCATAGGCAGTCTACCCACTGGGGAAGCCAATTTTGCTGACGAAGCAAACTTGAATACTCTACTGCAATGGGCGGATGAAGCGCGGAAGTTGGGGGTGTGGACAAATGCGGATACGCCGGAGGATGCTCAGCGCGCCTTGGACTTTGGCGCCCAGGGCATAGGCCTCTGCCGCACCGAGCACATGTTCTTCGCGGAGGAACGGCTTCCTGTGGTAAGGCAGATGATTATAGCGGCTCCGGGCGCAGCTGAATTTGAAGAATGGATGCGTGACATTAGGGAGAGGATAGAAAAATCTCCCAGCAGTCACAGAGAAGAGCTTATGAAACAGCAGGAGAACCAGCGCGCTACTTTGGGCGTTTCGTTGGATGCCAAGCGTTATTACGATGCGCTTGACAGGCTCTGGGAGTTTCAAACCAAGGACTTCAAGGCCATCATGAAGGTTATGACGGGCAGGCCTGTAATTATCCGCCTTCTGGATCCGCCGCTGCATGAGTTCCTTCCACCGTACGAAGACCTCCTGCGAGAGATCATTGAGTTGCGTATGAGAGAGTCTGAAGCGGATGAATTGAAATCAAGGGAGGACCTCTTTGAGATAGTGGGAAGCCTGCGCGAGGCCAACCCGATGCTGGGTCTCAGAGGGTGCCGTCTTGGCATCATGTACGGCGCCATCAACGAGATGCAGGTAAGGGCCATCTTCACGGCGGCTTGCGAGCTTGTCAATGAGGGTTTCGATCCTAGACCTGAGATCATGGTTCCTCTAATTGGCCACGCCAATGAACTGGAGGCGGTGAAGAAGCTGTTGGTAAGAGTGGCTGGACTGGTGCAACAAGAGCAAGGAGTCCAAGTGCCCTACAAGATTGGCACAATGATTGAGTTGCCCAGGGCTGCATTGACTGCCGACGAAATTGCCAAGCATGCCGAGTTCTTCAGCATTGGCACCAACGACCTGACCCAGACCACCTTTGGCATCAGTCGTGACGATGAACAGAAGTTCCTGCCCAAGTATTTGGAGCGCGGTATCTTCCCGGAAAATCCGTTCCAAGTGCTGGATAGGGCCGGCGTTGGCGGCTTGGTGAAGATGACCGTGGAGAAGGGCAGATCAATCGACCCTAATCTGGAGATTGGCATTTGCGGTGAGCATGGCGGCGACCCTTCCAGCATAGAGTTCTGCCATCAGGTTGGTCTGGACTACGTCAGCGCTTCTCCGTTTCGTGTGCCTGTGGCCCGACTTGCTGCCGCGCAAGCCGCTCTCTCTGAACTGAAAGTGGAGCCTGTCCTGGTATCAACTGAAGCTGATGGGTGAGCTGTAGGAGCTTAGATACGCTCTGTTATCTGTGCTCGTTCTGCGGTTACCGCTCTTGCCGCCACAACAGGGTCTGAGTACTCCAAACCTCGTTCCAGTACCCAACTGCGTACTGTATCCAGGGCGAACATCTGCTTGAGTTCCGCCAACGCTTTTTCTGTATTGAAGTCGTTGCAGGAGAAGACGTCTATATTTACGTAGCTCCGCTTGGGGAAAGTGTGGACGCTTATATGGCTTTCCGCAATGAGCACAAACCCTGAAACGCCTACATCCAAAGGATTCTTGCCTTCGTATGTATAGACGTGGGGAGGCGCTATTTTAGTCATGCCTATGGCATCCGGGTACTGATCCAAGAACTTGTAGATAGCGTCAACGTCTTCCAATATGGATGTGCTGGCTCCAAAGCCATCAATTACTAGGTGCATTCACTGCTCCAAACAGAGATAACTTGGCAAAAAGCTTTGCTTAGCATATCATTTGTCCTAAAATTCACACAAGGCACAACTTCTGGGGCGCCCCAATGCTGTCCAAATGGATGGAAATCGTCGACGGCAAACCGGCCATATCAGTTGCTTGGATATGTCGTTGTCCTCAAAGGGGCTCCTTTGCATGCTTAGGATGAATTAAATATGGCTAGACAACCGATGATTGAAGTAGACCACCTATCCAAGTATTTTGGAGACTTCCCCGCTGTTAGCGACGTAACGTTCTCCGTCAACAGGGGCGAAATATTAGGCTTTCTTGGCCCCAACGGGGCCGGCAAGAGCACAACCATGCGCATCCTAACAGGGTATATGCCGCCTACCAGCGGCACAGCTCGCATTGCGGGGTTTGACGTCGTGAGCGATTCCTTGAAGGCCAGGCAGCAGATTGGATATCTACCGGAAAACGTACCGCTGTACACGGAAATGACCGTGCGGGACTACCTGAGCTTCATGGGCACAATCCGTGGCATGGACGGCAAGCGTATTAAGCAGCGTATAGATGACGTGGTGCAGGTCTGCCGCCTGGAGGACTACCGGGAGACCATTATTGGCAAACTGTCCAAGGGTTTCCGACAGCGCGTCGGCATTGCCCAGGCTGTGCTGCATGAGCCGGACGTCCTCATCATGGATGAACCGACAATTGGCATAGATCCCATACAGATTGTTGAGACGCGCCAGTTGATAAAGGACCTTGGCGGCGAGCATACCCTGATCTTATCCACCCACATTCTCCCTGAAGTTAGCATGATATGTGAGAGGGTGGTCATCATTCACGAAGGTGAGATAGTAGCCGAAGATACGCCGCAAAATCTGGCTGAGCGGCTGGAGGGCACGGAGCGGCTCACCCTGGAGGTGAGGGGCCCCAGCAACGAGGTGACCAAAGCAATACGCAGCGTGAAGGGAGTCCAGGACGTTAGGTTCACCGAGGGAGACGGAGGCAGTACGGTGTATAACCTGATATGCAGGCGCGGCGACGAGATGCGCATTGAGCTTGCGAAAACACTGGTAGAACAGGGTTGGGGATTGCTTCGCATGGAAGCCGTGACATTGAGTCTAGAAGAGATATTCCTCCGTCTCACCACCGTTGAGGAGTCCTAGCTATGCGTACAACATTAGCTATTACCGTTAAAGAACTGGCGGTCTATTTTAAGTCGCCAATGGCATACATAGTGGCGGGAGTCTTCCTTGCGCTGACCGGCGTCTTCTTTATCGATAGCATCGACCAGACTTTTGCTGTAGCGGAGGTCCGCGGGTTGCTGCTGCGAAGCAGCTTCTTCCTACTGCCCCTGATCCCGCCTCTCTTGACAATGCGCTTGCTGTCTGAGGAGCAGAAATTGGGCACGCTGGAGTTGCTCTTGACATCACCGGTGCGCGACTACGAGGTGGTCCTTGGCAAGTTCATATCCAGTTTCATAATTTTGAGCGGCACCGTCTTGCTCACGCTTTTTTACATGGTCATCCTTGTGCTGTATGCAAATCCAGACCTAGGCCCAATATTCAGCGGCTATCTGGGTTTCCTCCTTTACGGCGGCGCCACGCTTGCCATAGGTCTTTTGGCCTCTTCTCTCACCGGGAATCAGCTCGTCGCTGCCGCTGTGGGCTTTGGAGTGATACTGCTCTTCAACGTCATAGATCAGATCACAACCATAGTAGGAGGCGCGGTGGCCACCGTGCTGGAAGCGATTTCTCTGAGCAGCCATTTCGACGCTTTTGCCCGCGGCGTCATTGATACAAGCGACATCATTTATTACTTGGTGGTGACGGCGGTGTTTCTCTTCCTCACTATCAGATCACTAGAGTCAAGGAGATGGCGTTAGAATGTCTACTCCCACCGGGGATACCTCTACCGATCAGCAAACAAGCCAAACGCTAGCCTCGCTCATGCGCCGGATCCCATTTAGGGGAGCGGTAAGCCTGGTCATAGCCCTGGCTGGCGTGGCTATCTTCTTCATTGGCCTGGTCCTCTTGGTCTTCATACCTGAGCTGCGCGGCCCCGCTATAGTGATGATGGTGCTCAGCGGCATCTTTCTGGTCGTTTCCCTGATGCTCTCCCTCAATACCGTGGTGCAGAGCGTTACGGGACGCAGAGGCAGGTACGGGCTGAACACCGTAATCATGTTGGCGGCGTTTCTAACGCTGGGAATCTTGATATACGTCTTGGGGGTCAATACGGCCTTCAGGTGGGACCTCACCGCTACACGCCAGTTCAGCCTTGCGCCGCACACCTTGAGTATTTTGGATAACCTTGACGAGCCGGTTGAGGCTATTGCCTTCTTTGTGCCGGACGACCCCAGACAAGCGCCGTTCCGCATCCCTGTGGAGAATCTGCTCAACGAGTTCCGCCACCGCTCCGGAGGCCAGTTTGACTACCGTTTCTCAGACCCGGATCGCGAACCTGCGTTAGCCAACCGGTATAGGGTCACGGAATATCCAACCATAGTTTTTGAGGGTCTGGACGGAGGATTGCAATACAGGCTCACGGCGCCTTTGTTCGAGGAACGCGACATATCTTCCGCGCTGCTCATTGTGACCGGCGTGGAGCGCAAACAGATATTCCACCTCACCGGCCATGGTGAGCTTGACCTGACCAACGATGAAGCCGATAGCCGTGAAGGATTCGGATTCGCCAGGACTGGCATGAATAACGACAACTACAGCGTTTTTCCTCTTTCGCTGGTACAGAACCCGGAGATTCCTGAGTCGGCGGCTGCCATCATCATTGCCGGGCCGACAAGAGACTTGAACCAGACCGAGTTCGACTTGCTTTCAGAGTACCTGCGCCTGGGCGGCCGGTTGCTCCTTCTGCTGGAACCGGATCCACCACAGACCTTCAAGGACTTGCTTGCACCCTGGGCCATAGAAGTAGAGGAAGGGACTATAGTTGATTTGGGAAGTTCTCTGGCAGGGCAGCCTCAGTCGCCGCTCATACAGCGTACGCAATACAATGACCAGGAGCCTGTGAATGCCATAACAGCGCTGGTGGAGCAGAGCTATTTTGCAGGCGCCACTTCAATCCTTCCCAGTCTACCCCCGGAGGAGATGCCCGGCACCATCCGGCAATATCCCGTTGCCACCACCACCATCCTGAGCTGTTTGACTCTGGATGAAGAGGTCAACGACTGCTCCGACGGTGAATTTGATTTCAGGGTGCCTGCCTTTGCCATGGAGGGCATTGCTCCGTTGAACTTGAATCCTGACCCCAATGCAGCACGGGAAACCAAGGCGGTTATATTTGGAGATAAGGACTTTGCCACCAATTTCCATATCAACAGCGTGGGCAACCGTGACCTGCTGCTCAACTCTGTGAACTGGCTTACGGAAGACTACACCCTGGCCTCGGTACGGTCGAAGCCCATAGCCTCGAGGCGCCTCATAGTCACCGGCCGCGAGATGCAGCTGATACGCGGCCTGAGCTGGATCATTCTGCCATCTTTGATGGCGCTGCTTGCCGGCGTGGCTTGGTGGCGGAGGCGGTAGTATGAACTATCGAGTATCGTTCATCCTAGTAGTCCTGGTGGCTATAGTGGGTGGATACGTGGTGCTCTTTCAGCTTCAAGACTCGGGAGAAGTCGAACCGCAGAATCCCTGGGTCTACGACATTACGTTCGGCGACATAGAGGGAATAAGGGTTAGGCATAGGGACGATACGCAGACATTCGTCAAATCGGAAACAGGCTGGGTGTTTGCAGATAGCGGTGAGCCTGTGGACAACGATAGATGGGGCGGTGTGCCCCTCCTGCTTACGGGTCCAAGATCGTCCAGGGTCTTGGAAGAGGTGGTGCAGGATCCGGCAAGCTTTGGCCTTGACCCTCCGGTAACTCACATAGTGATAACTCTGAGGACTGGCAGGGAGATAGATTTATTCATAGGCGACAAAACGCCGGACGTCGGTGGCAGCTACGTAATGGTGGGAGGTTCCCCAACGTTGTTCACTGCGCCTTCCGACTGGACTGATGTATTGACCAGGTTGGTAATCGAACCACCTCACATAGGTGAGTCGACCGCCGAAGCACCAGCGTAGCGGTTCCTCATAACCGTTGGTTCGTCGCCCACTGCACGGTTCACTTAGCGTACAGTCAGACACCAAATTCTGCGCGTGACTTGCTGAGGTAGGTGACCGCTAACGTCCCTTGGTAGAATGCCGTCAGTGTAGAGAGGAGAGAGCATGCAGAGCTACCTTAGCCACCTTGAATGCACCGCTTGCGGAGAAACGTACTCAGCGGATGAACCTCACAGAACTTGCCCTGACTGCGCCAAGGTGCTCTACGCACGCTATGACATAGACGGCGTTCGCAAAGCCGTGGATCGAGACGACCTCTCGTCGCGGCCCAACAATATGTGGCGTTTCTACGAGATGATGCCGGTGCGTGACCCAAGCAATGTGATCACCCTTGGCGAAGGGATGACTCCTCTGTTGCCCGCACCCAACCTGGGCGGGCAGCTGGGCTGTGGCAATCTGTATATCAAGGACGAGGGAGTTAATCCTACAGGCTCGTTCAAGGCTAGAGGGCTATCCGCCGCGGTTTCCCGCGCCAAAGAACTGGGCTTGACTCGGATAACCATGCCTTCGGCGGGGAATGCGGCCGGGGCCATGGCCGCTTATTGCGCTTATGGGGGCATGGAAGCACACGTCTTCATGCCCAAGGACGCGCCAGTGGCCAATCAACAGGAGTGCTTGGCCTTCGGCGCTAGGCTTACCCTTGTCGACGGCCTGATAAGTGATGCGGGCCGCTTGTCCAGAGAGAGAGCCGCTGAAATGGGCCTCTTCGATGTATCGACTCTTCAGGAGCCGTACCGGGCTGAAGGCAAGAAGACTATGGGCTATGAGCTTGTTGAACAGCTTGGATGGCGCACCCCGGACGTGATTGTCTATCCTACCGGAGGCGGCACGGGAATTGTTGGCATCTGGAAGGCGTTCCATGAGATGGTGGCGCTGGGCTGGCTGGACCAGATTACCACTCGAATGATAGCGGTGCAGGCGGAGGGCTGTGCTCCCATCGTACGTGCCTTCCAAAACGGAGCCGACCACGCAGAGCCTTGGACGGGGGCCTCTACCATAGCAGCCGGTATGCGCGTGCCTTCGGCCATTGGCGACTACCTGATACTGCAAGCGCTGAGAGAAAGCGGCGGGACGGCCTTGACTGTTACCGATGAAGAGATGATGGAATCGGTGAATCAGATGGCCGGCGCTGAGGGCGTCTACCCTGCCCCGGAAGGCGCGGCTACCCTGGCCGGTTTGAAGAAGCTGCTGGCAAAAGGAGAAGTGGACCCGTCCGGGAACATAGTTTTGATGAACACGGGGTCTGCATACAAGTACTTGGACGTGCTGCTCGGTTCCACCGGTTGAGTTAGCTGATTCGCGGAGTGCTACAATTGACGACGCTATGAGTAGATTGTTTACCGAGAGGCTTTCCGAAGGTCCCATCCTTGCCGACGGCGCTATGGGTACGGAGCTGATCAAGCTAGCCGACGTTTCGGCGGATGCCTGCCTGGAAGGGCTGAATCTAACCGCTCCCGATCTGGTCAAGCAGGTCCACTTGGACTATTTGAAGGCGGGTGCGGAGTTGATAGAGACCAACACTTACGGCGCCAACCGGATCAGGCTGGGGTCATACGGCCAGGCTGCTTCGGTAAAGGAGATCAACAGCAAGGCGGTGCAAATAGCCAGGGAAGCGGAGCGCCTGACCGGTCAACAGGTTTGGATAGCCGGTGCAGTGGGGCCGCTGGGGAAGGGAATTGAGCCGCTGGGCCCCATTGCGGTAGATGACGCCAGAGAAGCCTTTGCCGAACAGATCAAAGCTCTGGCGGATGCGGGAGTAGACGTGCTGCTCCTGGAGACGTTTTCTTCAATGGCTGAAATTCAACTGGCAGTTGCAGTCTGCGGAGAGGTCACAGACCTACCGGTTATTGCGCAGCTAACGTTTACCGAAGAAGGGCGGACACTGGCAGGCGACTCTCCGGAAGAGGTTGTCAAGGCCTTGGCGGACTACAAGCTCACTGCGATAGGCGCCAACTGCAGCGTTGGCCCACAACCGATGCTTGACGTGGTGGAAGCCATGGCGCCCGTTGCCGATACTCCTCTTTCCGCTTTACCCAACGCCGGCTTTCCCATGGGGGTGGACGGGCGCTTGTTCTATTTGTCGTCCCCGGCGTACGTGGCCGACTACGCGGGACAGATCCTTGACGCGGGGGCCTTAATAATTGGAGGTTGCTGCGGCACTACGCCTGAGCACATCGCGGCTATTAGAAGCGTGATGAGAGAGCGGCGTGTCCAGACACGGGAAACCGGCGCTGAGGCTGAGATTAAGGTCATCGAGGCGAAAAGCGGATACGCACCTGAGCCCACGCCTCCCACCGAGCTTTCTGAGAAACTGGGCAAGCAGTTCGTGGTCACCGTGGAGGTACATCCGCCGCGCGGGTTCGACGTGAGCACTACACTGACCAGCCTGCGAAACCTTCTGGGCATGGTCAACGTGGATGCTTTCAATTGCACGGATATACCCCTGGCCCAGGGCCGCATGAGCGCCCTGGCAATGAGCAGCCTGCTGCAGACCCGCTTGGGCACTGAGGCTATCATGCACATTGCCACCAGGTACCGCAACCTGCTGGCCCTGCAGTCGGACTTGCTTGGCGCTCATGCATTGGGTGTGCGCAACATCTTTGTGTTCATGGGTGACCCGCCCCAGATGGGTGACTACCCGCAAGCGGTGAGCTTCTCAGATATTACTTCGTCGGGTCTGATTCGTTTGATTAGCCAGGCTAATGAAGGCTTGGATACAGCGGGTAGACCTATTGAGCAGGCTACTTCCTTCCTGGTGGGATGCGCCATAAACCTGGAAGCGGAGGATATGGACAAGGAACAAGCGAGCTTGGAACGGAAGATAGCCGCCGGGGCTGATTTCATACTGACACAGGCTGTGTTCAGGCCTGAAGCCGTTGAGAAGTGGCGGCAGAGGCTCGGAGGGTTCCCCAAACCCGTTATTCTGGGTGTGCTGCCCCTGCGCAGCTACAGGCATGCTGAATTCCTGCACAACGAGGTGCCGGGGATGGTTATTCCGCCGGAGTGCCAGTTGCGAATGAAACAGGCAGGGAAGGAAGGCGGCGAGATGGGGGTACTTCTAGCCCAAGAGTTGCTCAAAGAGGTGCATTCAAACATAGCCGGCGTCTACTTCGTGCCTTCCTTTGGCAGATACGAAGTTGCGGCTCAAGTCCTAAATGGCCTGCCGGAGATAATCAAACTGCAGCCATAGGGCGTTCACTCAACCATCCACGCGGGTTGCTCCAGGTACTCCTTAATCGCCTTCAGAAGCTGACCCGGGGGAACGCCGTCAACGGCGCGGTGGTCAAAGGTTAGGCTCAGGGCCATCATGGAGCGCTTGGTGATTTCGCCGTTGTGGACCACGGGTTTCTCCACAAGGCGGCCGGTCCCCAGTATGGCCACTTGCGGCGGGTTGACGATGGGGGTGAACGCATCCACGTCGTAGACGCCCATGGAGGTTATGGTGAACGTGCCGTCCGCCATTTCTCCGGGTGACAACTGATCGCGCTGTGCCCTTGTTGCCAGTTCCCTGGCTTCCCGGCTGATATCTATCAACGGCTTTTGCTCGGCCAGCTTGATCACAGGCACCACCAGGCCGGCCTCAACGCCTACGGCAAATCCTACGTTGACGTGCTTGTGCAATGCGACGGTTTCCCCGTTGATAGTGGCATTCAACCGTGGATTTTCGCTCAATGCTCTTGCTGCTACCTTTATCAACATCGCCACGGCCATGGGGCGTACTCCCTTGTTGCGCCACTGGGATACCAGGTCCCGCCGTAGTTGCTCCAATTCCGTGGCATCGGCCTCCGTGGCAATGGTGACTTGGGCCGTGGACTGAAGACTGCCATACAGCCTGTCTGCAGTGGTCTTGCGCATACCGACAAGGGGAACCTGCCGGATTTCAGGAGTGGGTTCCCCCTCTATCAGGGCTCTGACGCTGGCTTCCAGTACCTCACCCCGTTCTCCGCCCGCTTCTATTTGGCTCAGGTCTATCCCGTAGGCCTCCGCCAGTCGACGGACGGCAGGTTCTGCCTGGGGTACGTATGGATGATAGGGCGGTGAAGCTGGAGAAGAGGCCTCTTCGCCTATAGTAGCAAGCAGGTCGCCCGCTCTGGCAGGAGCGCCGTCGGCCACCACGATGCGGCTTACGACTCCGGAGGCTGGCGACTCGACTTCGGCGGTGACTTTGGCGGACTCTATCTCAGCGATGGGCTCGCCCTGCGACACGCGGTCGCCCTCTCGCTTAAGCCAGCGAATAACGCGTCCCTCTTCGTCGCCTACGCCCCAGTCCGGGAAAGTGAGATTGGTGGGCATATTTGTCGGGGGCTAATAAGTGTCGAACATGCGCTGGATTTCTTCGGGGTCGCTGGTCTTGGTCAGGGCCAGTTGCAGGAGAATCCTGGCCTTGTGCGGGCTGAGGTTGTCCGCGGCGACCCATCCGGCTTCACGGTGGCGGCTGGTGCGGATGACGCGGCCGGACCCTGCCCTGGTGGAGGAGAGCACTATTGAGCCTTGCCTGCTGGCTTCCAAGAGCGCTTCTTGCTGCACTTGGCCGCCCGCACCGCCCGCGCCCATGCCGGCTATCACTATACCGGGCGCTTTGGCGTCTATCAGGGCACGCACTACAAGGTCATCTGCGCCTTCGTAAGCGTACACTATGTACACCTTGGGAAGATCGCTGAGGCTGTCAACGTCGAATTCGGTTTGATAGGTGTGTTTGCGCACCGGCTCCCTGTAGAACACCGGCTTGAGATCGGAGTCCAGGTAGCCCAAGAATCCCAGTTCTCGCGTGCCAAAGGTCTCAATTCTGTAGGCGTTCTGCTTGGTCACTTCGCGGGCGGCGTTGATTTCGTCGTTGAGCATGACGGTAACGCCCTTGCAGCATGCTTCCTGGGAACCGGCTAGGATGACTGCGCCCAGCAGGTTGTTGTCCGAGTCCGTACCCATGGCGGAGGGCGGTCGCATGGTGCCGGTAACCACCACCGGTTTCTCCGATTTGACCGTGAGATTGAGCCAGTATGCCGTCTCCTCCATAGAGGAGGTGCCGTGGGTGACTACAATGCCTGAAATACATGGGTCTTCCTGGAACAGGCCGTTTATCTTCTTCGTCAATTCCAACCAGCGGGCGGGGCCAAGGCTACCGCTGCCCGCCATCCAGAGATGTTCAGCCTTCACGCTGGCGAAGTTGCTGACCTCCGGTATGCGCTCCAGGTTCTGATGAACGTCCAACCTCTGTCCGGCCACGCCGTATTCGAAGAAGGTGAGCCTTGGAGAGCCCCACGATGAGATTGTGCCGCCGGTACCCAGAACCCACACTAGGGGCAGTTGATTGCTTGTCATAGTTGTCCCTCTCTGACTAGTACTCGTTGAATATCTGCTGGATTTGCTCCGGGTCCTTTGTTCTCGTGAGCGCCAGTTGCAGGAGAATCCTAGCCTTTTGGGGGCTGAGGTTATCGCCTGCCACGATTCCTTCCTTCTCATATACGCTGGTACGGATGATTCGACCGGCTCCGGCCCGTGTGGTGACCACTACCGTAATTCCCTTGCTCCTTGCCTCCAGCAAGGCATCGTTCACCGCCTGTCCCACGGCTCCAGGCCCCATGCTGCCAATCACGATGCCATCCACGCCGGCATCGACCAGAGCCCGCGCTTGAATGTCGCTGGCTCCTTCGTAGGAGTAGAGGACTTCCACTTGGGGGAGGGTGTCCAATTCGCTGACGTCGAATTCGCTTTGGTGTGTGTGCTTCCGAGTGGGACGCCTATAGAAGACAGGCTTGAGATCGGAGTCCAAGTATCCCAAGAACCCCAGCTCACGCGTGCCGAAGGTCTGAATCCGGTATGAGTTTTGCTTGGTGACCTCTCGGGAGGCGTTGATCTCGTCGTTGAGCATGACAGTGACACCCATGCCACGCGCCTCCTGAGAACCGGCGAGGATGATTGCGCCGAGGAGGTTGTTATAGGCTTCCGTGCCCATGGCGGAGGGCGGCCGCATGGTGCCGGTGACTACCACCGGTTTCTCCGATTTGACGGTAAGGTTCAGCCAGTAGGCGGTCTCCTCCAAGGAGGACGTGCCGTGGGTGACCACAACGCCGGATACGTCGGGGTCATCCTGGAAGAGGCTGTTGACCTTCTTGGCGACCATCAGCCAGCCACTGTCGCCCAGGCCCCCGCTGCCTGCTTGTATGAGGTGCTCCGCTTTCACCCTGGCTAACTGGTCCACTTCAGGGATTTGCTCCAGGTTGTCGTGGACGTCAAGGCGGACTCCGGGGACGCCGTACTCAAAGAACTTCAGCCTTGGCGCACCCCATGCCGCGATGGTGCCTCCGGTGCCCAGCACCCATATCAGGGGTAATTGGTCAGCCATGATGATGCCTCCGGTGGAAACAGGGTAAGCGGGACAGTTTTATCACAGGACGGACATACGGGCAAACGGGCAAGGGGGCTGGCTGTCTGAAAGCGGAGATGGCGGAAAACGACCATGATAGGGGAAAATGGTGCACGAATCGTAGGGGTGGTTGAGCGTTAACTCTGTCGTTGGAGATAGGGTCAGGCATGAGATGCTGTGCAACGGCGGAGCGATGTTGTGCCTGAGAAGGGAATCGTTTTAACATTATGTAAAGAGCTTCAAGGCTAAACGTGAGCCAATTTGTTGAAAATACGGGAAACAAATCCGAATCTCGTAGAGAGACGACAGGTTTTCGTAATGAGTTTGGGGGCACGATGGGATGTTCGTTGAGCCTGTAGGGAGTAGTGAGTGCAGTTTGGCTTGGTGCGGTCATGTGTTGATTTTAGGGGTGTTGGGTGGTGGAGGGAAGAGGGTAATGGCGGGGAGACGGTCGTATGTACAAAAGGCACAGTGGCTCAGTGTGCAGCGGCTTTGGATTCTTCACTTCGCTGCGCTTCGTTCAGAATGACAGAGGAGGTGCGCTGCGTTCAGCAACTGTCTTGATTGTCAAGAGGCAACTGAGTGATTTGGTAGCCAGGGTGTGCGATGTTTGATCATGGCATTGAGGATGATCAGCAACTTGCGCATGCATGCGGTGAGTGCAACCTTCTTGGGTTTACCGGCAACGAGCAGACGTTGATAGAAGGCCTTGATGACGGGGTTGAAGCGTGTAGGTACCAGAGTAGCCATGTAAAGGGCAGCTCGCACCGATGCTCTGCCACCCCAGACAGAGCGTCTGCCTCGGAAGGCGCCACTGTCTCGATTCATGGGAGCTACACCCACCAGTGCGGCGATCTGCCTGCGTTCCAGGGCGCCCAACTCCGGCAGCTCTGCCAAGAGTGTCACGGTAAGATTGGGACCCACGCCTGGTACACTGCGCAACAGGTCTTCATGTGCCCGCCACAAGGGACTGTTGTGCACCATGCGTCGCAGGTCTCCATCCAGATCGTGGATGGTGCGTTCCAACCAGGCGATATGCCGTTTGAGGCTGGTGCGAACTGTGGGCATGGCCCTCCCCAGCCGCTGCCTCTCTGCCACTAGCATCTTCACCAGTTGCCGTCGCCGCGCAACCAAGGCGGCCATCTCCTGTACCTGGTTCTCGGCTAGGGGACGTGGAGTGGGTTGGATTCTCTGGGCAAAGAGTGCCAGCACTTGTGCGTCTAAGACGTCGGTCTTGGCTAGTTTGCCTGTAGCTTTGGCGAAGTCTCGTACCTGTCGTGGGTTGAGTATAGCTATAGGTATCCCTGCTGCGCCCAGGGCGGCCGCTAGGGGCATCTCATATCCGCCTGTGGCCTCCATCACCACTAGGTCAGGATCGCGGGTGGCCAAGTTCTGTTCAAGTCTCTTGATACCTGCTTCGTCGTTGGAGGCTCGCCATACCTCTCCTGTTGTAGATACCGCTACGTCCAGATGCGCCTTGGATACGTCTATGCCTACATATAAGGCTTCTGTCTCCATAGTTCCCCTTTCTTGCCCTTCCTTGCAACATGCGGGCTTCCTTAGCCCAGGCAACTGTTCGGGCTCTTTTGGAAATAGGGCGTGACGACCTTGCTGAGCGACGGTCTCCTACAACCCAGAATGAACCGGTCTGCCACGCCTCCCTTCCAAGATACAAGAATGACGGTGTGTTGGCTTCTGGCGGAAGGAGGTGGAGCATGACAGCCCCTCCGCCCCGCCTGGGTTCCCGACTTCTCGGGAACGACGGAAGGGGGGCTGGAGAAGGGCTAAGGTGCGAGAAGCGATTTCCTGGCTGTTCGACGGCTGTCACCCCCATCCCCGCATCAAGTGCGGGGCAGGCTCTAACCTTCCCCCGTCAAGGGGGAAGGACTGCTACCCCGCGACCCCTGGATGCCCGTCGCCACGGGCATGACGGTAGGGGGGTGGCGACCCTCCTTCGCTCACGCCCTTCGACAAGCTCAGGGTGAGCGGGTTGAGATGGCGGCGCAATGACGGGAGGGGGGAGTAGGCTCAGCTTGCGGGCTTGGCTTTTTCCCGCTGCTTTCTGGCCTTGGGCTTTGCGCCGTTGCTGAGTACGCGCCCGGCCTTTTGCAGCAGGGGCTTCAGGTACTGGCCGGTGTAGGAATGGGCGACTTGAGCTATATCCTCGGGGGCGCCTTCGGCTATTACGTAGCCGCCCTTTTCGCCGGCTCCGGGACCCAGGTCTATGATCCAATCGGCGTTCTTAATCAGATCCAGGTGGTGCTCTATCAAGACCACCGTATTGCCCGAATCCACCAGCCGGTGCAACACTCCGAGCAGGGCGTCGCAGTCCTGGAATGACAGGCCGGTGGTTGGTTCGTCCAGAATGTAGAGGGTCTTGCCGGTAGACCTCCTGGAAAGCTCGGTTGAGAGTTTGACGCGCTGCGCTTCTCCGCCGGACAGAGTGGTGGCGGGCTGGCCCAGCTTGATGTAGCCCAGGCCCACGTCGCGCATGGTTTCCAGCTTGTTGCGCACCTTGGGGAAGTTCCAGAAGAACTCCAGCGCCTCGGAAACGGTCATGTTCAAGACATCGGAAATGGTGGCGTCTTTGAACGTGATCTCCAGGGCCTCGCGGTTGTAGCGCGCGCCCTGGCAGACCTCGCAAGCCACGGTAACGTTGGGCAGGAACTGCATCTCTATTTCTATGTGGCCGTCTCCGGCACAGGCCTCGCAGCGGCCACCCTTGACGTTGAAGGAGAACCGTCCCGGCTTGTAACCTCGCGCCCGCGATTCCGGCACGGAGGCGAACAGCTCCCTGATAGGGGTGAAGGCTCCGACATAGGTTGCGGGGTTGCTGCGAGGAGTCCGTCCAATGGGAGACTGGTCTATGTCCACCACTTTATCGACGCCCTCTATTCCATCCAGGCCGTCGCTATCGCCGGGGCGGTCTTTTGCCCTGTAGAGCAGCTGCGCCAGCTTCTTGAAGAAGACCTCATTGATCAGGGTGGACTTGCCTGAGCCGGATACGCCGGTAACCACCACCAGCTTGCCAAGGGGGATATCCACATCGATGTTCTTTAGGTTGTTTTCGCGCGCTCCCCTTATGGTGATGCGCTCTCCGTTGCCGGGACGCCTTAAAAGCGGAAGCGCGATCTCACGTCGACCGCTCAGGTAAGCGCCCGTCACCGACTCATCCGAGGCGGAGATATCATCCAGCCTGCCCGTAGCCACGACTCTTCCGCCGTGCTCACCGGCGCCGGGGCCGAGGTCTACGATGTGGTCCGCCGACCGCATTATGGCCTCGTCGTGCTCCACAATGAGCACGGTATTGCCGAGGTCACGGAGATGTTTGAGAGTGGTAATCAGCCTGGAATCGTCGGCGGGATGCAGGCCGATGGAAGGTTCGTCGCAGACGTAGAGAACGCCGGTGAGTCCCGAGCCTATCTGGGTAGCCAGCCTGATGCGCTGGGCCTCTCCGCCCGACAGAGTAGAGGCGGTGCGGTCCAGGGTTACGTAATCCAAGCCGATGTCCAGAAGGAACTTCAGCCGGGCCTGGATCTCCTTGAGTATCTGGTAGGCAATGGCGTGCTCCCGCTCGGTGAGGGCGTCTGTGGCCGGAGGCTTTGCTCCCTGGTCACCGGCGGCGGAGCGCGTCCATTCATGGGCTTGGCCCACCGACTGCGCCGTTACCTCCATGATGCTCTTTCCGGCCACGGTAACGGCCAGCGATTCCGGCTTTAGCCGCCTGCCTTGGCAGGCGTGGCAGGGGCGCGTGGCCATGTATCGCTCTATTTCGCGCCGCACGTAATCGGAAGAGGTCTCTCTGTAGCGGCGCGTGAGATTACGCACCACGCCTTCAAAGGTGGTGTCCCAGGTGTAGGTGCGCCCTCTCTGCGTGACGTGTTGCATCTCAACGGTTTGGCCATTGTTGCCGAACAGGATGATGTCGAGGTGCTCCTGTGCAAGCTCTCCAACGGGTGTCCTGGTGGAGAAGCCGTACTTCTTGGAGAGCGATTCCAGCAGACTGTTGAACCAGGGACTGTACGAGCCGGCGCGCATCCAGGGCTGGATTGCGCCCTGTGCCAGCGAAAAGTCCTTGTTGGGGATGACAAGCTGAGGATCGATCTCCAGACGGAAGCCAAGGCCGGTGCAGTCGGGGCAGGCCCCGTAAGGCGAGTTGAAGCTGAAAGTACGCGGCTCTATTTCGCCGAGGCTGATACCGCAGCGGACACAGGCGAACTGCTCAGAAAAGAGGTGCTCCTCACCGCTGTCGGCGTCCAGAATACTGACCACGCCGCCGCCTTCCCTGAGAGAGGTCTCCATGGAATCGGTGATCCTGGTTGTATCCAGGTCGTCGTTGACAACCAGGCGGTCGACCACAATCTCAATGGTGTGCCACTTCTGCTTGTTGAGGTCGAACGTCTCCGAGAGGTCCCGGATCTCGCCGTTGAGCCTTACGCGAACGAATCCGGCCTGTCGCGCCTCTTCAAAGACCTCTTTGTGCTCACCCTTCTTGTGCACCACCTTGGGGGCGAGAACCATGATTCGCTTGCCCTGCTGCATGCCCTGCACGGCATCCACAATCTGCTGCACAGTCTGCCTCTGTACGGGCTGGCCGCAGTTGTAGCAGTGGGGCCTGCCGACGCGGGCGAAGAGCAGGCGCAAATAGTCGTAGACCTCGGTGACCGTTCCGACCGTGGAGCGGGGGTTGTGCGATACACCCTTCTGGTCGATGGAGATGGCGGGAGAGAGGCCTTCAATGTACTCCACGTCCGGCTTGTCCATGCGGCCGAGGAACTGCCGCGCGTAGGCGGACAGCGATTCCACGTAACGCCTCTGTCCCTCCGCGTAGATGGTGTCGAAGGCGAGGGTGGACTTGCCAGACCCCGATACACCGGTGATCACCACCAGCATGTTGCGAGGAATGGTTACGTCTATGTTCTTGAGGTTGTGCTCTCTAGCGCCCTTGACAACGATGTTTTCCGGGGGCATTCGGTATACTCCTAAGTCCTATGGCATCAAAGCCGCAAAGGACATTGTATCAACCATCCGAGGTTGATGGGAGGGTTCTCTGTCATGCATGGTAGCGGATATTATGGTTTGGGAACCTTTTAGTTCTCTGTTACGTATCTATTAAACGAAAGCCCATCCATGGGAAAGGGAGCTCCCAATGAACGATGCGGAAGCCGTACGGCTCTGCCAAGATGGCAGCCTGGATGCGTTTCGCCACGTGGTTGAACGGTACCAGGATGTCCTATACGGCACAGCTTACCTGATGACAAGCAATGGAGCCATAGCCGAGGAGTGCGTCCAGGAGTCGTTCCTTTCCGCGTGGCGCGGCATTGGAGGGTTCCGCAGCGGCAGCCCGTTGAAGCCGTGGCTGGTGCGAATCCTAGTCAACACCGTGTTGGACCTGCGCAGGCGGCGTCAGCTGCCCACGGAGTACATGGAAGGCGCCACCGTGCCGGGAGAAGACGACCCGGCAAAACAGGTCTCGGATAGGGAAGCTATCCGGCAGGCGCTGGCCGTCTTGCCGGAGGAGCAGAGGCAGGTGGTCATGCTCAAGTACTTCACGGGCATGAGCACATCGGAAACAGCGGAGGCGTTGGGGTGCGCTGAGGGGACAGTCAAATCCAGACTGCACCGCGCTCTGCAACATATGAGGATAGAGCTGGAGAAGTAGCTCGCAAGGTGGAAGAATCATGATGGAAGACATTCCAAACCAGGAAATGGAACGGAGATTAACTGAGCACTTTGCCGAGGAGTCGCAGCGGTTACGCGCTCCCGCCGGCATCTGGTCGAGCATCCGCTCCCGCTTGGCCGCTGACTCTGAGCGAAAAAGGCGGTCATGGAGGGGAGTGTTCTCATTGCCGCAATGGCGGCCCGTCCATGCTTTTGCCGCCGTTGCGGTGATCCTGCTGGCGGGCACGATCTGGGCGGTCAACTTTGAACTGTTCCAGGGAAGCGCTGAGGAGGAGTTACCTCAGGCTATGGACTTTGTTGAGTTCTCTGATAGCGACGAACTCAGCAGAATCAGGGCGCCGCTTAGCCTACAAGGCTCAGAGGGTTCCTCGGGGGCTCTTGAGGGTTCGCTAGCCGATCCGGAACCGGTGCCTGCGGCGATTCCGGCTCCTCTGCCGCCGGCCTCAGATTTGCAATGGCAGTCTACCACTGTCGAAATTGAGGGTGGACAATCAACCACTGTGGAAATTGCAGATAGGCAAATCATCTCGCAGGCATCGCTGTCGGTAGAGGTGGAAGATGTGGCCGGCGCGGTGGCCCAGGTGCGGACCATTGCCGAGACCAGGGGCGGCTTCATAAGCCAACTTGCCACTACGGGGACGCCAGGGCGGCAGCGGTCGGACCTTGTGGTACGCGTGCCGCAGGGGGAGTTCTTTGACACCTTGGAGAGCATAAAGAGGCTGGGGAAGGTGTGGTCGGAAAACGCGGGTTCAGAGGACGTGACGGAGCAGTTCATCGACCTTGAGGCCCGTTTGCGAAGCGCCCTCAGAGAAGAGCAGAGCTTGCTGTCGCTCCTGGAGCGCGCCGACACCGTGAGCAATATCCTGACCATAGAGCGCGAGCTGGCCCGTGTCCGCTCCGAGATAGAGCGGCTGCAGGGTCAGATCAATTACCTGTCGCGGAGGGTGGACCTGGCGACAATCTCGGTGGCTCTGTTCCCGCCCGAAGAGAGGTTGGCCGAGCCTCCTTATGGCTCGCTGAACATGGAGGTTGAAGACGTTTCCGCTTCCGTAGACGAGGTCAAGGCGCTGGTGGACAGGGTTGGCGGCGAGCTGGAAGGGGTTTTCCTTTCGGTGAGCAACGGCAGGGAGCAGGCGGAAATAGAGTTCAGGGTCTTGGCCAAGGATTTCTCCGCTGCACTTTCTCAAGTTGAAAACCAGGGGGATGTTACCTACAAGGAGATCAGAGAGAGTACCGGCATGGTGGAGTCGGAGGAACCGGATAGCAAGCTGACCGTGTTCTTAATGGAAGGAGAGTCTTCCCTTGGCCGCTGGCTTCTCATAGGCGGCGCGACCGTAGTGGGAGGATTGCTCCTGTTGCTACTGTATGTTGTTTACCGTCGTGTGAGGTCTGCGTAGGCTTACCCCGCTCGAATGGTTCCCTTCGACCAGGCTCAGGATAAACTCTAAGCTCACCACGAGCGGGTGGGGCACCCCGGCCCCGCCAGGTTGCTTCGTTCCTCGCAACGACGAAGAGGGTGGCATGGTTCGACGGGCTCACCATGAGCGGGTGGGGATCGGGCGGTTCGCGAACCGCCCCTACAGGTTTATCCTAGCAGTTTTGGGCGCGGTAAAGCTGCCTGGTGAGCGTGAGGTGTCCCAGGTGCTGCCCGATGTGTTCCAAGGTGTGGAGCACGGCCCAGCGCCGCGTTACGGACCCCTCTCTGTACTCAAAGGTCTCGTCCAAGTCTGCCGTGGTGGCATTGCTCAGCACTTCGCGGGTGGTGTCGCCGGTTTCGCTCAGTATGCGTTCCAGGTGAGAAGGGTCCGTACCGCCGGCCGCGAACTCCGCCTCGCGGTTGCGGTGCACGTCGATGCCGCCGACCAGCTGGTGGATGTGAAAGGCTTCTGTGCCCGCCACGTGGGTCGCCAGGACATAGGGGGAGTTGGTGTCTTCATTGAGCGGCTGCCAGGCCAGCTCTTCGGAACTCATGTCCCGTATCTCTTTCTTGAACTCATTTCGTAGGTAGTCGAGCCGTTCCAAATAACCCTCGGTCTCTGTGGTCATGGTCTCCTCCCCAGAGCAGATGAAAGGGCCAGTCTATACAGCGCGGGCGAACGCTGTCAAAAGAGGCCAGACGGCTTGGTTTCATTGCGGATAGTTGGAAGAGAACGGTATAATGGCCGCGTTAGGCAAGAGCTATTCGGTATACAACGGAGGGAGAAAATGGAGAAGGGTACGTGGCAAGTCAAGGCGGGTCACGCCCAGATGCTGAAAGGCGGGGTCATCATGGACGTGGTGACTTCGGAACAGGCTAAGCAAGCTGAAGATGCGGGCGCCTGTGCGGTAATGGCACTGGAGAGAGTGCCCGCGGACATCCGCGCCGCCGGGGGCGTGGCGCGTATGGCGGACCCGGAGCGCATCCTCTCCATCATGGAGACCGTCACCATTCCCGTCATGGCAAAGTGCCGGATTGGACATATCGTCGAGGCGCAGGTGCTGGAAGCGTTGAAGGTCGATTACATTGATGAGTCGGAGGTGCTAACCCCCGCCGACGAGCAGAACCACATCTGGAAGCACACCTACACCGTTCCCTTTGTGTGCGGCGCCCGCGACCTGGGAGAGGCGCTGCGCCGCATTGCGGAAGGCGCGGCAATGATCCGCACCAAGGGCGAAGCAGGGACGGGCAACGTGGTGGAGGCCGTTCGTCACATCAGGGCGGTCATGGGCGAGATCAGGAAAGTGCAGAACATGAGTGAAGATGAGCTTCAGGCCGAGGCCAAGAACCTGGGCGCTTCGCTGGAGATATTGAGAGAGGTCAGGGAGCTGGGCCGTCTGCCGGTGGTCAACTTTGCCGCCGGCGGGGTGGCGACGCCCGCCGATGCCGCGCTTATGATGCAACTCGGTTCCGACGGAGTCTTCGTGGGGTCGGGGATCTTCAAGTCGGGCGACCCGGTGGAACGAGGCAAGGCCATAGTAGAGGCGGTTACCCATTTCAACGATCCGGCGATTGTTGCCGAGGTGTCGAAGGGCCTGGGCGAGCCCATGGTCGGACTGGAGATAGGCACTCTCAGAGAAGAGCAGCTTCTGTCCACACGGGGCTGGTAAGGTTTGAAGAGAATAGGTGTCCTTGCAGTACAGGGAGACTTTGCAGAACATATCGCGGCACTGGCAAGGTTGAACGTTGAGGCGCAGGAGGTAAGACTTCCTGAGCACCTGGATGGGTTGGACGGGCTCATCATTCCCGGGGGAGAAAGCACCTCACAGGCGCGTCTCATGGATATCTACGGACTGCGCCATCCCATCATAGAGGAGGTGCGGAAGGGTATGCCGGTATGGGGCACTTGCGCAGGGATGATAATGCTGTCCGGCAAGCTGGTGGAAAGCAAGCCGGAACCCCTTGGGCTAATGGAGATCAAGGTCCAGCGCAACGCCTATGGGAGGCAGGTCGACAGCTTTGAATCAAACGTTCCCGTTTCCTGCCTGGGCAAACCCGACTTTCGCGCCGTCTTCATAAGAGCGCCGAAGGTGGTGGATCTGGGCAAGACCGTAGAGGTTCTGGCTTCTCATCCCGGAGGGGGCGCGGTGGCGGTCCAAGAAGGTCATATGCTGGCTACCGCTTTTCACCCGGAACTCACGGAAGATACCAGATTCCACCGGTATTTTGTCGATATGACCGGATGATTTGGATGAGGATATGCTCCGTCCAATAGCACTGGCAGATTCAATAAGAATAAGCGTGATGAAGGGCTCCAACTGGGCAGCCCAGCCTGCCGCCGCAGCTGCGTCCGGCGGTCGGGCCAGTTTTTCGGCGATGTCCTTTCTCCGGCGGTACCTACGACCCCGCGGCAAAGAGGTTGCTTGGATTGCAACCGAGGGAGGAAGGATTACCAGCCTGGTTTCCGCCGTACCGGCTTCGGGCAATACTGCTTGGCGGGTAGACCACATGGTGATGGGTGAGAACGACCTCGCTGCCGGTACTCTCTTGGGAAAGGTGGCTGCGGAAGCGAGTAAACAAGGCGCGGAAAGAGTCCTTCTGAGTATTCCTGATGAATGGCAGGTAATAGACACCGCGAGCAGGAGCGGGTTCCGTCCCAGCCTTGAAGTCAAGGTGCTTACCCTCAGCGGGAGAGCCGCTTTGATAGGAGAAGAGCCCGAGAAGGGTTTTAGACCCAGGACGCCTGATGATGATATTCCACTATTCGATCTCTATCTTCGAGATTCGCCGTCCGAGGCACGCTTTGCCATGGGATTCACTATGTCGCAGTGGAAGGAGTCGCAGGAGCCGTGCGGGCGTGGAACGGTGGAGCACGTGCTGGATGGGAAGGACGGTATTGCAGCCTGGGTTAGACTTGACCGGGAACGGGGGCGTGTCCGCGTCCGATTGACGGTAGACCCTTCCTGGGGAGGCGACCCGCGTTCCTTGATAGCATTCGTTTTGGAGGAGACGGAATCTCGCTCGATATGGTGGGAGGTGCTGGGGCATGAGGAGTCCCTGGGGAATTTGCTAGAGCAGATAGGGCTGGAGACAGCCGGCGTATATCATCTTATGGTCAAGGCCATGGCGGTGCACGTGGAGGCGCCGGAAATAGCCCCGGCGCATGCGGCGTATGGCTGATAGAGGTATGTTTTGGAAGAGTTGAAGCAGATGGATGCCCAAAAAGCGGTGGTGGACGACCTGGAGAGCCTGCTGGACGTGATGCCCATCCATATATCGCAGCCGCTGCGGGCCAGAGAAGACCTGAGGGACCTGCTGGAGGTTGTACTGGACCTGGGGAGGCTTCCGGAAGCACGGTTTCCCGGGCTAGACGTTTACCTATCCGCCAAAGAGGTTACCGAGGACGACCTGGAACACGTCACCGAGCGCATAGGGACTTTTGGAGAGGACAACAGGGCGGGGATAGAGAGGACGCTTCACCGGATTTCCGCCATTAGGAACCGCCGGGGCAGGACAGTAGGCATTACCTGCCGTGTCGGCCGCGCCGTGTTCGGCACGATCAAGCCGATCGAAGACCTGGTGAGAAGCGGCAAGAGCATCCTGTTGCTGGGCAGACCCGGCGTGGGCAAGACCACCATGCTGCGAGAGGTGGCGCGCGTCCTGGCCGACGAGGCTCACAAGCGCGTCATTGTGGTGGACACCTCCAATGAGATAGCCGGAGACGGCGACATACCACACACGGGGATAGGCCATTCCCGCCGCATGCAAGTGCCCACCCCCGCACTACAGCACGACGTCATGATAGAGGCCGTGGAGAACCACATGCCCGAGGTCATCATCATCGATGAGATGGGCACGGAGCTGGAAGCCGCCGCGGCGAGGACAATCGCCGAGCGCGGGGTACAGCTCATAGCTACGGCCCACGGCAATACGCTGAAGAACCTCATGATGAACCCGACACTCAGCGACCTCATCGGAGGAATGCAGTCCGTCATCCTGGGCGACGAGGAGGCGAGGAGACGGAGGACTCAAAAGACCGTCCTGGAGCGGAAACGCCCGCCTACCTTCGATTCCGTCGTCGAGATACAGGGCTGGGGAGAGGTAGCGATACACGACGACGTGGCCTACGTGGTGGATGACATGCTGCGGGGCCTGCAGCCACAGCCGGAGCTGCGAAGGGTAGACTCCGTAGGAAGGGTCCAGGCAGCACAAACACCCAAATCCCCTGTCGCGGAACGAGAAGCGGCAGCCTACCAGCCGTTCTCCACCATTGCCGGACTTCCTTTGGGGCAAACGGCGCCGGTTGTGCCTGAGAATACGGTCAGGGTCTACCCCTTCGGGGTCAACCGGGGGATCATCGAGCAGGTGGTGCGCGCCTTTAGGTTGCCGGTTGATATGACCGACAGCCTGGAAAGCGCCGACTTGATGGTTACGACAAGGACGCACTTCAAGCGCAACGCAAAGCTGTTAAGGAATGCTGAAGAGCGAGGGGTCCCCGTGCACGTGCTGAGGAAGAACAGCAAGGTGCAGGTGGAGCAGTTCCTCAAGAGATTGGGCAAGGGCAATGGCCGCGGCTCTTACCAGCTATCCCACGGGTCGGTGGAGGAGGCTATGCAGGAGGCCCAGGACGCGGTAGAGAAAGTGTGGAGCGGCATGCCTTACATAGAGCTTCAGCCCCAGCGGGCATACGTACGCCGGCAGCAGCATCTACTGGCCAATAGATACAACGTTGCTTCTCAAAGTGTGGGCGCGGAGCCGGAGCGGCGCGTTGTAGTGTTTGAGCGGTGATCATGGGCGCTTTCATTGTCCTGGAGGGCGGCGATGGCAGCGGCAAATCGACGCAGGCGCGCCTGCTCCATCAACGGCTTAACAGGGAAGGCGTACCCGCGGTATTGCTGCATGAGCCCGGAGGGACAACCCTGGGTGAGCAGGTGCGCGCCTTGCTCAAGGCTGAACGCAGATCCGCTATGTCACCCCTTGCAGAGATGTTCCTGTTTTCCGCTGCCCGCGCGCAGTTTGTGGAGGATGCTCTGCTACCCGCGCTCAGGCAGGGGCTTGTGGTGGTCTGCGATAGGTTCACGCCTTCCACGGTGGCCTATCAGGGCTACGCCAGGGGCCTCTCGTTCGAGACTATCGAGCAATTGAACAAGCTGACGGCCGGTGAAGCAACGCCTGATCTAATACTGTTCCTTGACATCGCACCTGAAGAAGCGCTGCACCGCTACGCATCTCAACCCTCGCTCAATATGAACATAGATGGGCGGCAGGCCGGGGAACCGGTGGCGCCGCGGGTGGACGAAGAGGGCAGCCAGCGGTTTGAAAAGGAGCCACTTTCCTTTCATAAGAAAGTGCACCAGGGCTACTTGGAGATGGCGCAAGCCGACCCTGAGCGATGGCACGCGGTGGATGCTGCGTTGCCGGTGGAGGAAGTGGCCGATGCGGTGTGGGAAAGAGTAGAAAAGCTGGTGCGCGGCGGCGTTGCCAGCTAGGGGCTAGGTTAGCTGGATCAACGGCGTCCCGGCGATTACGCTCTGCCCCGGTTGAACGAAAACGGCCCTGACCATGCCGTCATTAGCCAGCTTTACGCTCTGCTCCATCTTCATCGTCTCCAGTATGCAAACTTCGGCTCCAGCCTCCAACTCGTCCCATACATTGGCCGTCACGGAGACGATGCGGCCCGGCATGGGCGACCGTATGATCTTGCGGTCCTCTTGGGTGATGGCGGCAAGCCCCGGAGACCTGGCGGCCTCACGCGGCTGCGGCCTTTTACTCACGGAGGAGGCAACGGAGCCGGACTCCACTTCAACGGACATGGCCTCCCCGTCTACCACGACTTGGAGGGGGTATCTTTGAGACTCCTCCACCTCTACGGTGTGCCAGGTGCCCTTTACTTTGACGCGGATTTGCCGTTTTACCATAGTCCCCCACGGCCCAGCCGGGGCGCCACTTGCATACTGCGTCCATAGGTCTTCCAGGAGCTGGAACGCTGCTCCTGTCCGTTGCCGAATAGCGCGCCGAGAGCCACGGCTACGGCGGCTACGGCCTCGCGCTCCTCTTCGGGGGTGAGCGCCCTATCGGCGTTTTCGGAAAGCCTGCCAAGGATCTGGGTGGAGTATTCCCCATCCTTGAACTCTTCATCCTGCAGGACCTGGCGTATCACGGAGATATTGTTGACTATGCCCTCAATTTTGAATTCGTCCAGAGCCTTCATCATGGTGTTGATGGCACGCTTTCGATTCTTGCCCCAAACGATCAGCTTTGCGATTAGGGAATCGTAGTATGGAGTGACTTCGTAACCCGGGAAAGCGGCGTTGTCTACGCGGACGTTCTCCATAGAAGGCTCTATCATGCTCTTGATGGTGCCCGAAAGGGGTATGAAGGTAGTGGGGTCTTCAGGATATATACGGGCTTCAATAGAGTGACCCCGGCGGCGAACGTCCTTTTGAGTGAATCCCAGGCGCTCTCCGGCCGCAATCCTGATCTGCTGTTCAACTATATCCAACCCCGTAATCATTTCGGTGACGGGGTGCTCCACCTGGAGACGGGTGTTCATCTCCAGGAAGTAGAACCGTCCCTTTTCATCAGCGATGAACTCCACTGTTCCGGCGTTGGTGTAGTTCAGGTGGCGCACCAGGGACAGAGCGGCTTCACATATCGATTTACGCCGGCCCTTGTTCAGCTTTTCGCTGGGGGTCTCCTCTATGATTTTCTGGTTGCGTCTCTGCACGGAGCAGTCACGCTCAAACAGGTGAACGGCGTCGCCGTGGTTGTCGGCCAGCACCTGGACCTCTATGTGCGATGGTTGTTCCAGGTACTTTTCTATGTATACGCCGGAATCGCCGAAGGCGCTGTCGGAGAGAGCCCTGGACCGTTTCAGGGCGTCGGGAAGCTCCTGCGGCGTGTGCACCAGCCTTATGCCGATGCCGCCGCCGCCGGAAGCGGATTTAACCATGACGGGAAAGCCAATCTCCTCCGCTACGGCCATGGCCTCGTCGTCTTTTACAACGCCTTCGGAGCCGGGCAGCAGGGGAAGGCCTGCCTCCTGGGCGAGGCGACGGGCTTGGACCTTGTCCTTCATCAAGTCCATGACCTCCGCGGATGGCCCAATGAACACCAGTCCCGCCTTCTGACACGCTTGTACAAAGGCGGCGTTTTCCGACAAGAATCCGTAGCCGGGGTGTATGGCCTCGGCTCCCGAGCGCCGTGCCGCCCTGATGATTGCCCTGGCGTTCAGATAGCTCTCCGCGGCAGGCGATTTGCCGATGTGTACGGCTTCGTCGGCCATTCTCACGTGCAGAGAGGATATATCGGCGTCCGAATACACGGCCACGGTCTTGATGCCCATGCGCTGGCAGGTACGAATGATGCGGCAGGCTATCTCACCCCTGTTGGCGATGAGTATTTTGGAGAAGAGCGGCTTGACCTGTACTTCTACTTTTTGCTTCTTCTTCCTGGGCAACTTTCTTGGCAACTTCTTAGGCAACCTGTTAACGCGCTGTTTCACTGGATACCTCTCCCATATTCTCAATTGACCTGAGGAAGGATGCGGAACGCAACTCCCGCTCTAGAGTATATCTTACATAGGAGTCCATCAAAGAGTTAAGCTCGCGCTGCAGCGCCGGCCTCACGTTCACCATCAGCGAGGAGGACAGCGTAGCGGTGGAAAAGAACCTGAGCACCTTGAGCGCTTCCAGCGACAGAGGTCTCACACCCGGCATGGAAGTATGGCAAGCCGGACACAAAACGCCGCCGGCTCTCGCGCTGAACCGGTGCTTTCCCTCCGTTACCTGGCTGTGGCATTCCACGCACTGGCGCAACTCCGGCGAAAAGCCGGCCTGACCCAGCAAACAGATCTCCATGTAACGCAGGGCCAAGTCTATCCTATTTTCGGTCTCAATTGCGCGTAACCCGTCCAGATAGGTGGAGTAGCCCGGCGGGTTGGGCGACTCCAGCGGGTTGAGAGAGTCGACGAGCTCAGTCAAGTAGAGAGCCGCGGAAAGCCGGGGTAGGTCTCCCTTAAGCGCGGAGAACATCTCCCTTGCGTCGGCTCCGGTCACCGTATCCAGGTTTTGTCCTTTTGCAATGGTCAGGGTGGAGCGAGTCAACGGTTCCAGGTGTCCGCCCAGCTTGCTCTTGGGCCTGCGCACGCCGCGGGCGGTAATCCTCAGCTTACCCATCCATGGGGTGAGGACCGTGAGCAGCCTATCGGCTTCACCTATCGGGGAGGAGCGCAGAACTACGGCTTCGACAGTGTAGAGACGCGGCCTGGACATTTCTAGAACTCTTGCCTGCCTTCAAAGGCGCGGGTCAGGGTAACCTGGTCGGCGTATTCCAGGTCTCCTCCCACGGGCAGGCCGCGGGCCAAGCGGGTGATCCTTTCCACCAGAGGCGAGACCAGCTTTTGAACGTACATAGCGGTAGCCTCGCCTTCAAGGTTGGGGTTGGTGGCAAGGATTATCTCCTTCACAGTGTTGTCCTTGAGCCGCCCCAGAAGCTCGCGGATCTTCAGGTCTTCGGCGCTTATGCCGTTGATTGGCGAAATAGCGCCGTGAAGCACGTGATAGAGCCCTTTATAGGCGTGCGTGCGTTCCATGGCAAGGACGTCCAGGGGTTCTTCAAGCAGGCATATGGTGGAGACGTCACGATTGGGGTCTTTGCAGATAGGGCAGGGGTCTTGCTCAGAGATGTTCTGGCATTCAGAGCAGAGGAGGATCCGTTCCTTTACCGCCAGCACGGCTTCGGCCAGGGACTTGGCCTCTTCTTCAGGCATTCGCACAAGGAAGTAAGCAAGGCGCTGGGCACTCTTGGAACCGATTCCCGGCAGCTTGTGGAACTCCTGTATGAGCCGGGCCACAGGGGCGGCGGCGGGCAGAAAATCGTTGTTGTTCATGGTTTCGGTGACGGCCAGCTACATTAGCCCGGGTATGTTCATACCTCCCGTAACGGCGCCGAGTCGCCGTGAAGCCAACTCCTGGGCTTTATCCATTGCCTCGTTCACTGCCGCCAGCACCAGGTCCTCCAGCATGGAAACGTCGTCGGGGTCCACCGCCGCGGGGTCTATCCTGATGGATAGCAGCTTCTGCTTGCCGCTTACGGTGGCCGTGACCACTCCTCCGCCTGAGGATGCTTCCACCGATTCGTTCTCCAAGGCTTCCTGGGCCTCGTTCAGCCGCTTTTGCAGTTGCTGCGCCTGGCGCAATATGTTCTTGTTCATGGGGATTATTCCTTTGTCTCCTCCAAGATTTTACCACCCATACCAAGCGCCGCCTGTACCAACGGGCTCTGCCGAGCTTGATTGCGACCCTCCTGTCCGTTGGGGCTTCGGAAGGAGAGCTCCAGTGGTTCTGTCAAGCCAAGAGCGGACGCTACGGTTGATACCATGGTGCGCTTGCTTTCAGGATTTTCCATTTCATCCATCATCCGTTCCATGTGCGAACGGTGCGAAAACTCCAGCAGCAAGGTGTTGCCCTCCAAGCTGTGATGCTGGCAGGCCCTGAGCAGCGCTCCGATATTGAACCGGCGTCCCTTGTAGCGGCTGAGGGTCTTGACGATGGCCGGCCATTGCTGATCCAGACGCGTATCTATATCGCCGCTGGGTGTAGGAACCGCCGGAGAAGGAGCGGACGGAGCTTCCGAGGGAGCTTCTTCCAATGGGGTGGGGGGTTCGTCAGTATAGGAGGGACGCTGTACTGCTTCGGGAGGCGCCTGAGAAAGCGTATTGGGTCGACTTGGCTGGGAAGGGGTTGGTGTTGCGGCCTGGGGCTGAACGGTACTGCTCTGCTTGGGTGAAGCGGCCTTGACTTCTGCCGCTGGCTCGGTGGCGACCTGCCGCGAGCATTCTATGATAGCCAGCTCTATGGGGAGCGTGTTGGGCACCTCTTGGCGGAAGTTGATTTGTCCCAGGGTCCGCAGTGCCTGCAGCAGAGCTTCTTGGGTAACATCGGCTGTCAACGCGGCTTGGCGTTCAACGATCTCTTGCGGTTGGGCAACCATGTCCTTGGCGCCCGACTTGATGAGCAGCATGTTGCGCAGCTCATCGACCATTTGCCGGTGCAGCTGCTTGAGGTCGTTGCCTTCCGAGGCAATCGTGTTGAGCAGCGTGAGGGAATCGGCGACCTCTCCTCGCAGGATATGGGCCACCAGATCGCGCACACGCTCGTCGGCGGTCAAACCCAGCAGTAAGTTGACCTGTTGCAGGGTCAATGGGCTGCCGAAAGAGGTCACGGCTTGTTCCAGCAGGTTCTCCGCATCCCTGAGACTTCCCGCCGCCTGCCTGGTGATGGCGCTCAGCGCCGCCGGTTCCGCCTCTATTCCTTCTGCCTGGCAGATTTGTTCGAGCCTCTCCACCATGGCGGCGGGGGCTATGCGACGGAAATCGAACCGCTGGCAACGGGAGATGATGGTGGATGACAGCCTGTGCGGCTCCGTGGTGGCCAGGATGAAGATTACGTGCGACGGCGGTTCCTCCAGTGTCTTGAGAAGCGCGTCCGCCGCTGCGTCGGTGAGCATGTGCGCCTCGTCCAGGACGTAGACCTTGTGGGTGGCTTCCACAGGAGCATAGTTCACCTTTTCTCTTATGTTTCGTATCTCGTCTATGCCCCTGTTGCTGGCGGCGTCTATCTCCACAAGGTCCATAGCTCGACCTTCGTTCACCGCGGCGCACATCCGGCAGTTGTTGCACGGTTCTCCCTCTTGCGGTTCCAGACAGTTCACCGCCTTGGAGAGTATTCTTGCCGTGCTGGTCTTGCCGGTGCCCCTGGGGCCGCAGAACAGGTAGGCATGGGCGATTCTGCCCCTGTTGATGGCCTGTTTAATGGTGCGGGCCACAGGCTCTTGCCCCACCAGGTCGGCGAGGGTCTGCGGACGCCACTTGCGGTAATATACCTGTGAAGAAGTCAACGCTTCGCCTCTGCCAGGCCAACCCTGGCAAGAACTTTCTGTTCCAACGCTTGCATTTCCCGCTCGTCCTCCGGCTCCACGTGGTCGTAACCAAGCAAGTGGAGAACCCCGTGCGTTATGAGCAGAGCCAGTTCATCGTCGACACTTTTGCCCCGGGCATCCGCCTGCCGCCGGCACTGGGGGTAAGAGATGATCACTTCCCCTACAAAGTCGTGGTGCCCATCGGGAGTAACGAAGGGCTCTCCGTCATGGAACACCTTGGGCTCGTCATCGCCTTCATAGTGGCCCCAGTGCTGCGACGAAAAGGCCAGGACGTCCGTGGTTTCGTCAAGGCCCCGGTAGTCCCTGTTGAGCTCCTGCACCGTAGGGTCATCGGCGACCACCAGGCTCATGTTCCGGCTGGCATCAGCGCCCGTTGGAGGCGAGCCCTCCGCCAATGCCGCATCAGCTACGCCGGTCAGCCATTCCATGGATAGTGACCTGCGAAACCTGGGGAAAATCCGGACATCAATGAGCCGCTCCCTCATAACCGCTCCATTGAGGAGATGATAGCACAGGCCATGGAACACGGAAAAGAAAGAGGAGACGGACATATGGGGAAACGGTCAGGCGGACGGACATACGGGCAGACGGGCAAGCGGACATACGGGCATCTCTGTTCTGTTATTGGAGAACGGGGAGATACCTCTTGTTAGTGCTCAATGCCTTCCTCGGTCAGAAGGCGAAGGAATCCCTGGTAGCTCGATACCCCTTGCACGGTGTGTATGAAGTCGGCCAGAGAGTCGGACTCTTGCCGCAGCCTCTGAAGCTGACCGTGGATGGGGCTCACTGAAGAGGGGCTGTCCCCGTATGTGCCGTGGAAGGCAAAGTAGGCCTGGTTCAGCTTCCTGATAGAGTAGCCGTTGTCTACAAATAGCTGCCGCCGCTCCTCCATGTAAGCCTCCGCCTCATCCACCTTCCCTTCGGCCAGGAGGTCGTCAACGGTAAGTCGCGTCTCCCGCATCTCCCTGCCGAAGCAGAACCGGTCCTCAGGGCAAGGTTGAGCGACACCGCCCGGGGTAGGCGGCGGCACATGCTCGCCGGTGATGTGTTCAACCAGGAGCCGGCCCATCTCCTCTCCAAATATATTGGCCGTGGTCTCGTTCAGAATGTTCATGTCAGCGTTCCGTCGATAGTTGTGACCCAGGGGATGGAAGAAGAGGTAGCTATGCAGCCACTCATGAGATGCTATATTCATAGTGGTGCGCAGATCATAGAGTGCAATGATATTGGGGAAGGTGGCCAACCCCCCGATGTTCTGCACGATAGAGGACAGGTTTTCCTCCTCAAGGATCTCATCTTCCAAGATGCTTCGCTCGGAGGGGAGGAGGTTGGGTTCGAGCAGAACGGTTTCCAGGCGTTCTATCCTGTCCCTAGGCGAGACGATGAGAATTGTGGGCAGCGGGTCGAGTATGAAGTCCACGGGCGGAAAGATAACCGGGCCCAGGCCTATGGTGGAGATGCCCCGTTGTTCCAGTATGTTGTCCAAGCCTATGGTGGCGATGCCCTGTTGTCGCAGCACGTCCGATATGGCCGATTCCAAGCTCTCCTCCACCTGCGGCTGTATATCGGCAAGGCGGCGCTGTACATCCTTCAAACGTTCTTCCAGCTCCTGGAGGTCTGCGCTGCCCGCGGCGGCGGCCATATTGACTTGGGCCTGAAGCATATCCGCTTCCCGGTCCAAACTGAAGAAGTCCAGCACAAGCTGTGTGTCGTCCTCCGCCGTTAGCTCGTAGGGGAAAAGAAAGTTGCCGGCTTTGCGCAGCCATTTGACGGGGAAGCGCGTCGCCTCCCAGGTCGCCAGGCTGTAGCGATGACGTACGGATATCTCCTCTACGGGACTTGCGGTGAGCCTATCATGCGATACGGCCACCGACAGCAAGAAAACGACGATAAGCAAGGTGTAGAGATTACCCATGTATTCAGGGTAACGGGCAAGAGGGCAAGCGGGCAAGCGGGCGGAGGGACATACAGGCAAACGGGCAAGCGGGTAGGGAAGCGCCGCCCCCGCCGCCCCTGGATACCCGTCGTCACGGGTATGACGGAGGGTGGGCGCTCCTCAGTATGACGGTGGAGAGCGCCGGCCCGTCCCATAGGGAAGCCCCGCCCCACCGGATTGCTTTGCTGAGCTCGCAAAGAGGAATGGGGAGAGAATGACGGGGGGACAGAATGCTTCGCGGGCGCTGGCGATGACGCCTCCCGGCGTTCCTCGTTCTCTGCAATTGCTAAGCAATGGTTACTTGGCTACAATGGGGCCAATCAGCGAGGTTTGCAAGGGGAGGTAAGCGCATGCCTGTAGTAGATAGCAAAGATATCCGCAACGTAGCCCTAATATCCCACTCCGGCACCGGCAAGACTTCACTGGTGGAAGCAATGCTAATGGCCAGCGGCGCCGTCACCCGTTTGGGCAACGTGGAAGACGGAACTACTACTTCAGACTATGAGCCGGAGGAGCTCAAGCGCAAGAGCAGCATTCAGACGTCGGTGGCGCCGTGTACCGTATCAGGCAGCAAGCTGAACTTCCTGGACGTTCCGGGTTACCCCGACTTCGTGGGCGAGGCTGTATCCGCCCTGGGAGCCGCCGACGCCGCTGTGTTGCTGGTTGCGGCGCAGGCCGGCGTAGAGGTGGGCACCGAGGCCGCTTGGGCAATGTGTGAAGCCAGGGGTCTTCCCCGCATCATCTTCGTCAACAAGATGGACAGGGAAAACGCAGATTTCCTCCGCTCTCTGGAGAGCATACGTTCCGCATTTGGCCGCAAGTGCGTGCCGATACAGGCGCCTGTGGGCGCTGAGCAAGATTTCAAGAGCGTGGTCAGCCTGCTTGGCTCAGAGGGCGATGTCCCCGCTGATCTGGAGGATCTGCGTGAGCAACTGGTGGAAGCCGTGGCTGAAACCGATGATGATCTTGCCACCAAATACCTGGAGGGGGAGGCCATTTCCAATGAAGAGCTGGTTTCCTCCCTAAAGGGTGCGGTCCTGACCGGCGATATAGTGCCCGTGCTTGCCGGTTCTTCCACCACGTCCGTGGGCGTGGAAGAGTTCATGAAAGCGGTGGTAGACCTGCTGCCCTCACCAGTGGACTCACCGTCTGTTGAAGCGGAGGACGGCGCCAAGATCGAGGCGGATGCATCGGGCCCGCTGGTAGCGCACGTATTCAAGACCACGGCAGACCCGTTTGTGGGGAAGCTGTCGTATTTCAAGGTGATCAGGGGCACTCTCAAGGCCGATTCGCAGGTGTTTAACGCCAGCAAGTCCCAAGACGAGCGCATAGGCCAGATTTTCGTACCGCTTGGAAAGAACCAGCAGGCCACCGATAGCCTTGCCGCCGGTGATATTGGGGCGGTTTCCAAGCTGACGGCCACCGTTACCGGCGACACGCTATGCGTGAAGGACGAGCCGGTGAAGCTCAGCCCCATAGAGTTTCCTTTGCCTCTGTTCAGCGCTTCTATTTCTCCCAAGGGCAAGGCCGACGTGGATAAAATGGCCAACTCGCTGGCCCGCCTCACGGAAGAGGACCCAACGCTCAGCCTAACCCGTTCCCCCGATACGGCGGAGACGCTGCTCTCCGGCATTGGAGAAACGCACATAGACGTGGCCTTGGAAAAGGCAAAGCGCAAGTTCGGCGTGGAGCTCTTCAGCAATCTGCCCAGGGTGCCGTACAAGGAGACGGTCTCTTCATCGATCAAGACCGAATACAGGCACAAGAAGCAGACCGGCGGCCACGGCCAGTTTGGGCACGTGATGATAGAGCTGCAGCCGCTGCCGAGGGGTTCCGGCTTCGAGTTCACCGATACGGTGGTGGGCGGCAACGTGCCCAAGGAGTACATACCATCGGTGCAGAAGGGCGTCGTCAAATCACTGGACGAGGGTCCGCTTAGCGGGTCTCCCATCGTGGACTTGAAAGTCGTTCTCTACGACGGCAGCTCCCATCCCGTCGATTCATCCGGCATGAGCTTCGAGATCGCCGGATCGTATGCTCTAAGGAAGGGTGTCGAACAAGCATCGCCGGTCCTTCTAGAGCCGGTGATGAAGCTGGAGATCACTGTGCCGGACTCGTACACCGGCGACATCATAGGCGATCTCAACACCAAGCGGGCGCGCATCTTGGGGATGAACCCGGCTGACGGCGTTACGTTGATACAGGCGGAGGCGCCGCAGTCAGAGGTGCAGCGGTACGCTACGGAGCTGCGCTCCATGACCCAGGGACGCGGCAGCTTCACCATGATGGAAGACCACTACGAAGAGGTGCCCCAGCACATCACGCAGCGTATTGTGGAAGACCTGAAGCGAGAGAAGGTCGCCGTTACATAGAACTACGACACAATCCTAAATCCCTTCCCCCCACAAGTGAGGGAAGGTTAGGATGGAGGAAAAAGAGGGTGTGGACAGGCACGGTTCACCCCCCATCCCCGCATCAAGTGCGGGGCAGGCTTCAATCTTCCCCCGTCAAGGGGGAAGAGGGTTTGCAAACTACGGCAGAATCGGGAGGGGCTATGACTAGATTAATCGTGGGTACCGGCAAGCACGTGTACCAGGTATCGCACCCCTTTGGCACGCTCCCGTCCGGCATGACGTTCGGAAATACGTCCCACGTAGCAGCCGATTCGCAGGGAAGGGTCTACGTCTACCAGCGAAAGGACCCTCCGGTGCTGGTCTTCGACGGAGACGGCAACCTTGTCGATTCATGGGGTGACGGACAGTTCGTGGATGCCCACGGCATCTTCATCACTCCCGGCGACGAGGTCTTTCTCTCCGACAGAGACGCGCACGAGATCATCAAGCTAGACCATAAAGGGAACGTACTGTTGAGATTGGGCACCCGTGAAAAGCCGTCGCTGAATGGGCCGTTCAACCATCCAGCCGATATAGCGGTAGCGGAAAACGGCGACATATACGTGGCCGACGGCTATGCCAACTGCTCGGTGCACCACTTCACCGCAACCGGCGAATACGTCAAATCGTGGGGGTCATGGGGAACGGGCCCGGGCCAGTTCGTGACTCCGCACGGCATCTGGGTGGACGGGAGCCGCATCTACGTGTGCGACCGCGAGAACAACCGGGTGCAGATATTCGGCAGGGACGGGGAGTACGTCGCCGAATGGACGGGCTTCTTCCACCCCATGGACGTTTTCGTTGACGGCGAGGGGACCGTCTACGTCACGGATCAGGTGCCCGGGATGACCATGCTGGACCGCGACGGGGTGATGATCACCCGCATCCGGACGCCCGCTAACGGGCATGGCATGTGGGTGGACATCCACGGCAACATGTACACCGCGGGCAACGACGCCCTGGTCGCCAAGTACACCAGGATATAGCGATTAAGGATGGGGCAATCGGCACCCCCATCTCAATCTTCCCCCATCAAGGGGGAAGAGGTTTTAAGGAGGAAGGCATGGTAGGCAAACTGCTGAAGGTGTTAAATCGCGGAGAAGCCGGGTACGACCCCGTATGCGGCATGAGAGTCAACATCGACAATCCTCCCGGCGGCACCCACGAACACCAGGGAGAGACCTACTATTTCTGCGCTCCGGGCTGCCGCGTCGCTTTCTCCAAAGAGCCGGACGCCTACCTCTCCGGCGAGAAGAAGATGGAGATGTAGGCATTGAAACCATGATTTTAATTTTGCGGAGACAATAATAAATGGATAACGCTATCTATACTCCAGAGGGCTACACGGATCGAATACGACAGGAGCTTGGAAACTGCCTCATTGAGACGAATATTTCTCAAGGGGAGAAGTACATAGGCAAGGTACGCGATCGATACGATCTTGGGGATCGTATGGTACTCATCACCACCGACCGACAGAGCGCCTTCGACCGGGTGCTGGCCGCTATCCCCTTCAAGGGGCAAGTCCTCAACATGACGAGCGCATGGTGGTTTGAACAGACCCGCCATATTGTGCCGAATCAGGTCCTATCCGTTCCCGATCCAAACGTCACAGTTGCCAAGAAATGTACAGTCTTTCCAATTGAGTTCGTGATGCGTGGATACATCACCGGAACCACGAACACCTCCCTCTGGACGGTCTACCAGAGCGGTCAGCGTAACTACTGTGGCATCGATTTGCCCGAGGGCCTAATCAAGAACCAGAAGCTCCCGACGAACTACCTCACACCGACCACCAAGGAAGAGCATCACGACCGTCCGATCAGCCCTGACGAAATCGTGTCCGAGAACTGGATGACGGCCGATGATTGGGAACAATGC